>NZ_JAPJIV010000029.1 GCF_026241895.1 Pseudomonas sp. RIT-562 | reverse complement strand
TGCTTTCCGTAGGATCAGGCGTTAGCAGGGCGCAGGGAGTAGGTCTTCAACTGGTCGGCGAAGTCGCGCAACGATTGAATCCCGCTGGCCTCGGCTTCGTGAATCCAGTCCTTGATAGCTGCCAGCATGTCGTGACCGTTGGAGCTGGTCTTGACCCAGATCTGCTGCAAGGCCAGGCGCTTCTCATAAATGACTTTCAGGGCCTGGCTGTGCTCGAGCATGGTCTGGATGCGCATGTGGTGCTTGTCATCCAGCAGGCTGGTTTCCCGCGACAACAGACGCTTGGCCCGGTGGAACTGGTGGCGGACCGAGTGATCGACCTTCTCCAACTCTTGCTTGACCAGGGGCGCGATCACCAATTTGCGGTACTGGGCCATGATCTGGAAGCGATTGTTGAGGATCGCCATGGCGGTATCCATGTCCAGGTTGCCTTTGCCTTCAACCCGATGGGCGATTGGCGCGACTCGCTGAACCTTGGCCAGGCGCAGGAAGCTGAAAACCTGGATCCAGGCCCAGCCGAGATCGAATTCCCACTTCTTCACCGACAGTTTTGCCGAGTTCGGGTAGGTGTGATGGTTGTTGTGCAGTTCTTCGCCGCCGATCAGGATGCCCCACGGCACCAGGTTGGTGGCCGCATCACGGCATTCGAAGTTGCGGTAGCCGATGGCATGGCCCAGGCCATTGACCACGCCGGCCGCCCACACCGGGATCCACATCATCTGGATGGCCCAGATGGTGATGCCGATCGTACCGAACAGCAGCAGGTCGATAACGCCCATGATTGCCACGCCCAAGAGCGGGAAGCGGCTATACAGGTTGCGTTCGATCCAGTCTTCCGGGCAGTTCTTGCCGTAGATGCGCAGTGTCTCCGGATTTTCCGCTTCGGCGCGATACAGCTCCGCACCTTTGCGCAGAACCGTGGACAGGCCTTTGACGACCGGACTGTGCGGGTCATCGATGGTTTCGCATTTGGCGTGATGCTTGCGGTGGATGGCGGTCCACTCACGGGTGTTCTGCGCCGTGGTCAACCACAGCCAGAAGCGGAAGAAATGTTTCAGGCCGGCATTGAGCTCAAGGGAGCGATGGGCTGAATAGCGATGCAGATAGACTGTGACGCCGATGATTGTAACGTGGGTCATCAGCAGGGTGACTGCCACCAGTGACCAGGGCGACAAGCCAAGAAAACCTTCGTACCACATAGGCTGTAGGGCCCTCGATAAAGAAAAAAACAGCCTTCGCATTATCACTAAGCGCGCAGATAAAACCAGTCACCCTTTCAGATAAGAGTGGCTGGATGTTTCTTTACTCTATAATTCCTCCCATTTTGAGGGACATGGAAGACCGAATGTCTGCCACCTATCGCGATGCCTTGCGTGCAGCGCTGCTTTATCTGCTGCTTTCCGTTGTCTGGCTAACGCTCAGCGGTTTTGTATTAAACAGTTTCTTCGATAGCTCGGCCGAGGCGTTGCACTGGCAACTGATCAACGGCTATGTCTGGGTATTGCTCAGCGCAGGAATTATCTTCATCGCCCGCACGAGGTTGTTTCGCTGCCTCGGTATCGGTGCGCAGTTGCGTGAGCGCTCGGCCGATCAGGAGCGGCTGCGCCAGGCGGCGGCCGTATTCGACTGCACCCGCGAGGGCGTGCTGGTCACCAGTGACAAAGGCTTGATCGTTCACGTGAACCGGGCGTTCATGCAGATCACCGGGTATCAGCGCGATGAGGTGATAGGCCAGCAGCCCAGCCTGTTCAAATCCGGCCGCCATCCCGCAAGTTTCTACCAGGCGATGTTCGCGACGCTCAATAGAGAGGGCGAGTGGAGCGGGGAAATCTGGAATCGGCGCAAAAGTGGGGAAATCTACCCGCAGTGGCAGACGATCCGCATCGTTCGCGATGATGATGGTCGGGTCAGCCAGTACGTGGCAGTGTTTTCCGACATCAGCGCAATCAAGAACTCCGAGCACGAACTGACTCACCTCGCGCACCATGATCCGCTGACTGACCTACCCAATCGCCTGCTATTCACCGATCGCGCCGAACAGGCGGTGGCTTCGGCGCAGGTGCACAAGCGTGGCTGCGCGCTGCTGGTGATCGACCTGGATCACTTCAAGATGATCAACGACAGCCTTGGGCACACCGTCGGAGACCAGCTGCTCAAGGCCGTGGCCGAGCGCCTGCAGGCGATGTTCGGGCCGGGCATTACCCTCGCGCGCCTGGGGGGCGATGAATTCGCCGTCCTCGCGGAAGGTTGTCCGCAACTGGTCCACGCGGCGGCGCTGGCCCAGCGGATCATCGACGGTTTCAAGGAACCCTTCCATCTCGACGGCAACCAGCTGTTCATCAATGCCAGCGTGGGCATCAGCCTGTTCCCCAGCGACGCCCTGAGTGCCGAACAATTGTTGCGCAACGCCGACTCGGCTCTGTCCAAGGCAAAAAATGCTGGCCGGGACAGCTATGCCCTTTACACCGAAGAGCTGACCGCGCAGGCGCAGCAGCGGGTCGAGACTGCATTCGAGCTGCGCAGGGCCCTGGAGCAGCATGAGCTGCGGGTTTTTTATCAACCGGTCCACGACCTCAAGACCAGTCGCCTGATCGGCGTCGAGGCGCTGGTCCGCTGGGAGCACCCGCAGCGCGGACTGGTCTCGCCCGCCGAGTTCATCCCGATCGCCGAGCGTACCGGCCTGATCGCCGAAATCGACGCCTGGGTCATGCAGCAGGCGTGTCAGCAAATGTGCCAATGGCAGCAGTCAGGTGTGGTGTTGTCGTTTGTCGCGGTGAATGTCTCGTCGCGACTGTTTGCTCGCCGCGAGCTGTATCAACAGGTAGCTCAGGTGCTGCGCGACACGGGACTGGACCCGGCTTATCTGGAGCTGGAAGTCACTGAAAGTGCGGTAATGGATGACCCCGAGGTGGCTCTGGAACAGATGCATCGCCTGCGTGAGCTGGGCGTGCGCCTGGCCATTGACGATTTTGGTACAGGTTATTCTTCCTTGCTGCGGCTCAAGCGCCTGCCGGTGCAGAAACTCAAGATCGATCAAGGTTTCGTCGCTGGCCTGCCGTGGGATGAGGACGACGTGGCGATCGTGCGGGTCATCATCGCGCTGGCCAAGAGCATGGGCATGCAAGTGCACGCTGAAGGGATCGAGCAGGTCGAACAGGCGGTGTTCTTGCTGGCGCAGGACTGCGATCTGGGCCAGGGTTACTGGTTCGCGCGGCCAGTGCCTGCTGCGCAGCTTGATTGGGCGCGGGCGCCGGATATTGGCTAGGGTCGCCCGAAAAGATCGCAGCCTCGTTTCACTCGACAGCTCCTACGACAGCTCCTACGACTCCTCGCACGACGTAGGGCTGCGCGGCACCTCCAAATAATCACTTCTGGTTATATAAACATTCTTAAATAGTCTTTTTAAGAATATCCGCACCTATCTACTATTGGCCTCACGCCGCAAGCAGTGCCGCCCACTGCCAGGCAACCTCTCAGTCGAAGGAGCAGCATCATGAGCGCATCCCTACGTAGCGTTGACGGCCAGGACGAAGCAACCATCTTGCGCGAGATTCAGAGCGCATTGCGCGACCTGCGATTTGGGGCAGTGGAAATCACTGTGCACAACGCTCAGGTCGTGCAAATCGAGCGCAAGGAAAAATTTCGTTTGCAGCAGCCGGGCAACAAACCGAGCTGATCTTCAACGGGCACCGCGATTCCACAAAACCAAAAAAAGCCAACACAATCAGAATTCCAGGAGCTTTCACCATGTCGTCGATTCGTCATTTCGCTTTGGCCGCCCTGGCCAGTGCCCTTTTTGCTGGTTCCGCGGTTGCCAAGGATTACGAGCTGCTTAACGTCTCGTACGACCCGACTCGCGAGCTGTATCAGGAATATAACGCGGAGTTCGTTAAATTCTGGCAGAAAGACCACGCTGGCGACTCGGTGAAAATCCAGCAGTCCCACGGTGGTTCGGGCAAGCAGGGGCGTGCGGTAATCGACGGCTTGCGTGCCGACGTGGTGACCCTGGCCCTGGCAGGCGACATCGACGAAATTGCCAAGCTCGGCAAGACCCTGCCGGCCGACTGGCAGAAGCGTCTGCCGGAAGCCAGCACGCCGTACACTTCGACCATCGTGTTCCTGGTGCGCAAGGGCAACCCTAAAGGCATCAAGGACTGGGGCGACCTGGTCAAGAACGATGTGTCGGTGATCACCCCGAATCCAAAAACCTCCGGCGGCGCCCGCTGGAACTTCCTCGCGGCCTGGGCGTACGGCCTGAAAGCCAACGGCGGTAACGAAGCCAAGGCCAAGGAATACGTACAGACCCTGTTCAAGCACGTGCCCGTGCTGGATACCGGCGCTCGCGGTTCGACCATCACCTTCGTCAATAACGGCCAGGGTGACGTGTTGCTGGCTTGGGAAAACGAAGCTTTCCTGGCGCTGAAGGAAGATGGCGGCGCTGATAAATTCGAGATCGTCGTGCCTTCGCTGTCGATCCTTGCCGAGCCACCAGTAGCCGTGGTCGACAAGAACGCGGAGAAAAAGGGCAACGAGCAGATCGCCGAAGCCTATCTCAAGCACTTGTACAGCCCGGCCGGCCAGGAAATTGCCGCGAAGAATTTCTACCGCCCACGTGACAAGGAAGTGGCCGCCAAGTACGCCCAGCAATTCCCGAAACTGGAGCTGGTGACCATCGACAAAGACTTCGGCGGCTGGAAAACTGCCCAACCGAAATTCTTTAATGACGGTGGCGTGTTCGACCAGATCTACTCGGCGCAGTAACCTGGCGCAAGCCACGCCACGAGCCTCATGGCATGTGGGAGCGGGCTTGCTCGCGAAGGCGGTGTATCAGACGACTTGACAGGTGTCTGCCAGACCCTCTTCGCGAGCAAGTCCGCTCCCACATTCATGCGTTTAGCGGATCGATTTTTAACCAAGGACTTTTATGTCGCGTCGTATCTCCCCCGTCATACCCGGCTTCGGGCTGACGCTGGGCTACACCTTGGTGTACCTCAGCCTGATTGTGCTCATACCCCTGGCGGCGATGTTCGTGCACGCCTCGCAACTTACCTGGGATCAGTTCTGGGCAATCATCTCCGCGCCGCGAGTGCTTGCGGCGTTGAAGCTGAGCTTCGGCACTGCGTTCTATGCCGCGATCATCAACGGCATCATCGGAACCCTGCTGGCCTGGGTGCTGGTGCGCTATACCTTCCCGGGACGCAAGATCATCGATGCGATGATCGACTTGCCCTTTGCTTTGCCGACTGCTGTGGCTGGCATCGCGCTGACCGCGCTCTACGCGCCGAATGGCTGGGTTGGCCAGCTGGCGGCGGACCTGGGCTTCAAGATCGCCTACACCCCCCTTGGCATCACCCTCGCGCTGACCTTCGTTACGCTTCCATTCGTGGTACGTACGGTACAGCCAGTGTTGGCCGATATCCCTCGTGAAGTCGAAGAAGCGGCGGCGTGCCTGGGTGCCAAACCCATTCAGGTGTTCCGTCATATCCTGGTGCCGGCACTGCTGCCAGCCTGGTTGACCGGCTTTGCCCTGGCGTTTGCCCGTGGGGTGGGCGAGTACGGCTCGGTGATTTTCATCGCCGGCAACATGCCGATGAAAACCGAAATTCTGCCGCTGCTGATCATGGTCAAGCTCGACCAGTACGATTACACCGGCGCCACGTCCATCGGTGTGTTGATGCTGGTGGTTTCCTTCGTCCTGTTGCTGCTGATCAACTTGCTGCAACGCCGCATCGAAACCCCATAAGGAGCCGCACACATGTCCCAATCGTCTATTGCTGCTGCCTCCTCGAACGCTGCCCGTCGTGGCAGTGCCAGCTCGCGTCGAGTGCTGATCGGTCTCGGCTGGCTGGTGTTCGCGCTGTTCCTGTTGCTGCCGCTGATCATCGTGGTGTCCCAAGGTTTGAAGATGGGTCTCGGGGCATTTTTTGCCGCGATCTTTGAACCTGATGCGCTCTCCGCGCTGAAGCTCACCCTGATTGCCGTATTGATCTCGGTGCCCCTGAACGTCGTGTTTGGGGTGAGCGCGGCGTGGTGCGTGAGCAAGTATTCATTCCGCGGCAAAAGCATGCTGGTGACCCTGATCGACCTGCCGTTCTCGGTCTCGCCCGTCATCGCCGGCCTGGTCTACGTGCTGATGTTTGGTGCCCAGGGCCTGTTCGGGCCGTGGCTGCAGGATCACGATATCCAGATCGTCTTCGCCCTGCCGGGTATCGTGCTCGCGACGATTTTTGTAACTGTGCCCTTCGTGGCGCGTGAACTGATCCCGCTGATGCAGGAACAAGGTACCCAGGAAGAAGAGGCTGCACGGCTGCTGGGGGCCAATGGTTGGCAGATGTTCTGGCACGTCACCGTTCCCAACATCAAATGGGGCCTGATCTATGGCGTGGTGCTGTGTACGGCACGGGCCATGGGTGAGTTCGGTGCGGTGTCGGTGGTCTCCGGGCACATTCGCGGGGTGACCAACACCTTGCCGTTGCATGTCGAGATCCTCTACAACGAATACAACCACGTGGCCGCGTTCGCGGTAGCGAGCCTGTTGCTGATCATGGCGCTCTTCATCCTGCTGCTGAAGCAGTGGAGCGAAAACCGTATTAACCGCCTGCGCGCCAGCGCCGCGGAGGAATAATTCATGTCGATCGAAGTGCGTAACGTCAGCAAGAATTTCAACGCGTTCAAGGCGCTGGACAACATCAGCCTGGATATCCAGAGCGGCGAACTCGTGGCCCTGCTCGGCCCCTCGGGTTGCGGCAAGACCACTCTGCTGCGGATCATCGCCGGCCTGGAGACCCCGGACCAAGGCAATATCGTGTTCCACGGTGAAGACGTTTCCGGCCACGACGTGCGTGATCGCAACGTCGGTTTTGTGTTCCAGCATTACGCCCTGTTTCGCCACATGACGGTGTTCGACAACGTCGCGTTCGGCCTGCGCATGAAGCCGAAAAACCAGCGTCCGAGCGAAAGCCAAATCGCGGTGAAGGTTCACGAGCTGCTGAACATGGTGCAGCTGGACTGGTTGTCGGATCGTTATCCGGAGCAGCTTTCCGGTGGTCAGCGCCAGCGTATCGCCCTGGCCCGCGCCCTGGCGGTGGAGCCGAAAGTGCTGCTGCTCGACGAACCCTTCGGCGCCCTCGACGCCAAGGTCCGCAAAGAGCTGCGTCGCTGGTTGGCGCGCTTGCACGAAGACATCAACCTGACCTCGGTGTTCGTGACCCACGACCAGGAAGAGGCCATGGAAGTGGCCGATCGTATCGTGGTGATGAACAAGGGCGTGATCGAGCAGATCGGCTCACCGGGTGATGTCTACGAGAACCCGGCCAGCGATTTCGTCTACCACTTCCTTGGGGATTCGAACCGGTTGCACCTGGGCGAAGACAATCACGTGTTGTTCCGTCCTCATGAAGTCTCGTTGTCGCGTCACGAGTTGGAGGACCACCATGCCGCCGAAGTCCGCGATATCCGTCCGCTGGGGGCGACGACGCGGGTGACGCTGAAGGTCGAAGGCCAGAGCGAGTTGATCGAGGCGGAAGTGGTCAAGGACCACGACAGCCTGACCGGGTTGGCCAAGGGCGAGACGCTGTTCTTCAAGCCGAAGGTCTGGCAGAAACTCGCCAACATTTAAGATCGAAAGATCGCAGCCCCAGCAAAAATGCTAACTCCGCCACCACAAACAACGGGCCAACGATCAAGCCCGTCACATCATCGACAAAGGCCGGTTTGCGACCTTCGTAGTGATGCCCGACAAACTGAATCGCCCAACCCACCACAAACATCCCAACGCCACTCACCAGCCATATCAGCGTGCTCTGCTGCGCCAATACATGACCGGCCCAGACGCATAAACCCAGGAGCACGCTCATCAACACCCCGAGGCGCAGCTCCAGGCGCAGGTAGAACCAGGCGGACGCCAGCGCTACCAGCACCGCCGGCGACAGCCAGCCTGCGGCCCATTGCGGCCGAGACAACAGCACTGCCACAGCCACGACAATCAGCGGAATACCAATGAAGTGAGTGGCAATGTTGCGTGGGTCACGGTGGTAAGTGGCGTATTGGCCGAGATGATCAACCAGGCTTTTTTTCATTGTTATTCCTCCTGTAGGGTGAGTGATCATCCACCGGTTGGATTTTTTGCTCTGTCAGCCAGGCGACAATCTCAAGGAGTTTTCATGGACATGCAGGTCTGGCGTGCGCGCCTGATGAGCGGCCAGTGGTTCAGTCATCTGCCTGTTCCTCTACAGGATAGTCTGCTGGCAGCGGCGAGGCTGCGGCATCTGTCTGCCGGGCAGCGGCTGTTCCAGCGCGGCGATCCGCCATGTGGGCTGTATGCGGTGCTCGAAGGCACCGTGCGGATCGGCGCGGTCAACGAGCAGGGCAAGGAAGCCCTGTTGAGCCTGGTGGAGCAGCCGCACTGGTTCGGTGAAATCTGCCTGTTCGATGGGCAAGCGCGAACCCATGACGCCTTCGGCCTGGGCCCGTGCACGCTGCTGCATATTCCGCAGGCCGCGCTGTTGGCGATGCTGGACGAGCAGCCGCTATATTGGCGGCAACTGGCACTGTTGATGAGCCAGAAACTGCGCCTGACGTTCATCAACCTCGAACAGCTGAGCCTGCTGCCGGCTCCGGCGCGCCTGGCGCACCGCTTGCTGATGATCGCCGACAGCTATGGCGAAATCGATCCGCCGCGACGGGTGCTGCAGCTACCGCAGGAGCAGTTGGCGTCGATGTTGTCACTGTCGCGCCAGACCACCAACCAGTTGCTCAAGGAGCTGGAGGGCCAGGGCGTTGTCAGCTTGAGGTACGGCGAAATCGAAATTCTCGATGCGGAGCGACTGCGGGCATTGGCGCTGATTTAAAGGGTGGGCTTTGTCCGCGAAGGCGCCTAGCCTATACCAACGACAAATGAGGTGTGCCATGCGAGTGCTGTTAGTAGAAGACGAGCCGGAGACTGCCAAACTCCTGGCCAATGGCCTGAGCGAAGCCGGTTATACCGTGCATGTAGCGCTCAATGGCATGGACGGCCGGCGTTTCATCGAGTCCGGCGACTACGAGATGATCATCCTCGACGTCATGCTGCCGGGGCTCAATGGCTGGCAATTACAGCAACAGATTCGCAAGCTCGGCGAAACGCCGGTGCTGTTCCTGACCACCACGGACGGCATCGAAGACCGCCTGCGCGGATTGGAGCTGCACGAAGAAGACTACTTGCTCAAGCCGTTCAAGGTGAGTGACCTGGTGGCTCGGGTGCGCAAGTTGTTGCGGCGCGATCGTGGCCGTGAGGGTGCGAGTCTGGTCAAAAAATAAGCTGGACATTGAACTGATATTGCACTAAATACGATGCATCTAAGCAAATTTATATAATTTGCACTGTATACGATGCAGGTTGCCCAATGGAAAATCTAGGTGCACTTATCCGGTCGCTACGCAAAGATCGCAAGATGTCTCAACAAGCCTTAGCCAATCAGTACGGAATGAGCCGCTCGACCATTTCGGGCATCGAGAACAATACGATCTCTGAAATCGGTCTGCGCAAGGTTGAAGCAATCTTGAACGGTTTCGGGTACGAACTTGCTGCTGTGCCGCGGCAGTCGAAACGCCCAACGCTGGACTCTCTGAAGAAGGTCGGCTTCCATGAGTGAGCAGCAGGAATACGACAGGCTGCACATCAGTGTTGGCGAGTCGGGAGTAGGAACCTTGGGGCGCGGTGAGTCCCGCAGCGATTCAGTATTCACCTACGTAGAAAGCGCGCAGGAAGAGAGTGCTATTTCGTTGACCATGCCGACTCGCCTTGAGAGCTACACGTGGGAGCACGGTGTACCGCCTATTTTCGAAATGAACCTGCCCGAGGGCGCCCTGCGCGAGGAGCTGGTCCGTCGTTTCAGCAAAGCGGTGAGAGGCTTTGATGATTTTTCGATGTTGGCGATTGTTGGGCCACACCAGCTAGGCCGTACGGGGATTGCAAACACGCTAAACGCAAGCGACCGGCCGCCGGAAACCAGCCTCGCAGATTTGTTGATTCACGATGGTGCGGAAGGTCTGTTCGACGATTTGCTGGAGACGTACGGCCGCTATTCGGGCGTTTCTGGCGTGCAGCCCAAAGTCCTGGTACGCGATAGTGCATCAACCATTGATCGACTGACGCACCGGGGCGCCACACACCTGGTCAAATCCTTCCGCTCGGAGGAATACCCAGAGCTGGCTGCCAACGAGTACTTCTGCATGCGGGCCGCGTTACATTCGGGCCTTGAGGTACCCAGCTTCGAACTCAGTGAACATGGAAAATTTCTGATCGTTGAACGTTTCGATTTGAGCCACCATGGCTATTTGGGTTTTGAAGATTTTTGCGTCCTCAACGCTTGGCCGTCCAAGGCCAAATACGATGGATCCTATGAAGGTGCAGCCAAGCAGATCAAGGCATTCGTATCACCCTCATTGCTTAAGCAAGCACTTGAATCGTTCTTCAAAATCGTCGCCCTCTCATCCGGCGTAAAGAACGGAGACGCCCACCTTAAAAACTTTGGCGTGCTTTACGAGAACACCGCAAAGGATGCGCAGATCCAACTCGCACCGGCTTACGACATAGTCTCCACGTCGGTCTACATCAGGTCGGACAGTATGGCGTTGCTGTTGGGCGGATCAAAGGCTTGGCCTAAATACAAGACGCTCATGCGGTTTGGTCGGTCGGCCTGCAACCTCACGGAGGGTCGGTGCAATGAGCTTTTGCAGCAAGTCGCCCACGGGATGGAGATTGCAATGAGCGAGATGGCTGATTACATCAGTGCGAACAAAGCCTTCGCCGATGTGGGTGATGTGATGCTGGAACAATGGGCGGCGGGAATGGCGCGGAGCCTGGTTAAAGACTGAATAGGATGATTCCCATCCATCACCGCAACCCATCGCGAAACTGCCCCGGTGTCATCCCGGTCCAGCGTTTGAAGGCGCGGCTGAAGCTGCTGGTGTCGGCGAACCCCAGCAGGTAGCTGATCTCGCTCAATGAGCATTGCGGATCCCGCAAGTGCAGTAACGCCAGGTTCTCGCGGCTTTCGTTGAGCAGCGTGTCGAACCGACAACCTTCATCCGCCAAGTGCCGCTGCAGGCTGCGCAAGCTCAGGTGCAGGGTGTGGGCGATGTGTTCGGCGCTGGGTTCGCCTTCGGGTAATTGTTCTTCGATGGCGTCGCGCACCTTGCGTTCCCAGGTCAGTGGCTTGAGTTGCGCGAGGGTTCGCTTGAGCACGGTTTCGTTGTGCTCGGCGAGCTCCGGGTTGGCGTCGTCCAGATGACTTTCAAAGTCCACAAGGGAAAACTCCAGGCGATCCTCTTCGGCGGCGAAGTGCACCAGGGAGCGAAAAACCTTGTGCCATTGATGCGCATCGGCGGGCTCCGGGCGACGCAGGTAGACCGCCATGGGCGCGTACTCGCGGCCCAGGCGGTTGCGGCAGGTGCGCACATAAATCGCGGTGAAGGCATCAATGGCTTCATAGGCCGGTGCCGGGTTGCCGGGGGGGATTTTCAGGCGGAAGCGATAGCGATCCTCGCAGCGGGTCAACTCGAGTTCCAGGGCGTCGCTGACGACCTGGTGATAGCGCACGATGCGTTCGAATACCTCGCGCAGGCTGCCGCTGGCCACCAGCGCGTAACCCAATGCATGAAAAGTGGTGGGGCTGACGAAACGCGAAACCCGCAGGCCGATCGCCGGGTCGCCGCTGACCTGTACGGCGAGTTCCCACAGCCGCGTGGTGCCGGACAACGGATAACGGGCGTTAGGGTCGTCCATCAATAGCGGGTCGAGCCCCGCCTGGTGACACAGGGCGGTGCTGTCGAGGCCCAATGCATCGAGTTGCTTGCGCAGGGCACGGGTCCAGCTGGCGAGGGAGGTCGGTTCAGTCATGCTGATTGGCGCTTCCGGTCAACAGGTTGGCGTTCACGGCTACCGCCTTGCGCGGGTTCACAGGGCAGGATGCGGACATCAATAACCAGAGGATGGAAGCATGGACCGTACTTCTGCAAGTCCCCAGCGACTGAATGCATCCCAACGCTCAGCGCACATTCGCGAAGTGGTGCTGGCCAAGGGCGTCGAATTGCGTCAGCGCTATCCGATTCTCAACCACCAGGATGCCTTGGGCGCGGGCATCCTGGCGTTTGCCCTGGCTGCCATGATCGGCTCGGCGGTGCTCTATATCAATGGCTACATGGCGTGGTGGGTGTGCCTGCTGCTCAACGCATTTTTCGCCTCGCTGACCCACGAGCTCGAACACGACCTGATCCACAGCATGTATTTCCGCAAGAAACGCATTGCGCACAACCTGATGATGGGCCTGGTGTGGCTGGCGCGGCCGAGTACGATCAATCCATGGATCCGTCGCCACCTGCACCTCAATCACCACAAGGTGTCCGGCACGGAATCCGACATGGAGGAACGGGCGATCACCAACGGCGAGCCTTGGGGAGTCGCCCGGCTGCTGATGGTCGGCGACAACGTGATGTCGGCGTTCATTCGCATGCTGCGAGCGAAAACCTGGGCGCATAAATTCAGCATCATCAAGCGTACGCTTAAGGTCTATGCGCCGCTGGCACTGGTGCATTGGGGCGCCTGGTATATGTTCCTCGGATTCCATGCGGCCAATGGCATCGCTTATCTGCTGGGCTCGCCTATCGAATGGTCCGCGACCACGCTGGCAGTGATGCAGGTGATCGATATTGCCGCCGTGGTGATCATCGGCCCGAATGTGCTGCGCACGTTTTGCCTGCACTTCATCAGCTCCAACATGCACTACTACGGTGATGTGGAACCGGGGAACGTGATCCAGCAGACCCAGGTGCTTAACCCGTGGTGGCTGTGGCCGTTGCAGGCGTTCTGCTGCAACTTTGGCAGTAGCCACGGTATTCATCATTTTGTGGTGAAGGAACCGTTTTACATTCGCCAGCTGACGGTGCCGGTGGCGCATAAGGTGATGCGGGAGATGGGGGTGCGGTTCAACGATTTCGGGACGTTTGGCAGGGCCAATCGGTTTGTGCGCGAGGAGCAAGCCGTAGGCGCAAGAACACGCACTGCTCAAGTCTGAGGCCGTCCTGTGGCGAGGGGGCAAGCTCACTTTACGTGGCAGCGAGCCTCCTCGCGAGGGGCGCCTGAACGGTGACGCTGACCTGCTGCTTATCCACCGCCACCAAGGTCTCTATCATCGCCCGTGCCGCCGGTGATAACCGGTACCCCGTGCGACTCACAATCGCGCATCGGGTATTCAGCGTATCGATGTTCTGCGGCAAATTTCTCCAGTGCAGCAGGGCCAGTGAGCCCTTGGCGATTTCCTCGACAAATGCCTCCTGCGTCCCCACACCAATCGCATTCGACTGCAGCACGATCTTCATCAACGCCGGAAAATGCTCGGTTTCGATGCTCGGCGTGAAATCCATTCGCCCACTGAGGTTAGCCAGCAATTTTCGGATGCCCGGGGCAATTAGTGTGGTCGCCAGGGGATAGTCGAACATATCGTTGGTCGACAGGCTTTCCTTGGCCAGCAAAGGGTGCCCTGGGCGGCAGAAAAACACCCCCCGTTTGGGCGTCAGCGCCTGGGTCTGGAAGTTGGGGTCGGCTTCGAAGTGGCGGATGTCGGCGATGAAAAACTCGATCTCCTCGCGGCTCAGCGCACGGCTGAGTTTTTCCCAGTTGTCCACCTGGAAACAGGTACGCACTTTCGGGTGTGAGTTGATGAAGTGTGCCACCGCGTCCGGCACCAATTTCACTGCAGGCACGGGCCCGCAACCAAACCGCAGTTCGCCGGCATCGAGTTTGGTCATCTGCGTCACTTCGGCGCTCAGCTTCGCAGCGCCCTGGACCAATGTCAGTGCATGTTGCAGCACCACCTGACCCTCGGGAGTCGGGCGCAAATCCTTGTGGCCGCGATCGACCAGCACGCAACCGAACTCCTGCTCCAAACCTTGGATGCTGCGGCTGAACGCCGGTTGCGTGATGCCCATGGCGTCTGCTGCGCGCACGAAGCTGCGGTGTTCGTTGAGCGCGATGAAGTAACGCAATTGGCGTAGATCCATATGCTGTTCCGGCATCCTTAAAATTGCTTGAAGGCATTTGCAACATGGGTTGGCAAGGGTTGTAGATGCAACGCGCTTATTCCGTCAACTTTTAATATATAAAATTAATAGATCTAAATTGAATATCGATAGAGCGTATTCAGTCTCCTCCACGACCTCCCCGTTCAATGCGCGTCGCTTCTGTTTAATTGGCGTTGAACAGCCTCTAAACGATGCCTACGGGGAATATTTTTCATGCCGAAAAGGCATGCCGCTCAGGCGTTTCCTGCAGAGCCCTTGATTCATAAGGGCTGCCGGCATCCAGTGGGTTCTCATATTCATTTCTGATCTATCCATAACTTTAAAGATTACTTTCAGAGATAAGCGTCTAGCTCAATGATCGCTCCGTCGATACGTCGCACGGGGGATGTCAGGTCCGGCCTATCGGGTTATCCGCAAAGAGACCGCAGGAGTAAATCAATGGGTAATGTCCAGACTGCCGCCAGTGCACACGAGGTGCTGTGGCGCCAGGGGCCAGGTGGCGAGTTGGTCGATATCGGCCGGGTGCATCGCGTGCCACTGGGGCAGTTGCGTTTGCAGCGTGCACCCAAGGGCATTCTCAGTCGGCGGGAAACGATTCTGCTCGGGGTGCTGGCGTTGCTGGTGCACGGTGCGGTG
This sequence comes from Pseudomonas sp. RIT-562, assembly GCF_026241895.1. Lineage (GTDB taxonomy): Bacteria > Pseudomonadota > Gammaproteobacteria > Pseudomonadales > Pseudomonadaceae > Aquipseudomonas > Aquipseudomonas mandelii_F. The sequence continues at coordinate 70,483 of NZ_JAPJIV010000029.1, read as the reverse complement.
ATCTATTGGGTCAACCAGCAGCCAACCGCCGTGCTGCCAGTGGTACCGCCGGAAATTCCGCCGATGACCATCGAGTTTTCGCAGCCGGCTCCACCTGTTGTCGAGCCGCCACCACCACCGCCGCCTGTTCAGCCCGTCGTCGAGCCACCGCCGCCGGTAGAGGACGAGCTCGCGGTGAAACCGCCGCCACCGCCTAAACCGATACCCAAGCCAAAACCGGTCGCCAAACCCGTTCCGAAGCCGGTGCCCAAGGCCGTCGAGCAGCCACCCGCGCCGCCGCAGCCAGCAGCACCGGTTGCCGCCCCAGCACCGCCAGCTCCACCCGCGCCGGCCCCGGTAACGCCAGCATCAGCCAATGCCGGCTACCTGAAAAATCCGGCGCCGGAATATCCGTCGCTGGCCCAGCGTCGTGGTTGGGAAGGCACGGTGTTGTTAAGGGTGCATGTGCTCGCCAGTGGCAAGCCCGGCGAAATTCAGATCCAGAAAAGCAGTGGTCGCGATGCGTTGGACGATGCGGCGCTGAGCGCCGTGAAGCGCTGGAGTTTCGTGCCCGCCAAGCAGGGTGATGTCGCCCAGGACGGCTGGGTCAGCGTGCCAATCGATTTCAAGATTCATTAAACCGAAACCTATATCACGCGAAACGTTTACACGAGGAATTCATCATGACGTTATTGGCATCTCCACTTGAGTCCATCGAAAGCGCGGTGATCTGGCTGCTGGTGGTTTTTTCCGTGGCCACCTGGGGTCTGGCCTTGCTCAAGGGCGTGCAGTTCGGCCGCCTTAAAGCGCAGGATCGCAAGTTCCACAAGCAGTTCTGGGCGGCATCGAGTCTGGATTCGGCGGCGGAGCTGGCTGAAACCCAACCAGGTGCAGCAGCGCGGGTGGCCCAGGCCGGCTACGCGGCGATCCAGGTCGGAGAAACGCCACACGCAGCGGATTTGAGCCAGGCGATCAACCATCAGGATCGCCTCGAGCGAGCCCTTCGCCAGCAGATCGTGCGTGAGCGCCGGTCGCTGGAAACCGGCCTGGCCGTGGTTGCAAGTATTGGTAGTACGTCGCCGTTCATTGGTTTGTTCGGCACGGTGTGGGGAATCATGGAAGCGTTGAAAGGAATCAGCGCGGCCGGTTCGGCCAGCCTTGAAACGGTGGCAGGACCGATTGGTGCGGCACTGGTCGCGACCGGCGTGGGTATTGCCGTCGCTGTGCCGGCAGTACTGGTTTACAACTACTTTTTGCGTCGCCTGAAACTGACCGCGGCGGACCTGGATGACTTCGCCCATGACTTCTACAGCCTGGCGCAGAAGAGTTCGTTCCGCGTACTGGTCCATCCGACGGCGCACAAGGTTGCAGCCCAAGGTGGTTCGCAGAAAGTGAAGGAGGCGTCCTGATATGGCCTTCTCCACGCAAGACAGCGATGAGGTGCTGAGCGAGATCAACGTGACACCGCTGGTGGACGTGATGCTGGTGCTGCTGGTGGTGTTCATTGTGACCGCGCCGCTGCTGACCAACGCCATTCCGATCAACCTGCCCAAGACCGAAGCCGTGGCGCCGGTCGAGCAGAAGGATCCGCTGGTGGTGAGCATCGATGGCGCCGGCAAGCTGTTTATCAACAAGGATGAAATCCAGCCCGATCTGCTGGAGTTCAACCTCAAGTCGGCCAAAGCCAAGGATCCGGAAGTACGTGTGCAATTGCAGGCGGATGACGGGGTGAATTACGGCGAAGTGGCGCGGGCGATGGCTTCGATTGAGCGAGCTGGCATTACCAAGCTTTCGGTGATTACTGCGCGCTGACAGATTCAAGTTTTTCCGGGGCCGTCTCCTTGGCAGGGTGCGGCCCTTTTTTTATCCTCGATGCGTGCCAATCCGCAAAAACCCTGTAGGAGCGAGCCTGCTCGCGATGGCGCGGGGTCGGTCAACGATCGGCGCCTGGCACTGCGCAATCGCGAGCAGGCTCACTCCTACAGTGGCGACTTCATATTCTTTATTGGTCTTAATAAATAGCTTCTTATTCCTTAACGAATATAAATCCACTCCCTATACTCGGTCAGTAACAGACACGCAGCAGGAGAGTTCCCCATGCGCAACGAATCAATTCGCTACCTGATTGTGCCGGGCTGGCAAGGATCGCCAGATGATCATTGGCAAAGCCACTGGCAGAACAGTTTGCCGAACAGCGCACGGGTGGAGCAGGCCGACTGGCTGACGCCGCGTCGTGAAGACTGGGTTGCCGCGCTGGCGGAGGCGATAGCCGCCGACAGCACACCGGTGATCCTGATTGCGCATAGCTTGGGCTGCATCACGGTTGCCCACTGGGCTGCTGCAGCGCCGGTGCAATTTTTGCGTCAGGTGCGTGGCGCGTTGCTGGTCGCTCCTGCGGATGTCGAGCGTCCGGCCTGCGCACCGGCCTTGCGCAATTTCGCACCGATTCCGACGGACCTGCTGCCATTTCCGAGTCAGGTCGTCAGCTCCGATAACGACAGCGCCGTCAGTGCCCCACGGGCCCTGGAGCTGGCGCGCAACTGGGGTGCCGAAGCGGGGATTCTGGCGGGTGCAGGGCACATCAATGTGAAGTCCGGCCACCAGCGCTGGGAACAAGGTTTTGCCTACCTGTATCGCCTGCAAAACCGCATGGAACATCACGCCCTGCGTCGCGCCTGATTTTTCTTTTTTAAACGCCCCCGTCCTTCGGCGGTTTTGGGCGGGAGTCTGCCATGAGTTTTGAAACCTTCGGTCAGCCGCTGCTGACCTTTCCCGACGCCGAAAAAAGCCCCCTGAGCATCCGCGCCAAGGCGTTGGTGTTTGTCGATCCACGTTCACGGCAATTGCGCCAGGAGCTTGAGCAATTGGCGCCGCGCTCGGTTTGCGTGCTGATTCGTGGCGAAACCGGGAGCGGCAAGGAGCTGCTGGCGCGCCATATCCATCGGGCCAGCGATCGGGGCGGGCTGTTCGTGTCGGTCAATTGCGGCGCTATCAGCCCGACCTACGCCGATGCCGAATTGTTCGGTTATGCAGCCGGCAGCTACACCGGTGCAGCGAGCAGCCGAGCGGGCTGGTTTGGTTCAGCCAATGGCGGCACCTTGTATCTGGACGAAATCGGCGACTTGCCGTTGCCAATTCAAATCAAACTGCTCGCGGCCCTGGAGAATCACGAGGTCACCCGGGTGGGCGCGCATCAGCCGAGCCCGGTGGATGTACGGCTGGTGGCGGCAACCAGCATCGACCTGGCGCAGGCAGTGGCAGCCGGCAAATTCCACGAACGCTTATATCACTACCTCAGCGAAGGCCAGTTGGAGCTGCCGGCGTTGCGTGAACGGGTGGGCGATATTCTGTCGTTGTCCGAGTATTTCCTCGGCATCTACAGCCAGCGTCTGGACCTGCCCGTGCCGCTGATCAGCGAGGCCGCGCAACAGGTGCTGGAGCACCATAGCTGGCCGGGTAATACCCGGGAGCTGGAAAACGTCATTCACTTTGCGCTGCTGGTGAGCACGGGAGACGAGATTCTGCCGGAGCATTTAAATCTGCCGCAGGTGCCGAGTGCGCTTGAGCTGATTGAGCAGCAGCTCAAACTCTTACTGGAGAAGGGGTCCAATGCCGACAAGGCGGCGCTGCAACTACTACTTGAGCAAGGTGGGCTTTTGTAGGAGCTGCCGGAGGCTGCGATCTCTTGATGTTGTAGGAGGCTCTGATAGAGCCGAGATCAACAGATCGCAGCCTTCGGCAGCTCCTACAGTAGATGTGGGGGAGGTCGTGTATGAACAAAATGGAATATCAAAGTGAATAAAAGATATTGTTCCGGAATAAAAAATCCCGGTATTGTCCGCGTCACGCCAGCGATAGCACTTCACTGGCACTCGTACTCTTAGCCGTCGTCGATGACGACCGCGATTTTCGATAAGGACACTGCATGAAAAAGGTTCTGTTGTTCACCGCATTGGCGGCTGCCCTGACTGCGGGCCTGGCCCAGGCTGGCGAGAAACTGGTGGTTGCGGCGACCCCGATTCCACACGCCGAGATTCTGGAATTGATCAAGCCAACCCTCGCCAAAGAAGGCGTGGACCTGGAAATCAAAGTCTTCACCGACTACGTTCAACCCAACGTACAGGTCGATCAGAAGCGTCTGGACGCCAACTACTTCCAGACCCTGCCGTACCTGAACAGCTTCAACGAAGGCAAAGGCACTAACCTGGTGACCGTGATCGGCGTACACGTCGAACCGTTCGGTGGTTACTCGAAGAAAGTCAAAAGCCTGGCTGAGCTGAAAGACGGCGCGACCATCGCTATCCCGAACGAAGGCAGCAACAGCGGCCGTGCCCTGATCCTGCTGCAGAAAGCCGGCCTGATCGAGTTGAAAGACCCGAAAAACGCCCTGGCTACCCCGAAAGACATCGCCAAGAACCCGCACAACTTCAAGTTCAAGGAACTCGAATCGGCCATGCTGCCGCGTGTTCTGGATCAGGTCGACCTCGACATGATCAACACCAACTACGCGCTGGAAGCCGGCCTGAACCCGGCTAAAGATGCACTGGTCATCGAAGGTGCCGATTCGCCTTACGTGAACTTCCTGGTGGCCCGTCCGGACAACAAGGACAGCGCAGCCATCCAGAAACTGGCCAAGGCGTTGACCAGCCCGGAAGTGAAGGCGTTCATCGAGAAGAAATACAGCGGCGCGGTACTGCCTGCGTTCTGATCGATCGTCCTGCGGTTGAAAACGCCGACGGCTGTAAAGCGTCGGCGTTTTTTTTGTGCCTGGCATCCTGATAGGTGCCAGCGCCTGGACTCAGGCGTTGCGGTATATTTGACGCCCATCAGAGGCGCCCTTGGAACCCTGTTCTAAGCTCACAGTCGTATCGACATTCGCACGCCCGTACAACGCAAAGGAGTCTGCATGGCTGGTCCCGGATTGAAACTGGTGGTTGGGTTGAGCCTTTTGGCTTTGCTGACTGCCTGCGGTGACAAAAAACCGGTCGAGAAGGACCGTCCACGGGTATTTGTGCAGGAGGTGAAACCGGCGGATTACGCGGCCACGGTAACCCTCACGGGGGATGTCCAGGCACGGGTGCAGACCGAACTTTCGTTCCGGGTCGGCGGCAAGATCATCCAGCGCATGGTCGATGTCGGTGACCGTGTCACGGCCAGGCAGGTGTTGGCCAAGCTGGACCCCAAGGACTTGCAGACCAACGTCGACTCGGCGCAGGCCCAGGTGACCGCTGAACAGGCGCGGGTCAAACAGACTGCTGCGGCGTTCGTGCGCCAGCAAAAACTCCTGCCCAAGGGCTACACCAGCCAGAGCGAATTCGATTCCGCCCAGGCCGCGTTGCGCAGCAGCCAAAGTGCATTGACGGCTGCCCAGGCGCAACTGGCCAATGCCCGTGAACAGTTGAGGTACACCTCGTTGATCGCTGACGCACCAGGCGTGATTACCGCGCGCCAGGCTGAAGTCGGCCAGGTGGTGCAGGCCACGGTGCCGATTTTCAGCTTGGCCCGGGACGGCGAGCGCGATGCGGTGTTCAACGTCTATGAATCGCTGCTGACCGAAGCCCCGGAAGACAAAACGGTGGTCGTCAGCCTGCTCGACAACCCGTCGATCAAGACCACCGGCACCGTGCGCGAAGTCACCCCGGCAGTCTCGGCGCAAACCGGCACCGTACAGGTCAAGGTCACCCTTCATGGTTTGCCAGAGGGCATGCAACTCGGTTCGGTGGTGAGCGCCACAGCCAAGACCCCGGGCAAGTCGGCCGTGGTCCTGCCGTGGTCGGCGCTGACCAAAAACATCAGCGAGCCTGCCGTGTGGCGAGTGGACGAAGAGGGCAAGGCGCAGTTGCATACGGTCACCGTCGGCCGTTACCTGACCGGCAAAGTCATCGTCAGCGCCGGCTTGAATGCGGGCGACAAAGTCATCATCGCCGGCGGTCAATTGCTGCACCCTGGGGTGAAAGTGGAAATCGCCGAGAACACTTATAAGGATCTTGAAGTGGGGAACCAGCCATGAAGCGCCTGTTGCTGGTTTTAGCTGGGGTCGTGCTGACCGCCTGCTCGGAGAAAGAACCGCCACCGGAGCCGGTACGTCCGGTGCTGTCGATCAAGGTGCTGGCGCTCAATGAAGAAAACCTCGGGCGCTTCGCTGGCAGTATCCAGGCGCGCTATGAGACCAACGTCGGTTTCCGCGTGCCCGGGCGCATTGCCAGCCGTAATGTCGATGTCGGCGCCGAAGTCGAGAAGGGCGCCTTGCTCGCCACCCTCGACCCCACGGATCAGCAGAACCAGTTGCGGGCTGCCCAGGGCGACCTGGCGAAGATCCAGGCGCAGTTGATCAATGCCCAGGCCAATGCCCGACGGCAGCAGGAGCTGTTCAATCGCGGGGTCGGTGCGCAAGCTCAACTGGACATCGCCCAGACTGATCTGAAGACCACCCAGGCGTCACTTGATCAAGCCAAGGCTGCCGTCGACCAGGCCAAGGACCAGCTCGGCTATGTCGAGCTGCGCACCGACCACAAGGCCATCGTCACCGCGTGGAATGCTGAAGCCGGCCAGGTCGTCACAGCCGGTCAGCAAGTGGTGACCCTGGCGCAGCCGGACATCAAGGAAGCGGTGATCGATCTGCCGGACACCTTGGTCGAGCAGCTGCCCAAGGACGCGGTGTTTCAGGTCGCCGCGCAGCTGGACCCGAGAGTCACCACCACCGCCATCGTTCGCGAAATCGAGCCCCAGGCACAGAGCGCCACTCGCACCCGACGCGCGCGCCTGACCCTGACCGACTCGCCACCGGGCTTTCGCCTGGGCACGGCCATCAGTGTGACCATCAGCTCGGCGATCAAACCGCGTATCGAATTGCCGGTCAGTGTGTTGCATGAGGTCGATGGCAAGTCGCAGATCTGGGTGATCGATGAACAAACCCAAACCGTTTCCCCGCGAGAAGTTCATCTCATCAGCCGCACTGACAGCAGCGTGGTGCTGGCCGATGGCGTGAAGTCTGGCGAACGCGTGGTCAGTGCCGGCGTGAATAGCCTGAAACCTGGGCAAAAAGTGAAAATCGACGAGGAAAGCCCACAATGAAAGGGAGTTTCAATTTATCCGAATGGGCCCTCAAGCATCAGTCGTTTGTCTGGTACCTGATGTTCGTCGCGCTGCTGATGGGCGTGTTCTCGTACATGAACCTGGGCCGCGAGGAAGACCCCTCGTTCACCATCAAGACCATGGTCATCCAGACCAATTGGCCGGGCGCGACCCAAGAGGAAACCCTCAAGCAGGTCACTGACCGCATCGAGAAAAAACTCGAGGAGCTCGACTCCCTCGACTACGTGAAAAGCTACACCAGGCCCGGTGAGTCCACGGTGTTCGTCTACCTGCGCGACACCACCAGTGCCAAGGACATTCCGGAAATCTGGTACCAGGTGCGCAAGAAGATCAATGACATCCGCGGGGATTTTCCGCGGGGTATTCAAGGGCCGGGGTTCAACGACGAGTTCGGTGACGTGTTCGGTTCGGTCTACGCCTTCACCGCAGATGGATTGTCGCTGCGCCAGTTGCGCGACTACGTCGAACAGGTCCGCGCGCAGATCCGCGATGTACCGGGGCTGGGCAAGGTCGAGATGGTTGGCGAGCAGGATGAAGTGCTCTACCTGAACTTCTCCACGCGCAAACTCGCGGCGCTGGGCATCGATCAGAGCCAGGTGGTACAGAGCCTGCAATCACAGAACGCGGTAACTCCTGCAGGTGTGATCGAAGCGGGGCCTGAGCGTATCTCGGTACGCACTTCCGGCCAGTTCGCTTCGGAAAAAGACCTGGCTGACGTCAATCTCAAACTCAATGATCGTTTCTATCGCCTGGCCGACGTCGCCGAAATCAGCCGCGGTTATGTAGACCCGGCAACCCCGGAATTCCGCTTCAATGGCCAGACGGCCATCGGCCTGGCCATCGCCATGAAGAAGGGCGGCAACATCCAGGAGTTTGGTAAGGCCCTGCATCAGCGCATGGAAGAGCTCACCGCCGACCTGCCGGTGGGCGTGGGCGTGCACAGTGTTTCCGACCAGGCTGAAGTGGTGGAAAAAGCGGTCGGCGGCTTCACCAGCGCGTTGTTCGAGGCGGTGGTGATCGTGCTGATCGTCAGCTTCATCAGCCTCGGCGTGCGTGCCGGCCTGGTGGTGGCGTGCTCGATTCCGCTGGTGCTGGCGATGGTCTTTGTGTTCATGGAGTACAGCGGCATCACCATGCAGCGGATCTCCCTTGGCGCCTTGATCATCGCGCTCGGCCTGCTGGTGGACGACGCAATGATCACGGTGGAGATGATGGTCACGCGCCTGGAAATGGGCGAAACCAAGGAACAGGCGGCGACGTTCGCCTACACCTCGACGGCCTTCCCAATGCTCACCGGTACGCTGGTGACCGTGGCCGGTTTTGTGCCAATCGGCCTCAACGCCAGCTCGGCGGGTGAGTACACCTTCACCCTGTTTGCGGTGATTGCAGTGGCGATGCTGGTGTCATGGGTGGTGGCCGTACTGTTTGCCCCGGTGATTGGCGTGCATATTCTCAGTGCCAATGTGAAGCCGCACAATGCCGAACCCGGGCGCATCGGGCGGGCGTTCAACGGCGGCATGTTGTGGGCGATGCGCAATCGCTGGTGGGCGATTGGCATCACCATCGCGCTGTTCGTGGCTTCGGTGTTCTCGATGCAGTTCGTGCAGAACCAGTTCTTCCCGTCCTCGGACCGTCCGGAAATTCTGGTCGACCTGAACCTGCCGCAGAACGCCTCCATTGCCGAAACCCGCAAGGCGGTGAACAAGCTTGAAGAAACACTCAAGGGCGATCCGGACATCGTGCGCTGGAGCACTTACATCGGCGAAGGGGCGATCCGTTTCTACCTGCCCCTCGACCAGCAATTGCAGAACCCGTACTACGCGCAATTGGTCATCGTCAGCAAGGGCCTGGAATCCCGTGAAGCCTTGAGCCAACGCTTGCGTGAACGTCTGCGCAAGGATTTCGTCGGCATTGGCAGTTACGTGCAGGCCCTGGAAATGGGCCCGCCGGTCGGGCGTCCGATCCAGTACCGGGTCAGCGGCAAGGACATCGATCAAGTGCGCAAACACGCGATCGCGCTGGCGACCGAGCTGGACAAGAACTCGCACATCGGCGAGATCATTTACGATTGGAACGAGCCGGGTAAGGTCCTGCGCATCGACATCGCCCAGGACAAGGCGCGGCAGCTGGGGCTGTCCTCGGAAGACGTGGCCAACCTGATGAACAGCATTGTGGTGGGCGCCCCCGTGACTCAGGTGGATGACGATATCTATCTGATCAACGTGGTGGGGCGCGCAGTGGACGCCGAACGCGGCACGCCGGAGACCCTGCAGAACCTGCAGATCGTCACCCCAAGCGGTACGTCGATTCCGCTGCTGTCGTTCGCTACCGTGCAGTACGAGCTTGAGCAGCCGCTGGTCTGGCGCCGTGACCGCAAGCCGACGATTACCATCAAGGCGGCGGTGCGTGACGAAATTCAGCCGACTGACCTGGTCAAGCAACTGAAGCCGGCCATTGAACAATTTGCTTCGACGTTGCCGGTCGGCTACAAGGTCGCAACCGGCGGTACTGTCGAGGAGAGCGGTAAGGCCCAGGGCCCTATCGCCAAGGTCGTGCCGCTGATGTTGTTCCTGATGGCGACGTTCCTGATGATTCAACTGCACAGCGTGCAGAAGCTGTTCCTGGTCGCCAGTGTCGCGCCGCTCGGATTGATCGGCGTGGTGCTGGCGCTGATCCCGACCGGCACGCCGATGGGCTTTGTGGCGATTCTGGGGATTCTCGCGCTGATCGGTATCATCATCCGCAACTCGGTGATCCTGGTGACGCAGATCGAAGCGTTCGAGAAGGACGGCTACTCGCCTTGGGATTCGGTGGTGCAAGCCACGGAACACCGGCGCCGGCCGATTCTGCTGACGGCGGCGGCGGCGAGCCTGGGGATGATCCCGATCGCCCGGGAAGTGTTCTGGGGGCCGATGGCCTACGCGATGATCGGCGGGATCATCATCGCCACATTGCTGACGCTGCTGTTTTTGCCGGCGCTGTATGTGGCCTGGTACAAGATTCGCGAGCCGAAACCAGAAGCGCAATAAAGCGAGCTGGCTCACTCCTACAGTTGCCCGGCGGACACGGTCCCCTGTAGGAGTGAGCCTGCTCGCGATGGGGCCCTGTCAGACTAAACCGGCTTACGCCAAACACTAGCCAACCATGGCTGCTGCTCCCGCGGCAGCCCTGCCGGCCGGTAGTAATGCTCCAGCTCCACAAACCCCGCCTCGGTCAGCAATTGCTGCCACGCCTGCAAGTCGTGATACGCCCCATACCGCGGCCCGTTCCAACCTTCCTGATTCTCACCACGAGGATTGGAGCTGAACAACACGCCTCCCGGCTTCAACGTACTGTGCAACTCTTTCAGCACCCGAGGTAGTTCCTGGCGCGGGATATGAAACAGCACCGCATTGGCAAAAATCCCGTCGAAGCGCTCGGCCGGCAGATCCAGCTTCAGAAAGTCCTGTTGCCAGACCTCACAGCCGCTGTCTGCGCGCGCCATCTGCGCAAATTTCTCAGAGCCATCGAGGCCGACTGCCATGTGCCCCATGCGGGTGAACGTCTGCAAATCACGACCCGGACCACAGCCAAAATCGAGAACGTCGAACGGCGCGGCGCCCTGGATGTGCCGCAGCAATGCGTCGATATTCTGGCTGACATCATGATCACGAGTCCCCTCGCGAAACCCCTCGGCCACCGAGTTGTAATGGCCCAGGGTGGTGGAGGTGATTTTTTCCAGGTCGTCGGGGGTCTGTTTCATGGTGGGCTGCGCGGGCAATGGGGATGCGCCGAATATACGCCATCGCGAGCACGGTCAGTGTAGGAGTGAGCCTGCTCGCGATGGCGGTCTCAAGGACAACCCATTAGGGGCCGGCGCAGGCTACGATCTCTTGATCCTGTTTCAGCGCTTGTTCAAGCCCCGTGCCAGGCGATCGCCACCCAGTTGGATAATCGCCACCAACACCACCAGCAATACAATCACCGTCAACATGATCTGGCTATCGAATCGCTGATAGCCGTACCGGTAGGCAATGTCGCCCAACCCACCCGCACCAATCGCGCCAGCCATCGCCGAGGAGTTGATCATGGTGACCAGGGTGATGGTGAACCCGCCAACAATCCCCGGCAGCGCTTCAGGCAGCAGCACATGCCAGACGATGTGCCAACGCCGGCAACCCATCGCTTGCGCTGCTTCAATCAGCCCGTGATCTACCTCGCGCAGGCTGACCTCGGCAATCCGCGCAAAGAATGGTGTAGCGGCAATCGTCAGGGGCACCACGGCTGCCCAGACGCCGTAGGTGGTGCCGACGATCAGTCGAGTGAACGGAATCAATGCCACCATCAGGATCAAAAATGGAATCGAGCGGAACAGGTTCACGAACGCACCCAATGCGCGGTTCAGCGCCGGTGCTTGGTAGATGCCGCCCTTGGCGCTGGTGACCAGGATCACCGCCAACGGAATGCCCGCCAGCAACGCGATCAACGACGACACGCCCACCATCAGGAAGGTATCGATAAAGCCTTGCAGCAAGCGATCAAACCACATAACCAAGCACCTCTACCTGTTGCGCCCATTGTCCGGCGCGTTGGCGTAATTCCTTTGCACCTAGCGTCGAGCCTGACACCGCCAGCAGCAGTTGCCCGAGGGCATGCCCCTGAATCCGTTCCACGCCACCTTGCAGCAGGCGCACGCGACCGCCGAGGGCGCTGAACAGCGCCGCCAGGTCAGGCTCGTCAGTGGTACTGCCAGTGAATTGCAGGCGTAGCACCACCGCCGCATCCACTGACTGTGGCTGCGTCTGCAAACGGCTCTGCAATTCCTGCGGCAACGCGTGTTGCAGGGGGGCGAGCAAGGTTTTGCTGACTTCGTGCTGTGGGTTGCCGAAGACTTCCCACACGGGGCCCTGTTCAACGATGCGTCCGTGCTCCAGCACCACCACTCGGTCGCAGATATCGCGGATCACCGCCATCTCGTGGGTGATCAGCACGATGGTCAGGCCCAGGCGCTGATTGATCTCGCGCAGCAGGCCGAGGATGGATTGCGTGGTCTCCGGGTCAAGTGCCGAAGTGGCCTCGTCGCACAGCAGGATTTGCGGGTCGTGCACCAGCGCCCGGGCGATGCCCACGCGTTGTTTTTGCCCGCCGGACAACTGCGCCGGGTAGGACTTGTGCTTGCCTTCCAGGCCGACCAGCTCCAGCAATTCGCGGACCTTCTGCTCGCGTTTTTCCTTGGGCACCCCGGCGACTTTCAGCGGCAGTTCAACGTTCTGCCACACGGTCTTGGCCGACATCAGGTTGAAGTGCTGGAAGATCATGCCGATGCGCCGGCGCAGCGTTACCAGGCGGTCTTCGTCGTACTCGCCGATGTCCACTTGATCGATCAGCACCCTTCCACTGCTTGGTTGTTCAAGGCGATTGATGGTGCGGATCAGCGACGACTTGCCAGCGCCGCTACGGCCGATGATGCCGAACACTTCGCCGCGCTGGATCGCCAGGTCGATGCCGTGCAGGGCGGCGACCGGACCCTGCTGGCCGTTGTAGGTTTTGCCCAGGCCAACGAAGCGCACATGGGCGCGGTTGAGGTCCGGGTGCAGCTCGGTTTGGTGCGCATTACGTTGCTCTGGAATATCCAGTCGCAGTTGGCTGGCTGCGGTCATTATCAGCTTTCCCAGCCAGCTTGATAGAGCTTGCCGTGGGCTTTATCCAGAGCTGCGCGAACGGCGGGCGAGTGCTGGTAAATGTCGACGAACTTGATCAGGCGCGGGTCGGTCTTGCTCTTTGGCTGGATCACGAACTGGATCACGTATTCCTTGTGATCGAGGCCGTCGAACAGCAAGGCGGAGCCGGCATCGAAGGTCTTGGACAGGCGGATGTAGGCCGGGTAGCCCTGCACCAGATCGGCGTCATCGTAAGCGCGTACCAACTGCACCGCCTCGACCTGCAGAATCTTGATGTTCTTCGGATTGGCGACGATGTCTTCTTCGGTAGCTTTGTAGCCGACGCCCTGTTTGAGGGTGATCAGGCCGGCTTTGGCCAGCAGTTGCAGGCCGCGACCGCTGTTGATTGGGTCGTTGGCGATAGCGACGGTGGCGCCTTCCGGCAGCTCATCGAAGCTTTTGTATTTTTTCGAGTACAGACCAACGTTGTTGATGATCCCCGGGGCGAATGGCACCAGGTCAAAACCTGCGGCGGTCTTGGCGTTTTCCAGGAACGGGATGTGTTGGAAGTAGTTCACGTCGATGTCGCCGGCGGCGAGGCTAACGTTGGGGGCGATCCAGTCGCTGAACTCGACCAGTTCGACTTTCAGGCCTTGTTTGTTGGCTTCTTCTACTGCGGCTTCCAGGGGAATGGCGAAGGCGGCGGTGGTGCCGACTTTCAGCGGTGCTTCAGCGGCGAAGGTCACCGAGCTGAACAGGCCGAGGGCTAGGGCCAGTGCTTTGACTGGGTGAGAGAGTGTTTTCTTGGTCATGATGGTTTTTCCAGTCAGGGCATTGAATTCAGGTTGTCAGGTAGGGCCTCATCGCGAGCCGGCTCGCGATGCTTTTAGCGTCGGAACTCGGAGCCGATGTGTTGCTCAGGCAAATGCGCCTGCGCGTGAAACAGCTTTTCCCGCAGGCTGCCGTCGTCATACGCGGTCTTGTACGACCCACGCCGCTGCAACTCCGGAATCACCAGGTCGATGAAATCCACGTAGCTTTCCGGCGTGACAATGCGCGTGAGGTTGAAGCCATCGAGCCCGGTCTCGGCGATCCAGGATTCCAGTTCATCCGCAACCTCCGCAGGCGAACCCACCACTGTGATGTAGCGGCCACCCAGGGCGTGTTGCTCGAGCAATTTGCGTCGGGTCCAGTCGTTGTTTTGCAGGTTTTTGGTCGCCGACTGGATGGCGTTGCTCTTCACGTACTGGATCGGCTCATCGAGCTCGTAATCGGAAAAATCGATGCCCGTGGAGGCCGAAAAATGCGCGACGCCAGCTTCGGCACTGGCATAGCTCAGGTACTCGGCGTGCTTGGCCCAGGCCAGTTCCGATGTCTCGCTAACGATCACGTTCAGGCCCATGAACACCTTGATATCCTCGGGATTGCGCCCCGCCTCGACCGCGCTGGCGCGGACTTTGTCCACCTGGGCCCTGGTCGACGGCTTGTTCTGCCCGCTGATGAATACGCACTCGGCGTGACGCCCGGCAAACAGCAAGCCGCGATCCGAACTGCCCGCCTGGAACAGTACCGGGGTGCGCTGCGGTGACGGTTCGCAGAGGTGATAGCCCTCGACCTGATAGAACTCGCCCTTGTGCTCGACCTTGTGCACTTTGTCGGGCTGCGCATAGATGCGCTGCTCGGGATCGTTGACCACCGCACCGTTTTCCCAGCTGCCTTCCCAGAGTTTGTAGAGCACTTGCAGGTACTCATCAGCCTGGTCATAGCGGCGGTCGTGCTCGACCTGTTCGCTCAAACCCATGGCCTTGGCGGCACTGTCCAGGTAGCCGGTGACGATGTTCCAGCCGACCCGGCCGCGGCTCAGGTGGTCGAGCGTCGACATGCGCCGGGCGAACAGGTACGGCGGCTCATATGTCAGGTTGGCTGTCAGGCCGAAGCCAAGATTGCGGGTGACGGCGGCCATGGCTGAAACCAGCAGCAATGGATCGTTGACCGGCAACTGGATCGACTCTTTGAGGGACACGTCTACCGAGTTCTGGTAGACGTCATACACGCCGACGATGTCGGCGATGAACAAACCATCAAACAGTCCGCGCTCTAGCAGCTGCGCCAGTTCGGTCCAGTATTCAATGGTTTTGTATTGGGTCGAGTTGTCCCGTGGATGGGTCCACAGGCCATGATTGATGTGCCCGATGCAGTTCATGTTGAACGCATTGAGCAGGATTTTCTTTTTGCCGACGGTCATCAGATGGTCCCCCGCAGTGGCGGGTTTTCATTGTTGAGGTAGTAATTGCCCACGGCGTGATATTTCCAGCGCACCGGGTCGTGCAGGGTGTGTACCCGCGCGTTGCGCCAGTGGCGATCCAGACCATGTTCGATCAGGGTCGCCTGGCTGCCGGCCAATTCGAATAGCGTGCTGCCCGCCGCGAGGGAAATTTCGGTGCTGATGGCGCGGGCTTCGGCGACGGCGATGGACGCTGCGGCGACGGTCTCGGCGTTGCTGTCGGCCTGGGCCTTGTCGAGATATTCGCCAGCGCGTTCCAGCAGTGCTTCGGTCGCATGCAGGCGGATGCTCAAGTGGCCGAAACTCTTGAGGGTCAGCGGGTCGTCAGTGGCTTTTTCGTGGGTGGCGTCAATCCACGGCCGGGTCTTGGTGCGCACGAAGTGCAGCGCATCTTCATAGGCGGCACGGGCGATGCCGGTGTCGATGGCGGCGTGGAGAATCTGTGCCAGGGGGCCGACCGTTGTTGGTCGTTCGAAAGCGCTTTGAAACGGGATCACGTCCTCGGCTGCGACAAACACATCCTCAAATACCACCGAGCCGCTGCCGGTAGTGCGCTGGCCAAAGCCGCTCCAGTCGTCGATTACCGTCAGGCCTTTACTGTCACGCGGCACGAATGCCAGCTGCTGAACTCCGTGCTCATCTACCACCGAAGTGGGGATGCGCTGGGCATAGATCGCCCCGGTGGCGTAGAACTTGCGGCCATTGATGCGATAGCCGTCACCTTCCCGAGTCAGCCTGGTGACGCGGTCATGGGCGGTTTTAGTCCCCAGTTCGGCAAGTGCATTGCCGAAGCGC
The DNA here is from genome assembly GCF_026241895.1 of Pseudomonas sp. RIT-562. Lineage (GTDB taxonomy): Bacteria > Pseudomonadota > Gammaproteobacteria > Pseudomonadales > Pseudomonadaceae > Aquipseudomonas > Aquipseudomonas mandelii_F. The sequence goes on along the minus strand of NZ_JAPJIV010000029.1, from coordinate 54,691 downwards.
TGGCCGGCCAAGACTTCGGTGTACAGGCGTTTTTTCTGCTCGGCGCTGCCGTTCACCCGCAGTACTTCGAGGGCGTAGAAATGGTTCTGCGGAATTTGTCCGAGGGAGCCGTCTGCCTGTGCAATCAGGGCAATGACCTTGGCCAGCGTGACGTTGGAAACGCCGGCGCCGCCATACTCTTTCGGCACGCTGATGCCCCACAGGCCAGAGCGGGAAAACACTTCGAGTTCAGGGTGCGGTAAACGGCGTTCGCGGTCGCGCAGGGCGCTGTCGCGTTTGAAATCATCGGCCAGGTCACTAGCGACGACCAAGGCTTGCTCATCGCTGGTTAAGACCGCGACGTGGTGAGAAAGAGGCATGTGCTTCTCCAGAGATCTGGTCAAAAGTGTTCTGGTCGTCAAATCCAGGAGTGACGAGCCGGCAAGGTGCCGTTCAACTGGTAGGCGCCGACGGCGTGGTACTTCCAGCGCACCGGATCGTGCAGCGTGTGCACCCGGGCGTTACGCCAGTGACGGTCGAGATTGAATTCGGCGAGGGTGGCGCGGCTGCCGGCCAGCTCGAAGAGTTTTTCGCTGGCCTGCAGCGAGATCTCGGTGGTCAGCACCTTAGCTTCAGCCACGGCAATGGAGGCGCGGGCTGCGGATTCGGCAGTGAGCGGTGCGGCGCTGACCTGATCGAGGACTTTGCCGGCCTTGCGCAGCAGCGCTTCGGCGGCGTGCAGTTCGATTTTCAGCTTGCCGATGTCGGCGATTACATAGAGGTCGTCGCTGGCTCGCTCGACATTGGCGTCGATCCACGGCCGGGCGCGGGTTTTCACAAATTCGATGGCGTCGTCGATGGCGCCCCGGGCGATCCCGGCGTCAATTGCGGCCTGGATCAGCTGCGAGACGGCGCCCTGGATATTGGGCTTGTCGTTGATCTTCCAGTTGTCCACCACCAGTTCTGCTTCAACCTGCACGTTGTTCAGCAGGATGGTGCCGCTGGCGGTGGTGCGCTGGCCGAAACCCGACCAGTCGTCGACGATGCGCAAACCCGGGGTGCCACGACGGACGAAGGCCAGCACCTGCTTGCCGTCGTCGTTAAGCGCCTTGACCGCGACCCAATGGGCGAACAGTGCGCCTGTGGAATAGAATTTTTGCCCATTGATGACGAAATCGTCGCCGTTGGGGGTTATTCGCGCCTTGAGTTCGAGGGTGTTTTTGGTGCCGCGTTCGGGGCCGGCGTTACCGATTCGCCAGCCTTCGAGCACGTTTGCGAACAGCTGTTTTTTCTGCGCTTGGGTGGCGCTACCCAGCAGCAGGTGAAGGATGCCGAACTGGTTCTGCGGGATCTGACCCAATGCCGGATCGGCCGCAGAAATGATTGCGAACACCTCGGCCAGGGTCACGAACGAAACCTGTGGGCCGCCGTACTCGCGGGGAATCGAAATACTGCCCAGGCCGCTGCGGGTGAACTGTTCGATTTCCGACCAGGGCAACTTGCGCTGCTGGTCACGCCGGGCCGCTTGCAGTCGCGCAGATTGCGCGAGTTCATGGGCGGCCTTGATGGCTTGCGCATCGTTGCGCAAGACCTGTGCTGGCAATACCAAGGGGGCGATGGCGATGTCCAGATCACTCTGGACTAGTGCATCTGCCAGACTGGACATCAGCGCCACTCCTTGGCTGCACGCAATGCCCTGGCGTTCTGCACTGGGGTGATTGTGTTCCGGACCATACCTACCTCACATCTTCATGGAAACGCCGCGAGAAATGGCGACGATTGAAATCAAGAATGTCCGGTGGTCCGGTGCATATACCGTAAACGTGTATAAATAATAAATAAACTAACTTTTAGGAATATGCATAGAAGGTATGTCTGAATCTCAATTCACGCGTAAGCGTTTTGGTTTGAGCTTGATGCAGGTTTTGCCACAGCCGATTTTCAGCCTGCGCGGCGGTGCCCACCGGGAGTTGTTGCCCAGGCGGTCGAGCACGCAATAGGTGACCTCCAGGCGCAGGTCTTCTCCGGCTTCCTCGATGATCGCTGGGGGTACCCAGACCTGGATGGGCTGGCCGATATCCGTGCAGTCGAGTCTGGGCAGGTCCATGCGCACATCACCCCAACGCAGGGTGATTTCGTCGTCAACGGCCATGTTCAGATAGGGCTCGATGGTCAGGGGAACGCCACGCTTGATCTGGCTGGTATTAACGCCCTTGCGGCAAATGGTCTCGGGGATCTGCACGGGTGCCAGGTTCTGATTTTCATCACCGCACAGAGGTGGGGGTTGTCCTCCGGGACAGTCGAGTTTGACCTGTACCTGCTCGACGGCTGACAAAACCGGCTCCACGCCGATTTGCATCAGGCGGTAATGCACACTTGAGGTGCCATTGACGATAAAGCTCTCCGGTACGCGCAGGCTGACAGGGGTACCGAGCTCATCAGCGCCCAAGGTTCTGGAAGCCACGAAGCACTCATCCCAATACAGCTCGATCAGGTCACCCTCGCTCATGCCGGGATAAGGCGCTATATCCATCATCAGGTGAGCCGCCAGGTGAATGTTGATACCGCCCTTGTGGGATTGCGCCGGCGTAGGCGCTGTCAGTCCAGATATGTTCGAGATGCTTTTCATGGGTTCTCCTTGGAGTTTTGCAGCGAAGTCCGTTTCTGAAACATAAAGAACGCGAATGTTCGAGCAGCAAAACCGTTCATTAATTTTGAATTCAACTAATGATTGAACGTGATAAGTGCCGTCGAGCGAGCGCTAGATAAAAGTTCGGGCGATTAACTGTCAATAGAGCAAATTGGCCAATCGCGTTATCGAAGGCTATTCAGAAATATCCTACGTTTGGCAGGCGTTAAGCTGCACGGCTTAGTCGAACATCACTACGCGTTGAGTGCGTGTTCACTGGTCACGCTTCGTTGAGGTATCGTCCAGCAGACTCGGGGCGATGAGAAGATTACAGGCGCAGGATATTTCGCCACAGCCCATAGATATGTACCGCGCGCGGGCACAAACGAGTTGCTTTAGAGGTGGCGGAGATTAAATGAGTTATTTGTTGCGGGAGGAGTACTTCCGTCCTTGGAAGTTAAAGAATGTTGCAGAGAGTTAGGCGTGGGCGTTGTTCAGAAACTTGCTGAGGAATTGTTTGGTTCGTTCTTCCTTAGGGTTGGCAAACAATGCTTTTGCCTCGCCTTGTTCCACGATCACGCCCTTATCGAAAAACACTACGCGGTTGGCGACATCCCGGGCGAATCCCATTTCATGAGTGACGATGACCATCGTACGTTTCTCCTCGGCCAGGCCGCGGATGGTCGCCAATACTTCACCCACCAACTCCGGGTCCAGCGCTGAAGTCGGTTCATCGAACAGGATCACTTCCGGTTCCATCGCCAACGCCCGGGCAATTGCCACTCGCTGTTGCTGACCACCGGAGAGGCGCCTTGGGTAGGCGTCTTCCTTGCCGGCCAGGCCAACCTTGGCCAGAAGCTTCTTGCCCAGGGCAACAGCATCGGCGTGGGGAATTTTTTTCACCACGATTGGCCCTTCGATGACATTTTCCAGGGCGGTGCGATGGGGGAACAGGTTGAAGTTCTGAAACACGAAACCCACGTGCTGGCGCAGACGACGCACCAGGCTTTGCTGCTGGTTCAGGGGGCGACTGCCATCGATTTCGATGTCGCCAACCTTGATTCGGCCGCTGGTAGGTTCTTCCAGAAAATTCAGGCAGCGCAGGAAGGTGGTCTTGCCCGAACCGCTAGGCCCTATGATCGCTACCACCTCGCCGGCCTGCACTTGCAGGTCGATGCCATTTAGCACCACTTGACCCTTGAACTGCTTTGTCAGTTTTTCCACGACAATCATTGGGTCAGGTCTCCTGGTCGTGCCGATTGACCCGCTCTTCCAACTTGTTCTGCAGGTGCGACAGCACCGTGGCCAGAATCCAGTAGATCAGCGCGGCGGCAAGATACATGGTGAAGATTTCGAAGGTGCGAGCGGTGATCAGCTGCGCTTGGCGGAACAGTTCCGGCACCTGGATAGTGGCTGCCAGGGCAGTGTCCTTGACCAGCGAAATGAAGCTGTTCCCCAGTGGTGGCAGAGCCGTACGCATCGCTTGCGGCAAAATGGCCCGGCGCAGGGTTTGCGCGCGGGTCATGCCGATACTCGCGGCGGCTTCCCATTGGCCGCGTTCGATGGAACTGATCGCGGCACGCAGGATTTCGCAGGCGTAGGCGGCCATGTTCAGCGAGAAGCCGATCAGGGCCGCTGGCAGCGGGTCAAGTTCGATACCCAATTGCGGCAGGCCGTAATAGATCACGAACAGCTGCACCAGCAACGGCGTGCCGCGAAAGAACGACACGTAGATGCGGGCGATCCAGCTCACCAGCTTGAAGCGTGACAAACGCATCAACGCCAGGCCAAAGCCCATCAGCAGGCCGAAGAACATGCCCCCCAGGCTCAAGATTACCGTGTAGTACGCGCCCTTGAGCAGGAAGGGCGCGGAATCCAGCGCGAGTTGGAAAGCCTCTTCCATTATTTAGTGACGTCAGCGTTGAAATATTTTTCCGAAAGCTTGGTCAGCGTACCGTCGGCACGCAGCTTGTCGATCGCCTTGTTCACTGCAGCCAGCAGTTCAGGCTCGCCTTTGCGCAGGGCGATACCAGCTTCCTGACGGGAGAACGCTTCGCCGGCAGCAGTGGTGTCCTTGGCCTTTTTCGCGTATTCCAGCGCAGCCAGGCGGTCGATCAGGATGGCGTCGATACGACCCACTCGCAGGTCTTGGAACTTGGTCGGGTCATCTTCGTAAGTGCGCACGTCGGCGCCCGGTACGTTGGCTTTTACCCATTGCTCGTAGTTGGTACCGAGGCCAACCCCGACTTTCTTGCCGGCCAAGTCATTAGCGGTCTTGATGGTGTCTTTGTTCTTGGTCAGGACCAGCGCCTGAATCCCGGAAACGGTGTAGGGCTCGGAGAAGTCGTACTTTTTCTTGCGCTCTTCGGAAATGGTCACCTGGTTGATCACAGCGTCCAGGCGCTTGGATTCCAGGGCCGCAAGGATGCCGTCCCATTTGGTCGGCTGCAGTTTCACTTTCACGCCCAGCTCTTTGGCCAGGGCTTCGGAGAATTCAACTTCGAAGCCGGCCAGTTTGCCGTCAGCGTCGACGAAACTGAAGGGTGGGTAAGTGCCTTCCAGGCCGACGTTGATCACGCCAGCGTCCTTGATTTTTTGCAGCTGCTCACCGGCAACGGCTTGGCCGATCAGGCCGGCGCTCAGCGCCAGGCCCAGCGAACCTACCAGCAGATTTCGACGTAGTGCGGAAAAATTCATGACAAGCCCCTGTGGTTTCTTATGGGAAGACGCTTTAGGAAAGTTGGCAAATTCGGGATTGAAGCCACTGCAATATGCTGCAATGAAGCAGCATATGCGTTTTGTGACAAATTCGCCTGCGGCGCGACTATATGATGATGTTAATAGATAAGAAAATAATAAATATCGATTTTCTTATTCTTTTTGGATATATGAGATTAAGTAGGGCTTACAGAAAATCTTTGTAGGCAAACAACGCCGGCGCGCCGCCGGTATGCAGGAACACTAGCGGCCCTTCATCAAAACGCTGACGGCCTATCCCGTCGAGCATGCCCGCCATGGCCTTACCGGTGTAAACCGGGTCCAGCAACAAGCCTTCCTGGCTCGCCAACAGTTTCACTGCCGACAAAGTCCCGGCGTTAGGCTCGCCATAACGCGGGCCGAAATACTCGTCCCACAATTGCACGTTGAAAGCTGCCGGCAGGCTCACGCCCAAGAGCTCGGCCGTTCGCTCAGCCAGGCCCTGTACCTTCGGGCGCTGATCTTCATCGCTGCGCGATACGGTCACGCCGATCACAGGCAGATCCGGCAGTGCTTCGCTCAAGGCCAGGGCCAGGCCGCTGTGGGTTCCGGCACTGCCGGAGGCAAGCACTACAGCGGCGAAGGTCAGGCCGGTGTCCTTGATTTGCTCGGCCAACTCGAGGCCGGCGCGCACGTAGCCCAATGCGCCCAAAGCGTTTGAACCGCCGATGGGCACCACGTAAGGGTTCTTGCCGTTGTTGCGCAGACGATCAGCCAGGGCCTGCAATTGTTCGTCGGCGTTGTCGAGGTTCTCCACCAATTCAACCTTGGTGTCGAACAGGTCCAGCAACAGGCGATTGCCGTTGCCGAGGTAATTGCTGTCCTCAGTGCCCAGGGGATTTTCCAGCAGGGCGACGCAACCCAGGCCCAGTTTGGCTGCCAGGGCCGCGGTCTGGCGCACATGATTGGATTGCAATGCCCCAGCGGTAATGAGGGTGTCGGCGCCTTGGGCCAGGGCATCGGCCGCCAGGTATTCAAGCTTGCGCAACTTGTTGCCGCCCATGGCCAGCGGTGTCAGGTCATCGCGCTTGACGTATACGTCTCGGCCCAGCCAGGTCGAAAGGCGTTCGAGTTTTTCCAGGGGAGTCGGATGGCTGAGCAGATCGAGGCGGTCAAAACGGGCGAGCTGTTGTTTAATCATGATTCCGTACTGGCGGAGGAAGGTGTCAGGACTATAGGCAGCGCCAAAACCTTGGGCAACCGTGAATCGCATATAGCTGAAAGTGCTGAGTACAGCACTATTGGTTCTTAATTCGACTTTGAGCCCTTGCCGTAAAGTATTTGCCGTCAGGTGGCCAGACAGTCCGGCTGCCCGTAAGGAGTTTCTACCGTGAGCGAGCGTTCCAGCCATTGGCAATTGCAATCCATCGTCAGCCAACTGCGTACAGCGCGTGATCAGTGGCGCACCCAGAATGGCCGCGTGAGTGGCGAGCAGGGTGGTCGCGAATTGCCTTCGCGGGCCGCCATGGCAGAGATTCTGGAAGCCCTTTGCGGGGCGCTGTTCCCGATGCGCCTGGGCCCGGTGGACCTGCGCGAGGAGAGCGAAGACTTTTACGTCGGCCATACCCTGGATGTTGCCCTGAACGCTTTGCTCGCCCAGGCGCGACTGGAATTGCGCTACGCCGCACGCCACAGTGCCCAGGCCGACACCGAGGTCGAAGCCCGGACTATCCAGATCATCCAGGATTTCGCCCTGGCTTTACCGGGCTTGCGCAGCTTGCTGGACACCGACGTGTTGGCGGCTTATCACGGCGACCCGGCAGCCCGTAGTGTTGATGAAGTGCTGCTGTGCTATCCCGGTATCCTGGCGGTGATCCACCATCGCCTGGCGCACCATCTGTATCGCGCGGGCTTGCCCTTGCTGGCGCGCATCAGCGCGGAAATCGCGCACTCGGCCACCGGCATCGATATCCACCCCGGCGCGCAGATTGGCCGCAGTTTCTTCATCGATCACGGGACAGGCGTGGTGATTGGCGAAACGGCCATCATCGGCGAGCGCGTGCGGATTTATCAGGCCGTGACCTTGGGCGCCAAGCGGTTCCCGGCGGATGAGGACGGCCAGTTGCAAAAGGGCCATGCCCGGCATCCGATTGTCGAGGATGACGTGGTGATTTATGCCGGTGCGACGATCCTGGGGCGGATTACCATCGGTAAAGGTTCGACCATTGGCGGCAATGTCTGGCTGACTCGCAGTGTACCGGCGGGGTGCAACCTGACGCAGGCGAATCTGCAACATGATGATGGGACGCAGAAGTAAGTTTCAGGTCTGAGTTGGCTGATCTGACGCCATCGCGAGCAGGCTCACTCCTACAGGGCATGGATGTCGGCCCCCACATTTGTGACCGACATTTTTCTCTGTAGGAGTGAGCCTGCTCGCGATGCTCTTCAAGCCTCTCCCCGATAACGGCATTTCAGCCAACTCCGCACTGAACCAATCGATCAAATCCCACCTCATACCCTTCCTTGAGCTAGCGTACAGACAGTACCGCCGAGCCTTGCGATTAGTCCTTAGCGCCCTATCCATGTTTAACTTGAACGCTCATTCAAGTTAAACCTTGGTTCGCTGCCCGCTCACAACAGGAGGCTTGCCTTTGCTGAGTCTGATTTTCACTGCCCTACCCGCAACGCTCGAGGTGCACGTTTCATGAGTGCATCGTCCCTTCCTCCAAGCGGCCAGGTCCGCATGAATCCGCCGGTGTTCTATTTCGCGGCGACGTTTATTCTGCTGTTCGGCATTGTGGTTATCGCCATGCCCGAGCAGGCCGGTGCCTGGCTTCTGGAAGCGCAAAACTGGGCGGCCAATACGGTCGGCTGGTATTACATGCTCGCGATGACCCTGTATCTGGTCTTCGTGGTGGTCACCGCCTTGTCCGGCTACGGCAAGATCAAGCTCGGTGCCGACCACGACGAACCCGAATTCAGTTACCTGTCCTGGGCCGGCATGCTATTCGCCGCCGGGATCAGCATCACGCTGTTCTTCTTTTGTGTGTCCGAACCGCTGACCCACTTGGCGCAACCGCCCCAAGGGGAAGCGGGCACGGCGGATGCGGCACGTCAGGCAATGCAGATTCTTTTTCTGCACTGGGGCCTGCACGGCTGGGGCGTATTCGCCTTCGTCGGCATGGCGCTGGCCTACTTTGCCTACCGGCATAACCTGCCGCTGGCCTTGCGTTCGGCGCTGTACCCTTTGATTGGCAAGCGGATCAATGGCCCGATCGGCTACGCGGTGGACGGCTTCGGCATCATCGCCACGGTCTTCGGCCTGGGTGCCGACATGGGCTTTGGGGTCTTGCACCTCAACTCGGGCCTCGACTATCTGTTCGGCATCGCTCATACCCAATGGATTCAGGTGGGCTTGATCACCCTGATGATGGGCGCAGCGATCATTGTCGCAGTGTCCGGCGTCGACAAGGGCGTGCGGGTGATGTCCGACATCAACATGCTGCTGGCCTGCGCGCTGCTGCTGTTTGTGTTGTTCGCCGGCCCGACCCAGCACTTGCTCAATACGCTGATCCAGAACATCGGCGACTACCTCGGCGCCTTGCCGATGAAGAGTTTTGACCTGTACGCCTATGATAAACCCAGCGACTGGCTGGGTGGCTGGACGGTGTTCTACTGGGCCTGGTGGATTGCATGGTCGCCGTTCGTAGGACTGTTCATCGCACGGATTTCCCGAGGTCGAACCATCCGCGAGTTCGTCTTCGGCGTGTTGCTGATCCCGCTGGGTTTCACCCTGGCGTGGATGTCGATCTTCGGTAACAGCGCGATTGACCAGGTGCTCAACCACGGCATGAGTGCACTCGGCATGTCTGCCATCGATAACCCCTCGATGACGTTGTACCTGCTGCTGGAAACCTATCCGTGGAGCAAGACGGTGATCGCCGTCACTGTGTTCATCAGCTTCGTATTCTTCGTCACTTCTGCCGACTCCGGCACAGTGGTGCTATCGACGCTGTCGGCCAAGGGGGGCAATCCTGATGAGGATGGCCCGAAATGGCTGCGAGTGTTCTGGGGCGCGATGACTGCGCTGGTGACCAGTGCGCTGCTGTTCTCCGGCAGTATCGATGCGCTGAAGTCTGCGGTAGTACTCACCTCGTTGCCGTTTTCGCTGATTCTGCTGTTGATGATGTGGGGCCTGCACAAGGCGTTTTACCTGGAGTCGCAGAAACAGATCGCGCAGATGCACTCCTTGGCCCCGGTCTCCGGTTCACGCCGTGGTGGTTGGCGTCAGCGCCTTAGCCAAGCGGTGCATTTCCCGTCGCGAGATGAGGTTTATCGCTTCCTCGAAACGACGGTGCGTCCGGCGATTGAAGAAGTGACGGCGGTGTTTGTCGAGAAGGGCTTAAATGTGGTCACTCAGCCCGACCCGGCGAATGACAGCGTCAGCCTGGAGATCGGTCATGGCGAGCAGCATCCATTCATCTATCAGGTGCAGATGCGCGGTTACTTCACGCCGTCCTTTGCTCGAGGTGGCATGGGGTCCAAGCAGCTGAACAATCGCCGCTATTATCGGGCCGAGGTGCATCTGAGCGAGGGTAGCCAGGACTACGATCTGGTCGGCTACACCAAGGAACAGATCATCAACGACATCCTCGACCAGTACGAGCGGCATATGCAGTTTCTGCATTTGGTGCGTTGATTGGCCGAGGTGGGATTCACCCCTCAAAGTGCGGTTGGCTTTGAGGGCCTCATCGCGAGCAGGCTTTGCTCCTACAACCAACGAGAGAGGATTCGATGACTTATACCGCTGCCGAAAACCGCTACGACTCCATCCCTTACCGCCGCGTAGGCCGCAGCGGCCTGGTGCTGCCAGCGCTGTCACTGGGGCTGTGGCACAACTTTGGCGATAGCACGCCGATCGACACCCAGCGCGCGTTGTTGCGCACGGCATTCGACCTCGGCATCAACCATTTTGACCTGGCGAACAACTACGGCCCGCCTTACGGCAGTGCGGAAATCAACTTCGGTCGTTTGCTGCGTGAAGATTTCAAGCAGTATCGCGATGAGCTGATCATTTCCAGCAAGGCTGGTTGGGATATGTGGCCCGGTCCTTACGGCCAGGGCGGCGGGTCGCGCAAGTACGTGCTGGCCAGTCTTGACCAGAGCCTGCAGCGCCTGGGACTGGACTACGTCGACATCTTCTACTCCCACCGCTTCGACCCGGACACTCCGCTGGAAGAAACCGCCAGCGCGCTGGCCACGGCGGTGCAGCAAGGCAAGGCGCTGTACATCGGGATTTCGTCATATTCGGGGGTCAAAACCCGCGAAATGGCTGCGCTTTTGAAGGAATGGAAAGTGCCGCTGCTGATCCATCAACCGGCCTATAACCTGCTTAATCGTTGGGTTGAAAAGGATCTGCTGGATGTCACCGATGAGCTCGGTACCGGCGTGATTGCGTTCACCCCTCTGGCCCAGGGCCTGTTGACCGACAAGTACCTCAACGGCATTCCGCAAGATGCCCGGGTCAATCGTCCGGGTGGTGGTTCTTTGCAGGCGTCACACCTGTCCGAAGCCAACATTGCGCATGTGCGGGCGCTGAACGAAATTGCCCAGCGCCGCGGGCAGAGCCTCGCCCAGTTGGCGCTGGCCTGGACGCTGCGTGATCCCCGGGTGACTTCGGCGCTGATCGGTGCGAGCCGGCCGGAGCAGATTGTCGAGAACGTCGGGGCGTTGCAGAATTTGAGCTTCAGTGCAGAGGAGCTGGCGGAGATTGACCGGTTTGCCCAAGAGGGCGGGATTAATCTTTGGGAGAAGCCTTCGACGGCTGAGTAGGCAGTCGAGGCTCGATGTCGGCGCGACCTCATCGCGAGCAGGCTCACTCCTACAGGGATCTGTGTATTCCCAGATCCTTTTGGGAATGACACAGATCCCTGTAGGAGTGAGCCTGCTCGCGATGGGGCCATCAAATCCAGCACAAAGGCTGGGTTGTTACCTGAAGAACGGAACATCCCCCAACACCGTCGCCCGCTGCATCACCCGCCGCGCCGGACGGTAATCATCAACTGCGTAATGCTGCGTGACGCGGTTATCCCAGAACGCCACATCGTCCTTCTGCCAGCGCCAGCGAATGGTGAATTCCGGCCGAGTGGTGTGGGCGAACAGCAGTTTCAGAACCGCTTCGCTCTCGGTTTCCGACAGCTCGTTGATCTTGGAAGTGAAGCCTTCGTTGACGAACAACGAGCGCCGCCCGCTGACCGGATGCGTGCGGATCACCGGGTGCGACAACGGCGGGTTCTTGCGCCGGGCTTCTTCCCATTGCGCCAGTGCCTCAGGTGTATTGCCATAACGCTCCAGAGGAAACGAACGGGTGAAATCGTGGGTGGCCGTCAGCCCTTCCAGCAGGGCTTTCATTGGCGCAGAAAGCGCCTCATAGGCCGCAATGCCACTGGCCCACAGCGTATCGCCGCCGAACTCCGGGAGCAGCTTGGCACTGAGCACCGCACCCATCGCCGGGGTCGGCAGGAAAGTCACGTCGGTGTGCCAGATCGCGTTGTCGCGCACGTCGGTGACGGCGGTGTCGAGGATTAGCACTTCCGGTTGTTCCGGCACGTTGGGGTAGATCGGGTGGATATGCAGGTCGCCGAAGTAGGCGGCGAACCGTGCTTGTTGCTGTGGCGTGATGGGCTGGTCGCGGAAGAACAGCACCTGGTGCTTGAGCAGCGCCTGTTCGATGGCGGCATGCTGTTGCGGGGCGAGCGGCTGGCTGATGTCGATGCCGCTGATTTGGGCGCCGAGGGCCGAGCTTAAGGGGGTGATGATCAAGTCAGTCATGGTGGTTCTCTTCAACCTGGATCGCCAGGTTGTTTGGTTGTTCAGTGAGCCTGGCCGTGCCACGGCACCAGTTTGCGTTGCAGGGCGCGCAGGCCCATTTCCATGGCGAAGGCAATCAGCGCGATCACCAGGATTCCGAGCACGACAACGTCCGTGACCAGGAACTGCGCGGCCGACTGCACCATGAAACCCAAACCGCTGGTGGCGGCAATCAGTTCGGCGGCGACCAGCGTCGACCAGCCGACGCCCAGGCCAATGCGCACACCGGTCAGGATGTCCGGCAAAGCGCTGGGCAAAATCACATGGCGAATCAGCTGCGCCCGGGTAGCCCCCAAAGACTGCGCGGCGCGCAATTTGGCCGGGTCGACGGTGCGCACGCCGGTTGCGGTCGCGATGGCAATCGGGGCGAAGATCGCCAGGTAGATCAGCAGGACTTTCGACAGCTCACCGATGCCGCACCAGATCACGATCAGCGGCAGATACGCCAGCGGCGGGATGGGGCGGTAGAACTCGATCAGCGGGTCGAGAATGCCGCGGGCGATGCGGTTGTGGCCGATGGCGATACCCACCGGAACGGCTGTCAGCACTGCAAAGCCCAGGCCCAGGCCGATACGGCTGAGGCTCGCGCCCAAGTGCTGCCACAGCGTCGAGTCCATGTAGCCGCTGGTCACCAGTAACCAGCCCTTCTGCAGCACGGCACCCGGCGGCGGCAGGAACAGTGGCTCGATCATGCCGGTGGCGGTCACGGCCCACCACAGTGTCACCAATGCAATCAGGGTTAATACGCTGATCCAGCGGGTGCTTAAACTGCGACGAAGCGGAATCGACGTCGAGCCGGGTTTCGCCGTCACAGCTGGAATTTCATAGCTGCTCATGCGCGCTCCTGCCGCGTGGCGGCGCTGCGTTGGTTAAACACTTTGCCGAGCACATGTTCGCGGGTTTCGATAAAGCGCGGGTCGGACTTGATCGCCCGAGCCGACTCGCCGGCGGCGTAACGCTTGCCGAAATCCAGGCTCAGGCGTTCGACGATTTGTCCTGGATTAGGCGCCAGTAGAATCAAGTCAGTGGCAAGGAACACGGCTTCCTCGATGTCGTGGGTAATCAGGAATACCGGCTTGGCGGTACGTTGCCAGACTTGCAGCAACAGCTCTTGCATCTGTTCGCGGGTGAACGCATCAAGGGCGCCAAACGGTTCGTCCATCAGCAACACGCGGGGGTCGGCCGCCAGCGCTCGGGCGAGGCCGACACGCTGTTTCTGGCCGCCCGAGAGTTGCCAGATGCGCCGGTGTTCGAAACCGGACAGGTCTACCAGTGCGAGCATTTCCCGTGCACGGCTTTCGCGTTTCTCTTTGGATATTCCTGCCAGTTCCAGGCCGAAGCCGACATTCGCCAGCACGTCTTGCCAGGGCAGCAGGGCGTCGTCCTGGAACACCACACCGCGCTCGGCGCTCGGCCCCTTGACGGGCACGCCATCGAGGGTGATGCGCCCGGCACTGGGTTCGACGAAACCGGCAATCAGGTTCAACAGCGAGGTCTTGCCACTGCCGGAAGGGCCGAGTGCTACCAGCAATTGCTGAGGCCCCAGGTTCAGGGAAATATCCGCCAGTACCGGTTCGGGGCTACCGGGGTACTGTGCGCTGATGCGCTCCAGCTGTAGCAAGGCCATCGCAATAACTCCCGATCAGTTGGTGATGAACTTGGCGCTGACGTACGGCGCGTAGTCCGGCAGAACCGCTTCGACCTTGCCTTGCTCCTTGAGGAACACGGCGGTGTCGGTGATGGCCTTGGTAGTCGGCGCGCCGAGGGTGATGACCTGGTCAGCCGCCAACGGGTAGACGTTGCCCTGCAGCAGCAGAGGGATGTCGCTGGCCTTGGCTCCGGAAAGCTTCACCAGCTTGTCGACGTTGCCCTGATTGGCCAGCCAGGCCTGTGGGTCCTTGCGGTATTCGGCATAGGCATCGAGAGTGACTTTGGCAAAGGCGGTGACGATTTCCGGGTGCTTCTCGGCGAAGTCCTTGCGCACGATCCAGGCATCGAAAGTGGGTGCGCCGAACTTGGCCAGTTCACCGGAAGTGATCAGTACTTTGCCATTTTCCTTGGCAACGCCCAGGGCAGGGTCCCATACGTAAGTGGCGTCGATATCGCCGCGTTTCCACGCAGCGATGATCGCTGGTGGTGCGAGGTTGAGCACGGTGACTTTCGACGGGTCGATGTTCCAGTGCTTGAGCGCAGCCAGCAGGCTGTAGTGGCCAGTGGAAACGAACGGCACGGCGATTTTCTTGCCGATCAGGTCTTGCGGAGTCTTGATACCGGAACCGTCACGGGCGACCAAGGCTTCGGCGGCGCCGATCTGGGTGGCAATCAGGAACGTTTCCACTGGCACTTTGCGAGTGATCGCGGCAGTCAGGGGGCTGGAACCGAGGTAGCCGATCTGCACGTCGCCGGAAGCAATGGCGGCGATGATGTCGGCGCCGTTGTCGAATTTGCGCCAGTCGATCTTGGCGTTGGTGGCTTTTTCGTAGGCGCCGTCGGCCTGGGCGACTTTCGCCGGGTCCACGGTGGTCTGGTAGGCGACGGTAACATCGGCGGCCTGGGCAAAGAAGCTTGCCGCAGCCAGGGATGCGGCCGCCAGGAGGCGAAGGGGGAAGTGCAATTTCATCGAGAAGCTCCTCAACAGGCGGCCGAGAGTTGGCGTGTGAGGAGACTAAATGATCTAAGAATCCGAAAATAAATAACTTTTTCGAATTAGCTTATGTGTGGAAGTCAGTTGGAGATTTTAAAAGATCGCAGCCTCGTTGCACTCGACAGCTCCTACAGTAGGAGCTGCCGCAGGCTGCGATCCTTCAAAAGGCGCCGCTTAGTTACTGATCGCCAGAATGCTCGCCTGGTACGACCCGACAAACACATCAAAATCGCCGACTTCGTTCTGCTCGAGCTCCACTTGCTCAGCCAGCGACGAACGCGCGCGCGCTTCGAATTTCCCCTGGTCTTCAGCAGAAAGCGGTTCACTGCGGAAGTACTCGGCATGCACTTGGCTCTGGCGCAGCGAGAACTGGCTGAAGCTTTCCTTGTGCTCTGCCATCGCCGCCAATACCTGGGCCGAGGGCGTCAGGGACGGGTCCTTGACCTTGGCCAGCTGGGCATCCAGCGCCTTGCTGTGCGCATCGCCGCCATGGCTCTGGTCCAGCAATGCCGCCAGAGGCGCAATGCGTTCGAGCAGCTCGCTGGCCCATTCCTTGAGATCTACCGGCTCACCGTCGCGCTGCAGTTGCAGGCCCGGGCGGCGACCTTCCTTCACTACGCTGAGGAAGTTCGAGGTGGCGTTGCCGCACGAGTTGTTGGTCAGCAGCGGGCTTTCGTTGAGCGCGCAGAACAGCAGGAACGCGTCGAGGAAGCGCGACTCGGTGAGGTCGATGCCCATCGGCAGGAACGGGTTGATGTCCAGGCAGCGAACTTCGACATACTGGATACCACGCGCCACCAGCGCCTGGATCGGACGCTCGCCAGTGTAGGTCACGCGCTTGGGGCGAATGTTGGAGTAATACTCGTTTTCGATCTGCAGGATGTTGGTGTTGAGCTGAACCCACTCACCGTCCTGATGGGTACCGATCTCCACGTACGGCGCATAGGGGGTGGCCACCGCTTTACGCAGGCTGTCGGTGTAGCTGGCCAGGTCGTTGTAGCAAGGCGTAAGGCCGGCCTGGGCATTGCTCTGGTACCCGAGGTCACTCATGCGCAGGCTGGTGGCGTAAGGCAGGTACAGCGTGTCAGGATCGAGCTGTTCAAGCTGATGGGAACGACCCCGCAGGAAGCCGGCATCCAGCGCCGGCGAGGCACCGAACAGGTACATCAGCAGCCAGCTGTAGCGCCGGAAGTTACGGATCAGCGCGATGTAGGCCGAGGACTGGTAGTCGCGGTCGGTGCCGACGAAGCCTTCGGCTTCCTTGAGCAGCGGCCAGAGTTGCTCCGGCAGGGAAAAATTGTAGTGGATCCCGGCGATGCATTGCATCGTCTTGCCGTAACGCAGGGCCAGGCCCTTGCGGTAGACGTACTTGAGCTGTCCGATGTTCGAGGTGCCGTAATAGGCGATCGGGATGTCTTCCTCGGCCGGCAACGGGCACGGCATCGAAGGGCTCCACAGGTACTCGCTGCCGAGCTTGCTGTAGGCGAAGCGATGAATGCTGTCCAGGCTCGCCAGGGTGTCGGCCGGGTCGGGCAGGGCGGGCGTGATGAACTCCAGCAGCGACTCGGAATAGTCGGTGGTGATTTGTTCATTGGTCAGCGCGGAACCCAATTCTTCGGGGTGTGGCGTTTGCGCCAGGCGACCTTCACTGGTCACGCGCAGGCATTCACGTTCGATGCCGTGAAGGCACTGTTCGAGCAGAGAGAGGTTAGCGCGCTCGCCAAGCAGAGCCAGGCGGCGGTTGAGAATTTCGCTCAAGTTGGATTCCTTCACGCGTCAGTCGCCCCAATATGGGGGTGGGCAGGACGGTCTACAAGGGTGAAGTTGAAACTGGCGTTTTCGCCTGGTTTTGGAACTAGCCGCAATCAATGTGGGAGCGGGCTTGCTCGCGAAGAGGGAGTGTCAGTCAACCCATAAATTGCCTGATACACCGCCTTCGCGAGCAAGCCCGCTCCCACAGGGGATTTCGGCGCTGCGGTCACAGCGCTGAAATTAACTCAAATCGATGACATCTAGCTACAGGACAGCGAACGTGCCTTGCGCTTTTGCGACCAATTTTTCGCCTTGCATCACTTCGGCCTCAACCACCAACGTCCGCCGGCCGGGGTGGATCACCCGAGCGGTGCACATGACTTCGCCGTCAGAAACTGCGCGAATGTAGTTGATCTTGCACTCGATGGTCGCACTTTGCTGGTCGAAGCCATGGGTGCTGGAGCAGGCCAGCCCCATGGCAATGTCCACCAGGCTGAACAACGCGCCACCGTGCAGCTTGCCACCGCGATTGCGCAATTCTGGCGCAAGCCCGAGGGCGACTTGCGCCACCCCGGTCTCCAGGCTGTGCAGGCGGCAGCCCAACAGCTTGAAAAACGCGCTTTCGGTCAGCCCGGCAGGGAGTTCCATCAACGCTTCTTCAACTGCTTGGCGTTGGCGAACAGCGAAGCCATGGCATTGTTGGCCGGAGCCGCTGCCGTGGTTTCCTTGCGCGGTGCGGTGTTCTGCGACTGGCGCGGGGCCGAACCTGGACGCGCACCACGGGCACCGTCGATTTTCTCGCCCGGAGTGTCGCTCATGCGCATCGACAGACCGACGCGTTTGCGCGGGATATCGACTTCCATGACCTTCACTTTGACCACGTCACCGGCTTTCACCGCCTCACGGGGATCCTTGATGAACTTCTCTGAAAGAGCAGAGATGTGCACCAAACCGTCCTGATGCACGCCGATGTCGACGAAAGCACCGAAGTTGGTCACGTTGGTGACGACGCCTTCGAGGATCATGCCCAGCTGCAGGTCCTTGAGGTCTTCGACGCCTTCCTGGAACTCGGCTGTCTTGAACTCGGGACGCGGGTCGCGCCCAGGTTTTTCCAGCTCCTGCAGAATGTCGGTGACCGTTGGCAGACCGAAGGTTTCGTCGGTGTACTTCTTCGGATCGAGGCGCTTGAGGAAGCTGGCGTCGCCGATCAGCGAACGGATATCGCGATCGGTTTCAGCGGCAATGCGCTGCACCAGTGGATAGGCTTCCGGGTGAACCGCAGACGAATCCAGCGGGTTGTCGCCGTTCATGACTCGCAGGAAACCAGCGGCCTGTTCGAAGGTTTTTTCACCCAGGCGGGCGACCTTCTTCAACGCCGCACGAGTTTTGAAGGCGCCGTGCTCGTCGCGGTGGCTGACGATGTTCTGCGCCAGGGTCGCGTTGAGGCCGGAGATGCGCGCCAAAAGGGCCACGGAGGCCGTATTCACGTCCACGCCCACGGCGTTCACGCAGTCCTCGACCACAGCGTCCAGGCCGCGCGCCAGTTTCAGCTGCGACACGTCGTGCTGGTACTGGCCGACGCCGATGGATTTCGGATCGATCTTCACCAGTTCGGCCAGAGGATCCTGCAGACGACGGGCAATCGACACCGCGCCACGGATCGAAACGTCGAGGTCAGGGAATTCTTTCGAAGCCAGCTCCGATGCCGAGTAAACCGATGCGCCGGCCTCGGAGACCATGACTTTGGTCATTTTCATGGCTGGGTATTTTTTGATCAGCTCGGCGGCCAGCTTGTCGGTTTCGCGGCTGGCAGTGCCGTTGCCGATGGCGATCAGGTCAACCGAGTGCTTGGCGCACAGGGCCGCCAGAATCGCGATGGTCTGGTCCCATTTGTTGTGCGGCACGTGCGGATAAACCGTGGCGTGATCCAGCAGCTTGCCGGTGGAATCGACCACGGCAACCTTGCAACCGGTGCGCAGGCCCGGGTCGAGGCCCAATGTGGCACGCGGGCCGGCCGGGGCCGATAGCAGCAAGTCGTGCAGGTTGTGCGCGAAGACGTTGATCGCTTCGGTTTCCGCGCCGTCGCGCAGCTCGCCCAACAGATCGGTTTCCAGGTGGGTGTAGAGCTTGACCTTCCAGGTCCAGCGCACTACTTCGCCCAGCCACTTGTCGGCGGCGCGGTTCTGGTTCTGGATGCCGAACTGCTGGCCGATCATGCCTTCGCATGGGTGCATGGTGCCCGGCAGTTCGTCGCCGACTTTCAGCGCCGAGCTGAGAATGCCTTCGTTGCGACCACGGAAAATCGCCAGGGCGCGGTGCGACGGCATGCTTTTCAGCGGTTCATCGTGTTCGAAGTAATCGCGGAACTTGGCGCCTTCCTCTTCCTTGCCGGCGATCACGCGGGCACTGAGGGTGGCTTCCTGCTTGAGGTAGCTGCGCAGCTTGTCCAGCAGGCCGGCGTCTTCGGCGAAGCGCTCCATCAGGATGTACTTGGCACCTTCGAGGGCCGCCTTCACATCGGCCACACCTTTTTCAGCGTTGATGAAGCGCGCGGCTTCGACGTCCGGCGTCAGGCTCGGGTCGTTGAACAGGCCGTCGGCCAGCTCGCCGAGGCCGGCTTCCAGGGCGATCTGGCCCTTGGTGCGGCGCTTCTGCTTGTACGGCAGGTACAAGTCTTCGAGGCGGGTCTTGGTGTCGGCGAGCTTGATGTCGCGCTCCAGCTGTGGGGTCAGCTTGCCTTGCTCCTGGATGCTGGCCAGGATGCTGATGCGCCGTTCGTCGAGTTCTCGCAGGTAGCGCAGGCGCTCTTCCAGATGCCGCAACTGGATGTCATCGAGGCTGCCGGTCACTTCTTTCCGGTAGCGGGCGATGAAGGGCACGGTAGAGCCTTCATCGAGTAGCGCGACGGCCGCTTCGACCTGTTGTGGGCGTACACCGAGTTCCTCGGCGATGCGGCTGTTGATGCTGTCCATAGAACCACCTGACAAATTGTGAAAGCAGGCTCGCAGGCACAGGATTAAAGGCTCGGCGAGTCTGGTTGAGCGGCCTGGCCTGCGCCGCTACCTGGATCAACAGGCATCCCGTTGACCCGTGAAATCGAACAATTACTGCCAGCGCCATGAAAATAAAAAATGGCTGCTGCTGTAAACGATCAGACGTTGCCTGACACAAAAGGCCGCGCATTATAACCAGCGATCGGTCATTCGGGGACATCGCAGGCTCCAGGCACCCACCCCGGTTTACTGGCGGTCGAGGAAAAATCTGCTAACAATGCACACGGTGCGTATAACGGCAGCTACGCCATAATGCGCGCCGAGCTAAAAGGAGCATCTAATGAGCAGCACTGCAAACATTGCTGAAGGCGAAAAAATTCTTATTGTTGATGACGATCCGGGGCTGAGCAGCCTGCTGGAGCGCTTTTTCGTCAGCAAGGGCTACCGTGCCCGCACGGTACCGAACACTGAACAAATGGACCGCCTGCTGGCGCGTGAGGTGTTCAACCTGGTCGTTCTCGACCTGATGCTGCCAGGCGAAGACGGCCTGACCGCCTGCCGACGACTGCGTACCGCGAACAATCAGATTCCGATCATCATGCTGACCGCCAAGGGCGACGAGCTGAGCCGGATCAAGGGTCTGGAGCTGGGCGCCGACGATTACCTGGCCAAACCGTTCAATCCGGATGAGCTGATGGCACGGGTCAAGGCCGTGTTGCGTCGTCAGTCGACTCCAGTACCCGGCGCTCCGGGCAGCGAAGATGAGAGCGTGACGTTCGGTGACTACGAACTGTCGCTGGCCACCCGCGAGCTCAAGCGCGGCGAAGAAGTGCACATGCTCACCACCGGTGAGTTCGCCGTACTCAAGGCCTTGGTAATGAACGCGCGTCAGCCATTGACTCGCGACAAGCTGATGAACCTGGCGCGGGGTCGTGAGTGGGACGCTCTCGAGCGCTCCATCGATGTGCAGATTTCCCGTCTGCGCCGGATGATTGAGCCTGATCCATCCAAACCCCGTTACATCCAGACGGTATGGGGCGTGGGTTACGTATTCGTGCCCGATGGCGCAGCTACCAAGTGATTGGCGATTTGTAGGAGCGGGTCATGCGGACGAGGTTGTCCGCAGACTCGCGAACCGCAATATGCGAGCATCGCTCGCTCTGTAAGTGTTTAGCGGTTATCCATGAAAACGCCCGTGTGGTTCCCCCAAAGTTTCTTCTCTCGCACCCTGTGGCTGGTGCTGATCGTCGTGCTGTTTTCCAAGGCATTGACCCTCGTTTATCTGTTGATGAACGAAGACGTGCTTGTGGATCGCCAGTACAGCCACGGCGTCGCCTTGACGCTGCGCGCCTATTGGGCGGCCGACGAAAACAATCGTGACAAAATCGCCGAAGCCGCAACGCTGATTCGAGTCGTAGGTACCGGTGTGCCGGAGGGTGAGCAGCACTGGCCCTACAGCGCAATCTATCAGCGGCAAATGCGGGCAGAGCTGGGCGCGGATACCGAGGTTCGGCTGCGCATGCATTCGCCTCCAGCCCTCTGGGTTCGGGCCCCGAGCCTGGGTGACGGCTGGCTGAAGGTGCCGCTCTATCCGCATCCGCTGCGCGGCCAGAAAATCTGGAATGTGCTGGGCTGGTTCCTCGCCATCGGGTTGTTATCCACCGCTTCGGCATGGATTTTCGTCAGTCAGCTCAACCAACCGTTGAAACGCCTGGTCTACGCGGCCCGGCAGCTCGGCCAAGGGCGCAGCGTGCGCCTGCCAATCAGCGACACGCCGAGCGAAATGACCGAGGTGTACCGCGCCTTCAACCAGATGGCCGAGGACGTGGAGCAAGCCGGCCGCGAGCGTGAGCTGATGCTGGCCGGGGTATCCCATGACCTGCGAACACCGCTGACCCGATTGCGCCTGTCCCTGGAGCTGATGGGCGACCACAGCGATCTGACGGACGATATGGTGCGTGACATCGAGGACATGGATGCAATTCTCGACCAGTTCCTGGCATTCATCCGCGATGGTCGCGATGAATCCGTGGAAGAAGTCGACCTGATCGATCTGGTGACCGAAGTCGCTGCTCCGTATAACCAGAATGAAGAAAAAGTGCGTTTGCGCCTGGAGCCGATCCAGCCATTCCCGTTACGTCGCGTATCGATGAAACGACTGTTGAACAACCTGATTGGCAATGCGTTGCATCACGCAGGCAGCGGAGTGGAGGTCGCGGCTTACGTTTCCGGAGATACCAGCGCGCCTTATGTGGTGCTGAGCGTGATGGACCGTGGGGCAGGGATCGATCCGGCGGAGCTGGAGGCGATCTTCAATCCGTTCACTCGCGGTGATCGTGCCCGGGGCGGCAAGGGAACCGGATTGGGCCTGGCGATCGTCAAGCGGATTGCTTCGATGCATGGTGGCAATGTCGAGCTGCGCAACCGTGATGGTGGCGGGCTGGAAGCGCGAGTGCGCTTGCCGTTGGGGTTGATGTTGCCGCGCGATGCGGTTTAACGGCTGAAAAAAAGATCGTCCGAACGCGGCCCGAGCCTTCGGACGATCTTTTGATCTACGCGCTTTAGCCTTTTCCTTTGGTGCGCGTCATGTTCGGCCCGCCATTTTTCTCCAGATGCTCAATGATGATCCCCGCCACGTTCTTCCCGGTGGTGGTCTCGATCCCTTCCAGCCCCGGCGACGAATTGACCTCCATCACCAGCGGCCCGTGATTGGAACGCAGGATATCCACGCCTGCCACGGCCAGCCCCATCACCTTGGCTGCACGCAAGGCCGTCATGCGTTCTTCCGGGGTGATCTTGATCAGGCTTGCACTGCCGCCCCGGTGCAGGTTGGAGCGGAACTCGCCGGGTTTGGCCTGGCGTTTCATCGCGGCAATGACCTTGTCACCCACCACGAAGCAGCGAATGTCTGCACCCCCGGCTTCCTTGATGTACTCCTGGACCATGATGTTCTGCTTGAGGCCCATGAACGCCTCGATCACCGATTCCGCCGCAGTCGCGGTCTCACACAGCACTACGCCGATGCCCTGGGTACCTTCCAGTACCTTGATGACAAGAGGGGCGCCGTTGACCATTTCGATCAAGTCGGGAATGTCGTCCGGGGAGTGCGCAAACCCGGTGACCGGCAAGCCGATGCCCCGGCGCGAGAGCAGCTGCAGCGAACGCAGTTTGTCCCGCGAGCGCGCAATGGCCACCGATTCGTTGAGTGGAAATACTCCCATCATCTCGAACTGACGCAGGACTGCGCAGCCGTAAAACGTCACCGATGCCCCGATACGCGGGATGACCGCATCGAAACCTTCCAGAGGCCGGCCTCGATAATGAATCTGCGGCTTGTGGCTGGCGATGTTCATGTAGGCGCGCAGGGTGTCGACCACGACCATTTCGTGGCCACGCTCGGTTCCGGCTTCGACCAGACGACGAGTGGAATACAGACGCGGGTTCCGCGACAGCACAGCGATCTTCATGCAACACCTGTGGAAAGGGTAGATACCGGGAACACCGGCTTGTCTTGTACGTATTTGATGCCCGGATTGACCACCAATTGGCCGTCGATAAGGGCTTTGGAGCCGAGTAGCAGGCGATATCGCATGGATTTACGGCAGGCAAGGGTGAACTCGACCCGCCAGACCCGATCACCGAGGGCCAGGGTGGTGCTGACCACATAGCGCTTCTGCGCGTGGCCATTGGAGCTCTTGATGGTTTTCATCGTCACCAGCGGCGCTTCGCAACGTCGGTGACGCAGCTGCACTACCGTGCCCAGATGCGCAGTAAAACGCACCCACTTTTCGCCATCGCGCTCAAACGGCTCGATGTCGGTGGCATGCAGGCTTGAGGTGCTGGCACCGGTGTCGATTTTTGCCCGCAGGCCCGCCACTCCCAAATCCGGAAGCGCCACCCACTCGCGCAGACCGACAACGGTCAAATGGTCAAATGTCTTCAATAGGTATAAACCGGCGATTAACGCGTCCAGGTACCTTCCGGCACTTGGGCCAACGCTTTGAATGCAGGCTTGGCGAACCAGTAGCCCTGCATCAGAAAAATTCCACAGTCCGCCAGGAAATCCCGTTCCCCAGCGCTTTCGATGCCTTCGGCGATGACTGTAACGTCCAGATCCGCACAGATTGTGACAACCCCTCGCACGATAGCCTGACGAACACGATCGCGATCGACATCACGGATCAGTGCCATGTCGAGTTTGATCAGGTCTGGTTGGAAGTCAGCGAGCAGATTGAGCCCCGAGTACCCCGCACCGAAATCATCGATGGCGGTCTTGAAGCCGAATTCGCGGTATTCACGCAGAATATTGGTCAAATGGCGATAGTTATCTACGTGCTGGCTTTCCAGGGTCTCGAAAATGAGGCGGTTAATAGGAAAATTGTGCTTTTTTGCAGCCTCCAGCGTGCTGCGAATGCACAGCTCCGGACGGTAAACGGCATTGGGCATGAAATTGATCGACAGATTGGTTTGCATGCCCAGTTGCGCTGCTCCCTCGATCGCCCGGGTTCGGCAGAGCTGGTCAAATCGGTAGCGATTGGCTTCGGTCACCTGGTCGAGCACCGACATCGCGCCTTCACCGGCTGTGCCGCGCACCAGCGCTTCGTGCGCAAAGACCGAGCGGTCTCGCAGGTCGACTATGGGTTGATAGGCAAAAGCAAAATCAAAGCCCAGAGGTTCGCTTTGCTGGCATCCCTGGCAACCGCCACTGGATGAAGTCAATGAAGACGGAAATATTGTCACTCGAACACTCCACTGCGATGAGCCGACCAGGATCACATTCTATCTGGAGGGCCAGTTTGTTGCGCCCGACAGAAACGGTAGTACAGTTCCGACTATGGGTTAAAAGAGGAATTCCAGTGACACAAAAAAAGGAAGAGGACGACAAGGTCCGTCTCGATAAATGGCTGTGGGCTGCGCGCTTCTACAAAACACGTGCCTTGGCCAAGACGGCGATCGAAAGTGGCAAGGTGCATTGTCGCGGTGAGCGCTGCAAACCCGGCAAGGAGCCGCGCATTGGCGATGAATTTCAGATTCGCCAGGGGTTCGAAGAGCGGACGGTGATAGTTCAGGCTCTGTCGATTGTGCGTCGTGGTGCTCCCGAGGCGCAGGCGCTATATGCCGAGACCGAAGCCAGCATCGCCAAGCGCGAAGCCGCCGCCGAAATGCGCAAGGCGGGTTCGCTGGGCATGACCACCGACGGCAAGCCGAGCAAAAAACAGCGACGCGATCTGTTTAAATTCCGTGGTAGCAGCAACGACGAGTGAAGCAGCGCAGACTTGTAATCAGGCAGGCGCGCAGCCATATCGGGTAATCGCCGGGGGAACCGCTCGTCGAATACACTTTGCTTGCGCGAAGGCTGTGCAACTTAATCTTTGAAATCTTTTGACATTAATTCAGATACCCAGACTTATGACCGATCTAACGGATACCGACTACACCCAACGCTTCATCTTCGATGACAGCGATACCCGCGGCGAACTGGTTTCGTTGGAGCTCAGCTACGCCGAAGTCCTGGCTAAACATGCGTATCCGGAACCGGTCGCGCAATTGCTCGGCGAGTTGATGGCTGCGGCGTCGTTGCTGGTGGGCACCCTTAAATTCGATGGCCTGTTGATCCTCCAGGCCCGTTCCGATGGTCCGATTCCGCTTCTGATGATCGAGTGCTCCAGCGAGCGGGAAATCCGCGGCCTGGCTCGTTACGAAGCCGATCGCATCGCGCCTGATGCGACGCTCGCCGACCTGATGCCCAACGGCGTCCTCGCGCTGACTGTCGATCCGACCCAAGGCCAGCGCTACCAGGGCATTGTCGACCTCGATGGCGAAACCCTGTCGGAGTGCTTCACCAACTATTTCGTCATGTCCCAACAGGTCGGCACGCGCTTCTGGCTGTACGCCGACGGCCGCCGTGCCCGTGGTCTGCTGCTGCAGCAACTGCCGGCTGATCGCCTGAAAGATGAGGAAGAACGCGCCGCCAGCTGGCAGCACATCACTGCCCTCGGTAGCACGCTGACTGCCGATGAGCTGCTCAGCCTGGACAACGAAACCGTGCTTCATCGCCTGTACCACGAGGAGCAGGTGCGCCTGTTCGATGTCCAGCGCCTGCGCTTCCGTTGCAGCTGTTCGCGCGAACGTTCGGCCAATGCGCTGGTCAGTCTGGGTCTGGAAGATGCTCAGGAACTGGTCGTCGAACACGGTGGCAACATCGAGATCGACTGCCAGTTTTGTAACCAGCGTTACCTGTTTGATGCTGCCGATATCACTCAATTGTTCGCTGGAGCCGGTGTCGATACCCCGTCAGATACCCGTCACTAAAACGGTTCAGCGCAGGTAAATTCACTGGTAAGTGCCGGAATAACGCCGTTACGACGGGAGGGCCCTACTATTTTTGGGCTTTTCTGGCATAATCCGGCCCACTTTTTTCGCGGTAGTAGTGCACGACTTTCTACTACAAAACGTTTGGAGCACACTCGGCCACTGGCCGACGGGGAACCTCATGACGCAAGCCAATAACGCCGTGTACACCGATCTGAGTGTTGATGATCTGGTAAAAGAAGCCCTGAATCGCGGTGAAGGCGAGCTTGCCGATACCGGCGCGCTGGTTGTTCACACCGGTCACCGTACCGGTCGCTCGCCAGTCGATCGCTTCATCGTTGAAGAGCCAACCACCCAGGACGCCATCGCCTGGGGCCCTATCAACCGCAAGTTCCCGGCCGACAAGTTCGATGCCCTGTGGGACCGCGTCGAGGCGTTCAACAACGCGCAAGAGCATTTTGTTTCCCATGTGCATGTAGGTGCGTCCAGCGACCACTACCTGGCCGTCAAGATGACTACCCAGACCGCCTGGCAGAACCTGTTCGGTCGTTGCCTGTTCATCAATCCTGCTCAGTACAACCCGGCAGGTCGTGAAGAGTGGCAAGTTCTGAACGTGGCCAACTTCGAGTGCGTTCCAGAGCGTGATGGCACCAACTCCGACGGCTGCGTAATTCTCAACTTCGCCCAGAAGAAGGTCTTGATCGCTGGCATGCGCTACGCCGGTGAAATGAAGAAAGCCATGTTCTCGGTGCAGAACTTCCTGCTGCCGGCCGCTGACGTGCTGCCAATGCACTGCGCTGCCAACATTGGTGAAGCAGGCGACGTGACCCTGTTCTTCGGTCTGTCCGGCACTGGTAAAACCACCTTGTCCGCCGACGAAAGCCGTTACCTGATCGGTGACGACGAGCACGGCTGGGGCGAAGGCGTTGTCTTCAACATCGAAGGCGGCTGCTACGCCAAGTGCATCGACCTGTCCGAGAAGAACGAGCCCGTCATCTGGAAAGCCATCCAGCACGGTGCAGTTCTGGAAAACGTCGTCATCGATGACGCCAAGCACGCTGACTATGCTGATGTCAGCCTGACCCAGAACAGCCGCGCGGCCTACCCGCTGGAGCACGTTGCCAAGCGTTCCGAGAAGAACCTTGGTGGCGAGCCAAACGCGGTGATCTTCCTGACCTGCGACCTGACCGGCGTACTGCCGCCAGTGTCGATCCTCAGCGAAGAACAAGCGGCCTACCACTTCCTGTCCGGCTACACCGCTCTGGTGGGCTCGACTGAAATGGGTTCCGGCAGCGGCATCAAGTCGACTTTCTCCACCTGCTTCGGCGCTCCGTTCTTCCCGCGGCCGGCCGGTGAATACGCTGAGCTGCTGATCAAGCGCATCCGTGGCTTCGGCTCCAAGGTCTACCTGGTCAACACCGGCTGGACCGGCGGCGGCTACGGCGTTGGCAAACGCTTCAACATCCCGACCACTCGTGCGGTCATTGCAGCGATCCAGAGCGGCGCGTTGATCGGTGCTGAAACCGAACACCTCGACACCATCAACCTCGACGTGCCATTGGCTGTGCCGGGCGTTGAGACTGGCCTGTTGAACCCACGTAATACCTGGGCTGACAAGGCTGCCTACGATGAGTCGGCCAAAGCACTGGCTGGTCTGTTCGTCGAGAACTTCAAGAAGTTCGACGTGAGCGATGCCATCAAGGCTGCTGGTCCAAAGCTGTAACGGCTGGTCTGATGTAACGAAAAAGCCGCCCTCCGGGGCGGCTTTTTTATGCGCGTGAGCTTCAGGTCTTGAGGTGCAGGACAAACGCTGCGAGCAGCACCAGAACCACGCCGAGCACTTGGATCTTCGCCAAGCGCTCCTTGAAGAATACATACCCCAGAATGGCGGCCAAAACACTAATGGCGGCAAATTTTAGAAGGTCACTTCTCGTCCGGTCTGCGGCTCCTGACGGGATGCCGCCTCAAGATCCATCAAGCCCCTGCCATACGCCTCGGTGTTGGCGTAGATGCCACTCCGGTTCGCCGATGCCAGTAGGCGCTCGCGTACTTGTTGCGCAGTGAGCTCAGGGTAGCGGCTCTGCAGTGCTGCGAGGGCACCGCTGACCATTGCGGCAGCCGGAGAAGTGCCTGCGGTTTGTACGTAGGTGCCGTCCTTGCCGGTGGTCAGCAGGCCTTGCTCTGCACCAGAGTCTCCACCTGGCACAGCAATGCACCAGGCAGCGGCCACGCCGCAATAGTTGGATTTGGCATTGATAACGCTGCCGTCATTTTTCAAAGCAACTACGGCTATCCAGCCTTTCTCCAGTTCTGGCAGAGCCAGCGGTAACCCAGGTTCAGCGAGGGGTTCACGTTTCAGTTCGTTGCCGGTCGGGAAGACAAATACCGCACCTTCCTGCACCAGCTTGCGGGCGGTTGCCAGCGACTCGGGCATGACCTGGTTGTAGCGAGCCTCGGTAAGTTCCGTGGCCGGGATGGCGTTGGCCCAGGAGTTGTTCAGGATACGTGCACCTTTGTCGAAGCCACTTTGCCAGGATTTGGAGATTTCGGTGTCGAAGAAAAATGGCTCATTGTCGTCCCCGAAACGAAAGGGAATCAGTTGTGCAGAGAATGCTACCCCATGCATGCCCACGCCATTTTTGTTGGCCGCCAGGATACCGGCCATCTGGGTGCCATGACCGACTCGATCTGTAGTGCCAATCTTGTTGTCCACAAAATCGAAACCGGGGTTAGCCACTCTCCCCTGAAACTCCGGCAGGTCGCTATTCAGGCCTGAGTCGACCAGTGCGACAGCTACGCCCTGGCCGGTGCCGCCACGAGCATACAGACTGGAGGCGTGAATGACTGCAAGCCCCTTTTGGCCCTGGTATTCCAGTGTTTCAAATGGCGAGGGGTCAATCGGGGGTTGCTTGGGTGCTGTCAGGCAGCCGCTTAGCAGCAACGTCAGTGCAAGCGTGCAGAGAGATAAAGGCATGGGTGGTTGAAGCATGTTCGTTCCTTGAAAAGTGACCGCGCGCAACGGACGACTTGCCCTGATGATTCGCGAGAGAACAACAACCTTACCGGTGAATGCGCGAGCAGCAATGAGGGCAAAGTGCTCTGTTTGTTTCAGGCTATGGCCGAGGATTACGGGATGGACGCGGTATCATCCCGTATCTTTTTACCCCCGACCTTTTCTCGACTCGCGGCGATCGCCAGCTAGGCTTTGGGCTTCGCCAGCGGTCAACGGAGTGACAGCTTATGCACAACGCCCTGGAACAGGTTTTCGGTTATCCACAATTTCGTCCAGGCCAGGAGGCTGCGATTAGTGCAGTGCTGGCCGGGCGCTCGGCGGCGGCGATTTTCCCTACGGGATCGGGCAAGTCGTTGTGCTACCAGCTCCCGGCCACATTGCTGCCGCATGTGACGCTGGTGGTCTCGCCATTGCTGGCACTGATGCAGGACCAGCTGGCTTTCCTGCAGCGTCACGGGATCTCGGCAGGCAGTATCGACTCGGCGCAAAGCCGCGACGCCGCTGCCGATGTGATGGCTCGGGCAAAATCAGGTGAGCTGAAGATCCTGATGGTTTCCGTGGAACGGCTGAAGAACGAGCGTTTTCGCAACTTCCTCCAGCAAGTGCCGATCTCGCTGCTGGTAGTGGACGAAGCGCACTGTATTTCCGAGTGGGGGCATAATTTTCGCCCCGATTACCTCAAGCTTCCGGACTACCAACGCCAGTTCAATATCCCCCAGGCACTGCTGCTGACCGCGACTGCAACACCTAAGGTGATCGCGGATATGCAGGCCAAGTTCGCCATCGCGCCAGGGGATGTGGTGACTACAGGTTTCTACCGGCCCAATCTCAATTTGCTCGTGGAGCCGGTGCCTGGGCAGGACAAGCGACGGCGCTTGGTGGAGTGGATGAGCCAGCGTCCGGGCCAACCGAGCATTGTCTACGTCACCCTGCAGAAAACTGCCGAGCACATCGCCGAACACCTGGGTCGTAACGGCATTCAGGCCGAGGCTTATCATGCGGGATTGGCCCACGATAAGCGCGAAGGAATCCAGAAGCGTTTCATGGGCGGGCAATCCAATTGCATCGTCGCCACCATCGCGTTTGGGATGGGTATCGACAAGAGCGACATTCGCAACGTGGTGCATTTCGACCTGCCCAAATCGATCGAGAACTACAGTCAGGAGATCGGCCGGGCTGGGCGCGACGGGCAACCCTCGGACTGTCTGGTACTGGCCAATCGCGACAGCCTCAACGTGCTGGAAAACTTCGTCTACGGCGACACTCCGGAGCTGGATGGAATCCGCCATGTGCTGGATGAGTTGAAACTTTGCGCGCCCGATGGGCAATGGGAGTTTCTGCTAGGCCCGCTGGCGGACCAGAGCAACATCCGGCAACTGCCGCTCAAGACTTTGCTGGTGCAGCTGGAGCTGCGCCGGATCATCGCTCCGCGCTACGCCTACTACGCCGAGTATCGGTTCAAGTATTTGCAGGAGCCCGAAGAGTTGCTGGCTCATTTCGAAGGCGAGCGCAGGGATTTCGTGGCGGCGATCATTCAGACCTCTTCACGTGCGCGATCCTGGGCTACGGTAAATTTTGACGCGCTTTACCAGCAGTATCAGGCCGAGCGTAATCGTGTGGTCAAGGCACTGGATTATTTCCAGGAGAAGGGCTGGATCGAGCTCGAAAGCAAGCAGATGACCGAGGTATACAGCGTCCTGGACGCGGGCTTCGATAGCCAGGCACTCGCCACGGAGCTGCATTCGTATTTCACCCGGCATGAGCAAACCGAGGTCGCGCGGATTCACGCGATGCTGGACTTGTTTGCCACCGACCGCTGCCTGGGTTTTCGGTTGGCCGAGTACTTCGGGGATGAAAACGCCCCACGGCAGTGCGGCCATTGTTCAGTGTGTCACGGGCAGGTCACGCGACTGCCAGCGCCTCCAGCGTTGCCGGCGCTGGTGGATAAAAATTTCGCGGCGTTGTGCGGTGATTTTATCCACAAGCACGAGCAACACACCGGCAGCATTCCTACCACCGAGCGGGTGACACGTTTCCTGTGCGGAATCAGCGTGCCGTTGTTTACCAAGCTCAAGGCGCGGGGCATTACCGGGTACGCGGTGCTGGAGGCGTATCCGTATGGCGAAGTGCGCGGGTGGGTCGAAACTCACCTCCCAACGGCTGGCTGAAGCGCATCCATCTGCTGAATGTCCCCCATCACAGGAATAAATTTCAAAAATGATCGATGGCTGACTATGGTGAGGGCTGTCTTTGGATCGCCAACAAGAGAACAACCATGAGCCAGACACCGTTCAACATTCAGCGCGCCGCCGTAATTGGCGCGGGCACCATGGGCCGGGGCATTGTGATGTGCCTGGCGAACGCCGGGGTGCCAGTGCAGTGGGTGGATAATAATCCGCAGATGCTCGAGCAAGCCCTGGCCAGCGTGGCTGACACCTGCGCGCACAATGTTCGCCAGGGCCGTATCGATCAGGCTGAAGCGGATGCGCGCGTTGCGCGGGTGACGACGGCTGCCGATTATGCGGCCATCGCGGATGTGGATCTGGTGATTGAAGCGGTATACGAGAACCTCGAACTCAAGCAGAAGATCTTCCGCGAGCTGGACGCTCTGCTCAAGCCGGAAGCGATTCTGGCAAGTAACACTTCAGCGCTGGATATCGACGCCATCGCTGCGGTCACTGGCCGCCCCGAGCAGGTACTGGGCCTGCATTTCTTCAGCCCGGCGCACATCATGAAGTTGCTCGAAATCGTCCGCGGCGCGCACACCGCACCGGCGGTTCTGGAAGCTGCGCTGGCGCTGGGTCAACGCATGGGCAAGGTCAGCGTAGTTTCAGGCAACTGCGAGGGTTTCATCGGTAATCGCATGCTCAATACCTACGTGCTTGAAGCACGCAAGATGTTGCTGGAAGGCGCATATCCCTATCAGGTCGATGCGGCGCTGCAAGGTTTTGGTTTTGCCATGGGGCCCTTCCGCATGTACGACGTAGTGGGCGTCGATCTGGGGTGGCGCGCCAGGGAGCTGGCCGGCGTTGGCCAGGATGCGCCGGAGGTACAGGTCGATAACCGCTTGTGTGAATTGGGTCGCTTCGGCCAGAAGAGCGGCAATGGTTACTATCACTATGAAGCGGGCAGTCGTCAGGCTGAGCACGACGTAGAGGTCGATGCGCTGGTGCTGGAGGTCAGCGAAGGATTGGGCTTTCAACGCCGGGAGATCTCGCCTGAGGAGATCCTGGAGCGCTGCCTGCTGGCACTGGTGAATGAAGGTGCGAAAATTCTCCAGGAAGGCATTGCCGAATCGGCCCGTGACATCGACCTGGTCTACCTCAACGGCTACGGCTTCCCTGCGGACAAGGGCGGTCCGATGGCCTGGGCGGATCAGCAGGGGCTGGCGGATATTCATCAGCGGCTATTGGCATTGGAAACCCGCCAAGGCGATCATTGGAATCCGGCTCGGTTAATCGGGGAGTTGGCGGCGACCGGCAAGGGGTTTGCTGACAGGTGACTATTGCCGTGCCCCTGCGGGTGTCATCGCCAGCAGGCTGGCTCCCACAATGGATTGCCGATGCAACTCAAATTCAAGGAATCTACTCAGATGCACCAGCGCTGCGACTACCCGCATTTCCAGCCCATCACCACCCGCTGGCATGACAACGATGCCTACGGTCACGTCAACAACGTGACTTACTACAGCTTCTTCGATACGGCGGTGAATACCTACCTGATCGAAGTCGGCGGCCTGGATATCCATGACGGTGAGGTAGTGGGTTTTGTGGTGAGTTCAGCCTGTGATTATTTTGCTTCGATTGCTTTCCCGGACCGCATCGAAATCGGCCTTCGCGTGGGCAAGCTGGGGACCAGTTCGGTGCAATACGAACTGGCGGTATTCAAGGCCGGTGAAGACGAGGCCTGTGCGGCGGGGCGCTTCGTGCATGTGTTTGTGGATCGAGGGTCGAATCAGCCGGTGGCGATTCCTGGCGGGTTGCGCGAGGCGCTTGAGCGGTTGGTGGTTTGACCGGCAAAAAAAATCGCAGCCCAAGGGCTGCGATTTTTTTGTTCTAGCGGTAACCGAGGCGCTGCCTCAGTCGCGATAGCGATGTTTGTGCTTGCGGTGGCCGTAGGCATGACCACGACCTGGATGGCCATCGCGGTAGTAGCGACGATCATCACGGCCACTGCGATGGGAGCGACGATCATCGTCCTCATCACTTTTGTTGCCCATGTAGTTGCCGAGTGCGCCGCCGGCGCCACCGCCAGCTGCGGAGCCGATCAGGCTGCCTGTGGTGCCGCCCATGCTGCGGCCGACCACGTTACCGCCGGCTGCGCCCAGCGCACCACCGATGGCCGCTTCGCCACGGCTGCGTTTGTCTGCGCCGACTGCACTACCACCCGCGCCGCCAAGGGCCGCGCCAATGGTTGAACCTGTATTGCCGCCTAACGATTGACCGACGACCGAGCCCAAAACCCCGCCCAATGCGCCGCCCACACCTGCTTCGGTGGTGCCTCCGGCAGAAGCGAAGCCACTGACCAGGCCAAGGGACAACAAGAGAATCGAGGAGAACTTCATAGAGGAACCTCAAGGGGATGACGGCGCGATCCTGAGGCTGGGAGGTGGTGGTGACAATCGAAATCCGACGAGTGACACGACTTGTACACAATTGCGTAAGTTACTGTTTTTTGGGCGGAACTTAATGCTTTTTCGCTGGTCTTTATCTACTTAAGACAGGCCGTTTCTTCACCGAAACGGCCTTTTTTGTGGGTGATTGGAAAGTGTCCGAGATGGGCTTGGCCGTTCTGACGCCATCGCGGGCAAGCCTTGCTCCCACAAGGCCCTGCATTGCGCAAAAATCGTCTGAACGCATGAAACTGTGGGAGCAAGGCTTGCCCGCGATGGCGTCAGGCGTGTCGACGACGGCTACGCAGACTTGGCCATGATCAAGCCGGTATCGCTCGCCGCTTCCAACCGAATCGCCACGAACTTCGAAGTCGGAGTGTGACTGCCATCCCCGGTGCTCTCCAACGGCACCAGTGGATTCACCTCTGGATAATAAGCGGCTGCCTGCCCCGCCGGAATATCAAACGCCAGCAGCGTAAAGCCCTTCACCCGACGCTCACGCCCATCGTCCCAGATCGACACAATGTCAGCTTTCTGCCCTGGCTTGAAGCCCAGGCGGATGATGTCCGCTTCGTTGACGAACAGCACGTCACGCTGGCCCTTGACCCCGCGATACCGGTCATCAAGCCCGTAGATCGTGGTGTTGTACTGATCGTGGGACCGCATCGACTGCATGATCAGGTCTGGCAACACGCCTGTGGCGCGGGTGCGTTCGTGGACCAGGTCCTTGGGCAGGATATTCGGTCGGAAGTTGGCCCGGCCCGACGGAGTATTCCATTTACGCGCACCGGCGCTGTTGCCCAAGTAGAAACCGCCCGGATTCTTCACTTTTTCGTTGAAGTCCTTGAAGCCTGGGATAGTGTCGGCGATCAGGTCGCGAATGCGGTCGTAGTCGGCCACCAGCCAGTTCCAGTCCACCGGCTGGCTGCCCAAGGTAGCGGCGGCGATACCAGCGATAATCGATGGCTCCGAGCGCATCTGGTTCGACAACGGTTGCAGCTGGCCGTTGGAGGCGTGGACCATGCTGAACGAATCTTCAACAGTGACCGCCTGCGGGCCTTCAGTCTGGATATCGATATCGGTGCGACCCAGGCACGGCAGGATCAGTGCTTCCTTGCCGTGCGCCAGATGGCTGCGGTTGAGCTTGGTGCTGATCTGCACAGTCAGGTCGCAGTTGCTCAGGGCCTTGAAAGTACGCGGGCTGTCCGGCGTCGCCTGGGCAAAGTTGCCGCCCAGGCCGATGAAGACCTTGGCGCGACCTTCGGCCATCGCGTGGATCGCCTCGACCACGTTGTGGCCGTTCTCGCGCGGCACCTTGAATTGGAAGCGGCGCTCGAGGGAGTCGAGGAACGTCACCGGCGGACGTTCGTTGATGCCCATGGTCCGGTCGCCTTGCACGTTGCTGTGGCCGCGCACCGGGCACAGGCCTGCGCCTGGGCGGCCGATGTTGCCGCGCAGCAGCATCAGGTTGGCGATTTCCTGGATAGTCGGCACCGAGTGACGGTGCTGGGTAATGCCCATCGCCCAGCACATGATGACGTTCTTGCCCGAAGCGTACATGCGCGCCGCTTGCTCGATCTCTACCAGCGCGAGGCCGGATTGCTCGACGATCTGCTCCCATGGGGTGTCGTCGATGGCGCCGAGATATTCCAGCACGTTGACGCTGTGTTCATTCAGGAAGTCGTGGTCGAACACCGCTGGCCCGCCACTCTTCTGCGCGTCACGCTCCCACTGCAGGAGGAATTTGGCCATGCCGCGCAGCAAGGCCATGTCGCCACCGAGTGCCGGACGGAAGTACGCGGTGTTGGTCGGCTTGTCGCCATTGGTGAGCATTTCGATCGGGTGTTGCGGGTGCTGGAAGCGTTCCAGCCCGCGCTCTTTTAATGGGTTGACGCACACCACCTGGGCGCCGCGCTTGACCGCTTCACGCAACGGCTCAAGCATCCGCGGATGGTTGGTGCCAGGGTTCTGGCCCCAGACGAATATCGCATCGGCGTGTTCGAAATCGTCGAAAGTCACCGTGCCTTTACCCACGCCGACACTCTGTGCCAACGCCACGCCACTGGCCTCGTGGCACATGTTCGAACAATCTGGGAAGTTATTGGTGCCATAGGCGCGCACGAACAATTGATACAGGTAGGCGGCCTCGTTGCTGGCGCGGCCCGAGGTATAGAACTCGGCTTGATCCGGGGTCGACAGGCCCTGTAGATGTTTGCCGATCAGGGCGAACGCAGCTTCCCAGCTAATGGGCTGGTAGCGATCGGTTTCGGCGTTGTAGCTCATCGGTTCGGTCAGGCGGCCTTGATACTCCAGCCAGTAGTCGCTCTGCTCCAGCAGCGAACTGACGCTGTGCTTGGCGAAGAAGCCGGCATCCACCCGGCGTTTGGTCGCTTCCCAGTTCACCGCCTTGGCGCCGTTCTCGCAGAACTTCACCATGCCGCTTTCTGGCGAATCGCCCCAGGCGCAACCTGGGCAATCGAATCCACCGTTTTGGTTGGTCTTGAGCATCATGCGCAGGTTCTTCAGCGCGTTGTCGCTGGTCAGCCACGCCTGGGCCACACTGATCAGCGCGCCCCAGCCACCGGCCGGGCCTTTGTAAGGCTTGTAGCGGGGGACGGGTTTCTGGTCGGCTTGATGATGTTGGCTCACGCTAGGTTCTCCATCGCAGGGCTGTAGACCCGCGGCGCACTTTTCTGCGGCAGGTGGATGAGATTGAGGTTGTGGCGGCGCGCCCACTGCACGGCAAGGCCCGTAGGCGAGGACAGGCTGACCAGGGTCTGGATACCTGCGCGCAACACTTTCTGGATCAATTCGAGGCTGCAACGGCTGGTGACTATCGCCAGTCCTGCGCCGATCGGGATGTTCTGGCGAATCAGTCCGCCAATCAGCTTGTCGAGGGCGTTATGCCGGCCAATGTCTTCGCGGCCCAGCAGCAACTCTCCCCGATCATTCATGAACACTGCTGCATGGACCGCGCCGCAATGTTGGCCAAGCGGCTGGAATGCGCCGATGCGCTGGCGCAGGCCGTCTAGCCATGCAACCGGAGGCAGTGGGGCGCCTGGTAATACCTTCAGGTCGGGCAGTGCCTGCTCGACCGCCTCCACTCCGCACAGCCCGCAACCGCTGGTTCCAGCCAGTTGCCGGCGTTGCTGCTTGAGGTTCCAGAATGCGCGGTTGGCGATGGTGACTTGTGCGTACTGCGCCGAACCCGAGCCGCTGAGCTGCAGGTCGTAGATGTCGGCAGGGTCCTTGATGATGCCGCTGCCGAGGCTGAAGCCGACGATGAAGTCTTCCAGGTCGGTAGGGGTCACCAGCATCACGGCCTGGCTGATGCCGTTGTAGGCAATCGCCAGCGCGACTTCCTCGGCCAGCTCGGTATTGGCCGATCCGGACTCATCGAGGTTGCTATAGCTGTAGGTCTGACTCGCAGCAGGCGCGGGCGTTTCGAGGGCAGGCGCCGCGCAGGCTGGGCGCTTGGCGTTCATGGCATCACCACGGTTTGATCAGCTTTAAGCCTAGGCGCGTCAAACGGTCGCGTCTAATCGCTATTACTGATCTACCGATAGATGGCGTCGATCAAGCGTCGCTGGATGATTTCTGATAGATCGCAAAACACGCTTCGGCCAGGGCCGACCGAGGCGCGGTACGCCGCATGATCAACCCCAGGCGCGCCAGAGTCTGGGCGTTTTCAATGGGTTGCAGGCGCAAATGGTCAGTGAGGTTTTCCAGGCCGCCGTCCAGCGGCATCACGGCGCAACACAAACCACCGTGCACAGCTTGTAACAGTTGATGAACGGCGTCGGTCTGCAGCAGAGGTCGCGGGCTCAGGCCGCGACTGTGGAAATTGTGGTCGATGGACTGGCGAAAGTGCATGCCACTGGTGAGCATGCCCAGGGGCAGTTCGACCAACGACTCCCAACTCAGCGGTGCCTCGCCGAAATTGTAGAAGCGCTGATCATAGAGCAGGCCCATGCGGGTTTCGCTGAAGGCCAGGGAGTCGAAGCGTTCACCGTCGAGGCGTTCAAGGTAAGACACGCCGAGGTCCAGGCGATTGTTTGCCAGTTGTTCAAGGATTTGCTCGGAGCTGAGGGCCGACAACTCGAAGCGCAGATTCGGGTGTTCGGCATGCAGGCGCTGCATCAGTGGCAATGGATCGAAACTCGACAACGGCACCACCCCCAGGCGCAGGGTGCCGACCAGGTTGCCGCGGCAGGCCGCCGCCTCGGCCTGCAGTCCGTCGTAGGCCGCCAGTACTGTGCGCGCCCACGCCAGCACTCGCTCGCCCGGAGCGGTAAAACCTTCGAATCGTTGGCCGCGGTTGACCAAGGGTAATTCGAGCTCTTCTTCAAGGCTGCGCAAACGCATCGACAAGGTCGGTTGGGTGATGTGGCAGCGCGCGGCGGCCTGGCCGAAATGTCGAGTTTCGTCGAGTGCGATGAGGAATTTCAGCTGCTTGATGTCCATCTTCGCTCCAGGGCGCAGGAAGGGGCCGATTCTAGCCCCTGGCGGGAAGCGGCGTCATTGGTCGGGTTTGAACCGCAGCGTGCAACCTTGGTCTAGGCTTTTGCGTCTGGACCCTTTTACTACCAAGGAGAGCACACGATGAGCCTTTTCAGTTTTCTTAAAGAAGCCGGTGAAAAAATCCTCGATGCACTGACGCCGGACAAGGCCGAAGCCAACAGCGAGGCGCTGACCAAGCATGTCAAGGATGCGCTGACGGGGATCGACACTTCGAAGATCCAGGTGAAGGTCGAGGGCGACAAGGTGATTGCCAGTGGTGAAGCCGCCACCCAGGAAGAGAAAGAGAAGATTCTGTTGGCGCTGGGCAACGTGGCGGGCGTCAGTGGTGTTGACGACCAGATTACCGTGACCGGGCCAGTGATGGTCGCTGCGAAGTTTGTCGTGGTGGAGAAGGGCGATACGCTGAGCGCGATTTCCCTGCGGGTGTATGGCGACGCCAACAAGTATCAGAAAATCTTTGATGCAAACAAGCCGATGCTCAAGGATGTGAACAAGATCTATCCAGGGCAGTCGTTGCGCATTCCCGAGTAAGGATTGAGATTGTCATCGCGGGCAAGCCTTGCTCCCACAGGCCACATGCATAGCTTGTGAAAACCCCTGTAGGAGTGAGCCTGCTCGCGATGCAGTCGCCTCGGTCTAAAGCCCGACAACCAGCTCCCGATAATCCTCAACCGCCGCAAATTCAGCAGTGTCCTTGGGCCCCTTGCGACTGTCGGGCTCCCGCACCGCGAGCAAGTGCGCCACGCCAAAGTCCCGCGCACTGCGCAGGATCGGCAAGGTGTCATCGATAAACAGGCTGCGTGCCGGGTCGAAACCGAGGTCCGCCTGCAGGGCATCCCAGAACTGTGGGTTTTCCTTGGGGAAGCCGTAGTCGTGGGAGCTGATCAGCCGTTCGAAATACGGCGCCAATTCAATTCGCTCAAGTTTGAGCGACAGCGAATCGCGGTGGGCATTGGTGATCATTACCACGCGCTTGCCAGCACGCTTGATCGCCGCCAGGAACGTGTCCGCATCCGGGCGCAGGGCGATGAGGTGCGCGGTCTCCAATTTCAACTCGCGAACCGATAATTTCAGCTCGGTGCTCCAGAAGTCCAGGCAATACCACTGCAGCTGTCCGGCGTGGCGTTCGAACAGCGGCTGCAACTCCATCTCAGCCATGGCGCGGCTGACTCCGTGCAGCTGCGCGTAGCGTTGCGGCAGATGCTCCAGCCAGAAATGGTTGTCGAAATGCAGGTCGAGCAAGGTGCCGTCCATGTCCAGCAAAACGGTGTCGATGTCATGCCAGGGCAGCAGGGGCATAAAAAACTTCTCCAACGGTAAAAAGGATATCCGAGGTCAACATTGAGGATAGGCCGGGTATAGTAACTCGCTATCACCCAGGAGCCGCTCATGCGCCAGAAACCTACCATCCTCGCCCGCGAGATTGTCGCCACCAGTCGCCTGTTCTGCGTCGAAGAGCTGAAGTTGCGCTTTTCCAATGGCGTCGAGCGTACTTATGAGCGATTGGTCGGCAAGGGCGCCGGCTATGGCGCGGTGATGATCGTGGCGATGCTGGATGCGGATCATGCGGTGCTGGTCGAGGAGTACTGCGGCGGCACCGATGAATATGAACTGTCCTTGCCCAAGGGATTGATCGAGCCCGGGGAGGACGTGCTGGCGGCCGCCGAGCGCGAGCTCAAGGAAGAGGCCGGGTATGGCGCGCGACAGCTTGAGCACCTCACCGAGTTATCCCTGTCGCCCGGCTACATGAGCCAGAAGATCCAGGTAGTGCTGGCAACTGATCTATACGAAGAGCGCCTGGAGGGTGACGAGCCCGAGCCGATGGGCGTGAGCAAGGTCAACCTGCGGGAGCTGTCGGCGCTGGCGCAGAATCCGCAATTCACCGAAGGCCGTGCCTTGGCCGCGCTTTATCTGGCCCGCGATCTGCTGACTCAACGAGGGGCGTACCTGGCATGAATTTCCCGCACCCGTTGATGGCGCCAGTGATCGAACTGGCCTTGCAGGCAGGCGACGCCATTTTGCCGTTCTGGCGCACCGATACGACCGTGACTGCCAAGGCCGACGATTCGCCGGTCACCGCCGCAGACCTGGCGGCTCACCACCTGATTCTGGATGGGCTGACAGCGCTGGACCCGAGTATTCCGGTGCTCTCGGAGGAAGACGCGAACATCCCGCAAAGCGTGCGAGCTGGCTGGCAGCGCTGGTGGCTGGTCGATCCGTTGGACGGGACCAAGGAATTCATTTCGGGCAGCGAAGAGTTCACCGTCAACATCGCGCTGATTGAACAAGGCCGCGTGGTGTTTGGGGTGGTGTCGATGCCGACCAACGGGCGCTTTTATGTTGGTGGCGCAGGGCTTGGGTCATGGCGTGGTGACAAAGGCGCCGAGCCCTTGGCGATTCAGGTTCGCGATGTGCCGCCTGCAGGCGAAGCGTTCACCGTAGTCGCCAGCCGCCGGCATTCGAGCCCGGAGCAGGAGCGCTTGCTCGCAGGCTTGAGCGCCAGCCTGGGTGAGCTGGAGTTGGCGAACATCGGCAGCTCATTGAAATTTTGCCTGCTGGCCGAAGGCGCGGCGGATTGTTATCCGCGCCTGGCCCCGACTTCGCAATGGGATACGGCGGCGGCCCAGGGCGTGCTCGAAGGTGCGGGGGGAGAGGTGCTGGAGCTGAGCGGGGCAACGTTCAGCTATCCAGCCCGTGAATCGCTGTTGAACGGGTTTTTTGTAGCGCTGCCGGCGAAGGCGGCGTGGCGCGAAAAACTGCTCGCGCTGGCAACCTCGTAGGAGCCGGCTCCTACACAGGCCGCTACCGATGCAACACGTACTGCCCGGTAAACGTGACTGCATCCTCGGCACCCCCTGCATTCACAATCCGTGAATGCAGGGTCAATCTCGCCCGCCCATACCGGCGGTACGTCGCCAAAAACTTCTTCCACACCGCCGCGCCCGGCGCCTGGCAAATCGCAATCGCGTCCATGGTTACCGGCAGCGGATAGCTGATCTGTCCCTCCTGAATCACGATGTGCCCGTCTTCAATGCCTTCCTCGCGCAGACGCAGGTGCAACCAGCCCCAACCCGCCAGTACTGCGCCGCAATAAAGGCTGCCGCCAAACATCGTGCTCTTGTGATTGACGTTGGCCTCCAACGGCAGGTGCAGACGCAACTGCTGGTCGTGCCAGTCGAGCACCTTGAGGCCCATGTCCCGCGTCAGGGGAATGTCGTGATGGAGGATGCTTTCCAGGTGACGACTGTCGCTGCTCATGAACGTTCTCTGGTCGGTTGGCGATGATTGAACGGTAGCTCAGTCGAGATCGTCAGTGGCCGTGCTGGCGCCACCGTCGGCAAAGTTGAGCCCGTGCTTGCGCAATTTGTCGTGCAAGGTTTTGCGCGGGATGCCGAGCGCTTCCGCCAAGCTTCGAACCGAGCTGTGGGAGCGCGCGAGTTCTGCGGCGATCAGGCTCTTCTCGAAGTTTTCCACCTGCTCGCTCAACCCCCCGCCAACCACCTCCACCGTGGTCCCTGAAGTGCCATCCGGTGCGCTGTTGTCCAGCGCCAGCTCCAGGCCCAGGGCGAAGCGCTCGGCAGCATTTTGCAGTTCGCGCACGTTGCCTGGCCAGCTGTGGCGCAGCAGCAGGGCGCGTTGAGCCGGTTGCAGTTCGTGGGGCGGCAGGCCGTGGCGAGCGCTGGCCTCGTTGGCGAAATGCTGGAACAGCATCAGCGCGTCTTCGCCGCGCTCGCGCAGAGGCGGGATGCGCAGCGGCGCTACGTTAAGGCGGTAGTACAAGTCAGCCCGAAAACGCCCCTGGTCGGCGGATTGGCGCAGGTCTTCCTTGGTTGCAGCGATGATGCGGATATCCAGCGGGATCTGCTGGTTGCCGCCGAGGCGCTCAACCACTCGCTCTTGCAGCAGGCGCAGCAGTTTGACCTGCACATCCAGGCTCATG
The DNA here is from genome assembly GCF_026241895.1 of Pseudomonas sp. RIT-562. Classification (GTDB taxonomy): domain Bacteria; phylum Pseudomonadota; class Gammaproteobacteria; order Pseudomonadales; family Pseudomonadaceae; genus Aquipseudomonas; species Aquipseudomonas mandelii_F. Next base: position 12,729 of record NZ_JAPJIV010000029.1, on the reverse strand, counting down.
CTCTCGATTTCATCAAGAAACAGCGTCCCGCCGTTGGCGAATTCGAACTTGCCGATGCGGCGCTTCTGCGCCCCGGTGAACGCGCCGGGTTCGTGCCCGAACAGCTCGCTCTCCACCACAGATTCAGCCAGGGCGCCGGCATTGATTGCCACGAATGGCCCGTTGCGACGACTCGACAGATCGTGCAGCGCGCGGGCGACCACTTCCTTGCCCGCACCGGTTTCACCGAGGATCAACACGTCCGCCCGGGTGGCCGCCAAGGCGCCGATCTGCTCGCGCAGGCGCGACATTGGCGCCGACTGCCCGACCAGGCGGGCGCTCAGCTCGTTGCGATCGCTCAGGGCCAGGCGCAGGCTGCGGTTATCCAGCACCAACCGGCGCAGGGCCAACGCGCGACGCACGCTGTCGAGCAAGGCATCGCTGGCAAAAGGTTTTTCCAGAAAATCGTAGGCCCCGGCGCGCATTGCTTGCACTGCCAGTGGCACGTCGCCGTGGCCGGTGATCAACAGCACCGGCAGCTCTGGATCCTGGCCATGCAGCTCGGTCAGCAGTTCGAGGCCGTCCATGCCCGGCATGCGGATGTCGCTGACCACCACGCCGGGCCAGTCGCGCTCCACTTGTGCGGCCAAGCCCTTGGCTTCAGCCAGTGGCAGGATCTTCAGCCCGGCCAGGTCCAGCGTCTGGCTCAGCGCCTGGCGCAAGTGAGGATCGTCGTCGATCAACACCACCTGGATGCGGTTGTCGATGGTCATGCGCTTCGGTCCTCGGACGGTTGCAGGCTTACGCCCGGTGCGCCTGCGCGCAACTTCAAGGTGATTAGGGCGCCGCCTTCCTTGTGGTTGGCGAACGACAGTTCGCCACCGAAAGCGCGCATCAATGTTTCGCAGATCGCCAGCCCCAACCCAAGGCCCTGGGTGCGGGTCTTGGTGGTGTAGAAAGGTTCGCTGGCGCGGCCCAGGGCTTCCATGCAAAAACCCGGGCCGTTGTCGCGAATGTACAGGGTGACGCTGTCAGCAGTGGATTGGGCACTCAACCACAGCTTACGCGGCGGGCCTTTTTCCGTGAGTGCGTCCAGGGCGTTCGCCAGTAAATTGCCCAGCACCTGGCGCAGGCGAGTTTCTCCGGCTTCGACCCACAAGGTGGCGGCCGGCAAATCGCGGATCAGTTCGACCTCCATGCTGCGGCGACGCTTGGCGAGCAGGGCCAGCGCGTCGTCCAGCGCCGGTTGCAGGGCGACACTTTCCGGCGCATGACGGTCGCGGCGGGCGAACGCGCGCAGGTGAGCGATGATCGAGGCCATGCGCGCGGTCAGCTCACTGATCAGCTTGAGGTTGCCGCGGGCGTCGTCGGTGCGCTGGTGATCAAGCAGCACCTCGGCGTTTTCCGCGTAGCTGCGAATCGCCGCCAGGGGCTGGTTCAACTCGTGACTGATGCTGGCGGACATTGTGCCCAGCGCCGACAGCTTGCCGGCCTGCACCAGGTCGTCCTGGGCGCGCACCAGCTCCTGCTGGGCCTGCTCGCGCTCCAGCACTTCTTCCTTGAGGCGCCGGTTGAGGCCTTCCAGGTCACTGGTGCGCTCGGCTACCCGGCCTTCGAGTTCGCGGCGGGCTTTGGCTTCGAACGCGATGCGCTCCAGGTAATGGCGCCGACGCTGCATCATCAGGCCGAGCAGCAGCATCAACACCAGCAGGGTGGCGCCGCCGATGGCCACGACCGTACGCACTGGTCGGTCGATCAGGGTACGCGGTGCGAGGATGTTGACCGTCCAGCCCGTCTCGTCGATCTGTCGGGATTGAGTCAGCCATGCGTCGGGGTTGAGCTTCAGTGGCTGGGGATCACGAGTGGGATAGGGTTGGATCGCCGTGATGGCCTTGTTCTCCGCCTCACTCAACGTTCGAGTCGAACGAAAGCGCCATTCCGGCCGTGAGGTGAGGATGACCACGCCGTTGTGATCGGTCGCCAGCAGTTGTTCCGGGGTATTGCCCCACAGGCTTTCGGTGTGGTCCAGGTCGACCTTGACCACCAGCACGCCGATGACCTTTTCGCCTTGACGAACGGCCGCGGCGAAAAAATAGCCGCGCTTGGCCGACGTCGTGCCCAGGCCGAAGAAACGCCCGAGCCGTCCGGCCATGGCTTCGCTGAAGTACGGCCGGAAGGAGAAATTACGCCCGACAAAGCTGTCGTGTTTGTCCCAGTTGGACGCCGCCAGGGTTTTGCCGGTGGTGTCCATCAGGTACATGACTTCGGCGCCGGTCTGCGCGCTGATGTTTTTCAGCAGGCGGTTGGCGTTGCCCTGGGTGACTCCGTCGTCCGGCGCGCCGAGAACGGCGCGCAGGGCGGGAAGCTCGCCGAGGATCTGCGGCAGCACCTCATAACGGTGCAGGGTACCCAGCAGGTTGGCTACGTATAGATCCAGGGTCTGACGGTTCTGCCCGGCCAGTTCGCTGCGGTAATAGCGTTCGGCCAGATGCTCCAGCGGCCACAGCAGCGGCGCCAGGCATAGCGCGAGCAATGCAAGGCTGCGCCAGCGGGGTCTGCGGGGGAGAGTCGGAGTCATGAGGTCGAGCGCCTGTAGCGTTGATGGTCGGCATTCTTGCGCAAAGTGCCGGATGGCGCGAGGGGTGTGTCATTCAAGGGGGTTGCGTATCGCCCCGAGCAGTGGCGATATAAGCGCCTGATCAAATTCTCAGGGGTTGTTGTATGCCGCTCGCCACGTTGATTCATCGCGCCAGTTTACCTAGCCCACAAGTGCCTGCCGAGCTTGCGCTCGAGCTGCTCGAAGAGCATTACGGGTTGACTGGAAAGCTGCACGCCCTGGGCAGCCAGCAGGATCTCAACTACCGCGTGGACAGCGATCAGGGCCGTTTTGTCCTGAAAATCTGCCGCGGCGACTACGCTTTAGAAGAGCTGCAAGCCCAGCATGCAGGCCTCAGGCACCTGGCCGAACATGCCATGGTGCAGGTGCCAAAGGTCATAACCGCGAGGACCGGCGCCGATTTGCTGACCCTGCAAGTGGCCGATCAGACCGTGCATGTGCGCCTGCTGGGGTATATCGAAGGCCAGCCGCTGACAGACCTCGATCATCTGCCTGGGGCAGTGGTCGCCGGGTTCGGGCGGCTTTGCGGCGAAATGGATCTGGCGCTGGCCGGCTTCGAGCATCCCGGCCTGACTCGCACGCTGCAATGGGACGCCCGTCACGCTAACTCGCTGATCGCGCACTTGCTGCCGGTGATCAAGGATGACAGCCAGCGTCGGCAAATCGCCGATGTCGCCGAACGCGCCGAGCGGCACCTGCAGCCTCTGGTGGACAAGCTCCCGGTGCAGGCCATCCACATGGACATCACCGACGACAACGTGGTCTGGCAACGCGATGACGATCGCGTCTGGCAGTTGCAGGGCGTGATCGACTTCGGCGACCTGATCCGCACCTGGCGCATCACCGATCTGTCGGTGACCTGCGCAGCGTTGCTGCACCATGCCGCTGGCGATCCGTTTTATATCCTGCCGGCAGTGCAGGCGTATCACTCGGTGAATCCACTGACCCACGAAGAACTGCTGGCGCTGTGGCCGCTGATCGTCGCCCGTGCCGCCGTGCTGGTGCTCAGTGGCGAGCAGCAGGTGAGTATCGACCCGGGCAATGCCTACAGCCGTGACAACCTGACCCACGAGTGGGAAATCTTTCGTGTGGCCACGTCCTTGCCGTTGGAATTGATGGAGGCGGCGATCCTGTCTGCGGTTGGCCAGCACTTGCCGGGCATTGGCAGTGAAGGTTTTGCGCCGCTGCTGCCGGGCTTGGTCGGGCGCGAATTCGCCCTGATCGACCTGGGCGTCCTGAGTCCACATTTCGAAGCCGGTAACTGGGACCAGCCGGGGATTGATCAGCGATTGCTGGACGAGGCCGCCGCAGTGCATGAGCTGGCGGCCAGTCGCTACGGGCAATATCGCCTGTCGCGCACCCAGCCGGATTCGTCCAGCGAGCCGGACACTTGCCCGCTGCACGTCGAGTTAAGAGTGCCCATGGGCACGGCAGTCGAGTCGCCATTTGCCGGCATGGTGCATGAACCCGAAGCGGGTGTGCTGCAGCTCGACGGTCCGCAGCTGAGCCTGCGACTGTGGGGCGTCAAGCCTTCGCTGCACACTGGCGCGGCGCTGGTCAAAGGCCAGGTGCTGGGTTCGGTGAGCGGGCCGTTGCGGGTGCAACTGTGCCGCGGCGCTTCGTTAAATGCGCCGTTGTTCTGTACGCCTTCTCGTGCTGCCGCCTGGCAGGCGCTATGCCCGTCGCCGGCGAGTCTGCTCGGGCTGGCCTGCGATGCTGAGCATGAGCTCGACTCGCAGACCCTGCTGGCGCGTCGCGACGCCAGTTTCGCCCGCACGCAAAAACACTATTACGTTGACCCGCCGCGCATCGAGCGCGGCTGGCGTAATCACCTGATCGACATGCAGGGCCGCTCCTATCTCGACATGCTCAACAATGTCGCCGTCCTGGGGCATGGGCACCCGCGCATGGCAGCGGTCGCCAGTCGCCAGTGGTCGCTGCTCAATACCAACTCACGATTCAACTACGCGGCGGTCGCCGAGTTTTCCGAGCGGTTGCTGAAGCTGGCGCCGGACTCCATGGACCGGGTGTTCCTGGTCAACAGCGGCAGCGAGGCCAATGACCTGGCCATCCGCCTGGCGTGGGCTTACAGCGGCGGGCGCGACATGCTGAGCGTGCTGGAGGCCTATCACGGCTGGACAGTCGGTGCGGACGCGGTTTCGACATCGATTGCCGACAATCCGCAAGCCCTGAGCAGCCGTCCGGACTGGGTGCACCCAGTGACTGCGCCGAACACCTATCGTGGCGAATTCCGTGGTCCCGACAGCGCTCCCGACTACGTGCGTAGCGTCGAGCATAACCTGGCGAAAATCGCTGCGCAGCAGCGCCAGCTCGCCGGGTTTATTTGCGAACCGGTCTATGGCAACGCCGGCGGGATCTCCCTGCCACCGGGTTATCTGAAACAGGTCTACGCCCTGGTGCGCGCTCAGGGGGGCGTGTGCATCGCCGATGAAGTGCAGGTTGGCTACGGGCGCATGGGCCATTTCTTCTGGGGTTTTGAAGAGCAGGGCGTGGTGCCGGACATCATCACCATGGCCAAGGGCATGGGCAACGGGCAGCCGTTGGGTGCGGTGATCACTCGCCGGGAAATCGCCGAGGCGCTGGAGGCCGAGGGCTATTTCTTCTCATCCGCCGGGGGCAGTCCGGTGAGCTGCCAGGTCGGCATGGCAGTGCTGGATGTGATGGAGGAGGAAAAACTCTGGGAGAACGCCCAGGTCGTGGGTGGGTATTTCAAGGAACGTCTTGAGGCCTTGATCGATATTCATCCGCTGGTGGGGGCGGTGCATGGTTCCGGGTTTTATCTTGGGGTGGAGCTGATTCGTAACCGCGAGACGCTGGAGCCGGCGACGCAGGAGACTACGGCGCTGTGTGATCGACTGCGCGAGTTGGGCATTTTCATGCAGCCGACAGGGGATTATTTGAACGTGCTGAAGATCAAGCCGCCGATGGTGACTTCGCGCAGGAGTGTGGATTTCTTTGTGGATATGCTTTCGAAGGTGCTTGCAGAGGGCCTTTGAACCTGATGCCCATTGCTGTGTAGGAGCTGTCGAGTGCAACGAGGCTGCGATGTTTTGATTTTGTTTTTAAGATCAAAAGATCGCAGCCTCGTTGCACTCGGCAGCTCCTACGGGATTGGGGATCGGCAAGTAATACCGATTCTTATCGGCTTTAAAGGATATAAATTCGGCAGAACTACAAATCTCTGCTTCTAAAGCCGATTTTTATCGGTTATAAAGTCGCCATCGCCTCGGCATGGTGCAACTTCGCCTGGGCTTCCGATTTCTGTCACGGGTCGCTGTCACACTCGACCCCAGCCGCTTGCCCAGGAGATGATTCATGAGTCGTATCGTTACCGTCGCCGCTACCCAGATGGCTTGTTCCTGGGACCTTGAGGCCAACCTCGAAAACGCTGAAAAGCTGGTCCGCGAGGCTGCAGCCAAGGGCGCGCAGATCATCCTGATCCAGGAGCTGTTCGAGGCGCCGTACTTCTGTCAGAAGCCAAACGCGGATTACCTGCAACTGGCTACCACCGTTGCAGACAACGTCGCCATCAAGCACTTCCAGAAAGTCGCCAGGGAACTGCAAGTCGTGCTGCCAATCAGCTTCTACGAACTGGCCGGCCGCGCGCGTTTCAACAGCATCGCGATCATCGACGCAGACGGCAGCAACCTCGGGATTTATCGGAAAAGCCACATCCCGGACGGCCCTGGCTACCATGAAAAGTACTACTTCAACCCGGGCGATACCGGCTTCAAGGTGTGGAACACCCGCTACGCGAAAATCGGCGTGGGCATCTGCTGGGACCAGTGGTTCCCCGAGTGCGCGCGCAGCATGGCGCTGCAGGGTGCGGAAATCCTGTTCTACCCGACGGCCATCGGTAGCGAACCGCACGACAAAACCATTTCTTCGCGCGACCACTGGCAGCGCGTGCAGCAAGGCCATGCCGGCGCCAACCTGATGCCACTGATCGCCAGCAACCGCATTGGCAATGAGGAGCAGGACGGGTACGACATCACCTTCTACGGCTCTTCGTTTATCGCCAACCAGTTCGGCGAAAAGGTCCAGGAACTTAACGAAACGGAAGAAGGCGTACTGGTCCACAGTTTCGACCTCGACCAGCTGGAACATACCCGCAGTGCGTGGGGCTCCTTCCGTGACCGCCGCCCGAACCTGTATGGTGCTATCAAAACCTTAGACGGTGCCTTGGAGTCCTGATCGTCATGACCACTTTAAACAGCACGCCCCGCGCCGATGGCTTTCACATGCCGGCCGAATGGGCGCCACAAACCCAAACCTGGATGATCTGGCCAGAGCGCCCGGACAACTGGCGTCTGGGCGGCAAACCCGCGCAAGCCGCCCATGTGGCAGTGGCCAAGGCCATCGCCCGTTTCGAGCCGGTGACCGTGGCGGTATCCGCCGGCCAGTATGAAAACGCCCGTGCGCGCCTGGATGTGCCGAATATCCGTGTGGTCGAGATGTCCAGCGACGACGCCTGGGTCCGCGACACCGGTCCTACTTTTGTGATCAATAACAGCGGCGAAGTTCGCGGAGTGAACTGGGACTTCAATTCCTGGGGCGGCTTCGACGGCGGCCTTTATTCCCCGTGGAACCGCGACTCGCAGGTGGGCGGCAAGATCCTCGAGATCGAGCGCAGCCCGCGCTATCGCACCGAAGGCTTTGTGCTGGAAGGCGGTTCGATTCATGTCGACGGCGAAGGTACGCTGATCACCACTGAAGAGTGCCTGCTCAATCGCAACCGTAATCCACACCTGGACCGCGCTGAAATCGAAGCGGTGCTCAGCGCCAACCTGGCTGTGGATAAAATCATCTGGCTGCCGGACGGTTTGTTCAACGACGAAACCGATGGTCATGTGGATAACTTCTGCTGCTACATCCGGCCAGGTGAAGTGCTGCTGGCCTGGACCGACGACCCGCAGGACCCGAACTACCCGCGCTGCCAGGCTGCGATGAAAGTGCTGGAAAGTGCCACTGATGCCAAGGGACGCCCATTCACGGTGCACAAAATGCCGATTCCTGGGCCGCTGTATGCGACTGAGGAAGAGTGCGCGGGCGTGGATCCGGTCGACGGCACCCAGGAACGGAATCCTACCGTGCGGCTCGCCGGTTCCTACGTGAACTTCCTGATCGTCAACGGCGGCATCATCGCCCCGAGCTTCGACGATCCGTTGGATGGTCCTGCGCGGGAAATCCTGCAGAGCCTGTTCCCTCAGCATGAAGTGGTGATGGTGCCCGGCCGTGAACTGTTACTGGGCGGCGGCAACATTCACTGCCTTACCCAACAGCAGCCGGCGCCGCACATCGAATGAGTGAGGTTGTAACAGATTGAGTTAACTGAAAATTTTTTGACTCAGTGGATTCGCTGTTTACCGATACGCGAGGCCCGCAGCCCATCAGGACTGCGGGCCTTTTTGTATCCACTTATCGCAAACGCCAACACATTGGCACAGCTCTTGTATCGATCATTGGGTTAAACAGGGAGGAGAGAACTGCGATGTTCTGTCACAAACCTTGGATAAGTTAGCCGCTCACAAACCGGGAGAGAGCGCGGAGATGAACGCCGAAGTAAACGTATTGAGCGAGCAGGCGTCGCATCCCCTGGCAGTCAATAACGAATCGCTCCAGCTCCTGGCGCACTGGTTGAAATCCAATGGAACGCGTCAGATCAGGGAACCTGATCCGCGCCGGATGATGATCGAGCGCTACCCCGCTGGTTTATTCAGCGAAGCGGAACTGGAAGCGTTGTGGGATGTGATGGAAGGATAAGAAGAAAACAACGGATTGATAAAAGCGCTGCCGGGATGGCGGCGCTTTTTTTTGCCAAATCCAAAGGTCGCCGACCACCTGTAGCAGCTGCCGAAGGCTGCGTTCGGCTGCGAAGCAGTCGTAAACCGTGTATCTGCATTCTTCAGACAAACCGCAGTGGGTCTGGTCCTTGCGACTGCTGCGCAGCCGAACGCAGCCTTCGGCAGCTGCTACAAGGTTGTGCGGTGATCAGAAGCTGTAGGTTCCGGTCACAACCAGGCTCCGTGGCGCCCCCGGCTGAATCTGATACTGACTGGTCGCCGACTCGTAATATTCCTTGTCCGCAATATTGTTCAACGCCGCACGCAAATCCCAATCCTTCTGCCGGAACCCGGCCAACGCATCCCAGCGGCCATAGCCTGGCAGCATCACTGTGTTGAGGTTGTCGGCATAGCGATCACCCACCAACGTCAAACCGGTCTCCGCGTACCAACCCATCTCCGGTTTCCAGGTCACGAACAGGCTGCCATTGCGCTTGGCGACGTCACTGATGCGATTGCCTTCGAAACCGTTGTTGTCCTTCTCGACCGTTGCATCCTGGATGCCCACGCCACCGCGCACATACCAGTTACCGATAATCCGGCCCGTGCCTGTCAGCTCGATCCCGCGGGAGCGCTGTTTGCCGGTAAGCAGGGTGATGGTCGGATCCAGTGGGTCGCTGGTGCGGCGGTTGTAGAGTTCCAGTTCGTAGATCGCCAGCGTGGTGCTCAGTCGATCGTCGAGCCAATCGGACTTCACGCCGATCTCTTTCTGCTTGGTCAGCTCCGGGCTCAGGTCATTGCCGTTACCGGTGGCACCTGGAGTAATGCCGATCAACCCGCCACCCACTGGCGAAAAGGTCTTGCTCCAGGACGCGTAGAAGGAATGATTCTGCAGCGGGGTCCACACCAGTCCAACGCGCGGGCTGGTGCTGTGGCTGTCACGGTCTTCGGAAATGTCCCGCAGCTGGTTGGTCGATTCGATGTCGAAGGTGTCGTAGCGCAGACCGGCCAGAATCTGCCATTGATCGTTCAGGCGCAGCTGATCCTGCACGTACACCGCGCGGCTTTCGACTTCGGTGTGGTTGTTGCTCGACACCTGCATGCGCCCGGTATGGCGCAATTCACGGTTGGGATTAAACAGATCGAGTGCCGGCACCGGGGAGCTTCCTGGCCCCGAAGTCGCCGCGTTGTACAGCGTCGGATCGCGGCGCTGACTGCCAATTTCAATACCTGTGAGCAAACGGTGCTCCAGGCCGAAAGTATCGAATCCACCTTCCAGCTCGACGTTGTTGAAAACGTTACGAGTGCTCAGGTCCTGTTGCCAATGCTGGCGGGTGACCTGATTGGTCGTCGAGTTGTAGCCGGTCTGGTAGGTGTTATCAAAATCGCTGTTGAGCTTGAACACGCCAAGGGTGTGGCGCAGTTGCCAGTTGTCGCTCAGTTCATAACTGAGTTTTGAACGTAGGGATTGCGATTTGTCGTCGATGAAATCGTGATCACTGCCGTAGGTCGTATCCCGGCCTACATCCGCCGGACGCCCGTTCACCCCGGGAATGCCGCGATCCGGAGTGCGGTTGTAACGGCTGTATTCGTACTGCACCAGCCAGTTGAGGTCCGGCGTCAGCTGCCAGCTCATCGATGGCGCGAACAGTTGACGGTTGCCGCTGACGCCATCGCGGAAGCTGTTCTCGTCCATGTTGCCCATGTTCAGGCGCAGGCTGATGTTGTCGGTTGGATCAGTGCTCAGGTCGGCGTACAGGCTGCGCAGATCTTCGCTGCCACCCTGGGCTTCGATGGTGGAGCGGCGCCCGAATTCAGGCTGCTTGCTGACCCGATTGACGATCCCGCCCTGGCTACCACGGCCATACAGCACCGCTGCCGGGCCCTTGAGTACCTCAATCTTTTCAATATTGTGCAGGTCGCGCACGTACTGGCTGTCGTCGCGAATGCCGTCCAGGTAAAAGTCGTTACTGGCGTCGAAACCCCGAATGCGCAGGCTGTCGAACCGAGTGTCGGCGCCACTGCTGACGTTCGGAATGCCGCTAAGGGCAGTGCCCAGGTCGTTGGTACCGTAGTCCATCACGTTCGCGGTTTTTACCGAGTCGATGGCCTGGGGAACGTAACGCACCGGTGTCGCCGTGCGGGTCGCCGTGCTGGTTTCCTTCACTCGCGGATCATCGGCTTCAGCTTCGGCGCTGATGGAAGTCGCCGGTAAAGTGGTAGGTGCGGCGTAGGAAAAACCGGCAGAAAGCACAGCTGAAAGACCCAAGCTGAAGGGCACAAGGCGAAGAGGGGCAGGCATTTAATGAACGCGTCCGTAGGATTTTTTGGGATGGAGCTAAAACGGCGCGAATGATAATGCGTGCTATTTACTTCCGATATTTATTCCTGATAAGTTCCGACGCCCGATTGTTACCAATCATGTCAAAAATCATACATTGATGATTCCTTAGACTTTTTTCGCCTATTTACAGACGATTCTTGAAATTGACACATAGTTATGGGCGCGGCTAGGATTCGCCCCAACGCCTGTGGCCAACCGCCATGACTGACAAAATAATAAAAGGCCCGCCTCGATTTCTCGTGGGCGGGCCTTTTTGTTTTGCGTTGAAAAAAGAGCGCAACAGCGCCGTTTCAGCCGTTCGGCACAGCGCGTATCAACCGGTAATAAGGAAAAGAACAAAATGTTGAATAAGCGAATCAGCCTGATCGCTCTGGGGATGTTGAGCGCTACACAGGCCATGGCTAACGACCAGGCCGAGTCCAAGGGTTTTGTTGAAGACAGCAGCCTCAAAGTGCTGCTGCGCAATGCCTACATCAATCGTGATTACAAAGATGGCAACCCGGACAAGGCCGAGTGGGGCCAAGCGGCCATCGGCACTTTCTCGTCCGGCTTCACCCAAGGCACCATTGGTGTCGGTGTTGACGCCTTCGGTCTGTACGCACTGCGCCTGGATGGCGGCAAAGGCCGCAGCGGCGCTGGCGGTATCGACTTCTTTAAACAAGGTGCCAGCGGCAACGCGGCGGATGACCTGTCCAAAGGCGGCGCAGCGGTCAAATTCCGTCTCTCCAGCACCACGCTGACTTACGGCGACCAGATGCCGGCCCTGCCGGTGCTGAACTACGACAACTCACGCCTGCTGCCGGAAAGCTACACCGGCACCCTGATCACCTCCAAGGAGATCAAGGGCCTCGAGCTGAACGCCGGCCGTTTTACTGCCGAATCGCGCAAGAGCGCTGAAGGTCGTGACAGCGGTGGCCTGAAGTCGATCAACGTCCTGGGCGGTAGCTACCAGTTCACCGAGCAATTCAAGGCAGCGGTCTACGCGTCCGACGTTGAAGACGTGTTGAAGAAACAGTACCTCAACGCCAACTACGTATTCCCGATCGACAAAGATCAGTCCCTGACCCTGGACTTCAACGGCTATCGCACCAAGCTGGAAGATTCCTACGTCCGTGACAGCGGCGCCACCGGCGACGATAACAAGATCTGGAGCCTGGCGGCGACTTTCGCCACCGGCCCGCACTCGTTCACCATCGCCCACCAGCGCAGCACCGGCGACAGCAACCTGGGCTACGCCTACGGCGGCTATCAGCGCGGCCAAGGTCGTGTTGGCGACGGCGGTAACACCATCTACCTGGCGAACTCCTACTGGTCCGACTTCAACGCTGAAGACGAACGCAGCTGGCAGCTGGGCTACGGCCTCGACTTCGGCACCTTCGGCGTGCCAGGCCTGAGCTACAACTTCGCCTACGTGCGCGGTGACAACATCACCACTTCCACCAGCGAAGGCGGTACCGAGCGCGAAATCTTCAACCAGTTCAAATACGTCGTCCAAAGCGGCCCGGCTAAAGACCTCAGCGTGAAACTGCGCAGCTCGATCTTGCGTGTCTCGCAGAAGTCGAGCGAGTACAACGTCAGCGGCAACGAAGTGCGTGTGTTTGTGGATTACCCGATCAACATCTTCTGATGCTGATTTGAGTTTTCGTGTGTGAAAAAACCCCGACTGGTTCGGGGTTTTTTTATTTCTGGGTGGGAGATTTTTGTCTGGGGGAGTGTCATGTCGTCGAAACCGGCTTTCGAGAACACGTTTCGCCAACATGTCGTCGGCGGCGACACGTTATGGGCTCATGTCTACACTGGCGACATGAGTGAAGCCTTTTCTGCTCAAAAAACGTACAAATGATCAGGACGTCCAAAACTGATGCAATTGCTGGTTCGTGACAGCAATGAATTCAGACGCTACGAAGGGAGCTTCGAGGTTTAGTGATTTTTATGGCTGGGCAATAATTATTGGCCAGCCATAATTACCGCCAATTGCAGTAGGA
>NZ_JAPJIV010000028.1 GCF_026241895.1 Pseudomonas sp. RIT-562 | reverse complement strand
CGGCGTTTGCATTGGCCGGACTGGCCTCATCGCGAGCAGGCCCACTCCTACAGGGAATTGTGTTTGATCACCTGTAGGAGTGAGCCTGCTCGCGATGGCGCCACCACGCAACCTACAAGAACATCTCGCGAGTAAGCCCATGCCGCTGCATCTTTTCGTTGAAGGTCCGACGCGGCAGCTGCAACTCTTCGAGCACCGCCTTCACATCACCCTTGTGCCGGGTCAACGCCGCACGCAGGCAATGCTCTTCGAAAGCCTCCTGGCGAGCCGCCAATGATTGGGCTGGTTCACTGGCCGCCGTTACCGGCTCATCCAGCCCCAACACCTGGCGCTCGGCGACGTTGGCCAGTTCGCGGACGTTGCCCGGCCAGTCGTGACTCAACAAGTGGCTGAGCTGTGCCCCCGTCAGCGGCGGGAACGTGCGGCCCAGACGCTCGGCAGCACTCTGGGCAAAGTTCTCGAACAGCAGCGGAATGTCTTCACGCCGATCGCGCAGGGGCGGCAGGCGCAGCTCGGCAACGTTCAGGCGATAGGCCAGGTCTTCGCGGAAACGTCCGGCCCGGGCTTCGTCCAGCAAGTCAGGCTTGGTCGCGGCGATGATCCGCAGGTCTACGCGGATGCTCTGGTTGGAACCCAGGCGCTCGAGTTTCTGCTCCTGCAGCACTCGCAGTAATTTCACCTGCTGGGCTAACGGCATGCTTTCGATTTCATCGAGGAACAGCGTGCCGCCGTCGGCGTACTCCAGCTTGCCGATGCGCTTGCCCTGGGCGCCAGTGAACGCGCCACTTTCGTGGCCGAACAGTTCGGCTTCGAACAGTTGCTCGGGGATCGCCGCGCAGTTGAGCGCCACAAAGGGCTTCCCGGCCCGTGGCCCGAAGTCGTGCAGGCAGCGGGCCACCAGCTCCTTGCCACTGCCGGTTTCACCGCGGATCAACACATTGACCGGCAATGCCGCCAGATCCAGCACCTGCCTTCGCAATGTCTGCAATCCCCGGGACACACCCAGCAGGGTGGTGTCCAGCTTGGCGCGGTTGTCGGCCAGTTCATGCAGGGCGCGGTTCTCCAGCACTAGGCGGCGCTTGTCGAGGGCGCGGCGCAGGCTGCCCAGCAATGTCTCGGGGCTGAAAGGTTTTTCGAGGAAGTCGTAGGCACCGTCGCGCATTGCGTCCACGGCCATCGGAACATCGCCGTGGCCGGTCAGCAGGATCACCGGCAGGTCGGCATCGCGCCGCTGCACTTCGGCCAGCAGCTCCAGGCCGCTCATGCCGGGCATGCGCACGTCGCTGAGAATCACTCCGGCAAAGTGCTCGGGCAGCTGCGCCAGGCACTCTTCGGCGCGACTGAACAATTGCACTTCGAAGCCTGACAGGCTCAACCATTGCTCGACGGCGCTGCGAATGCTGCTTTCGTCGTCGACGACGATTACTGAGTTGAGCATGGGCCTTGAGCCTCCAGGTCGATCGGCAAGGTGAGGGTGAACGCCGCGCCGTTGCCGAGGTTGTCCGCGCTCAGTCGTCCACCGGATTCATGCACGATGGCAAAGGATACGGCCAGGCCGATACCGAGGCCATCACCGACGGGTTTGGTGGTGAAAAACGGATCGAAGACTTTGCTCAGGTGTTCTTCGGCTATGCCACCGCCGTTATCCGACACGATCAGGCGCCACAGCTGCTCATCCTCTTCCAGGCGAATTTCCAGGCGCTTGCAAGGTTTGTCGTGCATCGCGTCGAGGGCATTGCGCAACAGGTTGATCAGCACCTGCTCCAGGCGAATCGAGTCACCTCGCACCCAGGCCGGGCGCGTCAGGTGCAGCACCGTGCTGACCTGCTCATCGCGCAGGCGAGTTTCAAGCAGTTGTAATGCCTGATCCACCACGGTCGCCAGGTCCAGGCGTTCTCGCAGGCCGCTGGGGCTTTTGCGGGCAAAGGTTTTCAGGTGGCCGGTGAGGGCGGCCATGCGCGTGAGCATGTCGTCCACCGGCTTGAGTGCCTTATAAGCGTCATCCACCCGACCGTGGTCGAGCAACAGGCGCAAGGTTGCCAGCTGCATGCGCTGGGCCGTCAGCGGTTGGTTGATTTCGTGGGCCAGGGCTGCGGACATCTGGCCGAGGGCCGCGAGCTTGGCCGATTGCACCAGGCCGTCCTGGGCGGTGCGCAGGTCACGAGTGCGCTCCTCCACCAGGCGTTCGAGCTCTTCGCGACTGCGTTGGCGCATCTTCGCCAGGCGCCAGCGCTGGTTGAGAAACAGCAACAGGAACACCAGCGCCAACCATGATCCAGCCGCAGCCAGGGCGGCAGTGCGGCTATCTTCGAAGGATATCTGCGGGCGGCGCAACAGGTGCAGGGTCCAGCCCTCGGCGGCCAGGGGCAGGGATTCCCACAGGTATTGGACATTGCCGTCCGGGCCGTCTACCCGCACCAGGTCGCTATCTTCGTCGAAATTTTGCAGGGGCTGGTAGTCCAGCAGCGTCAGGGGCTGCTTGTCGTACTGGCGGGTAGCCTGGAGTTCTGCACGATCGTTGTCATTCAGCGGTTTGAGCAAGCGATAACGCCAGCCCGGCTGGTTGGCGATGAAGATCACCCCGCGCGCATCGCTGACCAGCAAGGTATCGCTGCCCTGGCGCCATTCCCGCTCCAGCTCGGGAAATTCGAGCTTGACCACCATGGCCCCGAGAAATCGCCCATCGTCGGCAGTCACCGCGCTGGACAGGAAGTAACCGGGAATCCCACTGGTTACCCCCACTGCATAGAAGCGCCCGGAGCCCAAGGTACGGGTCTGACTGAAGTAAGGTCGAAAACCATAATTGTGCCCGACATAGCTACTGGGCAGGCGCCAGTTGCTCGCGGCCACGGCGAGGCCGGTGTGATCGAGCAGCTCCAGGGTCGACGACTCGGCGGCGCCGTTGATTTGTTCCAGCTTGCGGTTGAGCAGGTCCTGCTGTTCTGCGGTCACTGGCCCGTCTAGGGCCGAGCGCAACTCCGGGTCCAGGGCCAGCACGGCGGGCAGGGCACGGTAGCGTTCGATCAGGGTGTGCAACGAGGTCGCATACAAGCCCAGTTGCTGATTCGCGCGGGCAGCGTCCTCCACCAGCGCCTGGCGTTCGGCGTGGCGCATGGCCAGGGTGGCTGCAATGACAGCGCCGGCAACGATAACGAAGGCGTAGAGCGTCAGGCGCAGGGGGCGAGATGACTCGAACATGCTGGGCGTTACACTAGGGACGGTGGGCGCGCACCATAGCATGAGCCATAAAAAAGGCGACAGGAGCATGGCCCCTGTCGCCTTTGCCAGACGTGTCTGAAATGCTTACTGCACTTCTACCGCCAGGCTTTCACTGATCTTTTTCTGCCAGATGGCAGGACCGGTGATGTGTACCGACTCGCCCTTGCTGTCTACCGCAACAGTCACTGGCATGTCTTTCACGTCGAACTCGTAGATCGCTTCCATGCCCAGTTCGGCGAAAGCCACCACGCGGGATTTCTTGATGGCTTGCGCCACCAGGTAGGCCGCGCCGCCGACAGCCATCAGGTACACAGCCTTGTGGTCCTTGATCGCTTCGATCGCGGTCGGGCCACGCTCGGATTTGCCGATCATGCCCAGCAGGCCGGTTTGCTCGAGGATCTGCCGGGTGAACTTGTCCATCCGCGTGGCGGTGGTCGGACCGGCAGGGCCCACTACTTCTTCGCGCACCGGATCAACCGGGCCGACGTAGTAGATGAAGCGACCTTTCAGGTCTACCGGCAGGGTTTCACCCTTGTTCAGCATCTCGACCATGCGCTTGTGCGCAGCGTCGCGACCGGTGAGCATCTTGCCGTTGAGCAACACGGTTTCGCCCGGCTTCCAGCTCTGCACTTCTTCCGGGGTCAGGGTGTCGAGGTTGACGCGACGGGCCGACGGGCCGGCTTCCCAGACGATTTCCGGGTAGGCATCGAGCGGTGGCGCTTCCAGGGTTGCCGGGCCGGAGCCATCCAATACGAAGTGCGCGTGACGGGTGGCGGCGCAGTTCGGGATCATGCACACCGGCAACGAAGCGGCGTGGGTCGGGTAGTCCATGATCTTCACGTCGAGCACGGTGGTCAGGCCACCCAGGCCCTGGGCGCCAATGCCCAGTTGGTTGACCTTCTCGAACAGCTCCAGGCGCATCTCTTCGATACGGTTGGACGGGCCGCGCTTCTTCAGCTCGTGAATGTCGATGGATTCCATCAACACTTCCTTGGCCATGACGGCAGCTTTCTCGGCGGTGCCGCCGATGCCGATGCCGAGCATGCCCGGTGGGCACCAGCCGGCGCCCATGGTCGGAACGGTCTTGAGCACCCAGTCGACGATCGAGTCGGACGGGTTGAGCATGGCCATTTTCGACTTGTTCTCGGAACCGCCGCCCTTGGCCGCCACGTCCACTTCCACGGTGTTACCCGGGACGATGGAGTAGTGGATAACGGCCGGGGTGTTGTCCTTGGTGTTCTTGCGAGCGCCCGCCGGATCGGCGAGGATCGAAGCGCGCAGGACGTTTTCCGGCAGGTTGTAGGCGCGACGTACGCCTTCGTTGATCATGTCGTCCAGGCCCATGGTGGCGCCATCCCAACGCACGTCCATGCCCACGCGCACGAACACGGTGACGATGCCGGTGTCCTGGCAGATCGGGCGGTGGCCGGTGGCGCACATGCGCGAGTTGATCAGGATCTGCGCCATGGAGTCACGGGCCGCTGGCGATTCTTCGCGCAGGTAGGCTTCGTGCATCGCCTGGATGAAATCCACGGGGTGGTAATAGGAAATGAACTGCAGGGCGTCGGCAACGCTCTGAATCAGGTCGTCTTGCTTGATCACGGTCATGAGTCGCGCTCCTCTTAAAGACGGGAACATTCAATAAGGTGCTTGCAGCTTGGGTGCATCGGTCGGTTGCAAGCACCTTTCAAGGCACGCCGGGGCTGCTGGCGCGACGCTAAAAAGGCGCGGCAGTATACCGCGCCTCGGTTTGGTAAACACCCGCCAGAGGTCATTCGTTGGTCGCATTGGCTGCAGCTGCCAAAGGGGTGCCGGATTACGCTCAAATCGAGTCATGGTTTTGACGTCAGTTTTTCGAGCTTAGAATTGATTGGTCATTTATCAGGCTCGCCACTAAAGTGGCATCCGGACTGTAGAGTAGGACACTCAAACAGCGTTTTTTTCGCACGGTGAGTCAACGATTGACCCATAACGCCATCCAACGACTTTTACTCAAACGCTTCGCCCTCGCCGCCGGTACCTATGCCCTGGCCTTGCTGCTACTGTGGCTGGCTTTTTTTACCGGACATTACAATGCACCGTTTGCCAGCGTCGCCATTGGCAGTGTGCTGGTGATCATCAGCCAAGTGACCCTGTTCGGATTTTTCTACAGCGGCCGCAACCTGCGTCTTCCGGACCCCAGCCTGACCGAAGCGCAAGTGCTCTTGGGGCTGGGCTGGCAAACCTGGCTGATTGCCCACCTGGACGATGCTCGCGGCACGTTCCTGGTCTTCTATCTGTTAATCCTGCTGTTTGGCCTGTTCCATCTGTCGCGATACGCATTTATTCGATGCGCGCTTCTGGTGTTCTTCAGTTTCAGCGCCATCACGCTATGGGACGCTTACCATTTCCAGCTGGCTGATCCGGCGCTGGCCGTCCTGCAGGTCTGCCTGTTGTTCATCGTCCTGGTCTGGCTGGTGTTCTACGCCCGCTATGTCCAGGCCTCGCGACAACGTATGCGCCAGCGCCGCTTTGCCTTGCAGGCGCACCAGGACACCTTGCGCGGAATGATGCGCCAGCTCGAAAACCTGGTCGCCACCGATGAACTGACCGGCCTGTTCAACCGTCGGCACTTCCTGCGCCTGGCCACTCGTGAGTTGAATGCGATGGATGCAGGTGTCGTGCATGGCCTGGCACTGATCGACCTCGATCACTTCAAACGCATCAATGACGTCCACGGCCACGCTGCCGGCGACCAGGTGCTGCAGGCCTTTGCCGCCGTCGCCAGCGCCTGTCTGCGCGAAGGTGACGTGCTCGCCCGTTATGGCGGTGAAGAGTTCGTGGTGCTGTTGCCCGATTGCAATGCCGAGCGCCTGACCTCCTGTTGCGAGCGCTTGCGTATCGCCTTTACCGATGTCGAGTTGATCGGCATCAGCGTCAGCCATCTCAGCCTGTCGGCGGGCATGACATTGCTAGAACTGGGTGACGATCTGGATGACGCCTTGCACCGGGCTGACCAGGCGCTTTACCGCGCCAAACGCGACGGGCGCAATCGCTGCGCGGCGGCTTGGGAGAACGTCGATGCCTGAGTTGCGGGTGGGCGAGCGGCGGTGGTCGGTCGCGCCGGGCAGCAACCTGCTCGACGCGTTGAACCGCAACGGCGAGTCCGTACCCTACAGCTGCCGTGCCGGCAGTTGTCATGCGTGTCTGGTGCAATGCCTTAAAGGGCTGCCGAGCGACAGCCGGCCCGACGCCCTGAGTCCCGAGCAGCGCCAGCAAGGCTGGCGGCTGGCCTGCCAGTGCGAGGTGGTGGAGGATTTGCAGGTGCATACCTTCGATCCGCTGCAGGATGGTCGCCCGGCCGAGGTGAGTGCGGTCGATTGGCTCAGCGCCAATGTATTGCGTCTGCGCCTGGTGCCGCAGCGACCGTTGCGCTATAGCGCCGGCCAGCACCTGGTGCTGTGGGCGGGACATGTCGCGCGGCCCTATTCGCTGGCCAGCCTGCCTCAGGAGGATCGGTTCCTGGAGTTTCACCTCGATTGCCGACAGCCGGGTGCCTTCAGCGATGCCGCTCGACGGTTGCAGATCGGTGATTCGATCCGTCTGGGTGAATTGCGCGGCGGAGCGTTGCACTATGACCTGGACTGGCATGCGCGCCCGCTGTGGTTGATGGCTGCCGGTACGGGGTTGGGGCCTTTGTTTGGCATCCTGCGCGAAGCATTGCAGCAGGATCACCAAGGAGCCATCCGCGTCATACACCTGGCCCATGATGCCAATGAGCACTACCTGGCCAAGCCGCTGCAGGCTATGGCCGCCAGCCGTTCGAACCTCAATGTCGAGTTCTGGACTCCGGCGGAGTTGCCCACGACCCTGGCGCAATTGCGCCTGGTTTCGCGGCAAACCCAGGCCCTGCTTTGCGGCGCTCCCGAAAGCGTCGACGCCTTTGCCCGGCGCCTGTACCTGGCCGGGCTGCCGCGCAACCAATCGCTGGCCGACGTGTTCCTGCCTCGTGGTTGAGTTTTGATTTAATCGTGATTAATTTCGGTGATGGCCGGGTTGGTGTAATCGCACGCCCGGCCAATACTGATCTGATCGAAAAACCCCACCCAGCTGATCAGCCGTGGTAGCGCACAACTACACCTTTATTTGATGAAACACCGGTGACGACAATTTTGTCGCGTTGCAGCACTACCGAATAGGCTCCGTCATTACGCGTACTTAAACGCGTACGTGCCCAGCCGAGGGGTTCGTTGAACGTCAAATCCAACTTGCCAGTCCGGTCAAAGCGGGCGACTACGATGTCGAACACGAAAGAGTTTTTTTGTTTGTCGATTGCACCTGCCACCACCAGCTTACTGTCTGCCTGGCGCGTGAACGTTTGCCACAGTGTGCTGCTTTCAGCCAGCCTCATATTCAGTGGGTTACCGTCGTTGAAGTCGGTGTCGAGTTCACCACTTGCTTGCAATTGCAGCAGTTGGCTAACGTAAGGATCATGCACGGATCTGCCCAGACCCAGAATCCCTCCATTCGCCAGAGACATAAGCGCATCGGCCCTCACACCGCCGGGCAGGTCGTCCGGGTCGGCGATAACCCGAAAGCCGCCTGGGCCGAATGTGGGGTCGGCTGCGCCATCGGAGCTGAAACGAGCAAAAAACGTTTTTACCGGCGAGAAGCCGAGGTCCGAGATACCGCCGCAGACTACATATCGACCGTCTGAATCAACGGTCACACTTTCAATCTGCGTCTGGCCGTTTTCATATCCCGGAGCGATTACTTCCAGATAACCCCTTGAGTTGAAATCAATATCCAGTGATCCATTGGCAAGCGTGCGAATGAGCACACCGTAACTGGGGCTGCCGAACCTGAAAAAATAGTGTGTCAGCAAGGTTTTTCCGTCAGCCAGTCCCATTGATGATTGTTTCTGGATGCTGGGGTTTTGCGAGACAGATTTGAAAGGGCGGGACAACTCCTGTTTAGAGGAGTCAATAGCCGGGCCGGGAATGAAGTGGACTATTTTACCCTGGCCGTTCTGGCCAAATGTCGTGTCAAGGTTTCCCATCAGGTCAAATTGAGCCATTGCAGGATACGGGTCCGTTCCAATGTAGGAGGATCCCACGAGCAACAGCTTGTTGTCTTTGAGCTCAAGCGCATTAGCGAATGAATGTTCGGCCTCCTGAAAAACGCCGATCGCGTAACCCATGCTACCGAACTCAGGGACTATCTCGCCGTTCGCGCTCAATGCAGCGATAAAAAATTTCGATTCGTTCTGGAATGTTGCGGTGCCGCATACGTACAACTTGTCATCTGGACCGTTGATCACCGCTACTGGCTGTGTCGCCGCTCCAGGGATGTCGATTGCCGCTACGCCGTTCAGCCCGAAGGCCAAATCGATCTTTCCCACCATATTTGCTGATACGGCTGATTCTGAAATGGACATTGCTCTCTCCTTGGCATATGCCAACTTCTGCAGGGATTGCAGGCATTGATTATCGGGAGCAAGGAGATTGAGAGGTACTGTCATAAATGACAGTATTATCCATTCAAGTGTAACAATCTGACGAGAGTTGGAATCTCGATGTATGTGGAGTTTTGTTGAGCTCGATGGTCAGAAGAATTTTTTGCTACTGGAAAATGTCGATTGCCTAATAAAAAGCCCCGGCATCTGCATGTCGGGGCTCTTTATTCAGCGGGGCATTAACCTTGGAAGCGAGTCACCGACGCCAGGTTGCCGATTCGAGCGCCTACAACGATGTTGTTGTCTGCCTGAAGGCCAATTGCGCCGGAGTAGCTTGGCATACCCGCAGCATGGGGATTTGATACGCCATTTACACCAAATGTCAGATCGGCCTGGCCTTCTGCAGTAATCCGGCCCACCAGGCTGAGCGCGCGGGTGCTGAGCTCGCCTGCCACCACGATGGCGCCAGTCGAATCGACGCCGCCAGTGTTCCATTGTGATCCCTGAAGCGTGATCCGTGTGATATGGGCAGCGCCGCCATTGAAGCTGACGTCGTCCTTACCATCAGCGAGAGTCCGGACGACCCAGCCGTGTCGCGAGGTAGGAGAAGTGCCAGTTTTCAGCATGCCGATTGCCACAGGTTTCTGGTCCGGTTGCAGGACCAGCCGGCGCAGCTCGATGGAGCCTTCGCTGGAGCGCAATGTGCTGAACCCTGCAATACCGAACGAATCGTCACGGTTACCCGCCGCCGTGAAGCCTGCGAGAAAGCCACTGGTTGGGGTCGATCCGGCGACAATGATGTTGCCATTGGCTTGAGTGCCGGCGGAGACAGTCGTAGTGCTTTCGCCACCGTGTTTGAAAAATACATAACCACGATCATTGAAGGCTGGGTCCAAGTTGCCCTCTGTCGTCAGTTGAATCAACAGGCCCCAGTCGCGATAAGGAGTAATACCGCTGTTGTTCACCGCGAAAAGAATGTTCCCAGACTTGGGTTTTCTGCCAGCACTTTTCGCCGAACTGCTGGTTTTATCAGTGACAGGGGCAGGCTCGGTGAATGTGAACACGCCGCTTTGGCCAAAGGTGAGGTCAGGGGCTCCGGCAGCTTTGAAACGCGCGGCGGCGGGATAGTTTGGACTTAGGGGCGGGTTGTCCCGAACGCGCCCCGTCAGGACGATTTTGCCGTCGACAAGCATCAGGTCAGTGACGGTCGAAGTGGTAGTTGCCGGATCACCAAAGCTCCCGGTGGTGTAGCCTGTCGCAATCCCGTCCTCTCTGTCGGTACCAAAACCCTTGTCCAGTACGCCGTTAAGTTCGAGTCGGAACAACTTGAATTGGGCGCCCTTACTTGCGACACCCACGACTTTGCCTTTATCGGGCCCCTCACTCGCCCAGATCGCGAGCGCGACCACGTTTGAGCCATCCACCAGCGTCGAGCCATTGCTGCCATAGGCTGGGTCCAGTTCGCCCGCTTTGAGTGGTGTTTCGATAACGTTTTGAGTCGACATGTATTACTCCCTGCTGATTGTTGAAGATCCATGCTCCCGGATAAGTGCGGGGCCAGGTCATTGAGCCTTCCAGCAGGTGTTTGCGGTACTGGCAGATCTGTCAGGTAGTCGGCGGGGCATGAATTCCAAGCATAAAAAAGGCCCCCCGGCGCGAACCGGGAGGCCTTTTTACTGGCTGAGATCTCAGACCATTGGATCGCCAACGTGCAGAATCTTCATGCCGTTAGTGCCACCAATTGTGTGGTAGCTGTCGCCTTTGGTCAGGATGACCCAATCACCTTTCTCCACTACGCCGCGCTTGAGCAACTCGTCGATTGCCGCCTGGCTGACTTGCTCAGGCGGCAACGATGCCGGGTCGAACGGAACGGTGTAGACGCCGCGGAACATGGCCGCGCGGGCCTGGGTTTCGCGGTGCGGGGAGAACGCGTAGATCGGCACCGAGGAGCGGATGCGCGACATGATCAACGGCGTGTAGCCACTTTCGGTCAGGGCGATGATCGCCTTGACGCCGGGGAAGTGGTTGGCGGTGTACATGGCGGCCAGCGCGATGCTCTGGTCGCAGCTTTCGAAGACCTTGCCGATGCGGTGGCTGGAGGTCTTGCTGGTCGGGTGCTTTTCCGCGCCGATGCAGATGCGCGCCATGGCCTGTACGGCTTCCAGCGGGTACAGACCGGCAGCACTTTCAGCCGACAGCATGACGGCGTCTGTGTAGTCGAGCACGGCGTTGGCCACGTCGGACACTTCTGCGCGGGTCGGCATCGGGTTCTGGATCATCGACTCCATCATCTGGGTCGCCACGATCACGGCCTTGTTGTGACGGCGTGCGTGCAGGATGATTTTCTTCTGGATACCCACCAGCTCGGCGTCGCCGATTTCCACGCCGAGATCGCCACGGGCAACCATTACCGCGTCGGAAGCCTTGATCAGGCCGTCGAGGGTTTCATCGTCGGCTACGGCTTCGGCGCGTTCGATTTTCGCTACCAGCCACGCAGTACCGCCAGCTTCGTCGCGCAGTTGGCGTGCGTATTCCATGTCCGCGGCGTCGCGCGGGAAGGAAACAGCGAGGTAATCAACCTCCATTTCAGCGGCCAGCTTGATGTCGGCCTTGTCCTTCTCGGTCAGGGCCGGTGCAGTCAGGCCGCCACCGCGACGGTTGATACCTTTGTGGTCCGACAGCGGGCCACCGATGATCACGGTGCAGTTCAGTTCGGTGGCGGTGGCGGTATCGACGCGCATCACCACGCGACCGTCATCGAGCAGCAGCTCGTCGCCGACGCCGCAGTCCTTGACCAGGTCCGGATAGTCGATGCCGACGATCTGCTGGTTGCCTTCAGTCAGGGGATGGCTGGTGGAGAAGGTGAATTGATCACCGATCTTCAGCTCGATCTTCTTGTTGGCGAATTTGGCGATACGAATTTTCGGGCCTTGCAGGTCACCCAGCAGGGCGACGAAGCGGCCGTGCTTGGCAGCGAGGTCTCGCACCAGCTTCGCGCGAGCCTTGTGCTCGTCGGGGGTGCCGTGGGAAAAGTTCAGGCGGGCGACGTCCAGGCCAGCCAGAATCAGCTGTTCGAGAACTTCCGGCGAGTTACTGGCCGGGCCAAGGGTAGCGACGATTTTGGTACGACGGACGGACATGCAAAGACTCCTGAGTTCAAGCGCAGAGTGAGGCTACTATGCTCTTCGGTTGTAGTCATTGTTCCCGTGCACTACTTATTCGTTTGTCTGCTGAAACGAACATTGCTGAAGATTTTCGCCAACGGGTCGATACAGAGCTCAAGACAGGAGAACCCTCATGCGATTTGTGCTCATAGCCGCCTTGGCCCTCAGCGTCACGGGTTGCACCCGTTGGTCGATGAACCACCATTTGAATAACGCCTACAGCGCCTACGACCGTGGCAATTGCGAGCAAGTGACGCTCGAATTGTCGAAAGTCGAGCGCGCCAGTCGCGCACGGTCTTATGTATGGCCGGAAGTATCGATGTTGCGCGGATTGTGCCTGGAACGTCAGAAGCTGTTCGTTGATGCGGCGCAAACCTATCAATTCATCCTGGCATCGTACCCGCAAAGCGAATACGCGTTCCGCGCCCGTGCCCGCCTGGAGACCCTGCAATCACTGGGGCATTATCCACTGCGTAGCGCAGCCCAGGTGAGACCTACGCGTTTCTGATTGCACTTATCATCCAAAGCCTGGCTCACCCGCGGTGGTGAGCTATAGTCCAATGGCTCGAGTTTGAAGCCCAGTCTTCAGACCGGCGTCACACCTGTGATCGGCAGAAGTAGGCGGCAGCGGTCCATGGACTGTCGCACCAGGATCGGGGAGAGCGGGCCACAGCTGTTTTCGGCTGGTTCGTTCCGAAGCATTAGTGCGGCTCTGCTTAAGAGCCTGGCATAGCGAATTCAGCATGTTCACCGACCGCCGGATCGAACGGCATCAGCTGCCGTATTTTCTGCAAGTGTTCAATAGCTTGACCGACAAACCCATCGGCTACCTGGGCAACGTGTCCGAGGACGGGCTGATGTTAATCAGTCAGTTGCCCATGATGGTCGGCGCCGACTTTGATTTGCGCCTCAAAATCCCGGCCGGAGATGGCGGTCAGCAGATCATCGATGTGCGCGGCTGCTGCCTGTGGTGTCATGAAGACGCGACGCCCCATCATTACGATGCCGGTTTCAGCCTGCAGCGCGCGCCTGTCGAATACGGGTATCTGGTCAGCGCGTTGAGGCAGTACTTCAGTTTTCAGCCGATGCCGGCGTCTGCCTGACAGGAGACAGGCAGGTCAGGCGCTGCCACCACGCTTCAAGCTTAAATAGTGCGTCACCAGCGCCGCCCCCAGATCCCCCGGTCGCACGTCCACCACCGGAACGCCATGGGCACTCAAGCCCTCGTGCAGCTGCGCCCGGGAGTTCATGTAATCCACCGTCCCGCAGTAGGTAAGTGCTTCATCGAGCGTCTGGATCGGGGTCTGCAGGACCCGGTCGAGGACCTCTTCGCGCAAGCTCGCCACCAGCACCCTGTGCTGTTTGCTCAAGCGCTGAACGGCACTGAGCAGTCCTTCGTCGTCCTCGTCCCGCAGATTGGTGACCAGTACTACCAGGCTGCGGCGCTTCTGCCGAGCCAGCAGCTGGCTGGCAGCTGCCTGGTAGTCGGCAGGGCGCTGGCTGGTGTCCAGGTCGTAAACCGCATTGAGCAGAAAGTTGAGCTGCCCGCTGCCTTTGACCGGCGCCAGATACCGCGGCTGATCGCTGGCGAAGGTGCACAAGCCCACGGCATCACCTTGGCGCAAGGCGATGTAGCTGAGCAGCAGGCAGGCGTTGAGCGCATGATCGAAATGGGCCAGTTCGCCGTCCTGGCTGCGCATGCGCCGACCGCAGTCGAGCATGAAAATGATCTGTTGATCGCGTTCGTCCTGGTATTCCCGGGCAATGGGCGTGCGTTGCCGCGCGGTGGCCTTCCAATCGATCTGGCGCAGGCTGTCGCCTTCGCGAAATTCGCGCAGTTGATGAAACTCCAGGCCCAGGCCCCGACGTTGCCGCTGGCGTACGCCGAGCTGGCTCAGCCAGTTGTCGACTGCGAGCAGTTGGCCGCCATACAGGCGGGCGAAATCGGGGTAGACGCGGGTGCTGTCAATCACGGGCAGCAGGCGCTTGTCTGTCCACAGACCCAGTGGACTCGCCAGGTTGATTTCGCACTGTACGAAACCGAAGTGGCCGCGCTTGAGCGGGCGCAGACGATAACTGAACTGGCTGCGATGCCCCGGTTGCAGCTCGACCGTCAGTGGCAGGCTCTCGACGCTCAGGCCCGCAGGCGCATGGTCGTAGAGCTGAAAGGTTTGCGATGATGTGGACTCATGTTCGACCTCCAGGCGCACTTCGCTCCAGCGTCCCAATGCCAGGCTGGTGGGCATGTACCGAGTGATCCGCGGCGAGGGTTGGCGTTTGGCGCGCACGGCGTCGAGTATCGCCAGCATCAGCAGCGCCAGGAGCAATCCCCAGCTGATTGGCGCCAGACTTGCGGGCACCGCGACGCCTGTTGCGCGTAAAGTGCCGAGCACGATAGCGATCGCCAGCAGCAGTGCCAGCCAGATCAGCAGCAGGCGGGAGGGTTTCACAGGCGCGGTGCCGGCACTTGATCGAGTAGCTGCTTGAGCACCTGGTCAACGTCCAGGCCTTCGATATCCAGCTCTGGCGCGATGCGCACCCGATGGCGCAACACCGCCAGGGCGCAACCCTTGACGTCATCCGGGATGACAAAGTCGCCGCCGCGCAACAAGGCGCGGGCCCGGCCACAGCGCACCAGTGCGATAGAAGCTCGTGGCCCGGCACCAAGGATCAGCCCTGGCCAGCTGCGAGTGGTGCGCGCCAGGCGTACGGCGTAGTCGAGCACTTGCTCGTCCAGCGGTAAATCACTGGCAATGCGCTGTAGCGCCAGCACGTCCTTGGCCTGCAAAACCGTGCGCAACGGCTGCACGTCGAGCATGTCGGCGCGGGTCGAACGGGTGACCTGGCGCACCATGTCCAGTTCCTGGCCGGCGTCGGGATAGTCCATGCGCACCTTGAGCATGAAGCGGTCCAGTTCTGCTTCCGGCAAAGGATAAGTGCCTTCCTGCTCGATCGGATTCTGCGTGGCGAGCACCATGAACGGCTGCGCGATGGGCAGTGCGCGACCTTCGAGGGTGACTTGGCGTTCCTGCATGGCTTCCAGCAGCGCCGCCTGGGTTTTCGCCGGAGCACGGTTAATTTCATCCGCCAGCAGCAGGTTGGTGAACAGCGGGCCCTTGCGCAACTTGAACTGCTCGGTCTGCAGGTCGTATACCGCGTGCCCGGTCACGTCACTGGGCATCAGGTCCGGGGTGAACTGGATGCGCGCAAATTCGCCGCCGAAACAGCGGGCGAGGGCGCGCACCAGCAAGGTCTTGCCCAGGCCCGGTACTCCTTCGAGCAGCACATGACCGCCGGCGATCAGGGCCGTCAGGACGTCATCGATCACTGAGTCCTGGCCGATCAGGGCTTTGCGCAATTCAGCCCTGACCGCTTGGGCCAACTGACTGGCGCGCTGGCGTTGCTGGGCGGCGTGGCTCGGCGTTCCAGGTTCTGTCTGTTCACTCATAAGGCATTCCTCAAGGATTGCAGGTGGGCCACCTGGCGGCTGAAGTCGGCGCTGTTCAGCCGCTCTTTCGGTCGCGGGCTCATGGCCTGGCTGATAGCGCGTGTGGGTTGGCCGGTCAGGCGTGACAGCACCAGCCATTGTTCGGCGACGCCGAGTTGATCAAAGCCCTGGTGACGGCGTCTTACGCGCCGCAGGATGTCCTGGCGCAAGGCCTGCAGCAGGCTGTGCTGGCCGTTGCGCCGGAGCATGAAACTGGCGCTCGCGCGCAAGTGTTCCTGAAGTTGTCGGCGTGCGGGTGCCGGCGTTTCCTGCAACGGCCCATGGCGTATGCCGGCACGCCAGCAGCCGAGGCCGATCAGCGCGAGCAACGCCACCAGTGCCTGGGGGAAATAGCGCAGCAGCAGGGTCAGGAGGTTGTCGTGATCGGTGTTGAACAGCAACGTCACCTGCGTATCGGCAGTGAGGTACCAGAGCAGCCAGGCGTTGTCGTATTGGTCGATGGCCGGGTTTTTCCACAGGTCGGCGTCGGTGACCACGACGATCGAACCGAGCCCGTGGTTGAGCTGCATCATGTGCGTTGCCTTGGCGCTGTTGGCCCAGGCCTGGGCCAGGTTTTGCGGGTCTTCGAGATGAAAGGCCGTGTCGAAACCGGCATAGGCCGGCCCGTCGTCATCTTCCAGGTAAAGCTTGGTGAGCTCGGGGTAAGGATCATCGCCGGGAGCCGGCAGCGGATCTTTCAGGTCCTTGCTCAGGGACTGATGCAGCTGTACGCGGTCGAGCAACAGGTCGTTGCTTTGCCCGGTTTTTTCATCCCACAGCGACTCGGCCACGAACACCAGGCGGCCACCGGCGCGCGTCCAGTTCAGAACCTGGTCGACCTGCCTGGGCGTCATGTTGTAGCGGTCGCCGAACAGCAACAGGCTGTGCTGGCGCGGATCGAGCGAGGGCAGGATGTCGAGACCATTCGCGTGCCCGACGTCCAGGCCCTGTTTGCGCAGGAACTGCTCGGCGGCCAGGTAAGGATTGGCCACGGCCTCGGGCGCGGGACCGTGATCGATCTGCTCCTGATAAGGCGTCGCCTTCAGGTAGAGGTAGATAGCCAGGCTCACCAGCAGCACCGCGATAAGGAGGACGACGGCCAAGCCGTACCGGCGTTTCAATGCGCGACTCCTGGGCCGAACAAAGCGCGCCAGCCGTCACACAGTTGTTGCTGCACCGAGGCGGGCGGTACTCGATGTCCGTACGCCATGTTCTGCCAGTGTCCGGTGAGGTTTTTGCTGAATGCCGCCAATGCCGGCTGGTTCAATTGCTCGATACGCTGCAACACCTCACCTTCGGTGTCAGCCGGTTTCAGCGCCAGGTCGAAGTCGTGCAGCAGGTGGCTGAGCAGGGCACGATAGAGCAAGCCGAGGGCTTCACGGGGTTGGGTCTGCCATAACTGCTCGGCACTGGCGGCGATGTCGGCGGGCAAGGTTTCGCGGCCAAGGTCGAGGCCGAATGCCTGGCGCGGGAGTGTTCGCGGTAGTTTTCGATTTGCCAGCGGTCGACGGCTGACAAAGGCCTGCAGCCAGTCGCGGTAATGCCAGATCAACAGGCCCGCCGCCCCGATCACCGAGCCCCATAGCAGCGCTTCGATCAGCGTCGCCACTGCACCGAAACGCTGGGCGTCGAGCAGCTTGAGCAGTGCCTTGAGCCAGGCGGGAGTCGGGTAGTCGTCAGCATTTCCAGGGCCTTCTTGCTCGTCGCCGAAGCGATAGCGGGTGATGGTTTGCTTGTTCTTGAACGGTGGGTTATCGAGAATGGCCTTGATGCTGTCCCGGGAGGCCTGGCTGGTCAGGGGTTGTTCCAGAAGTCGCGGGCTATCGGGGGACACTGCCGGCTCTGCGGCCCAGACGCCTTGCGTGCTGGGCATCAGCAAAAACGTCGCCAGCAGTAGAATGGCCGCGCTGCCTTGCAGGCGCTGGCGCAGTCGGCGAAATACCAGTTCGAGGTCCCAGGCTTCCAGCACGGTACGCCGATTCAGATACAGGCTGAAGCCGCAGGCTACGTAGATCGGTTCCCACACGATCAGCACCAGTACATAGAAGAGGTTGCTCAGGTGTTCGAGCCAGCCCCAGTCCTGCTGACTGGCGGAGATCAGCGCTTGCCAGCCCCAGTCGATTTCAACCTGTTGCGGCAACAGCAGGTAGAACAGCACCGTAAGGCCGATCCACAAGGCGCTTTCCAGGTGCACGCCGATGAGGGTCAGCCAACGCGCTGCATTGGCGTCGCGCTGCATCAGCACCTGCAAGCGCTGTTCCCGCGCCGGGCCGTCGAGCCCTTCCAGTTGCATCACCGGCATCAGAAAACTGCGACTCAGGCTCAGGCGGCGCCAGGTCAGGCTGGCAATCAATTGCGGCCTCAAAAGTCGCGGCCATTGGCGCAGCGCCTGTTTCAAGGTTGGGGTTTCACCGAACAGGGCTTTGGAAAGGATGAACAACGGCAGGCGTTCAAATGCCGGTTTCAACCACCAGAAAATGAACACGGCGAGGGTCGGCGAATCCCAGAGCAGCACACTGAGCAGCGCAAACACTGGAAG
Source organism: Pseudomonas sp. RIT-562 (assembly GCF_026241895.1). GTDB lineage: Bacteria > Pseudomonadota > Gammaproteobacteria > Pseudomonadales > Pseudomonadaceae > Aquipseudomonas > Aquipseudomonas mandelii_F. The sequence continues at coordinate 68,339 of NZ_JAPJIV010000028.1, read as the reverse complement.
GGTCACGATGGCCCAACTGGTCATTAGCAGGCGGCGATGACGCTGGCTCATTAAAACGCCCAGGTCCATGGCTTCCCAGGTCCGGCGCGGTCGAATCACTACCGTCGCATCACTCAGGCGCATGGCGAGTCCGTCCGGCAAACAGCAGATACGCGGCGACCGCAGACCAGAGCACGGCGCCCACCAGGTATTTGATGGCTGGCGCAGGCCCGGTCATCGATGACCAGTACGCTTCGATGAATGCGGCGATCAGCAGAAACAACATCACCCCGCAGATCAGCTGGACGCTTTTTTTCGCCGCCGTTCGCAAGGCCTCTGCCCGCCGCATTTGTCCTGGCGCGATCAACGCCCAGCCAAGTTGCAGGCCTGCAGCGCCCGCCAGGACAATGGCTGTGAGTTCAAACGCGCCGTGCCCGATGACGAACGACCAGAAGGTCTGCCCGAAACCGATATGGGTCAGGTGACCGGCCACCGCGCCGATCATCAAGCCGTTGAACACCAGGAAAAATGCGCTGCCAAGGCCAAACAGCAGCCCGCTGGCGAAGGTCTGAAAGGCGATGCCAATGTTGTGCATGATGTAGTAGCCGAACATCACCCAGTCCTCGCTGGCGGCCCGTTCGGCGGTGCGCCCCAGATGACCGGATTCAGGGTCGTACATGCCTTGCATCTGGCTGACCTGCTCTGCCGGAATCAGGTTGTAGATCAGCTCCGGAAACCACAGTACCAGCAGCGCAAAGCCGATCAGGCTGGTGAAAAACAGCAAGCCTGCCGCCAGGACGAAGTGCCATTGCTGGCGCACCAGTCGAGGAAAATCCGCCAGGATAAACGCCATGGCCGTGGCTCCCAGCTGGCCGCGATGGCGGTACAGTTGTTGATGCCCGCGCAGGACCAGTTGCTGCAATGAGTCCACAAGAAAACTGCTGTAGCCACGCTCTCGGGCCAGCGCCAGGTGGTGGCACAGGCGACGATAATCGGCGGGGAAAGTGTTCGATCCGGAGGTTTTTTTGCCCCGCTCCAAGCCGTCGAGTGTCAGCGACAATCGCTCCCATTCAGCGCGGTGGCGGTTCTCGAACAGACTCTGCTTCATGCCGGTCCCATCAAGCCGCGGGCTATTCCACCGAGTTCGGCGACGGCCGTCGGTGCGTGGAGCTGCAAGGGTTGCACGACGATGGCGGCCAACTCGTCGGCCCGTGCTGCCGAGAGTTCACCCTGGCGTTCGGCAAAACCGAGGATCGCCCGTTGCTCGGCGAGGGTCAGGGCGATCACGGCCCGACGGGGTTCGACTTCAGACAATAGCGGGCGTTTGAGCGGCTGTTCGCGGTAGATCACCAGCGTGCCGGCGGCGAGGTCGCCGAGGCGTTTGAAAGTCGGATGTTGCAGGCAACTGATTGCACCCAGCGCGTAGCCAAAAGGCAGCATGTCGACGAACCGCAGGATGTTGCGCAACAGCGAGGCGGACCAGCCAACGGGAGTGCCATCATCCTGTACTACGCGCAATCCCATCCATTGCTTGCCTGGTGAGCGGCCCTGATTGAGCACTTCAAACAGCACCATGTACCACCAGCTCACGATGAACAACAGGATCGAGCCTAGCCCGGCCCCAAGTTTCCCCAGGAATGACAGCGCGATGAACAGCACGCCGAGGATCAAGCCGCGCAACCCGAGGTCGATGGAGAAGGCCAGCACCCGTACCATCAGCCCGGCCGGGCGCAGTGGCAAATCGATGCCCTCCGGCGTCTCGACCTGGTGCCGCGTGTCCAGTGGCGGTGACAGCGGCGCTTTCCTTGGCAGTGCTGTGGTCTCGAGCATGGGCAACCTTGATGTGGCCTGTTCGGGATTCTATCGGCTGGATGCTAACAGCCTCACGGGGTGAAACGACATCACAATGTAATACGCCGTATCCAAGTGACGCCGGCAGAATGACAACGGGGCTGGCCGCCGCCTTGCCTGAGCGCCTAGACTTCGCCGATCTACAGTTCAGGAAAAGCCCGTGACTTCCATCTTCTGGTACGACTATGAAACCACCGGCATCAATCCGCGATGCGATCGCCCACTACAGGTCGCCGGCATCCGCACCGACTTCGCGCTGAATGAAATAGATGAACCGGTCAACCTCTATTGCCAACCCAGTGAAGATATCCTGCCCCATCCTGCCGCCTGCGCGATCACCGGAATCACCCCGGGTTGCCTGGCCGAGCAAGGTTTGAGCGAGGCGGATTTCATGACCCGGGTGCACGCTCAGCTGGCTGCGCCGGGAACCTGCGGGGCCGGATACAACACCTTGCGCTTCGACGACGAGATGACCCGTTACAGCCTGTATCGGAATTTTTTCGACCCCTATGCCCGTGAGTGGCAGGGCGGGAACAGCCGCTGGGACCTGATCGACGTCGTGCGCGCAGCCTATGCCCTGCGTCCTGATGGCCTGGAATGGCCGACTGACGAACAGGGCAGGGTGACACTCAAGCTCGAACGCCTGACGGCCGCCAACGGCATCGACCATGGCAACGCCCACGAGGCGCTGTCGGACGTGCGTGCCACCATCGCTCTGGCCCGTCTGATTCGGGAAAAGCAGCCAAAACTCTATGACTGGTTGTTCCAGTTGCGTGGCAAGCAAAAGGTCCTGGATCAGATCCGCCTGTTGCAGCCCCTGGTGCACATCTCCGGGCGCTTCTCGGCGGCGCGCAATTATCTCGGCGTGGTCTTGCCCCTGGCGTGGCACCCGAAAAACAAGAACGCCCTGATCGTCTGCGACTTGCATCTGGACCCTCAATGTTTGTTCGATCTGGATGCCGAAGCACTCCGCGAGCGCCTGTATACCCGCAGCGATGATCTGGCCGAAGGCCAGTTACCGGTGCCGTTGAAGCTTATCCACATCAACAAGTGCGCGGTCGTGGCACCCTTGTCGGTCCTTCGTGGGCAAGATCAGCAACGCCTGGGTCTGGACATGGCGCTTTATCAGGCGCGCGCGCTGCGGCTAAGTGACGCAGCGCAAGTTTGGAAAGACAAAGTTCAGGCGATTTATGCCCGCGAGGGGTTTCTTCCGAGTGAAGACCCTGAACAACAGTTATACGATGGTTTCATCGGCGATCGAGATCGGCGCTTGTGCGAACAAGTCCGGGCGGCGGATCCGGCGCAACTGGCGCAACAGAAGTGGCCGTTCGATGATGAACGCCTGCCTGAATTATTGTTTCGATATCGCGCGCGCAACTTTCCTGACACCTTGAGTTTTGAAGAACAGGAACGTTGGCAGATATTCTGTCGGCAGCGTTTGACTGCACCTGAGTGGGGCGCGCCCAATACCCTGGACTCTTTTGCAGAGGCCGCAGCCCAATTGATGCTTACTGCCACGCCAGATCAACGTGCAGTGTTGGATGACTGGGAGAAATATGTCGAAGTATTACGAGTTCGTTTGAACCTTTGAAAACGAACATGCCCGGCTTTGAACACCGGGCACAAAAAAACGCCAGCATCGAGCCGGCGTTTTTTTTGGCGCAGACTCAGTCTACGCCAGGCTCTGCGGCTTAGCCCAGCAGAGTCGCCCAGCCTTCAACCACGTCGCCGCCCCACTTGGCTTTCCACTCTTTCAGAGTTTTGTGGTTGCCACCTTTGGTTTCGATGACTTCACCGTTGTGCGGGTTTTTGTATTGTTTAACTTTGCGAGCGCGCTTGGTGCCAGTAGTTTTTACTGCGCCACCGCGTGGAGCCTTGGTTTTGGCTTCCGGGTCCAACAGCGCAATGATGTCGCGCAGGGACTTGGAATATTCGCCCATCAAGGTGCGCAGTTTGCCTTCGAATTCCAGCTCGGTTTGCAGTTTGTCGTCTTGGGACAGATTCTTCAAACGGGCTTGCAGCTCTTTGATAGCTTCTTCGGTGGCGCGATATTCGTTGATCAAGGACATGGGGACTACCTTATGTTGGGCGCTGGATAGCAGGTGACAGTGCGCCAATAATAGTCAGGGTGTTTCATCAAGTAAACATTTAACCGAAGTTTATTTAATTCACTTACGATGAGTAGGCGATAAATTTTGTCGCCAGTTAAATACTCTGAACAGCTCTTCATCAATCTTCACAATTGCCTCTTGAATATCAGCTGACACAGCACCATCGCGCGCAGCGGGACTGGCGCCGCAGCTGTTTTCCAAGGCCTCGCGCAAGGCCAGCCATCATCAGTACTGCAGTTTTGCTGCGTAATCGCTAGAATGGCGGCCTTTGCGAAGTTCTGGAGTTTCCCCCTCATGCGCACTTTTCGGCTGGTGATTGCTTGCCCGGACCGCGTCGGTATCGTTGCTAAAGTCAGTAACTTTCTGGCGTCACATAATGGCTGGATCACTGAAGCGAGCCATCACTCGGACAACCTCAGTGGCTGGTTCTTCATGCGTCACGAAATCCGTGCCGACTCGCTGCCTTTCGGTATCGAAGCTTTTCGGGAGGCCTTTGCGCCGATTGCCGAAGAGTTCTCGATGAACTGGCGCATTACCGATACCGCGCAGAAAAAGCGGGTTGTATTGATGGCCAGCCGTGAATCCCACTGCCTGGCTGACCTGCTGCATCGCTGGCACAGTGATGAGCTCGACTGCGAAATTTCCTGCGTGATTTCCAACCACGATGACTTGCGCAGCATGGTCGAATGGCATGGCATTCCGTACTACCACGTTCCGGTGAATCCGCAGGATAAGGAACCGGCATTCAAGGAAGTGTCTCGCCTGGTCAAACAGCACGATGCCGAGGTCGTGGTACTTGCCCGTTACATGCAGATCCTGCCGCCGGAGTTATGCAGTGAGTATGCGCACAAGGTGATCAACATTCACCACAGCTTCCTGCCGTCATTTGTCGGAGCCAAGCCGTACCACCAGGCTTCGATGCGTGGGGTGAAGTTGATCGGCGCCACTTGCCACTACGTGACCGAAGAGCTGGACGCAGGGCCGATCATCGAACAGGACGTGGTGCGTGTCAGCCATAGCGACAGTATCGAAGACATGGTTCGATTTGGTCGTGACGTCGAGAAGATGGTGTTGGCCCGCGGGCTGCGTTATCACCTCGAAGACCGGGTGTTGGTGCATGGCAACAAGACTGTGGTGTTCTGATAGCCGCACGTCCCTGTTGAATTTCGAAGGGCCTGAGCGTTCAATCGCTGCAGGCCCTTTGTTGTTTTTGCGGTGAGGATTTGGTTATGGCTGATCCACTAGATAAAGCGACTTCCACTGCGCCAGCGACGTTGGGGGAGGGGTGTCTGAGTCGTTATGATCCGGATGACTTGAGTGCCGAAGATGGCACGGAGTTTCCCGGGGCGCAGGAGTTGTGGCAGGAGTTGCACCCTGAAGGTGGGGATTCGTCACCCTAGGGGGAGTAGCTCACTGTGGGAGCAAAGCTTGCTCGCGATGGAGATTGAATTGATCTGTACATATCCGTTGCTGCGGTAATGGCTTCTAATGGTTCCGCTCTTACAGCGGGTCACTTGGAACAGCGCCAAGTAACCAAGCGCTTTTTGCCCCACCACTTGGCACCTCGCTAAGGCTCGGTGTGCCCGAACGCAGGCATTGCTCCGCGGGCCCGCCGCGATGGGCCTTCCCTGGCCCAGCGCGGCTAAACTGGCATCCTTGCCGGTTTACCCGCTCCGCAACACCTGCGTTCGGCCAGTGTGGTTAACGGGGCGTCCGCGATCAACAACCGGGCCGTGGCGGCCTTCGGGCCGACCAAGGCATCAAGCCGGCGCGCTGCGCTTGTTTGGCCGTGCGCCTCCCTGAATTTGAAATGAAAATCTCTGGGAGGTGATATTTGTGGGAGGTCAGCTGTGGGAGCAAAGCTTGCTCGCGAAGGCGGTGCACCAATCACCATCACTATTGAATTTCAATCCCTCATCGCGAGCAAGCTTTGCTCCCACAGTGGGTTGCAAGCGAAGATGTGCCATTCGCCGCTGACACACAGCCGAGCTAGCCGTCAGGGCGGCTCTCAGGCGGCCTCGGCCCGGTTGTTGATCGCGGACGCCCCGTTAACCACGATGCCCAAACGCAGGCATTGCGCAGCGGCTAAACCGGGCTTTTCCAAGTGACCCGCTGTAAAAGCGGAATAGAAGTCGTTACCGCAGCAACGGAAATGTCCGAAGAAGCAAGATCAAAAGATCGCAGCCTCGTTTCTCTCGACAGCTCCTACGCCCGAATCAACTTCCTCAACAGCGGCCGTCCCAGCATCAAAAAGAACACCGGCCCGCCCACCAGCAGATAAAAATAATACGTCACCGCCCGCCAGATAAGGATGGCCGCCGCCGCCGTCGACTTGCCCACCATGGGTGCCAGCAAGGCGGCCGAGGTCAGTTCTGCGGCGCCAGCGCCGCCTGGCAACAGGCTGAATTGCCCGGCGCTGAGTGACAGCATTTGGATCAAAAACGTCCAGGCCCACTGCAAGTCCGCCCCCAGCCCACGTACGGCCAGGTACAACACGCTGTATCGCAAACCCCAATGCAGGCAGGTCAAGGCGAACACCTTGAGCAGCGTCTGGCGGGGCAGTTTCAGGGTGTCGGTAAAGGCCGCAAGAAAGTGCAGGAGTTTGCGCGCCCAACGCAAGCGCGTGGAAGCTTTGACGTTCAGGCGGGCCAGCAGGCGACCGCTCAGGCGGATCAGTAGGCGGTGGTAACGCGCCACCGCCAGGCAACTGACGAGGCCGCCGAACATCGAGATGGCGCTGACCATCAGTAACCATTCCATGCGCTGGCTCAGGTGCTGGAACAATGCGTAAATCAAGATCCCGCTCAATGCGCAGAGGAAGAACACCAGGTCACTCAGCTGATCCATCGCAAACACCGCGCTGGCCTTGGCCGGGCGAACGCCCTGGCGCGAGAGCAAGGCCATGATCGTCAACGGCCCGCCGCTGCCTCCGGGCGTGGCGCAATAGGCGAACTCGGCGGCCATCACCACCCCCAGGCTGCGCAGCCGATTCACCTTGTGGCACTGGTCGCCCAGTAACAGGCGCAGGCGCAGGGTGTTCAAGACCCAGCACAGCAGAATCATGCCGAACATGACGAGCAGCCAGTGCAAGGGAAAATGTCGCAGTCGATACCAGGTTTCGTTACCACCCAGCAGGGACGGGATCAGCACCGCCACCAGCAGTGCGACCAGCAGCAGAATGACGCGACTCATGCAATGCGCCCCGCAGCTGCGCCCGGCAGGCGCAACCAGTCCGCCTTGGTCAGCGGCATGCGGCCCTGGTCCAGCAGGCGCTTGAGGGTTTGCAGCCAATACTCCCGGGAGAAACTGTGGCGCATGTCCACCGGATGCAGGCCGAGGCGAATCACCGGTGCTTGCTGCCAGCGCAGTTCTCGCCGGTCGCTGAGCCACTTTGACATGCCGCGACGCCAGGCACTGCGGGCGCTCCAGACCAGCCCAGGGGCATCGACGACACTGAAGTCCGGCAGCCGATAGAGGTGCTGTGGATCACTGGTGTAACTCAGCGGCAACCGGCGCAGGGCCTGCCGAGTACCAGCACTCATCAGCCAGGCCGGCGCGACGAACCCCTCCAGCGGCCAATCGTAGCGCTGGAACATCTCGACGCCTGCCTGCAGCCGGGATAGCGCCTGCTGCTCGGTCAACTGATAGAACTCGCCTTCGTGAGTGTAAATACGGCGCATGAACCAGTCCCGTGGAGTGCTCGGCGGCGAACCGTCGTCGCAATGAAAATAACCGTGCAGCGCCAGTTCGTCACCCCGGGCCAAACGTCGGGAGAGCAGCCGGCGAAAATCCGGGTGCGCTCGTAAATCGTTGTGTTTGTGAAAGTCCGGCACCACCAGCCAGGTCATCGGCACCGCGCCCAAGGCATCGACGGCTTCGACAAAGGGCTGATAGTCAGGCCAGGTCTGTGGCGCGACATCGTGCAGCACCAGCAGCAGGCAGGGCGTGCTCATGGATTCAGCCATTGGCGATCAGCGGCCAGTGAGTGCCCAGCACGGCGTGGTAGTGCCCCAGCAGGCTGTCGACCACGGTATCCCAGGCGTAATGCTGTTCGACATGGCGGCGAGCCTGTTTGCCCAAGGCCGTGCTGCCGCGACTGAATAACTCGTGGACGGCGTCGGCCATGGCCGCCGAGCTATTGGGGGAACAGAGCAGGCCGCACTGGTCGGTCACTATTTCCTGAAAAGCCCCGGCAGCGACCGCGATCACCGGGATGCCGCTGGCCATGGCTTCAAGGATCACCAGGCCGAAGGTTTCCTGATCGCCGGCGTGCAGCAGTGCATCGGCGCTGGCCAGCAGGCGCGCCACTTGAGGCGCCGGGCAGAACTCATCCACCACCGTGACGTTATCCGGCACGACGGCCGGCATGGATGAACCCACCAGCAGCAGATGAAAGCGCGGGCCCAGGCGCTTCATGCAGTCGAGCAATACGGGCAGGTTTTTTTCCTTGGAGCCGCGACCCGCGAAGATCAGCAGGTGAGTGTCTTTGGCAATGCCCAGTTCGGCCCGCAGTTCCGGGTCACGAGCGCTAGGGTTAAAGGTTTGCAGGTCGACGCCCAGCGGCTGTACGTAAACATTTTTCACCCCCAGGCCAATCAGCTTGTCGGCCATGACCTGGCTGGGCGCGAGTACCCGGTCGAAGTTGCCATACAGTTTGCTGACATAGGCTTCGACATTCGGCGTGACCCAGTTACCCATGCGATTACTGCACAGCAGTGGCAAATCCGAGTGATAGAAACCTATAACCGGAACGTCCAGTTGGCGCCGCGCGTCGAGGGCGGCCCAGGCGGTGAGGTAAGGGTCGCCGACTTCGATCAGATCGGGCTGTAAATCCTGCAGGACATTTCGCCAAGGAGCGAGGCGAACGGGAAAACGATAGCCTTTGCCAAAGGGCAGGGCGGGAGCGGGAACCGTATACACGCCATCCTGTTCACCCAGGGAGGCGCCGGGGATCAGCAAGCTGTGGCGAATGCCGGGCTTGATGCCCAGGCGTCGGTGTTTGGCATCCAGATACGTGCGCACGCCACCGCTGGCAGGGGCGTAGAACATGGTTATGTCAGCGATATGCACGATGAGCATCCCTCCGGTCCGTTGTTCTCCCTTGGTTGACCTTTATGAAGGATAGATGTTCGGTTGGGGTTTGCCTGGGGGGCAGACCGTCATCGCGAGCAGGCTCACTCCTACACTTGGAATGCGCATCCCCGTAGGAGCCCGGCTTGCCGGCGATGGCGGCCTCGAAATCGCCATCGCTTGCGTCGCACCGCAATCCACCGTACACCCCGATCCCTGTAGGAGTGAGCCTGTTCGCGACCGGGCCCGTAAGAGCAGCTTAAATCCTGAAACTGCCGACCAACTGCTTCAACCGCGCCGCCTGCTGCTCCAGGTCAGAACACGCCCGCAACGTCGACTGCAGGTTCTCCACGCCTTCCTGGTTCAATGTATTGATCTCGGTAATGTCGACGTTGATCGACTCCACCACCGCCGTCTGTTCCTCAGTCGCCGTGGCCACCGACTGGTTCATCCCGTCAATTTCGCCGATGCGCTGTGTCACGCTGTTCAGGCGTTCGCCAGCGAGGTTGGCGATGTCTACGCTGTCCTGGCTGTGGCGCTGGCTGTCGCTCATGTTGCTTACCGATTCGCGCGCACCTACTTGCAGTTCCTCAATCATCGTCTGCACCTGCTGTGCCGATTCCTGGGTGCGATGCGCGAGGTTGCGCACTTCATCGGCCACTACCGCAAACCCGCGCCCCGCTTCACCAGCCCGTGCCGCCTCGATTGCCGCGTTCAAGGCCAGGAGGTTGGTTTGCTGGGAGATGCTGGTGATGACTTCGAGGATCTGCCCGATGTTCACAGTCTTGCTGTTCAGCGACTCGATATTAGTGCTGGAGGCGCTGAGCATGCTCGACAGTTGATTCATCGCGGCGATACTGCGATCCACCACTTGCTGCCCGTCTTCGGCGAGGCTGCGCGCATCGCTGGCCTGACTCGAGGCCTGTGCGGCGTTACGGGCAATTTCCTGGGCCGCGGCGCCGAGTTGATTGATAGCGGCGGCCACGCTATTGGTGCGCGAGGCTTGCTGGTCGGAATTGAACATCGACGAATTCGACGCGGCGACTACGCGCAAAGCGACTTCATTGACCTGGCCGGTGGCCGAAGCTACTTCACTGATCGAGCCGTGGATACGCTCGACGAAACGGTTGAACGCGGTGCCGAGCACGCCGAATTCATCGTTATTCTGGATGGTCAGGCGCTTGGTCAGGTCTCCTTCGCCGTCGGCGATGTCTTCCATGGCGCGGGTCATTACGTGCAATGGCTGGATCAGCAGGCGGATCAACATACCCAGCAGAGCAATGATGATTGCCACGGCGATCAACGTCGCAACGACCGCCGAGGCGCGGAACTCGCTGAGCATCGAGAAGGCTTTGTCTTTATCGACCGACAGGCCGATGTACCAGTTGACCGAAGGCAGCCCTTTGACCGGGGTAAAGTTGACGATGCGGGTTTTGCCATCGACTTGCACCTCGCTGAAGTCACTGCTCAAGCGTGGTGTTCCTTGGGGAAACGCTTCGCTGAGGGTCTTCATTACCAGGGTTTTGTCCGGATGTACCAGGATCTTGCCATCGGAGCTGACCAGGAATGCGTAGCCCATGCCGTCGAAATCCCTGGCGCTGAGGGTGTCGATCAGGGTTTGCAGGCTCAGGTCGCCGCCCACTACGCCGACGCTCTGGCCGGCTTTTTTCGAAGCAGTGGCAATGGAGATGATGGTCTGGCCGGTGGCGGCATCGATGTAGGGTTCGGTCAGCGTGGCGGTGCTGCTGCTCTCGGCACCTTTGTACCAGGGGCGCACTCGCGGATCGAAGCCAGCAGGCATTTTGGCGTCCGGGCGGATGGTGAAGCTGCCGGTCGCATCGCCAAGGTAGGACGCCATGAAAGTCGATGTCAGCGCTTTCTGCTCAAGCAGACTGGCCACAGTGCCCGGTTCGGGGTTGATGGCGATGTTCTGGGCGAGGTTGTCGATCAGCAGAATGCGCCCGCTCAACCAGGTTTGAATATTGCTGGCGGTGACGTCGCCCATCTCGTTGAGGTAGTTGTCCAGGTCTTCGCGGATGGCGGTACGCTGCAGGTAGTCGTTGTACAGCGTAAACGAAGCAAAGGCGGCAATGACAATCAGCGCGGCGGCAAGCAGGATTTTATGACTGAAACGCAGGTTTTTGTTCATGGCTTGGGGTTCCGCTAAGGTCTTAATGTCCAGGGCGTGCTTTTATAAGAGAACGCGAATGGGTGGTGGCGAGCACACGCGGATAGCTCCGTTTTCTCTGTAGGAAATTACCGACGCTCTTCAATCCTCTGTATCGGCCATCGCGAATCAAAGATTAACCATGGGTGACGAAATGCCTGACTCCTCGCAACTTGTTATTGGTGCCGATCTCGCCGGCAGCCCCATTGCCCAGGCCATGCGCCTGGCCAATCGTCATGGCCTGGTCGCCGGTGCGACCGGGACGGGCAAGACCGTTACCTTGCAACGCCTGGCCGAAGCCTTCAGTGACGCCGGGGTGGCGGTGTTTGCCGCCGATATCAAGGGCGACCTGTGCGGGCTCGGGGCGGCCGGGAATCCCCAGGGCAAGATCGCCGAGCGCATCGCCGGCATGCCTTGGCTGAATCACCAGCCTCAGGCGTATCCGGTCACTTTGTGGGATATCCATGGAAAGTCCGGTCATCCGTTGCGCACCACGCTCAGCGAAATGGGGCCGTTGCTGCTGGGTAGCCTGCTGGAGCTGACCGACAGCCAGCAGTCGGCGCTGTACGCCGCGTTCAAGGTTGCGGATCGGGAGGGGCTGTTACTGCTGGACCTCAAGGATCTCAAAGCACTGCTCAATCACCTGCGCGACCACCCGGAGTTGCTGGGAGACGACGCCGCGCTGATGACCACCGGTTCCAGCCAGGCGTTGTTGCGCCGCCTGGCAACTCTGGAGCAGCAGGGCGCGGAGGCTCTGTTCGGTGAGCCGGCGCTGCAGCTCGAAGATATTCTGCAACCCACCGCCGAGGGGCGCGGGCGCATCCACCTGCTCGATGCCAGCCGCCTGGTTCACGAAGCGCCGAAGGTCTACGCCACGTTCCTGTTGTGGTTGCTGGCCGAATTGTTCGAGCAATTGCCCGAGCGCGGCGATGCGGACAAACCGCTGCTGGCGCTGTTTTTTGACGAGGCGCACCTGTTATTCGCCGGCACCCCCCAGGCCCTGCGTGATCGCCTGGAACAAGTGGTGCGGCTGATCCGTTCGAAAGGCGTGGGAGTGTATTTTGTCACCCAGTCGCCTGGCGACCTGCCGGATGATGTCCTGGCCCAGCTGGGCTTGCGCGTGCAGCACGGGCTGCGTGCATTTACCGCCAAGGAACAGAAATCCCTGCGCGCGGTGGCGGAAGGCTTCCGCCCCAACCCGGCGTTTGACGCCTTGTCGGTGCTGACCGAACTCGGGATCGGCGAGGCGCTGGTGGGCACCTTGCAGGACAAAGGCACCCCGGCGATGGTCCAGCGGGTGTTGGTGGCACCGCCGCAGTCGCGGATCGGACCCTTGACCGAAACCGAGCGCACACTGCTGATCGCCGGGTCGCCGTTCAAAGGCCGTTATGACAAGCCGATTGATCGTGAGTCGGCGTATGAAGTGCTGATGGGGCGCAAGGGATTGGCGCCGGAGCCTGAGTCTGTGCCGGGCAAACCTGAGGAACCGAGTTTTACCGACAAGGCTGGGGAGTTCCTTGGCACTGCGGCGGGGCAGGCATTGAAATCAGCGATGCGCCAGGCGGCCAATCAATTGGGCCGACAGTTGGTGCGCGGCTTGATGGGCTCGCTGCTTGGCGGCAGCAAACGCCGCTAAAAGCAAAAGATCGCAGCCTTCGGCAGCTCCTACGTAGGAGCTGCCGAAGGCTGCGATCTTTTGATCTTGCCGTTAAACCTTTGGTTTGGCGTGAGCCGCCAGCCGTTCCAGCGCTGCCCGAAGATTCGGATCGCTGATTCCGTCGGCCGTGGCCTGAATGGTTGCGCCTGCATCGGTCGACAAGCTGATGGTATGGCCCGCCGCCCCTTGCTGGACCGTGGGCGGTTGAACCTTGAACAGAATCCGCGTCAGGCTGGCAAATTCGTCGAACATCTGGAGTTGCCGTTGCAGGCGCTTCTGTTGATAACGCAGACGGGTCGCCCAGTGGCCATCGGTCACGATCAGCAGCAAACTGCCTTCGCGCCAGGAGGCCACATGACAGTGTTCCCGCGCAGCAGGCTGCAGCTGGCTTTCCAGCAGGCGTTGCAAATGACCCAGGCGTTGAGCGTGGCCAAAGATGGCTTTGAGCGGTTTGGCTTCGCGAAGCAGAACGGCGGGTGCTCTGGCCGTAAGAGGGCGAAATGCCATGATCAGACACCTGAAGTAACAGAGCCGCCATGTTAGCAGAAAGCACCCGATCCGCTCGCCCCATTGCTTTACGAACGCTTTACCCATTAAATCAACAAGTAACTTATGTCGTGAATGACTTGAAGTTCAGCAAAAAGCCCTTATTTTAAGTGAGCCCCGTCACAGCGCTGTGCCAGCATCGTGGAATAACGCCACTTTCCTCACCACCGTTTCCGGGTAGAATGCTCGTTCGCATGCGGCCATGAGGGCTGCTCGGGCGACTCACGGGGCCGCCCTCCATCCCTTTAGTGTGGAAGATCCTGCCGATATGTTTGCGCCTTTGTTAAAGAAACTTTTTGGAAGCAAGAACGAGCGTGAAGTCAAACGCATGCTCAAGACGGTGCAACTCGTCAATGCCTTCGAAGAGCAAATGGTGGCCCTTTCGGACGATCAATTGCGTGCCAAGACAGACGAGTTCAAGGCCCGCATCGCCAAAGGGGAAACCCTCGACAAGCTGTTGCCTGAAGCCTTTGCGGTCGCCCGCGAAGCCGGCAAGCGCGTCATGGGTATGCGTCACTTCGATGTCCAGCTGATCGGCGGCATGACCTTGCATGAAGGCATGATCGCGGAAATGCGTACCGGTGAAGGCAAGACCCTGGTGGCGACACTGGGCGTTTACCTGAACGCGCTGTCCGGCAAGGGCGTGCACGTTGTTACCGTGAACGACTACCTGGCCCGTCGCGACGCCAACTGGATGCGTCCGCTCTACGAATTCCTCGGCCTGACAGTCGGCGTGGTTACGCCGTTCCAGCCGCCGGAAGAGAAGCGCCTGGCCTACGCCGCCGATATCACCTACGGCACCAACAACGAATTCGGTTTCGACTACCTGCGCGACAACATGGCGTTCAGCATGGAAGAAAAATTCCAGCGCGAACTCAATTTTGCCGTGATCGACGAAGTCGACTCCATCCTCATCGACGAAGCTCGTACCCCGCTGATCATTTCCGGTCAGGCCGAGGACAGCTCCAAGATGTACGTCGAGATCAACCGACTGATCCCGCAGCTGGAGTTGCACGTCGAGGAAGTGGAAGGCGAAGTCACCAAGGCTGGCCACTACACCGTCGACGAGAAAACCCGTCAGGTGGAACTCAACGAAGCCGGTCACCAGTTCATCGAGGACATGCTCACCCGCGTCGGCCTGCTGGCTGAAGGCGAGAGCCTGTATTCGGCACATAACCTGGGCCTGCTGACCCACGTCTATGCCGGTCTGCGTGCGCACAAGCTGTTCCATCGCAACATCGAATACATCGTGCAGGACGGCCAGGTTGTGCTGGTCGACGAACACACCGGTCGTACCATGCCGGGTCGTCGTCTGTCCGAAGGCCTGCACCAGGCCATCGAAGCCAAGGAAGAGCTGAACATCCAGGCCGAAAGCCAGACCCTGGCTTCGACCACGTTCCAGAACTACTTCCGCCTGTACAACAAGCTGTCCGGGATGACCGGTACCGCTGACACCGAAGCGTTCGAGTTCCATCAGATCTACGGCCTGTCGGTCATGGTGATTCCACCAAACCGTCCGCTGGCGCGTAAAGACTACAACGACCTGGTGTTCCTGACCGCCGACGAGAAATACGCGGCAATCATCACCGACATCAAGGAATGCATGACCCAGGGCCGTCCGGTGCTGGTGGGTACTGCAACCATCGAAACTTCCGAGCACATGTCCAATCTGCTCAACAAGGAAGGCATCGAGCACAAGGTCCTGAACGCCAAGTTCCACGAAAAAGAAGCCGAGATCATCGCCCAGGCCGGTCGCCCAGGCGCACTGACCATCGCTACCAACATGGCCGGTCGTGGTACCGACATCCTGTTGGGCGGTAACTGGGAAGTGGAAGTGGCTTCGCTGGAAAACCCGACCCCTGAGCAAATTGCCCAGATCAAGGCCGACTGGCAGAAACGTCACCAGCAAGTGCTGGAGTCGGGTGGCCTGCAGGTGATCGCTTCCGAGCGTCACGAGTCGCGCCGTATCGACAACCAGTTGCGTGGCCGTGCCGGTCGTCAAGGTGACGCCGGTTCCAGCCGCTTCTACCTGTCGCTGGAAGACAGCCTGATGCGCATCTTCGCCTCTGATCGGGTGAAGAACTTCATGAAAGCCCTGGGCATGCAGCCTGGCGAAGCGATCGAGCACCGCATGGTGACCAACGCCATCGAGAAGGCTCAGCGCAAGGTTGAAGGTCGCAACTTCGATATCCGTAAGCAATTGCTCGAGTTCGATGACGTCAACAACGAACAGCGTAAAGTGATTTATCACATGCGTAACACGTTGCTGGCCGCTGACAACATTGGTGAAACCATCGCCGACTTCCGTCAGGACGTACTCAACGCCACCGTCAGCGCGCACATTCCTCCACAGTCGCTGCCTGAGCAGTGGGACGTGGCCGGTCTGGAAGCCGCTTTGCAGAGCGATTTCGGTGTGGCCCTGCCGATCCAGCAATGGCTCGACGAGGACGATCACCTGTACGAAGAGACCCTGCGCGAGAAGCTGATGAACGAGCTGATCGCCGCGTATCACGAGAAAGAAGACCAGGCAGGCGCGGATGCGCTGCGTACCTTCGAGAAGCAAATCGTGCTGCGCGTCCTGGACGACCTGTGGAAAGATCACCTGTCGACCATGGATCACCTGCGTCACGGCATCCACCTGCGTGGTTATGCCCAGAAGAACCCGAAGCAAGAGTACAAGCGCGAGTCGTTCACGCTGTTCTCCGAGCTGCTGGATTCGATCAAGCGCGACTCGATTCGTGTGCTGTCTCACGTTCAGGTTCGTCGCGAAGATCCAATCGAAGAAGAACAACGCCTGCGTCAGGAAGCCGAAGCACTGGCTGCGCGCATGCAGTTCCAGCACGACGAAGCGCCAGGTCTGGAGCAGCCGGAACTGCTGGGTGAAGAGGTCGATGTTGCCCTCGCATCCGCACCGGTGCGTAACGAACAGAAGCTGGGCCGTAACGAACTGTGCTACTGCGGTTCGGGCAAGAAATTCAAGCATTGCCACGGGCAGATCCAGTAAAACCCGTTCAGCAAGCTGAAATACCCGCGCCGCGACCGGCATCAGCCGTCGCGGCGTTTTGCCATTTGATACCGCCGATCACCTGCGTCGGCGATGACTATTTTAAGGAGCGCATTCATGGCTGTTGGTCTTGGTCCTTTGCCAACGTTGCACCCGGTTGCCGGTTTTGAACTCGGTATTGCTTCGGCCGGCATCAAGCGCCCGGGGCGCAAGGATGTAGTGGTCATGCGCTGTGCCGAAGGCTCGACGGTCGCGGGCGTGTTCACCCTGAACGCTTTTTGTGCAGCTCCGGTGATCCTGGCCAAGCAGCGAGTGCAAGGCCCGGTGCGCTATCTGCTGACCAATACCGGCAACGCCAACGCCGGCACCGGCGAGCCTGGCCTGGCCGCGGCCGAGCGCACCTGCGCGAAGCTGGCAGAGTTGACCGGTGTCGACGCGAGCCTGGTGCTGCCTTACTCCACCGGGGTGATCGGTGAACCGCTGCCGGTCGAGAAAATCGAAGGTGCGTTGCAGGCAGCGCTTGATGACCTGTCGATCCACAATTGGGAAGCTGCCGCCACTGGCATCATGACCACTGACACCTTGCCCAAGGGTGCGAGCCGCCAGTTTGAACATGACGGCGTGACCATTACCGTCACCGGCATCAGCAAAGGCGCGGGCATGATTCGGCCGAACATGGCGACCATGCTGGGCTACATCGCTACTGACGCCAAAGTTTCCCGCGAAGTGCTGCAAAACCTGCTCCTGGACGGCGCCAACAAGTCGTTCAACCGCATCACCATCGACGGCGACACCTCGACCAACGACTGCTGCATGCTGATCGCCACCGGTCAGGCTGCACTGCCGGAAGTCACTTCCGCCAGCGGTGAATTGTTCGCCAAGTTGAAGCAAGCAGTGTTCGAGGTTTGCATGGAAGTGGCCCAGGCCATCGTGCGTGATGGCGAAGGCGCGACCAAGTTCGTCACCGTTGAAGTCAATGGCGGCGGCAATCATCAGGAGTGCCTGGACGTCGGTTACACCGTGGCTCACTCGCCATTGATCAAGACCGCACTGTTCGCCTCCGATCCGAACTGGGGCCGCATCCTGGCCGCCGTTGGCCGCGCGGGTGTGCCTGACCTGGACGTGAGCAAGATCGACGTGTTCCTGGGCGAGGTGTGCATCGCCAGCCGTGGCGCGCGTGCGGCGACTTACACCGAAGCCCAGGGGGCGGCGGTGATGCAGCAGGAAGAAATCACCATCCGCATCGAGCTGGGTCGCGGCGATTGCAGCGAGACGATCTGGACCACAGACCTGTCGCATGAATATGTAAAGATCAACGCTGAGTACCGCACCTAAGACCGCGTCGCTGCCATTCGCGAGCAAGCCCGCTCCCACAGTTGACCGCATTCCAATGTGGGAGCGGGCTTGCTCGCGAAGAGGCCCGACCCAACACTAGAGAGTCTGGCCTGCCCCCCCCCCCATCAAAAGGTCCCGAACATGAGCCTGCACCTGATCATCGGCGACAAACTGTATTCCTCCTGGTCCTTGCGCGGCGCGCTGGCGCTCGATCTAGCCAAAGCCCCCTACAGCGAAGAGCTGATCAAGCTGAACCAGCCGGACACCCGTGAGCGCCTGCTCAAACACTCGCCGACCGGCAAAGTCCCGCTGCTAAAGTCCGAACATGGCACCATCGCTGATTCGATGGCAATTGCCGAGTACTTGGCCGAACAATTCCCTGACGCCGGCCTCTGGCCCGACGATGTGGCGGCTCGAGCCCAGGCTCGTTCGGCCTGCGCGCAAATGCACGCCGGGTTCTTCGCCATGCGCGGCAACATGCCGTTTGACCTGAGCCGCGACGCCCCGCTGGAAACGGTCCCGGCTGAAGTCCAGGCGGACATCGAGCGGATGCTGGCGTTATGGGCAGAGTGCCGCGCGGCTGCGACCGACGCCGGTCCGTTCCTGTTTGGCAAGGTCAGCCTGGCCGATGCCTTCTTCGCCCCAATCGCCGTGCGCCTGCGCACCTACCGGGTGAAGTTGCCGACGGTGGCCGAAGCCTACGTCGAAACCATCTACCAATGGCCAGCGTTCAAGGCCTGGCAGAAGGCCGGACTGGAGGAGGTAGGAAAGTGAGACGAGTACAGGTTGCTGCCGCTGTTATCCGTGACAGCGCTGGCAAGATTCTTATTGCGCGCCGTGCCGACACTCAGCATCAGGGCGGTTTGTGGGAGTTTCCCGGTGGCAAGGTCGAGGCGGACGAGTCCGTTGAAACCGCCCTGGCCCGTGAACTTCAGGAAGAGTTGGGCATTGTTGTTGAGGCGGCGCGACCGCTGATCAAGGTTCAACACGACTACCCGGACAAACAGGTGTTGTTGGATGTCTGGGAAGTCTCGGCATTCAGTGGCGAGCCTCACGGCGCCGAAGGCCAGCCGCTGGAATGGGTCGCGCCGCGTGACCTGCTGAACTACGAGTTCCCGGCGGCCAACCAGCCGATCGTTGCGGCGGCACGGTTGCCGGCGGAGTACCTGATTACCCCGGAGGACCTGGAAACCCCAGCCTTACTGCGCGGTATCCAGAAAGCGATTGCCGGCGGTATCAAGTTGATCGTGTTGCGGGCGCCCAACGGATACGACCCAAAATACCGCGACTTGGCGGTGGATGCGGCGGGACTTTGTGCTGGCAAGGCGCAGTTGATGATCAAGGGGCCGTTCGAGTGGTTGGGCGATTTCCCCTCCGCCGGCTGGCATATCACGTCTGCACAGCTGCGCAAGTACGCGGCGGCGGGTCGACCGCTACCGGCGTCGCGCTGGTTGGCGGCGTCCTGCCATAACGCCGAGGAACTGGCATTGGCCGAGCAGATGGGCGTGGACTTTGTCACCCTGTCGCCGGTGCAACTGACACAGACTCACCCTGATGGTCAGCCGTTGGGTTGGGAGCAGGCGGCAAGCTTGATCGAAGGTTTCAGCAAGCCGGTGTTCCTGCTGGGTGGTGTTGGCCCGGCGGAGCGGCAGAAGGCTTGGGAAATAGGGGCGCAGGGTGTGGCGGGGATTCGGGCGTTTTGGCCTGAGGACTGATTCTGCGTTGATGCTGCTGGCCTCTTCGCGAGCAAGCCCGCTCCCACATTGGATTTGTGAACACCACAGATCCAATGTGGGAGCGGGCTTGCTCGCGAAGGCGGCCTGCCAAGCGCCGACTAAACCTCAGGTTTGGCCGCCGGCTGCCAAAGAATCTCGGCAATTCCCTGGCGCTTGGCAATCAACCGCGCCACCACAAACAGCAAGTCCGACAACCGATTGATATACGCCAGGCCAACCCCGGCCAACGGCTCAACCGCATTCAGATGCTGACACCGCCGCTCCGCACTGCGGGCCAGACTACGGCAGACGTGCGCCTGGGCAATCAACGCCGAACCGCCCGGCAAAATGAAGTTCTCCAGCGGCCCCAGTTCTTCATTCCACAGATCTATTGCCGCCTCCAGTCGCTCAATCTCTGCCGCGTTGAGGGCCTGATACTCAGGCATGGCCAGCTCGCCGCCTAGGTCGAATAAGCGGTGCTGGCACGGTGCCAATACCTCGATCACCTCTTTCAGCCCGGTACAGGTGGCACTTTCCTGCGCCAATCCCGCCAGCAGCACGCCAACTTGGCTGTTGAGCGAATCAACCTCACCAATGGCTTCAATCCGGGGATGATCCTTGGGCACGCGACGGCCATCGCCGAGGCCGGTCTCGCCTTTGTCGCCGGTGCGGGTGTAAATCTTCGACAGGCGAAAGCCCATGGGTTACCTCGATAGCTGATTGAATTCCTGGGAGACGAGCGGGGTGCTCGCCAAGGGCAGGCGCAGGGTGAAACAGGTGCCCTGGCCGAGGGTCGATTGCACCTCCATCTGACCCTTGTGGTTGTTGGTGATGATGAAATACGACACCGACAAGCCCAGCCCGGTGCCCTGGCCGATTTCCTTGGTGGTGAAGAACGGCTCGAAGGTGCGCTTGCGCACACTCTCGCTCATGCCGATGCCATTGTCTTCGACCTGGATTTCCGCCCACGGTGGATTGAGCTTGGTGCGCAAGATAATCCGCCCCGGCTCTCGGTCGTCCTCGCGCTGATGAATGGCCTGGGCCGCGTTCTTCAGCAGGTTGAGCAACACTTGTTCAAGCTCGTTGGCGGTGCCGGGAACGGGGCCGAGCTGCGGGTCGAACTGACGAATGATCGCCTGCCCCTTGAAGTCGAAACCGATCGCCAGGTCGAAGTCGTTGCCGGCGATTTCCACCGCCTGGTCGATCAGCGCCGGCAGGTCGCAGGGCGCCATCTGCCGGGTGCTGCGTCGGCTGAAACTGAGCATGTGCGTGACGATCTTCGCCGCGCGGGCGCCAGCCTGCTGGATCCCGTCGAGCAGCTGCGGTACTTCACGGGCAACCAGGTACTGGTTTACGGTTTCCAGCTCAATGCCGATGTGTTCGGCCTGTTCCAGGTTTTTCGGCAACTCCGGGGACAGGCGCCGACGGATGTTCTGCACGTTATGCAGAATGGCGCCCAGGGGGTTATTGATCTCGTGTGCCATACCCGCTGCCAGGCCGCCGACCGAGAGCATTTTCTCCGATTGCACCATCATTTCTTCCAGCGACAGGCGCTGGGTGATGTCGTCGATGCGGATGACCACGCCGCGGCCCGCACCGCCCATCAGCGGATAAAACGTCAGGGCGTAATGCCGGGCTTCATCATCCTTGACCCAGGTGACTCGCTCGATCTTGGCCACTGTGTGCTGCTCTACCGTCTGTTTGAGTTGCGGCAGAAACGGCTTGAGTGGTTCAAAAGCGAGGAAGATCGGCTGGTTCAAGGCTTCATCCAGCCGGGTCCCGGACAGGGCGCTAGCCTCCTGATTCCACTGGGTAACGTAGAGCTGTTCATCCAGCGCGATCAGCGCCGACGGCATGGAGTCGATGATGCTGTTCAGGTAATTCTGGAAACCCGTGAGCTTTTTCTCGATCTTGCTGCGCACTTGCACTTCGAGTTCCAGTTTGCGATTGGTATGACGGGTTTCTTCCGCCAGCCCCTGGGCCTGGTCGTAGGCGGCCTGGGAGTCGTCCCGGGCGCGCTTGAGCTGCTGCTCCCGGGCTTCGATGCGCGACAGCATGGTATTGAACGCCTCGGCGAGGCTGCCGATTTCGTCATGATTGCCGCGGGAGGCGCGCAGGGCGTAGTTCTCTTCCCGGGTAACTTGCCGGGACAACTCTTCCAGTTGGTAGATCGGCCGGGTGATCAGGCGCTTTATCTGTCGGGCGATCACCAGCCACAACAGAATGCTGAAGATCAGGATCCCCAGGCTGGCTGTCAGGGTGCCGGTATAGAACGCCATCGGCAGCTCGCTGCTGGCCACCAGCAGTAAATGACCGGGCGCAGTACCGGGACGGGGCAGGGTGATCACCTGATTGCTGCGAAATTCGGTCGCCTGCCAGGACTCGATGCGCCGGTAATGCTCCGGCAACTTGAGCTTTTCGCCCTGTTGCAACTGGGCCAGGCGCTCACCTTTGCCGTCGTAGAGGGCGGCTGCGCGCAGAGGTGAATAGCTGTTGAGTTCATTGAGCAGGCGCTGTGCGCTTTGCGGCGACTCGAGCGCGTCGGATATCAGGCTCGGATTGGACACCAGGCGGCCAATGGTCTGCAGGGCCTGGGGCGCCATACTTTCCTGGGAGATATAATAAGCGGCGCTGATGAAGGTCAGGTTGGCGACCAGCAGGACAGTGGTCAACAGCACCAACAGGGCGGCCAGCAGTTTTTGGCCGACCGGTAGGTTTTCAAGGCGCTGGCGCAATGGCATCAGGTTCGTCGCTACAAAGGAACAAGTGGCCAGCGTAGCCGCTGCTTAGTCGCTGGGCAATCCAAGGCTGTGCAGATGGGCAATCAGTCGCGCTTCCAGCTGGTCCAGGTGTGGCAAGTGCAGCGAGTGTCGACGCGCCGCTTTACAGGCGTAACCCAGCAGGTAGCTGATTTCTGTGCGCCGCCGGCTGCCGACATCCTGGTACATCGACGAAAAATTTGCCGCAGTGGCGTGGATCACTCGTTCCACTTCCTGCTGCAAGTCCTCGGCGGCAGCCGGCTGGCCGCAGCGTTCGAGCAACTCGCTGAGTTCGCCGCAGAGAGTCGCGACTTCGCAATGATGCTCTTCAAGGCCGCCATTGCGGCACTGGTGCAGGACTGTCAGCGGATTGATCGCACAGTTCAGCGCCAGCTTGCGCCACAGGCGGGTCAGGATATCGGTGCTCCATTCGTGGGGAATGCCGGCGGCGCTCAGGTCATCCAGCCAGATCGGTGGCACCGGGTGACCGGCGTCCCCCAGCCAGGTGTAGCCGTGACCGGCGAATACCACTCGCCAGTCGCCGTCGCGAAATGCACCTTCGGTGCTCGACGCGTAAATACAGCGAGCATGAGGAACCCGGGCGGCGACAGCGTCCTGGCTGCCCAAGCCGTTCTGCAGCAGGATCAGCTCGGCATCTTCAGCCAGGCGCGGGGCCAGTTGGGCCACGGCGTGTTCGGCATCATAAGCCTTGCAGGCGACCAGCAGCCGCTTGATCGGTTCTTCGCTGTCCGGCGTCTGCACCGGGATCGGGTAGCTGCGCGCCTCGCCATGTTCCACCAGTGTCAGCGCGCCTTGTGCCTCGTAGGCCTGCAGTCGCGCCTGGTCGCGCACGATCAGCGTGACCGGCAACCCGGCCCGCGCCAGACGAGTGGCCCAGAGGGTGCCGAGGCTGCCCGCACCGAGAACGTGCCAGGTGGTGGACATCAGCTTTTTGCTCTGTTTATGACGCGCATCGGAGGCTCGCAGTGAATGATCGGAAAGACCCGTTATAATCAGCGCGGATTTTAACCGCAAGCCAGGCGTGCTCCACGGGCGCCCCTTTTTATTGGAGAGATTACATGCCGTCGTTCGACGTGGTATCCGAACTGGACAAACACGAAGTCACCAACGCGGTCGAAAACGCCGTCAAGGAGCTCGATCGCCGTTATGACCTGAAAGGCAAGGGCAGCTTCGAGTTCAAGGAAAAGGACCTCACCGTCAACCTGACTGCAGAAGCCGATTTTCAGCTTGAAGCCATGATTGAGATCCTCAAGCTGGCCCTGGTCAAGCGCAAAATCGATGTGCAGTGCCTTGAAGTCAAGGACGCCTACGCATCGGGCAAAGTGATGAAGCAGGAAGCCGTGCTGAAGGAAGGCATCGACAAGGAGTTGGCGAAGAAGATCGTCGCCCACGTCAAAGACGCCAAGCTCAAGGTGCAGGCCGCCATTCAGGGCGAGCAAGTACGTATTACTGGCAAAAAGCGTGACGATTTGCAGGAGGCCATTGCCGCACTGCGCGCCAAAACCTTCGACATGCCGCTGCAGTTCAACAACTTCCGCGATTGATTTCGAAGGAGAGTAACAATGGATTTGAATGCTGAGGTGGACAACCTGGTCAAGGCGTCTCAAGCCTGGATTCCAATGATCATGGAATACGGCAGCCGCGTGCTGCTGGCAATCATCACCCTGGCGATTGGCTGGTGGCTGATCAACAAGCTCACGCAGAAACTCGGCGGTCTGCTGGCGCTGCGCAACGCCGACCTGGCGTTGCAGGGCTTCATCAGCAGCCTGGCGAACATCATTCTGAAGGTGTTGCTGATCGTCAGTGTCGCCTCGATGATTGGTGTGGAAACCACCTCTTTCGTCGCGGCTATCGGTGCAGCGGGCTTGGCCATCGGCCTGGCGTTGCAGGGCAGCCTGGCGAACTTCGCCGGGGGCGTGTTGATTCTGCTGTTCCGTCCGTTCCGTATCGGTGACTGGATTGAGGCGCAGGGTGTTGCTGGCACCGTGGACAGTATCCAGATTTTCCATACTGTGCTGCGCACCGGTGATAACAAGACCATCATCGTGCCTAACGGCAATTTGTCCAACGGCATCATTACCAACACCAACCGTCAACCAACCCGCAAAGTCGTATTCGATGTGGGCGTGGATTACGAAGCGGATTTGCAAAAAGCCCGTGAAGTATTGCTTGATCTGGCCAAGGACGAACGCGTGCTGGCCGAGCCGGCACCACAAGCGGTCATTTCCACTCTGGGCGACAGTTCGATTACTGTTTCCCTGCGTGTTTGGGTGAAGACTGCGGATTACTGGGATGTGATGTTCATGTTCAACGAACAATCCCGGGATCGTCTTAAAACCGCTGGTATCGATATTCCGTTTCCGCAACGGGTGATTCGAGTGGTTCAGGAAGGTGCGGTGCAGTAACAGGCATAAGCTACAAACAATAAAAAAGGCCCATCCGAAGATGGGCCTTTTTTTGTTTACTGCTAACTAACAGCTTTCGATTACAAGATCGACAGCGGGTAGTCGACGATCAGACGGAACTCGTCGATATCGCCTTCGCCTTGGTCAGTGTTGGCGCGGTGCCAAGCTTGACGAATGCGGAACGACAGGTCTTTAGCCGGGCCAGCTTGAACTACGTACTTGGCTTCGACGTTGGTTTCGTGGTGTTTGCCATCTTCGCCGTACAGGCCAGCGTAAGCACCATTCACCGGAGCGTTGGAGCCGTCGATGTCCCAACCTTTAACGTAACGGGTCATGAAGCTCAGACCAGGAACGCCGTATTCGGCCATTTTCAGGTCGTAACGTACTTGAGCCGATTTCTCGCCAGGACCGTTGAAGTCAGAGTACTGGATGGAGTTGGCAAGGAAGATCGAGTCGCCGCCACGGTTGTTTTTACCCACGCCGACGTAGTCGAACGGAGTGTCACCATTAACTTTCTGGAAGCCAACGGTCAGGGTGTGTGCTTTCAGGAACGAGAAAGCAGCTGCCAGCGAGAACGCGGTGTTGCTGATGTCGCCTGCTTCAGCGCTACCGGAATCGTCTGTGCGGTAGATGTTACCGTCCAGGTTCACCGACTGATCGCCACCCATAGGGATGGTGTAGTTGGCGTTGGCGTAGTACTGGTTCCAGATATCTTCGAGCTGAGCGCCGTACAGCGATACGCTGAAGTTTTCGTTGATGCCGTATTTAGCGCCACCATAGTTGATGGTGTCGGCTTCAACGCCAGCGTAGTTGGCCCACAGACCGCCGTCACGGCCGTTTTTGTCCTGGCTGGTCGCCGAGTAGAAGTGACCGGCTTCGAGGTCAAGGTCTTTGATCTCGCTGCTTTGCAGTTGGAAACCGCTGGCAGTTTGCGGAAGGATACGCGAGCCGCCAACAGCAAATACCGGAGCGGTGCTTGGCTGCATGTCGCCAGCTTTCAGCTCGGTTTTGGAGATGCGGACTTTCAGTGCAGCGCCGGCTTTGCCTTGGCTGTCATTGTTTTCGCCAGCAGCGTTAGTGCTCAGGTTACCCGAACCCGAGTACTTGTCGGAGCCGTCCAGTTTGATGGCGAGGTAACCGAAAGCGTCAATACCAACACCAACGGTGCCCTGGGTGTAACCAGAGTTGAATACACCGTGGAAACCCTGGGTCCAGTCTTTGTCATCGACTGCGCCGTCTTTCTTGTTACGGTTGAAGTAGTAGTTGCGGAGCAGCACGTTGAAAGTGCTGTCTTCAACAAAACCTTTGGCTTCGGCCTGGTCGCCTACGAAAGGTGCGGCCGTAGCCATTTGAGTGCTGGCTGCTGCTGCAACTGCCAGTGCGATCATGCTCCACTTCATCACGCGCATCGTGATTTGCTCCTTTGGTTTTAGAAGAGTACTGCCGTCCCACCTGATTTATTATCTGGGCGGCTCTTTCTTTTTGTGTCGGCGCAAACTTATATCACGCCGACCATGTTGGCGATACTTGCGCATCTAACCTTTCAGCATCTTTACGACCCTGTCGCAAACAGCTGGGTAGATGTCGCAAATTTACAGCCCCGACGCAAGAGGACTGACAACTTCTTCGTTGTTTCCAGGGCTTGAGCATCGGTAAAAAGAGTCCCTGGTGAAACGTTTGAATCTCCATCGGGCTACCTTGCCACTGTTTTTATTTGCCTTGGGGCCTCCACTTCCAGCGGAGGCGCAAAAGGCGATGTGGGTGTGAATGCAACAAGCGTGCTCAAATCAGAAAACCGCTTATTTTTTTTCTGATGGTCCGCGTGAAGCCGTAAAAACCTCATGAATCCGGGGGGTTCATGCCCCATTGTTCGGGCTTGACGTCGGGATTGGC
Organism: Pseudomonas sp. RIT-562; assembly: GCF_026241895.1. Classification (GTDB taxonomy): domain Bacteria; phylum Pseudomonadota; class Gammaproteobacteria; order Pseudomonadales; family Pseudomonadaceae; genus Aquipseudomonas; species Aquipseudomonas mandelii_F. The sequence goes on along the minus strand of NZ_JAPJIV010000028.1, from coordinate 41,826 downwards.
ATCGTGTCCTGCCTTCCTGACTTTCTGCGCGACAAGAAAAAATGTTACCGGTTCACCCCGTCAGTGAGTAAAAGGCGGATGTCCGACGCATCAGCGTAGACGCACTGTGCGGTTTTGGTGCAAAAAATTTTCAGCGCTGTGCCGAATTCACACAGCGGGAACACCCAGCGATTGCGGACACTGCCTTGATAATCAGTCACTTCAGCGCTTTTACCATCCTGTTTGGTGCTGAAATGGTGCGACTTGCACAAAAAAGGCCCATATCGGAGCGTGCTCCCTGCCGTCGTCGATGGTCGTGAAGCGCGCGACGTTCGCAGGTATGCTGCTCATCTGTCGCCTGGTCAATGGTCTTTCGAGATGAAGCCAGGTTGAAAAATGATCATCTGCCGGGAGTGCGCGCAGTGTTTGCCTTGGATTCACGACTTCAACAAGACACCTTACCGATTGGGGATTTCCCGCTCTGCCGGCTGCTCTTGTCCAACGATTCGAATTACCCCTGGTTCATCCTGGTGCCGCGCCGCGAGGATATCAGCGAGATATTTCAATTGGATGTCGCTGATCAGCAGCAGCTGTGGCAGGAAACTGGCGCACTGGCCGAGATGCTCAAGGATTCGTTCGACGCCGACAAATTGAACGTTGCCGCGCTGGGCAATGTGGTCAGCCAGTTGCACATGCATGTCATCGTGCGTAAGCGCGAAGACGCCGCATGGCCGGCGCCAGTCTGGGGCAAGCACGCGGCGCGGCCTTATACCGCCGAGCAGGTGGCAGCTATCCGCGAGCGGCTGCAGCTGGTGTTAACCGAAGGCTTCACGTTTCTGGAGGGGTGAACCATGAGTCTTGAAGAGCGCATCAACGACCTGGAAAGCCGCCTGGCGTTTCAGGACGACACCATTAATACACTCAACGATGTACTGGTGGCGCAGCAGGCCGTCGTGGAGCGGTTACAGCTGCAGATGGCGGCCCTGATTCGACGCCAGGCGGAAATGGTCGGGCAGTTCGAGTCGTCCGAAGACGAAGCGCCGCCGCCCCATTACTAGCGCCGCCGCCCCATTACTTAAGTGCAGGCATAAAAAAACCGCGACCAGCCTGGCTGTTCGCGGTTTTTTTCAGCCTGGAATCAGCGGCGCGGCAAAGCCGCGATCACGTCTTCGGCTTGCAGGCCTTTGTCGCGATTCATCACGGAGAACTCCACGCGCTGGCCTTCGACCAGGACGCGGTGGCCTTCGCCACGAATAGCCCGGAAATGCACAAAGATGTCATCGCCGGAGTCTCGGGAAATAAAGCCGAAACCCTTGGAAGTGTTGAACCACTTGACGGTGCCGGTATCGCGGTTGGTCATGTCATAGCTGGGCGATGCGGCGGCCGGTGAAGACTTGTAGAAGCTGATCGCCAGGTGCAGGAGAACGGCAATCACTGCGGCAGCCAGGCTGAACAGCACGTTGGGTTGACCGGAGACGAAAGGAATCTCCGCAAGAAGCGTCAGCGTCTGCAACACGACAGCCAGGACCAGCAGAACGCTGACCAGATTTTGCAGTTGATGACGCGGGCCTTTGTTCCAGTAGGGAATGACTGGCGCGAGGGTGAGGTTGAGCAGGCCGAAAAAGGCCAGGTAGAGCGCATCGGGTTGTTGCAGGTAAGGAACAGCTTCAGATCGCAGGCTAGGGATGAAGGACAGCAGCAGGGCTGCTGCGCCCATTAGCAGGTGGACGATTTTCAACATTTTGATTAACTCACGTTAAGACGGATCACAAGGAAGAGCTGACGGAGCACGGTTCGCTTCAGAACAATAAGAGGCGTTGGGCACGTACCCGAAATCAGCCTATGCGCAGCGTCCGGAAAAATAGACGCAGGCGACACACTGCCTATTTAACAGCAAAGCTTGTGGGTACTCAAATCAGGGAGTCCGACGGTGTGATGCGGGCAATTTGTCGCAGCATGGCAGGTCATCGGATGCTGCGGTGTGGCGACAGGCTTGCTAGAGTGGTCCGGCACCTGTTGGATGAAATTCATCACCTTTAGGGGAACCGCATGGCAATTGATATTGGTATCAGTGAAGAAGACCGCAAGTCCATCGTGGACGGGCTTTCGCGCCTGCTGTCGGACACTTATGTCTTGTACCTGAAAACCCACAACTTCCACTGGAACGTCACGGGGCCGATGTTTCGCACCTTGCACCTGATGTTCGAGGAGCAATACAACGAGTTGGCGTTGGCAGTAGATTCGATTGCCGAGCGCATCCGCGCCCTCGGGTTTCCGGCGCCTGGCGCCTATTCCATCTATGCCCGCCTGTCTTCCATCAAGGAAGAAGAGGGTGTGCCGAGCGCCGAGGACATGATCCGGCAACTGGTCGCCGGTCAGGAAGCCGTCACTCGCACTGCGCGGGGCATTTTTCCGCTGCTCGACAAGGTCAGTGACGAACCGACTGCCGACCTGTTAACCCAGCGCATGCAAGTTCACGAAAAAACCGCGTGGATGTTGCGCTCCTTACTGGATCAATAAGGTACACGCGCACGGCTGGCATCCTGGGATGCCACTCCGTGCGTAGCCCATCAGCCTTTGCCCTGAACGATCTTGCACCGCCAGCTGTAGGAAAAGAGCCTGAGTAGGACGCTCTCCAGGATCGCCCTTAAGTTGCAGGAAATTCCTACGACGTTGGTTAAAAAGTCATCTGGATATCCCTTTTTCCCTGCGCTTCTATAGAGACGAGCTTGCTCGTCGAGCGCCAGGAATGACAAAGGAGTGTCAAGGATATGGATGATTGCGCAAGAACAGAGGGGCGGGTCGATATGCCCAAGGGTAAGGGAATCGATCCATTTGTCAGTGAATTCGATATGGGGCTGGCCCAGCCGCTGTCGAGATCGGTGCGCTTGAATGGATTTGCAACCTGTTTGCGCCTGGAACAGGTGTATTGGGACATTCTCGCCGACATGGCCAGGATCAACAGTTGCTCAATCAGTGCACTGCTGTCCCATGTTGATCGGGAAGTGCATCTGCGTCATGGCGGGGTGAAAAATTTCAGCGGGCTGGTGCGGGTTGTCTGCGTCGTGCACAGCCTCAAGGAAGCGCGTTGAGTCGATCGGTATGATGAAAGTTGCAGAGTGTCGGTCTGTGCAGTCTTACGGCTGCACTGGCTGCATTTAATGGATATAATCCCGCTCTTTGCCGCAAAACCCCGGGTCTGCGGTAGCAATCTGATCGCCGAGACAACCCCCATGCCGATGTACGACTATCAATGTGCTTCCTGTGGTCATCAGTTGGAAGCCATTCAAAAGATCAGCGCTCCGGCGTTGGTCGACTGCCCTGCGTGCCAGGCGCCAGAGCTGAAGAAGATGCTGTCCATGCCGGGCTTTCGCCTCAGCGGCACCGGTTGGTACGAAACCGACTTCAAGACCGGTTCGAAGAAAAACCTGGCCGGCGGCGACAAGGCTGACTAGCTTTGCAACCTGTTGAACGACACGTGTGAGCTCTTGCATCATCCAGCAACTGCTATGAACAAGACCTCCAACCGAATTTCGAATTACGAGAAGTGAAACCACTACCATGATGCGCAGCCATTATTGCGGCCAACTGAACGAAGCCCTGGAAGGCCAGGAAATTACCCTTTGCGGATGGGTTCACCGTCGCCGTGACCACGGTGGGGTGATTTTCCTCGATATCCGTGATCGTGACGGTCTGGCCCAAGTGGTGTTCGACCCGGACCGCGCTGAAACCTTCGCCGCCGCCGACCGTGTGCGCAGCGAATACGTGGTCAAGGTTACCGGCAAGGTGCGCCTGCGTCCGGCCGGTGCCACCAACGCCAACATGGCGTCGGGCATGATCGAAGTGCTGGGCTACGAACTGGAAGTGTTGAACGAAGCGGAAACTCCGCCGTTCCCGCTCAACGAGTTCTCCGACGTTGGCGAAGAAACCCGCCTGCGTTATCGCTTCCTCGACCTGCGTCGCCCGGAAATGCTTGAGAAGCTGCGTCTGCGCTCGCGCATGACCACCAGCATCCGTCGCTTCCTGGACGAGAACGGTTTCCTCGACGTCGAGACGCCGATCCTGACCCGCGCCACGCCAGAAGGCGCTCGCGACTATCTGGTCCCGAGCCGTACCCACGCCGGTTCCTTCTTCGCGTTGCCGCAATCGCCACAGCTGTTCAAGCAACTGCTGATGGTCGCTGGCTTCGACCGCTACTACCAGATTGCCAAGTGCTTCCGTGACGAAGACCTGCGCGCTGACCGCCAGCCGGAATTCACCCAGATCGACATCGAGACCAGTTTCCTCGATGAAAAAGAGATCATGGGCATCACCGAAAAAATGATCCGCAACCTGTTCAAGGAAGTGCTGGATCTGGAATTTGGCGAATTCCCGCACATGACCTTCGAAGAAGCCATGCGCCGTTACGGTTCCGACAAGCCGGACCTGCGTAACCCGCTGGAACTGGTTGACGTTGCCGACCAACTGAAAGAAGTTGATTTCAAAGTCTTCAGCGGCCCGGCCAACGATCCGAAGTGCCGGATTGCTGCACTGCGCGTTCCTGGTGCCGCGAGCATGCCGCGCAAGCAGATCGACGACTACACCAAGTTCGTCGGCATCTACGGTGCAAAAGGCCTGGCGTACATCAAGGTCAACGAGCGCGCCAAAGGCGTCGAAGGCCTGCAGTCGCCTATCGTCAAGAACATTCCAGAAGCCAACCTCAATGTGATCCTCGATCGCGTTGGCGCGGTTGACGGCGACATCGTGTTCTTCGGTGCCGACAAAGCCAAGATTGTCAGCGAAGCCCTGGGCGCGCTGCGGATCAAGGTCGGTAACGACCTGAACCTGCTGACCTGCAAGTGGGCGCCGATGTGGGTGGTCGACTTCCCGATGTTCGAAGAGAACGACGACGGCAGCTTCACTGCGCTGCACCACCCGTTCACCGCGCCGAAGTGCACGCCGCAAGAGCTGGAAGCCAACCCGGCAACCGCTCTGTCCCGCGCCTACGACATGGTTTTGAACGGCACCGAGCTGGGTGGCGGTTCGATCCGTATCCACCGCAAGGAAATGCAGCAGACCGTGTTCCGCCTGTTGGGTATCAACGAAGCGGAACAGGAAGAGAAGTTCGGCTTCCTGCTCGACGCCCTGAAATACGGCGCGCCGCCGCACGGTGGTCTGGCTTTCGGTCTCGACCGTTTGGTGATGCTGATGACCGGCGCCCAGTCGATCCGTGAAGTGATTGCTTTCCCGAAAACCCAGAGCGCGGCCGATGTCATGACCCAGGCTCCGGGTGCAGTAGATGCCAAGGCATTGCGCGAATTGCACATTCGTCTGCGCGAAACGCCGAAAGCCGAGTAAGGCTGGCCGACAAGGCGCATCCTTACGGGGTGCGCCTTTTCTTTAGGTCTAGATTTTCATTTGCTGGCCGACGCAATTCGCGTGGCGGGCAACGTTGCAAAAGTGAATTCGGAGCGAGTTATGGCGGGTCATTCCAAGTGGGCGAACATCAAGCACCGCAAAGAACGTCAGGATGCCAAGAAAGGCAAGATCTTCACCAAGTGGATTCGTGAACTGACCGTTGCTGCCCGCCAGGGCGGCGCTGATCCAGGTTCCAACCCGCGTCTGCGCCTGGCGCTGGACAAGGCTCTCGGGGCGAACATGAGTCGCGACATCATCGATCGCGCGGTGGCGCGGGGCGCCGGCGCTGCCGATACCGACGATATGGTCGAGCTGACCTACGAGGGTTACGGTCCGGGTGGCGTAGCGGTGATGGTCGAGTGCATGACCGACAACCGCAATCGCACTGCCGCCGCTGTGCGTCACGCGTTCAGCAAGTGTGGCGGCAACCTGGGCACTGATGGCTCGGTGGCCTACCTGTTTGAACGCAAAGGGCAGATTTCCTTCGCGCCAGGTGTTGATGAGGACGCGCTGATCGAAGCGGCGATGGAAGCCGACGCTGATGACGTGGTCACCAACGAAGACGGTTCCATCGACGTGTTTACCTCGTTTGCCGGCTTCTACTCAGTGCGTAACGCGCTGGAAGCTGGTGGTTTCAAAGGCGATGACGCGGAAATCGTGATGTTGCCGACCACCAGCGCCGAACTGGACCTGGAGGGCGCCGAAAAAGTGCTCAAGCTGCTCGACATGCTGGAAGACCTGGATGACGTGCAGAACGTCTATTCCAACGCGGACATCCCGGAATCGGTTGCCGCACAGCTGGGTTGAGGGCGACCAGGTTCCATTGTGGGAGCGGGCTTGCTCGCGAATGCGGATTTTCAGGCGACATCGTTGCTGAATATGAACCGCTTTCGCGAGCAAGCCCGCTCCCACATTTATTATTCGCTATGCCGATTACCGTGCTCCTACCCAAACCGCAGGCGTTATGACTTTAATCCTTGGTATCGACCCCGGTTCGCGCATTACCGGTTATGGCGTGGTACGCGATACCGGGCGTGGTTGCGTGTACGTGGCGTCGGGCTGCATTCGCACCGGTTCCGGCGAACTGCACGAGCGTCTGCAAATCGTCTATCGCGGAGTGCGCGAAGTTATCCAGACCTATGGCCCGATAACAATGGGCATCGAAAAGGTGTTCATGGCCCGTAACGCCGACTCGGCATTGAAGCTGGGCCAGGCTCGCGGTGCGGCGATCGTGGCCGGCGCCGAGGAGAACCTGGAAATTGCCGAATACACCGCCACCCAGGTCAAGCAGGCAGTTACCGGAACTGGCGCAGCGAACAAAGAGCAGGTGCAAATGATGGTCATGCACATGCTCAAACTGACCAGCAAGCCGCAAATCGATGCCTCGGACGCCCTGGCTATAGCCATTTGCCATGCCCACACCCGCTCCAGCCTGCTGCCCCACGGCCTGGGAACGGCACGCAGTCGTGGCGGGCGCCTGCGTCTCTGATAGCATCAGCACATCTTTTTCAGGATCAAGGGGCCTGCGCCTGTGTTGCCGGTGTGAAACCCTTGTCCTGTCAGTCGCCAGCCCTGTACTGGCCAACGCTCAAGGATCTGAAACGTGATTGGACGCTTGCGCGGCACACTGGCTGAGAAACAGCCGCCGCACCTGATTCTGGATGTAAATGGTCTGGGGTATGAGCTGGAAGTGCCCATGACCACGTTGTATCGCCTGCCGTCGGTCGGCGAACCGCTGACGCTGCACACCCATTTGGTCGTACGCGAAGACGCGCAGTTACTCTATGGTTTCGCCAGCAAGCGTGAGCGAGACTTTTTTCGCGAGTTGATCCGTCTCAATGGTGTGGGGCCGAAGCTGGCGCTGGCCTTGATGTCGAGCCTGGAAGTTGATGAACTGGTGCGCTGCGTGCAGTCCCAGGACACCTCGGCACTGACCAAGGTGCCGGGCGTCGGCAAGAAAACTGCCGAGCGTCTGCTGGTGGAACTCAAGGACCGCTTCAAGGCGTGGGAAACCGTGCCGGCGATGTTCGCCCTGGTACCGAACCAGCCAGGCGGCCCGGATGTGGCGCCAGTGGCCAGTGCCGAAACTGACGCGGTGAGTGCGCTGATTTCCCTGGGCTATAAACCCCAGGAGGCCAGCAAGGCGATTTCCGCGATCAAGGAGAAAGGTTTGAGCAGTGAAGACCTGATACGTCGCGCCCTGAAGGGAATGATTTAAGTGATTGAAGCTGATCGTCTGATTACAGCCGCACCCGGCCCGCGGGATCGCGAAGAGGTCCAGGACCGGGCGATCCGTCCGGTCAGCCTGGCCGAATACATCGGTCAGCCGACCGTTCGCGAGCAGATGGAGCTGTTCATCCAGGCTGCGCGCGGGCGCAATGAATCCCTGGACCATACATTGATCTTCGGTCCTCCGGGCCTGGGTAAAACCACCCTGGCCAATATCATCGCCCAGGAAATGGGGGTGTCGATCAAGAGTACTTCGGGCCCCGTGCTTGAGCGCCCGGGAGACCTGGCCGCGCTGTTGACCAATCTTGAGCCGCACGACGTGCTGTTCATCGATGAAATCCATCGCCTGTCGCCGATTGTCGAAGAAGTGCTGTATCCGGCCATGGAAGATTTTCAGCTGGACATCATGATCGGCGAAGGGCCCGCTGCGCGCTCGATCAAGCTCGACCTGCCGCCTTTCACCCTGGTGGGTGCCACCACACGGGCCGGCATGTTGACCAATCCGCTACGCGACCGCTTCGGTATCGTGCAGCGCCTGGAGTTCTACAGCACTGCGGACCTGGCCACGATTGTCGGCCGTTCGGCGAATATCCTCGGCCTGCCGCTCGACCCCGAAGGCGCTTTTGAAATAGCCCGCCGGGCCCGGGGCACTCCACGAATCGCCAACCGCCTGTTGCGACGGGTACGTGACTTCGCCGAAGTGCGGGCCAAGGGGCATATCACCAAGCCGATCGCCGACCTGGCCTTGAACCTGCTGGATGTCGACGAGCGCGGCTTCGACCATCAGGATCGGCGCCTGCTGCTGACCATGATCGAGAAATTCGACGGTGGCCCGGTCGGTGTCGACAGCCTGGCTGCAGCCATCAGCGAAGAGCGTCATACCATCGAGGACGTCCTTGAGCCGTACCTGATCCAGCAGGGCTACATCATGCGCACTCCCCGGGGGCGCGTGGTGACACGGCACGCCTACCTGCACTTCGGTTTAAACATTCCGTCACGATTGGGTGAGATGCCCGTGGTAGACGAATTCCTCGATGCAGTTGACGATTAATCACTTTGCGGGCTGATCAATTCGGGGTTTGTGCTGTCTGAGGACCGTGCTTTCGCGATAAAGCCGCAGAACAATGAAAAACAGTTGCCTGGCCGGATTGGCAACCTGAGGAGTAAGCACTAGAGTATGCGCGCGCAAAACGGGCTTGGGCCTTTCGCACATCGGTGTCGCGTTTATTACGAAGACACCGATGCGGGTGGCATCGTGTATTACGTTAATTACCTCAAGTTTATGGAACGGGCTCGAACCGAGCGGCTCCGGGAGCTGGGCTTTGCCCAATCCCAGCTGGCAGGGGAGGACCTGTTATTCGTCGTGCATTCCAGCGAAGCGCGTTACCACGCGCCGGCGCGACTGGATGACGAGCTGCTGGTAAGCGCTGAAGTAAGCGAATTGAACCGTGCCAGCCTGCGTTTCAAGCAGCAGGTCAGGCGGGCTACGGATAATGTGCTGCTCTGCGAAGGGCAGTTTCTGGTGGCCTGTGTGCGCACTGAAAGTTTAAAACCCCGGGCCATTCCCGAAGCTCTACGTGCGGCCTTTGCCGACGTGAGCGGCGCGGGTACTCACTCAAAGCAGGAGATAAAGCGTGGAAGCTAACGTCGTCGACCATTCCTCCATGTGGAGCCTGGTCAGCAATGCCAGTATTGTGGTGCAACTGGTAATGCTGATCCTGGTAGCCGCATCGGTCACCTCATGGATCATGATCTTTCAGCGCAGCAACCTGCTGCGCGCCGGTCGACGTGCCCTGGAGAGCTTCGAGGAGCGCTTCTGGTCGGGTATCGACCTGTCCAAACTCTACCGTCAGGCCGGCAGCAACCCTGATCCGGATTCGGGCGTCGAGCAGATCTTCCGCGCCGGTTTCAAGGAGTTCTCCCGTCTGCGCCAGCAGCCAGGCGTAGATCCTGAAGCAGTCATGGAAGGTGTGGCCCGAGCCATGCGCGTAGCGATCTCCCGCGAGGAAGAAAAGCTCGAGCAGAGCCTGCCGTTCCTCGCCACTGTAGGTTCCGTGAGCCCGTACATCGGTCTGTTCGGTACGGTCTGGGGCATCATGAACTCCTTCCGCGGCCTGGCCACTGCCCAGCAAGCGACCCTGGCCACCGTAGCCCCGGGTATTGCCGAAGCCCTGATCGCCACCGCGATCGGCCTGTTCGCCGCGATTCCAGCCGTTATCGCCTACAACCGGTTTGCTGCCCGCAGCGAAACGCTGATCAGCCGCTACTACACCTTCGCCGATGAATTCCAGGCGATCCTGCACCGCAAAGTGCACACCAGCGAAGAATAAGCAGGTAATTTCCAATGGCTTTAATCGCTCGAGCTCGCAAAAAGCGCAAGCCGGTCGCCGAGATGAACGTAGTGCCCTACATCGACGTGATGCTGGTGCTGCTGGTCATCTTCATGGTGACCGCGCCGATGCTCAATCAGGGCGTGAAAGTTGATCTGCCCAAGGTTTCCAGCGAAGCCTTGCCGCAGGACAACAATACTCAGGTCCTGACCATTTCGATCAAGGCTGACAAGACCTATTACTGGAACCTTGGCAGCGAAGTCGACACCCAGAAACAGCAGGACAAGGCCATGACCTTGCCGCAGATGACCGACGCGGTGACCAAGATCATTCGTGCCGGTACTGAAGGCGGCAAGCAGACCCAGGTCTTCATTCGAGGCGACAAGACCGTCGATTATGGATCGGTCATGGGCGCCATGGGCGGTCTCCAGAAAGCCGGGGTCGGTAATGTTGGCTTGATTACCGAGGCGCCCTGATGCAGCAACAACGAGAGCCGACAGCCTCGGAAAGCTACTTCTGGCCTAGCGTCTGGGCGATTGGCTTGCACGTGCTGGTATTTGGCATGTTGTTTGTCAGCTTTGCCATGACCCCGGAACTGCCGCCGGCCAGGCCGATCGTCCAGGCGACCCTGTACCAGCTGAAATCGAAAAGTCAGGCGACCACCCAGACCAATCAGAAGATTGCGGGTGAGGCGAAGAAATCCGCCGCGCGCCAGACCGAAGTCGAGCAGATGGAGCAGAAGAAGATCGAGCAGGAAGCCATAAAGGCTGCGGAACAAAAGAAGGAAGATGCGGCTCAAAAAGCCGAAGAATCCAAGAAGGCCGACGAGACCAAGAAAGCGGAAGAGGCGAAAAAGGCTGATGAAGCCAAGAAAGCCGACGAAGCCAAAAAGACCGCCGAAGCCAAAAAGGCTGAAGAGAAACAATTGGCTGATATAGCCAAGAAGAAATCTGAAGAAGAAGCCAAGAAGGCTGCTGAAGAAGAGGCCAAGAAAGCGGCCGCTGAAGAAGCCAAGAAAAAGATCGTCGAAGACGCGAAGAAGAAAGCCGCAGAAGACGCCAAGAAGAAATCCGACGCTGAAGAGGCGAAGAAGAAAGTCGCCGAAGACGCGAAGAAGAAAGCTGCTGCCGATGCTGCGAAGAAGAAATCGCAGGAAGCGGCACGTAAGTCTGCCGAAGACAAAAAGGCCCAGGCCTTGGCGGATCTGCTTTCCGACACGCCGCAACGTCAGCAGGCCTTGGCGGACGAGCAGGGTGACGAAGTCGCCGGCAGTTTCGATGACCTGATTCGTGCACGCGCAGCAGAGGGCTGGGCTCGCCCACCTTCGGCACGCAAAGGCATGACGGTCGTGTTGCAAATCGGCATGTTGCCGGATGGAACAGTGACCTCGGTCACCGTCGGCAGATCAAGCGGAGATGGTCCGTTCGATGCTTCGGCAGTGGCGGCGGTCAAGAATATTGGACGTTTGACAGAAATGCAGGGAATGAAGCCGAGCGATTTCGCTCCGTATCGTTCATTCAAGATGACATTCACACCTGAGGATCTAGCCTTGTGAGAAACCTTCTTCGAGGAATGCTTGTCGCTATCTGCTGCCTGGCAGGGATGGCGATGGCAGATGAGAAAAACATTCTGGTTACCAGCGGCAGCGATCGGGCTACCCCGATCGCAGTTGTTCCGTTTGCCAACCAGGGCGGCAGCGTGCTGCCGGACGATATGGCCGAGATCATCGGTAACGACCTGCGCAACTCGGGTTACTACTCGCCGATCCCGAAACAGAACATGATCAGCCAGCCGAGCCAGGCCAGCGAAATCATCTACCGTGACTTCAAGGCGCTGGGCGCCCAATACGTCATGGTCGGCAGCATCGCTCCGGCGGGCGGTCGCCTGCAGGTTCAGTACGCACTGTTCAACGTCGCCACCGAGCAGCAAGTGCTGACTGGCAGCGTGTCGGGCAGCGTTGACCAACTGCGCGACATGTCGCACTACATCGCTGACCAGTCGTTCGAAAAACTCACCGGTATCAAGGGTGCTTTCTCGACTCGCCTGCTGTACGTAACTGCCGAGCGTTTCTCCGAAAAGAACACTCGCTACACCCTGCAACGTTCGGACTATGACGGCGCCCGTGCCGTGACCCTGCTGCAATCGCGCGAGCCAATCCTGTCGCCGCGTTTCGCACCGGATGGCAAGCGCATCGCTTATGTCTCGTTCGAGCAGAAGCGTCCGCGCATCTTCATGCAGAACATCGACACTGGCCGTCGTGAGCAGATCACCAACTTCGAAGGCCTCAATGGCGCGCCAGCGTGGTCTCCGGATGGCAATCGCCTGGCATTCGTGCTGTCCAAGGACGGCAATCCGGACATCTACGTGATGAACCTGGGTTCGCGTCAAATCACCCGCGTCACTAACGGTCCCGGCATCAACACCGAGCCGTTCTGGGGTAAAGATGGTTCGACCATCTACTTCACCTCGGACCGTGGCGGCAAGCCACAGATCTACAAAACCAGCGCAGGCGGTGGTGGTGCGGAGCGTGTGACCTTCATCGGTAACTACAACGCCAACCCTAAATTGTCGGCTGATGAAAAGACCCTGGTAATGATCCATCGCCAGGAAGGCTTCACCAATTTCAAGGTGGCGGCCCAGGATTTGCAACGCGGTAGTGTAAAGATCCTCACTGATAGCACTCTGGACGAGTCGCCTACTGTTGCGCCCAACGGCACCATGGTAATCTACGCCACCCGCCAGCAGGGCCGGGGAGTCTTGATGCTCGTGTCCATTAATGGACGCGTAAGGCTCCCGCTTCCTACCGCACAAGGCGAAGTCAGAGAACCTTCCTGGTCCCCTTACCTGAACTGACGCGGCGCTTTACGTTTTACTTAACACACTGGGGTTCATTAGGAGTTTCACGATGGAAATGCTGAAGTTTGGTAAATTTGCTGCGCTGGCTCTGGCCATGGCTGTAGCTGTAGGTTGCTCGTCTAAAGGCGGCGACAATGCCGGTGAAGGCGCTGCTGTTGATCCAAACGCTGGTTACGGCGCTAACACTGGTGCAGTTGACGGCTCCCTGAGCGAAGAAGCTGCTCTGCGCGCGATCACCACTTTCTACTTCGAATACGACAGTTCGGACCTGAAGCCAGAAGCCATGCGCGCTCTGGACGTTCACGCGAAGGACCTGAAAGCTAACGGCGCTCGCGTTGTTCTGGAAGGTAACACCGACGAACGTGGTACTCGTGAGTACAACATGGCACTGGGCGAGCGTCGTGCGAAAGCCGTTCAGCGCTACCTGGTACTGCAAGGCGTTTCCCCAGCTCAGCTGGAACTGGTTTCCTACGGCGAAGAGCGTCCAGTTGCTACCGGCAACGACGAGCAGTCCTGGGCTCAAAACCGTCGCGTCGAACTGCGTAAGTAATTCGTCATGCGAACGTGCCGTCGTGCTGTAACTGTTCTGGCTCTCAGCCTCGCACCGCTTGCGGTGTGGGCTGCGGTTCCTGTGGTCGATAACAACAACTCCGGCAATAGCGGGAGTAGTTATCCGCCTGCAGGTTACGGTACGAACGGCGCCTATGCCGGGGGAGGGGTTTCGGCCCCTGTCTCGGCACAGGGCGAGCTGTTCAACCAACTGCAATCCATGCAGGAGCAGATCTCGCGCCAACAAGGCATCATCGAAGTTCTGCAAAACGATGTAGCGCGCATGAAGCAGGAAAGCCTGGAGCGATACCAGGATCTTGATCGGCGCATTGGAACCGGCGTTACACCCGCCGCAACTCCTGAAAATTCTTCCACCGGTGGCGATTTGAACGCCCCCGGTGCAGCAGCAGGTGCTGGAGCGGCTGCCGCTCAGGCTCCGGCCGCAGGTACTGAACCGGCCGACCCGGCGAAGGAAAAGCTGTATTACGATGCAGCCTTCGACCTGATCAAGGCCAAGGATTTCGACAAGGCCAGCCAGGCCTTTGCCGCTTTCCTGCGCAAGTACCCGAACAGCCAGTACGCGGGTAATGCCCAATACTGGTTGGGCGAAGTGAACCTGGCCAAAGGCGACCTGCAAGGTGCGGGTCAAGCGTTCGCCAAGGTTTCGCAACTGTACCCCAAGCACGCGAAGGTGCCTGACTCGCTGTACAAGCTCGCTGACGTAGAACGCCGCCTGGGTCATACCGACAAGGTAAAGGGCATTTTGCAACAGGTGGTTGCCCAGTATCCTGGGACTTCTGCCGCGCAGCTGGCCCAGCGTGACTTGCAGCGAATGTAAGCTGGCTTGACCCGTTTTGAAGAAACCCGCACTTGCTGCGGGTTTTTTCGTTAGAATTCACGCCCTTTTTTCTGAAATACCGCTTTTTGGGATTCGCGCGTTGGCGGGGTTCCATCAAGTGCCTGACGGAGGCGGACAGCCTGTTTAGCTGTTACGCCCGTGGCGACTATGCAAGACACATTGAGAATCACCGAAGTATTTTACTCGTTGCAGGGTGAAACGCGGACGGCCGGGCTGCCCACTGTTTTTGTGCGCCTAACCGGTTGTCCATTGCGTTGCCAATACTGTGACAGCGCCTACGCCTTCACTGGCGGCACGGTTCGCCCGCTCGATGACATCATTGAGCAAGTAGCCGGCTTTCGTCCGCGGTACGTGTGCGTCACCGGCGGCGAGCCGCTCGCGCAGCCCAACGCCATCCCTCTGCTCAAGCGCTTGTGCGATGCCGGTTACGAAGTTTCGCTGGAAACCAGTGGAGCTCTCGACATCTCGGCAGTGGATCCCCGGGTGAGCCGCGTGGTCGACCTGAAAACCCCGGGCTCGAAGGAAGCGCACCGCAACCGCTACGAAAATATCGAGCTGCTGACACCCAACGATCAGGTGAAGTTTGTCATCTGTTCCCGTGAAGACTACGACTGGGCCGTGTCCAAGCTGATTCAATACGGCTTGGATCGGCGAGCCGGCGAGGTCCTGTTTTCCCCCAGCCACCATGACCTGAATGCTCGGGAACTGGCTGACTGGGTGGTGGCGGACAACCTGCCAGTGCGCCTGCAACTGCAGCTGCATAAATATCTATGGAATGACGAGCCGGGGCGCTGACATGACTGAACAACTGAACTCTGCAGAAAAACGTGCGGTAATCCTCCTGTCCGGTGGCCTCGATTCGGCAACTGTGGTGGCCATGGCCCGAGCCGATGGTTACAGCTGCTACACCATGAGTTTCGACTACGGCCAGCGCTCCCATGCCGAACTGCATGCTGCCGCACGCGTCGCGCGGGATCTGGGCGTGGTCGAGCACAAGGTCATCGGGTTGAACCTGAATGGCATGGGCGGCTCGGCTTTGACCGACAGCAGTATCGATATCCCGGAGGAGGCCGGTGAAGGCATTCCGGTCACTTACGTTCCTGCACGCAACACGGTGTTCCTGTCTCTCGCGCTGGGCTGGGCTGAAGTGTTGGGCGCGCGGGATATCTTCATCGGCGTAAATGCCGTCGATTACTCCGGTTATCCGGATTGCCGCCCCGAGTTCATCGAATCCTTCGAGCGCATGGCCAACCTGGCGACCAAGGCCGGTGTGGAAGGCAATGGGTTCCGCATCCAGGCGCCCCTGCAGAACCTGAGCAAGGCGCAGATCGTCCAGGCCGGCGTAAAGCTGGGTGTCGATTACGCCCTGACGGTTTCCTGCTATCAAGCGGACGATAACGGCCTCGCGTGCGGCAAGTGCGACAGCTGCCGACTGCGTGCAGAAGGCTTCGCGGCGGCCGGAATCAGCGACCCAACACCTTATTTTTGATTTATTTCAAATTAGGTGTTGAATAGTCCTTAAAAATCAGTATTATACGCGCCACCACACAGCGGGTCGTTAGCTCAGTTGGTAGAGCAGTTGGCTTTTAACCAATTGGTCGTAGGTTCGAATCCCACACGACCCACCATTTTTGTAGCAGTTTTAAAAGTCTGGAAGGCCCACGCAAGTGAGGATTTCCGGATTTTTTTTTGCCCGCGATTTGACTCCGGCCCTGCTGGGGTCGGCAGCGGTGCAGGGCAGAATGATCTTTTGCATCCACTGGATATTCTGTAGCCTTGCGCAGCTCCACCGTTGTCCGTGCCTGATGAATACTCACTTTCCCGGCGGTACCCTCAAAGGGGTCCGGAGCCGGGTGTATACTCGACTTTCGCGCGCAAGCGCTTGCAGGTCTTGCGAACATGACGCAGATTTCCGAACGCCTTCTGGTTCAAGCCCATCTCGACGCCAAGCAGCCCAAACCGCTGACCGCCGAGGAAGAGGCCTATTATCGCGCCGCCATCGCCGCCGAGCTCAAGGCTCAGGACGCAGTGCTGGTCGCCCACTTCTATTGTGATCCGGTTATCCAGGCGCTGGCCGAAGAGACTGGAGGCTGCGTCTCCGACTCCCTGGAGATGGCCCGTTTCGGCAATGCTCATCCGGCCAAGACCGTAGTGGTCGCCGGCGTCAAGTTCATGGGCGAAACCGCGAAGATCCTCAACCCCGAAAAACGCGTGCTGATGCCGACCCTGGAAGCGACTTGCTCGCTGGACCTGGGTTGCCCGGTGGACGAGTTTTCGGCGTTCTGCGATCAGCACCCGGAACGTACCGTGGTGGTGTATGCCAACACCTCGGCGGCGGTCAAGGCCCGGGCCGACTGGGTGGTGACTTCCAGCTGCGCGCTGGAAATCGTCGAGAGCCTGATGGATAACGGCGAGACCATCATCTGGGGCCCGGATAAACACCTGGGGACTTACATCCAGCGCAAGACCGGTGCAGACATGCTGCTGTGGGACGGTGCCTGCATCGTCCACGAAGAGTTCAAGTCCAAGCAGCTCGAGGATATGAAGGCGCTGTACCCGGATGCGGCCATCCTGGTGCACCCGGAGTCGCCGACTTCGGTCATCGAGCTGGCGGACGCGGTAGGTTCCACCAGCCAGCTGATTGCCGCGGCGCAGAGCTTGCCGAACAAGACGCTGATCGTGGCTACCGACCGTGGCATCTTCTACAAAATGCAGCAGCTGTGCCCGGACAAGGTGTTCATTGAAGCCCCTACGGCCGGTAACGGCGCAGCGTGCCGTAGTTGCGCGCATTGCCCGTGGATGGCGATGAATACGCTTGAGCGCGTGCTGAAGAGCTTGAAGGAGGGGAGCAACGAGATCTTTGTCGATCCGGCGCTGATTCCCCAGGCGATTCGACCGCTGAAGCGCATGCTCGATTTTACCCAGGCAGCGCGTATGAAGTTGGCTGGTAACGCTTAAAGCAAGATCAAGAGATCGCAGCATTCGGCAGCTCCTACAGGTGCTCACAAACCTTGTAGGAGCTGCCGAAGGCTGCGATCTTTTTTGCGCTTACCTCTGTTTCTTCGGAATCCGCACCAGCTGCGTTTCCGAATACATGTCATGCCAACTGCGTTTCTGCTTGTCGAACAACGACCAGATGAAACCCAGGCCCACGCACAGCAGCGAAGCAATCGACACCACGAAGCGTAACAGTGCCTGCCACAGGCTGATCGATGAGCCGTCCGCGTTCTGCACCCGAATGCCCCACACCTGCATGCCCAGGGTCTGACCCGACCAGGTCCAGAACTTGGCAAAAAACCCGAACAGCACGAACAGCAGCAGGGTGGAGAGCAGCGGATCACCATCCAATGCTCCGGCCTCGGTCAGGGTGCGCATGCGGTCCTCGCCGATGATTGCCATCTGGATCATCTTGTAGATACCACTGGTGACGATCAGCAGCGCAGTGCACAGCAGGAAGTCATAGAACATTGCTGCCAGACGACGACCCAGGCCAGCGGCGGGAAAATCGCCCTGGGGCTTCAGCAGGTGTTTCGACATGGCAGGTTCTCGGCGAAAAAAGAACTCATTTTACGGATTTGCGCGCACAAAAAAGCCCCTGATGTCAGCATCAGGGGCTTTTTCGTTACAGAAGATTAAGCTTCTGCCTGTACTTCGTCAGCCTGCATGCCTTTCTGGCCCTGTACAGCAACGAAAGTCACTTTCTGGCCTTCTTTCAGGCTCTTGAAGCCGTTGCCCTGAATAGCGCGGAAATGCACGAACAGATCCGGACCGCTTTCTGGAGTGATAAAACCAAAACCTTTCTCGTCGTTAAACCACTTGACGGTACCGCTCTGACGTTGGGACATTTCTTATTTCCTTTGACGCAAAAATTAATGACAGCCTCTTTCTCGTGAAAGAGTACTGGGGCTGGTTGCAGGAGAGTAAGAAGACGTCGAACGGGATGTAGCTAACTTGTAGGCTACTGCCCAGGTCACGATTCCAAGCGACCCATGCAAACACAGTGAACAAACTCTACGCCAACTAGCCAATAAAAAACAAGCCCCTGTGAGGGGCCCGGTTTTGCTCAGCTTGGGGCTCTTAGTCGGCCCACTAGTGCAGGCTTATTCGATAGCGTTGTTCAATTGTTTTCGATCGTTATAAGCGAAGTTCATTATCGAACGGTTGCACTGTTTTATGGCGGTTGCGTTACACATTAGTGCACTGTTAACGCAACCGCGTTACTTATAGAAACAGTCAATCAACCGCGATAGTAGCGTTGCGCAACGAATGGCATTTTGCTTACAAGCAAAGGCACCTTTTTCCCACGAACAATCGCCCATACGGGTGTGTCCAGCGCAACGTAAGCCGTGTCCAGGTAACCCATGGCCAGCGGACCGCCCAAGGTTGGGCCAAAACCACCGCTGCAGACGCTGCCAATGATTTCACCCGCTTCGTTGACGATTTCTGCGCCTTCACGCACCGGCGTGCGTTCTTGCGGCAACAGGCCGACCCGCTTGCGGCTGACTCCGCCCTGTTGTTGCGCAAAGATGTTTTCGGCCCCCGGGAAGCCCCCGGCCCGCGCGCCATCGGCACGCCGTGGCTTGGAGATGGCCCACAACAGGCTGGCCTCGATCGGCGTGGTATCGGTGTTCATGTCATGGCCATAGAGGCACAGCCCGGCTTCCAGGCGCAGGGAGTCGCGAGCGCCCAGGCCGATCGCGGCTACTTCAGGTTCGGCGAGCAGGGCCCGAGCCAGGGCTTCGGCATTCGCGGCCGGTACGGAGATTTCGAAACCGTCTTCGCCGGTATAACCCGAGCGGCTGACGAAACATTCGACGCCCAGCAGCTGGACACGATTGAACTGCATGAAGGTCATTTTCGCCACTTCAGGCGCCAGGCGAGCCAGCACAGTCACCGCAGCAGGGCCTTGCAAGGCCAGCAGGGCGCGCTCTTCGAACAGCGGCTCGATGCTGCATTGCTCGCCGATGTGCTTGCGCAGGTGCGCCAGGTCCTGGTCCTTGCAGGCGGCGTTGACCACCAGGAACAGTTCGTCGTTACCCAGGTTGGCGACCATCAGGTCGTCGAGAATGCCACCGGTCTCGTTGGTGAACATCGCGTAGCGCTGCATCCCTGCTGGCAGGTCGATGATGTCAACCGGCACCAGGGTTTCCAGGGCCTTGGCGGCATTGGCGCCGGTCAGGCGAATCTGGCCCATGTGCGAGACATCAAACAGCCCGGCCTGATCACGTGTGTGCTGGTGTTCCTTCATCACTCCCAGCGGGTACTGCACTGGCATGTCGTAGCCGGCGAACGGCACCATGCGCGCCCCGAGTTCGAGGTGCAGGGCGTGCAGCGGGGTAGTCAGCAATTGTTCGGTGGACATGTTCTGCTCCTGAAAAAATGTGCAGAGGCCAATGCGCGCGCATCAGCACTCGATAATGTTGACCGCCAGACCGCCGCGGGCGGTTTCCTTGTATTTGCTTTTCATGTCGGCGCCGGTCTGGCGCATGGTGCGGATGACCTTGTCGAGGGAGACGAAGTGCTGACCGTCGCCGCGCAGAGCCATGCGTACCGCATTGATCGCCTTGACCGAGCCCATGGCGTTGCGCTCGATGCAAGGCACCTGTACCAGGCCGCCGATGGGGTCGCAGGTCAGGCCGAGGTTGTGTTCCATGCCGATTTCCGCCGCGTTTTCCACTTGCTGCACGCTGCCGCCTAGAACTTCGCACAGGGCGCCGGCCGCCATGGAACAGGCCACTCCGACTTCACCCTGGCAGCCGACTTCGGCTCCGGAGATCGAGGCGTTTTCCTTGTACAGGATGCCGATGGCCGCTGCGGTGAGCAGAAAACGCACCACGCCGTCATCGGTCGCCCCAGGAATGAAGCGCATGTAGTAATGCAACACCGCCGGAATGATTCCGGCTGCGCCGTTGGTGGGGGCCGTCACGACCCGTCCGCCGTTGGCGTTTTCTTCGTTGACCGCCAGGGCGTACAGATTGACCCAGTCCAGCACCGAGAGCGGGTCGCGCAATGACGATTCAGGGTTCTTGCACAGTTGCCGATGCAGTGCCGCCGCGCGCCGCTTGACCTTCAAGCCACCCGGCAGGATGCCTTCATTGCGACAACCGGCGGCGACACAGTCCTGCATCACTTGCCAGATGTTCAGCAGGCCAGCGCGGGTCTCAGCTTCCGGGCGCCAGGCACTTTCGTTGGTCAGCATCACCTGGCTGATCGACAGACCGTAGGTGGCGCAATGCCCCAGCAGATCCTTGGCGCTCTTGAACGGGAAAGTGAGTTTGGTGGCGTCTTCGACAATGCGATCAGCCCCGGCTGCATCCTCGTCGACGACAAAACCGCCACCGACCGAGTAGTACTCGCGGCTGCGGGTTTGCAATCCTGCCGAGTCGAACGCACGAAAAATCATGCCGTTGGGGTGGAAGGGCAGCGGTTTGCGAATCATCGCCAGGTGTTCTTTTTCGTTGAACGCGATGCTGTGTTCACCCAGCAGGTTCAAACGACCACTGCCACGAATGCCTTGCAGACGGGCTGCCACAGTTTCGGTGTTGACGGTGTCCGGGTGTTCGCCTTCCAGGCCGAGCAACACGGCCTTGTCGCTGCCGTGGCCTTTGCCGGTGGCGCCGAGTGAGCCGTAGAGCTCGACCTTGACGCAGGCGGTGGCCGCCAACAGACCTTCACGGCGCAAGCCTTCGGCGAAGCGAGCGGCAGCCCGCATCGGGCCGACAGTGTGGGAGCTGGAAGGGCCGATGCCAATCTTGAACAGGTCGAACACGCTTAAAGCCATGGTTGTTCTCCGGTTTCTTGTTATGGGAATTGGCAAAATCTGGTGCTTTGCACGGTCCCCTGTGGGAGCGGGCTTGCTCGCGAATGAGGTGGGTCAGGCAACATTGAGGTAACTGATCCACCGCATTCGCGAGCAAGCCCGCTCCCACAAGGGGATTTACGGTGTTCTTGAAAAAGGGGCAGGCGAACCCACCCCACACAGGTTTAAGCGTAGCTTTCGATCGACGGGCAGGCGCACACCAGGTTGCGATCACCGAACACGTTGTCGACGCGACCGACCGGTGGCCAGTACTTGCCCTCGATCAGCGAGGCTACCGGGTAAACCGCCTGTTCACGGCTATACGGATGCGACCACTCGCCAACCAGTTCCGCCGCAGTGTGCGGAGCGTTCTTCAGCGGGTTGTCGTCCTTGTCCAGCGTGCCGTTCTCCACCGCGCGGATTTCTTCGCGGATGCGGATCATGGCGTCGCAGAAGCGGTCCAGTTCTTCTTTGGATTCGCTTTCGGTCGGCTCGATCATCAGGGTGCCAGCCACCGGGAACGACATGGTCGGGGCGTGGAAACCGAAGTCGATCAGGCGCTTGGCCACGTCATCGACGCTGATGCCGCTGCTGTCTTTCAATGGACGCAGGTCGAGGATGCATTCGTGCGCCACCAGGCCGTTGCTGCCGGTGTACAGCACGGGGTAGTGCTCTTCGAGACGACGGGAGATGTAGTTGGCATTCAGGATCGCCAGCTGTGAAGCACGCTTGAGGCCTGCGCCGCCCATCATGCGGATGTACATCCAGGTGATTGGCAGAATGCTAGCGCTGCCGAAAGGCGCTGCGCAGACCGCGCCTTCCTTGCGTTCCATATGGGCGTGGCCCGGCAGGAACGGGGTCAGGTGCGATTTGACGCCAATCGGGCCGACGCCCGGGCCGCCACCGCCATGGGGGATGCAGAAAGTCTTGTGCAGGTTCAGGTGGGAGACGTCGCCGCCGAACTTGCCCGGCGCACACAGGCCGACCATCGCGTTCATGTTGGCGCCGTCGATGTACACCTGGCCGCCGTTGTCGTGAATGATCTCGCAGATTTCGCGGATGCCTTCCTCGAACACGCCGTGGGTCGACGGGTAGGTGATCATCAGCGCGGCGAGGTGTTCGCGATGCTCGATCGCCTTGGCGCGCAGATCCTCGATATCAACGTTGCCGCGGGCATCGCAGGCGGTCACGACCACACGCATGCCGGCCATATTAGCGGTGGCCGGGTTGGTGCCGTGGGCGGACGACGGGATCAGGCAGATGTCGCGACGGTCTTCGCCACGGCTCTGGTGGTAGGCACGGATGGCCAACAGGCCAGCGTACTCACCTTGTGAACCGGCGTTCGGTTGCAGGGAGATCGAGTCGTAACCGGTGGCGGCGCACAGCATCGCTTCCAGCTCGTCGGTCAGCTGCTGGTAGCCGGCGCTTTGCTCGGCTGGAGCGAACGGGTGCAGGGCGCCGAATTCGGCCCAGGTCACCGGGATCATTTCGCTGGCAGCGTTGAGTTTCATGGTGCAGGAACCCAGCGGGATCATGGTGCGATCCAGGGCGAGGTCCTTGTCGGCCAGCTTGCGCAGGTAGCGCATCAGCTCGGTTTCGGAGTGATAGCGGTTGAACACCGGGTGGCTGAGGATCGGCGACTGGCGCTCCAGCGCGGCCGGGATCGTGCTGACAATCGACGCGGCGAGGGCGGCGAAGTCCGGCAGCGTCTGGCCAGCGGCGAACAGGGCCCACAGGGTTTCGATGTCTGCTTGCGCGGTGGTTTCGTCCAGGGACAGGCCCAGGCGCTCGGCGTCGACGACCCGCAGGTTGATCTGCCGGGCGTGTGCCTGGTCGTGCAACGCTGCGGTGTTGGCGCCGGTCTTGACGGTCAGGGTGTCGAAAAAGTGCGCTTGTTCGACGCACAGGCCCAACGCGCTCAAGCCTTTGGCCAGGATGGCGGTCAGGTGATGAATGCGCTGGGCAATCTGCGTCAGTCCTTTCGGACCGTGGTACACGGCGTACATGCTGGCGATGTTGGCCAGCAGCACTTGCGCGGTGCAGATGTTCGACGTGGCCTTCTCGCGGCGGATGTGTTGCTCGCGGGTCTGCATCGCCAGGCGCAAGGCCGGCTTACCGAAACGGTCCACCGAGACACCGACCAGACGGCCCGGCATGTCACGCTTGAACGCATCTTTGGTCGAGAAGTAAGCGGCGTGCGGGCCACCAAAGCCCAGCGGCACGCCGAAACGTTGGGCGCTGCCGATGGCTACGTCGGCGCCAAATTCGCCCGGAGGAGTCAGCAGGGTCAGGGCCAGCAGGTCAGCGGCGACAGCCACCAGGGCGTTGGCCGCGTGGAAGCGTTCGGTCAGCTCGCGATAGTCGAACAGGTCGCCATTGCTCGCGGGGTATTGCAGCAGTGCACCGAAGTACGGCGTCACGTCAGTCAGTTCGCGCTCGTCACCGACCACTACGTGGATGCCCAACGGCTCGGCACGGGTGCGCAGCACGTCGAGGGTTTGCGGATGGCAATGGGCAGAGGCGAAAAAGGCGTGGCTGCCTTTGTTCTTGCTCAGGCGCTTGCAGAAGGTCATCGCTTCGGCGGCGGCGGTGGCTTCGTCAAGGAGCGAGGCGTTGGCGATCGGCAGGCCGGTCAGGTCGCTGATCAACGTCTGGAAATTCAGCAGCGCTTCCAGGCGGCCTTGGGAAATCTCCGGTTGGTACGGGGTGTAAGCGGTGTACCAGGCCGGGTTTTCCAGCAGGTTGCGCAGGATCGGCGACGGCGTGTGGGTGCCGTAGTAACCCTGGCCGATATAGGTTTTGAACAGCTGGTTTTTGGCCGCGATGCCTTTGATCAAGGCCAGGGCGTCGGCTTCGCTCAAACCGTCGTCCATGCCCAGGACGCTGGTGCCTTTGATGCTTTCCGGGATAACGCTGGCGCTCAGGGCTTCCAGGGAGTCGAACCCGAGGCTGTTGAGCATGGCTTGCTCGTCGCCGGAACGCGGGCCGATGTGGCGCGCGATGAATTCGTTGGCGGTGGTCAGATTGATGTTAGTCATGTCAGCGCTCCTCAGGCTTCGGCGTTGGCTTTGATCAGACGGTCGTAGGCGTCCTGATCCAGCAGTTTGGCGACAGCCGAGGCGTCGGTAGGCTGGAAGCGGAAGAACCAGCCTTCACCCAGTGGATCTTCGTTGACCAGTTCCGGGCTGCTGTCGAGCGCCGGGTTAACTTCCAGCACTTCACCGTCCAGCGGCATGTACACGCCGCTGGCAGCTTTTACCGATTCCACAGTGGCCGCTTCCGCGCCCTTTGCGTAGGACTGCAGCTCTGGCAGTTGTACGAAAACCACGTCGCCCAGGGCGTTCTGTGCGAAGGCGGTGATGCCGACTGTGACGCTGCCGTCAGCTTCGGTGCGCAGCCATTCGTGATCTTCAGTAAAACGCAACTCGCTCATGGAAACTCCTAGGGGGTCAGACTCGTCTGGTGGACGCGATTGAATGCTTGGGGCGTTAGCCCTGATTTATGCAGGGGTAATAAGCAAAATCGCGGCCAATGTTATAAAAGCTATATAAAACAATGGCTTAAATAACTTGGAGGAAGGGGTGAAGATAGATCGTGTAGCGAAATCGCTACAGCTTTAAGCGTGGAAAAAAGCCTATCTGTATCAAAGCCTTGCACAGCAGCAGTCAGAGACGACTGTAGCGATATCGTTCCGCTGTAGCGCTTTCAGTACAGGTGAAGGTCGTTTTTAGCAAGTTGGAAGCTTTTGAGATGAAAACTCGATCCGTAGGAGCTGCCGAAGGCTGCGATGTTGTCGCAGGCGCTACAAAATCAAAGTCAAAAGATCGCAGCCTTCGGCAGCTCCTACAGGCCCAGGCATCACAATTCACCTAAGGCTTATTGGGAATACCGTACTTGCGCAACCGGTGCGCGATCGCCGTATGGGAAGTCTGCAGGCGACTGGCCAATTGCCGGGTGGACGGATAACTGACGTAGAGTTTTTCCAGCAGGGTTTTCTCGAACTCGTCCATGGCTTGCTCCAGGCTATCCACTTCGGTGTCGCTCTGGCGTGCGACCGAGGTGCCGGCGATGTCGAGGTCGCCAATGTCCACCAGGCTGCTTTCGCAAATGGCGGCAGCGCGGAAAATCACGTTCTGCAACTGCCGCACGTTGCCTGGCCAGCGGTTGCCCAGCAGCGCCGGATAGGTCCCGGGCGCCAGACGACACACTGGCCGCTGGATCTGCGCGCAGGCCTGCTGCATGAAATAGCGCGCCAGCAGCAAGATGTCCTGGCCGCGTTCACGCAGCGGCGGAACTTCAACATTCAATACGTTGAGGCGATAGAACAGGTCTTCGCGAAACGAACCTTCGCTGACCATTTTTTCCAGGTCGCGATGAGTCGCGCTGAGGATTCGCACGTTGACCTTCACTTCGCGATCGCCACCCACTCGCCGAAAGCTGCCGTCATTCAGGAAACGCAGGAGTTTCGCTTGCAGGTAGGGTGACATTTCGCCGATCTCATCGAGAAATACCGTGCCCTGGTTGGCCAGTTCCATCAGCCCCGGTTTACCGCCCCGTTGCGCCCCGGTGAAGGCCCCGGGCGCATAGCCGAACAGCTCGCTTTCGGCGAGGTTCTCCGGCAATGCTGCGCAGTTCAGCGCCAGGAATGGCGAACTGTGGCGGGCGCTGATGGCGTGGCAGGCGCGCGCTACCAGTTCCTTGCCGGTGCCGGTTTCGCCCTGGATCAGCAACGGCGCATCCAGCGCCGCCACGCGCTGGGCACGGGCCTTGAGGGTGCGGATCGCTGGGGATTCGCCGAGCAGCGCATCGAAGCCCTCGGCATGATCGTGGTGCAGTGCCGACAGACGCTCGCCGATGCGGTTGGGTTGATACAGGGTCAGCAGCGCACCGGCATCGGTGATGGGCGTGGCGTCGAGCAGCAAGGTCTGGCCATTGACCGTGATCTCGCGCAGCGGCAAGCGAAAGCCGTGCTCGAGCAACGCATCGAGCAGCCCCGAGTCGGCAAACAGCTCCGCCACGCTTTCCCCGGCAGGTTCGCGACCGTACAGGGCAATCAGTGCCGGATTGGCCAGCAACACGTTGCCCGCACTGTCGAGCGCCAGCACCGGGTCGGTCATGGCCGCCAGCAAGGCATCGAGCTGCAGGTGCCGGCGCTGGCCAGGCAGGATGTCCACCACCGTCACCGCCTGCACGCCGCGCACGCTGAACAGTGCATCGCGCAGCTCTTCGAGCACTTGCGGGCTCAAGGTCGGTGCGTCGATGTAGACGTTGGGCGGAACCATTTCCACCGCATCCAGGTTGAGATTGCGCCCGCCGAGCAATGCCAGGACTTCCTGGGTGATGCCGACTCGGTCGATGAAGCTGACGTGGATACGCATGGGGGTGTTGTGGTTCTGGCGTGCGGAGGGTGGCAAGTATGCCTTGGGCTGGGCCGCAGGTGAAATCCCGTGGGCGCAAAGCAGGCCCTGGGGGCCATATCACCTGTGGGAGCAAAGCTTGCCCTGGGTGCTATGTCAGCCATATCACCTGTGGGAGCAAAGCATGCCCTGGGTGCCATGTCAGCCATATCACCTGTGGGAGCAAAGCATGCCCTGGGTGCCATGTCAGCTATATCACCTGTGGGAGCAAAGCTTGCTCGCGATGCAGGCACCTCGGTTTTTCTGTCACACCACCTAATCGTTCATCGCGAGCAAGCTTTGCTCCCACAAGTCATTCGAGGTGTTCAGGTTTGACCGGATCGCCGGACTTGATCTCGAGCTGGGCCCGAACGTCTTCGAACATCAAGTCGTATGCCTTGTGCACCGTACCCACACCGACTTCCTTTGGCAGACCATGTTTCTGCGCGAGGCGGGTGGCATGGCGGGCGAAATCGAACGCCTGGTCCTTGGGCAGGAAAAACTCCTCCTGGAGTTCCTTGCCCTGTACCGTGCCGCTCATCTTGAACAGCATGCCTTCGCCTTCCTTGGGGTCCTGGGTCACTGCATAGTCGATGCTCAGCGCGTAGCTGTAGTCATCCTTGTTCAGCGCTGTGCGCTCGATGTGCAGGTGACCGGGCTCGAACGTAGCCATTGGCATCTCTCCTTATCAGTTGGTTTATGCGGCTTGAATGAACGTGATTAGCTCCGTCATCGAAGGCGCTCTCCCGAGGAGAAGGCAGCATAGTGCAAAAGATCAACAAGTCGCAGCCTTGCGCAGTTCCTGCGGTAAGGCTGCGAATATTCGAGGGTCACACGCGGAACTGATCCATCAACTTCATCTGCTGAGTCGTCAGCGAGTTGAGGTGGCTGCAGATCTGCGCCGACTCGGTCGCTTGCCCGGTCAGGGTTTCGGTGACGGTACGAATCGCCGAGACGTTGCGGTTGACCTCCTCGGCCACCGCGCTTTGCTGTTCGGCAGCGCTGGCAATTTGCAGGTTCATGTCGCTGATCACGGTGACCGCGTCGCTGATCTTGCTCAAGGCCTGGACCGCTTGCTGGATCTGTCCGGCGTTGCTGTGCGCCTGGGTCTGACTCGAGTGCATAGTGGCAACCACGCCACGGGTGCCGGTCTGGATGCGTTCGATCACGCTGCGGATTTCCTCCACCGAGTCCTGGGTGCGCTTGGCCAGGTTGCGCACTTCATCGGCCACCACTGCAAAACCGCGCCCGCTCTCGCCGGCGCGAGCCGCTTCGATGGCGGCGTTGAGGGCCAGCAGGTTGGTTTGCTCGGCGATGCTGCGGATCACTTCCAGCACCGAACCGATCTGTTCGCTATTGACCGCCAGGGCTTCGACTTCGCTGACCGCCTTGCTGACTTCATCGGCCAGCTGGTTGATGTCGCGGGTGCTGCGCTCGATGATCTGCATACCGTCGCGGGCCGATTGGTCCGCGCCCTTGGCAGCGTTCGCAGCATTGGAGGCACTGTTGGCGACGTCGTGGGCAGTGGCGCTCATTTCATTGGAAGCAGTCGCGACCTGATCAATTTCGCGGAACTGCACCAGCATGCCTTCACTGGTCTGGCGGGCGATTTCCGAGGACTGGTCGGCGGTGCCGCGGGCATCGGTGATGCTCTGTTTGATCTGCGCTATGGTCGGCTGCAGCTTGTCGAGGAAGCGATTGAACCAGCTGACCAGCTCGCCCAGTTCATCTTTCTTGCTGTACTGCAGGCGTTGGGTCAGGTCGCCATCGCCGCTGGCAATAGCCTTGAGCATCTGCGCGACGCTGTTGATCGGCCGGGTCACGCCCGAAGCGGTGAGCCACATCAGCAGCAGGCCAACCAGGCCAGCCGCCGCAGCCACCAGCACGGCCTTGATTGTGCCGCTTTGCTGGGCATCATCGAGTACGGTTTGCAGCTTGACCGAGTCGGCCAGCAGCACCTGTTTCGGCAGGTCGATGACCACGCCCCAGGCCTTGGAATCGCCAATCGGGCTGACCGGATACACGGCGCGAATCAGCTCGCCTTGTTCGAGTATTTTTGGCGTGCCGGCGCCGAGCAATTGCAGCACTTCCTTGCCATCTGTGCCCAGGGTGTCGGCGATGCTTTTACCGACTTTGCTGGCGTCGACGCTGTAGCCGGCGAGCACACCGCTGCCGGAGACAATCAGCATGTGCCCGGCGCTGTTGAACAGGTCGCGCTGAGACTCGACGGCGGCCGCTTGCAGGGCATCCAGAGCGATGTCGATGCCGACCACGCCGATAGTTTTGCCATCCACCAGCAGCGGCACGGAAATGGTGGTCATCAGCATTTCCTTGCCGTTGACGGTGTCGGCGTACGGGTCCAGCAGGCAGGTGCGCTTGCTGTCGCGAGGGCAGGTGTACCAGCTGTTATAGGGCGTGCCGTTGATGTTGAGGGTGGTCTTGGTCATGTCGTCTTCGACCATGATGGTGTTGACCCCGGCACCACCGGCACGGCTCCAGTAACTGGCAAAACGCCCGGCCTCGTTGGACTGGCGCGCGGCGTCGTTGGCAAATTCGCTGTCCTTGCCATCCAGGCCGTTGGGTTCGAACGCCAGCCAGATCCCCAGTACTTTGCTGTTGCGCTCGAAGGCGGTTCGCAGATCCTGGTTCAACTCCTCACGTACGGTGCTCGCTTCCAGGGATCGCTTGGCCGCCATGTTGCGCAGGTCCTTGATCTGATCCGCGAGGGCCGTGACCACCGTCAGGCTTTCGCCAAAGGTCTTCTGCACCCGCACCGCCTGCTCGGCGGCTTTGGCTTGCAACAGATTCTGCACGCTGTCGGTGAGCATTTTGCTGCTGGAGGCACTGACCAGTTCGTCGTTCTGGTTGGTCTGGTAAATGTTCATGCTCACGATCAGGGCAATCACACCCAGCAGGCACAGGCCGGACAGCAGAACGATTTTCAGGCGGATGGAGAGAGAGTCGAACATAAGGCGAACTCGCGAATGGATGAGGTGTTGGCTGTGGGTCGAGATCGACCGGGTTCGCCAAGTCCATTCAGCGCCATGGAAAAGGCATCGGCGCGGGGGATGTTTGCATGAGCAAAAGCCGATGAACGGTCAGCGCAAGCGTTTGCGTAAACTCAATTCCTGTAGGAGTGAGCCTGCTCGCGATGGGGACGACTGGTTTTTCAGGTCGGTTGCGTCAGCGATTCCGGTCTCGACCAGATCCACAGGTTGCCCAGGATCATTCCGGCGATGGCAAGGTAGATCGGCCAGCCGTGATCGAGCATCACCAGCATCAGCCCGGCGCACAGCAACATGCTTACAGTGGCGCTGACTTTGGCGCGCCGGGCGATGATTTTGCCATTACGCCAATTGCACAGGATCGGGCCGAACAGGCGGTGGTTTTCCAGCCAGGCACTGAGGCGCGGGGAACTCCGGGTAGCGGCCCAGGCGGCGAGCAGGATGAATTCGGTGGTTGGCAGGCCAGGCACCACAATTGCAATCAGGCCGATGCCCAGGCTGATATAGGCGAGCATGCCAAACAGGATGCGCGACAGTTTTGAGGTGGAGGCAGGAGGTTGAGTCATGACCAACATCAGGTAAGAGATCCGGCCGCTTCAGCGACCGGTTTTTTGCCGTCAACAAGGGGGCAGCTTAAACGCTCTGGGCCTCGAGCGGACTTTTTCCTACTGCCCTGAGCAGCAACTCCAGGCGTGCGAAGGCAGCTCTGGAAGCTCTGTCCACTTGAGCTTCTTCCTCGGCGCTCAACTGCAAATTGTCGAAGATGGCATTAAATGCTTTCCAGCCCCGCATGCGACCGCCTGCTGGTTCCGCCAGGTGCCGCGCGCCCCGGGTCTCACTGTAGCCCAGGGCGATAGCCTGCTTGAACAGTATTGCAGCGCCCAGTTTCGAGCCTTCGGAAACCCGGATCCAGGCCAAAGCTTCCGCCAACGCAGGGGACTGCAGGGCACCCGGGACTGCTTCAGGAATACTCGAGCCCAGGTCGGCCAAGTCGGCCTCTGCCGCTTTTACGCGGCAGCGTTCCGGCAAATCGGGAAAGAGCTTGATCAGTTCGGGGTCCTGGTACAGCCCCTGGATTTCCGATTGAAACAAATATTGCATCTGGACGAACCGGGCGAAGCCGGCAAGCGTATCGGTGGGGGCAAATTCGGCGACTGTATTTTCAAGGCTTTTGTGCAGGTCGTGAGTCAGTTCCCTGACTCGCTGCGAGCGTGGAGTCATCAAAGGGCTGGCATCGGATGCCGAAGTTTGTGCGGACATGTCGTTCTTTCCTTGATAAATCAATACGGGTCAGTGCGTTA
Organism: Pseudomonas sp. RIT-562; assembly: GCF_026241895.1. Classification (GTDB taxonomy): domain Bacteria; phylum Pseudomonadota; class Gammaproteobacteria; order Pseudomonadales; family Pseudomonadaceae; genus Aquipseudomonas; species Aquipseudomonas mandelii_F. Next base: position 11,126 of record NZ_JAPJIV010000028.1, on the reverse strand, counting down.
TGAACTAGACGAACCAGCCGTCACGGTCGAGTAAAAAATCTCACTGCGCCTTTGTTCAAACAGCACAGTGAGCTCCAGTGGTTCAGATATCCCACACCAGATTGACCGAGAAGTTGCGCCCCGGCTGGGTCAGGCGATCGAGGTTGGCCGGTTGGGTCACGGAGGCCTCGCCCACGCTGTCGTAGCCGCGCACGTCATCCCACTGCCAGTACTTCTTGTTGGTCAGGTTGTACAGGCCGGCATTGACAGTCACATCGTCGGTCACCTTGTAGAACCCGGCAAGGTCGAGCACACCATAACCCGGAGTCTTGAATTGGGTGCTGGTACCGTCCGGGGTGTTGAACATGGTGCTGTCGACCCGGTCCTTGCGCTTGACCAGGGTCCAACTGAGCAGTGCGCCGTATTTGTCCTGGTCATAACCGAGACCGAACACGCCGGTCAGCGGGTTGATGCTGTTCAGCGGTTCGCCACTGTCATCGTTGCGCCCGTACAGGTAAGACAACGAACCCTGGGTATAGAGACCGCTCGGGGCGCCAAATGTATCCAGGTTCAGGCGACCCTTGAGTTCCACGCCCTTGATGGTGGCGTGCTTAATGTTGTTGCTCTGGAAGGTGAGCTCGTCGTAACCCGGGGTAATGGCGTTCTCGTTGATGAAGTCGCGATACTTGTTGTAGAACACCGCGACGTCAAAGCTGCCCGCTTCGAACTGACCCCGCAGGCCGGTCTCGTAGCTCTTGCTCTTCTCTGGCTCGAGGTCGGGGTTGGGTGCGACCTGATAACCGCCGGAGGTGTTTTCAAAGCGGCCATACAGCGCCTTCGCACTCGGCGTGCGGAACCCTTCGGCGTACTGGCCGTACCAGGTGTAGTGGTCGTTGAACTGGTAAGTGGTGCCGAACTTAGGCGAAAGGCGATGCCAGGTCTTGGTGCTGTCATCCACCTCGCCATTGCCACTCTGGTCGACGGTAACCAGGAATTTCTCGGTCAGGTGCGGCTTGAGCTGGGTGTAGTCGTAGCGCAGGCCCGGCGCGAAGGTCCAGTTGTTCCAGCTGATCTGGTCCTGGGCAAACAGGCTGTAGGTGTTGATGGTCGGGTCCGGGAAGTCGCTGGCCGGGGTCAGGGTGTCGGCGGCGCTCGGCGCACCGATCACCCGGCACGCGCCGGCCACGGTCAGGCAGGTGCCATCGCCGGTGCGCAGGCCGGTCACCTTGTCCTGCTTGATGGTGGTGCCGTAGGTAACGAGGTGGTCGGTTTCGGCGATGGCAAACGCCTTGTCGGCCTGGGCATCAAACACCCATTGGCGATCCTTGTAGGTGGTGTTCCGATTGCGCAACACGGTGCGCGAAGGGGCGTAGATTTCCTCGGTGCTCTGGTCGGTCTTGGCGATCTGGTAGTTCAGCGTCCACTTGATATTGTCTGCCAGCACGCTGTCGAGACCGAAGCGGTGGTCGAGGCCGAAGCGCTCGCGGGTAATGGTTTCGTTACCGCTGCGCGCCTTGTAGAAACCGAAGCCGCGACCTGCGTTGAACGGGCCACCCACGGCACTCAGCTGGTTAGTGTCACGGTCGTCCTTGTAGTGCTCGTAAGTCAGGCCCAAACGTGCGTCTTCGGCGTAGTTCCAGCCCAGCTTGGCCAGAATGTTGGTGGTGCGCACGTCTTCCGGGTTGGCTTCGGTGCGATCAAGCCCGGTGCCGCCGGTTTCCCCATAGGACTCGGTTTCATGGCCATTGCGCTGGCTCAGGTGCAGCAGGCCATCAAAGTCGCCGGTGCGCCCGGCGACGGTGCCGGAAGTCAGCCAGCTCTCGTCAGCCGAGCTGTAGCCGGTTTTCAGCCGAGCACCGACATCCTGGCCAGGCTTGATGATGTCGTCCGGGTCCAGCGTGTAGTAGCTGACTGCACCACCGATGGCGTTGCTGCCGTAAAGCACGGAGGCAGGCCCGCGAAGAATCTCCACGCGCTTGACGATTTCCGGGTCGACGTAGTTGCGATTGGTCTGGGCGTAGGGGCCGTTGAAGAAACCGTCAGGCACCTGCACGCCATCGACCTGGGTCAGCACGCGGTCACCATCGATGCCGCGGATGTTGTAGCCGGTAATGCCCGAGCGCTGTCCTGTACCGCCCACGGAAACGCCTGGCTCGTAGCGCACCAGGTCCTTGATGGAGTTGACGTTGTTGCGGTCGAGTTCTTCACGGGTATGCACCGTGACGGTGCTCGGCACGCTGCTTATGTCCTGTTCCTGGCGGGTCGCGCTGATGGTGACTTGCTGCAGGTTCAAGGTGCCGGTGTTGTTGCGCAACTCCAGGACGATGTTGTTGTTGCCCAGCTTGCGATAGCTCAGGTTGGTCCCCACCAACAGGCGATCGAGGGCGGTTTCCGGCGACAAGGCGCCACGCACGCCGGGCGAAGCCACCCCTTGCGCCAGTTCGGCGGAAAACCCGACCTGCCAGCCTGTCACGGCGGTGAACGCGTTCAACGCTGACACCAGCGGTTGCTGGGGAATGGCAAACGAGTAATCACCCATGTTGCGGGTCTGTTGTCCGTTGGCGGTGGCAGCCAGCAGTGGCGCGCTGCCGGCCATCAGAATGGCCGCAGTCAGCAGCGACAACATGCGCGTAGGTGAAGAGGACTGGCGGGTAAGGCGAGAGGACATCGATAGCGCTCCGTGTCGCACGAATCTTTATAGGTGCTGATTGGCATTTGAAGATGCGAATCAATTGCATTGGCTATAACGAGACGAACGAGCGACGGTTATCGAGTAAAAATAATTATCATTTAGTTCAGGATCACCAGCGCCGGGAATTCCCGCAGCTGCGCCGAGGTGATGTGGGCCAGCGAGCGCACCACGTCCAGCGGCTGGTCGAGGCGATAATTGCCGGTCACGTTAATGTCCGCCAACTGCTCGTTGTTGTTGATGATCCAGCCGGGATAGTAGCGACGCAGCTCCGTCAGCACTTGGCTCAACGGGCAGTTCTCGAAGACCAGGCGGCCCTGGACCCAGGCCAGGTCGGTGGCGACGTCGAGCTTGGCCGGGCGCTCAAAGCCATTGGGGCCGATGCGAATACTCTCCCCGGCCGACAGGCGCACCCGCGCATCGTCACGGGTGGCGCGCAAGTCGACATCCCCGCGCTGGACCCGAACCTGTGCCACGCCGTCCAGATAACGCACGGCAAAGGCGGTATCGCGCACGCTCGCCTTGACCGGTCCGGCATCGATTTCCAGTGGCTGGCCGCGGTTGCCGGCCACTTCAAAAAACGCTTCGCCCTGATACAGGCGGGCCATGCGCTGCTGATCGTTGATGGTGCTGGAGAACGCCGAATTGGTGTTGAGCAGGACTTTGGAACCGTCCTCCAGTTGCAGGCGCTGGCGCTCGCCGACCACGGTCAGGTGATCGGCCTGCAGGCGCATCGGCAGGTTGCTGAAGCTGAACAAACCGAGGATCAGCACGGCGGCGGTGGCCAAGGGTTTCCAGTGTGGACGCAGGCGCGCCAGCACCGTCACCTTTGGCGGCCGGGCCGCCAGGGTTTGCGCGCTCAGCAGCACTTGCGGGCCGTCCCAGATCGCCTGGGCCTGTTCAAACGCCTGGGCATTCAACGGGTCGGCAGCGAGCCAGGCATTGAACGCCAGAGTCTGTTCCGCGCTCGGACTGCCCAGCACAATCAGCCAGTCCAGGGCCTGGTCCATCGCGGTGGCGCGGTCCTGCGCCGGGGAGGGCGGAGGCGGGCGGCGGGTGTGCGTCACGGTGTTTCCTCGGCAGTGTCTGTGCACTGCTGTTTTTTTAGTGGAGCGCGAAAAGACGCAAGGGTAGCAAAGCCTCGCGATGTCAGTCGCCGTTCAGACGTTCGGCAACCCCTACGCAGATCGCCATGATCAGCTTCAGCTCCTTTTGCACGGTGCTGAGCGAGACGTCCAGTTGCTCGGCAATCTCCAGGTAACTGTGGCCGTGCAGTCGGCTGAGGATGAAAATCTTCTGTTGGCGCGAGCTGAGTTGGTTGAGACTCACGTTCAGGCGCTCCAGCAACTGTTCGGCATGGGCGGCATCCTCGGCGCTGCTGACCGGCGCGACGACACTTTCGACCACCTCCAGCGGCACGTCATCGAGCAGGGTGCGCGACTGGATGCGGCGCGCGCGCAAATGGTCCAGCGCCAGGTTGCGGGCGGTCTGGAAGACGAAGGGTTCAAGGTGATCGATGGCCCGCTCACTGAGCGCGCGAGTCACCCGCAGGTAGGTTTCCTGCAGGAGGTCTTCGGCGGTGCTGTGATTGTTGACCATCCGCTCCAGTGTGCGCAGCAGGGAAACCCGCTGGGCGATGAAGACGTGATTGAAGCGCGATTGACTCACGGGAGGACCTGATCCATTTCGAGCGAATGATAATGCTTATCATCTACTCGAATGGTCAAGCCCTCAATTGTGAAAAACTGCGCAGGTGTTTATTCGGCATCGCACAACACCTGTAGGAGCGAGCCTGCTCGCGAAAAACCTGAGGGCGCCGTTGGGCGTCAGGCTGCCCGCGTCATCGTTGACGTCCATCGCGAGCAGGCTCGCTCCTACGGGGAGAGGCGCTTGCGTTTTCAGCGTCGCACAACACCTGTAGGAGCGAGCCCGCTCGCGAAAAACCTGAGGGCGCCGTTGGGCGTCAGGCTGCCCGCGTCATCGTTGACGTCCATCGCGAGCAGGCTCGCTCCTACGGGGAGAGGCGCTTGTGTTATTCGGCGTTACACAACGCCAGGCAGTTATCCAGCATCCGGTTGGAGAAACCCCATTCATTGTCGTACCACGCCAGCACCTTCAGCAGCTTGCCGCTGGATTTTGTGTGGTTGGCATCGAAAATAGACGAAAGCGGGTTGTGATTGAAGTCACTGGAAACCAGCGGCAGGGTGTTGTAGCCGAGGATCTTCGAGTGCTGGCTGGCTTCCTTGAGCAACGCGTTCACTTCGTCAGCCGACGCTTCGCGTTTGAGTTGCACGGTCAGGTCGACCAGCGACACATTGATCACCGGCACGCGCACCGCCATGCCCGTCAATTTGCCTGCCAGTTCCGGCAGCACCAGCCCAACGGCTTCCGCCGCACCGGTCTTGCTCGGGATCATGTTCTGTGTGGCCGAACGCGCTCGATATGGGTCGGTGTGGTAGACGTCGGTCAGGTTCTGGTCGTTGGTGTAGGCGTGAATCGTGGTCATCAGGCCACTTTCGATCCCCAGTTCTCGGTGCAGCACCTGGGCTACCGGGGCCAGGCAGTTGGTGGTGCAGGAGGCGTTGGAAATGATCTGGTGCGACTGGCGCAGAATGTCGTGGTTGACCCCGTACACCACGGTGGCGTCGGCACCTTTGGCCGGGGCCGAGATGATGACTTTGCGCGCGCCGGCAGTAATATGCGCGGCGGCCTTGGCCCGGTCGGTGAACAGACCAGTGCATTCGAACACCACATCGATCTTTTCCGCAGCCCAGGGCAGATCGGCCGGATTGCGAATGGCGCTGACCGCGATGCGATCGCCGTTGACGGTCAGGCTCTCCTGGTCGTGCTGGACATCAGCGTCGAACGTGCCGTGAACGGTGTCGTACTTGAGCAGATGAGCGTTGATCGAACTGTCGCCCAGGTCATTGATGGCAACGATCTGCAGGTCCTGACGGTAGCCTTGGGTATACAGTGCCCGCAGGACGTTGCGGCCGATACGGCCAAAACCATTGATTGCAATTCGAAGAGTCATTTAACTGGGCCGCCGTCGTTTTGTTGTTGGAATTACAAGATTATTCGCATAAAAATAGAAAACAAGCCTTTTTAATGGCAATATTTTGTTCAATCTACAACGAGTGACCTGAATCAACTGGTCCGACCGATCAAGAAAACCGTCTGTCATCCCAATCACAGCGGTGCTTGTTCAGCATAGACAATCAGGTCGCCACATCCGTTAGCCTGGAGTTCTACACATGCATCCCCGCGTCCTTGAGGTCACCGAACGGCTTATCGCCCGCAGCCGCGCCACCCGCGAGGCTTACCTTGCGCTCATTCGCGGTGCGGCCAGCGACGGTCCGATGCGCGGCAAGCTGCAATGCGCCAACTTCGCCCACGGCGTGGCCGGTTGCGGCACCGAAGACAAGCACAGTCTGCGGATGATGAACTCCGCCAACATCGCAATTGTTTCGTCATATAACGACATGCTCTCGGCGCATCAGCCGTACGAAGTCTTCCCTGAACAGATCAAGAAAGCCCTGCGCGAGATCGGCTCCGTCGGCCAGTTCGCCGGCGGCACCCCGGCCATGTGCGATGGCGTGACCCAGGGCGAGCCGGGCATGGAGCTGAGCCTTCCAAGCCGCGAGGTGATCGCGCTGTCCACCGCCGTGGCCCTGTCCCACAACATGTTCGACGGCGCGCTGATGCTGGGTATCTGCGACAAGATCGTGCCGGGCCTGATGATGGGCGCGCTGCGTTTCGGTCATCTGCCGATGATCTTCGTCCCTGGCGGGCCGATGGTCTCGGGCATTTCCAACAAGCAGAAGGCCGATGTGCGCCAGCGCTATGCCGAAGGCAAGGCCTCGCGCGAGGAGCTGCTGGAATCGGAAATGAATTCCTACCACAGCCCCGGCACCTGTACGTTTTACGGCACCGCCAACACCAACCAGTTGCTGATGGAAGTCATGGGCCTGCATTTGCCGGGCTCTTCTTTCGTCAACCCGAACACGCCGTTGCGCGAAGCCCTGACCCGCGAAGCGGCGCATCAAGTCACGCGACTGACCAAGCAAAATGGCAACTTCATGCCGATCGGTGAAATCGTCGATGAGCGTTCGCTGGTCAACTCCATCGTGGCGCTGAACGCCACCGGCGGCTCGACCAACCACACCCTGCACATGCCGGCCATCGCGATGGCTGCCGGAATCCAATTGACCTGGCAGGACATGGCCGACCTCTCCGAAGTCGTGCCGACCCTGAGCCACGTCTACCCGAACGGCAAAGCCGACATCAACCATTTCCAAGCTGCGGGCGGCATGTCGTTCCTGATCCGCGAATTGCTGGAAGCCGGGCTGCTGCACGAAAACGTCAACACCGTGCTCGGTCATGGCCTGAGCCGCTACACCCAGGAACCGTTCCTCGATAACGGCGAACTGGTCTGGCGCGAGGGCGTGACCGACAGCCTCGATGAAACCATCCTGCGCCCGATCGCACGTGCTTTCTCCCCAGAAGGCGGCCTGCGTGTGATGGAAGGCAACCTCGGTCGTGGCGTGATGAAAGTTTCCGCTGTCGCGCTGGAAAACCAGATCGTCGAAGCACCGGCCATGGTGTTCCAGGATCAGCAGGACCTGGCCGATGCGTTCAAAGCCGGTTTGCTGGAGAAGGATTTTGTTGCGGTGATGCGCTTCCAGGGCCCGCGCTCCAACGGCATGCCGGAACTGCACAAAATGACGCCGTTCCTCGGTGTGCTGCAGGACCGCGGCTTCAAAGTGGCGCTGGTAACGGACGGGCGCATGTCCGGTGCTTCGGGGAAAATCCCGGCGGCGATCCATGTCAGCCCTGAGGCTTATGTCGGCGGCGCTCTTGCGCGGGTGCAGGAGGGCGATATCATCCGCGTCGATGGCGTCAAAGGCACCCTGGAGATTAAGGTGGACGCCGACGAATTCGCAGCGCGCGAACCTGCCAAGGGCCTGTTGGGCAATAACATCGGCACTGGCCGCGAACTGTTTGGTTTCATGCGCATGGCCTTCAGCTCGGCGGAGCAGGGCGCCAGCGCCTTCACTTCTGCCCTGGAGACGCTTAATTGAAACTGGCTTTGGTCGGTGATATCGGTGGGACCAACGCGCGTTTTGCGTTGTGGAAAGACCAGCAACTGGAAGCCATCCAGGTGCTGGCGACGGCCGATCATGCCAGCCCGGAAGAGGCGATTGCCCTGTACCTGAGCGGGCTCGGCCTGGCGCCAGGCTCCATCGGCTCGGTGTGCCTGTCGGTGGCCGGCCCGGTGAGCGGCGACGAGTTCAAGTTCACCAACAATCACTGGCGGCTCAGTCGCAAGGCGTTCTGCCAGGCGCTGCAGGTGGATCAACTGCTGCTGGTCAATGACTTCTCGGCCATGGCGCTGGGCATGACCCGCTTGCAGCCGGACGAGTTTCGGGTGGTGTGCGAGGGCACGCCGGAACCGTTGCGTCCGGCGGTGGTGATTGGTCCGGGCACCGGCCTGGGTGTCGGCACTTTGCTCGACCTTGGCGCCGGGCGTTTTGCCGCGTTACCGGGGGAGGGTGGCCACGTTGACCTGCCACTGAGCAGCTTGCGCGAAACGCAGTTGTGGCAGCATATTTTTGATGAGATCGGACATGTCAGCGCCGAGACGGCGTTGAGTGGCAGTGGCTTGCCGCGAGTGTACCGGGCGATTTGTGCGGTAGACGGGCATGAAGCGGTGCTCGATACCCCGGAGTCGATCACTGCCGCCGGACTGGCGGGCGACCCGATTGCCCTGGAAGTGCTGGAGCAATTCTGCTGCTGGCTCGGTCGTGTGGCGGGCAACAACGTGCTGACTACCGGCGCACGGGGTGGCGTGTTCATCGTTGGCGGGGTGATTCCGCGGTTCGCTGATTTCTTCATCGAGAGCGGGTTTGCCCGCTGCTTTGCCGACAAGGGTTGCATGAGCGATTACTTCAAGGGCATTCCGGTGTGGCTGGTGACGGCGCCGTATTCAGGGTTGATGGGCGCGGGTGTGGCGCTCGAGCAAGCCTGAAACCGCGTCGCTCCAATCGCGAGCAAGCTTTGCTCCCACAGGATTTCGGGAGTTTGCATTGTGGGAGCAAGGCTTGCCCGCGATGGGGCCCTAACAGACAACAATTTTTCCAGGCTGTTAAGGCATAATCCGCCCCATTCCAAACAACAAGGACGCCTTCCTGTGAGCGCAGTCAACAAGTCGATTTTGCTGGTCGATGACGATCAGGAGATACGCGAGTTGCTGGATACCTACCTGACCCGCGCGGGCTTCCAGGTGCGTACCACACCGGACGGCGCCGGCTTTCGGCAGGCAATGAACGAGGCCCCCAGCGACCTGGTGATCCTCGATGTGATGCTGCCGGACGAAGACGGCTTCAGCCTGTGCCGCTGGATTCGCCAGCACCCGCGGCAGGCCCAGGTGCCGATCATCATGCTCACCGCCAGCTCCGATGAAGCCGACCGAGTCATCGGCCTGGAGCTCGGTGCCGACGACTACCTCGGCAAACCCTTCAGTCCCAGGGAACTGCAGGCGCGTATCAAGGCGCTGTTGCGGCGCGCGCAGTTCGGTCAGGAGCGCTCCGGCAGTGAAGTGCTGGCTTTCGATGACTGGCGCCTGGACATGGTCAGCCATCGGCTGTTTCACACTGACGGCGAGGAAGTCATTCTCTCCGGTGCCGATTTCGCCTTGCTCAAACTGTTTCTCGATCATCCCCAGGAAATCCTCGACCGCGACACCATCGGCAATGCCACCCGTGGCCGCGACCTGATGCCGCTGGATCGCATCGTCGACATGGCGGTCAGCCGCCTGCGCCAACGCCTGCGCGATACCGAAAAACCGCCACGGCTGATTCGCACCGTACGTGGCAGCGGTTATCAGCTGGCAGCCAATGTGGTTGCCAGCAATGGTCACTGAGTTCCTGCGCAAACTGGCGGCAAAGGTGCCGGTGCCGCGTTCGTTATTGGGGCGGATGTTGCTGCTGACACTGCTGGCGGTGTTGTTCGCGCAGGCGTTGTCGAGCGTGATCTGGGTCTCGCAACTGCGCGCTACCCAGCTCGAAGGCCTGGTCACCAGTGCCCGCAGCCTCGCGCATTCGATGACCGCCAGCGTCAGTTACTTTCGCTCCCTGCCCGTCGCCTTCCGGCCGCTGGTCCTCGACCAGTTGCGCAGCATGGGCGGCACGCGTTTTGTCGTGACGCTCAACGACAAACCCCTGGGCATGGAAGTACTGCCGATCACCCCGCGCAAAGCCGCGGTGCTCAAGGCGGTGGACGAGGTGTTGCGCCAGTCCCTGGGGCAGGACGCGGATATCTCCGTGACCTTCGTCAGTCCCGAGGACCTGCGGATCTTTAATGGCGGCCTGAAACTCGACGAGCTGCCGCGCTCCTGGGCGCACTACGCGCTGACCCTGGAGCCGGTCAATCCACCGGTGCTGGTCACGCAGATCCAGATGGCGCCCGGCGAGTGGCTGTACATCGCCTCGCTCCTGCCCGAACCCTACACCAGCCTGGAAGAGCAGGGCCTGCCCGCGCAACAGGTGTGGTTCATCGTGCTCACCAGTGGCTTCCTGCTGTTGTTCATCGGCTTGCTGGTGCACTGGCAAAGCCGACCGCTCAAGCGCCTGGCGCGAGCCGCGCGGGATATGTCCCTGGGCGCCGAAGTGGAGCCGGTGGCGGAGGGCGGTGGCAGTGAAGTGGTCGAAGTGGGCCGCGCTTTCAACGCGATGCGCGAACGCATCAGCCGCTACCTCACCGAGCGGAGCCAATTGTTCAGCGCCATTTCCCATGACCTGCGCACGCCAATTACCCGGTTGCGCTTGCGCGTGGAGTTGCTTGAGGACGAACAGTTGCAAGCCAAGTTCGGCCGCGACCTGGACGAGCTGGAACTGCTGGTCAAGGGCGCGCTGCAATGCGTGAAGGACACCGACATCCACGAGAACATCGAAGCGGTAGACCTCAATCACGTGCTCGATTGCCTGGTGGAACCGTATCTGGCGCCCAACGGCAACGGTCGTGTGACCCAGCAGGGGCGGGCGTTGGCGACCTACCCCGGCAAGCCACTGGCACTCAAACGGTGCATTGGCAACCTGATCGACAATGCCTTGAAGTACGGGCAGAACGCCCACTTGCACATCGACGATGATGAAAGCGCATTCATCCTGCACGTTGATGATGAAGGCCCGGGTGTGCCGGAGCAGCGCCTGGAACAGGTGTTCGAGCCGCACTTCAGGTTGGCCGGGCAACAGCAGGGGTATGGGTTGGGGCTGGGTATTGCACGCAATATTGCGCACAGTCATGGCGGTGAAGTCAGCCTGCAGAACCTGCGTGAAGGCGGTTTGCGGGTGACGTTACAGTTGCCCCGTTCGGTTGATTGAAGGTCAAAGGATCCTCCTGCACCGATTTATGTAGGAGCTGCCGAAGGCTGCGATCTTTTGATCGGGCTATTCAATTG
>NZ_JAPJIV010000027.1 GCF_026241895.1 Pseudomonas sp. RIT-562 | reverse complement strand
ACTCAACAACCCTACGGGGCCTGCACCATAGATGGCGATGCTGGAGCCATTACCAATCCCCGCATTCGTTACGGCCTGATAAGCAGTTGGAAGGATGTCTGACAGGAAAAGAACCTTTTCATCCGACAGCGTCCCCGGCACTTTAAACGGCCCGGTGTTGGCTTTTGGTACGCGCACGTATTCGGCTTGCCCGCCAGGCACACCGCCGTACATGTGACTGAAGCCGAACAGCGCGGCTCCTGGTGGTATTGCCTTTTTATTGATGATCGCCCCGCGCCCTGTATTTGTTGTTTCGCAGGCCGCGAACAGATCCATTGCGCAGAAGAAACAGCTACCGCAGGCGATTACAAAGGGAATTACCACACGGTCGCCGGGTTGCACGGCGGTCACTTCTGAGCCTGCCTCTTCAACGATTCCCATAAACTCATGGCCGAAGATATCGCCATGCTCGACAGTTGGAATCTTTCCCCGATAGAGGTGGAGGTCGGATCCGCATATCGCCGTTGCGGTAACCCGGAGAATGATGTCATCACTTTCCTCAATAACCGGATCGGGAACCGTGTCGACTTTGACGCTGTGCGCGCCGTGATAGGTGAGTGCTCTCATGACGTCTTACCTACTTCAGCTGGATGGTAAGTGGGAGAGGAGGATCGGGGAAAGTAAGTTCAGAGCGATACAGACGCAAATGACTAGCGGTCGCCTATACACGCTCGCTTGTAATTTTTTAAACCTAATGGAGCGAAATTAGGTCGACTGCTGGAGTCTGTAACTCAGATAGTCGGAGGTGACGTTAATGATCGGTGTTGTCATACCTGCCCACAATGAAGAACATCACATCTCTGCGTGTCTAACATCTGTTCTGTCCGCCGCTGCACATCCTGCATTGGCGGGCCAGCGAGTCTGCGTAGTCGTCGTTTTAGACGACTGTGCTGATCAGACCGGACAGATCGTTGCAGCACACGATGTTAACGGGATCGAGGTTTCCTTTCAGAACGTGGGCAAGGCGAGAGCAACCGGTGCAGATCATCTTCTAGCCGCTGGCGCGGAGTGGCTTTCCTTTACCGATGCTGACACCGTAGTGCCACATGATTGGCTGGCGCGTCAGATTGAGCTCAAGGCTGATGCAGTTTGTGGGACAGTCGAGGTGGATAGCTGGAATATCCATGGAGATTTGGTTCGGTCAAAGTACATGGAGCTTTACCAGTATATCGAGAATCACCGGCACATCCACGGCGCCAATCTTGGACTGAGTGCCGAGGCCTACCGGAACGCTGGCGGGTTCCAGCATCTTACTGCACACGAAGACGTCCATTTGGTTGCTGACCTGAAGCGGGTTGGTGCTCATATCGTTTGGACAGCCACGAATCCGGTAATAACCAGCGCCCGCAAGGATTACAAATGTCGCGGAGGGTTTGGAGAGTATCTGGTCAATCTGGGTGCCTCACTGGGATTGCCTGCGCTTGATCCACAAGTTAGCGCCGGCGTCTCTCTTTGAAAGTGCTGTCGGAAGGAGGTAGCTAGTTGGAGTACATCGATTACCTGCAATGGCCAGCCATGGTAGTGACGGTAGCCTCAGCGTGGTTTATCGGTTCGCAACGAGCGTATAGGCGCATGATCGCCTTTTGGGGATTTATCACCAGTAATGCGCTTTGGGTGATCTGGGGGTTTCACGCCGACGCTTACGCGCTGATCCTGCTCGAATGCATACTTTTGGGTATGAATGCCCGAGGCTTCAGGAAGAACCTCAATGCTTCCGAGTCATCAACCTAAGACACGTAGCTCGAATGACTTTGACCCTACGTAGCCCGAAGCGATTACGGATTAGTGTACTGAGAGATCATTGTTCACGCAGGAACTCGATTATTTCTCTCGCGAGCTCGTCGGGCACTTGCTCCGCCATGTGATGCCCACAGTCGAGCCCACGACCACGTTGTCGTGTTGTCCACGGTTCCCACACGCCTAAAACATCGCCGTACAGAAGCTCAAGATCATCACGTAGCGACCATAAAATCATTGTCGGGCACTCGATCCTGCGGCTCTCGCGGCGGTCGACTTCATCGTGAATACGGTCGATTCCAAGGCCTGCTCGATAATCTTCGACCATGCCATGAACGGTTGCTGGATCATGGATAGCTGCTTGATAGTCTCTGTAGGCGTCTGCACCCATCGCCTCGGCGGTGCCGCCGTACCATCGATCAGGGTCAGCCAGGATTGCCTGCTCCGGTTTTTCGAGTTGTCCGAAGAAGAACCAGTGCCACCACTTCGTCGCGAACTGGGCGTTACAGCGCTCGAGAGCTTCAAGTATCGGCACACCGTCCAATATGCCGAGATGTGTGACGGCTTCGGGATGATCCATAGCCGTGCGAAAGGCGGTGTAACTACCTCGATCATGGCCAATCACGGCGAACCGCTCATAACCCAGATGTCGCATGAGGGCGATGCAATCCCGGGCCTTGGCGCGCTTGGAGGAGCCTGCATGATCGGATGTATCTTCAGGCTTTGATGACTGGCCAAAGCCTCTAAGGTCAGGACAGACAACATAATGATTTTTTGCCAAGAGTGGAGCAACGCGATGCCAAGTCGTATGAGTCCTGGGATGCCCATGGAGTAATAAGACAGGAGAGCCGCTCCCGCCATGCCTGACTCTGAGGGTTGCTTCTGGAAGTTCTACGGTATCGAGCGAAAAGTCATCGAACATTTCAATGTCCTTGGTGGGTTCCTACGGCTCGTCGATTAATGCCCCGATAAACTGATCATGGGCCCTGGGGGGTTTTGTGTGTCTAGATTTCAGCGCTGCTCCACACCAAAACTTTTTGAGAGATTGTCGCTGAGTATGGACACAAAATAGGGTTTCGCTGGGCTCCATCATGCCTAAGATTTCGCGCTCTCCTTTCCCTTCGAGTTTTTCTTAAGCCCTCGAAGGTTCATCAGGAAAAGACAAACCTGCAAGACGATCAAGGCATACGCGCCTGCATAGAATCCCCAAATCACCCACAACACGTTGCTCACACTGAAGCATACAAACCCGAACATCCGTCGTCCTGGCCGCTGCGATCCGATTAACCATGCAGCGAGAACGGTAACAACCATCGCTGGCCATTGAACCCAATCTAGATAACCCAAATTATCCCCCTGATGCAGTTCAGCACGGTGAATCGCTGTGTTGATGCCACGCTATTCAATCGGGCTTCTGATCGGTGCTTTCGGTTTTCGCTTTACCGAGAATGTAGCAAGGGTGAAGCTGACCGTTTGGATGGGTTGTGACCACCACAGATATCAATGACCAGCCTTCCTGAAGCTTCAGGTTTGCTTCGTTAGCCGATATTGCTTCCATTACTTGGATTGTCTCGGGTAAATGCATTTCGTCTTTCTCAATTCGAGTTGTCACCCTTTAGGCGCCGCGCATGAGCAGGGGTTCATTTATCCGTGCAACACTGATGTGGATCGTTCGCAATAGAGCTAGGTCTAGATTGAGACCAAGGCTTGAAGGAATGATCTAATGAGCAAAATCATCACAGCACATGACTTACATATCGACCTTCAAGGGGCTAACGAAGCCGGACTGTTCAAATGGCTGCTCGCCAGTTTTCTTATGGGCAAAAGAATTCAGGGGCCGATTGCTGCCAAGGCGTATGACGTTATCGTCGAACAACATCAACGCGATACGCCGCAGAGACTGGCGGCCTGCACTCACCGGCAACTGGTCGTGATGCTTGGTGAGGCCCACTACGTCCGTTACGACGAGACCACAGCGTCGCGATTATTGGCATTGGCTAACAAAATGAATGCTGAATACAACGGCAAGATCAGAAACATCGTCGCGGCAAGCTCAGATCGTCAGGAGTTCGAAAAACGCTTATCCGAATTCGAAGGGATAGGCCCAAAGACCGTCGAGATTTTTATGAGGGAAGCATCCTCCGCGTTGTATTGAGGGCCAGAATTAACGGCCCTCCGAACCGAGGCACAATACTCTTCATCAGTGCGTGAGGCTCGGCAGTAGATAGCAGCGCATTCATTTAATTCATTTTTTTGGACGTGCAGCGCTCCGTCAGACCGTCCGTCAGACGCGCTCTCTACTCGATTGAACATACATTCTTGCCCTCCTGACAGATAAGTCTGAGCTGACGAAATTTCCCTTTCGTTTAGCTAACGGGAGAACACCATGAAAGCAATCGTTTATAACGGCCCGCGTGATGTCAGTGTGCAGAACGTCGCGGATGCCAAGATTGAGAGACCCACTGATGTCCTAGTTCGAATTACCACAACCAATATCTGCGGATCGGATCTTCACATGTACGAAGGACGTACATCGATGGAGACCGGGCGGGTATTCGGCCACGAGAATCTAGGGGAAGTGATTGAAGTCGGCGAGGGCGTTGATCGCGTAAAAGTCGGTGACCGGGTTTGCCTGCCGTTCAACATCGGTTGCGGGTTCTGCGAGAACTGCGAAAAAGGCTTAACCGGTTTTTGCCTGACCGCGAACCCGGGTAGCGCGGGCGCTGCTTATGGTTTCGCCGAAATGGGGCCATACCAGGGAGGGCAGGCTGAGCTGCTTCGCGTGCCTTACGCTGACTTCAACTGTCTGGTGCTACCCGAGGACGCTCAGGAGCGTGAAGACGATTACGTAATGCTTTCAGACATCTTTCCAACGGGCTGGCACGCCACGGAGTTGGCCGGCCTGTTACCGGGAGAAAGCATCGCAATTTATGGTGCCGGCCCGGTCGGTCTAATGGCTGCCCATTCAGCGATGATCAAGGGCGCCTCCCAAGTATTCGTGGTCGACAATCATCCCGACCGTTTGAAGCTGGCTGCCCAAATGGGTGCCACTCCAATCAATTCACTTGAGAAAGAAGCGGTAGATCAAATCCTCAATCTGACTCACGGGAAAGGGACTGATCGCGGCTGTGAATGTGTGGGCTATCAATGCTGCGACCGCCATGGCCATGAAGCCAATCACTTGACCATGAACAACCTCGTCGCTTCGACAAAAGCTACCGGCGGAATCGGTGTCGTCGGCGTTTTTGTTCCCGAAGATCCCGGCGCCAAAAACGAACTCGCAAAGCAAGGCAAGATGGCTTTCGATTTTGGCGCTTTCTGGTTTAAGGGACAGCAGATCCGAACCGGTCAGGCCAACGTGAAAGTATACAACCGTCGCTTGGCTGAGCTTATCCATCACGGTCGTGCCAACCCGGCACAGATCATCTCGCATCGCTTGAAGCTGTCCGAAGGCCCTGACGCGTACAAGCACTTCGATGCACGCGATAACGGCTGGACAAAAGTAGTGCTGAAACCAGCAGCTTGAGTCGTTCTGACGCCGGCGCCGGCTGCGGATCAGCCGGCGCGTTTTCATAACCGCCGACGTTTGAATACCGAACCTGCCCGTCGATGTGAGGGGACAATAATGATTAAAAGCCAGCGCAACTCGCCATAGCACTATCCGCAATTGCGGCCATAACACTGCTGAATGGCTGTGCCAGAGACCCGGAAAAACCATCAGTCACACAACTCGCCGTAAGCGGCACAAAAAGTATGTTGCGCACTGATGCAGATATGCAGAAAGTTCTTAATAAATTCGCCAGCTTCGATGGCAAGGCCATTGAAAAAATCACCCCTGCGGAAGCGCGCCAGCAACCGACGATCGCAGACGCCGTCAAAGGTGTGCTCGCCGACCAGAAACGCGACGCTTCGCCCACCGCGCTTGTTCCTGGTGTGACCTCCCGCGAGATTCAAGTGCCAGGTGGCGCAGGCTCTATACCGGCGACGGTCTATTCACCAGAGGGCAGCGGGCCGTTTCCTGTAGTGTTGTATTTCCACGGCGGAGGTTGGGTATTTGCTGACCGAAAAGTCTATGACGGGGGCGCACGGGGACTGGCGAAGCAGGCCAATGCTGTGGTGGTTTCTGTGGACTATCGACTTGCGCCCGAACATAAGTTTCCAGCTGCGCACGAAGACGCCCTGGCTGCTTATCGCTGGCTAACAATGAAAGCGTCGACAGTAAATGGTGACCCGAAACGTCTCGCGCTCGCTGGTGAGAGTGCAGGTGGCAATCTTGCGGTGGCAACGGCGATTGCGGCTCACAAGGTTGGGCTGACTGCACCGAGGCATGTGTTGTCGGTTTATCCCGTTGCGCAATCGAACACTGACACCGAGTCGTACTTGAAGTATGCCGATTCGATTCCGCTCAACCGCCCGATGATGCTTTGGTTCATCTCACAGGCTACCTCTCGTGCAGCAGACACCAAGGATCCACGCATCAATCTCGTACACGCTAACCTACAAGGCCTGCCTCCCGTCACGCTGATTAACGCTGAGATCGATCCGCTGCGTGATGATGGCGCTCAGCTCGAACAAGCGCTGCGCAGCGCCGGTGTTAGCGTCGAACGCAAGCTTTATACAGGCGTGACGCACGAGTTTTTTGGCACGGCTGCAGTCGTTGAAAAAGCTCAGGATGCACAAGAGTATGCCGGTGCGCGGTTGAAGGCAGACTTGAAGTAACCTGCCTTCGCGCGGGCGTTACGAACAAAAAATCGCTTACTCGTGATCCATTGCCCAGCGGATATCCTTCATGAGCGACCTACCAGTAGCAGCGTTGCATTCAGGCCATTACCTTTTGAGCCCATTTTTGAAGAGATTCCCGATGACGAGGCGCAAACCAGTGAGGAGCTAGGCAAAGCGCTGCATTCAATTATGGAAACCACCTTCAAGGATAATGGGCACGCCACTCGCGGCGTTCACGCCAAAGCCCATGGCTTGCTGCGAGGGCGGATCACGGTACTCGACAATCTGCCGGCGGAGCTCGCACAAGGCGCTTTTGCGGTGCCCGGAACATTACCGGTGGTTTTGCATTTTTCCACTAATCCCGGCGACATTCTCGATGACAAGGTGTCGACCCCGCGCGGCTTGGCGCTGAAAATCATCGGTGTCGAGGCTTCCCGCCTGCCGGGTAGTGAAGGTGCGGTCACTCAGGACTTTGTTATGATCAATGCCAAAGCCTTTACGTCTGCCACGCCCAAGTCATTTCTAAAATCACTGAAGTTGCTGGCGAAAACAACTGACAAAGCGCCGGGGCTGAAGAGCGCATTTTCTGCATTACTGCGAGGCTTAGAAGCGACCATCGAATCTGTCGGCGGCGAAAGTGGAACTCTGAAGAGTCTCGGCGGCCACCCTCCAACGCATATTCTCGGAGAAAGCTTCAGCACTGTCGCGCCGATACTTTACGGCGTTTACTATGCCAAGCTAGCGGTAGTGCCGATCTCTCCTTTTCGCTGACTGCTTTGACCGGTCAGCACGTTGATTTTGCCTATAATCCAAACGGCCTTCGCGAAGCGGTCAAAACGTATTTTGCGCGGAACATGGGAATCTGGGAGGTGCATGTGCAATTGGCCACTGACCTGGAGAAAATGCCGATTGAGGACGCCTCCATTGAATGGCCGGAAAAGCTCAGCCCTTACATCACCGTGGCTCGAATAGAAGTCGATGCGCAGGACGCTTGGGCCAGCGGAAACGTTGAAAAAATTGATGACGGATGTCGTTTAGTCCTTGGCATGGACTCGCGGCTCATCGCCCGTTGGGCGGGGTGATGCGAGTAAGAAAACCTTCCTATGAAATGTCAGCACGCTTTCGCAGTAAGCATAACGGGTGCCCGATTCACGAACCCCGTTAATGTCGATCGGCATCGCGAGGACAAGGACGGGATCATGACGACACACAGGTTAACAATCTTAGATATTCAGATAAATGTTTCTGTCTTTGGTCAAGGCCCAACGATTCTTCTGCTCAACGGCCTAGGCGGCTTGGTTCGTACATTCGATGCCCTGCGCTATGAGTTGGCGGACTACACGACTATTACCTTGGACGTGCCAGGAGTCGGCAAATCGCAAGTGCCCCGGTGGCCAATGCGTCTGCCGCGCCATGCTTGCATGATCGCCGAGATGCTAAAACAGTTGGGAGTTGACCGGTCGATGTGTTCGGCGTGAGTTGGGGAGGTGCGTTGGCGCAAGAGTTTGCCCTGCGTTATCCGAGCATGGTGCGTAGACTGAACCTCGCGGCAACCTCCGCTGGCCCGGTTATGCTAGTGAAGCTCGCCGACATCGTGGAATTTTTTGGTAGAAGCAAAAGTATCAAACCGCGCACGCAACAAGGATCCCGTAATTCAATCCAGACGCTACTGCGCTTAGGAGTAGTGAAAGGGATGCTGTCCGCAAATCCGCGAACCTACTGGTACCAGCTCGCTGCTTTGGTCGGATGGACGAGCCTGCTGCGGCTATTCCGTCTGCACCAACCCACCCTGATTCTCGCCGGAGACCGAGACACACTGGTGCGGATGTACAACGCGCACATACTGCGCAGCACCATCTGCCGTGCGGAACTACAAGTGTTAGGGGGAGAGAGGCATTTTTTCGTTGTCACTAGCGCAAGGCGAACCGCCGTATTGGTGCGCGAGTTCCTTAGCCGGCATCACCACGATGGAGAGACTGCACATAGGATTGCAAACAACGTCACATAGACAGCCTCCAGCTTACGAATGTCAGTCGATTCGCTACCAGGCAATGTCCGCTGGAAGGAAGCTGAGAACGTGGCCGGGTTTGGTAAAAGAGCCCTAATATGTTGTAAAGAGATTTCACAAGCGTTGGTAGGAAGCATCAATGCCATCGCAAATTCTTCCAAACTCTCCAGATCGACAATGGTCGACCTTGTAGCTGTTGTTGATTAATCATGTCGAGGTGACCCATGGATAACTATCACATCACAAAAAAAGAAAACGCTTGGGAGCTTGTCAAAGAGGGCGCGCAACGTGCTTCCAAAACGGCCTCTACGAAAGCGGAAATCACTGAAATAGCCAGCGAATTTCTGCAAGGTAAAACAGCCTCTCTGAAAATCCACAAAGAGGATGGGACGATTCAAGAGGAACGTACCTTTCCTCGCGCCGCCGACCCTAGGAAAACAAAAGGCTGAGTCGATTCCAAAATAATGGGCGGCTGCAAAGATGACTTTCGATCCTTATCAAGAAAGTCAGGTTCACCAGCAGTTCGCTTTCCGTTCCGCCTGCGCATGTCTAACCACAGGAACTCTTCAATGGTAATTGCATGTCTAGGATGGGGATCCCTAATTTGGAAACCGGGAGCATTACCGCTCGCAAGCAAATGGTTTTTGGATGGGCCCGATTTGCCCATCGAGTTTGCGCGAGTCGGTGATGGTGGAGAACTCGCAACGGCGATCTGCGCGAATGCGCATCCATGCACCGTTCTCTGGGCAGTGTTGAATGTAAAAACCTCGAAGAGGCATGCGAGGCCTTGCGTGTCCGAGAGCAAATTCCAGAGGATAGGGAAGATGGAATCGGTGTTTTTACCACCAGTAGCTCTCCGGTGGGAGTAATCGCCGAATGGGCACTCCTTCACCAATTGGACGCAGTTATCTGGACTGCACTGCCGCCCAGATTCGAAGACATTGAAGGTTTGATCCCAACTGTTGATGACGCTGTTTCATATCTAGCTGGTTTAAGTGCAGACGCGCAGGAGCGCGCGCGAGGCTACATTAGGCAGGTGCCGGCTCAAATCGATACGTCCTATCGAAGGGAGATCAGTTCAAGGCTTGGGTGGCATCAATGAGTGCACAGAGCCAAGCTCAAATTGGCGCCATCTTTGATCAGCTGTTGTCTCTGCGAGAGAGCATTAACCGTCTCCAGCAGATGGAGAATGAAGGAGTAGGTACGCTTCGTGGCCACCAAACTGTGGATGTGGACGGAGCTTTCCTATTGGTTTTTCAGAAGCTTCAAGACAACATCGCCATTATGGAGGAGGCTTTGGCCACCATTGCGGAAGCCACAGGCGATGCACCGAAGTTTTAGCGGATCTTCATTGAGGCAAAATCACATGCCATAACGCTTGTTCCCGCCAGAAGTAATGCAGTACCTACCACCTCTTGGCCCGATGCAAATGTTTCCAGATGAACAAGGGCAGGAAGATCCGTATGCTGGAATCTGCCTCCGGGTTGGTTGTACTGGCGAAGGCGAGGGTTTCGGTTTAGAGGCGATGTAGCAGTTCGATCCGCTACAAACGCTTTTCGAAGAAAGCCATTTCGCAGGTTGGCCATCGATGCTGATACGCACCCAATCATCCCGTTTTTCGAAGACCTGAATTTTGTCTCCACGGCTCAACGTGGAGATAATGTTTCCGCCTGGTTGATCTCGGATATTGAGCTTGTCTGCGCTTACGTATTGATCAACCGAGGAAGCCGGTGAGGGCGAAGAAGCCGGCGGCATAGAGGCCAATGTATTCGGAGTGCTGGTGGCGGTGGGTTGATCCTGATTTGGAGGTATGTCTTTCTTGCCTATCGCCCATAGGACAGCGAAAAGAATCAGGAGTGGTACAAACCATGACTGAGATTTCTTGCGCATTTCCGTTGCTCTCGATTAGCAAGCACTACCCAGCCTGTCTTCCTGACCAGCCTGGCTTCATAAACCTATTGCGAGCTTAGCCAAGCTTGCATTTTCGGCAACCTACCTAGCTTTAAAAGCTTGGGTTTTCCTAAATAAGCGTTTCAAGTAATCGCTATCTTTCTCGCTTTGGAGGGGAAGTCATTTGGCTATCTCGACGTTGCAGTGTCTGGACTTGCTGAGTAGACACTTCACGACCACGTCCGCTTCACTCACCTGTACAAGCGCTGGAAGGACGGTTCGTAATAAAGTCCTATTTTCGGAACAAAAAAAAGCCCGCGATGGGGGCGGGCCAGGAATTACTGAAGGAGCTGATGCGACTGTACATCTGCAAATGTGAAATTATCGTGATAGGAGGATCACCTCTTTTTCGGTAGAAAAATCGATTAGCGTCAATTGAGATGTCGTCTGTAAGCGGCCGGAAAAGTGGTCTTCCAATTTTGGGAGAGCCATTTCCGTGTTGGGCCATTCGGTTGAGAGATCTAGATCTGTAGTAGCGGGCGAAATCTTTTGATGCAGGTATTCGATTTGCTCTCCTACAAAATAGGCGGAATAAGCTGCGGTGGAGATCACCACTGCAACTCTGAGCACGGCAACCGCCTTGTAGGCCGACATTGCAAATCCTTATCTGGCGACGTTGGTTCGATCATAATGTCTCCCGGGAAAGCGAGAAACAAGGCCAACAAGGTCGGGAGCCTATGATTGACTTATTCGCAGGATCGCGTCCGTGATTCCTGGCGCATTTTTTCCAGTTTTTAAACGCTGCATTTACGTTGGCTGCGGGGATAACCGCTTCGTTTTCAAAAAGGCAATCTCCTCTTCTATAGCCGCCCATGTAGCATGCAGGTTTGCAGCAGTAGGGTGAGAGCTTCCGCTGCACCGTCATTTGCTTTAGAGGTATTTTGTATGGGTATTTTCGTTGAGTGGTGGATACAGGCAGACAAACTGAACAGGTGACACCTAGTTTTCTGGTGAACCGAGCATTGGTAGGTGGGACGCACCGGTGCAGGCGTGGTCGCGAGATTGAAGATTTAGGACAGGATGCTTACAAAACGTACGCCATACGGTGACAAAAAGGACTCTATCAACGAGCGATGGGGCACGGAACACTGCGTATGGCGAGCGTTCCCGCCCATCCTGGGTGGCGGATGCGCCGAGTAGAGCCAGAAATTCACCACTCGGATTGATCAGCTTTCGACTGTCTACTTAAGGTGACAGGGTCAATTCCTGGTCAGGGCATGATGTCCAAGGTTTAAAAGCTGCATTATTGGAAATTGTGGCTCAGTCATACTGTTGGTGAGGAATAGTTCCTCAGCCTCGGTGCATAAAAATTGCATTTGGTGTTCTTCTCGATGTCCGATTAATAAAGGGGAAATTTGATTTCCATTGATTCAATGACGACCCATGGGAGAGGAATCCATGCTCAGCTATCTGTTCATAGGTGCTAACGATGTAGAAGTTTCTGCTCGGTTTTACGACGCTATCCTTTCACCACTCAAATATGAGAAAGAGCTATCCGAGGGGCATTTTTGTTTCTCGCTTCCCGAGACCGTGGACAAATCCAATGGGCCAGGAAGCATTCATATTGCTCGACCCTACAACGGCGAACTCGCTACGGCGGGGAATGGCATCATGCCGGCGCTACGGGCAGATTCCAGGGCGACGGTAGATGAAATTCACGCCGCTGGACTCGCGCATGGCGGGGCAGATGAAGGCGAGCCTGGTATCCGAGAGGCATATACCAATGACTTCTATGTTGCTTACCTTCGCGATCCTGTCGGGAACAAAATCGCAGTATTCTTCAAAGGTTGAGTGGGACTCATGAACATGAGAACTGACTTAGCTTTTGTAACGCATGCGTGGAAGGCCTAACAAGATTGCCTAGGGGCGATACCAATCTTTGTAAGATGTATCACCGCGACGCCCGCCGGGCTGCAGCCAGATGGCACTAATGTCGTTTGTAATTAAAGAAAATGGGTGCTCGTTTTCGCCGAAGTAAGGGTCTTCACCACTTGGAGCGGGGATAGTGGAAGCAGAGGCAAGCAGCTGAGTTGGCACGGCAGCAGAGCGAAATGCTGGTTTCAACTATAAGGGAACAATTCCCCTGAGCTCGGCAGACCGCAGAACAAAGCTTCCGGAAAACAAGCCCCCGATATTCCATCCGAAAGTGAAAAACGGCAAAAATTGAGTGAGGTGATCATCGAAGCCGGGGCCCAATTTGTGGCGGAGGACTCGAGCGTGTCGATGATCAACCAATTGCTTATTCTTAGTGCGATCTACATATCTGTAGAGCTAATCGCTGCCACTGGTTGGGCGCTCGCGGGCAGCATGATTCGAACCCCCAACGCTGCGGCTAGGCAACTAGCGATTTACAACAGCATAACTGGGGTGGTCATGTTGGGAGCTGCAGCCATGTTGGCAGCTGCCAGACGACTTTATGTGTAGGCGTACGTATCGAGCCTCAGTTTGCACGTACCTGCTCCAGCTCATTTGTATTTGAATCGATTCTTCTTGCCCCCCCGCTGGCAAGATATATGAACTTTAATCATGCGCGAATTTCCATTACTCAAGAGTGAAGCCACCTTAGCTATCCGATAACTGGCTATCGCAACCTAAAGACAGGACGTTGAATGTGAAGAGCACTACACCCAAAACTTCTTTGCGTCGCGCCGTCACCGGCCCGATGCTTTTTCTTTTTATTCTTGGCGATGTTCTCGGGGCGGGGGTTTATGCTCTCGCCGGGACGATTGCGGGAGAGGTAGGCGGAGCGATCTGGGTGCCGCTGCTCATCGCTTTGTTTTTCGCGATGCTAACTGCCGGTTCCTACGCGGAGTTGGTGACAAAATATCCCCATGCGGGCGCCGCTTCGGTCTTCGCTGAGAAAGCATTCCGGTCACCGCTAATCTCTTTTCTTGTAGGCTTTTGCATGCTCTCTGCGGCTGTAACTAGCGCGGCGGGCTTATCGCTGGCATTTGCCGGAGACTACCTAGCGGCGTTCATCCACGTTCCACCCCACATTGCTGCCTCGCTGTTTCTTTTGGTGATCGCGCTCCTGAATGCAAGGGGAATCAAAGAGTCCTTGGGAGCAAATTTGGTAATGACGGTTATTGAGCTGTTAGGTCTTATTCTAGTGGTTGTTGCAGCTACTTGGTATTTCCGAACGGGCGAAGCAGATTTGGGTCGTAGCCTGGAATTCAAGCCCGGGGTGAGCCCGATGTTGGCGGTCTTAGGGGCGGCATTGCTCGCGTTTTATTCCTTTGTAGGATTCGAAACATCCGCCAATCTCGCAGAAGAAATTCGAGACGTTCGAAGGGTTTACCCTCGCGCGTTATTTGCCGCATTGCTAACCGCTGGGGTCGTCTACATGGCCGTTGGAGTCGCTGCATCTTCCGTACTGCCCATGGAAAAACTGCTTGCAACCTCAGCTCCTCTTCTTGAAGTGGTTAGGGCGTCAGGTTTAAACATTCCACCTCGCGTCTTCGCCTTCATTGCGTTGATCGCGGTAGCCAACGGCGCACTTCTAACGATGATAATGGCGAGTCGCCTCACTTATGGCATGGCTTGTCTTGGACTTTTACCGGACGTCTTAAGCAAGGTGCTGCCTCAGCGACGCACCCCTTGGATCGCGATCATCGCTACCACCCTTGTAGCAATCGCACTCACGCTGACGGGAACGCTAGCTACATTGGCCGAAACCGTCGTCCTACTCCTGCTGTTTGTATTTCTAAGCACCAATTTGTCCGTGTTAATCCTGCGCCGTGA
The DNA here is from genome assembly GCF_026241895.1 of Pseudomonas sp. RIT-562. GTDB lineage: Bacteria > Pseudomonadota > Gammaproteobacteria > Pseudomonadales > Pseudomonadaceae > Aquipseudomonas > Aquipseudomonas mandelii_F. Next base: position 86,097 of record NZ_JAPJIV010000027.1, on the reverse strand, counting down.
CGATGTTGCGGAAAATCACTTTCGGGTGCCGACGTGGGTTCCGGTACTCGCGATCGTCTCTTGCCTGGTACTGCTCAGTCAGCAAAGTCTGGAAACATGGATGCGCGGAGGCGCGATGATCGTAGTTGGAATTCTGCTTTTCGCCTGCACTCGAGTCGGTCAACCTGCGCCGGCCGAGTTAATCTAATTTGGTACGCACTTTACCGCGTCGATGGCCTCGTAAAACTCGGTCATCTAGTCCGCACAGAAGTGGAGCGCCAGTTTTACTCTGGTGCAACCGTTACTGCGTACAGCTCGTCAACTGTGAGCAATACACCAATACGTTCTAATCGATCGTGAATCATGCTATCAAGCGGTGAACTCGTTTGCCGCCATCTGGTAGTGGGTTCCTTAAATCAAGCTTCTTGCACCGAAAAGATCAGGGATGGGAAGCAACCTCATCCAGGTGTTGCAGCAGTGCCAGTGGATCTTCGTAGACCCGCAGCGCACCTGCACGTTCAAGCTCGCCTGTGTCGTAGCCACCGGAAAGTAATCCTATGCCTGTTGCCTTACAGCGTCTTGCTGCGAGCATGTCCCAGATGGCATCGCCAATCACTAGGCAGTCTTCTATGGGCACAGCGAGTTTGCGGGCCCCGGCGAGGAACAGGTCTGGATCAGGTTTCCCATATTGAACGTCATCGCGACTGATGAGACTGACGTCCCCGATGTCGAGACCTAGTGCCTTGAGGTTTATTGTTGCGGTATCCATCCCTCCGCTTGTAGCAATGCACCACTTGAACTTGTCGTGGTTCAGGGTATCAAGAAGCTCAATGGCCCCAGGGAGGGCGCTGATCTGATCCTGCAATCCCTTGTAAGCTGAGGCATGTTTATCACTAAGCCTTTTAGCCTGATCTGGATTGATCTCTAGTCCGGTTTCACGGGCTAACATCTTCAGCATCAGCCCACCGCTCATACCGATCTTTCTATGAATTCGCCACATAGCCAACGGGATGCCTTCTGAATCCAGGGCAATTTTCCACGCAAACACATTCTGGTAAACGCTGTCAGTCAACGTCCCATCCAGATCAAAAATGAATGAGGTTTGCTGGCGCATGCGTGGCACCTCCTTAGAGTAAAAGTTCAAGCGTTCGCTGACCAACGCGGTCTATCGATAGAAGCCCTGAGTTCGCAACAGTTCAGGATATTTACAGCGCATTTATGCGTGCCCGATGCGGACAACCGCGACTGGGATAGCCCAAATAAATCATTTTGACGTGCTGTAATATTTTGAAACATTTGAGGCTGCGCGGTAGTCAACAGGTTGCGGATTCCACGGCCATCCGGCCACCTATTCCATGAACATCCGGCCACTGATTCCACGGTGATCCGGCCACCCGTTCCACGCTCATCCGGCCACCCTTAAAGCAGGCAGCAACGCAGGATTAATTCACTACCATCGACCTCTTTTATCGAAGCAGAGAGGTCGTCGTGGAGCGGTTATCCATGCGTAAGATTCGAGAAGTGTTACGTCTCAAATTCGAGGTTGGCCTATCTGCCCGGCAGGTCGCTGTCAGCTTGCAAGTGGGTCGAGCCAGCGTCGGTGAGTACCTCAATCGCTTTGCTGCCAGCGGCCTGACTTGGCCGTCTGCGCTAACGGACGCCGAGTTGCAACGGCGGCTTTTTCCACCGCCGCCCGCCGTTCCCAGCGATCAGCGTCCGATGCCCGACTGGGTATGGGTTCACGCCGAGTTGCGCCGCCCCGGCGTAACCCTGGCCCTGCTTTGGCAAGAGTATCGACTCGCCCATCCGCAAGGCTTCCAGTACAGCTGGTTCTGCGAGCACTACCGCCTCTGGGCCGCCAAGGTCGACGTGGTCATGCGCCAGGAACACCGTGCGGGTGAGAAACTGTTCGTTGATTACGCCGGCCAGACCGTGCCGGTCATTGATCGGCGAACCGGCGAGATCCGCCAGACGCAGATCTTCGTTGCCGTCCTCGGCGCGTCCAGCTACACCTTCGCCGAGGCCACCTGGTCGCAGAAACTGCCCGACTGGCTGGGCTCGCACGTACGCTGCTTCGCCTTTCTCGGCGGTACATCGCAGATCCTGGTACCGGACAATCTGCGCAGCGGCGTCACCAAGGCGCATCGCTACGAGCCGGACATCAACCCCAGTTACCGCGACCTCGCCGAGCATTACGGCGTAGCCGTACTGCCCGCGCGGTCGCGTAAACCCAAGGACAAAGCCAAGGTCGAAGTCGGCGTACAGATCGTCGAGCGGTGGATCCTGGCGGTGCTGCGCAACCGCCAGTTCTTCTCTTTGGGCGAACTCAACACAGCCATCGCGCTGCTGCTGGATCGCCTCAATCAGAAGCCCTTCAAGAAGCTGCCCGGCTCACGCCGGGCAGCCTTCGAGAGCATCGACCAACCCGCGCTGCAACCGCTGCCGGAACACCCTTACGTCTACGCCGAATGGAAAAAGGTGCGAGTGCACATCGACTACCACGTCGAGGTCGACGGCCATTACTACTCAGTGCCGTACCAGTTGGTGAAGCACCAACTCGAAGTACGACTGACTGCGCAGACCGTCGAGTGCTTCCACGCCAACCAGCGCGTGGCCAGCCATCTGCGCTCACCGCACAAAGGCCGCCACACCACCCAAACCGAGCACATGCCCAAGCGTTCGTAGACGACGTAGATACAGAGCCACCTAGACCTGCTCAGGTTAAAGCTGGTATGCGTAACGCGGTGCAAAGGACGTGGAAGCACTTAGCAAAAGAGCGCATTGAGGACACTCGTCCCACCATTCCCTTGGGTAAGCATTTTTGGTCTCTTTCCCGAGCTGAGCGTGACGCTCTAAAAGCACTTTGCGCCACCTCTGAAATCCATACCCTGGTTACCTCGCTCAAAGGGCGGTCAAAAGATGACCCTGTCGAAATGCTCGACTCTGCATATTGGGTAAAAGGTTGCAGCTCGCTGGGCTTAAAGCGGTACGCAGTGCTGTTAGGTGTGGGTGATGAAAACGATCAAGAATTTTGCCTTCTAGATATAAAAGAGGCAATCACTGCAGCAGCTCCTCGGGCAGCCAGAGCTGGAATGCCAAGAGATAATGGTAAGCGAGTCGTCGAGGGCGCTCGTTTTCTTTCGCCCGGCTTGGGAAATCGAATGCTGGCGGCACGTGTGCTAGATCATGGATTTTTCATTCGCGAGCTGCTCCCTCAAGACATGAAGCTAGAACTGGATCAGTTGAGCCAACGCGATGCAATGCTTGCTGCCGGTTACCTGGCGAGAGTGGTTGGAATTGCTCACGCAAGGCAGATGGACAAGGCTACCCGATCTTCTTGGATTGGCGACCTGCAAGCTTGCCGATCAAAGACGCTCGATGCACCTTCTTGGCTGTGGTCGAGCGTTGTTCAGTTGGTCGGAAGTCATGAGAAAGGTTACTTGGAGCACTGTCGTCGTTATGCCCTTGAACATTATTTGAAAGGTCGGGCGCGGTAAGTCTTTGCAAAATCGCACGTTCCGCGTCAACTCCATGTGGCTGAACCTGGCTAGGGGCTCGCCTTAATAACAGACCTTCACAGCGCTGATCTTGAGATCTTTTTGCGCCCGGGTAGCTGTTCGCCGCGCGTTGCTCCCACTACGTCTACGCCGCTACCTCTTTTTTTTGTAGTCGTCAACAAGGTCATTACTGTTCATCTCGCTTTCGTCCCTTGGTCGTCACTACAAATGTCGTGGGAATGGATCTCGAAATTTCTGTGAGAGCTACCGATGGCCGTCCATATTTTCTACCCGTTCGAACATGCAGCCTCTGTATACAAAAAACCGCGCACTGAATTCGCCGCTTCGTGCATTGCAGACGACCGGCGGAATTTCTCTGACTAGATGATGAACGGCTCGGCAATGCATAATTACTTGGGCGGGGTGGCGTGACGTACGAATAGAGGCAAGCGGCTCAGATTTTCAGCAAATCCAACTGTATTCAGTCCCCGATTCTTGAGCCCGTATCCACAAACCCGACCAGCGTCATTTGTATGGGCAACCATTGCGCGCAAATTTCTCAATTCAGTTGTACTGAACTCATTCGCACCGGCACTGATTTAGCCGCAGGCACCTTGCTGCGCTCGGCATGGTGCCAGAGAGGTACGAGCGAATTACATTCTGGATAGTAAGCAGCGGCACAACCTTCTGGAATGTCATAGGCAACGATTTCGAATGGCCCTACTTGACGTTTCACTTCAGGTTCAACAGCCGTGGTGATCAACACCCGTTCCCCGACTTCAAATCCCAGCCGAACGATATCGTTGAGGTGCATGAAAACCACCTCACGCGTACCGCTGATACCGCGGAAGCGATCCTCGTATCCGTAAATGGTGGTGTTGAACTGGTCGTTGCTGCGTAACGTCATCAGTTGCAGTACATCGCGCGGCATGACTTCGGGCGTGGTGTCGTCATCTTCGTTGAGAGTGACCGGGGTGATGAATTGAGCCTTGCCACTTTCAGTCGACCACTCCCGCTTGGCAGCAGCAATGGGCCGATGAAATCCACCCGGTTCAGCCATCCGAGACTCCATATCATGGAAAATTTCTGGGTAAATAGTGCCGATGGCCGTCCTGATCCTAGAGTAGTCGTCGCACCACGCCTGCCAATCGATTGGATGACCGGAGGGCAGGGTGGCCAGGGCAAGTCCGGCAACGATGCTAGCTTCTGCCCGTATGTGAGGGCCAACCGGCTCGGCGTTTCCACGCCAGCCGTGGATGCAGCCGGTGCTGTCCTCGGTGGTATAGTTTTGCGTCGTTCCGTTTTGCCGGTCTATTTCAATACGTCCCAGGCATGGCAGCAGCCAGGTGTTTTTCCCTGGCAGTAAGTGAGTACGATTGAGCTTGGTCGCAATCTGCACGTTCAGTTCCAACGTTTGCCAAGCGGGTTCCATTCGGGTGGTGTCGGGGATAGCCCGCAGAAAATTGCCACCCAAACCAATGAAGCCCCGTACCTTTCCGTCCAAAATGCCTTCGCAGGCGTCGACAGTGCACAGACCCAATTTCTGCGGCACTTTGAATCCAAAATGCCGCTCAATCAGGTCGGTAGGTACTTTCTTCGGATCTTCAGTAATGCCTACAGTGCGCTGACCTTGGACGTTGGAGTGACCCCTTACCGGGCAAATACCTGCACCAGGTTTGCCGATATTTCCGCGCATTAATAGCAGGTTGACAACCATCTGCACGTTTTCCACGCCATGCCGGTGCTGCGTCAAACCCATTCCGTAAATCATCATCACCCGTTGGCTGCGTGAATAGGTGGTGGCCACCGCTTCGAGTGCACCACGAGTCAAACCGGATTTGCGTTCGATATGCTGCCAATGATGCGCGCGAACCGACAGGGCGAATGCCTCGAAGCCTTCGGTGTGCCTGGCAATAAAATCGTTATCAAGTATTGCCTCACCGCCAATGCGTTGCGCTTGATCGTCAAGCTCAAGCAAAGCCTTGGCAATGCCTATCATCGCTGCGATGTCACCGCCTATTGCAACTTGGTGATACTGGGTACTGATAACAGTCGATTCCGGTGTTAGCATTTCGGTGGGTGACTGCGGGTTGACGAAACGTTCAAGTCCACGCTCACGCAAGGGGTTGAAGGTGATTATGGGGACGTTACGTTTGCGAACGTCTTGTAACTGATGGAGCATTCTTGGAGCATTACTCCCGACGTTCTGGCCAAAGAAAAACAAACAATCGGTGTGCTCGAAATCATCCAGCGTTACGGTACCGACCGGCACACCGATGCTTTCTTGCAGGCCTACTGATGTACTCTCGTGGCACATATTAGAGCTGTCGGGTAGGTTATTGGTGCCATAGGCCCTAGCGAACAACTGGTACATGAACGACGTTTCGAGTGACGCTCGGCCAGAGGCATAAAACACTACGCTGTCGGGCTCCATCGTTCTGAGCTTCGTACCGATATCGCGGTAAGCTTCTTCCCAAGTAGTTTCTTGGTACCGATCACCTACTGGCTCGTATCGCATGGGATGGGTGAGCCGACCTTGTTGCTCTAGATCGTAATCCGGCCATTGCCGAAGTTGACTGAGAGTCTGTTCGGCAAAAAATGCCGGGTCGGTTTTCTTCGATGTCAGCTCCCAGGCAGTAGCCTTGGCTCCGTTCTCGCAAAACTCCAATGCATGAGGGTGTCCTGGTTTGGCCCAGGCACAACTGACGCAAGCAAAACCTTCCGGCTTGTTCTGCTTCAAAAGTGCTCTGGGAGCCTTCACTAACGCTTGCTCCCGCCAAAGTATCTTCATCACGGATTTCGCGGATCCCCATCCGCCACTTGCATTTGTATAGGGCTTGAAATGGACTTTTGGATGAATGAGCATCGGCGGCTCCGACTTGCTGATCGAAGGAAGGTGATATAGCTAGGACGGATGCGCGCAAGGAATGGTTCGAGCAAATGTGCAAGCGATGACTTCATTCGACGCTGGAGTTTTGGATGATTCGTCCCGGGCTCAATGCGGACAAACAAAGAGCCGCAAAACGGACGTATTCGCCGGCCTTCGGAATCCCTCACGTCCAGCTTTGACAGGCTGCACTGCGGCTAAGTAGCCAGAACACCGTCGATAGTGCTCTCTGTCAGGGTCGTAGGATTATCATCGGGCGTCAGAATTACCTTGCTGCAATCCTCATCCTTCGCGGCATGCGATGGCTTATGTTGACTTCCTGCGCCAGTCGAATCGTCTTTATTGGGACGAGTAATTCTGGAGGAAAACGTTACACATGCCCCTGCGAACGCGAATCTTGCCCGTTCTTCATCTGCCCAAGATCGCTTTGCAAGTGTCTCCGTTTTCGATAAATTACCCAGGATATTTATCCCAAACAAACTGGGGTGGCAGGATGAGAGATGTGCAGAGGCAGCAGGCCATAACAGCATGGAGACGGCTCTTCACTCTGCCTGAAAATCGCATCGATGCAGAGGACAGGTATCACAGACTGTTGAAATCTGCTGACGACATGGAGCGTGAAGGCCTCATCACTGACGTTGAGTGGCTTAAGCTCGCTCAGCAAGCTGGAACGCTATTTTCCAGTACTGCGGAGTGCTTCAAAAGTCCGAAGTAAGGGCGAAACTTTTACCCATTGTGATCGAAATCATATGCTGGTAAATATTTGCTTACTGAAGCTTTTTTCAGAGCGGAGTAGCCTTTATTCGATTTGCGCAACTCGCGGCATTAGTGAGGTGAGTGTTTGCTCCCCGATTATGAGTATCCGTCAGCCCAATCGGGCCTCATCTGAGCGGGCAGGCTGAACTGCTTCGAATACCGTATGCCGACTTCAACTGCCTGCGCTGCCCGACGATGCTGGGGAGCGCTAGCATGATTACGTCATACTCTCGGATACTTCCCGACAGGGCTGACACGCGACTGAGATGGGGGCCAGCTGCCGGGGGAGAGCATCGCTATTTAGCACGTTGCCCCGGGCTGTTTGTTTACCTTCATTGAGGACAAGTCGGACAAGCAACCTATTGTCGTACGACGCATTTCACGCACAGATTCACTAGGTACATGCTGGCTCCCTATCCGATGTCAGCATCGGTGCTTCGTCAACTTGATTGGTCAACCAATTGATTTGACTCATTTCATGCATTCGTGAAGGGAATAGCCATCACCATCGGCAGTCTTCCACGCCGCTCTACCGCAAGCTAGGGGGAAATCTAAGAGATTAAGTAACTGCCCAAGAGCCGGCATCGAAAGAATGGTGCTAGGTGACTTGGCAATCCTGCTCGAGTAGAAATGGGCCACCGCGTGCTCGATACCAAGGCCGTCGGGCAGTCGGCGATCAGAATCCGTATGCGTGGTGTACGGCTGATGGAGCTTCTGGCAACTATCAAAACCTCACACCCCGAGGACGTAAAATTCGAGAACCTGTGCAGATTTCTAACTTTGTACAGGAATCGGCACCAATCATCCGATTTTGCATTTATCTTAAACCTACCCGTTGCGTCACCGCGTCACTGCGCTATGGTGAATTCTCCAGCGTATGAGACTAAGTCTAGGAGGGCGGAGCATGCGAATTCGCGGAGACGTATTCTGGCAATGGGCTGATCCTACGCTTCATCATCGGACACACGACGAGACGTTGGAAGACGGCAGGTTTATCGATGTCCAAGTGAGGCTGTCGCCTACAGGAAACACGCAAATGTTCATCGGGGTTTATGCAGCGAGCGGGATGGCTTTGCATGAAGAAGCGTTTGATTCAAGGCCAAGTGAATCGATGACTCGCGCTTTAGCATGGGGCGTTGGGTGTGCCAGGCGACTCGCGATCACTCTCAAGCCTACCGAAAGGCATGTTGCGTAAACTCGTACACACGCTTGTTAGCGCAGGTGATCGCCATAATGTGCCGAGCGCCCTCGCTCACATCAATGAGTCCCCAAGATCGTCATCTACAGCGTCGAGTGCTCAGTGCCGCCGACCAGACGTCATGATCGCATCGTAAGCAACGTGCTTCACGTTCCTTATCGATAGATTGCGCGGCACCGCACTTCACGCAACAATAAATTGCTGACGCGGGTATTTTTTTAAATTCTGAGCGATGCTCTTGAGGTAGGACTGACAATCCTGGGCGCAAGTCTTCTTCCTCATAGAAATAAAGGCTGACGTCTCCATCAGTTTCTACAAGCGCTAATCTTACCTGTCCTAAATGTTCAACACCTTGCTGCCGAAGCTCCATCAACAACTCGCTATAGGACATATTGAGCGTATCGAAAGCTTTAATTTCATATAATCCATTGCTAATAACAGTAACAGGGATGCCATCAATCCATGATTCAAATTTTTTGCTTTTTGTCATGGCAAATACTGTAACGCGGTAAAGCAACAAAAGCGTGGAAAAAACAACGGCAACTGGCAGTAGTGGGACATCATGGTAGAAGGATACGTCTCCAGCGGCGGAGCCAAGCGTCAAAATAACAACGAGTTCAAAGAGAGAAAGTTGCCTGATTCCTCGCCTACCACTGGATTTTAGGAATAAAAATACAGCAAGGAATGCAAAGGTCGCTCGGAAACCTACTTCTAACAAAAATGCAAACGGAAACTCGTCTATTAGCATCCGCTGTATATCAAAAGGCGACATCATTACCTCTGTATATCTGAAGGTTGGTTAACGTATCAATTGAGCCATGTCGCCCAACAAAACTCAGTTCGGTACAGGGCCAGGCATCACCACAGCTTTCGCTAATAAATTGTAACGACAGGGAGTATATTTGTGATTTTCTACATCCGCACGGCTTTTTCCGATCTGAGCAGAGGGGATATTAGGCTCGCTGACTCACGTTAGCTTTTGTGCCGAGAGCTCTCGATCGATCAGTTAGCTTCTCCTATGGCATCAATCACGCCTTATGTTTCAGCAGATTTCTTGGAGTTATCCTCGCTGCGGTGCAGTTCCAGTTTTTTTGGGGGGGGCTTCATACGTTAAGTCCCACGCACGCTTGAAAATGCCAAACTCAGCCATCGACCAATGCAATCAGCCACACCAATGTCGCAATCACCCGACACTGAACAGCTTGCCTTGCACGCCGCCATAGACGATAAGCTTACCGGCGACAAAGGGAAAGCCGAAGACCCCGAGAAAACAGGACAGACTGAATAGCAACAGCGATTGTGCGGTCAGCCCTGGCGGCGCTTCGTGCGCGGCCGTTCGTTGATCCGGGAGTAATTAAGGCCATAGCCGAGTCCCAACAAAGCCGCCATTAAGCCATAGCTCAGGCTATTGTGTACCCACTGGCCAAAACGAACCACCGCCAACAACATTAAGTACTCGAAGTGCTGGAAGCGCCAAAGGGATTGCATTTGACTACCCACCCGGCATTCAGCAAACGGCAGACGATGGTGACTCCCATGAAACAAAGGAAAAATAACGAATAGTCGAGTCCCAGATCCGCAGCATAGCCGGTTTGAAAACTGCCAAGACCTTCAAAGACAGCACCGGCCAGCCTTACCGTTTGAGTCGCGGTGTTAATTTTGTTCCAATCCATAACTCAAAACCCCGATGGCTCGCGACTTCGGGGCTTATATGTGACGTAGCAAGCAGGCAATCACAACTGTTAACGGCAAGCTTCCATGCCGTTATTCACTGGTTTTTTGAACGGCCCGCTTGTTCTTTTCCATAATATTGAATAAGTAAGTAGGCTCTAACGCCGAGCGCAATCAAACATAATATCATGCCTGCAATGAATTGAAATGTGGTCATAGTATACCCTCCAGAACAATCAACAGATAATTATCTCATTCATGGCGGCATCAAAGAACCTATTGTTTGTAACTGGTTGTTGCAATTTATGAATTTTATTAAGAAAATATTCTTTCCTTCTGCGATTTCGGATTTAAAATCAGTAGACAGGACGTCAGAGTATATTAAATGCAAATTGATTATCTTTGTCCCAAGGTTCGTCTTTAGGGATTTATGGCTGCATCTTGGTAAGTCTGCCAAGCCTTGGTGGCACCCGCCTTTGATGAAAAGGAGGTATAGCTATAATCTCGGAAGCAGCGTTAAAAAGGTCTGACATAAGATCCCAACCTCGAATTTTCCAAAGAGGCTTAAAGTACGTTAGCAGGTCTGAATTTGGCATCGCGATTTCGCTGTGGAAGAGGTCAGCGTAGCAGGAGGCTTTTAAGGAATAGATGCCTGTCCAGAAAGTAGAGCTGCGGGAGCGATCAGTTAACCTTTTTACGATGCGTCCAACCTCCATAGACCGCTCGTGCTTCTCATCGGAAACTGCGGAAATCTGCTTGCCGTGGTGGCCAATAGCCGCTGATAGTGTGCGGATCTTGGAGAGGACGCGAAGATGATTTCGAGATTTGTTGTGGTACCTGCAGTCCCCACCGAAACGGGATCGATGCGTAACGGATCTCGCTTTTATTGTCAGACCGCACCTTTAGGCTTCAATCTCTATGACAATCAGGAAAAGCTGCGTCTGAAGGCTGTTTATCCGACACGTGCTGAAGCTGAAGGTGATTGTCAGAAGCTTAACCAGGAAAGACTGCAATACACGTTGTCAGGACAGGAGGGCTGACACTTTTTTGAGCTCAGGGCGTGCAAATTTGTAAGCTCGCATCTTGCATTTGGGTGAGACTCAGAATACCGAAGGAGTTTCGCAAATCAGCTCAGGGCTGAGCGGCTACAGCAGCATAGCGTCTCCGAATCTGCTGCGATCACTGCGGAAAACAACTAACCCTAATAGCAGCGTCTGGAAAATGCAGCCCACCGGGTAAGTCGCACGCGCGCAAGCGAGAAGTTAAATCAGATAATTAGGCCCTATATAAAAAAAGCGGTCACTGAATCCCAGTGACCGCTTTGACTGTCGGGCAGTCAAGCTAGGTGAACCTAGCGATACGAGAGAGGGGGTACTTCCGCCCCACCCCAGGCGGTGACTACAACTGATGTTTAGCGAGACGATGCTGGAGCGGCAAACATTCTCCTAGTGATCTTCAATCCTTCCGCATTTCGCTTCGCAACTTGGTCAATTTAGCCTGGAGCCGGGCTTTGGCTGCGTCCAACACTGAGGCATTGGTTTTGCTCGACAGCGTTTCCCGAGGTTTGCCGCCCAAGAAATAGCTGATCCGCTCTGCGTTGGCGCCGGAGGGATGCGGCAAACCGTCCAAGAGCTGCTCGGCTTTCAACAGGCCTTTGGTTTGCAAGTGCTGAAAAACCTCAGTGACCTTTGGCCCCAAGGGGACATAGAGGCACTGCGGGCCTAGTGCCCGGATCTCGTCTGCCAGATGCGTTTCTACCTGATGGCGTAGGCTGGCACGACTCAGTATGGCGGGGCTGCCGCTGTAATTCTGACCATCAAGAAAAACCGGGTACCTCAGTGCCGAGGTGTAATGCACCAGATGACGGTGTGTATCGAACAGTTGTGCGCAGCTTTCAATGCCCAGCAGCTGATGTAGCCCAATGTGATCCAGCATGCTGGTCAGGTTTTTACGCATGGGCCCTGCAAAACTGGCAGTTTCCTTTGCGGCTTGCTTGGCCTGCTCAATGGAGGCGCCTTGGCGCAGTTGTTTACGCGCTTCATCCAAAGCACGGCTGGCCTGCTGCAAGCCCGGCGTGATGCCGCACAATACGATTCGGGCACCGGAATTGACGTGATCAAACGGGGCATAAAAGGTCTGAAGGTTGCCTTCTGAGGCGAGCAAAAGTTCAGCTGGCAACGTGGCAAAATTGTGGGTGGATGAGGAAAGCAGGTGGCTGAACTGTTCGAAGCTCATGATGGTGTCCTGTGGCGATGGGCAATTGTATGTTTGGGAGGATGAGCGTTAATCCGCCCGTGTGACGACAAACCCCCTGCGACCTTTCAACCAGCGCAGCGCCTCACCGGCGTCGACCACGGTCTGGTTTTTTTCCTTGCGTGTGTACAGTCGATCCGCTGCTGTCGGTTGAGCCGCATTGCGCACGGCTCGTTCTGACATTTGTCCCAACACAGCGATTTCTTTTAGCGTGAGGTAACCGCAGTTGTCCTCGCCGGACAAAAACATGGGAACCGCGTCGTTATCATCAAATTTCGGATGAGTATCCAGATCGAGTCGAGCTCTGACCAACGCATGAAACAGGATGTGTTCGAGACCTTTCGGTAGAACCATTTCGCGGCCTCCGATGCGTGGTGAAAACACTTCAATATCTGGTCTGGCTGACAGCACCAGGGTTGCTAGCCGACCCCAGTTGTCATTCATCTGAGTTTGCTCTGCACCATCCTTAGCGAGCTTGAGTCGCCCATTGATCGCATAGTCATAGCAATCATTGGCCGCCATCCGTACAGGGATTTCGCCGTCGTAGAGTCTATCCAGACTCTCCAACTTCTCCGGCTCGATTTCGCCAATAAACTTCATCAGCGAAGCGCCTAATGATCCCCAATATGCGTCCTGCGCTTCCTGAAGGATCTCGTCCAGGCCGAGCTTTTTTTCAGTTTGGATGAAGTTGTGTTCGAATTTTTCACGCCAGTATGTGCTCATTGTTTCTGCTCTCGGTCAGTCGGTATGAGCGCAGACTATCGATAGAATATGATTCGGTCAATGATTAAAAAATGATATCAGTGATGATTAATTCTTGGTTGCATGATGCTCCCCATTCTTAACCCGAACTAATCTCTAACGATATCGATCGTTTCAAGCATTCAGCTGACACTGAAATCTCATGACTGTTCGCTGCCGAAAGTGTGGCAGTGCTCAGAAATTCATGAATCCAGGTGCGATTTTGCACGGCCGGGACTGTAAGGAGCGGCGGGCTTATCCCAAAAAACTTAGCCCGCGATCAACGGAAAGCTCGGGAATAAAAGCTCCCGCACGGGGGGGAGGGTTGCGGGCCGCACATTCTTGTGACATGCCTCATCTCTTGATATGCGCCGGATTCATGGAGCCTTATTCGTAATCAATGATTTGGCTCTCGCTACGCGTAGTAGCTCGCCGCCCAGTTGCAGTGGAGAAAAAATGGCTTTTGAGATCCAGTAAGTCTTACGCTGGTAAAAACTCAAAGTGGTCACTTAGTACTTAGCGTGGGGCTGAGCAGGTAACGTTTAGGCCAATCCAACGGGCAGTTAACCGTCCGCTTTAGCCCGGCCATAGATAGTGATCGGCGCGGCCTGCAGAAGACGGTTCGCATTAGGCACGGAAAGCGAGGCCTATCCTTCGGGGGATCCTCGCGCCTGATGGACGAAACACTGAGCAAAAGGCGCAGTTATAGGTGGAAATCGCCCGCAGCCTCCGGCTGATAAAGCACTTTCCTGATTTCAATCCGGCGGGTTTTATCAGAAATTCGCCAGTCGATGGCGTCTCCCTCCTGATAGCCCAGGATGGCGGCGCCGATGTCGGAATACACGGAATGTTTCCCTGCTTTGCTGTCCGCGTCCTCAGGGTAGACCAAGGCTACTTCGATCTCTTCGTCGTCCAGCTGCAGCAGGGCCCTAGAGTTCATCGTGACGACATTGCACGCCACTTGATGTGGATTGACGACAATGGCTCGCTCAAGCTCATGTTCGAGTTCAACAACGGCCGGGCCTTGCTCGAGCGCGATTAGAATTTCTAGCCTAGCCTTATCGATTTCAGTGATGTAGATCCTTGTGGAGTCGCCAACGGCACCTTCGCGCAAGAACTGGAGATAGCGCCCCGCCGTCATGGAAAATGACTTCAATGACGGCGTTTCGCTCTCAAGCAGAAAGCCGCTGCGAATAAAAGCTTTCAGCGACCGCGCGTTGTCCGGGTGGATCTTGGCGATGAGCTTCTGGGCCCGCATGTCGAGGAACGCCAGTTTCATGCCTTCGCGGATCGTGCCAGCGCCAAGGTTTCGGCCCCATTTGTCGCTCTCTCCGATGACTAGGACTATCTCGCAATTTGACCCGGTTTTGATTAAACGGACAAAGCCTACCGGAACGTCATGCCTGTCATAGGCCATGAAGAATCGGCCGCCTTGGTTGAATAGATGGGTTAGGATCGGCAATTGAGTCCGATCGATGGCTTGCTCGATGGAGCGCGAGACATGACGCGAATCGCTCAGATAGCAGGTGACGCGCTCATCCTCTAACCAATCCATCAACGTCAGCGCGTGCGCCCGAGTAATTTCAGGGCACAGCGAAATGAAAGGCTTGTTCATCTTCACCACAATTTATTTGTAACGGATGAAAGCCCATCGTGGCTTTGGCCATGACGGTTCTTTCGGCAACCAACCATGTTAAGACAGAACGCGATTAAATGCCGAACAACTACCTGGCCTTTAACGGTCTAGCCAACGTTTCAGACAGCCAGCTATCACCGCTCCCATGACAAGTCGGAAGACGCTGGGATTCCGATCGGTGCAGAATTTACCGGCCGCAATGGCGAAGCGAATGACTGCTGCTGAGTTGTAGGAGGTAAGACCTTGGTGGAATCGACGCAGGCAACTTCAACGCTTTAATTTATTGCGTGCGCTTGATGGAGCCGACTATTCTTTCGTGGGCTATGGGCTATGGGCTATGGGCTATGGGCTATGGGCGATATGGCTGTTGCCACATAGTCAAGCAGAGTGCAGTGCTCTGTGGCTGTCCATCATCGTTGAGCATTCTGTAAGAAGATATTACACCGAAGCCAACCGCACCTGCAGGATGTGGAAAACTGACACGCAGTGCTTAGTGGGTGGATCAATTTGGATTCGAGAAAGGCTGATAAAAGGGCAGAACATGGAGTAACTGGTTTGTCAGACGTGCTGGATATCAAATCGCACGATATAGGATGCTGGCAAGATCTCGGAATGCTCATACATCTTTCTCGCCAGAATAGATTTGAGATGTTGAGGGGCTCCTTTGCCGTCAAAGAAGACCAGGTAAAAGAAGTAGTCGTCTCCGTACTCGGCTGCTTCGGAGGTCGAACGCTCATTTTCTGAAAGAAAGAATCGGTAGCTGTCTCCACGGATTTTGCCCACCGATTTCACCTCAATGTAACGAGGTCGTCCATGGTGTGTGTGGGACATGAAATCATACCCGTAGCCAGGTTTATCTCGCCTATCCTCGATTGCTGCAATTAGATCTGAAAGGCCTGCGCCCTCTAGACGTTGCCGCTCCCATGTCACAGCAAACTCTTCTGCTGCCTTACCGATCTGATCGCGCTGATCTTGAATGTCTTCGAAATTGACCTTGCGATGGTTTTTCTTCGCCGGCTTGTGGATGGTTGATCCTGACACCGACTCAGCACGCACAATCGTTCGATACAGGAAGGCCGTGAACTTGGGATTGCTCCACGGACGGGTTGTGGCATTACCTAGCTTTGCATGAACAATGAGGTGTTGGTATTGGCTTGCAGGAAGGTCGGGGTCAAAACCGAGCGCGACCCCTATCATCTGTAGGTGCTCGGCGCTGCAGGCATTGATGAATCTGTCGGGAAAATAAAGGCTCAGAATTTTTGCCTTGAACATCTGTGAAAGCGGGTTTGCATCGATTTCAGCGAAGTCGAGTTGAGGGTCATTGCCCATACGCACGAGGGACACGAGTGCGGCTCGGACTGATCGGAACGCGGTGGTTGAGTCGTCACCGAATTTTTTAGCGAACCGATACTCTTTGGATGTATCGCTCTTTGTTGCACCGAAATAAATACCGAATTTGATCGCCGTCGACCCCTGAATCACCGCCCAAGGCCGGGTTTTGACTTCGACCCGATCACAGAAGGTTGGGCGTTGGAGACCAATCACATAGTCATCCAACTTGAGGCGATTCAGCCGCGTGATGGGGAATGACTCAAGAAACTCTCCACGACTTTGCTCGGCCCGTGCCTCGCGGTCTGGGTCGTAGTTTTTTTCGAAGGCTTTTAGCAAACCGACTGAAAGCGTGTTAGCGGTCATTCAGCGTAAGTGTCGTTAGAGCTCGCGCCAAGCTTCAACATGTCGTTGAACCTTTACGTTTGCTAGTAGCGCTAGGAGCCTGTACGCAAAAAGCAATCACTGACCGCACTCACGAAAACTACCGAGTCCGTTCTGCTGACTGGCCCTCTAGTAACCCAAGGGGCTACGCTGACTGGTTCGATGCACGGATGAAGCCGGCTTTTGACCAACGGCGCCGGGCGATGATGCTGGCTCAGGCGAAGGCAGATGTGGAAGACATTCCCGCATTTCGAGTTAAAACGCCTTTACAGGCCGCCATTCAATTGCTGAAACGCCATCGCGATATGTGCTTCTCAGAAGTAGAGGAAGGCCGACCGTCCTCTATCATCATCAGCACTCTTTCTGCCCACGCTTACAATCAGGAAGGTTCAGTCAGTGGAGCACTATTATCCATCCTAAGCTCAATGGATAGGTGCATTCGAGAAAAGGATGGCGTGTTCTGGATTGAAAACCCATCTAACCCTCGTGAAAACTTTGCTGACAGTTGGGCGTACGAACCTGAACTAAAACAGGGATTTTATGATTGGCTAGCGATGGCAAGGTCGGATTTCTCCCAGGCTGTGCAACAGAGCGACATGGAATCGGTTATGGATATTCTTGCTCCTCGCATGGGTCGTACTTTGGTCGAGAGCGCAGCACAGACCAGGAGCAGATCCGCAGTGGTTAGGTCGATAGCCCAGCGCAAAAACCCGATTCAAAGGCTCGCTGATGCGCCACACCGCAAACCGACCACGTGGCCGAAAATCTTCGGTGGAAAGGTTACGATCTTAGCTAGGTCATCCTTAAACGGGTTCCGTACCCTGCTCATGTCAAGCGGTCGGCCTATTCGTAAAGGTTCTACTCTCGAGTTCATTGCTTCCACAGACGTGACACCTCCATACACCGTGTATTGGCAGGTGGTAAACACTGGGCGTGAGGCTGCAAGCGTGAAAGATCTTCGAGGCGGCTTTGAGCGCTCCACAACTGAGATGGGAAGCCTATGGAAGGAGGAGCATGCAGGTTATGCGGGCACCCACACCATCGAGTGCTTTATCGTGAAGGGTGAATACTGTGCTGCCCGTAGCGGCCAATTCGTGGTGGAGATTCAGCACTGAGTCATGGAGTTCGTCCATGATCGAGCACCCACAGCTAGGAGCATGTTTTTTGTAGTACTCATGTCTTCGGCCCAGGGCTCAAGAATGCGACAGAGATGAGGTTGCAGGCAGTCGCAGGCACGAGATGGATGAGCTCGCCTGTTCATCCCAGACGGCTTCTGAGATGGATTGTTGCTATCGCGTTTTCGGGCCTAAGGCCCGGCTCGTCTAGGAGCTACTTTGTTTCGCATCGGCGTTACGAGGCTGTCCGCTATTCCAAGCTTCAATGAGCACGTCTACAGGAGATCCGGAAAGTCATAGCATCCTACGGGTTCGTAAACGCTAGGATTTTCGGCTCCGTCTGCCGGGAGAGGACATAGAAGCCAGCGATATCGACCTGCTGTCTACCACCTCAGTTGAGATGGCTAGACAAATCTCTCTCTTCGACATCCTAGACCTCGAGTCTGCGCTCGAAGCCCTACTAGGGATAGCCGTAGACTTCGACATCGCTGAACACCGAAATCTTCAAGTTAGCCAACAGTCGAGAACTTACATGACAACAAACAGCACGATCCCTTGGGCGCCTGTTCGCTCAACGCTCACTGAAAAATTCAGCTTCGGTGACATCAAACAGATCGTTGGATATGGGGATATAGACATGTCCTTGTTAGCGCATCTGGAGCAAAAGCAGCAAAATGGCGCGACAAAGTCTCAGCTATTGAGCGAGATCGACAAGCAGGTAGGTAGGATGGACGAAACGCGCCGTGGTGCGTTTGTTTCAATCTGCTGTGAGGAAATGATGCGTCGTAAGGATGACGTGGTTGCAGAGCTGGGACGCGTGCTTTCCCGAGTTGGATGGAAGTTTTCTGGGACAGCTTTGATTCCCGTTGAGGTCTTCGACGTTGCAGAGCTCGCGTCAATCCCCGAACAGGCTAGGGTAGATATCCAAAAGGCATCCAGCAGACTTCGTGATGCAGACTTAAGCGGGGCGCTTTCGGCCGCCTGTGGTGCCTTGGACACGGTAACCGCTAACATCTACGACAGGTACAACCTGGGGGATGCTGGTAGAGCTTCATTCCAGGAGAGGGTGAAGCGATCGGTGGATGCACTCAATGTGAAGAACCGCTTGGTTCAAGAACTAGTGGAAATCGGCTGGTCTGAAGCCGACTACAAGCCGCTTGCTGCCAACATCGAAGGCTCGCTGAACCAAGCTGCATATGTGATGCAGAAGCTTAGATCCGATATGGGCGATGTTCACGGGACAAAGCCGGTCATCACCGCGCTCGTCTATGACTCAATCAAATGGTCTGCGTTGCTGCTGAGAACGCTAGCGCTCTGATGCAGAAACGAAGGAGCTGCGGTTTGCCGCCTTCAAAACACCTTATCCAAACACGCCCTTGCATCTTTAATAGCTGCAACGACACTTTTTCTGGCTAAATCATCCTCTGAACCCCAATTAGAACCTTCCTTGTCTGTACCCATTCGCGTGACTGCAACAGGTGATCCGGAAGAAAGGGTTCTGATTGAAGGGTCATGAGCTGGATCTTTGGGCCACGATGTCATCTTGAAAACGGCTACATCTGAGCAAACTACACGAAGTGGTGTTGGCTCCTGCACCACTGGACTTGAAGAGTAGTATTTTGGAGCGGGGCCTTCGACGGGTACTTTGTCTTCGTACACAATCGCGACATACCACGAGCTCCGCCTTAAATCCGAGATTGATGCCCAGCTAATGTCGAATGGCACATTGTATTCAGTATCTTTCGGCAAGGTAGCGACTGAAACCTTGGAGCCGGCACTAGACAAAGCGACCCAAGCCCGTTGTGTGTCACGTAGTCCTGAATTCTTCAAAATGAGGGAGGCAGTGTATTTTTTAGTTGTTCGACTAGAGTATGAGTTCTCTAGTTCTTCAGAGACCGATGTTTCTCCGGACAGAATGGATATGGATGGGCGCCCCATCGCTATCTGATCACTATAGATTTGCTGGGCAAACGCTTGGGAAGCTTCGGCCACGCTGGTAGCGCTATGGGTAGCTTGAAGAGAAAGAAAGGCGGCGTATGCCGACATTGTTGTCGCTATAACTGTAAGCACACCCAGCACGCTTGTGCTAGAAAAACATCTCCAAGCTATCCCAACCCATCTAGCGACAACCAGCGCTAATTTTCGAAAAGCTTTCACACGTAACCCTTATCCACTGAATTGCGTGGTATATCGGCAAGATGAATGCTGGCTTGAGGACTGGAAAGCAAATAAAATAGCACTTGTCTTTTCCTGGCTACCTTTAGCTTATCTGCAATAAGCCTTCCTAGAGGCGGTCGATCAATGAGAGGCGGGCTGATGGTGCTCATAAGGCAGTTGTTGGGCCACGCTTTTTGGCTAAAGCCCGGTCGGCCGCCATTTGATGCGTCTTGGTGCCACCTCCCAGTATTGGAACGCTATGCGCGTGGGGCGTAGTCAGCGACTCCAGAAGTGCAGAATCGAGAATAAAATGGATGCTCTGGGGGAATTGATTGCGCTTTTACATTTAACAATAGCGAAATCTGCTAAGACCTTATGTGGACTGGGTGGGGGCCGAGGGCCTTCTACTTAGGTAATGTGGTGATGAGAGAAAGCAGTGGATAATTTTAAATATTTTGCATTGATGTATCTGAACGACTGGCATTTTTGGGATAGCCCTCTTTCTGAGCGTATATTCGCCTCCAACGAGGAAGACAGTTTAAGCGCGTTCCATAGTGCTGCTAAGTATTACAAAGTTACCCGGAACTTTCCTATAGATAAAACCGAGGCTCGATTGCAAGGGGCGCTGGACTTAGTTAGGTCAGATAGTAGTAAGATAGCCGAAAATAATGTGTGTGAAATAGTAAATAACCTTGCCAAGGAGTTTGAACGACGATATGGGAAAAATGCGGTTTCTGCTGCGTCGAAATTTCTATGGCTGCGACACAAAAGTCCGGTAGTGATTTTCGATTCTCGAGCCAAGAAGTGGTTAAGCCGGAACGGATACAAAGTGCCGGCCAACAACTATGAAGGGTATCGGGAGCAGTGGCTCACTGCATTTTCAGACAATAGTAAGAAAATTAAAGAAGCATGTGCCGCGCTGACGACAGTACTGGACTTTTCGATGGCTTTTGAGAGTAGTACAGAGGAGGTCGTGTCAGTTACTACGTCGACCTGGTTCCAGGAGCGTGTATTTGATAAATATTTATGGTTCAATGCTGGCAATTGATTGACTGGCCAAATGATTTTGGATATTTGGATATTTGGATATTTGGATATTTGGACATTTGGACATTTGGACATTTGGAATTTTGGATTTGGCCAATAGACCCAGAAATCTGGCGTTGGACTTGAGATTCATTGCACGTCCATCGGTGTGGTTACTTCGGGCCCTTTGGTGTCGCATCTTCGGGCCACTTGGGCCCGGCTAATGTAGTCAGACAAGAATCTCCCTAGCGATGGAATCAACATTTTCCTATCGTCTATCCACCTCAATGATAGGTACCCAGCCAAACTAAGCCCAACGGCTCTACAATTTGCTCAAGTCCTTTCGGTCGATTGTCATATAAGGCTGCATGCCATTTCCTGACATCAAAATGGGAAAAGCCTTCGAGTAGCGAAGGGCACGCAGCAAATCCCGCGTCTCGCACAAGCTGCCTTGAATCGTAATCACCCCCCCTCCGACGCCAAAGCAGCGTTTGGATATCGCGCAATAAATGCTCCTAGCTCTTGGCCAACCTCCACAAAGGTTCCTGCGTTGTCCACGTCCGCTTGTTGGATGGATGTGAGCTTCTTGCAGAAGTAAGTGAGGATGGGATTGATCTGAGGGTGAACGAAACGCTGGAATTCATCGACGATCCCAAGCGATTTCAAGTCGATTACTACCAGGCCAATCTCTATCGTTTCCGTCTGTTCGGGGGTAACTATAAGTGGTCTTGATGACTCCGACTCGTCCACCTCATCACACGTTGCCTCGAGATAAGCAATAGAGGTAGCGCTATGGCGCGAGTAGGTTTTGGATGGTTTGGAGTTGAATGAGTTTAGCTTCAATGCTCATGGCAGGGGAGAGCTTGCGTCGAGTCTGGTTAGGTTACACCGCGCTATGTATCCGATGCAGTATTGGAGTCGGGAGAAAAAAATTTTACAGAGCGATGAGCAAACCGTGGGCAACGATGCATTGATGGCCCTCATGCATATCCATTGCTCGCCGTCTGCGCGACAACCTCTTACCGTGGATAGAGGTGTTAATTTTATGGATGTTTGGGCCCGACCGCGGGACATTCATGGCGCAAACATTATTCGCGCCGAGGTTGAAAGGCAATCCGAACATGACTGCACCTGGTGCTCTTATACGAAGATGATGTCCAGCCACAACAGTGATATGAGTAGGGCAGTAAGGCCGGAATGGACGTCACGACTCGATTTAACAGAGTTTTGGCACTGGATTTTCCGAGTTCGAAACCGCTGTGCAATCGGCGCCAGGTCTCTATGATGTCTTATCGACGAAGGAAACTCTGAGGCTAAGTATCAATGAAAATTAACGTCAAGGGCTTATTCAGCGCAGGCCATCACAGCAATCTCGTCTCAAGCTAACGCACGGAGGAAATTGGAGCAATCTTAGTATTGTCCTCAGCAACAGTCGATACTCGCGAAGCACCTTTTCTTCCAGACACATGTCACCGGCTACGACTTGAAAACGGAAGCGGGTATGCAGTATTTCTTGGAGCAGCGGTGCCATTTGTTGGTCACCCATGCCTTGACTCGTAACGAGACCCGAGAAATGGAGAGGTGGAAGGAGCAAAGCGGTGCGTATCAGTTCGTGGGAGTCACGAACGCCCCTAAGTTAGGATGACTACGCTACTCATCGATATCACGTTTTAATGGTCTGATAGCCCGATGCAGCTGGAGTGTGGATCTAGCTGAAGGGCAGTGTTAGAGATTGTATTTACCTACAGCCTTGATACGAACGGACGTCTGGCAAAAGCGATATGGAGGCGCTTATGGAACGTTTGCGGAGGAAGGCTGTGGTGATGCATGGAACGAAGTAGGGTCTCCAAGATGCCTAGCTTCTGACTTCATGCTTGAAGCAATCCGCACATGACGCATTTTAAAAGGCTATAAAAGACATGCGCCGAGCCTTTCTTCACGCAAGGTTGCATGAGGCCGCTTATCGTTCCATGGCTGACCGCAGGCGCGATCTGCGGTTGGCGAGCGTCCGCCGCCTGTTGCTGGTAGCGCTCCCGGGGCGGAGAGAGAAGGTGGTTATTGACTGACTTTTAATTGGCATGGGCATATTTTATCTCGAAATCGTTGTTGTTCTGCGCAGTAGGCCGCGCATCCACCGCAAGCCATCACCAGCCTCTTCCCATCATGCTGCCGACCGCCACGCGGATCACGAGCACCACCATGGTGACGCTTGAGGTTAATTTGAATGAAGAAAAATACGATCATAAAAAATGCTTTATTTAACGTACAGCGAGTCATAGCAGCCTGTCGCTCACTCACCAAGTTGTAGGTCTGCTTCTGGGCCAGGCGCGCGGGAGCAGCTTGTCGGATCCAGGCACCGCGACGAGTAGCGCGAAACGTGAACTTTCCCATTCTGATTACCTCCATGCTCTCGTAACTGCCTCCACTGATCAAGTCACACTTGCACTTATCTCAATCGTTGCTATTGTTAAAAACATCTCGACGTTGGAGGCCCGCCTATCCGAAGGCATGGTCGGTTTTGGATTTAGTGGATGTCAGGTAGGTATTTATGCGCGATATAGATCTTCTCTCCGACGAATATTCATTGCTGCAAAATTGCTTTGACCAACTCAAAAATGATCCTCCGCCCTCAGTCTCGGATTTTAGGAAAGCTCTGCAGGATTTGGCAGAGGCTGCGCACGGGCTAAAAGAAATGACAGCCGTCGTGGCCGCGCGTTACGAGCAAGCTTATGGCTGTGCGACTCCCCATCTCCGCTTGGTCGAGAAAGACATCGATGACTCCGGCGGGGCCGACTTTTCCGCTATTCGTGGCAGAGAGCACTGACTCTTCCGGGCGGCGGGGTAAGTCGCCAATTCGACTGTAGGTGACGCGCTTCTGTCAATCTTCCGGTATTTCGCCAGAGCTTCGGCGCAGGTCGGTATGCAGACGTGAGCCTGACCCTTGCCATTCTTCCATTGGCAATCTCCGAAGCGCAATTTTCTCCTTGATCGAGCACCCCGTTGATTTACTGCTTTCGACCGGGAGCCCGTAAATCGGCGATAGTGTTCCCAGCCGTACTTTGTTCAGACTTGGCGTTCGCATCGTCGGATTTCTTAAGAGATTCGCGCTGTAGGCCGAGCGTGTGGGTCAGCGAGGTTACGCGGACGTCGGCAGGGCGCCTGTTCTCCAACCTTTACTGACTTCTCAGCGACCTGCTGGACGGTTGTGGCAGCCTTCAACGCTCCGCCTGCGGCAGCGCCAGTCTAGGGATGTGCGCGTCCGGGCGCTGGAAGCATAAAAGGGCAGAAACGTGGGCGCGGTTTTCAGAGTTGAAGCAAATCGCAGATGCTCAGCGCGTTGCGACCTATCAAGACTGGAGGCGTATCAAGCGAAAGAAGAAATAGTACCTTTCAGGCCTGTTCTTCGTTGAGCAAAGCCACTAGATGGTGCCTTTCGAAGCTCAAAATTCGCCTCATAGTGTAGCGGCCCGCTGTACCCCGCACCTCCCGCACGTAAAAGTCTGATTGGGAGCCTAGATAGTGCGCTTTCCGGAAAAACGAACTCGTGGTGTTTCTGCAACACCCTTCATTTCGGTCGTCATTCATTTACTGTTCTCCGTATATCTAGTCACCGGAATGAAAACGCTGACTTAAAAAAGCCCGCACGCGAGTACGGGCAACAGGAGTCTCATGACCAGCCTGCCTACCGTGGGCAGACACTCTTATTGAGATATGAATTGCGTTTCAAATTTTCAAATTTCTTGCAATCTTCGAGATAGACGGCAATCATCGGCAGTTGATCCAGCCGTATACCTTATATTGGCTCTTGAACGCTAAGCTGCTGCGACTTTGTTCAATACCTGAGCCTCCCAGTTCAGAGCGATGGGCCTGGTAAAGATAATGGATGCTTTGTTCACATCCTGTTCAAGACGCACTGGTCAAGACAAGGGATCTAGGATCAAGCAGCGCTCACTTTGCTGCCGCTTCTTCGGGCAGAGCCCTGCTCATGATGCAATTTTAAGCCGTGCTAGACCTTGCTTAATGTGCAGTAGCCAGGTTGCATCGGATTAGGGCTATCCCCTGCCGGAATTCCCGGAGTAGTCCCTGCGTGGGCAGGTGTCACGCTACCTTCGGCAACAATCTTAGTATTATTTGCTCAAGTCATGTCCGGGTGGGGAGGTGCGCTGCCGAGCGGTCTATTACACAGGCTTAAAATTGTCGCGGTGGCTGACGTTGCTCAGGCCGTCTGGGGGGATCGGCCGTAACCTTTGCACTGATACCTCCGAATAACTATCGGCGTCTTTGCTGCATGCTTCACTCGTTTGGCACCATGGGTGAGGTTAAATCGGCGTGATCTTCTTCAGAGCCATCATAGGATCTGATGCTCTGCAACCCGATCAATGCCAAGCTATTGAGTCTTTGCCGATACCGGTGAGCGGGAAAGACGGTGTGGTGTCGTCGAGTGTTCTTCGGGCTATTAGCTGGTCTGCCATTGCCGATTCAGGTGTGGCCCCCTCAAGCGGTGGTAAACGCCTTTTTCCCTGCCGAGTCATTATTCTCGGAGGTGGGCATGTTGGACTCCCGTTGCTTCAGTCGGCGAACCATACCTACGGATGGTTAGCCAATGAGACGTTTCTTGCCGGGTATGAGCACAGGACGTCCCTGGCCCGTTCTTTACCTTCACTGCATTTCTTGGCGCGTCCATGAATGCCCAACCTTCTGGTTTGCTCGGACTACAGCGTCCCTCATTGCTATTTTTGCTCCTTCACTCTTGCTCGTAATCGGCGTGTTGCCATTTTGGGGCAGCGGCGAAAGACCTACACACCCAAGCTGCACTTTCAGGCGTGAACGCAGGAATGGAGGGTCTTCTCCTAGCGGCTTACATAACCCAGTGCGGATGCAACCTGAGCTGAGCCAAATGCTAGTGAGTGATCATCGTCGCGACAGCCGCCGCTTTAGTCTTGAGAAACGGTCGAGTTTAGAGAAGGTGAAAGTGGTGGGCTAGCGCTACAACGATACGTCGACGCAGCTCAGGTACCGTCTCCAGCGGAGACTGCTGATTCGACGAGTTAAGTGCATTCTCCATAATTTCTGGCGCTGTGTGGTATTCGACAGCGCGATCAATTCCGAGCGAGACACTTGGAAGACCTTGCCGTCGGACAAGATTCTGCTGGCTGATCGCAAGCAAGGCTGGCGTAAGTCCGACCCTATGGCGATGAAAAATTGGTTCAAACGCGAGTGCCGGGAAAAGGGTGACCAACTCATCCGTGTCGTGCGTTACCTGAAGGCATTTCGCGACAAGCAATGGGAAGATAAAGGGCCAAGCTCGATCCTTCTGATGGCAGCAGCCTGCCCGCTGTTCGAATACTTCGACAAGCGCGATGACCATGCGCTGTTGAACGTAGTGAAGGGAATCCCGGATGCCCTGCGCAAGGGCGTCATGAGCCCCATTGATCCCGAGGCATCGCTCACTGCTCACATGACCAAGGAAGCGATAGCTGACGCCGTGGAGCTTTTCCAGGTCTTCGCGAATCACTTGGAAGGCGCCATCGATGCAACCGATGCACAAACGGCTTATCACTGGCTGCACAACATGCTGGGTGACCGTTTCCCGAATGCGCCTTATCGCATGAAGTCGAATCCTGAGAGCCTGCCGGCGTCCATGGCTGCAATTGCACCTCTCGCTGGCCCCGCAGAGCCTGTAAAGCGGACGAAGGCAGGCTGAACTCATGGACGCCATGCCCGAAGTGCTGCGCCACATGACCGGGTGGGGATTTACCAAGGTAGATCATCAGCCGAACGC
Source organism: Pseudomonas sp. RIT-562 (assembly GCF_026241895.1). Taxonomy (GTDB): domain Bacteria; phylum Pseudomonadota; class Gammaproteobacteria; order Pseudomonadales; family Pseudomonadaceae; genus Aquipseudomonas; species Aquipseudomonas mandelii_F. Next base: position 59,686 of record NZ_JAPJIV010000027.1, on the reverse strand, counting down.
AGGGTGGCTTGTGATGGCCGGAGAATTGACGACGGCCACTCAGGGGACTGTCCAATGCGAAGTATGGATAGACCGCTCATTTGAGCGGCCTCTCAAACTATGGGTTACCGGGGTACCTAAGGCGCTCCCTAGGCTCGTGCCCCACCTAAGCCCAGATGGGTATCTCTGTTACGCCGCACCCGGTACCGAGGTCATCGATATCTACGATCCCGTAGGGCAAACCCGTACGTCCCTGCTTCAGGCCACCGATGTGCTTGAGCAGGTTCTTGCTGGAAAAATGAAGGAAGATCTACAGGAAGAGTTCTTTGTCTATTGGGACGGCATCTACTGCTTCCATGACATTGAGCGGCGTACATCCGGTCTGGTCGAGATACTTCAACTATCGGACACCAAGATGTATGTGCTCACTGATGATGTCGCCCGAAGCCGACTCAAGTTTGCGCGTGCGGGTAGGACAATCGAGGCGTTCCCGGCGCACGTTGCGATGATCACCTCCAGCGCAGCTCCAAGACCACTGCAGGAGAACTGGCCGCCTAAAACGGTTGGTCAGATCCTCGACTGGCAACATGAAATGGATGACGCCTGCAAACGCAAAATACGCGATAAGATCATTACGGCGTACCGCGAGGAGGCGGGCGGCATACTCATAGTTATCGAGTCTGAGAAAACGGGTTACAGCTACGGTTTTCTCGTGCATGACCTTCAGCGCAATCGTCCTAAAGACCAGCGCTCCACTGATCAGCGCCTGCCAATCTTCGACTGTCCTGTTGAGCCTCTGCAGATGCTCCGCCTGGATGACAGATACCTGAGCGAACGCAACATCCCAGGACAGACCACGTTATCAGGCAAGCGCATCGGATTGATCGGGTGCGGCACCATCGGCGGCTTTCTCGCCGAGATGCTCGTGAAAGCCGGCGCCGGAACTGGTGGGGGAGAGTTGCTGCTGATTGATAACGATATCCTGATGCCTCAAAATCTCGGGCGACATCGATTGGGCTTCAACCATCTGTTCCGAGAAAAGGCGGCTGCATTGGCAGACGAGCTCAAGGCATCTATGCCAACTGCCATGGTGTGTGCCTTTGCTAGCGACGCCAAGGATGTGAATTTGGGCGGTCTGGATTTGATCATTGATGCCACGGGTGAGGAGTCGTTTGGCCATTGGCTTGCCAAGGCAGCGTCATGCCCAACCTTGCACGTTTGGATTGAGGGGGCGGGCGTCGCCGTGCGGTCGCTGATCAAGCAACGTACTGAGCAGGGTTGCTACCGATGCCTCACTGAGGCCAATATCCGGGGCAGCCTGTTGTCGATTGTTGGAGGCGTGCAGCCAATCTTCGCTGGGCAGGGGTGTGAAGGGCTGTACGTGCCGTTCCCTGCATCGGTGTCGATTCAGGCTGCGGCCTTGGCATTAGATACCGCACTGGCTTGGGTCGCGGGCAAAACTTGGCCCTCGCTCTCAACTCGGCTGACCGATCACAGCTACGAACCGGCAACCTCAGATTGCTCGCCGCTGCCTCATGCGGGATGCCCAGCATGTCGTTCGTGACGACCTGGGTTGTGCCCGGCACTCAGCAGTTGGTGTATCTGCATCAGCAGCCGTTAGACGTCTTCAGTCGGTACATTCAAGAGGGCTTCGACTCAAAGGAGGCAGGGGGGATATTGCTCGGTCACGTTCGCGGTGAGCATTTGGAGATTATCGAAGCGACCGAGCCCTCGCTCTGGGACAAGCGCTTCAGGTTTCTCTTTGAGCGCATGCCCTACTTTCATCACCGGCTGGCCATGAAGCGGTGGAAGGAGAGCAATGGCCTGGTTAGATATATAGGGGAGTGGCATACATACCCCCAGAATCATCCGACGCCGTCATCAATTGATCTAAACGAGTGGAAGATCCTGGCTTCTGGTCGCCGCGATGGTCGACCGCTGCTGGCTCTCATCGTGGGGTGCCAGGATTTACATGTCGAGTACATGTTCGGCACCGGTAAACGACGCATCCTTGAGCATGCTGACCTTAGTCACGCTGATGAGAATGGGCTGCCTAGGTGAGGCGAGTCCCCTGCATTGGTTTAGGATTTGATTGTGTCTTAAGGGGATTATCCAGTCAAAATGGGCTTGCGCGATTTGCAAGTCCGATGACTAGCAGGGTTGTATCAGCTTCACCGCTCGGTTATCGAAAAAGCAATGTGGCGTAGAATTCAAATTGCGCGAGCATTCGATTTGTCAAAGGCGAAGGGCATCATTTTATAAGGATCAGAGTGTGGATATGGCCGAGGAGTTTGTTCACTTATTGCGACAAATCAAGAACATGGCAGGTGCTGATTTTTCGGGTGTCGGGCTATTAGTTTGTGATCCAGATGTTGAATTGCCGGTATTGCCGATGCGGCCAATGGCGGAACTTCCAGAGGGAGAGGATGTTGTGGAGTCTTTGGTCAGCATTTCGCGAACAGGGAGCGATTTACATGACGGTTTTCATCTGCTTACGAATCAATACCAGCTTTTCGCCGTAGCGCAATATTTTTCGCCGCCGATCCCAGAAAACGTAGTTGTGAATGTGAATAGGAAATTTGGAGGGCGTTATTTGGCTGCTCAGTTCGGGTCAGCGATCAAAGGTGTCAAACTATCAGGGATCGCTACAAGAGCGCAGGGTGTTGCGGTATTCCAAAACGGCGTTGAAATTTACTATGAGAGTGCATGAATGTTCAGCGTTCTTTCTCCACTTAAGATCATAAGTTTTATTCTCTCGGCATATGCCGTCTGCGCAGGAATCGCCGTCTATACAGTGAGTTATTTTCACCTATCGAATAAGGAGGCGTATTCCGCAGTAGCAGTAATCGCGACGGTGTATGACATATTACTACTACTGTTCGTTTACTTTGCTTGGCGAAAATTATGGAAGGCAGTTCCTTGGCTTAGTTCCCTTCTGTTCCCCGACCTGAACGGGGAATGGGAGATGATCATTTTTTACCAGTCGCCTGAGAATAATGGAGTAGCGAAGGCTAGAGCGTCGATTAGGCAAACTTTTTTGTCAATAAGCATTGAGGTTGATGCAGATGGGTCAGACTCGGAAACTCTAAGCGTTCAGCAAAAAAAGATCCTGAGTCCGGCCGACCTTTACTTTATTATGTCTTCAGAGTGGTACCAAAAATGCGTAACGGTCAGGGTACACGTGCATATGAGGGAGCCGCGATCCTCAAATTTTTTGAGGGGCGTTCTGAAAAACTCTCTGGTAACTATTTTACGAATCGAAATACTCAAGGTCATTACGAATTGACACGCGCTTAAAAGTCTAGAAGTCGGGGGTGTTGGCCGTCCGGGCTATTGGCCCGACTTAACGTCAAGTTCATGCTGAATGAAAATCAGGAAGAAGATCCTGGGTAAACTCAATCTGTTAAGGAAAGTGAAAAATGAACAACAAAAAGAAAGGCGAAAGGATCCTTATTGCTTTGGATGATTTATTGGCTGGTATTGATAAGTCAGAGGTCAGCATTGTAGGGAAGCAAAAAGTTCTCAGGGACGCGATGACCGACGCACTAAAAGGAACAGCCGCATCAAAATGGGACAAAGATTTCAAGCAAAGGTATGCGCCTTTTGAGCCTCCTCGAAAGGTAAATAGTGAGGAGATTGAACGTTACGCAAAGAGTATGATGGGCTGCGATGATCCCGATTTAAAGCATCTTTTCAAAGGTTGGAATCTCGAAGATGTCTTACTTTGATAACTTTGAGCCACTATCTCGTCGCCGGTTTCGCCTGCTAGTGTGCTGATTGGAAATAAGGGGCTTGGTGCATCGAAGTCTCATTTCTCACCACTGTTATCAGAGTGTAAAAGTCCACGGGTACACTCCGCCGTCTCTTGGTGAAGGTCACTCCGACTCGGGATGAGGTTCGCGAGTTGGAAAGGAGAGTGGAGCAAAACGGTGCATGTCGCTTCGTGCATATGACGAACGGGTTTCTGTCACGCTGCCCCGTTCCCAGCCCAGATTTCAGGTGAAACAGATATGTTTCGCGGGAGGAAGAAATCGCTCGTTCAGCCTTATTGGCTTAATTCAGGCAGTAACGAGAGTATCTTCAACCAATAACGGTTTTCATCAAAATCTACCTTTACGAATAATATTTATTCTCGACGTTAAAGAATGCCCTTAAGCCGTCCGATTAGACGTTTAAGGACATATAGTGATGGTGCCGTTTATGAATAAAGCTAAGGTGCAACCAGCAGAGTTTTTTGCCGAGCGCGAATTTTTATGTTGGCTAGGGCGTGAGGATGATGAAATGTATTCGTGCCAGGTATCCAGACAGGGAGATAACTACGTCAGTGTAAATGTAGACATCATGTCTATTAGGTTCGTCGACGCCGTAGCAGAGGATATCGCACGCTGTCTTTACGATGCTGTGCTCATTACCGTAGGAAATCTCGCAGGGTTTGTGCCAACGCCAGTAAATCGCGAATGTATGCTTGAGAGGACATATCGTAAAAGAGTTTCCGGAGAGTGGAGTTACTGCGCCAATGGCAGGTTTAACTGCCACGAGACAGAAGATGAAATCTATGTTGTTGAGCTCGCGATGGATGAGAGCGACAAAACTGAGCGGGTGAGGGTCTGCACGGTTGAGGATGGAGGAGTAGAGCTTGTTTTCGATTTCATGTCCTATTCGTTCACCATGCACGACGCAGTGTGGCTTTCTAACGCTTTGATGGAGGCCATGGGGCGTGAGCCTTTGGATATCTTGGAGACAACAAGCAAAAGCTGCAGGCCGATGGCTGGTTTCTATCCGGCTGAACTCTGTTTGAATGGTAGGTAGTCCACTAGAATCCTAGTTAGGCAACCCATGCGCCGTTGTGGCTCGACCTGGTGATTACGCGGCGGGGGCGAAGGTCGCCGCTTCGGGCCAAATAGGCCCGGCTCAATGAGGCTTCACCTTGGCTATGAGCTGACAACGCTACTGCAAACCCGAAAAAATCTCCTGAGTAAACCAAACAGGTAAACCAATCTCCAGCCCATGGCGGTTAGATGGAGGGCTTACCACGACGCCGAGGTTGATCAACCTGCTTAGCTGATCGCTCGCTATCTCACATGGAAGACCGGTAAAGGTTTCGAAATCGGTGCGAGGTAACGCGCCCTGAATCAAAAGTGCTAGGAGTGCAGGCATTGTTTCTGGCCTGACGCCTGCTTCCGAAAGTAGCGAGTTTGCTCTGTACGCACGAGTGACGGACTCACGGAGCTTTCGACGATTCAAAGCAACAGTCATGTAATCCACCTCTTCATGGCAGACATCTAGCATGAGCTCAATGAAGGAGAGAGAAGCTTTGTCTGTTCGCTGGAAACCACCAGATAGTTGTGTATCTTGCGTGCCAGCATTTATGCCCAGCGCAGCGTAATACTCCTCCCGTCTACGAGCTATGCCACGAGGCATCGACCACAAGTGCGGATGCAATCCGATCTGAGCGAAATGCATATGAACGACCAGCCTCGCCATAGCCCCATTATCGTCAGATAGCTGTTGAGTTTGTACAAGGTGATAGTGGTGGGCTAGCGCCGCAATGAGACGTCGACGAAGCTCGGTGATTTCCCCCAGCGGGGTCTGCGTGCTAGCTAAGTTGGTTGCGTCTTCTGGCAGCTTCGGGACAGTGTTGTGCCCGTCGATGATCCTCGAGTACACAGCGTCAGAGATCTTCAGCTGTCTGCTTAAGCATGCCGCAGTTTCAGGTGCGATCAAGCCGGCTAGAAAAGCTGTCTTCGTTACAAGCGAGTCTGCGCTCGCCAGAATTGGCTGAGGAATCGAATCGGGGAGGGCCGGGTTTGAGACATTCATGCCGCTGACATTATTCGCGCCTTGGTTGAAAGGCAATCCGAATGCCGCTGCAGCTGGCGTTCTTATACGAAGGTGGCCGTCCATCTTCAATAGTGCTTTGATTCAGGCAGTAAGCTTGAATGGACGTGTCGACGTGATTGAACAGAGTTTTAAAATTAGATTTTCCGAGATCGAAACCGCACTGCCATCGGCGCCAGGTCTCTATGAGATCGTAACTGACGAAGGAAAGCTGCTGAAGGTAGGAATTAGCGGCAATCTGCGTCGGCGGCTACTTCAGCACAGGCAATCCAAGCAATCTCGTCTCAAGCTTAAGGAAGGAGGAGAATGGAGCAACCCTAATGACGTCCTGAGCAAGCAGTCGATACTCGCGAAGCACTTGTACTTCCACCCGCCTGTCACTGGCTACGATTTGAAAACTGAAGCAGGTAGGCAAGCCTTTCTGGAGCAGCAGTGCCATCTGTTGGTAACCGTAACCTTGACTCGGGAGGAGGCTCGCGAGATGGAACGGTTGAAGGAGCAAAGCGGTGCATATCAGTTCGTGGGAGTCACGAAGACGTCTAGCTAGGATGACTAGGCTACCCATCAAATTCATATTGTTCCGTGTCTGAGGCCTACACAGTGGGAAATGGGGATGTCGCTACTTCGGGCCACTTGGCCCGGCTCGGTGGTAGGTTTTTCAGATGGAGGTGAAAGTGCTGTCATCGATCAAGGAATACCAACCGGGGCCCCAGATTCCACAGAGCATTTGGATGACGCTCGGGCTGCCGTCACGCGGAACCATGCTTCATGACCTAGTTCGTGAAGGACTACCTTTCGACTACCCCTAACGGATAGCAAGCCTCTTGCAGGTGCAGCCCGGGGTTATCGCCAAGGCTATTTGCATAGCACTCTCAACTTTGGCGCGTAGAGCGAAAGTAATGCGGTTCAACGCCTTAGAAAGCGACCGCCTCGTCGCATTGGTAGCTGTCGTTGAGGAGGCCTTTTCCCTGTCCGAAAACGATGTCGCTGCTGCAACGGAATGGATGATCTCTCCGGTTCGGGGGCTTGATTCGAAGTGCCCATTGCACATACTGGAAACGAGAGTGGAAACAGAAGCCGTCCTCGATTTTATCGGTCGATTGGACAGGGGAGTGCTAGCCTAAGCTTCATCGCACGGATCACTGAGCGGAGGCTCCTGAGCCTAGTTGTTGCTATCGCTCCTTCTGGCTGAAAGTCCGGCTTATATAGTCAGCCGAGCATCTCTTTTACGAGTGAGCGACATTTCTAACGTCGTCTATCCCTCGGTGATAGATATGCATCCGATTCCAGCAAGCACGCTCATTTTTGGGTTGAACTTAATCACTTTATCATCGACCTCGGCACCTACTATCTGCCCATCGGGTCGAGCTTTCCAGCGTGTGACATACCGGCGGCATACTGGGATAAAAGTCACACGTTACCCCCCTACGATACGATATGACCGGAGGCCCGTTACGCATCATCGGCGCCGGGTACCAGGAGACGCACATGGTCGAAATGATGGAATCCTTCCTAGCCGCTTGCCACGCGCGAATGGCTAAGCTCCTGGTTAAACCGAAAATTGGAAAGTGGCTTGTAACCACACCTGCCTCTATCGATAGGGCTGCCAGTAAGGGCGGTTGAAGGGCGCAGGGCATGGTTCGTTACCAGCGCAGGTCTTTTGAGCAACGTATTAGCTAAGCGGTGGGTGTCTAAGGCTTTTTGCGCAGTGTCTACCTGTTAGAGGTGGAAGGGCCATCATGGGTGTTTGCAGCCACATAGGTACGGCCACGCTGCAATAAGTTGAGGCGATCTGGAATGTGGACACCTTCGACCATTTGAGGCCCGCCTCCCGGTCTTACTGCCAGGTCTCTGTCCTGAGAGCGCACGGGGCTCTTCATATGGCCCCAAATTGCTGCAGTCTCGGGTGAGTCAGGCTGCAACACCAGGCTGCGAGCAATAGCCCGCAGGTCGTCCAGTCCTTCAGGCGTCTCTGGATCACAATTTTTACCCGTTATGGCTTTCACCGCTGATGCCAGCGATTTTGGATCTAGGAAATCTGGCTGCATGTTCATTTCTCTTCGTCATCCTACCTTCATACTTTCAGCCTAGCACGTGCCACATTGAGGCTGTAAAGCAGGTTCGATCACAGGATACCGACGGCATTCAGGTTCGCACTGATACTGCCGTCATCACCGCTCACGTTCTGTTGCGATAAACTTCGTTGTCTCGGATGATCTTCCGTGCTTCTTTTGCGCCCAGCAGCATGTACTGCGATCTATTTCGCCAGCGGAACAAGGTGATAGGGCCAAACGATGAGCCCAGTGATGTGAAGCCCAATCCCTTGTAAGTATCCAGAAGATATTGACCCCCATCCGGATCGGCGTGCAGCAAAACGGCCCCGTCAGCTTTGACCTTATACGATTCTTGGATGGCCGCATCGATAAGGGCGCTCCCAACACCGTCCAGCGCTTTGCCATCAAGCCAATCATCATATGTTGTCGACGGTGCTGAGGCTAAGAACCACAGATACGTTTTTTCACCTATTTTGTCGGAGTTGCAGAGGTAGCGTGGGACTAGCGTCATCATCCCAATAGGGACGGCGAACCCTTCTTCGTTGATCGCGGCCAAGGTGAGTCCCATGGCAGGAGACTTTATGGCACTTGCATGGCCGAAGTTATGAACAGACAGAAGCCAGTGCCAGAGCTCCCAGTCCCAATCAATGTCAGTCCTGACTTTTTTGTGCGCATTCTTGGGAGTGCTGTCGCTCAGCGCTCGGTACTTGGTATTGATTATTGATTGGACGTTTTGGTGCCACCATGTTGCATGGGCGGCAGTCATGGGCAGAAACTCAATTCGCGCATAGCCGGTTTTGTCCCTGCGTGGCAGGACGGATACTGGGCCGGGCGGGTTGATGCGTGGTGATTTCGTCACTGAAAAAATCCCGAAGGGCAGATGGCAATTTGCCCATTGTGGGTATGGCATGATTGCTCGTCAAGGCACGTGCTAGAGCTGTCGATGTCATTCGGGCGTGATGTGTTGGCGTGCCCCTGCCGGGTCGGCTGCCGTGAACTCTGCTCAGTCAAGCTGACCTATATGGGCCCTAAGGGCTTCTATCCTCACGCTTGCGCAAGCAGTTGGGGTCAGCCCAGATCACGATATCCACAGCTGGTTTGTCGTCAACGGATATGAGCACTTGCTGGCACGGCTTGGTGTTAGGTTTTCAGATGGAGGTGAAAGTGCTGTCATCGATCAAGGAATACCAACCGGGGCCCCAGATTCCACAGAGCATTTGGATGACGCTCGGGCTGCCGTCACGCGGAACCATGCTTCATGACCTAGTTCGTGAAGGACTACCTTTCGAATATCTTGCGAGGATAGCGAGCGTTCTGCAGGTGCCGCGACGAGTTGTCTCCAACGCGATATGCATGTCTCCCGCAACGATGGCTCGTAGAGCGAAAGCAAGGCGGTTCAACGCCGTAGAAAGCGACCGCCTGGTTGCATTGGTGGCTGTCTTTGAGGAAGCCCTTTTCCTCTTCGAAAACGATGTCGCCGCTGCAGCGCATTGGTTGAACACGCCGGTTCGTGGGCTTGGTTCGAAGCGTCCTCTGGATATGATGAGGACGAGGGTGGAAACGGAGGCCGTCATCAACCTTATCGGTCGACTGGAGAGGGCGGTGCTCGTTTGAGACTCGTCAGGCCAGCGCTTAACGCATCTCTCTATGTGCCGCGAGGTGCTGCATTTCGACTGTCCATAGTCGTAAAAACCGACGCCAATCTCTCGCATAGCAACCTTGGCGTAAACGGGTAGACCCGGTACTCGCTTCTTCGAAACGAGTCTTCCAGGGTTCTGGTATGTGCTCGTCAAGCACGACAACAACGTGGGATCCGCTGACTTCCTTGATCTCGGTTTCTGGTACGCATTCTCGTAGCTCATCAACCGACATGGCGACTGCATCACCAATGGGGTCATCTCGATCTTCGCGCTCAATTTCATCAAGAATCGCAAGGTACTGAATCGCTCGATCAGATCCAGGCTGCTGCCTTTCTAAATCCCACAAAGCGTAGCGTCGTTTGCGTTCGCGCTGCCAGAGACGATTCGCGTCAGTCATCATTATTTTCCGACATTCCAGGCCCCAGTGAGCTCGTTTATTCGATCCACGATTTAGCGTGCAACTGTTCGAGCTGATCATGCCCCCTAAGTACATAGTAGGTCGACAGGATCAGCTCCGTCGCGCTGCGTGGACTGATGAGGCTGCCTACAGGGTGGGAGATCTGGAGCTATCAAAAGACGTCGTGATTTCGGGCCCTTGGGCCCGGCTTGCGGGTATTTGCTACCACATCATACTGTCAGTGTTCATTTCCTTAGGTGTTAAGCTCGTCGATAGTTGTGTACTTACCAGCCCGCATAATGAGTAACCATGTGGCCCCAGGTCGAGAGCGCCGGCCCATTTCTGCGAAGAATACTCATTGCCTCGACGGCGGGAATTTTGGTCGGACAGCCCCCAGTCAGATACGTCTTGTCTTTACCCTGGTTGTACAAGTGCATGATCGTTAAAACCATGATCTGTTGCAGCGGCGACATAGCGCGATAACTTTGACGCATTGCCTTCAAGGACTCGGGGACAGGATCTTCTCCGCCTGCCCAATCGAAGCCGCGAGGCCGCAAGTTGTAATGGCTGCCTTGACTACCATAGGCGCGTTCGACGTGCTCAAAACAACCCTCAAGCGAGTAAGCCTCTACGAAGCCCCACACTGCTTGCCCAGAAATATTTCCGCGCTCTGATGCACTGGGGAATGTAGGGATGGAAGCTCCGCAAACCATCGACAGCGCCGTAAGCTCAGCACCGTCCATGCAAGGCACTTTATCCACCATATCGACCAACGCCCAGTTGGGAAAACGGCCAGCAGCGAACGTGGGGTTAACTGCCGCGTAGGCAGCAAGGGCGACCGGTTGTAGTGAGTGGTGGATGTAGGCTTGGCTGACAATGTGAACATCCGTGAATGCCCATACACGTTCCGAAAGCTGGTGGGCGCCAACCTCAGATAGAAGGCGCTTGGCTTTGGCAAGGTAGTTGTTGTCCATGAATTCGAATTCCTTGAAAGCAGCAGGTGGTGACCCACTAGATACCTTGGAGACCATCAGCATGAACAGCAGGTCTATGGCCAGTTGTTATCCAACTGAGCTCTGTTTGAAAGGTTGATAATCCGGATGATCCTCGCTGATCTCCCCAGGTGCACGGCGACTCGATCTCCTGGCCTCGCAGTGTGGTCGAACAATGACAAATTCTTCAGATACAACGGAGCATCTCCTCAAGCGAACGGTGCTCATCTTGAGATAGAAGGCCTACTGGATTGAAAGTGTCTTTCGCACTGAAGTCATACCTTCTTCCGTCCGGTGGCTCAAGCAAGAAAAAACGGACGAAGGAACAGCTGTTCGATGCTTTGCTAACGAACGCGCTGGGGTTCGTAGAGACCTCACTTGATCTCGTTAAGGTAAGCCCCAAAAACTCAATCGTCGACTTGTATAGGCGACGTGTTGGGCGGCGCAGCTAAAGCTGATTCGGCTAGTGCTCCTTCGGACTGGAGGCTAAGAGACAAATCGCTGGATATTCGCGCCATCAGCAATCTATCAAGTATTACCTGGATATGATTCTATAAACTCCGCTACCGTCTGTACCGGTTCGCTAAACTCCTGGTAGCCCCATCCCTGATAATGAACCATGACTCGAGCCATGTCGATATAATGTTTATAGGTTGTACTTATATCGTCATGTCCCATTTGATCCATTATCGCTTGAGAACACGCAGCATATAAGAAGTCGGCAGATTTGGTTAAAATGTCTCCTTTGTGGAAATTGATAAGGAATTTCGTCGGCCACCATTTTCGAGTAGAGTAAAATACCGAAGTGTCACGAAAATCAGGAAAAGCCTTCTTTGATTGTTTCTTCGCGTAATTTGTCCGTTGCGAAATCATTTTCTCAGTAACGGGCACCCCTTTTTCATTGAGGAACAAGATTGACAAGGGGCAAGGGTGCCCATAAAGGTCGGCATATTTTTCTGCCCTTTCTTTGTATAGCTTCTGAGTATAAGAGTTTTGGAGATCGCGGATGTCTTTGACATTAATCTTGATTGTGCGGGTTTTTTTTCTTTTCCCGACAAGGGTATAATCCACTATTCCTGATGCTTTGTTCATATCAGTATATGGCGCAATATGCTGATTTATTCCCGTCCCGTATAGAGGAAATTTACATATTTCCATTGGGCGCATTGCTGTGCCAAGTGCAAAGTTTAAAATTGCAGAATATACCGGGTCGTTATAATTATTAATTAGAGCGTCAATTTCTTTCTTGGAAATTAGCGTGACAGTGTTTTTTTGTCGGCTTTCTTTGTCTAAGACTCTAATTCCTTTGTTAGATAGGGTTTTGTTGGCCTTTCTTTCAATGTAATTTAGAAGTCTTTCCTTATTGAAGTTAATAGTTGATTGGAGTGTACTGATTTTTATGTCGGAGGGGTAGCCGTGCTCTTCAAGCCAACTGAATAGTTGCAGTAGGATGCGTGCATCTTCAATGATGGTTTTTGTAGAAGGGCTCGCGCTTTGATCATTAAGACGTTTCTCCAATCTTGAAACTTGCCATCGGATAATATCCTTGTTTGAAACGTGTGCATGGTATTCAGCGACTTCTAATCCGCGAAATCGTACATGTGTTGACAAGAACTTGTAGAATGACGATATTATCTGGGAATACCTGTCAGACGTTTTCAGTGATGATCTGGTGTTACTATAGAGATAAAGATTAGGGTGGCTGAGTAAAGTAGTCTTGTTATCGCTAGAAGCAATTAAAATGTAATGCGACGTACTCTTGCCCGTTTCATCATCAAGATAGGAAATTGCCTGCCTATTTATTTTTATCATGATTAATCTCCATGCGAAATTTGGCTAAACGAGATGGCATTTATTCCCATTGCCCTACATCGTTTTAGCGATATATCCTGAAGCCCGAAATCATCTGCATTTTTTAGTTCAAAAGGTGGAACGTTTCTCACAAAAAAAGTTCGTTGCGCCTTAACAATATTTTCTACATCGCAGACCGGAATGATAACTTGGACGCGCGTACTCGCAGCTATTTGCGCTAGATAGCTTTTAATCAAATATTGATCAAAAATAGGAAACCTAACCAATATTACGGTACTACTATCGCTTGGGATGTATTGGTCTGCAAATTTCTCAAATCTGGATATGAATCTGTCAATATATAAAACAACTAACGAGTTGGTTGGATCGATTATTGTATTGAGTGTGTTGATCGTTTTCTCGGCGTATTTGTTCTTTAGCTGAATAAAATTTGATTCATCTTCTATGATATTTCTGTTGTTGAAGAGTTCGAATTCGTCAATTACTAATATGTCTCGTGCCGTCGATTGTACTCTGGTATTTGTTTTAATATTATTTAATTCAGCTTCGGTTGCTAGCGCACGGGACTGTTCATGAAGTAAAGCCAATTTAAGCGCGCTAAGATCTTGTCTGAGTTTTTCGTTATGGCTGATTTGTTGTGCATGCCGCTTTCGTACATTGTCAGCATCGTGCAAAGCCAAGTCGCTTTTCATGAGAGAAGTTATGCAGTTGTTTTTGAACTCCTGCAACTCTTTTTTATGTGCATCTTCCACTTTAGAAAGTGAGCTTTGAAGTTCGTTAATTTTTTTCTGGGCATTCAACAGATGGGTAGATCCCATTCCGTCTGTTTGATTTTGAAATAACGTGGAGATAGGTTTCTCACCTAGCACGTATGGTTTGAGTTCACTATGGTATCGATGGAATGCCTGCCTGGTTATGCCCGCCATCTCCGCGATAACGCCTATTCTTAGTTTGGCATTTCCTGTTTCGATTTGTTGTTCTGTTATAATCCTGATCAAAGTTTCACGTGTTGTTTCAGTACGCATTATGATCTCGCCGAATCAGATTCAGATGTAATTGTGATAGTTGAGCGCCCTAAATTATCTAGGTGAATTAGGCATGCTCTTAATTGTTTGCTTAGTTTTTGAAAAGAAACCTTATTCTCTTGGCCCGTCATATGATCGAGCAGTGAAGTGTAAAACTTTACATCCTCCTGTAGTGATTCGCGGGCTTTTTCTGTAACAACGGCATGCTTACAGTATGTTTGACAGTTCTGAGGGTCTGGGAGAGGGGTCTCATCCGGCAAAAGAACTTTCCCTTCTAAGCATGGAGGAAGATATGTTTGGCTGTATTTCTCATCAGATAGGCAAAATACACCCAGTGCAGTACGTTTAATAAATATAGGTTCACCAGATTCAAGCAAATGCTTGATGTAGTGAAATACTGTCACTTTAAATTGTCTTCCATTGAAGTGTTCAGGTTTGGCATTTATAGCATTGGCGATCCTGGTAGCGGTCTCACCCGAATGTTGTCCGTTTTTAACAGCATCCAGCACATCGACAAAATCATCACTGTAATTTTGCTCAATTGCTAAAGCTACACTTTGGATAATGTAAGGGTTTCTCGCGATATAGCGGAGGGTCATTGTGTAGCTTTTGTGCCCAAAAAGATGTCTAAGAATATCGATGTTGGCTTCGCCGCGATTGATAATGATATCTGCGATTGTCTTTCGAAAACGATGCACGTGTATGCTGTCTAGGCCTGTTTCATTTTTCAGATGAGTCAAGATAGGCAGAAGCACTCGGTGGTTCGAGTCAGTTCGAGAAGAACGCATGGATCGAAATAATATGTCCGAATTTGGTTTGTAAAGATTTTTCAAATTTTTTAGTAGAATTAAATTCTCGCCAATAAAAGATGGCAAAGGAATTTCTTGTTTTTGACCTTTGTAGTTAGGGTCGTTTGTCACCTTGAATCTCGTTAAAGAAACCCACCACTCTCCGCGAGCATAGTAAAAGTCTGAAAAGCACAGTCCGCATAACTCTCTTGACCGTGCTCCAGTACAAAGCGCGATCAAAATAAACAATGCACTTCTGACCTTGTCGATCGTTTTAATATACGGCATGGCAAAATTATAAATATATCGGGTGGTGTTATTTTGTGCAATTGTATATTGGCGCATTTGAGGTTTAAATATTTCAATGTTGTCAACAATGACCGTAGTGGATTCCTCCAGGCTCAAGTCACGGTCAAGGACTTGAACTTTAAATCCATAAAACTTTTCGATTTTGTTTTGTTTTATGAAGTCTTTAAGTTTTGTCAGTTCTGGCAATGCCTTTTCAATCCAAAACATCGCGTATTCAATGAGGCGCTCCAACTCATCTTCATCATAAGATTCCCAGCTACCGAGGGAGTTTTTCAAATGATCGAAGACGTCGCGCTCGCGTTCTTTTGTGTCAACTTTATTAGCAGGGATGTCTAGACAATAAGGCTCTGGAATAAAACCATCTCTCCCCAGGTTTAGCCAAAAACGGATTAAATAATAGAGATTGCTGTAGTGCGAAACCTTGCCTGAGTCTCTAGCCGCATCAAGCGCCATGTTCAGCATCGGTACTGTGATCAAACTTATACTGCTTGGTGTTGCATCTAGGTGATTAGGTGTAAAGCAGTAGTCGTCCAACAGCTTGAACGTTGATGTTTTGTGCTCGGCTGTAATGTAGCTTCTAGATCCCCCGTATGGAGAGAAGTCCGGAATTAAATGATAGCCTAGCATCCGTTTAAGATCATTTTCTCCCGGCAGTAATCTATTAAACGAAATGCTTAGTTTTTTATAGTTATTAGGTTGACCGAGAACCCACTGATCATCACCGTAATTTGAATGCTTGCTAACTGGGAAGTCAAGATTTGGGAAGAGCTTTAGTTTGCCTTTTAGTCCTTCTGTTTTTTGCTTTGATTTTGGATTGTGTATTGATCCTGAGTTGTTAAGCAGTTCGTCAAGTATTTCATCTGCATACTCTTCAAAGTCGTAATCAAATTCCGATATAAGATCATTATCATTGATATCATTCGCGGATTGGCGAGCGTCGTTGAGACTTGTCATCTTAGTCATCCTGGAACAGGGTGTTTAATATTTCTAGGCTCTTTGGTAGCAGCCCTTTGTTCGCGTTAAAGAAAACAACTGCCTTGCTCACTGCGCCTGAGTCATTCCAGTTATCAATGATATACTCAATAATTTTAAGTTCGCTTCTGAGCTGGAAGATCCCACTAGCTGATAAATTGTCGTCTAAGTATTGCTGCAAGTAATGAGCCCTATCCATTAAGTAAGGTAGAGAGTCTTCGAAAATCATAACTCTGCTACAAAATAGACATTTTGAAATGTGGGCGCATTTTTTCCCTTTTTTTATGTATTTATCAAATCCAGTCCAATCTGGAGCCTTTTGATCGGAACATCCCCATAATGGTGGCTCCATACCTGGAATGCTGAACAAGGTTATGCATTTAGAGTTTTCATTTGTTTGTCCAGGTTTTGGCGGAAGGAGCTGTCCGCGGAACTTCAAGGATCTCAGTGTTTCCATCGTCTGCTCTAGCGCCCCACGTAGCCGTTGCTCTCTTTCCTTTACTGCCGGCCCTGAACTACAATAAAATATATCTGTGGTGTCTTCTTGTTTGTGACCCATCTGCGTAGCGACGAAACTTAAAGGGCTCTTGGTGTATTCTTTCTCAGCCCAGGTAGGTCTTAAACTAGCAGTGAAGTCTTCAGCTGATTTTAAGCGTTCCCCATTTTCAAAGATTTCATATTGGGCCAGGAATTGTTTCACCCCTGTTTCGAAATAATAGGCGTTATAGAGTGATGTATGTCGGCCATGTACAGCCCATGTTTTGGATGTTTTAATGCACAAGAATAACTTGCTCGCGTCTTCGTCATAAAAAACTCCAACCTTGTCTAAGGGCTTACCTTGTAATGGCTCTGCAAGGGTGTTGGCCAAAAAAATTAAATTGTAAGCGGAATACCTATCGGTTTTATCGCTCAGGCTAAAAATTGCTTGGGGGTTGGCGTAAGGTAGACCTTTTCCTTGAGATTTATTCTTCTCGCCCTGGATTACTTTTGAGTCTGTGTTAAATACCCCTGAGAGGAAATGAGTTGCAGTGTCAGGAGTAATGGATAAAACTGTTTCCTTGTTCCAACCAGTCTCAAGCATGATTTTCAAAACGATTACAGTCATATCCAGTTCCGAGGGATAATACATTTCTAATAATTCGTCTTGGGAGAAAGTTGGCGTGCGACCGTTGTATCTTGCAATTCTTAGAATGATGGTTTTGACGATATCGAATTTGCAATCATCAATGTTGATTAAAGAGCTCGATGTATATTCTTTTGCAATGGTTTCAAGAGGTATATCGAAGGGGAATCCGTGAGTAAGAAAAGTTTTCAACACCCTGATTGGTTCAGGTTTCCAATTCGTGAGCCCCCCAATTTTACTTTTGACATCGAAAGGACTAAGTTCAATATAGTCAGCATGCTTATACTGTTGTTGATATAAGTCCATTACTTTGTTGTAATAATCTGGCTGGGTAGCGAGTATGTTAAGGGCTTTGTCTGCAGAGTTTGCTAAAAATTTTGCCAAATTGGCTTTATTAAGAATGCGGCCGTTTTTTATTAGATTGAAGTTTATCCACTTAAATATATTTTCCAGTGTGTGGGGGTTTGTTTCGGAGAGCATCGATGAATAGGTATAAGGCTCCGAAGCCTCTACTTGCATTCTGAATTCGATTTTTTTGTAAATTTTTTCAATATGCTGATTCAAACAGTTTGCAAGACTTGTTTCGCACTCAAGTGAAAGAGGTTTGGCACTATTGTATTCGGCATTTGAAAGCGTGGTAAACCGTAGATTGGAAAATAAGTTGTATTTTTTGCTATATGTAGTAATCGCGCTTTTGAAAAGAACCATGCGAGTCGTTGCAAGGTTTGCATTTTCGCAATTGGCGTATAAATAGTTTTGAAATTGGTTATGTATTTCAATGTCGTAATCTGCCATTCCCTGGAAGGCTAGTTCTGATTTGTTCAGTTCATTATACTGTCCGACAAACGAGAGAAACTCATCAATGGATTTTCTTAAGCCGCTTGCAGTAGAGTATGAAACTTCTCTGCAATAGCTGATAAAAATTCTGTGTAAATCCTCTGAATAACCAGCATCGAACTGGAAGTGCTCATGATCCATATAGTTGCACTTGACCATAATTCCTTTAACGGAAGGCACACTAATGGTATTAAATATTGGCGAGATTGAATCGGTCACAAGTTACGACTCAGGTAATATAATTGAATTTGATCAATACTTGAGGTGTCCGCTTAAGCGTTTTGTTGCAACATCTAGAGTTAAAACGCGTGGCCATGGATGAGGGCTTCGCTAGCATATACGCTAACAAATTGCTAGCGCCGAAAAGGAAAATTAGCAGGAACCTTACTAGATTTTTTATTCGGTTCGGTGCAGAGAACATGAGGGTCTTAGATTTCTCGATGAAGGACTGGATGTTTACATTTTGTCTGTGTGAGATCTAACGATACAGGGGTTGACATATTTGTCAACGAGAACTAAATCTACAACCTGTTCGTCAGCTTGCTGCAGCTGTTCGGCATCATGAGCCGCGATGACTGATCGCTGGCGCTAAAAAAAAAACCCGCCTCGGCGGGTTTTTTATTGCCTGGAGTCCAGGTTATTTGGACACGATAATGCTGCCGTCGGCCTGTTGCTTATAAATCGTGTAGGGCAATACCAAGGTGTCCATCACGCCTGACAGCACCACGTCGACCAGTACGACGGCTGGTGCAGTGGTATGCACCTCGGCTTCGCGGCCTCTTTCGAGCGGGGCATTCAGGTAGCAGAAGTCGAAGGTCACGCCACTGTAGATGCGCGGGACTGCACCGCAGTAACTCTTTTGTTCCTTGAGGATTTTTGCGGCGACTTCATCGTCGCGCATCACCGTCTGGACCGTACCGCAACCTGCGAGCATCAGCGCTGCCAATGCCATGACCTGAATTTTCATGCTGCCAATCCTTAGCTGGAAAACATTCAATCTACGTGTTTCGAAACAAAATATCACTCATTCCATTGGCGGCAGGCGGCGTTTGACCGGAGTTTTTTTCACGATCGCGGTGTTGGTTTCGGCGTGGGTGTTGAGGCGGTCGAGCAGGGTGTCCAGCTGTTCCATCGAGCGCACATGCAGGCGGGCGATGAAACAATCATCTCCGGTCACCTTGTCGCACTCGGTGAATTCGGCGATCGCTTGGATTTGTCGTTCCACTTCCTGCAACTGCCCAGGCAGCGGGCGGATACGCACGATGGCCTGGAGCTGATAGCCGAAGCATTTGGGGTCGATCTCGACGGTGTAACCCTTGAGCACCCCGCGCTCTTCCAGGCGGCGCAAACGCTCGGCGACGCTGGGCGAGGACAGACCGCTGATACCCGCCAGGGCCTTGAGGGAACGACGCGAGTCTTCCATCAGGGCCTTGATCAGCATCTGGTCTATGTCGTCGGTCATGGCAGAACCTCGGTTAGGCAATTAAGCGAATTGGCCTTGATAAAAAAGGCAGATCTGGATTCTAGCCTGCTTTTTGCTATGGAGGCGTCGGGGCGTTGCTCGGCATAATTTGGGCTCAATCACAGGAGTCTGATGATGGACAAAACAATCCGTCGCGGGTCATTCGAGATGACCGCCGCCATGCTGATTTCCGGGACCATCGGCTGGTTCGTGCTGGTGTCGGGTCAACCGGTACTGGATGTGGTGTTCTGGCGTTGCGTGTTCGGCGCCGGCACTTTGCTGTTGATCTGCGCGGCGTTCGGTTTCCTGCGCCCCGGCATGCTCACCCGCACCACCTTCCTTCTGGCGGTGCTCAGCGGAGTGGCGATTGTGGGCAACTGGGTGCTGTTGTTCGCCTCGTACTCCCGGGCATCGATAGCCATCGGCACGGCGGTGTACAACGTACAGCCGTTCATGCTGGTGGGGCTGGCGGCGGTGTTTCTCAACGAAAAAATCACCCTGCAGAAGCTGTTCTGGCTGGGCATCTCGTTCATGGGGATGCTGGCGATTGTCAGTGCCCACGGTACTCAAGGCGAGAGTGGCGATGACTACCTGATGGGAATCGCGCTGGCACTGGGAGCGGCGTTTTTGTATGCGATCGCTGCGTTGATCATTAAGCGCCTGACCGGCACTGCGCCGCATTTGATCGCATTGATCCAGGTGTGCACCGGGGTGTTGTTGCTGGCGCCCTTTGCGCATTTTTCCGCGCTGCCGCAAGCGCCAAGTGCCTGGGCCAGCCTGGTGACGCTGGGCATTGTGCACACCGGGGTGATGTATGTGTTGCTGTATGGGGCGATTCAGAAATTACCGACGGCGCTGACCGGGGCGTTGTCGTTTATCTACCCGATAGCGGCTATTTTTGTTGATTGGTTTGCGTTTGGTCATCAGCTGCAGGTGTTGCAGTGGATCGGGGTCGCGGCGATTTTGCTGGCGGCGGCGGGCATGCAACAGGGTTGGAACTTGGGGGTGCGGCGGGTGGCTATGTAGCGCACGCATCATCAATCGGCTTGCCCGCGATGGCGTCCTTGAGATCGCCATCGCTGGCAAGCCAGGCTCCTACGGATTTGTGTCGATCCACAATTTTCGCGTGCACCTCAATCCCCTGTAGGAGTCTGGCTTGCCAGCGATGGCGTCTTGATGATCGCCATCGCTGGCAAGCCAGCTCCTACGGATTTATGTCGATCCACATTTCTGCGAATACCCTCGATCCTCTGTGGGAGCAAGGCTTGCCCGCGATGGCGTCCTTGAGATCGCCATCGCTGGCAAGCCAGGCTCCTACGGATTTGTGTCGATCCACAATTTTTGCGTGCACCTCGATCCCCTGTAGGAGTCTGGCTTGCCAGCGATGGCGTCTTGACGAGCGCCATCGCCGCTAAGCCAGGCTCCGACAAGGATCGGCTGTCCTCAGAAGATGTAGTCGGTAGTCAGGAAACTCGAACTGCGGCCGCTGATGATCTCGCTGATGAGTTCCTTGTTGGTTTCCTGGAACTTGGTCGCCACCAGTGTCCGGATCGAAAAAACCCGCAGCGCATCGTGCACAGACAACGTACCTTCAGCAGAATTCTTGCGGCCATTGAACGGATAGGTGTCCGGCCCCCGCTGGCACTGGGCGTTGAGGTTAATCCGGCCAACCTGGTTGGCAAAGGTGTCGACCAGCCGGCCCACTGCCACCGGGTTGGTGCCGAAGATGCTCAACTGCTGGCCGAAGTCCGATTCCAGGACGTAATCAATCACCGTATCCAGATGACGGTACGGCACGATCGGCACCACTGGCCCGAACTGTTCTTCCTGGTAGACGCGCATCTGTGGCGTCACCGGGTACAACACGGCCGGGTAGAAGAACGAGGCGCGGGTCTCACCACCGTTGGGATTGACCACCTTGGCGCCTTTGCTTTCGGCATCGGCGACCAGTGCATGCAAATAATCGACCTTGCTCGCTTCCGGCAGTGGGGTGAGGGACACGCCGGTTTCCCACGGCATGCCGGGTTTGAGCGTGGCGAGTTTGGCGTTGAACTTGTCGATGAAGGCATCGACCACGTCTTCGTGGACGAACAGGATTTTCAGCGCGGTGCAGCGTTGGCCGTTGAACGACAGCGAGCCGGTGACGGCTTCGTTGACTGCATTATCCAGGTCGACTTCGGGCAGGACTATGCCAGGGTTCTTCGCATCCAGGCCCAGTGCCGCGCGCAAGCGGTGCGGTTTAGGGTGGAGTTTTTTCAGGTCACTGGCAGCCTTGTTGGTGCCGATGAACGCGAAGATATCGATCTTGCCACTGGCCATCAGCGCGCTGACGGTTTCCCGGCCGCTGCCGTAGATCACATTGATTACCCCGGCCGGGAAGCTGTCGCGGAACGCCTCCAGCAACGGCCGGATCAACAGCACGCCGAGCTTGGCCGGCTTGAACACCACGGTGTTACCCATGATCAGCGCCGGAATCAGCGTGGTGAAGGTTTCGTTCAGCGGGTAGTTATAAGGCCCCATACACAGCGCCACGCCGAGCGGGACCCGGCGGATCTGGCCGAGGGTGTCCTGTTCCAGTTCGAAGCGGCTGGAGCGGCGGTCGAGTTCCTTGAGCGCGTTGATGGTGTCGACGATGTAGTCACAGGTACGGTCGAACTCTTTTTCCGAGTCCTTGAGGTTCTTGCCGATTTCCCACATCAGCAACTTGACCACCGCCTCGCGCTGTTCGCGCATGTGCCCGAGGAAGGTTTCAACGTGCTGGATGCGCTCGGCAACGCGCATGGTCGGCCACAGGCCCTGGCCTCGGTCATAGGCACGCACTGCGGCGTCGAGGGCGGTCAACGCGGTCTCGGCATCGAGCAGCGGCGTGCTGCCCAGAATGACTTGCTGATCGCCTTGTTCACCGCTCAGGTACACCGGGCTTCGGACTTGGGCGAGGGGGCCGGACCAGGTTCTCAGTTCGCCATCGACCAGGTATTCGCGTTGTTCGGTCTGGCCTTCGAGGCGGTACTTTTCCGGAATGCTGTCGGCTTCCGGGAACAAGTGATCAAGGATATGTGCTGTGGTCATGTCGCTACCCCGTCTGGATTGGCTGATGCGCAGATGAAACGTTTTAGCAGACCTGCACTGTGCTTGTCATGATCCATGTGCCTGTTTGCCCACTTCATGCCGACTTTGTCCTGACATCATGTGCGGTCACATGGATCACAGAATAATCCACCCAGGCAGCGACGAATTTAGTGGCTAGTGGCTATGCGTTTTTCAGACGTACGGTTATGCTCGACGCGTTTTGCATTTGCCCACGATAACTTGCGAAAGTGACGTAATGAGCCCATCAGAGATGCGTTCGACAGCCCTGGCGCTGTATCCGGAAGATTCCCGCGAGGCGGCGGCGCTGCTCAAGCAGGCGGTCCCGCTGATGGTACGTCACAACATTCCGCCCAATCCGGTGCATTACGCCCTCTGGTACACCTACAGCAAGGGCCAGGTGCCGGAGCTCAATCGCCAGCTGGACAAGGTGGTGCAGGATTTTGCGCAGTTCCCGCCCGAGTCCGCCTCGAAGCTGTTTCGCGACTACATCATTCGCGACGAGCTGGAGGTTGCACGGGCAGGTCAGCAGCAGGCTATCAACCTGGTCGATGACATGGCGCGCAACGTGTCGCGCAGTGTGGAGGGTAATCGCACTTTCCAGACCAGCCTTGATCATTGCCTGGACATGCTCGAGGCGCCCGCTGACGAGCGCTTGCCTGATATCCTCAGCGAGCTGCAGCAAAGTACCCGGCTGATGCAGAGCCAGCAGGAACACTTCCTGTCCCAGTTGCACAGCGCCCAGGACGAGATCAAGAGCCTGCGCGACAAACTCCAGCGCGCCCAGCTCGCGGCTACTCTCGACGGTCTGACCGAACTGCTCAACCGCGCCGCGCTCACCCATGTGCTGGAGCAGGCGCTGACCAAGGACTGCCAGGGGGTTGCGCTGGTGATTCTGGATATCGACCACTTCAAACAGTTCAACGACCAGTACGGCCACCCGCTGGGCGACCGAGTATTGCAGCACGTGGCGCAAACCCTGCGCAGCACGCTGCCGGCGCATGCCCATGCCGCGCGTTACGGCGGCGAAGAGTTCTGCGTGGTGCTGGAACGTTGCCCGGACCTTGCTACCGCCCGCACCTTCGCCGAGCAACTGCGGCTGAAGATCCAGTCGCTGCGGATCAAGACCCGGGGTGACGGCAAGTTGCTGGATACCATCACTGCTTCGTTTGGTACGGCGCTGGCTCAGCCAGGCGATTCGCTCGACAGTCTGCTGACCCGGGCAGATGACGCGCTGTATCGGGCGAAGCGGGGTGGGCGTAATCAGGTGATGTGAGGGGAATGTTGATGTTGGATGCACTGGCCTCATCGCGGGTCAGCCTTGCTCCTACAGGGTTATGTCCAGCCAGGTAGGAAGCGTCTGTAGCGCTATTCTGAAAATGCGTTTTTGCGCTTTTTTCGGTTGTGGCAGGTCGTCTCGTGTCGTTACGTTAGCCCGCAGGCTTCATTAAACAGAAGGGGCCGGGGACGACTTTCGATAGAGGATCACCAAGTGCACGCACCGAAGAAATTCCTGGCCTATGCCGCCGTCCATCAAGCCCTGACCCAGGTCGACCTGACCGAAAAAAGCAGCCCCGACCATGCCGTGCGCTTGCTGGTCGACGAGATCCTCGGCGGGCTGGCTACGCGGGGCTGGCCTCAGGCGCAGTGGCAGACTGGGCCCAGGATCGTCTCCGCTGAAGACAACTATGGCCTGCTGGGTTACGACTCCGCCGAAGTCACGCTCGGCAGTGAGCATACCCGCTGGGTAGATGAGTTCTCGCTGCTGCGCACGCAAACCACCAGCCAGATTCCCGCTGCGTTGCAGCGCGCGGCGCAGGCGCGCCAGCCTGGGGAGATGATTCTGTTGGCCGCGCCGGGGATCACTTTTCGGCGCGACAGTCGCGATCGCTGGCATTGCGCGGAGCCGCATCAGATGGACATCTGGGTGTTGGGCGATCCATCGTTATCGACCCATGAACATCTGCTGCGCCTGGTCGACGATATTATGCAACTGGCGGTGCCGGAAAAGTCCTGGATCTTCACCGAGAGTCGGCATCATTACACCGAGGGCGGCATCGAAGTAAACGTGTTGAACGAGCGCCTTCCGGTCGAGGTGCTGGAGTGCGGCCGCATCGCCAGGTCGTTGTTGCAGCGGCTGCAGATAGATTCCCTGCGGCACGGCGGATTGGCCCTGGGCATGGGGCTGGATCGCCTGACCATGCTGCGCAAGGGTATCGCGGATATTCGCCTGCTGCGCGACCCGAACGAGCGGGTACAGGCGCAGATGCACGACCTCGAACCCTGGGTCGCCGTATCACGCTTGCCCTCGATTGCCCGGGATGTTTCCCTGGCGGTGACTCCGGGGCTGAGCGAAGAAGTGTTGACCGAGCGTATTTTGCAGGCGGCGGCAGAGTGCTCTGGATGGATTGAGGAAGTGCAGGTCAAGGATCGCTGGAAATATACCCAGTTACCGCCTCATGCAGTCGAGCGCCTCGGTATTTTGCCGGGTCAGGAGAATGTGCTGCTGCGCGTGGTGCTAAGGGATTGTTCAAGATCGATCACCACCGCAGAGGCGAATAGACTGTATTCGGCGATCCAGTCGGCTTTGCACGAAGGGGCGCCCGGGAAAGGCTACCGGATGAACCTGAGCAAGATTTGACACGGGTTCCAGATTCGCTCAGCGCGAGCGCTGCACCAGCGCAATCACCAGCGCCACCGCCACCAGCGCCAGCGCAACGATAAACGTGAGTTGCGTCCCATCGGCAATCGCCTGGGGATGCAGTGCTGCGCCGGTGCCCAGGGCGAACACCGCCCCCAGCACCGAGGCTCCGCTCACAAGCCCCAGGTTTCGCGACAGAGTGAGCAAGCCGGCAGTCACTCCCCGCTGATCCTGGACAACCTGAGCCATCACCGCAGTGTTGTTGGCGGTCTGGAACAGCGCATAACCCAGGGTGACCACCATCATCGGCGCCACGTAGCCGACAATTCCCCACGCCAAGGGCAGTGTCGACAACCCCAGGCATCCCAGCACCATCGCCACGAGGCCGGCGACCGTGATGCGGCGGGCGCCGAAACGGTCGACCAAGCGACCGGCCGGTACCCCGGTCAGCGCCGCGACTATAGGTCCGACGGACAACACCAAGCCGACCTGCAACGCCTCCAGTCCCAAGCCCTGGGCCAGGTAAAAAGGCCCGACCACCAGCGTCGCCATCATCACACTGGTCACCAGTACGCTCATGACCAGGCTGGCGCTGAGGTTGCGGTCGCGCATCATGCCGAGGCGGATCAAAGGCGAAGCGCTGCGGTTTTCGACATGGATAAACAGGCCAAGCCCCACTCCAGCGCCGAGCAGCAGCGCGCCATTGAGCGAGCCGAAGGTACCGCGGCCAAGCGTCATGGCGAGCGCATAGGCGCCCAGCGTCAAAGCTAGCAGCACTGTGCCAGGCAGGTCGAAACCGCTGCGGGCGAATGTGGGTTTTGGCGATTCGGCCGGCAGATAGCGGTACGCCAGCAGCCAGGTCAGCAACCCCATGGGCACGATGATCAGGAACATCGCCCGCCAGCCGAATCCGTCGATCAACAGTCCACCCAAGGACGGCCCCAGGGCGGTGCCGATCGCCGACATAGTTCCCAGCAAGCCCATGGCGCTGCCGGTCCTGGCCTTGGGCACCGCCTCGCCGACCAGCGCCATGGTCAACGCCATCATCAGCGCTGCACCCACGCCTTGCAGCGCCCGCGCACCGATCAGCAGCCCAAGGCTCGGCGCCAGGCCACACAGGGCCGAGCCCAGGGTGAAGAGCGCAATGCCGCCGAGCAGCAGGCGTCGCCGGCCCAGCATGTCGCCAAGCCGGCCGACGCTGACGATCAGCGCGGTAATTGCCAGCAGATAAGCGATGACCACCCATTGCACCCGCTGAAAGGACGCATCGAACGCTTCAGCCAATGTCGGCAACCCAACGTTGACAATGCTGGTGCCCAGCGCGGCCAGCAACATTGACAGTGACAGGCTGAGCAGCGGCCACTGAAACACGGGGCGGGTGTGGGCGACGGCAGGTGTTGGCTTCATGGACAAACCTCGGATTCAAACAGCTTTGGATGGAGCGCTGTCGGAAATCTACGCTTGGGCCTGTCATGGCGGAAGGCGCATGATATGCATGTAATACGTGCACCAAACGCCATCTCCAACTTTGACGAGGCATGCCATGGCCACCCCCGATCTGAATCTGCTGGTGACGCTCGATGTGTTGCTCGCCGAAGGCAGTGTGGCCCGGGCGGCCAAGCGGCTGGGACTGAGCCCTTCGGCAATGAGCCGAGCCTTGGCGCGCCTGCGCGAGACCACTGGCGACCCGCTGCTGGTCAGGGCGGGGCGTGGTCTGGTGGCGACTCCCAGGGCCTTGCAATTACGCGAGCGCGTCAGTCAGTTGGTGCAGGAGGCAGAAGCGCTATTGCGCCCGGCCGAGCAGCCTGACCTGGGGCGCGTGATGCGCACATTCACCCTGCGTACCCGGGAAGGCTTCGTGGAAAATTTCGGTGCCCGGCTGATCGCTCAGGTGGCGGAACAAGCTCCGGGAATACGCCTGCGTTTTTTGCCCAGGAATGACAAGGACAGCACCGCGCTGCGCGATGGCACGGTGGATCTGGAGACCGGCGTCGTGGGCAAAGCTACCAGCCCGGAGCTGCGCACCCAGGGCTTGTTTCACGACCGTTTCATCGGCGTGGTGAGGGCCGGGCACCCGCTGTCCTGCGGCGCTGTTACACCGGTCGGTTATGCGTCGGGTATTCACATCGGTGTCGCGCGGCGCGCAGAGGGTGAGGGCCGATCGATCAGGCACTCGAAGCGATGGGGTTGGCGCGGCAGATTGCGGCGACCGTTGCAGGGTTTGCCACTGCGCTAGTGCTGGTCCGGGAGAGCGACATGATCGCCACGGTTCCAGAGCGCCACACCGCCAATCTGCGCACGGACATGCACAGTTTCGAGCTGCCGGTGGATCTTGCTCCGTTAACCATCGCGATGCTCTGGCATCCACGGCTGGATGCCGACCCGGTGCATCGGTGGTTACGTGCCTGCTTGCGGGAGGTGTGTTCCAGCCAGGTCGCGCTGGGCAACCTGCAGCTGGATGATCAACGCACGCCCCGCTGAGCCTGGTACGCCGGGCGTGACGGTTGCGTCGGGGTGGCGCTGTTGAGCAAGTGCTCGGCGAGTACGTCGTTGAGGAAGCGAAATTGGTCATTGAGGCCAACTACTTCGTTGCTGAAGTGGTTGGCGGCAGCCGGCATCAACAGGTCTTCAAACTGTTGATCGAACACCAGCGCGAAGACTTTGCGCGACACCACTTGCTGGGAGTAATAGTTGGCGCCGAAGAGCGGGAAGCTGACGGAGAGTGTGACGGGGTGAATCATGACGGGTGCTCCTCGGACAAAATGAACCAGGAAAAAACGCTCAGCGTGAAGGCCGTCAGGGCCAGGCAAGTCAGGAGATGAATCAACATGGTGGGCCCCTCCGGTTCGGGGTGATGGCTTGATGGAGTTGATCCTACGCTGACGGAAATTTTGCG
Organism: Pseudomonas sp. RIT-562; assembly: GCF_026241895.1. Taxonomy (GTDB): domain Bacteria; phylum Pseudomonadota; class Gammaproteobacteria; order Pseudomonadales; family Pseudomonadaceae; genus Aquipseudomonas; species Aquipseudomonas mandelii_F. The sequence goes on along the minus strand of NZ_JAPJIV010000027.1, from coordinate 31,834 downwards.
GAAGGCATTCGGCACGATGGTGGTTATCGATGGGAATGATGGTCGCAAATTTGAGTGTTCATGAGGGCGCTATCGCGAGCAGGCTCACTCCTACAAGGGCGCACAGATCTGCTGTAGGAGTGAGCCTGCTCGCGATGACGTCCTCCAGAACGAAAACGATCTGAACGTCGACCCACCGCCACCTATACTCAAATCAGAAACCCTGCGAGCGCCGATCATCCTGTTCGGCCTCACGTTTTTCAGGAAGCTGCGACCTTGAACCTGCGTTCGCTGATCGTCGCCGTGCTGTTGGTCGTGGCGGGATGCGCCACGCCTGACCGCGCGCCCGTCAGAGCGCCACCGATCATCGTGCCCCAGGCCACCTGGCAGCAGGTGGACCGCGACATAGTGGCGGCTTCCCGGTCGGCCACCGAGCAGGCCAAAATCTTTGCGCGTGGCTCCATGGAACATTGGCGCACGCGGATCTACCAACAGACCGAAGAGAACTTCATCCCCTGGTTCAGCAGCTACTGGACCCAGGAATGGATGTCGATGAAAGTCAGCTGGTACACCATCAGCGCCAAGGGCGAGCAGGACGCCTCGGCCAAGCGCCTTGCCGAGTATCTGCTTGAGGAGTACCAGGAGAGGGTGCTGGCACCGGTGGCCGTCGAGGTTGATCCGGATGCGATTCTGCACCAGGCCACCGAGTTCTACGTGCAGCTCATGGGCCAGCAGCTGCAGGTGATTTCCCAGCGCCATCGAGTGCCCATGGATCAGCTCAACGCCCGGGTCAACAAGATCCCGGCCATCGCGCTGGGGCCGCCGGCTGGCCGGGACGCCTCGCTGTACCAGGTGATTCACACCGAACTCAACACTTTGCCGGCGTATTCGGCGCTGATCGAGAAAATCCACCTCGCCGGTGGCGACAGGGGCGTGGGGTCCACTGACACGGCCATGGCCCCCGTGGCCAAGCGCGCCAGTCAGCGCATGGAGGCCGAGATGGCCCCGCGCGGTGCGGCAAGTGCCGTGGCAGCCGCTGCCGGGAAGCTCGCGGGAGGTTTGATCACCGTAGGGGTGGCGGGCATACGCGCCATCATCCGGGCGAACGACCGCCCCGACAGTGAGGCGCTGATCCGCAGTAGCCTGGGCAATACGTTCGACAAGGCCTGGCAAAAGCTGGTTCAGAATCCGACAACCGGGGTGATGGCAGGCACCCTGTACATGGCGGGGCAGGTGGAGGGCAATCTGGCAGGAAGTGTCGAGCCGCCGTTGGTCGGTTCGCAGGATTCGGCAGTCGACTGGAGCCCGACGGAATCGACTAACCAGCAGCTCGACCCTCTAACCCCGCAGGAGAATGACCATGTCTTACGTTGATGGCTTTATCGCGGCAGTACCCACCGCCAATCGCGAAAAATTCAAGCAACACGCCGAGTCGGCCGCCGTCATCTTCAAGGAAAACGGCGCCTTGAGCGTGGTCGAATGCTGGGGCGATGACGTGCCCGACGGTAAGCTCACGTCGTTCCCTATGGCGGTCAAACTCAAGGAGGACGAAACCGTGGTTTTTTCCTGGATCGTCTGGCCCGACAAGGCCACTCGCGATGCCGGGATGAACAAACTCATGTCCGATCCGCGCATGCAACCGGACGTCAACCCGATGCCGTTCGATGGCCAGCGCATGGTCTTCGGCGGCTTCAACATGATCGTGCAGGCCTGAGACCTGGCGCAGGGTCACTCCGCTGACGGAGTGATCCTGCAACTCTTGCGGTTGCGGATCTCGATGTCCGTCGGCCGCTCCCGGATAAACTCAAAACGCGGTTCACCTTCGCTATAGTGAACCAGCCATCCCCAGTCCAGCTCGAACTCATCCTGACCCGGCCGCGGTGGCATTGCCCACCAGGGCTCCTTGCTGATGATCTCTCGCATGACCACCTCCCGTTGATTGGGTTGTCTGAACTATAACTTGCCTATCAGGAGCTGCCAGGCATGAGCGACGAAACCCACGAGCCGACCAAGCGGCTGTTTTTTGCCTTGGATTGCGCACCTGCCCAGCGCAAGGCCATTGCCCAATGGCGTAGCGCGCTGCAACTGCGGGCCGGGCGCCCGGTGCCGGCGGAAAACTTTCACCTGACGCTGCTGTTTCTTGGTTCGGTCGGTGTGGCACAGATCGCCGAGATCTGTACCGCTGCGGGCAAGGTTGCCGTGCCTGCGGGGCCGCTGCGGATCGAGCTTGATCGCCTGGATGTGTGGCGCAGGGCCGGCGCGCTGGTGCTGGCGTCGCAGCAGGCGGCTCCGCAGTTGCTGCGCCTGGTGTACGGGCTGGAGCAGGCGATGCTGCCGTTCCGGTTGGAAGATGCGCCCAAGGAGTTTCGCCCGCACCTGACGTTGATGCGCGACTATCGGGCACCGGTGCCCGAATCGGCGACTGCGCCGGAGTTTTTTCTGCGGGCTGACCGATTTGTTTTGTTTGAGTCCCACAAGGGGCGGTATCGGGCGCTGGCCGAATGGCCGTTCGGCGGCGCATAAAAAAAGCGCCCGAGGAGGGCGCCAAATTCACCTGAGCCGAGGGAGCCAGGTGAGGCCGTTCTTCGTGAAAGAAATGCAGCGGTGGTAAGGCGCTGCTGGAACGGAAAACTGGCGATTTTTGCGGCTGTGAGGGCCTCATCGCGGGCAAGCCTTGCTCCCACAGGAGTGTCGGTTTACTGGTGTTTTTTGCTTGCCACCAATCCTGTGGGAGCAAGGCTTGCCCGCGATGGCGGCGTTGCGCCCGGCAAATACCTCAAGGGGATCACTTCCCGAGTTTCACCCGCGTCCAACCCCGAGTCATGACGCGCTGGACCCCGATCGGCATATCCGGAATCGCGTACAAGGTCGCGATTACCGCCTGGGACGGATACGACCCCGGGTCATCCCGGATCGCTTCGTCCACCAACGGAGTCGCCGCCGAGTTGGCGTTGCTGTAGCCAATGTTGTTGGTGATCTCGGCGATGATGTCCGGGCGCATCAGGAAATTCATGAACAGGTAGGCGTTGTCGACATTCGCCGCATCCCGAGGAATGGCGACCATGTCGTAGAAACTGCCGGCACCTTCTTTCGGAATGCTGTAGTCGACCTGGACCTTGTTGCCAGCTTCCTGGGCGCGGGCTTTGGCCTGCAGGACGTCGCCGGAGTAACCGACCGCCACGCAGATGTTGCCGTTGGCCAGGTCGGAGATGTACTTGGAGGAATGGAAGTACGCCACCGACGGCCGAATCTTCATGAACAGCGCCTCGGCTTCGGCGATCTGCGCCTTGTCCTGGGAGTTCACCGGATAACCCAGATAGTGCAGGGCAGCGGGGAGCATCTCGGTTGGCGAGTCGAGGAAACTGATGCCGCAGGCTTTGAGTTTCTCGGCGTTTTCCGGCTTGAACAGCAAATCCCAGGAGTTGGTCGGGGCGTTGGCGCCGAGTACTTCCTTGACCTTTTGCGGGTTGAAGCCGATGCCGATCGAACCCCACATATACGGGAAGGCGTGGGCGTTATCCGGATCGCTGGCGGAAGCGTTTTTCAGCAGCACCGGATTGAGGTTTTGCCAGTTCGGCAGCTTCGACTTGTCCAGTTCCTGATACACGCCGGCCTTGATCTGCTTGGCCAGGAAACTGTTGGACGGCACGACGATGTCGTAGCCAGACTTGCCGGCCAGCAGCCGCGCTTCAAGGGTTTCGTTACTGTCGAACACATCGTAGGTCACACGAATGCCGGTCTCGTCTTCGAACTTCTTGACGGTGTCCGGGGCGATGTAGTCCGACCAGTTGTACACTCGCAGTACCTTGTCATTGGCCTGGGCGCCAGTGGCGATTGCGCCTAATAAGGACAGTGTCAGCAAAGTCCTGCCAAACATTTTCATCGGTACAACTCCATTCTCTTTTATTCAAATACGCAAAACAATTGCAGCCTTGGCGCACCCCTTGTAGCAGCTGGCGAAGCCCGCGTTCGGCCGCTACAAGGGGGGCGTGGCTCACGATGCTAGGCCGTCGCTTCTGCCATCTGTTTTTTCGGTTGTTGCCACGATTCGCTGGCTGTCTGGTCCATCGCTTCCTGGATCGCGCGTCTGCGAGTGGCTTCAGCTCGACGGCTGAAATACCAGACCATGAAAGTCACGATCGATACCGCCAGCAGAATCAGGCTGGCCACCGCGTTGATCTCCGGTTTCACCCCAAGGCGCACCGCCGAGAATACTTCCATCGGCAGGGTGGTCGAACCCGGCCCTGATACGAAGCTTGCCAGTACCAGGTCATCCAGCGACAGGGCAAACGACATCATGCCGCCGGCCGCCAAGGACGGCGCGATCATCGGGATGGTGATCAGGAAAAACACCTTGAACGGTTTCGCGCCGAGGTCCATGGCCGCTTCTTCGATGGACAGGTCGAGCTCGCGAAGGCGGGCGGAGACTACCACTGCGACATAGGCGGCACAAAAGGTGGTGTGGGCGATCCAGATGGTGACGATGCCACGCTCCATCGGCCAGCCGATCAGCTGCGCCATGGCCACGAACAACAGCAACAGCGACAGGCCTGTGATCACTTCCGGCATCACCAGCGGCGCGGTGACCAGGCCGCCGAACAGGGTGCGGCCCTTGAAGCGCGTAACCCGGGTCAGCACAAACGCCGCCAGGGTCCCTAGCGCCACCGCGGCAATCGCGGTGTAGCAGGCGATTTCCAGCGAGCGCACCACCGAGCCCATCAGCTGGGTGTTATCGAGCAGGCCGACGTACCACTTCACCGACCAGCCGCCCCACACCGTCACCAGTTTCGAGGAGTTGAACGAGTAGATCACCAGGATCAACATCGGCAGGTAGATAAACGCCAGGCCGAAGATCAGCATGAACTTTGAAAATCCGAAGCGTTTCATCCCCGACCCTCCATCTCTTTGGCCTGGCTACGGTTGAACAACAGGATCGGTACAATCAGGATCAACAGCATCACCACCGCCAGGGCGGAGGCCACTGGCCAGTCACGGTTGTTGAAGAACTCCTGCCACAGCACGCGGCCGATCATCAGCGTCTCGGGGCCGCCCAGCAGTTCCGGAATCACGAACTCACCCACCACTGGAATGAACACCAGCATGCAGCCGGCAATGATGCCGTTCTTGGCCAGCGGCACGGTGATTTTCCAGAAGTTGTTGAAGTTGCTCGAGCCCAGGTCCGATGCGGCTTCCAGCAGGCTGTTGTCGTGCTTGACCAGGTTGGCGTACAGCGGCAGCACCATGAACGGCAGGTACGCGTACACCACGCCGATGTACACGGCGGTGTTGGTGTTGAGGATCTCGATCGGGTGCGAGGTCAGGCCGGTCCACATCAGGAAGGCGTTGAGCAATCCGTTATTGCTGAGAATGCCCATCCACGCATAGACGCGGATCAGGATCGCGGTCCAGGTCGGCATCATGATCAACAGCAACAGGACGTTTTGCGTTTCCTTGTTCGCCTTGGTGATCGCGTAGGCCATCGGAAAACCGATCACCAGGCACATCAGGGTGCTCAGGAACGCCACTTTGAGCGAACCGAAATACGCCGAGATGTACAGCTCATCCTGGGTCAGCAATGAGTAGTTGCCGAGGTTCAGCAGCAGCTGGAATTTCTGCTCGGCGAAGGTGTAGATCTCCGAGTAAGGCGGAATCGCCAGGGCGGCTTCCGAGAAGCTGATCTTCATCACCAGAAAGAACGGCAACAGGAAAAACAGGCACAACCACAGGAATGGAATGCCGATGACCAGTTTGCGCCCGCTGGGCACCAGTCTTAGAAATTGCTGGTTGAAGGTTCTCATGAGCGCAGTACCACGCCGCTGTCGTCTTCCCACCACACGAATACTTGGTCGTCCCAGGTCGGGCGCGCGCCACGGCGTTCGGCGTTGGCCATGAACGACTGGACGATCTTGCCCCCAGGCAGCTCCACGTAAAACACCGAGTGACCGCCGAGGTAGGCGATGTCGTGGACTTTGCCCCGGGACCAGTTGTAGCGGAACTCCGGTTGGGTGGTGCTGACCAGCATTTTTTCCGGGCGGATGGCGTAGGTGATCGACTTGTCCTGCACCGAAGTGCTGACGCCGTGACCCACGTAGATCTTCTGCTCCAGGTCCTTGCTGTGAATGATCGCGTGACCTTCAAGGTCCTCGACCACGGTGCCCTCGAAGGCGTTCACGTTGCCGATGAATTCGCAGACCATGCGGCTGACCGGCGCTTCATAGATGTCGACCGGGCTGCCGATCTGGGCGATCCAGCCCAGGTGCATAATGGCGATGCGTTGAGCCATGGTCATGGCCTCTTCCTGGTCGTGCGTCACCATCACGCAGGTCACGCCGACCCGCTCGATGATTTCCACCAGCTCCAGTTGCATCTGCGAGCGCAGTTTTTTATCCAGTGCGCCCATCGGTTCGTCGAGCAGCAACAGCTTCGGGCGTTTGGCCAGCGACCGGGCCAGGGCCACGCGCTGACGCTGGCCGCCGGAGAGCTGGTGGGGTTTGCGCTTGGCGTATTGGGTCATGTGCACCAGGCGCAGCATTTCTTCAACGCGGGCGTCGATTTCGCTGGCAGGCAAACGGTCCTGCTTCAGGCCGAAGGCAATGTTCTGCGCCACGGTCATGTGCGGGAACAGGGCGTACGACTGGAACATCATGTTGATCGGCCGTTCGTACGGCGGCATGTCGGTGATGTCGACTCCGTCGAGCAGGATTCGTCCTTCGGTCGGGCGCTCGAAACCTGCGAGCATGCGCAGCAGGGTCGATTTGCCAGAGCCGGAACCGCCGAGCAGGGCGAAAATCTCGCCTTGATGGATCTCTAGCGAGACGTCATCGACTGCGGTGGTTTCGTCGAATTTCTTGGTGACGCGGTCGACTTTCACCAGCACCTTTTTCGGTGCCTGGTGACCTTCAAGAGCCTTCCTGTAGATGCTGGAGGCGTTTGCCATGTGAAACTCCCAACAGGTTTCAGTCGTCGGGCCAACGCGGCCTGACTTAATAGTGAATTGCTAGCCCGGGCTGTACGGTGCCAGTGAACTCCCTGTAGGAGTGAGCCTGCTTGCGATAGCGGTGGATCAGTCAACATTGATGTCGCATGACACACTGCAATCGCGAGCAGGCTCACTCCTACAGGGGTATTGCGTTTGAATCACTGGCCCATTCCAATCGGGCTAATTCGGCGCCGCCATCCTGGCTGCCTGGGTCGTACTTGTTGTTATTGCAGTGTGTAGCTGCGCAAGTGACGGATGCGCAAAGGCGCACCCGCTAACTCGCGGGGGCAGTAAATGGGTGTTGTTAGCTCAGCGACTGTTGCGCAGTGCCGCCCGTTGCCGGCACGCGTCGCCAAACGCCTGGAAAATTCTCAAATAGGGCGGATTCGCCAGCACCTGCCACTCCGGATGCCATTGCACCCCGAGCGCAAACGCCTGGCTGTGCTGCACCGAAATCGCCTCGATCAAACCGTCCGGCGCGAGTGCTTCGGCGCGCAGCCCCGGGGCCAGTCGATCAATGCCTTGGCTGTGAATCGAATTGACCATGAACTCGGCAGGCAACTGCAGCGCTTCGAACACGCCACCCCGCTGGACCGTCACCGCGTGGGCCGGTGCGTATTGCACTGCCACTTCCGGGCTATCCGCTTCGCGGTGATCGAGCATGCCCGGCAGCTCATGGACCCTTTGGTGCAGGCTGCCGCCGAATGCCACGTTCATTTCCTGGAAGCCACGGCAAATGCCCAGCACCGGAACGCCCGCCGCAATGGCCGCACGCAGTAAGGGGAGAGTGGTGGCGTCCCGCGCCGGATCGTGATCCGTGCCGGGGGCGCTGGCCGGGCCTTGATAGTGGAAGGGTTCCACGTTCGATGGCGAGCCGGTCAGCAACAGACCGTCGAGCTGCGCAAGCAGGTCCTCGATTTCGCTCAGTTCGCCCAGGGAAGGAATGACTACAGGCAGCCCCAGCGCAGCGACGCTCACAGCACGCAGGTACTTGTCGCCGCTGATGTGGTAGGGGTGCAGGCCAATCTGTTTGACGCATGCAGTAACGCCGATCAATGGCTTGAATGCCATTTTTATCACCTCGAAGTTTCACACTTGAACGAGCTTTTCCGGAGCTTAGCCTTGTTGATTTTAATTAACAACTCTCATGTAAAAAATTCTAAACGCCGCAGGTCTGATCATCAGGAAATACGCGGTGTGCGTGACGGATCTGGCACTCCCGTCCCCATAAAAGGCCCGAAAATAAAGCTTTGCAGGCCGGGTGTTCGCTATTGACTTCACTTTGCCTTTCGGATTGACTGAGCTCGCAACAAGGTAGTGAACATAATAATTAACAGCTAATAGGTGCATCATGTCGGTCCCCCTGCGTACCGTTCAACTCAACGAAGCAAACGCATTCCTTAAGAAATATCCTGAGGTTTTGTACGTCGACCTTCTGATTGCGGATATGAACGGTGTGGTGCGCGGCAAGCGCATCGAGCGCACCAGTCTTCATAAGGTTTACGAAAAAGGCATCAACCTCCCGGCGTCACTCTTTGCCCTGGACATCAATGGTTCGACGGTGGAAAGCACCGGCCTGGGCCTGGACATCGGCGACTCTGACCGGATCTGCTTCCCCATCCCTGGCACCCTGAGCATCGAGCCATGGCAGAAGCGCCCAACCGCGCAACTGTTAATGACCATGCACGAACTCGAAGGCCAGCCATTCTTCGCTGACCCGCGCGAAGTGCTGGCTAACGTGGTGCGCAAGTTCGACGACATGGGCCTGACTATCTGTGCCGCGTTCGAACTGGAGTTCTACCTGATCGACCAGGACAACGTGAACGGCCGTCCGCAGTCGCCGCGTTCGCCGGTGTCGGGCAAACGTCCGGTGTCGACCCAGGTGTACCTGATCGACGACCTCGACGAATACGTCGATTGCCTGCAAGACATCCTCGAAGGCGCGAAAGAGCAGGGCATCCCTGCCGACGCCATCGTCAAGGAAAGCGCCCCGGCGCAGTTCGAAGTGAACCTGCATCACGTCTCCGACCCTATAAAGGCCTGCGACTACGCGGTGCTGCTCAAGCGTCTGGTGAAGAACATCGCCTACGACCACGAGATGGACACCACCTTCATGGCCAAGCCGTATCCGGGCCAGGCGGGCAATGGTCTGCACGTGCACATTTCGATTCTGGACAAGCAAGGCAACAACATCTTCGCCAGCGAGGATCCCGAGCAGAACGCCGCGCTGCGACACGCGATCGGCGGTGTGCTCGAGACCCTGCCGGCGCAGATGGCTTTCCTCTGCCCGAACGTCAACTCGTACCGCCGCTTTGGCGCGCAGTTCTACGTACCGAACTCGCCGAGCTGGGGCATCGACAACCGTACCGTCGCGGTGCGGGTGCCAACCGGCTCGCCGGACTCGGTGCGTATCGAACACCGCGTCGCCGGTGCCGATGCCAACCCGTACCTGTTGATGGCGTCGGTGCTGGCCGGCATTCACCACGGCCTGACCAACGAAATCGAGCCGGGCGCTCCGGTGGAAGGCAACAGCTACGAGCAAAACGAGCAGAGCCTGCCGAACAACCTGCGCGATGCACTGCGCGAGCTGGACGACAGCGAAGTCATGGCGCGCTACATCGACCCGCTGTACATCGACGTGTTCGTGGCGTGCAAGGAAAGCGAGCTGGCCGAGTTCGAGAACTCCATCTCCGACCTTGAGTACAACTGGTACCTGCATACGGTTTGATTGCGTGATGCCTGCCAACTGACGGGCAAACGTCCCCTGTAGCAGCTGGCGAAGCCTGCGTTCGAATGCGCAGCATTCGCCACCCTACGAGCGCTACGCACTCGAACGCAGCCTCGCAGGCTCGGCAGCTGCTACATGGATTGCGCGCTGATCCCACCCACAACAATTTCCTGCGTCGAGTCACAACCATGACAAACACTCGCAGCGACTGGGAGCAACGCTTCCAGTCCCTCACCATCGAAAGCCGCGCGTTCATCGACGGCCAATACCGCGCAGCGCTGAGCGGTGACACTTTCGAATGCATCAGCCCGGTCGACGGGCGCTTCCTGGCCAACGTCGCCAGCACCGACGAAGCCGACGCCAACGAAGCCGTAAGCGTCGCGCGCCGCACTTTCGAATCCGGCATCTGGGCGCGTTTGGCGCCCGCAGAGCGCAAGCGCATTTTGATCCGTTTCGCCGACCTGATCCTGGCCCACCAGGAAGAACTTGCCCTGCTCGAAACCCTCGACATGGGCAAGCCGATCAACGACTCGATGAACATCGACATCCCGGCGACCGCCAACGCGATCCGCTGGAGTGCCGAAGCCATCGACAAGATCTACGATGAAGTCGCGGCCACGCCCCACGACCAACTCGGCCTCATCACCCGCGAACCTGCTGGCGTGGTGGCGGCCATCGTGCCGTGGAACTTCCCACTGATCATGGCCAGCTGGAAGTTCGCCCCGGCCCTGGCAGCCGGCAACTCGTTCATCCTCAAACCGTCGGAAAAGTCCCCACTCACAGCCATCCGCATCGCGCAGCTTGCGCTCGACGCCGGCATTCCCAAGGGCGTGTTCAACGTCCTGCCGGGGTTCGGTCATACCGTCGGCAAGGCCCTGGCGTTGCACATGGACGTCGACGTGCTGGCGTTCACCGGCTCTACCGCGATTGCCAAGCAGCTGCTGGTGTATTCCGGCCAAAGCAACATGAAACGCGTCTGGCTCGAAGCAGGCGGCAAGAGCCCCAACGTGGTGTTCGCCGATGCGCCGGATCTGCGCGCGGCGGCGCAGGCCGCAGCCGCTGCGATCGCCTTCAACCAGGGCGAAGTCTGCACCGCCGGTTCGCGCCTGCTGGTCGAGCGCTCGATCCGCGAGCAGTTCATTGCGCTGCTGGTAGAAGCCTTGCAAGCCTGGAAACCGGGACATGCGCTGGACCCTGAAACCACCGTCGGCGCGGTCGTCGATCAGCGTCAACTGGACAACGTGCTGCGCTACATCCAGGTCGGCAAAGACCAGGGCGCTCAGCTGATCGCGGGCGGCAGTCGCACCCTCGAAGCCACCGGCGGCCTGTACGTGGAACCGGCGATTTTCGACGGAGTGACCAACGCCATGGCCATTGCCCGCGAAGAGATCTTCGGCCCGGTGCTGTCGGTGATCACCTTCGACACCTTCGATGAAGCGCTGGCGATCGCCAACGACAGCATCTTCGGCCTGGCGGCCGGCGTGTGGACCAGCAACTTGAGCAAGGCTCACACCTTCGCCCGCGGCCTGCGCGCAGGCAGCGTCTGGGTCAACCAGTACGACGGCGGCGACATGACCGCGCCGTTCGGCGGGTACAAGCAATCGGGTAATGGCCGGGACAAATCGCTGCACGCGTTCGACAAGTACACCGAACTCAAGGCGACCTGGATCAAGCTCTGATACCTCTACAGCGGCGGTCGTCGACAGGGGTCGACGGCCTTCGGAGAAACCTATGAAACAAACGCATGTAAACAGCTACTACGCCGCCACCCGTAACTTCACCGGCGATTTCCCGGTCCTCGAACAAGCCGTGGATTGCGACGTCTGTGTGATCGGCGCCGGCTACACCGGTTTGTCCTCGGCCTTGTTCCTGTGCGAAGCGGGCTACAGCGTGACCGTGCTGGAAGCCGCCAAAGTCGGGTTCGGCGCCAGCGGTCGCAACGGCGGCCAACTGGTCAACTCCTACAGCCGCGACGTCGATGTCATCGAAGAACGCTACGGCGACAAGACCGCCGAAGTGCTTGGCAGCATGATCTTCGAAGGCGCCGACATCATCCGCCAGCGCATACAGCACTACGACATCCAGTGCGACTACAAGCCGGGCGGCATCTTCGCGGCGCTGAACAAGAAGCAGCTCAAAGGCCTGGCCGAGCAGAAAAGCAGCTGGGAACGTTACGGCAACAAGAACCTGAAAATGCTCGACGCGGCGGACATCAAGCGCGAAGTCGGTTCTGACAACTACGTCGGCGGCCTGCTCGACATGCAGGGCGGGCACATTCACCCGCTGAACCTGGCACTCGGCGAAGCGTCGGCGATCATTGGCCTGGGCGGCAAGATCTACGAGCAATCGGCGGCGGTGGAAATCACCTACGGTGAACCGATCACCGTGCGCACCGCAAGAGGCCTGGTTCGCGCCAAGTACTTGCTGATCGCCGGCAACGCCTATTTGCCCCAGGGCCTCGACAATCGAGTCACCAGCAAAAGCATGCCGTGCGGTTCGCAAATCGTCGTCACCGAGCCGTTGTCCGAACAGGTTGCCCGCAGCCTGATCAAGAACAACTACTGCGTCGAAGACTGCAACTATCTGCTCGACTACTACCGCCTCACTGCCGACAACCGCCTGCTGTACGGTGGTGGCGTGGTGTACGGTGCGCGGGAACCGGATGACATCGAACAGCTGATCAAGCCGAAAATCCTCAAGACCTTCCCGCAGCTCAAGGACGTGAAGATCGACTATCGCTGGACCGGCAACTTCCTGCTGACCATGTCACGCATGCCGCAATTTGGTCGCATCGAGAAAAACGCCTACTACATGCAAGGCTACAGCGGCCACGGCGTCACCTGCTCGCACCTGGCCGGCAAACTGATCGCGGAAATGATCCGCGGCGACGCCGAACGCTTCGACGCCTTCGCCTCATTGCCGCACATGCCGATGCTCGGCGGCCGCACCTTCCAGGCCCCGCTGACCGCCATGGGCGCCGCGTATTACGCGCTGCGCGATCGATTCGGTATATAACCCTGGCGTCAACCCCCGTAGGAGCGAGCCCGCTCGCTCCTACAGCAACACCCCCAAACGTGATTTAATACCCGACTTTCAAATCTCCGGGACAGGGAAGCGGTACCTTCGCGGCCACAAGTCGCCCGCCATCCACCCCCATAACCCTTAAGTTTTCCTCGCATAAGGCTGTCATGGACACGGGCTCACGACTCAAATTAGTACGCGAAAGCTACAAACTCTCCCAGCGCGAGCTGGCCCGGCGTAGCGGCGTCACCAATGCCACCATCTCCCTGATCGAACAGAATCGCGTCAGTCCCTCCGTCAGTTCCCTGAAAAAACTGCTCGAAGGCATCCCCATGTCCCTGGCGGACTTCTTCACCTTCGACCAGCCACCCCGCGAGCACCAATACGTATTCCGCGCCAACGAGCAGCCCGATCTCGGCCGCCACGGGCTGCGGCTGCTGCTGATCGGCGCTTCGGTACCCAGCCGGCAGATGCGCCTGTTGCGCGAGCAATACGCCCCTGGGGCGAGCTCGGGGGAAGAGCCGATTGTGCATTCGGAAGGCGAGGAGTGCGGGCTGGTAACGCGCGGAACCGTCGAGCTCACCGTCGACGGCCAGATCAGCGTGCTCAACGCGGGCGACGGCTATTATTTCCCGACGACGCTACCGCATCGCTTCCGCAATATCGGCCAGGATGAAGCGGAAATCATCAGCGCCAACACCCCGGCGAACTTCTGATAGCAGTGCGCACGGCAGCCTGTGGCTGCTGCCGGGGGCTGCGTCCGCTTAATTCCCAATCGCCAGTGTCACGGCTTTTTACCCAGGGTGACGACCTGGTAAATCGCCGTCGCCGTCGCCACCACTTCGTTTGCTTCATTGGTGAGTTGGCCCCAGGTGTAGCATCTCTTGCCGTCCGCGTGATCGATTCGGCCCAATCCGTAGATGCGACCTGGCTTGACGGCCCGCAGGAACCGGGTCTGTGCCTCCACCGTCACGGCGACCTGGTCCGAAGGCAGAGTCAGATACACCGCTGGCCCCATGCAGTCATCCAGCATGGCAGACAACATGCCCCCCTGAATATTGCCCATTGGATTGGTCAGCGCACCGGAGGCCTCAAACTCAATATAGGCGTCACCTTCGTCGTACCTGATGAATTTCCAGCCGAGTAAATCCGCTGCATTCGACAGATGACGCTCACCGTTAACGACTGCCAGGAATAACGAGTCGGGATGCATGGTCAGTTACCTATGTGGAGTGGAGTACGAACTTGCACAGCTAAGGGTAAAACTCAGAAAGCAACGCGAAGGTGAATCCCAGCAGCGTGAGCACTACGACGAGAGAGCCACTGCGAATCGGAGTGGGTGCAGCGGTTTTGTTGCGCACGTAAATAGCGATGGCTACCGGGGGCGTGACGGCAACCAGGCAGAAGACTTGAAACATCACAAGTTGGGTGACCGCAGCGTTGCCCGTAAACAACAGGTACAGCAGCGAGAACCCGGCGATAGCCAAAGCCAGCCATGCCCATCCGGCAACTTTGATCAGCGCCATGATCAGCAACTGCATGCGCGAATCGAGCTGATCCCACGTTCGAGCCGTGGCGATGCTGTGGTAAGGCAGGAAATCCGAGCGTCGCAGGTATACCAGCGCAAATGTCACAACGATCAGGAAAACCAGTGAGTAACTGGCGAGTGCGAGCCAGGAGTACAGGTTCATGTCTGAGTACCTTGTGATGCGGCAGGGCACTACTTGGCTGACACCGTCCTGACCTGGTTGAGTGAGCAGTACTGGGATGGAAGAAGTGAATTTAAGCTAGGCGCTTGTATTTCAGCTGTCTACTGTCAGAAGTGACAGGGCGGTCATCTGTGCGAGGCTCCGGCAGCTGCTCACGAGAGAGCGCGCGAGTAAATAAAAAAACCAAGCCCCGAATTGTCGGGGCTTGGTTGTTTGAGGATTAGATGTCAGTGCCGCTTGGTTTTACTGCCTGGCCTGCGGCGAATGCGGATTACGCGCTGTGTGCTTCGGTCCAGCTGCTGCCCACGCCAGCAACCCGAACAGCGGCACAAATACGATCACCACAATCCACACCAGCTTGTTACTCGACTTGCCCTCGGCTTTACGCACCCGATTAATCGCCCACAACTCCACCAGCACAAGAACTGCCGCGAGTACGATCCAGATCGTTTCGATTTGCATAAGCCACCTCCTGATAGTCCTTCAGTTAGGTGGGCGGAGGCGCTGAGGGTTCATTTTATTGGCGTGCAGAGTTCCACCAGCGTCCCGTCGGGGCAACGCACGTAAGAAATGGTCTGGCCCCAGGGCTTGTCGAGCGGGGCAGCGATTTCCCTGGAGCAGATAGCATTGAAAGCCAGGCTTATAAGACATGTCCTACAGTCCGAATCTGCAGCGGGATAGGAACGGTCTGAATTTGCGCTTTGCAGGCCATTCAACAGCCCGCCGCCCATCTGAACCGCCGTACATTCACTCCTGAAAACAAAAATAAAGGAGAGGAAGCATGGGGAACGTAGTCAGGAGTGGTTTTATTGTGGTCGTCTTATTAATGCCTGAATTGATGGCCAGGAGAGGAGGTCAACGTTGATCAGGTTAAAAGCTTTCCGGTAGCTTTGAAAAGGGTCTTGGTAGGTGCGTGGTCCATGCTTTTTCTTTCTGGTGTCGCATTAATGCTATGTGTACCAAATGGCTGACCAAGCACTGGGCATTTGGGGAGGATAAGAGTCGACGAAGAATTTTTTTGAAGAGTCGATCATTGAGCCATGTTCCCCTCGGGTTGATATCGCTATTACTATTCGCGCCCATGATTCTAATAGAAATATGGTTGGCCTACATGGTTCATCATTACACGGAGAAAGCTGAGTCAATATTGCCTAAGAGTGTTTTCGTCGAAACGAATCGAGCAGCGTTTGCGCAAGCTGGACTCCTTGGCAAAGCCATGCGTAATGGCGTTCTCACTTTGGTTTTGATGATTTCGGGTATTTGTGCGAGGCGGGGTATCCTAGATCTCAAAGAGGAGCAGGAATTCCCGAAGACTTGAAGTGGATATTATTCCTTTCGTGCGGGATGTGTTTTGTACTATTCAGCACATTGATGGTTTTTGGGGTTTATCTCCGTTACACAGGCCGGCTTGGTGGTGTCTGAGAGAAACTCGGATGTCTAGCGCATTTTTAAAACCTGTCGATAAACACTGGAGTCTGTCGCTGTCGCTGTCGCTGTCGCTGTCGCTGGGGCGCTGATACATGCCTGGATTTAGGTGGCATTCATTAGATAGGGTGCAAATATCGGCACTGCACTATCGGTCGTTTCATCCGGGCTTGCGATCAGAAATGCATTCGCTCTAGACAGAGATGAGGAGTGTACCAAAGCCAAATACGTGGAAGGCTTTTCGTTGGCTGGGGGTCTCGGCGCAAGTGCCGTATTCGGTTCCATTGGCGGAGCCGCGGCCACGTATGGGTGCATAGTCGTGTTAGGTATCGCTACTGGAGGCCCAGGGGCTTTGGTGTGTGGTGTAGTAGGCGGCGCATTGGCTGGGTGGCAGGCGGGGAAAATCGGCTCGGAAGAGGGGGGAGATTTTGGTGAATACCTTTACGGAAGAATGGTGCAATGAATCATGAGTTTATCAGGCTGATATCGTTAATAATATTCGTACCATTTTTGTTGTCGGCGATTTGGTTGTTTTTTATGGTTCATGTTTATACCGATAAAGCGGAGGAGCAGATGAAAAACAGCAATTTCGTAAAGGCTAACAAGTCTCTCTATGTCAATATTGGCCTAGTTGGGAAGAGCATGCGAAATGGATTGCTTACTCTGGCATTGCTGACGCCAAATATTGCTGTTAAGCGCGGGTTGCTGGCTGTCGATGATGTTAAAAATTTCCCGGCCGGCTTGAAGCACGTTTTGTTTATAACTTGGGGGGTAAGCTTTGTTCTGACTATCGCTCTCGGACTTGTTCATTTTTTTCGCACGGTTTCTGAACAAGTCGTGTAGCGTTGAAAACTGGCGCTGTTATCTCATCAATCAATGATCTTACTCATCGGCTGGCTAGCGGATGAGAGCGATTGTTTAGGTAGGGTTTGTGGGATTTGCTTGTGGCGGTGTGACAGCCAATATTGATATTGGCCATCACGGACCCATCGCGAGCAGGCTCACTCCTACAGGTGGGCAGTGGCGCTGATTAAACCGAGTTCGCCAGTTTGCCGTTGGAGAGTCGGCGTTTGTAGGCGGTGTCGCGGTTGGCCAGCCAGTAGTAGAGCGGCGAAGTCACCAACAACCCCACCAGCCAGGACAAATCTGCGCCATTGATGTGCTCGGAAATCGGCCCGACATACATCGGCGTGTTCATGAACGGAATCTGCACCACGATGCCGATGGCGTAGGCCAGCAGCGCCTGCGGGTTGTAGCGGCCGTAGATGCCGCCGTCCACTTTAAAGATCGAGTTGATGTCGTACTGGCCTTTGTGGATCGCGTAGAAGTCGATCAGGTTGATCGCGGTCCAAGGCACGAGGACCACCAGCAGCACCAGCACCATGTCGACGAAGTGGCCGATGAAGTCCGCCGATGCGCCGACGGCGGCGAAGCAGCAGCCGGCGAGGACGATGATCGAGATGACGGCGCGGCTTTTTGCGGTGGGGATCCAGCGGTAGGCGAACGTTTGTACCAGGGTGATCAGCGACAGCACAGCGCCGTAGAGGTTGAGGGCGTTGTGGCTGATGACGCTGAGCAGGAACAGCACCAGCATCAGCGAACCGATGGAGCCGGTGGCGAGTTTGACCGCGTCCATGGTGTCCATGCCGACGGGCGTGGCCAGCACGGCGACGGCGCCGAAGATGAAGGACAGGCTGGAGCCGAGCACGGTGCCCAGATAAGTGGTCCAGAACGTGGCCGCTACCGGGACGTCGGCCGGCAGGTAGCGCGAGTAATCCGAGACATAAGGGGCGAAGGCGATCTGCCAGAGCGCAGCCAGGGATACGGTGGCCAGCCAGCCGGAAATGTTGAAGCTGCCGCGGGTGAGGAAGTCGGCGGTCTGCACATGGGTGAAGATATAGCCGAAGCCCAGCACGATTCCAGCGCCGAGCACCCAGGTGCCGATGCGGTTGAGCACGTGGATGAAGCGGTAGCCGATGATGCCGATGATGCCTGAACCGAGGGCCCCGATGACGATGCCCACTGGCACCGGCACGCTGTCGACCACGCCGTGCAGGGATTTGCCGGCGAGGACGATGTTGGAGGCGAAGAAGCCGATGTACATGATGCCGGCGATCAGCACCACCAATAGCGCACCAAGGGAGCCGAACTGCGCGCGGCTCTGGATCATCTGCGGGATGCCCATCTGCGGACCCTGGGCCGAATGCAGCGCCATCAGCACGCCACCGACCAGGTGGCCAACAAGGATGGCGACGATGCCCCATACCAGGTTGAGGTGGAACATTTGCACGCCGAGGGCGCCAGTGACGATGGGCAACGGTGCGATGTTGCCGCCGAACCAGAGGGTGAACAGGTCCCTGGTTTTTCCATGGCGATCTTCGGGAGGCACGTAGCCTATCGTGTGTTTTTCGATGAGTGGAGCGGAGGTTGCTGCTGAGGTGGCCATGACGAACTCCAAGGCAATTTGAGTACGTGGACGTACTTCGGTGAGCGCTGCACGGGGGCGACACTTTTCTTGTTGGAGTTGATGATGTGCGGTGGGGTGGGATAGATAAATTAGTAAGTTTGTTGGTATAGACGCTAAAAAAAATAGGTCGGTGGGGGGCCGCAAAACCTGTAGGAGTGAGCCTGCTCGCGATGGCGGATTAACAGGCAACATCGATGTTGAATGTTAGGCCGTCATCGCGAGCAGGCTCACTCCTACAATGGATATGCGGGGGATTAAGACGTATAGCAGCCTTGGATTATTGGGCTGGTAGGCGGATGGATGACAGCATTCGCTGCAGCATTTCATCGCACGCAGCCAGTTGTTCGAGGCTCACAAATTCGTCGGGTTTGTGGCCTTGATCCATGCTTCCGGGGCCGCAGACCACGGTAGGTATGCCTGCAGCGTCGAACAGGCCGCCTTCGGTGCCGAAGGCTACCGTGCCAAAATCCCGGGAGCCGGCGAATGCGGCAATCAACTCAGCCGCTTCGCTGTGCGCGTCGGTGGCTAGTCCGGGGTAGGCCGACAGCTCGCTGAAATGGATAGCACTGCGCTCGCTCACGGCCAGCATGCGCGGCAATACCTGTTGCTCGGCGTAGGTCTTCAATTCCTGCGCGACTGTGCTCGGGTCGTGGGACGGGAGCGCGCGGATTTCAAAATCGAAACGGCAATCGGCGGGTACGATGTTCAGCGCCTTGCCGCCGGAAATCATCCCGGTCTGCACGGTGCTGAAAGGCGGGTCGAAGCGCGCGTCGTGGTGTTCTGGTGCTTTGAGTCGAGTGCCGATCCGGCCCAGTTCACCGATCAACTCGGCGGCGTACTCAATGGCATTGACCCCGAGTGGGGCATACGCCGAATGGCAGGCTTCACCATGGATGTCGCAGCGCATCGCCAGCTTGCCCTTGTGGCCTAACACCGGCTTCAACTCGGTCGGCTCGCCGATGATGCACAGCCTCGGCTTTACCGGGCGCTGCTCCAATGCCTTGAGTAACGAACGAACGCCCAGGCAACCAACTTCTTCATCATAAGACAACGCCATGTGCACCGGCATGCGCAGATCTGCCTCGACGAGCGACGGCACCAGGGCGAGTACGCAGGCGATGTAGCCTTTCATGTCCGCGGTGCCGCGACCGTACAGCTTGCCGTTGCGCTCGGTCAGCTCAAACGGTGGCACCGTCCACGGCTGGCCGTCCACCGGCACCACATCGGTGTGGCCGGACAGGACAATGCCTGGCACCTGGGCGGGGCCGATGCTGGCGAACAGATTGGCCTTGCTGCGCTGCTCGTTGTAGACCAGCTCGCAGGGCACAGCAAAACCTGCGAGGTAGTCGCGCACGAACTCGATCAGTTGCAGGTTGGATTCGCGGCTCGTGGTGTCGAACGCCACCAGGATTTTCAGCAGATCGACGCTGTTACTCATCGATCATCTCCGGCGACTCCGTAACCTGGGGATCTGTCGGGAGCGAGGGCGCGGTCGATGTAGTCCTGGACCTGCGGGCGATAGGCTTGCCAAAGTTTTTGCAGTTGCGCGATGGGCTCCTCGTCTGCCCAATCCACCCGCAAATTGATGATCGGCCAGGTCAGTTCGCCGACTACTACCAGTGCTGCCGAATGCACCGGCCCGGCCTCGCCACCGGCGGCGATCGCGGCGTTCATCGCGGCGAGCAGGCGGTCGGCCAGCTGACCTTCACCCTGTTCAAATGCGCTGACCATGGCCTCGATGACCGATCGACTCGCGAGCATGTTACCGGCAGCCACGCATTGTTCGCCGGAGACTGCATTGTGATTGCCGAGGGTGTCGCTGCCACTGAAATGCGCGGTGCGCCCGAGGTGGTCGATGGCGGTGATCTGGCGATACTGGCTGTAGCCGTTGCGCGTCAGCACCTTGTCCAGTGCCTCGGCGGGCGCCACGCCCTGTTCCATTAGGGCCAGGGTTTCCGGGCCGAGGGAGGGCAGGGTGATGTTCTGCGTGGAGACCGCCCCGACACCCGGCAGCAGCCACGGGCAGCGGGCGCCGACGGCGATACTGGAGGAGCTGATGGCGATGCCGAACTGACCGGTTTCGGGACAGCGAGCGGCGATGGAAAAAGTCATGGGAGGTTGCTCCTTGGTAGGCCGATTTTTTGCTGGTTTGTCTGCTGGCCTCATCGCGAGCAAGCTTTGCTCCCACAGGTTGTCAGTCTGCATTTCGCCTGTGGGAGCAAAGCTTGCTCGCGATGGCCGCGCTGCGGTCTCTACTCCGGAATCACCGCAATCACATCAATCTCCATCAACCACTGCGGCTGTCCCAGGGCCGACACCACCAACCCGGTGGAAATCGGGAAAACCCCTTTAAGCCATTTCCCCACCTCCTGGTACACCGACTCGCGGTAACGCGGGTCGATTAGGTAAGTGGTGGTCTTGACGATGTGGCTCAGGTCGCTGCCTGCCTCTTCCAGCAATTGCTTGACGTTGCGCATGGCCTGTTCGGCCTGTGCCCGCGGGTCACCGAGGCCGATCAGGTTGCCCTCGAAATCGGTACCGACCTGGCCACGGACATACACCGTGTTGCCGGCGCGCACGGCCTGGCACAGGTCGTTGTCCAGGGTCTGATTCGGGTAGGTTTGCTTGGTGTTGAACATGCGAATACGGGTATGGGTCGGCGTGGACATGTGAGGCTCCTGAAATGGAAATCAAGCACTGATCGTGGTTTTTGGCGCGACCGCGAAGGTCTCTGCCTGGCGCTGTGCGGCATCGTGATAGTCGAGGTATGAGCGCTGGATGGCGATGTGATCCGCCACGTACTTGGCGTCATGCCACACTCCCCAGATGAACGACGAACCGCGCCGGGACTGCCACGGCAGGCCGAGGAAATACACACCGGGCTCGTTCGACACGCCGCGCTGATGTTTGGGCTTGCCGTGCTCATCGAAGGCGTCGACGTTCAGCCAGCTGTAGTCAGTGGCAAAACCGGTGGCCCAGATGATCGAGGTCACGCCGGCCTTGGCCAGGTCAAGTTCGAGGATCGGGTGGGTGACACAGTCCGGGTCGGGGAAGGTGTGGCGCGCTTCTGGCTCGAGGGGCAAGTCCAGGCCATTGCGTTCGATATAGGCGTCGGCCGCGTCGAGCAGCGCCAGGTAGTTCTCGTCCCCGCGGGCCAGGTTCTCGGCCAGGTTCGGCTGGAAGGTCGCCACAGCGCCGTTGAAGGACTGGGTCAAACCTACCAAGGTCATGCCGCGATGCGCCAGGCCACGAAAATCCACCGTACGCCCGCCATGGGCGCCACTGACGGCAATGGTCACATGTTCCCGACCAGGTTTCATTGCAGCCTGGTCCCACTCGCCGAGTACCCCCAGCCACCAGCAGAAATCGCGGTTGCGATAGGCACGGGGCGGACGGTCATGGGCACCCACGGAGAGGTAAACCTTTTTCCCGGCACGCTGCAATTCATCGGCGATTTGTACCCCGGATGAGCCTGCTCCCACCACCAGCACCGCGCCTTCAGGCAGTTGCCCAGGGTTGCGGTAGTCGGCGGAGTGGATCTGCAGAAACGGCGAATCCTGCGGCGCGATCGGCGGAATGACCGGACGCTGGAACGGCCCGGTGGCTGCAACGACCCGGTTGGCTTCGATCACGCCGTCGGAGGTTTCAATGGTGAAGCCGGGACGACCGACATTGCGCTCGACTTTGAACACCTCCACGCCAGTGCGCACCGGCGCATTGAATTTTTTGGCGTAGGCTTCGAAGTAGTCGGCCACCCGCTCTTTCGGGGCAAAGCCGTCAGGGCTAAGGTCGTCGAATTCCAGGCCGGGAAATCGATCGTGCCAGGCTGGACCGTTGGCCACCAACGAATCCCAGCGCCCGGTGCGCCAGCGTTCGGCAATACGGTTGCGCTCCAGCACCAGGTGCGGCACTCCGAGTTTGCTCAGGTGCTCGCTCATCGCCACGCCAGCCTGACCGGCGCCCACAATCAGCGTATCTGTTTTTATTTTTTCAGTGGTCATCTCTCTACCCTTCGAAGTGGGATTCAGGCGCTCGTGGCCTGCCATCTCTTGGGCTCAAGACTAGGGATGACCCTGGTATCGGTAAAATATTATTAAGCTGGGGTTTGAGTATAAATAACTGAGGCAGAGATTTAGTTGCGCCTGGTTGTAGGAAAAATAGACAGGTACCTATCAGCTATTTCGAAACCAGCGTAGGACTCTTCTGAATTTCACAGCGGGGGTGGAATCGGGCATGTCGGATGGTTCATCTTGTGTCTCGCAAGCCTACATTTTCGTAATGGCAGCCGCCATTGCCCCTCCGTTTGGGAAGATCAGGATGACGTCAAATAGTTTCCAGAATGAAGTGCCCAAGGCCCGGGTCAACATCAAACTCGACCTGCACACTGGCGGGGCCCAGAAGAAGGTCGAGTTGCCGCTCAAGTTGATGGTAATGGGTGACTACAGCAACGGTCGCGAACAACGCCCGCTGTCCGAAAGAAAAAAAGTCGATATCAACAAGAACAACTTTGATAGCGTACTGGCCGATTATTCCCCGGCGTTGAAAATGACCGTGGACAACACTTTGCTCGATGAAGTAGCCGACACCTCGGTTGAACTCAGCTTCCAGAGCCTGAAGGATTTCGAACCCGAGCAGGTGGCCCGGCAGATTCCGCAGCTGCGTGCGCTGCTGGCCATGCGCAACCTGTTGCGCGACCTCAAGTCCAACCTGTTGGACAACGCCACCTTTCGCCACGAACTGGAGCGCATTCTCAAGGACGATGCATTGAGTGATGAGCTGCGCGCCGAATTGGCTGCACTGGCTCCGCAAGAAGTTCACTAATTCAATTCGTTGGTTAAAAGGAAGTTCTTCAATGTCCACAGAAAGTTCTAACGTGCAATCGCGCGGCACTACAGTGTTGTCCGAAGAAAGCTCCAGTGTGTATGGCGCACTGTTCGGCAAGATCAACCTGAGTCCGGTCGCGAAGTTGGTTGATATCGACAGCTTCCAGAATGCCGAGTCGATGGCCGAGGCCTCTCCAGATGAGCGAGTCACCGCTGCGGTCAGCGTGTTCCTCAATCTGCTCAAACAGTCTTCACAGAAATTCGAGCGCCTGGATCGGACTTTGCTGGATGGTCATATCGCGGCCCTGGATGCACAGCTCAGTCGTCAGCTTGACGCGGTGATGCACCACCCGGATTTTCAGCGCACCGAGTCAACCTGGCGCGGCGTCAAATCGTTGATCGACCAGACTGACTTCCGCCAGAACGTGCGCATTGAGCTGCTGGATATCAGCAAGGACCATCTGGTCCAGGATTTTGAGGATGCTCCGGAGATCGCCCAAAGCGGTCTGTATATGCACACGTACACTCAAGAATATGACACCCCTGGCGGCGAGCCGATCGCGGCCGCTGTATCCAACTACGAGTTTGACCGCAGCCCGCAGGACATCGCCTTGCTGCGCAATATCTCCAAGGTTTCGGCTGCGGCGCACATGCCCTTCATCGGTGCGGTAGGGCCGGCGTTCTTTGGCAAGCAGTCGATGGAAGAAGTGGCTGCAATCAAGGACATCGGCAACTACTTTGACCGCGCTGAATACATCAAGTGGAAAGCCTTCCGCGACACTGACGATGCCCGCTATATCGGTTTGGTCATGCCGCGTGTGCTGGGTCGCCTGCCGTACGGTCCGGATACCATTCCAGTGCGCAGCTTCAATTACGTCGAGAGCATCAAGGGCCCTGATCACGACAAGTACCTGTGGACCAACGCGTCGTTCGCTTTTGCCGCGAACATGGTCAAGAGCTTTATCGCCAACGGCTGGTGCGTGCAGATTCGCGGCCCGCAGTCCGGTGGCGCGGTGACTGAATTGCCGATCCACTTATACGACCTGGGCACCGGCAACCAGGTGAAAATCCCATCTGAAGTGATGATCCCGGAGACCCGCGAATTCGAGTTTGCCAACCTCGGCTTCATTCCGCTCTCGTATTACAAGAACCGCGATTACGCGTGCTTCTTCTCCGCCAACTCAGCGCAAAAACCAGCGGTCTATGACACCGCCGATGCCACCGCCAACAGCCGGATCAACTCACGTCTGCCGTACATCTTCCTGCTGTCGCGCATCGCGCATCATCTGAAGTTGATCCAGCGCGAGAACATCGGAACCACCAAGGATCGGCGCCTGCTGGAGCAGGAACTAAACAGGTGGATCGGCGGGCTCGTCACCGAGATGACCAACCCAGGCGACGACCTGCAGGCTTCCCATCCGCTGCGCGATGGCAAGGTCACGGTCGAGGACATCGAGGACAACCCGGGCTTCTTCCGCATCAAGTTGTACGCCGTGCCGCACTTCCAGGTGGAAGGCATGGACGTCAATTTGTCGCTGGTTTCGCAGATGCCCAAAGCCAAGTCCTAAGTCACTTCGCAGGAGAAACAGGCATGAAGATCGACCGCCCCCTGTGGGCCGCGGCAGCACTGCTGTGCCCGCAGCAATTCCAGCAACAGGCGCGTTGGGAGGCTTGGGTCAATGAGCGACTGGCTCATCTGTCCCTGATAAACCCCTGGGGCATCCTGGCCGTGGCGTTCGATCCTGATGCCCTGCGACTGGGCAAGCTCAAGGCCAGCCAGCTGCTGCTGCGCATGCCTGACGGCACCTTGATCGACTCTGATCATGTGGATCGGCTACCCCCCGGCCTGGAGCTAGCCCGGCAACTGCCGGAGGACGTTCGGCAGGCCACGGTATTGCTGGCGCTGCCACTGGAACAGGCCAATGGCAGCAACTGCCTGTTGGAGGTGACTGCAGCTGATAGACCTATGCGTTATCGCCGGGACTACCGAGAGGTGCAGGACATCTACTCCGATGAGCAGCAGTCGATCGGCGTGCTCGAGCATATGCTGAGCCTGCGATTTGAGCACGATGAAAATGGCGACTATCTGACCTGCCCGATTGCTCGACTGATGCGAGACGGGCAGGGCGCATGGTCGATCGATCCTGCCTATGTCCCGCCATTGCTGAGCTTCGCCGCGCATCCGGGGTTGAGGGCTCAGCTCGACAACCTGATGACCCAGCTGTCGGCAAAGCGCCAGCGCCTGATGGGCATGCGTCGCGAGAGCAATCAGCGCATGGCGGATTTTGCCGTGGCGGATGTCTCGTTGTTCTGGTTGCTCAATGCCCTGAACACCTATCAACCCGTGTTGGCCGACCTGCAGGCCTGGCCTGCACGGCATCCGGAGCAAGTCTATGTGGAGCTGGCCAAGCTGGCCGGGAGCTTGCTGACTTTCTCGCTGGAACACGATATCGAGCAGATTCCGGCTTACCAGCATCAACAGCTGGAAAAAGTATTTCCACCGCTATTACGCATGATCTCCACCTTGCTTGAAGCGAGCTTGCCGTCGCGGGTAATCGCCTTGACGCTGGAGGAAACCGGTGCCAACCGCTGGCAGGTAAAACTCAACGATCCGCGCTTGCTGGAGCGTGACGGTGCCGACTTCTACCTGTCGGTGCGCTGCCGTATGCCCGCTGCCGAACTGCAGGGCCTGTTCCCGCGGTTGTGCAAGGTAGGGGCGCCGGATGATGTGGTTCACCTGATCAATGCCGCGCTGGACGGAGTGCCGTTGCAGGCCCTCAGCCATGTGCCGGCGGCTATTCCCCTGCGCCTGGAGAATCAGTATTTCGCCCTGGATCTCGGTCATCCCAAGGGCCAGGCAATGCTGGCTGCCGGGGTCTGTGCCTTCTATGTCCCGAGCACCCTCGCGGACGTGAAACTTGAATTGTTCGCGGTGTTACGCACATGAATCCTACTGCATCGACACACCCATCCGACTCGATGGTGCCTGATCTCGATTCGCTGTTGCAGGACAGCTACTTGCTGGTGGTGCAGCTGCGCCACGGCGCGTCCGCACACAACGGCAATGCCCTGATGGACCTCTGCGTGGAGCAGGTCGAATATGTTCGCCTGCATCTTGAGCGCGCAGGCCTGAGCAAGCGCAGCATCGAGCTGATCAGCCACGCCCAATGTGCCTTGCTCGATGAAACAATGCTCGGTCGTGCCACGGACGACGCCCACTCCAGGTGGGCCAGTGAGTCCTTGCAGGCCAAGTTTTTCAATCGGCATCAAGCCGGTGAATTCCTTTACGAAGAAATGCGCGAGGTATTGCGTGAGCCAGCGCCGGACCTGTCGGTGCACAGCTTTCCAACGGGTGTTGACCCTGGGCTTTCTCGGTCGTTATCGCGAGGTCGATGACCCTGAGCGGGCGCAGTTGCTGGAGCAGCTCAATGCTCGAGTGGCGCCGCTGGAAACCGCTCACATGTTGCCAACTCAAGTGCAGGCCAGCCAGGGGTTGATGACTCGCTTACGCTTGCGAACTGCGCTGTCGCACATTCTGGTGGTTGGCCTGCTGCTGATCGTCGTCTGGTGGGCGCTGGATCACCAGTTGAAAAGCGTGATCGCCACGCTTCTGCCCGGTCGGGCGTGACACGCCCATGACCCTCAAACTCAAGCAAAGCCTGTGGTTGTGGGCGGGAGCATTGTGCCTGGTGCTGGTGGCTTTGATCCCCGGGGCAACCTGGATTCGCGTAACTGGCGCGGTAATGGTGATCGGTGTCGTGGCGCTTGCCTGGACCCGGGCCGCACGGTTGGCGGCACGCCAGCGCGAAGTTCTGGAGCGGATCGATAACCTGTCGTTGCCACCGGAGGCCTTCCGTCAGCCGGTTATCCTGGTTTGCGGCAATGGGCTGGACGGTCTGTTTGGCTTCAACACACTACGGGTGACCGAGCGAGGTTGCTATTTACGCGTCCCCTGCGTGGAACAGTTGCCAGAATTGAGCGAGAGCGTAATGGCCATGCGACCAGGCTGGGGCGAGCAGCTGTGCGTGATGTTCAGCGTCAACCCTGGTGAGCACAGCGACGCGGCGGTGCTCTGCGGAGAACTGCGCGCCTTCAACTATCAGCTCGCCCAGGTGCGTAAGCGCGGCCTGGCTGTGCCATTGATGCTCGTCAGTTACTTGCAGGCCTCGCGCAGCGAAGGCCCTTGGTTCAGCTGGGAAGTGGGTCAGGCCAGCCCCAGCGTTCGCGATGCCGGAGCCTGCCTGGGCATGGCTGAATGGCAGCGGCAAACAGCTGACAGTACGACCCACACCGATCGCCTGTGCGCAAGCATTCAACTGGACAGCGCCGCCGACTGGCTAGATCAAAAGGTCTTGCCCTCATTCAGGCAGCGCGAAGCACGCCATGTCGTGAGCTTGCCGGTGGTATGCGCGATCACTTTCGTCACGTCGTTGCCAGGGAACCAGTCAGGCAACCTGTGGCAACAATGGATGCGTGAAAGGGTGGCGTTGCTGGACGCCGGGTCGGCGCTGTCTGTGACCGATGCGACGCTGCCATTCCCTGATGCGCTACTGCATCTTCTGCCAATCCGGGCGCTGCGTTCCCCGAGGCGTCGTGCCCAGGTCATCGCGCTCTGGCTGTTCGCTGCGGCTGGCGTCGTCGCCCTGGCCAATTCAGCCTGGCAGAACACCTTGCTACTACGCCAGGTCAGCGATGACCTGCGTCGCTACACGTCCATTCCCCCGACCGCGCAACGGGACGACGCGGAGTTCGCCCGGCGCGAGGCGGCACTGGATGTGTTGCGGGTGGATGCCGATCGCCTCGATGGCTACTACCGATCAGGTGAACCGCTGTCTCTGGGCCTTGGCCTGTATCGCGGCGAGCGTCTGCGCGAGCTGGTGCAGGCAACGATTACCGGGCATCGATACCCGTCGCTGGCGCTAGCTCCAGCGGGTAGTCCCCGACCCGTACGGCTCGACAGTCTCTCCCTGTTCAGTACCGGCAGTGCGCAGCTCAAGCCGGAGTCGACCAGGGTGCTGATCGAGGCCCTGGTGGGCATCAAGGCTCAACCAGGCTGGCTGATCATCATTGCCGGTCATACCGATGCAGTTGGCAGCGACGAGCAAAACCTCAAGCTTTCACGGGCCCGCGCGGCGGCGGTGCATGAGTGGATGCAACGCATGGGCGGTATTCCCGACAGCTGCTTTGCGGTGCAGGGCTTTGGCAAAAGCCAGCCGATCGCCAGCAATGACTCCGAGGCCGGACGTTCGGCCAACCGTCGAGTTGAAATTCGTCTGGTGCCGGAAAGGGGGGCGTGTGAGTTCCCCAATCCGGGGCCGGATCTGCAACCCCCTGTCGCGTAATGCGACGTTGATGTTCAAGAGAAGGAGCTTCAAATGGCAATTCCCGTTTACTTATGGCTGACAGATGAGACTGGCGCCAGCATAGAGGGTTCGGTCGACGTTGAGGGGCGAGAGGGTTCCATCGAGGTGGTGGCCTGCGATCACAGCGTCTATTCCCCTACGGATAACAACACAGGCAAGTTGACCAGCACACGCTTGCATGCACCTTTCGAGTTCACCAAGGAAATTGATGTATCCAGCGTGTACCTGTACAAGGCCGTCGCCAACGGACAAACACTCAAGACCGCCTTGTTCCGTTTTTACCGTATCACTGACAGCGGTGCGGAAGCTGAGTACTACAGCATTACTTTGAGCAACGTCAAAGTGGTGAAAGTAGCCGCCAAGATGCACGACATCAAGGACCCGACCAAGGAGCGGCACAATCACCTGGAGCTAGTTGAGTTGCGCTACGAGGGCATCAACTGGCTTTTCGTCGATGGCAACCACAGCCACACGGATAGCTGGGCCGTTCGCTAACTCAGTGAAGTCCCAGGGCCTGGCAGGTAGCGGCTGCTGCCAGGCCTTCCGATAGGTTGAGCGTCTGCTCGCGGACACTCAACCGCACCTGTTGCGTTTTCACGCCACTTTCATCGACGACTCGCAAGTCTTCCGAACAAGGACGCCCTCGCATGCCTCAGAACTCCACGCGCCTGTTACGCCGCCTCAATCCTTACTGCGCCCAGGCCCTGAGTGCGGCGGCCTCACTGTGTCAAAGCCGTGCCCACGCACACATCAGCATTGAGCACTGGCTGCTCAAGTTGCTGGAGCAAGGCGAGGGCGACCTGACCCTGATTGCCCGACGCTACGAGTGGGACATGGACGCACTCTGGCGCGGCCTGCTCGACCATCTCGACACCTTGCCGCGCAGCGTGCAGGCCAAGCCGCAGTTGTGCGTCAGGTTGCAGCAGCTGATCAGCACAGCCTGGCTGCGAGCCTCCCTGGACAGCCAGGACACCCTGCGCTCGGCACATCTGCTCGGCGCACTGCTGGAAACCCCCGACCTGTTGGCATGCGATGCGGCCTGGCCGCTGCTCAGCCTCAGTGAAAACCAGCTGCAGCAGCTGTTTGCAATACTTGACCAGCACTCGCAGGAGCGCCCGCAGGTGCAAAAAGAGGCAACGCTGGATAACAGTTTCGACACCGTAACTCCCGGCCCGGTGAGCAACGACGCGTTGCTCGCCGTGCTCGACAAGTTCACCCAGGACATCACCGCCAAGGCCCGCGCAGGGCAGATCGATCCGGTGTTCGGGCGCGACGATGAGATCCGCCAGGTCATCGATATTCTCAGCCGGCGCCGCAAGAACAACCCGATCCTGGTCGGTGAGCCAGGGGTGGGCAAGACCGCACTGGTGGAAGGCCTGGCCCTGCGCATTGCTGTTGGAAACGTTCCCGACAGCCTCAAACCGGTCAGCCTGCGCACCCTGGATCTCGGCCTTTTGCAGGCCGGTGCGGGGGTGAAAGGCGAATTCGAACAGCGCCTGAAAAACGTGATCGACGCCGTGCAGCAGTCCGCCAACCCGGTGCTGTTGTTCATCGACGAAGCCCACACCCTGATCGGTGCCGGAAACCAGGCCGGCGGTGCCGATGCGGCAAACCTGCTCAAGCCGGCGCTGGCTCGGGGCGAACTACGCACCATCGCCGCTACCACCTGGAGCGAGTACAAGCAGTACTTCGAGCGCGACGCAGCGCTGGAACGACGATTCCAGATGGTCAAGGTCGACGAGCCGGATGACGACAGCGCTTGCCTGATGCTGCGCGGACTCAAGGAGCGCTACGCAAGTCATCATGGCGTGCACATCCAGGATGCGGCAGTGCAGGCGGCAGTCAGCCTGTCGCGTCGCTACCTGACCGGACGGCAGCTGCCCGACAAAGCCGTCGACCTGCTCGATACCGCCAGCGCCCGAGTGCGCATGAGCCTCGACTGCGAGCCACAGGCGCTGGTGCGCATCAAGGCGCGGCAGGCCGCCTTGGACCTGGAACGACAGGCGCTGGAAGACGATGCGCGGCTCAGCGGCAGCGCATCGGTTGATCGGCTGGAATTGATCGCTAACCAGGACGCCGAGCTCAATCGCCAACGATTTGTCGTGGAGCGCCAGTACTGGCACGAACTGGAATTGACTCAGCAACTGCGCGACGCCCGCCAGGCTGAATCACCAGACAGGAGCCTGTGCGCAGACGTGCAGCAACAACTGGCTGACATCCAGGCAGCACAACCCCTGCTGTCGCTGGACGTCAGCGCCCGCAACGTCGCTGAAGTCATTGCCGACTGGACCGGCGTGCCCTTGGGCAGCCTGCTCAAGGACGAGCAGACCAGCCTGCTGGAACTGGAACAGCACTTGAGCGAGCGAGTCATCGGCCAGGATCATGCCCTTGGCGCGCTTGCCCAGCGACTGCGCGCAGCCAAGACCGGCCTCACTGCAGACCAGGCGCCACTGGGCGTATTCCTGCTGGTGGGCACCAGCGGTGTCGGCAAGACCGAAACCGCGCTGGCACTGGCCGACTGCCTGTTCGGCGGCGAAAAATCACTGATCACCCTGAACCTTTCCGAGTACCAGGAAGCCCATACTGTCAGCCAGCTCAAAGGCTCGCCGCCAGGCTACGTCGGTTACGGCCAGGGCGGCGTGCTCACCGAAGCGGTGCGTCAGCGACCCTACAGCGTAGTGCTACTGGATGAGGTCGAAAAAGCCCACCGCGACGTACTCAACCTGTTTTATCAAGTGTTCGACCGCGGCTTCATGCGCGACGGCGAAGGGCGGGAAATCGACTTTCGCAACACCGTGATTCTCATGACCTCCAACCTCGGCAGCGACGAACTGCAAAGTGGCTTGCAGGAACAACCCGAAGCCTGCGACAACACCCTGCATGAATGGCTGCGCCCGATCCTGCGCGAGCACTTCCAGCCAGCCTTGCTCGCCCGTTTCCAGACCCTCATCTACCGTCCCTTGCAAGCCGACGCGCTGAAGTGCATCGTCGCGATCAAACTCGCCCAGGTCGGCCAGCGTCTGCATCGTCATTACGGCCTGAGCTGCCAGATCGACGATCAGCTTACCGACGCCCTGGTCGCCGCCTGCCTGCTGCCTGACACCGGCGCGCGCAATATCGACAGCCTGCTCAACCAGCAGATTTTGCCGGTGCTCAGCCAACAGCTGCTGCAACGCCAGGCAGCGCAGCTGAAAACCCACGGGGTGAGCCTGGGTTACAGCGAAGAAGAAGGGATCACTCTGCAGTTTGTCGACGCAGTCGGGGAGCTGTGACCATGTCCGAGCAATTCACTTACAACCACAACCTCTACACCCTCAAGGTCCACGGCGTCGACAGCCAC
>NZ_JAPJIV010000026.1 GCF_026241895.1 Pseudomonas sp. RIT-562 | reverse complement strand
ATCGAGGACGACCTTGAGCGTATCGTCGAGCAACAGGGGCTCGATTTGCGGGGACATGCGAACGCTTCTGATTAGTTCATCAGAGAACGTTACGACAAAAAAGCGCGCTAATGGCGTCACGAACCCGTACTGGGAATCTGTGAATCGAAGTCGAGCGTCGGATTTCGGAATCATGAACCAAGAGCGCCCAGGAATGGCCGGGTCAATGGTGGCACTGGAGCGATGGCGCATGTCCTCCCAGGGTTCGCCAATCACCAGCGCAATTTCAGGGTCGTCCGATAGCGTTTGGATTAACGTCGCTGATAAGACGGCGACTATTGCTAGGGCAAACAAGCTACGACGCCAGCCCAGCCATTGGAGTGATTTCATCTCACGCCACGACCGGCAGCGATGTCTTGAATCGCTTGCTCGATCAGATAGCGATTCCGATCCTGTAGCAGTGAATTAAACTGCTCAGCAGCCCTAAGTACGAAAGGCATACGTTGACCAATGTCGGATAGATCGGCGAAACGGTCGTCACTAAAACGAATGGTGCGGCTGAAGTCGATACGCTTACATTGACTAGCCAGAGTTAGCTCGATCGCCTGTGTAGTTCCAGAGAGAAACCCGGTGACGTAAACAAAGTGGTTGCTGCGAAGCGCGCCGTCCAGTAGCAAGCTGTCGTACATCACCGGCTGCAATATATTGACCTGTTCATGTTGTGCAAGTAGTTCGACACTCTTGGCAATATTGCCTGCTTCAATAGCGATGAAAGCCTGCAAGATCTCTTCGTGACCTATACCAAACCTAAGCGTTTCTTGCGCCACCGGCCACAGCACGGGGTGCTGAGCATTCCCGTAGATATCTTTGCGTTGAGACAGGCAAGTCTTGAGCGCTGAAAAACCGCGCTCTTTATAGAACGCATGCAGCGGATAGACGTCCAGAAACAGCGTGGTATTGCCCAGTGCCAGCATGTCATGCACGAACAGGACTGCTCTTTGTACGATCGACAATGGGTCATCCCCAATCCTTACTTTGCTGCCCCAAATGGGGCTGTCGCGCAGGGCTTCATCGTAGTCGCGCTGTCTCTGCTCGTACTCCTGTAATTTCGCCTGCTTCTCGCGTTCACTTGGGCTACCCACCAAGCCGAAAAAAGCGCGCTTGGCACTTTCATCGCGCCGTTGTTCCGATTCATATTCGGTCTGAATGTTCTCGATCGAATCCGCAGCATGCAGCAGCCCACAGCCGACCTGCTTGGAAGCAAATGCTGCAAGCCCAGCCCACTGGAAACGATTGTCCTCCAGCCACAGCCGGGCATACGCGGCGTTGATCGCACGGTTACGTGCCTTGGGATCTGCAATCAGAACTCCACCCGGTGCGACGATGGCTTCGGCTTGGCGCTGGTAAGTGCGCCACAGGTTTTCACAGGACAGACCTGACGCTTCATCCAGATTTGGTGAAGGCCGAGGCGCAAAACCGGAGTTGCGTG
This sequence comes from Pseudomonas sp. RIT-562, assembly GCF_026241895.1. GTDB lineage: Bacteria > Pseudomonadota > Gammaproteobacteria > Pseudomonadales > Pseudomonadaceae > Aquipseudomonas > Aquipseudomonas mandelii_F. The sequence goes on along the minus strand of NZ_JAPJIV010000026.1, from coordinate 103,732 downwards.
GAGTGGTCTGGGAAGGGGCCGTTGGCTGTGTAGCGGCAGGTTGCGTGGCCGCTCTGGCCTGCGGTGCTGCAGCGACTTCGATCCACTGGGCACGGAGGGTTTGATTGGCGATCAATTTGGGCGGTGGATCACACTTGCAGCTGCAAAGGTCGCCTTCAAGCGCGGCCTGGCGTCCCTCCATGCGGTCATTCAGGCGAGGTCCGTCCAGGACGATCTTGCCGGTGCTATCGCACTCCGGGCAGTAAACGTCGTCGCCTTCGCGGGCCATGGGTTGGTCATTGATTTTGCTGCCTTCCCAGCCTGTGCGGACTGTGCCGTCGACGGTGGTCTTGGCTCCAACGGTGATGTGATAGCGCCTCATGCGTTATGTGTCCTTGTTTTTATTCAGGGACAGGAACGCTAAGCGAAGGACTTACAGAAGGAATATCAGACGTTTCGTTGTTTCGCGTAGGACGCTTCCGAGACGGCGGGCCTGCGCCCGAATGAGCTATCCGTGGGTGCAGCCATTTGTCGTATGAACTTGCATAAATGCGGCCCCTGAAAAAAAGGACCGCTGCGCTATCACGGGCGTTTACGTAACCAGCACCTACTCACGCGGATCAATCTGATCCAACATTCGATTGGCCGTAATTTCGGCCAGCATGATGCTGTTGGAAATACCCAATAGGGCGTGCCGAGGTCCTCCTTCCATGTGATCCACCAAGTGATGAACCATCACGTCGACCGAGGCCAGCGTTTCGACCAGATACACCATCAGTGTTTCGGTCGAAGCCTGTGGGTCAATAGTAAACAGAGCACTGGGGATACGCGGCGTGGCATTGATATCGGCAGTCGAGGGAACGCGGAAGTCCGGAGCTTGTTCGGTAAAGTTATTGGGGCTGGGCAGATCAGATTCAGGCGGGGTGATTGGAATGTAATCTGGCGGGTTGGGTGAAGGCTTTATCATTTTCAGGTACTCCAAACGTGATGCCGTCACCCAATCGCTGCTAAACGAATTAGGGTGGCAGCTGTGCGCAGGTTAGCAGACCGGGGAGTACGAGACCGGCGCGCCCGAGGGCGCCCTACGCACAGCTACCATGAACTGCAGGCATTAAATTACCTGGCCGTCAGAGTGCTGATGCGCTTCGTAATACCTCGGGCTGCTAAACCCGATCACTGATGAGCAGTGACGGGAATCAAGTTACCGAGCGGCTTCAAGGCGCACAAGCCGGCGGATTCTGGCGTACGCGTAGGCAACGGCGCAAGGTCCTGTAGCTTTCAGGAAGTAATTTGCATGGCTATTAAACATGGGCTTTGGGCGGCCGTTTAATTCGGTGATTAGGGCTGCGTTTGATTTGTCCTTAGGCAGCGCATCGGTGCAGCCGAAATCATCTCGATGCCTTAACATCCGCCGTAGCGCAGTTGCCGCATCAGTCTGTAGCAGCCAAATTTCCCAAACCTCTAATTCGAGGAGATAACTATCAAGGCTCTTTCAATCGTGCGGCCCAATGGCGGTCGAATCGCTGCTGGACAGAAAACCCTCGAAGTCCGTCGTTGGTACCCAGATATAGATCCGTCCGAAGATCTCCTGATTGTCGAAAACGGGCGATTTCTCCATCAGGAGGGTGACGAAGACGCTGACGGTATTGCCGTCGCGATAGTGCGGGTAAAAGCTGTACGCCCATTCGTGCTGGCTGACATGCAAGCGGCCTGTGGCACATATTTTGAGGAAGGCTGGCTGGCCTGGGAGCTGACTGAAATAAGGCCCGTCACACCGCCTGTGATCGTGCGCGCGGCGCGGGGTATCTATGAGGTAGATTTCCTGTTGCCTGACACGAATCAGGTTTGCCAGTTGAAATAAACAATCTGCTTCATTTGCCAGCGAATCTCGAGGCAATTTTCCAGCGCAAAACTCAAATCCTCCACACGCGGCCTCATTGTAGGAGCGAGCTTGCTCGCGAAAAACGTCAAAGGTAACGCGTGAAGCCTGGATAAATGCGGTGTTTGTGACTGATCGCGAGCAGGCTCGCTCCCACAGTTGAGCTGCGCAACCATAAGTTAATTAACTATTAATTAAATTTTGTTCGTTGCTGGTTGTTACATAATTTTTATAAAGAGCAACAGCAACTAATCGCAATAATTTGATTCGCGTTTTGTCGCGCACTCAGGGTGTACTTCTAGTGCGGAGGCGGCGCAGACTATGCTGCTGATAAATATACAGAGTTTAATTATGTCAAGATTTGAACAAACCTCACTCACTCTAAAAATCAAAGCAGCACGTGATTTTTTTGATCCGAAAAATTTCGGTTTTGAAAAACACGGTGGAGGTTGGAAAAAAGCACTGCCTGAAGTGGGCGCGATCATATTTACCTCCCTGGGTTGGGAGCATGTACATCTGTTGACCAGCCTTAAAGACGCCAATAGCGGGAACGCTCTGGAGCTTGCTTCTCAGCAGCAGGAAACAGTTTTTGGAATGGAAGATCCGCGCGATGTGATGCCTCCAAATCTTCTCAGCACCATGGCAAAGACCGGGGGATCGGCGTTTGTGGCCTACACCGAGAAGGAAGGCTTCACCGATGCAGGGTGGGTAGGGTTCGGCTTTGTATTCGGTGGGAACAGCGTTGCGTCAGAGTCGATATTCCTGGGCGTCAGAAAAGAATACAGGAGCCAAAATTCCATTGGGTTCTACCTGCGGTTGCTCCAGTCATACACTGCCTTGGAAAATGGATACACGCGCATTGAATGGACGCAGTGTCCGTTGCGGGGTGAAATTGCAAAGTTGGGCATTGGTAAGTTGGGCGGGACGGTTTCCAGACTAACTATCGATAAATATCTGGGCACCAACTACACACTCTATGGGCCTGGTTCGACAGACAGAATCACCGTTGAATGGGACCTGCTATCACCTCGCACTCATCAAAAAATAACTGATATCTCCCAAGGGGTTTATCGGGGACTAACGCTGGAGGATGTGCGGGGAGTGCCGGTAGTCACAGGAAGTAACGTCCACCCGTTCGATGAGTGCAGGGACTCAACTGTTCTTTACGAAATTCCCGCCAATGCTGATGAACTGGATGGTGAGAGCAGAATTACCTGGAGAGCTGAGCTGAGGAAAGTATTTGGCCTGTTGATGGACACTGAGCGTGTGGAGGTCTCAGGTGATGCCGGAAACGATCCTGCGCTGGTACAAAAAATCACGACCTCTGGAGCCTATCAGATCGTTGATTTTGCTACTGGGTTCGAAGGCGGCGTACGCCGCAATTTTTATGTGCTCAATAGAAAAGTTATGCCTTCGTGATATACGACAGGTAGGGACATCGCGATCCCAAGCAGAGTATTAACTGACTGATCGTCGTCAAAAAGCCCGGCCGTTGAGGCCGGGCTTTTTCGTTTCAGCAGAATATCCCACATAATGGGTTTATAATTCACATATTGAAACTAATTCCTCTCTCGTTTAATGTCAGTCACAACCCAGTGACCCGACGCCGTCCGGCCACCGAGAATAAAGACAATAAGAGGAATTCCCCCATGACTGGTCCTTCGCTGGACAGCCGTCTGCACGCCAGCACCATGAAGAAGCTCAACCTGAAGCTGATTCCCTTTCTGATGCTGCTGTACATGGTGGCGTACATCGACAAGTCGAACATTTCGGTGGCGGCGTTGACGATGAATGCCGACCTCGGCCTCAGCCTGCGCATGTACGGCATCGGCGTCGGCTTGTTCTTCCTGACCTATATCCTGTTCGAAGTGCCCAGCAGCCTGATCCTGACCAAGGTCGGGGCGCGGCGCTGGATTGCGCGAATCATGATCACCTGGGGCATCATTGCCGCCGGCATGAGCCTGATCCAGAGCGCTAACCAGCTGTACGTGATGCGCCTGCTGCTGGGCGCCGCCGAGGCCGGTTTTACTCCCGGAATCATCTACTACCTGTCGCAGTGGTTCCCGCGCAGCGATCGTGCCAGGGCCATGTCGTGGTTCTATATCGGCGCGGCCCTGGCCTCGGTGATTGGTTTGCCGATGTCCGGCGCCTTGCTGCATCTGGACGGCCTGTTTGGCGTCAACGGCTGGCGCTGGCTGTTCCTGCTCGAAGGCATTCCGGCGATTGTGCTGGGCTATGTGGTGTTGCGCTACATGCCCGAAACGCCGGCCTCCACCCACTGGCTCGACAGCGCACAGAAGGACTGGCTCAGCCGCACCATGCAGGCCGAGCAGGCGACGACGGTGATTTCGCACAAGGATGCCTGGCACGTGGCCTTTCGTAGCCGCCAGGTGTGGTTGCTCAGCCTGTTCTGGTTGCTGCAGGCGTTTGGCACCATTGGCGTCACGCTGTTTCTGCCGCTGATAGTGCAGTCGGTCTCGAAGCAGGGTTCGTTCGTGGTCAGCCTGCTGTCGGCGATGCCGTTCTTCCTGGCATGCGTGTTCATGTATTTGAACGGCCGGCATTCCGATCGCACCGGCGAGCGGGGCTGGCATTTGGGTGGGCCGCTGTTGGCGGCAGGGGTGCTGTTGGCCCTGGCGGTGTTCACCGGTAATCAATGGCTGGCGTATGTGCTGCTGGTGGTGGCGGTGGGCCTGAACTGGGCGGCGACGCCGGTGTTCTGGGCGACCACTACCGAGTACCTGTCCGGGCCGGCGGCTGCCGTGTCGATCGCCTTGATCAACTCCATTGCCAACATTGCCGGCTTGGGCCTGCCGCCGGTGATGGGCTGGATCAAGGACGCCACCCACAGCTACGACTACGCCTTGTTGCTGGTCGCCGCCGCGTTGCTGGCCGGGGGCATGCTGGGGCTGTATCTGGGCGGCGGCAAACGCAGCCGCAAGGTCACTACTGTTTCTGTCCAGGGAGGTCTCGATGAAATCAACCGTGCTTAAAGTTGCGCGTCTGCCCGACATGCTCAGCGAGCGGCTGTATGCCGAGTATGACGTGCTGGAGGGCAGCGAGAGCGGCGAGGAGCTGCAGGCGCAAACTGCGCGCGGTATTCGTGCGCTGATTGCCAATGGCGAGTCGCGGGTGCGCGCCGGCTTGATCGAGCGCCTGCCGGACCTGCAAGTGATCGTGGTGTTCGGAGTCGGTTATGACGGCATCGACGTCGAGGCGGCCCGGGCCCGTGGCATTGCGGTCACGCACACGCCGGACGTGCTGACCGACGACGTCGCCGATTTCGCCATGACCTTGCTGCTCGGCACGGCGCGGCGGATTGCCCAGGCGGACCGTTTTGTGCGGGACGGGCGCTGGCAGCAGGGACCGTTTCCTTTCACTCGCAAAGTCAGCGGCAAGCGCCTGGGGATCGTTGGCCTGGGCCGGATCGGCAAGGCGATTGCCCAGCGCGCTGCGGCGTTCGACATGCAGATCAGTTATCACGGCCGGCGTCCGCTGGCGGTGGATTACCCGTATTACGCGTCGGTCACGGAACTGGCGGCGGCGGTCGATTTTCTGCTGATCGCCGTGGGCGGAGGAGAGTCGACTTATCACCTGATCGATGCCGGTGTGCTCGATGCCCTGGGCAGTCAGGGCATCTTGATCAACGTCGGGCGCGGCAGTGTGATTGACGAGGCGGCGCTGGCACAGGCGTTGGCCGAGGGGCGGCTGTTGGGGGCGGGGCTGGACGTGTTCGAGGATGAACCGAGGCCGCACGCGGGTTTGCTTGGTCTGGACAATGTGCTGCTAGCACCGCATATGGCCAGTGCCACCTGGGATACGCGCCGGGCGATGTCGGACCTGACCCTGGCCAACCTGGCCGCGCATTTTGCCGGGGAGCCGTTGCCGACGCCGATTCCGGCATGAGGCGCCTGGTCAGTCTTCCGGCAAATTATTGAAGATCTTTTCCAGGGTGCCGTTGAGCTTGGTGATCTGCGCTTCGGTCAGGCCCTTGAAGCTGGTGCGGAAGATATCGCTGGTGCCCACCTGGATTTCTTCGATGGTATGGCGCCCTACATCCGTCAGCGAGACCTGGGTCACCCGGCCGTCGCTGGCGCTGGTGTTGGTTTCCACCAGGCCGTCGGCTTTCATGCGATAGACGATCTTGGTGATGGTCGACAGCTTGGCGATGGCATGGATGGAAATTTCCGAGATGCTCGACTCGCCATTTTCCTTGAGGATGAACAGGATCCGCCAGCGCGGGATGTCCATGTCGATCTTCTTCAGCGCTTTCTCCATCGCCATGGAGTAACGCCCGTGCAGGCGCGCGAGCCAGTAGAAGGGGAATTCTTCCTTCTTGAAGTCTTCGCTGGCGGGGTTGTATCGGCTCAGGCGCTTTTTCGGGGTGGTCATAAAGGTGGCGTAGTCTTTCTGATGAGCTGGGTTGGGTCGCGGGCGCCATTGTCGCGCCGCCCGCTGCAAAAAACCAGCGGACGCGCCACGGTGTACCTCAGGCCAGGCCTTCGCGCTTGAGACTGTCACGGAAGTGACGGCAGCCCTTGATCAGCAATAGCAGGGTCAGGGCGACTGCGAAGGCGTTCAGCAGGGAGATCGAGGAGCCGACCATGGCCGGATTCTCGAACAGCCGATCCGTCAGCAGCGCGACCGCGGTGGTGCCGATTCCCAGGCCGATCAGGTTGGAAATCAGCAGGAATAACGCACTGATCTGCGCCCGCATCTGGTTCGGTGGCAGGATCTGCATGGCCGCCGTCGACGCCGGCATCGGAAACGAGGCGAAGAACATGGCCGGCGCCAACAGCGCCAGGGACATCCACAATTCGCTGACCTGGGTAAACGCGACAGCGGGCACGGCCATGCCGATCGCGCCGATCACCCCCGCGCGAATCGGCGCGTCGCTGTAGCCTTTTTTCGCCAGCCAGTCGATCAGCCAGCCACCGCAAAACACACCACTGGTATTGGCCAGCAGCACCACGATGCCGAGCATATAACCGGTATCGCTGGGGGCCAGGCCGAATTTGCGCATGTAGAAAGCCGGGGTCCAGCTGAGCATGCAAAACAGCGTCATCGCGTAAAACGAGAACCCCAGATAGTGGCAGGAGAACGTCTTGCGGTGCACCGCGAGGAACTTGAACGCCTGCTTCATGCTGGGCGCGTGGACCTTGCCCGCGGCGTCCAGTTTCAAGCCCTTGCGCGCCGGGTCGCGCACGGTCAGGGCAATCAACAGGGCAACCAGCACACCCGGCAGCCCCACCAGGAAAAACGTCACCTGCCAGGGGCGCATTTCCCCCAGCAGCGGCACGACGACACTGTCGAGGTTCTTCAGCAAATCGATGACGTAGCCGCCAATCAGGAACGCCACGCCGCCACCGATGAACGAGCCGATAGAATAAATGGCCACGGCGCGCCCGAGTTTTTCCCGGGGGAACATGTCGCTGAGCATCGAGTAGGTCGCCGGGGACAGCGCCGCTTCACCAATCCCCACGCCAATACGCGCCATGAACATCTGCAGGAAATTTTTGCTCAGCCCGCACAGGGCGGTCGCCAGGCTCCAGAACGCGACGCCAATGGCGATGATTTTCGGGCGGGAGAATTTATCTGCCAGCAGCGCGATGGGCATGCCCATGAAGGCATAGAACAGCGAAAAAGCCAGGCCGTGCAGCAGGCTGAACTGAGTGTCGGTGAGCTGCAGGTCGTGTTTGATCGGCTCGATCATCAACGCCAGGATCTGCCGATCGATGAACGAAAAAATGTACGCCAGCATGCAAATGGCCACGATGTACCATTCATAGGCATAGCTTTTACGGGTGACCTCGGTAGGCGTTTTGCTGGTCATGCTGTTGGCCCCTTCAGGGTTGGCAATCAGTCAGTCGGCGGCAGCGCGTAAGTGCAACAGGGAGTGCAGTTGGGTGCATCGGTGACGCCATCGTTACCTGAGCGCGTTGCCCTGGTGCGTTTATTGGTTTTGTTGTGCGGTCCAGGTTGCCAATCCCTTGGCATGAGGCTGTTGCAGGACCTTTTTAAGCCCTTGTTCCGCGGGTCTCTATGCGCCAGGCGCAGAGGCTGTTCCGGGCGCGCAGAAAGTGTTTGCGTGGCGTGAAAATTGCTTTCCATTTCCACTAAATTTCGCTGCGCCTGCCACTCGGCGCCAGCATTTTCTGGAGGCGCTTGCGCATGTTCGATCAACGCTTTTCGCTCCCTGAGCATTGCCTTTTGAGTTCTGCCGGATTTGGCGAAGTCAGAGACCGGGTCAGTCATTACCTGTGGCCCCACCAGATGAAAATGCAGCAGGGCGGGGCCCTGCAATCGCAACTGTATGGCGTGTTCTTTGGCAACTCGGCGCTGTTCGATCTGCACTACGGCGCACCGGTGGAAATCGACGCCGGCGATATCAGCGACTACTACCTGATCCGCGTCACCCTCGAAGGCGGCGGCATGGTTAGCATGGGCAAGCAGCAGGCGATTTTGCGCAAGGGTGGGCTGACCATTTCCTCGCCGTCCGAGCGCAGTTTCATCCGCATCGACAAAGACTGTCGCAACCTCATTTTGCGAGTCGATCGACAAGCCCTCGAACGTCAATTGCAGGTGTTGCTCAACCGGCGTTTGCGCCAGCCGCTGGTGTTCGATATCCAGGTCGACCCAACACATCAGGGCATCGCGACAGTTCGCACCACCCTGGATTACATCTGCCAGCTGTACGGCGACGCCAGCCAGTCGCTGCTGGCACCGACCATGGGCGCGAGCCTCTCGGACTATCTGCTGTCGGTGCTGCTGACCCAGTTGCCGCACAATTATTCGGTCGACTTGCTGCAAGACCAGCGCCAACCGATGCCGCACCACGTCAAGAAAGCCCGCGACTATATCGAGCAACACCTCGCCGAGCCGATTGCCCTGGCGAGCCTGGCGCAGTTCTGCGAAGTGTCGATCCGCACGTTGCAAAATGGCTTCACGCGCTTTCTCCAGCAAACCCCCAGCGACTATGTGCGCACACGGCGCCTGGCATTGGTGCACCAGGCCTTGCAGCAGGCCGGGCCGACGGACAGCGTGACGGATATCCTGCTGCGTCACGGAGTCGCCAGCTTTGGTCATTTCGCCATGCAGTACCGCAAGCAATACGGCTGCCTGCCGTCCGAGACCCTGCGACGCCAGGCCTGAAGCCTGAAGTGCTGCCGGCTCAGCCGTGAACAAAACGCTGGGCCAGGTCCAGTTGCGAGTTGGCCAGTTGATGCAGCTCCTCGCCGATCTGGGTGTTGCGTCGGGACTCGTCGCGACTGGTTTGCGCCAGGCTGACGATTTGCGCGATCTGCCCGTTGATCTCCTGCGCCACTTGCCCCTGCTGTTCGATGGCGGAAGCCATCTGCAAACTCATCCCGGAAATCTGCCCCACTTCCTCGCAGATACGCTGCAGGGCGGTTTGCACCTGCGCCACATCTGCGCGCGATTCCCGTGCTGCGCATTCGCCCCGCTGCGCAGTGGCCAGGGCCAGGGTGCTGCCGTCGCGCAGGTGTTCGATGGAGCGCTGGATCTGCTCGGTCGACTCGCGGGTGCGGGTGGCGAGGCTGCGCACCTCATCGGCGACCACGGCAAAACCGCGTCCGCTCTCACCTGCGCGAGCGGCTTCGATGGCGGCGTTCAGGGCCAGCAGGTTGGTCTGCTCGGCAATGCTGCGAATCACGTTAGCGACTCCGCTGATGGATTCGATCGACTCCGCCAGGCGACTGACCGCCAGGCCAATTTCCTCGACTGAATTGCACAGGCCCGTCATCGAGCCCTGGCTCTGCCCGGACAAACGCACGCCATCGTGCGCCAGATGATCGACGGCTTGCGTGGCCTGGGCGGTGTGCTGCAAGTTGCGCGACAATTCCTGGATCGTCGCGCTCATCTGGTGCACCGCGGCGGCGGACTGTTCGGCTTCTTCAAGTTGGCGTTGCAGGTGGCCGGACTGGGCCTGCACCAGCATTGAGGACTCCTGCGCACGCTGGCGCACGGTCTCGCCGTTGATGCGTATGCGCGCCATTACCGTGCGCATCCGCGTGTTCTGGCTGTTGAGGGCCATGTCGAAACGGCTGGCGATCGAGCCCGTGCCGTCCTGCAGCGGAGCCAGCAGGGAATCGCTGTAGACCTGGTCATGGCGCGCCATGATCCGCCGCGCATCCGCGCGCAATGTGCCGCTCCACTGCCACGCCGCACCGATCACCCCACCCAGTAGCAGCAGGCCCGGTGTCAGGGCTACCTGCCCGCCGAGCAAGGCGCCCGTGACCCCCAGCCCCAACAGCCAGGCGATGCCCTGGCGGCTGGCATGCTCCTGTAGCCGCTGGCAAATGCCCAGTGGGCCGTGGCCTTCATGCAAGCGCCGGTACAGCTGTTGCGCGCGCAGGCATTGGGCATCGCTCATCGGGTGATAAGCGGTGCCGAGCGCATTCAACTCGCCGTCTTCGAGCAGCGGCACTACATAGAGATTGCACCAGAAGGTCGCGCCCTGTTTGCTGCGGCCCATCACCGGCGCTGTCCACGGCACGCCGCTGCGCAGGGTCGTCCACATTCGCTCGATCACCTGCTTGGGCATCTGCGGATGATTGATCAGCTCATGGGGTTGGTTGAGCAGGTCCTTGCGCGCGTAGCCGCTGAGTGCCAGATAGGCCTCATTGCAGGCCAGCAAATGGCCGCGGGTGTCGAGGCGCGAAATCGGAATTTCCTGCTGCGCTACCGGCGCAGTTTGCTCCTTTGAATTAGCCACTGACCGCTCCTGGGATTACCAGCACTGGCCGCGTTCGGCGCGCATTTTGCGCACCATGGCGTCGAAGAATTTCACCGCGAAGCCGCTGTCGCGAATCAGCATGGCGGTGAGATCGGCACACTTGTGGCTGATCTCCTCCGGCAGCGGATTATCTTCGCCGCCCAACGCGCCGGCCTGGCACTGGATCTCGGCGGCGCGCTGCACCGTCCACAACAGGAAGAACGCCTTGGCGATACTGCTTTCGCCCACTGCAATGCCGTGGTTGCGCAGCACCAGGATGTGTTTGTCGCCGAGGCTGTCGATCATCCGGGCTTTTTCCTCGTCGAACAGGGTGATGCCTTCGAAGGTGTGGTAGCCAATCCGTCCGTAGAGTTGTGCGCCGTAGAAGTCGTTATGGGCAAAGCCGGCCTTTTTCATGACGATGGCGGAAATCGGCGTGGTGTGCGTGTGGATCAGGCACTGAATGTCCGCGCGCGCTCCGTGCACCGCGCTGTGCAGGGCGAAACCGGCCGGGTTGCCGTCGTAAGGCGAGTCTTCGAGTTTCTTGCCGTGCAGGTCGACCTTGAGCAGGTTGGCCGGTGTCACTTCGGTGTAATTGAGCCCGAACGGGTTGACCAGGTAATGGTGCGCCGGACCGGGAAGGCGAGCGGAAATATGGTTGAAGATGGTCTCGGTCCAGCCAAAGAAATCCACCAGGTGGTAGCAGTGCGCAAGTTGCACGCGCAGTGCCCATTCTTCGTCGCTGTACTGCTGGGGTGTTGCCTGTGCGGTCTGGTTCATGTCGGATTCCTTTTCTGGATGGCTCAGGGGCGAGCCTGTTCCCCGCGAAAACGGGCGAGGGCGATAAGGTGGCGGGTGACGGGCATCGGGATCGCCATGCAATCGGCCAGTTCCAGCACCGCGTCACCGATGGCGGCCAGTTCCAGTGGGCGGCCTTTGTCATAGTCCTGCAGCATCGAGGTGCGCACGGCGCCCATGCCGGCGCCGAGTTCGAGAAAAGTCTGCGGGTCGATGCTCACTCGCGCGCCGTGAGCGGCGGCGGTCAGCAGGGTTTCGTGCAGGCAACTGCTAACCACCTCGCGCAGTTCCGGCAGGCTGTAAAGCTGCTCGAGGGTGGCGCCGGTGATGACGGAGAGCGGGTTGGAAGTGATGTTGGCGATGATCTTGGTCCACAGATTGTCGCGGATGCGGTCGGTGGCCCGCGCCTCGATTCCGACGCTTTCGATCAGCGCGCGTACTTGCTCCAGGCGCGGGCTGAGACGGTTGTCGGGCTCACCGAAAATCATCAGGTGCGGGGTCCGGGACTCGGTGATGGCGGGGGCTGGGCAATGTGCGGTGATGAACACCACGCAGCCGATGACGTGCCGCAGGTCCAGGGCCTGGCTGAGCACCGACTGTGGATCGACCGCATTCACCCGGCGTCCGTCGTAGCGTCCGCCTTCGCCATGGAAGTACCACCAGGGCACGCCATTGACCACCGGGATCACCACCGTCTCGGCGCCGATCATCGGCTGCAACTGCGGTAGCAGGCTGGCCAGGCCCTGGGCCTTGGTGCAGAGGAAAATCAGGTCTTGCTCGCCCAGGCTGGCCGCGCTGTCACTGGCCTCGACCCGCACGTGGTGCTCGCCGTCCAGATCGGACAAATGAATGCCGTCACGGCGGATGGCGGCCAGGGTTTCACCGCGGGCCAGCACATTGACCTGATGACCGCAGGCCGCCAGTCGCGCGGCCAGGGTGCAACCAATGGCACCGGCACCGGCAATGCCGATGCGCAGGAGGGAAGGGTTCATCGTAGCTCCACATAATTCAACAAGGCGCCCACTCAGGCGATGATCAGCCCAGCGGACTCACCGCAATCCCCGTAGGAGCTGGCTTGCCGGCGATGGCGTCCGCCAGGTCGACGCACGGCTCAAGGGCCCCATCGCCGGCAAGCCGACTCCTACAGGGAGCGTCAAAATGGTCACGTCGCGAGCATCTCCTGATGCTTGCTCGCCAACCCCAGATACGCATCGATCACCCGCGGATCATCCGCCAGTTGCTGGGCCGGGCCCTGCATCGCAATCTGCCCCGTCTCCAGGACGTACGCATAATCGGCCACCCGCAACGCAGCGCGCGCGTTCTGCTCCACCAGCAAAATCGACACCCCGTGCTCGCGCAGGGACGTGATGATGCGGAAAATCTCCCGGGTAATCAGGGGCGCCAGCCCCAGGCTCGGCTCATCGAGCATCAGCAGCTTGGGCTTGGCCATCAGCGCGCAGCCCACCGCGAGCATCTGCCGCTCACCACCAGACAAGGTCGCCGCCAGTTGCTCGCGGCGTTCCCACAGGCGCGGGAACAGCTCATACACTTCGGCCAGGGTCTCGCTGTAGCGCCGGTCACCCCGACGATGCCGTTGAAAGGCGCCGAGCAGCAAGTTGTCGGCCACGCTCATGCTGGTGAACAGCTCGCGTTTTTCCGGCACCAGGCCCAGGCCTCGCGAGACCATCACTTCCACTTCCGGCAGGGTTTCCAGGCTGCCGTCGAAATGCACCTGGCCCCGGGAGCCGAGCACGCCCATGATCGCCGACAGCAGGGTGGTCTTGCCGGCGCCATTGGGGCCGATCACCGTCACGATCTGGCCCTTGCCCACCGTCAGGCTGGCGTTGCTCAGCGCTTCGACCTTGCCGTAGGCCACGCTCAGATCCTTGATCTCAAGCACCGCGTCATCGACCTGGTTACGCGGCGCGAGCTGCGGTTCCACTTGCATGTTCATCATTCAACTCCTCCCAGATAGGCTTCCAGCACTGCCGGATCCTTCTGTACGTCTTCGGGCAAGCCTTGGGCGATCCGCTGGCCAAATTCCATGACCACCACGCGATCCACCAGGCCCATCACGAAGTCCATGTCGTGCTCGACCAGCAGAATTGCCATGCCTTCGCTGCGCAGGCGGCTGAGCAGGATGCCCAGGGCTTCCTTCTCCTTGTGGCGCAGGCCAGCGGCGGGTTCATCGAGCAGCAGCAGGCATGGGTCGGCGCACAGGGCGCGGGCGATTTCGAGGATGCGCTGCTGGCCGAGGGACAAGCTTCCAGCCTCGGCATGGAGGTATTCACCCAGGCCGACGCGTTCCAGCTGACGCCGGGCTTCGCCGAGCAACTCGGCCTCCTCGCGACGCTCCAGGTGCAGGGCGGCCGCCAGCACGCCCTGGGTTCCACGCAAATGCGCGCCAATGGCGACGTTCTCCAGCACGCTCATGTTGCCCAGCAGTTTCACGTGCTGGAAGGTGCGGCTCATGCCCAGGCGGGCGACTTGCCGCGAGCTCAGGCCGTTGATCTTGCGACCCATGAACAGCACGTCGCCACTGGTTGGGGTATCGACCCCGGAGAGCTGGTTGAACATGGTGCTCTTGCCGGCACCGTTGGGGCCGATCAGGGCGAGGATCTCGCCGGAGCGGATCTCCAGGCTCATGTCATTGTTCGCGACCAGCCCGCCAAAACGCTTGGTCACATGCCGGGCTTCAAGGATCAGTTCGCCATGCTTGGGCAGTTGCCGACGCGGCAGGGGAGTGGTGTTTGCGTCGACTTTGCGGGCTTTGCCGCGCACCTGCCAGCGGGCCGGTACCAGCCGCGTCAGCAACGGCCACAGGCCTCCGGGCGCGCGTTGCATCAGCACCACGATGAGGATGCCGAACACGATGATTTCGTAGTTGCCGGTATTGCCCAGCAAATGCGGCAACCAGTCCTGCAGCCATTGCTTGAGCATCGTCAGGATGCCAGCGCCGAGCAGGGCGCCCCAGACACTGCCAACCCCGCCGATCAGGGCCATGAACAGGTAGTCGATCCCCATGTTCAAGCCAAACGGCGTCGGGTTGACGAAGCGTTGGGTGTGGGCGTACAGCCAGCCGGAAATCGCCGCAAACACTGCAGAGATAACGAAAATCACCATCTTCGAGCGGAAGGTGTTCACGCCCATCGACTCGGCCATGACCTGGCCGCCCTTGAGCGCACGAATGGCCCGGCCTTCGCGGGAGTTGAGAAGGTTTTGGGTGATGACGATGGCCACCAGCAGCAGTGCCCAGATCAGGTAGAAAATGTCCTCGCCCTTGTCCAGTTTCAGGCCGAACAACGAAATCGACGGCAGGCCACCCACGCCCGTATGCCCACCCAATGACTCCAGGGTGCCGAACAGGTAGTACAGCGACAAGCCCCAGGCAATCGTTCCGAGCGGCAGGTAGTGCCCGGACAACTTGAGCGTCAGCGCACCGAGAATCAGCGCCACCGAGGCGGTGAGCACCACGCCCACCAGCAGCGTCAGCCAGGGCGAGGTGCCGGCCCAGGCAAGCCAGGACGGTAACTGTTCGGTGGTGGTCAGGTACGCCGAAGTGTAGGCGCCCAGGCCAACGAATGCGGCTTGGCCAAAACTGGTCATGCCGCCCACGCCGGTGAGCAACACCAGCCCCAGTACCACCAGGGCGTACATGCCGATGTAGTTGAGCAGGGTCACGTAGTACGGCGGCAACAGCAGCGGGGCGACGCCCACCACTAGCAACAGGGCAAGTAACAGATAACGCGGATTCATTCTTCTTCCTCCACATGACGGCTGGTGAACGAACGCCAAAGCAGGAACGGAATGATCAGGGTGAACACGATGATTTCTTTATAGGTACTGGCCCAGAACATCGAGAACGCCTCGATCAGGCCCACCGCCAGGGCGCCCAGCGCAGCAACCGGATAGCTGACCAGCCCGCCGATGATCGCGCCGACAAAACCCTTGAGGCTGATGACAAAACCGGAGTCGAAATACAGCGTGGTGATCGGCGCGATCAAAATTCCTGAAAGGGTGCCAATCAGCGCGGCAAGAAGGAACGTCGACTTGCCGGCAAGCGTCGGCGAGATGCCCATCAGCCGTGCGCCCATGCGATTCACCGCCGTCGCACGCAAGGCCTTGCCATACAACGTGCGCTCGAAGAACAGATACAGGCCGATGATCAGCCCCAGCGACACCGCCAGCACCCAGAGTGTCTGGCTGTTGAATGTCACCGGGCCCAACTCCAGGCCGGCCTCGGAGAATGGCCGGGTGCGCGCACCTTCAGGACCGAACAGCAGTAGCGCGATACCGACCATGCTGACGTGCACCGCGATCGACACGATCAGCAGTACCAGCGAGCTGGCCGACGCGATCGGCTGGAACACCAGGCGGTAGATCTGCGGGCCCAGCGGTACGACCAGCGCCAGGGTCAGCAGCGCCTGGACGGCCATCGGCAATTCGGCCAGCGGCAGGGTGTTGATCAGCACCGCCAACAGCCCGGCATAACCGAGCTTGAACACAATACGGGTGGGAAAGCGAAACGCCTGGCTGGAGCGCGCCGCGCCCCAGAGATCGAGTGCGCAATCGATCAGCGTCAGGCCGAGCAGCAGCCAGACCAGTGCAGTCGGGTGACCGCTTTGCAAAGTGGCCATGGTCAAGGCGCCATAGGTCACGAATTCACCCTGGGGGATCAACAGGATCCGCGTCACGGTGAACACCAGGAGGATCGACAGGGCCAGCAGCGCGTAGATCGCGCCATTGGTCATGCCGTCCTGGCCCAGCAGCATGGCTATCTGGAAATTCATAATGAGAGCTCTTTTCTACAGATTGAATATCAGGCCCGCCCGCCGGCGCAGGTCGGCTCGCCGGCGGTCGGGCAGCGGGCTGTGCGCCCGGGTCAGTTGTCCTGCAACAACATCCAGTTGCCGTTCTTCACCACGATCAGTTCGCGCCCGCGCTCGTCAAAGCCGCTGTGGTCTTGCGCGGTCATGTTGTAAACGCCTTGGGTGCCGGCCAGTTCGTGGCTTTGCTCAAGCGCATCACGCAGGGCCGCACGGAACTCGGCAGTGCCAGGCGCTGCTTTGGCCGAGGCAATCGGGATCGCCTGTTGCAGCAGCAGGCCGGCGTCGAACGTGTTGCCGCCGAAGGTCGCCGGTTTGCTGCCGTTGAGCTTTTCGTAGGCGGCGGTGTAGTCGCTGGCGATTTTCTTCGAAGGGTGGCTGTCGGGGATTTCATCGAGGACCAGCATCAGGCTGGCGGCCAGGACGGTGCCCTCGACTTTCTTGCCGCCGAGCTTGAGGAAGTCCGGCAATGCGGCGCCGTGAGTCTGGTACACCTGGCCGCGATAGCCCTGGTCGAACAGGGTGGTCTGCGGCATCACTGCCGAGCTGCCGGGCGCTGCGACCAACACCGCATCGGGACGCGCGGCGAGGATTTTCAGGCTCTGCCCGGTCACCGAGGTGTCCTGGCGCTGGAAGCGCTCATTGGCCAGGACCTTGATGTTCTGCTGCGCCGCCAGGCCGGCCATGACCTTGGCCCAGTTCTCGCCATAGGGGTCGCCAGTGCCAATGAAGCCAAGGGTCTTCACGCCTTTCTTGGCCATGTGTTCGAACAGCGCCTTGGCGATCAGGTCATCGTTTTGTGTGGTCTTGAATACCCATTTCTTCTGTTCGGTCATCGGCAGCACCACGGCGGCGGTGCCCACCGGAGCCAGCAGTGGCACGCCCGCTTCGGCGACGAACTGGATCACGCCCATGGCATTGGGAGAACCGCTCGGGCCGATGATGGCATCGACCTTTTCTTCGTCGATCAGCTTTTTCAGGGCTTTCACCGTCGCCGTCGGGTCGCTCGCGTCATCCAGGGAAATGTATTTGACCGTCTGGTCGCCGGCCTGGGTCGGCAATAACGGCACGGTGTTCTTCTGTGGCAGGCCGACCAGTGCGATCGGCCCGGTGGAGGAGGTGATGACACCGATTTTCACTTCAGCCTGCGCGGCGGCGGCGCAGGCGGCACTCAACAACAACGTGGACACGGCTTTTCTGAAAAGCATGACTTTCTCCGAAGAGTTGCAACGCTGCAAAAGGCTAATGGCCGACCGCGCTGATCACCCTGTGATGCAAGAGCGGCCCAAGGTACGGCCCTGTTTTTTTTCTAACTGCTGCCAGACCAAAGAGCAGATTGCATGCCAGAAAATTTTCTGGTGCACCGCCCACGGGTGTTACCGGGGCCTCCACGGGGCTCGCCTGGAGACTGCCCAGAAGGAGGGTTTTGACAGGGTGCAAAAGCGCTGTCTCGGGGCAGGGCAAGTAGCCACCACACCATGCCGAACAAGGCTTTGATCTGAATCAACAAGCCTGGAATCAGTCGAAAAAAGCCCATGAAAAAATTCAAAAAAACACCTGTTTTTTAGGTGTTTTGCACGGCCATATTTTCACCAAATTATTTTTTTGCGCGTCGGTTTTTGACCTGGGACCTTGCTCGAAATTTTTGGAAATATTTGTCCCTGTTTGTTCTGCCTATGTGTCATAAGATCATGATTTATAACGATTAAAAACGTTTTATACGGTGATTTTGCGTATTTCGCAGGTGTTACCAAATTGCACGCAGCTGGTGCGCGTCGGGAAAATCTGCACCGAAAATACACACTATTTCATTCGGTAAAATTCAATTGACATTTCACGTAAATATTACGATTTTAGATTTAAGCGATTGCAGCGCCTTCTTGCCGAGGGCGTCCGTTCTGATGACACATAACGAGCAGGTAAAGAGCATGTCGATTGTTGTCGAGGATTTAGCCCTAGGCGGGAGCGGCCCTTCGGTCATGGTGAAAGACACCATCGACATCGCCGGCTATTCGACCCGCGCTTCCAGCCAGGCACTGGCCGATGCACCCGCCGCCCGTGAACATGCCCAAGTGGTTCAGGCGGTCCTGGATGCAGGCTGCCGGATCACCGGTAAAACCAGCCTGCACGAACTGGCCTTCGGCACCACCGGCCTCAACGCCTGGACCGGCACTGCGGCCAATCCGCGTTATCCGGGTTACATCCCGGGTGGCTCGTCCAGTGGTTCGGCGGCAGCGGTGGCGGCGGGCCTTTGCGACTTCGCGCTGGGCACCGATACCGGTGGTTCGGTGCGCATTCCTGCAGCGTGCTGTGGCGTGTTCGGCCTCAAGCCAACCTTCGGCCGGGTCAGTCGCCAGGGTGTCATGCCGGCGCGCAGCACCCTCGATTGTGTAGGTCCGCTGGCGCGGGACATGGACAGCCTGATTGCTGCCATGCACGTTATTGATCCTAGTTTCAACGTGGCCGCGGTCCCGGAAAACCTCTGCATTGGTGTGGTCGCAGTGCCCGCCGACGATCAGGTTCAGGCGGTTGTGAGCCAGGCGCTGGAGCGTTCGCGGTTCACGCTGACCGAACAATCACTGCCTGGCATGTCGGCGGCTTACGGCGCCGGTATGGCGGTGATCAACGCCGAAACCTGGGCTGCGTGCGGCCATCTGCTGGAAACCGGTCGGGTCGGCCAGGACGTTGCCGACCGCCTGCGCGCCGCCAGCCTGACCTCTGCCGAGTCCGTTGCCGAAGCTGAACTGGTGCGACGTGCGTTCACCGCCGAGGTGGACGCCGCCCTGGCCATCACGCCGATCCTGGCGCTGCCGACCATGCCCGATTTTCCCTTGCTGGTCGCCGATGCGGCCGACACTCGCGCCGCGCTGGGGATGACCTCCCTGGTGCGCGCATTCAACCTTTCCGGTCACCCGGCTCTGAGCATTCCCCTGGAAAGCGCTTCGGGACTCCCGGTAGGCCTTCAACTGATTGCCGCCCATGGCGCGGACGAACTGCTGTGTGCAGTCGGCCGCGAGCTGGTCCGGCGCCTGGAAGAGTAATCGACATGCTGACTATGGAGAAAACCATGACTGCGCCAAGCGAGCTGGATCAACAGCACCGCGCGCCGATCACGGCGAATGAAGCGTTTCAGAAGCTGCTGGTCGAGATTCGTGAGCGTGCCCGGAACGAAGAGTTCGACCAGCAGAAATTCATTTCGCAGGACGTGATCGAGCAATTCCGCACCCTCGGCGTCTACCGTGCCCTGGTGCCCAAGCGTTTTGGCGGTGACGAACGTTCGCCCGCCGAGTTCTGCCAGATGGTGGAAGACATCTCGATCGCCGACGGGTCTGCGGGTTGGGTGGCCAGCTTCGGCATGAGCCCGGTCTACCTGTCGGCATTGCCGCTGGAAACGATCAAAAAGATCTATGCCGACTCACCTGACGTAGTGTTCGCCGGCGGAATTTTCCCACCTCAGCCAGCGGCCTTCGTCGAAGGCGGCCTGGAGGTCAACGGCCGCTGGAAGTTCTCCAGCGGCTGCATGGGTGCTTCGTTGATCGGCGTCGGTATCAGCCCGAAAAACGGCGACATGCTCGGCCTGCCACGGTTGGCGGTCATGCCCCGGGAAAAGGTGCGGATCGAAGAGACCTGGAACGTGGTCGGCCTGGTGGGTACCGGCAGCCATGACGTGGTAGTCGAAGGCGTGGTGGTGCCGGAAGAGTGGACCTTCGTGCGCGGTGGGCCATCGAATCTGGACGAGCCGTTCTTCCGTTATCCGTCGCTGTCATTCGCCACCCAGGTGCTGTCGGTGGTTGGCCTGGGCGTGGCGCGGGCCGCGCTCGACGAGTTGAGCGGCATGGCCAGCGGGCGAATTTCCGTGACCGGTGCGCCATCGTTGTCGGACCGGCCGCTGGCCCAGGTCGAAATGGCCAAGGCCGAGGCGTCGCTGCGCGCTGCGCGTTCGTGGTTCTACCAGGCGATCGACGATGCCTGGGCCAGTGTCCTGGCTGGCGATCCGGTAAGCGTCGAGCAGACCAACATGCTGCGCCTGTCATCGACCCACGCCACGCGTATCGCCGCCGAAGTCGCGCGCACCGCGCAAATGCTCTCGGGCATGAGCGGCGTGTATCGCACCAGTCCGCTGTCGCGTTTCGTCAACGACACCCAAGTCATTACCCAGCACGCCTTCATGGGCGATATGACCTACCAGAACGCCGGCGCGATCTTCTTCGGCAACAAGCCGTTGCCTGGCTACCTGTAAATTTTTTCCTACTGAATGGTGAACCCCATGACCGATAAAAAAGCCCTGCGAGTGTTGTTCTGCATCGGCATCAACCAGAACTTCTTCGATGCCCCGCGCCCCGAAGCCCTAGAAGTCTGGGCCGCGTTCGGCGCCATGTGGAACGGCATCGCCGACCTGCCGGGCGTCACTGTGCTGGGCAACATGGACGACGACCAGAGCATGGTCGGCCCATCCGCCGGCTGGCCCTGGACCACGTACCTGCTGGCCGATGTCCCGGACATCGAAACCGTGCACGCCGCGTGCAATCTGTTTCGCACCACCGACGTCGGCAACGGCCCTTACAAACTCTGGAAGTACTGCAAGGTCGAGGCCCGTACCGGCCGCGAACTGATCATCCAGCGCTGAGTGAAGAGAGGTCGCCATGTCATCACAAGAGCATTTGCGCACCCTGGAGCAGCGGCTCGACCAGCTGGAAAGCGAGAACGCGATCCGTGCCTGCATGAACCGCTACATGGTTCTGTGCGACGAGCTGGGCGTGCAATCGCCGCTTGAAGAGCTGGCCGGGCTGTTCACCGCGGAGGCGATCTGGGAAGGCAAGGGTGCCAGGTACCAGGACAGTTTTGGTGGTTACCACGGACGCGAGGCCATCAAGGCCATGTTCGCCACCTACATGGTCGAACCGGCGCACTTTGCGCTGAACGTGCACTTCCTGACCTCGGAACTGATCCGGGTCAGCGGTGATGCCGCGGATGCCAGCTGGGTGATGTTGCAGACCTCGACCTTTGCCTCGGGTGCCTCGCACCTCAACAGTGCCCGCCTGACGGTGCGGTTCGCCCGGGAACAGGGAAAGTGGCGCATGGCGCACTTCCAGACCGAGAACCTGTTCAGCCGCCCGGTGGACAGCTGGAACAGCGCCGCGCACCTGCCTGTACCCGGCAAGTCCGGCCAGTCCTCAAGCAACAACCAGAATTCTTAGAGTCGGCGAGCCAGCCGACGAGGAGTGATCGTGAATAACCTGATAACCGCCGTAAACCTGGACACCAGCCCGTCCGACCTGGTCTTGCCTGACCGCGTGCACACCTCGCTGTACACCGACGCCAAGATCTTCGATCAAGAGCTGGACAAGATTTTCTACAGCACCTGGATCTGGGTCGCCCACGCCAGTGAGATTCCCGAGTCCGGCAGCTACAAGAGCACCTACGTCGGCAAGCAGCCGGTCATCGTCGTGCGCGATCGCAAGAAGGACGTGCACGTGCTGCTTAACCGCTGCCGCCACCGTGGTGCCACGGTCTGCGAACACAAGAAGGGCAAGGCCAACAGCTTCGTGTGTCCTTACCACGGCTGGAGCTACGCCCTGGATGGCAGCCTGCGCGGCGTGCCGCATCCGGAAAGCTACGGCGACTGCCTGGACAAATCCGAGCTGCCTTTGGTCAGCCTGCGGGTCGAGCAGTACAACGGCATGATCTTCGCCACGTTCAAGGACGATATCGAGCCCCTGGTCGACTTCCTCGGCCCGGCGAAAAAATGGATCGACCTGTTCATGAAGCAGGGTGCCGGCTACCCGGTCAAGGTCGGTGGCGAGCATCGCTTCCGCTTCCCGGGCAACTGGAAGATCCAGCTGGAAAACACCACCGACGCCTACCACTTTCCGCTGGTGCACAAGTCGTTCCTGTCGTCCGTGGATGAGCAGACCCTGGAGTTGTTCGACTTCGTCAAAGGGCCTGGCTACGTCGAAGACCTGGGCAACGGCCACAGCGTGATGGTGATGATCCCCGACCTGGTCGACCTGGAAGCCAACCTCGACCTGCCGATCCCGGAACGTTTCGAAGAGCTGGCCAGCCAGCTGCGCGCCGAAGGCCAGGACGAATCGTCGGTGCGGCGCATCGTGCGGGCGGTGGGCGGGTCGGGCTTCAACCTCAACCTGTTCCCCAACATTGCCTGCTCCATGGCGTTCTTCCGGGTGTTGCAGCCAATCGCGGTGGACGAGACCGAAATCCATCACGCCGTGATCACCATGGACGGCGGCCCCGCCGTGGCCAACCGCTATCGCCTGCGCCTGCATGAACACTTCCAGGGCCCGATGGGCTTTGGCACCCCGGACGATTCCGAAGCCTGGGAACGCGTGCAGCGTGGCGCCAGTGCCGGCACCGACCTGTGGATCATGCTCAACCGTGGTCTGCCAGGCGAAACCAAATCCGAAGACGGGCTGGTAAGCGATGTGAGCGCCGAAACCGGCATGCGCGCTGGCTACCAGCAGTGGAAAAAGATGATGTCGGCCTGAGTCGACGGAGAACCCCATGATCAATCTGCAATTGCTCAACCAGGTCAGCGCTTTCATCTGGCAGGAAGCGGACATGCTCGACCACGGCGACTTCGTCGAATGGCTCGACTTGTGGACCGAGACCGCCACCTACATCATCCCGATCGATCCTTTGGAGACCGATTTCGAGAACACCCTGAACTACGCCTACGACGATCACCATATGCGCCAGTTGCGCGTCACCCGGTTGACCAGCGGCGAGTCGATTTCGACCACCCCGCGGGCGCGTACCGTGCGCAGCCAGTCGCGCTTCCGAGTGCTGTCGGATGAGGACGGGATAGTCACCGTACGCTGTGCGCAGAACCTGCGCGAATTCCGCAAGGACGTGCTCAAGCAGTACACCGCCGATGTCACTTTCCAACTGGTGCGCGACGGCGATAGTTTCAAGATCCAGCGCAAGCTGATCCAGTTGATCAACTCCACCGATACCCTGGCCGGTATCGGCTACATCCTCTGAGGACGTTGCCATGACACAGGTTGCATTGGTCACCGGCGCGGCCCAGGGGCTGGGCAAGAGCATCGCCGAACAACTGCTGGCCGCCGGTTACCGGGTGGTGATCAGCGACCGTTCGCTGCAGGCGGCAGACGCCACTGCGACTGAGCTCGATGCCTCTGGCGAGCGGGTTCTGGCGCTCAAGCTCGACGTTTCGAGCAAGGCCGATTTCGAGCAGGCGCTGGCGGCTGTGGTTGCGCATTGGGGCGTGTTGCACGTGGTGGTGAACAATGCCGCGGTCACCATGACCACCCCGGTGATGCTGATCAGCCCGGAAGAGTTCGACCATGTGGTGAGCGTCAATCTGCGCGGCACCTTCGTCGGTTGCCAGGTGTTCGGCAGCTATCTGGCGGCCCAGGGTTACGGGCGAATCATCAACATGGCCTCCCTGGCCGGGCAGAACGGCGGCACCGCGACCGGTGCGCATTACGCCGCGTCCAAGGGCGCAATCATCACCCTGACGAAGATCTTCGCCAAGGAACTGGCCCCGTCCGGAGTCACGGTCAACGCCGTCGCTCCGGGGCCGATCGAATCGCCTGCGGTGCGTGCCGCCGTGCCACCGGAGCGCCTGGAAAAACTGATCGAGGCGATCCCGGTGAGGCAACTGGGTAACGCCGGGTTCCTCGGCAAGCTGATCGTGCAACTGGCCAGCGCAGACGCCTGCTTCACGACCGGGGCGACCTGGGATGTGAACGGCGGGATCTTCATGCGCTGAGTCAACCGTTGCATGTTTTGAACACCTAGCGGGGGCGCGCAAAGGCGTCCCCCGAACAGAAATTCAGGATGGTCCTGTATGAGCGATCAATTATTAAAAGTCGTCGTGCGCAAGCGCGAAGAGCAGGGCGAAGGAGTGGTCGTACTGGACCTGAGTGATCCGGCCGGCCAGCCTTTGCCCGCCTTCGAGGCGGGGGCGCACGTCGACATCCACCTCAAGACCGGCCTGGTGCGCCAGTACTCGCTGTGTGGCGACCCGGCCAATGCCGGCGCCTATCGCCTCGGCGTCCTCAAGGACCCGGCATCGCGCGGCGGTTCGGTGGCCGTGCATGAGCTGCTGCAGGAAGGTCGCGAGATCGAGATCAGCCTGCCGCGCAATCACTTCCCGCTGGCCAGCGATGCCAAGCGCTCGATCCTGATCGGCGGTGGCATCGGCATCACACCGATGGTCGCCATGGCGTATGCGTTGAATGCCCGTGACAGCGATTTCGACCTGCACTACTGCGGCCGTTCCCGCAGCCGCAGCGCGTTTCTCGCCGAGCTCGGCAACGCGGCGTTCGCCGCCCGTCTGCACACCCACTTCGATGACGAGGCACCCGAGCAGAAGCTCGACCTGGGCAAAGTGCTGGGCACCCCGCAAGCCGGCGTGCATGTGTATGTCTGCGGTCCGGCGGGGTTCATGGACTGGGTCATTGCCCAGGCCCTGGCAGCCGGTTACGCCGATGATCACGTGCATCGCGAGTACTTCCAGGTGGAAGTCGACGCCTCGGGCGCAGGCTTTGAGGTGGTGGCGCAGCGCAGCGGCAAGACCGTGCAGGTTGCCGAAGGCCAGAGCATCGTCGAGGCGCTGACCGCGGTCGGCATCAAGATTGAAGTGTCCTGCGAGCAGGGCGTCTGCGGCACCTGCTTGTGCGACGTGATCGAAGGCGAACCGGATCACCGCGACGTCTACCTCACGGATGACGAAAAGTCCGCCAATGACCAGATTCTGGTGTGCTGTTCCCGGGCCAAGTCCAAGAAGCTGGTACTGGATATCTGATAGACCGGAGGGTAAGACCATGGTCGATACAACTGGATTTCGTAACTCAATGGCAATGCTCGGTGGCGCGGTTTCGGTCATCACCACCGATGGCCCTGCGGGGCGCTTCGGCTTCACCGCTTCGGCTGTGTGCAGCGTCACCGACCAGCCGCCGACGTTGCTGGTGTGCATGAATCGCTCGTCGTTTTCCAACGTGCACTTCAAGAGCAACGGCGTGCTCAGTGTCAACGTGCTGACGGCGGGTCACCAGGAAGTGTCGGGGGCGTTTTCCAATCGCAACCTCGATACCGACCAGCGATTTGCCTGCGCCTCCTGGAGCACTCTGGAAAGCGGTGCGCCGCTGCTGGATGAGGCGCTGGTGAGTTTCGACTGCCGGATTGCCCAGGCCCATGAAGTCGGCTCGCACACCATCTTTTATTGCGAGGTCCTGGGTATTCGCAATGGCGAGAGCCAGGAAGGCCTAGTGTATTTCAATCGCGCTTATCACCGCTTGGGCGATGCTTCCAAAGCGAACTGTTGAGTGCTTGGATCACGATAGAACTTTCCCATATCGTTGAAGATTTAATAATAACTATAAGCGGTTGTCGCTGTTTCGGCGAATGACTGTGCTACGACTTTTTTGCAGTAAGTGGTTATAAAAACAATACTGCGGATTGACTGCCAAAGTTGCACTTTGCTGAAT
The DNA here is from genome assembly GCF_026241895.1 of Pseudomonas sp. RIT-562. GTDB lineage: Bacteria > Pseudomonadota > Gammaproteobacteria > Pseudomonadales > Pseudomonadaceae > Aquipseudomonas > Aquipseudomonas mandelii_F. The sequence goes on along the minus strand of NZ_JAPJIV010000026.1, from coordinate 78,046 downwards.
TGATCTGCTTCCACTAGCCGTGCCTTTGCGCATGTAAAAAAAGAAGGAAAGTTTGATGTTTCAGAACAGCTGGATAAACCGTGGCCTTTCCACTGCGGCCGTGATGGGGGTCTTCACACCGCTGCTTGCGCACGCTGAGTTCGTCGACGACAGTCAGGTCAGCCTGGGCATGCGCAATTTCTACATCGACCGCGATTTCAAACAGCACGACGCGCCGCAGTCACGGGTCGGTAGCTGGACCCAGGGCTTCGATTTTCGCGCCATCTCGGGTTACACCGAAGGCACGTTGCAGTTCGGCCTGGACCTCTCGGCCCAATACGCCTATCGCCTGGATGGCGGCGGCGGGCGTGGTCCGGACACCATCATCCCGTACGACACCAGCAAGGGCGAGCAGGTCCGCGACTACGGGCGCGCGGCGCTGACCGGCAAGGTTCGCTACAACAAGACTGAACTCAAGGTGGGTGAACTTCGACCGACGTTGCCGGTGGCCTACATCGATGATTCCCGGCAGTTGATCACTACCTATCATGGCGTACAACTTGAGTCCAAAGAGGTCGATAACCTGACGCTGACCGGTGGGCGCTTCACCGAAATCAGTTCCCGCGAGTCTTCCAACAGAGAGAAGATGTACCTGTTTAATGGCCCCAATGTTAAACGCCGTAGTGATGGCTTGAATTTTGGTGGTGCGACTTATGCATTCACGCCGAACTTGTCCGGTACGTATTTCTTCGGGCAACTGGAAGATATCTATAAACAGCACTATCTGGGCCTGACCTACAACCATGACCTGGGTGCCGGTTATGGCTTGAAAACCGACCTTCGTTACTTCAATAACAGTGAAGACGGCAAAGCACTGTACGGCGATATCGACAACAAATCCTACGGGCTCATGACCACCCTGAAAAAGGGCGCGCATGCTTTCGGCGTCGGATATCAGCGCATGCTCGGCGAGTCGACGTTCCCGACGCTCAACGGTTATGCGCCGCAACCCTACCTGGTGAACTGGTCGACCGTGGCGTTCGTCAAGCCGAGCGAAAGCTCCTGGCAGTTGCGCTACGACTACAACTTCGCCGGCATGGGCTTGCCGGGCCTGAAGTTCATGACCCGCTACATGCGCGGCACTGGCATCGACCGCGGCAGCAACGCCCTGGACCAGAACGTCGAAAGCGAACGCAACATCGTGCTCGGTTATGTGGTGCAAAGCGGCGCGCTCAAGGACGTGGGTTTTGAATGGCGACGCATCGACGTCAAGACTCGTTATGGCAACGGCAATGCGTCCGGCCCGGACTATCAGGAAAATCGCCTGATCACCACGTACACCTGGAAGTTCTGAGCGAGTCGCTTGCGGCTTCCAGTACCGCCCGCGCATCGGGCGGTTTGACCACGGTTTTCCTTAGCCCGGATTGCTCCTCCCGGGCATTTTTTTGCTCTGTTCAAAGGACTGTCTATGCGCCGTTTCCATACCGGCACCGACCTCGATCGAGTGCACAGCATTGCCGAACTGGCCGACATGGCCCAACGACGCTTGCCGTACTTCGCCTGGGAATACCTCAACGGCGGGGCCGAAGCCGAGTTGACGCTGCGCGATAACCTCGACGCCTTCAGTGGTTATGGGCTGCACGCCAGGGCCATGGTGCCGTGTCACGCGCCGGACACTTCGCGCCTGCTGCTGGGCCAGGTGTTGCCGATGCCGATGCTGATCGGTCCAACCGGTTACAACGGCCTGCTGCACCGCGATGCCGACATTCACTTGGCCAGGGCGGCAACGGCCAGGGGTTTGCCGTTCACCTTGAGTACCGCGTCCAACACCTCACTTGAAGACCTGGTTGCAGCGGTTCCGGGGGTTGATCTGTGGTTCCAGCTGTACGCCATGCGCGATCCTCAGGTGCAGAAAGATTTGCTGCAGCGCGCCACTGCCGTCGGTTGCCGAACGCTGCTGTTGACCTGCGACGCGATGGTGCTGGGCAATCGCGAATGGGACCGGCGCAGTTTTGCCAGGCCGCGACAGCTGTCATGGCGCAATAAATTCGACGTGGTGCGCCACCCGCGCTGGCTCAGGCAGACACTGTGGCCGTCGGGGATGCCGGGCATGGGCAACCTCGAACCATACCTGCCGGCGAGCGAACGCAATGCCCTGGGGTCGATGGCGTTTATCGGCAAGCAGATGGACACCTTGCTCGACTGGGACACCCTGGCACGGCTGCGCGAACAATGGAGCGGCCGGCTGTTGCTCAAGGGTGTACTGCATCCGGCGGATGTCGAGCGGGCTATCGCCCTGGGCCTCGACGGCGTGGTGGTCTCCAACCACGGCGGTCGCCAGCTGGATGGCGCACTGAGCAGCCTCGACGCCCTGGCGGCCATCGCCCCTCAGGCTCGGGGCAAGCTCAGCCTGCTGCTCGACGGTGGCATTCGCCGCGGCAGCGATATCGTCAAGGCGCTGGCCCTGGGGGCCGACGCGGTCATGCTCGGGCGCTCCACGCTTTACGGCGTGGCCGTGGCAGGGGAAGCCGGCGTGGCCCGCGCCCTGGATTTATTAAGCGAAGAACTGGCGCGGAGCATGAACCTGATGGGCTGCACCCACCTCAATCACCTCGACCGCGACAGCCTGTTCCAGCGCCGATTGACCTGCACATTTACACCTGTGTAGGAGCGAGCCTGCTCGCGATGGTCGTCAACGATAACGCGGGAAACCTGACACTCCACGCTGGGTTTTTTCGCGAGCAGGCTCGCTCCTACAGGTCAGGTTGTAATGCGTTGCAGAATCGGAATCACGCTTGCGCGTTTCGGCCAGTGAGCCCCTGGCCCCGTTGCTAGGATCGAGGCTCTTCTACAGGAGTGAACCCATGAATATCAGTGTTATCGGCGGTGGTCACGGTTGCTACGCGGCAGCCATAGAGTTGGCGGAAAAAGGCCATTCGGTGCGCCTGTGGCGCAGGGACAGTGCGGCGCTCGAAACCCTGCAAGGGCTCGGGCATCTGCGGGTGCGCGACTTTCGTGGCGAACGCAAAGTCAGCCTCGGCCAGCCCGGCGACGCCCTGGCCCTGACCTGCGACCTGGCACACGCGGTGGTCGATGCACAGCTGCTGGTCATCGCCTTGCCTTCGACGACTCACGAAGACCTTGCCATTGAACTCGCGCCGCTGCTGCACGACGGCCAGGTGGTGTTCCTGCCACCGGGCACGTTCGGCAGCATGGTCTTCGCCCAGGCGATGGTCAGGGTCGGCAATCGCGCCGAAGTGGCGTTCGCCGAAACCGGTACCTTGCCTTACCTGGCGCGTAAACACGGCGATAACCAGGTAGTGATCAGCGGCTACGCGACTCGCCTGCCGACCGGGGTTTTCCCGAGTCGCCTCAGCGAGTCGGCGTTCGCCGTGCTGCGCGAGGCCTACCCCAGCGTCGAGCCGATCGAGGACGCCCTCAGCGGCGCATTGATGAACGCCGGGCCGATCATTCATCCGCCGTTGATCATGATGAACGCCGGGCCCCTCGAACATTTCGACACATGGGACATTCACAACGAAGGCACCGTCCCCTCGATCCGTCGAGTGACCAACGCGCTCGACGCCGAACGCATCGCAATCCGTGAAGCGCTCGGTTACGGCGCACCGCATTTCCCCCTGGCCGACCACTACGCCACCGATGGCGATGAATGGATGTACGGTCGCGGCGCCCACGGCAAACTTACCGACAGCGGCGACTGGCGCGAAGACATCGACCTGCAGAAGCACCGCTACATGCTCGAAGACACGCGCCTGGGCTTGTCGTTCCTGGTGTCGGTGGGGCGCTGGGCCGGCGTGCCGACCCCGATTGCCCAAGGCCTGCTGAGTGTGGCTACGGCGGTCAGCGGCATCGACTTGTATGCCCAGGGCCGGACTCTGGAAAACCTCGGCCTTGAGCAACTCAGCCGCAGCCAGATGACGCAGTACCTGAGCCAGGGGTTGCCAGCATGAGCGGCGGCCTGCAAGGCATCTGCATCGTCGGCGCCGGACGCATGGGCGAGGGCATCGCCCTGGCGTTCATGTTTGCCGGGCTGCCGGTGACCTTGATCGACATCAAGCACAGGGACGCGGCAGCGCAAGCCCGTTATTTTCGCGAGGTCGAAGACCATCTGCGGGGTGAGTTGGCAACGCTGGTGCGCCTCGGTTCACTGGATGCAGCTCAAGCCGAACAGGCGATGAGCCATGTGCGCCTGTGCGACCGCGAGGGCAGTAGTACCTGTTTGCAAGAAGCTGCAGTGGTGTTCGAGGCAGTGCCGGAAGTGCTCGAACTCAAGACCCAGACCTTCGCCTGGTTGAGCGAGGCGTGCGCCGCTGAAACGGTGATTGCGTCCACCACTTCAACCTTCCTGGTGACCCAGCTTGCGGCGCTGGTCACGCACCCGCAGCGCTTCGTCAACGCCCACTGGTTGAACCCGGCATTCCTGATGCCGCTGGTGGAGGTCAGTCGCAGCGACGCCACCTGCCCGCAGGTGCTGCAGCGCCTGATGGCCTTGCTCAAGCGCATCGGCAAAGTCCCGGTGCAGTGCTCCCCGGCAGCAGGCTACATCGTGCCGAGAATCCAGGCGCTGGCGATGAATGAAGCGGCGCGCATGGTCGAGGAGGGCGTGGCCAGTGCCGAGGATATCGACACGGCGATTCGTGTCGGTTTCGGCTTGCGCTTCTCGGTATTGGGGATGCTTGAATTCATCGACTGGGGCGGCGGCGACATCCTGTTCTATGCCTCGCACTACCTGGCGCAAGCCATCGACCCGCGCTTCCTGCCGCCCCAGGTCATCGCCGACAACATGGCACTAGGGCGCAACGGGCTACGCGAGGGAGAGGGATTTTATGACTACCGCGAGGTAGACCTGGAAGCCTACAAATTACAAAGGCTGGGTGAGTTCACCCGCAAGCTTGAATTGATGGGGTTGTCGCCGGTGTTCAATGGCGCGGTGGTGACGTCCTGACCTGGAACACCGCGCCGCCTGACATGGCGCCTGCTCCGTCCGAACGCAGGCTGCGCCAGCTGCTACAGGGCGCGCACAACCCATGTTGCGCTACACAACTCATGTAGCAGCTGGCGAAGCCTGCGTCCGGCTCGGGCCGCGTTCGGACGCAGCAGTCGTAAAAAAATACCTGTCTACTCTGGAATCGAGGTTGTCATGAAGCTGTACGAACTGATCACGTTCACCGTGCGCGTGCGCACTGTTGCCGCTGCCATGGAGTGCCTGCAGCAAAAACTGCACAACGCCGACGCCGGGGTGCAGCTGATGGGGTGCTGGGCCTCGGAGATCGGCCCGCTGAATCAGATCGCGGTGCTGCGCGGTTTTACCGATGAGGCCGCACGTCAGGCCGAGCGCGAACGTTATCTGTCGAGCGCGGACGCGTTTGGTGTCGAGGCTTACCAGTTGAACATGCGTGTGGAAAACTACACCTTGTTTCCCTTTATCGAGCCATTGCCGGCCGGGCAGCACGGGCCGTTCTACGAACTGCGCATGTACGACCTGGTGCCCTCGGGCCTGGCACCGACGATAGCGGGTTGGGAAAAAGCCGTGAGGCCAAGAACCGCCGAGCAATACTCACCGGTGTATGCGGCTTTTTATGCCACCGACGGGCAACTGCCCCGTTACCTGCACATCTGGCCCTACGCCTCTCTCGAACAGCGCCTGGACGTACGCACCCGCGCCGTGAAAGACGGAGTCTGGCCCCCGGAAAATTCGGGCCCGCAGCTGCTTGACATGCATTCGACGATCTACCTGCCGGCGAGTTTTTCGCCGTTGCAGTAAGTCACGGCGCGTTTGTCCTGTGAGCACGCGTTATCGTTAACGACCATCGCCGGCAAGCCAGCTCCCACAGTGTCCGTGGGGGGCAGAAATCTGCACACCGCCAATCCCTGTAGGAGCCCGGCTTGCCGGCGATGGCACTCGCGAGATCGCCATCGCCGGCAAGCCGGGCTCCTACAGGGGATTTTGGTTGTGCCAAAAATTCGCGTTCACGTAACGCCGCCGATGCAATGCCGGAGTGAGGGCACACCGAGCCTAGGCGAGGTGCCAAGTGGTGGGGCAAAAAGCGCTTGGTTACTTGGTGCCGGGGCGCGTAGCCATTTCCAAGTAACCCGCCGTAAGGGCGGAACCCATATCAGCCACAACCAAAAACCCGAATATGCCCCCCATCAAACCCCCAAATACCGCCGAGACAACTCCGGCGTAGCAGCCAACTCCCCCGGCGTCCCACTCCAAACCTGCCGGCCCTTTTCAATAATGTGATGACAGTCCACCACCCGGGCCATTTCCTTGAGGTTCTTGTCGATCACCAGAATCGTCTCGCCCTCGGCCTTCAAACTCGCCAGGCAACTCCAGATCGTTTCACGAATGATCGGCGCCAGGCCCTCAGTCGCCTCATCCAGAATCAACAACTGCGGATTGGTCAGAAGCGCACGGGCCACCACCATCATCTGCTGCTCACCACCGGAAAGCGTCTTCGACAACTGATCCTGGCGCTCCAGCAACCGTGGAAACAGTGCGTAAATCCGCGCCAGATCCCACTTGCCGCGGGTCGCCGTAGCGAGCAGATTCTCCCGCACGCTCAGACTGCCAAAACCGCGCCGGCCTTCCGGCACCAGCCCCAACCCAGCCTGGGCGATGCGATAGGGCGGCGCGCCGCGCATCTCCCGGCCATGCACCAGGATGCTGCCAGCGGTGGGTTTGAGCAGACCCATGATCGACTTCACCGTCGTGGTCTTGCCCATGCCATTGCGCCCGATCAGCGACACCACCTGGCCTTGCTCGATCTTCAGGTGCATATCGAACAGCACCTGGCTCAGGCCATAGCCGGCCTGCAATCCACTGACTTCAAGCATGTTCTTCTCCCAGGTAGGCGGCGCGTACTTGCGGGTCGTTGCGAACCTGCTCGACGCTGCCAGTGAGGATGGTCTGGCCGTAAACCAATACCGTAATGCGGTCAGCCAGGGCGAACACCGCGTCCATGTCATGCTCGACCAGCAGGATCGCGTAGCGACCCTTGAGCTCCAGCAGCAACTGCGTCATGCGCGCCGATTCCTCAGCGCCCATTCCGGCCATGGGCTCATCGAGCAACAGCACCGAGGCTTCCTGCGCCAGGGCCAGGGCGATTTCCAGCTGGCGTCGTTCGCCGTGGGACAACTCGCTGACCAGTGCCTGGCCCCGTGAACCGAGGCCCACGCGGTGCAAATAGTCGGCGGCCGGTTTCAGCAAGCGGGCGTCAGTGCCGAGCGGCCGCCACATGCCGAAGGTCTGCCCGTCCCGGGCGGCAATCGCCACGGCGACGTTTTCCAGCAAGGTGAACTCCGGGTACAGCTGGCTGACCTGAAAGGCTCGCGCCAGGCCCAGGCGAGGGCGCTGGTGGGCGGGCACGTCAGTGATGTCCTGGCCGTTGAGAAAAATCCTGCCCTTGTCCGGGCGGATCTCCCCGGCGATCTGCGAAATCAGCGTGGATTTCCCCGCGCCATTGGGCCCGATGATCGCGTGCAGTTCACCCGGTGCGATATCGAAACTTGCGCCGTTGGTGGCCTTGACTGCACCGAAGGATTTTTCCAGGTTTTGGGTAGACAGTTGCGCAGTCATGGACGCACCTCGCTATTGACGATCACGGGCGCGGCCGGCGACTTGCGCCAGCGCGGTCCAGGACTGAGGAGCAGACCGTACAGGCCTTTTTTGCCGAACAGCACCACCACCAGCAGCAACGGGCCGAAGATCAGCAACCAGTGCTCGGTCCACAGGCTCAATACCTGCTCCAGTCCCAGGTACACAGCAGCGCCCAACACCGGCCCGAGCAGGGTGCCAACGCCACCCAGAATGACCATCGCCATCAGTTCGCCGGACTTGTGCCAGGCACCCATGTCCGGGCTGACGAACATCGCGTAGTTGGCCCACAAGATGCCGGCCAGGCCACCGCCAACCCCGGCAATGACGAAGGCTGTCAGGCGATAGCGCAGCGGGTGCAGGCCCAGGCTGACGCTGCGTCGCTCGCTTTGCTTGAGGCCGCGCAGCACGTAGCCGAAACGCGAATTCACCAGCCGGCGGCAGAACAGCAGCCAGGCCACCAACAGTCCCAGGCACAGGTAATAGAACTGCACCGGGTTGTCCAGATCCAGGCCCGGCAGGGTATTGCGCTCGCTGAGCAGGATGCCGTCATCGCCGCCGTACAGCGACAGTGAGCCGAGCACGAAATACAGCATCTGGCCGAAGGCGAGGGTAATCATGATGAACTGCACGCCGCTGGTGCGCAGAGACAGGTAACCGACCACCACGGCGAACAACGCGCACACCAGCAGCGACAGCGGCCAGACGATCAGCGCGCTGCTGGAGCCTTCCCAGCCCCACAACGGCAGCGCCTGGGAAGTGTGAAAGCCGATCACGCCGACCACGTAGCCACCCAGGCCGAAAAACGCCGCGTGACCGAAGCTGATCATCGCGCCGTAGCCGATCAACAGGTCGAGGCTGGCCGCCGCCATGCCGTAGATCGCCAGGCGGGTGAACAGGCTGACCAAAAAGGGTTCGTGCAACAACGAAGCGAGCAACGGCAAAAGGGCGAACGTCGCCAGGCACAGCAGATCGATCAGAACTCGACGGGACATGGTGTTTTCCTCAGGCACGGGCCGGTAGCAGGCCGCGTGGACGGACCAGCAATACGACGGCCATGACGATGTAGGCGCTGGCGGAAATCAGCCCGCCACTCAAGGTGCCGCTGACTTCGGCGGGCAGCAGTTGGTCGAGCAATTGCGGGATATAGGCGCGCCCGAGACCGTCGACCATGCCGATCAGCAGGGCACCGGCCAGCGCACCGCGCACCGAACCGACGCCGCCGACGACGATCACCACGAAGGTGGTAATCAGGACTTTCTCGCCCATGCCGATTTCCACCGACAACAACGGCGCCGCCATGAAGCCGGCGAGCCCGCACAGCACACAGCCAAAGACGAACACCAGGGTGTACAGGCGGGCGATGTTCACGCCCAGGGCGCCGACCATCTCGTGATCGTCGGCCCCGGCACGGATCAACATGCCCAGGCGGGTGTGGTTGATCAGCAGCCACATGGCAATCGCCACCAGGGCTCCAGCCGCGATGAACAACAGGCGGCTGACCGGGTACATCAAGCCGGGCAGGACTTCGACGAAAGTCCCGTACCACTCGGGAGTCGGCATTGCCGGCGGGCTGCGACCGAACAACAGGGTGATCAGCTCGTTGGTGAAAAACACCACGGCGAGGGTGGCCAGCACCTGGTCGAGGTGATCGCGGCTGTAAAGCCTGCGCATGATGCTGGTTTCAATCAGCAGCCCATACAGCGCAGAACCGACAATCGCCGCCAGCCCGGCGAGCCAGAAAGAGCCGCTGGCTGACGCGGTATAGGCGGCACAAAAGGCCCCGACCATGTAGAAGGCGCCATGGGCCAGGTTGATAACGCCCATGATGCCGAAGATCAGGGTCAGGCCCGAGGCGAGCAGGAACAGCAGCGCGCTGTATTGCAGGCCGTTAAGTATTTGTTCGAGTAGCAGCATGGGGAATCCTACGGAAAATGCCGGAAATGTGCGCAGTCCTGTGGCGAGCGCCCTCGCCACAGGAACTCACCTGGCCACAGGCGCGCGGATTACAAGGCGCATTCAGCGGCAAAGCTGTCCACTTGCGATTTGGCAATGGTCTGCACCGGCACCTGGACCAGTTTGCCGTTGGCGTCGGCTTCTACCCGCAGCAAATACCAGTCGATGACCGCATGCTGGTTCTTGCCAAAAGCAAAGTCGCCGCGGATCGAGTCGAACTTGACGTTGCGCAGGGCATTGCGAAATGCCGTGGCGTCCTTCACGTTGCCATCCACGGTCTTCAATGCAGCCCCGATCAGGCGTGCCGTGTCATAGGTCTGGGCGGCATACACGGTCGGCACCCGGTTGTATTTATCGGTGAATGCCTTGACGAAGGCCTGGTTGGCCGGGTTGGTCGACGCCGGGTTCCACAGGGTCACGATGTTCATGCCCTTGGCGACGTCGCCGGTGGCGGCGAGCATGCGCTCATCCATGGAGAACACCGGCACCACCATCGGGATGGTTTTACCCAGGCCTGAACTGCCGTATTGCTTGGCGAAGTTGATGCCTGCTCCGCCAGGGTGGAATTCGAAAATCGCATCCGGTGCCAGCGACCGTACCCGGGCCAGCTCGACCGAGAAATCGAGTTGGTTGAGTTTGGTGTAGATCTCGGTCACTTCACCCTTGTAGGTGCGCTTGAAACCTTCCAGCGCATCGCGTCCACCCTGGTAGTTGGGCGCGAGGATCACCATCTTCTTGTAGCCCAGGTCGTTGGCCGCGACGCCGGCCATTTCATGGATGGTGTCGTTCTGGTAAGAGGCGACGAAGTAGTTGGGCTTGCACTGTTTGCCGGCCAGGCTCGACGGGCCGGTGTTGTTGCTGATGTAGAAGCCGTCCTTGGTCGCGGTGTTCACCACCGCCGCCAGTACATTGGAAAAAATCACCCCGGTGTACAGCGAAATACCGTCCAGGCTCATGCGGTCGATGATCTGCTTGGCCCGGGCCGGTTGCAGCCCGTCGTCCTCGACCAGCAGGCTCACGGGTACTCCGCCGAGCTTGCCGTTCTCCTGGTCGATCGCCAGCTGGAAACCGTCGCGCGAGTCTTCCCCCAGATACCCGGCGGGGGTCGAGAGGGTGGTGATGAAACCGATGCGCACCGGGTCCTGGGCCTGCGCCAGCAGACTGGCCACGCAGCTGGCTGCCAGCAATGTACCCACGAGTAGTTTTTTCATAATGCCGCCTTTAGTGAAGTCCGCATCGCGCGAGACGTAGTTGTTAGTGGAGGGCAGTAAAAAATGTGCGAGTGCCTGGAGCTTTGTTGTGGCTGTGGCTTCCAGTGTCAGGTGTTGCTATCGGTAAACTTCTCGTAGTACAGGCGTGTCTGGTCGAGGCTCTGGCCGGCCAGCCATTGCTTGATCGACTCGACCATCGGTGGCGGCCCGCAGAGGTACATGTCCAGGTCCTGATCGCGAAACTCGGCCAGGTCGAAATGCTCGGTGATGTAGCCGCGCTTGCCGCTCCAGTCCGGGGTCGGATCGCTGATTACCGGGGTGAAGCGAAAGCCGCGGATGCGCTCGGCGTAGGCCGCGATGCGTGCGGTTTCGCAGAGGTCCGCAGCGTTGCGCACGCCGTAGTACAAGTGCACCGGGTGTCCGCAACCGCCACGCTCGGCGAGCTCGTCGAGCATGCCCAGGAACGCCGAGAGCCCGGTGCCGCCGGCGACAAAGACCAGGGGCTTGTCGACATGGCGCAGGTAGAAAGCGCCTAGGGGCGCTTCGAGCATGATCTCGTCGCCAATCAGGCTGCGTTCGCGAATGTAGTTACTCATCAGCCCATCGGGTAGCAGGCGGATCAGGAATTGCAGCTGGTTACCCCTGTTGGGGCGGTTGGCAAACGAATAGGAGCGTTTGCCATCGCTGCCCGGCACCTGCAGCCGGGCGTACTGACCCGGCAGGAAGTCCAGTTGCTGGCCATCGGCGCCGGCATCCAGATGCAGGATCGCGGTGTTCGGCGAGACCTGTTCCACTGCTCGTACGATGCCCTTGAGCAGAGCCGGGCCCGGTGCGTTGCACAGACTGGAGGCGAAGTCGAAGTAGAACGCTGCATCGGACTGCACCCGGGTCTGGCAGGTGAGCATCTTGCGTTGGCGAATGTCTTCAGCCGACAGCGCTTCATCGTCGACATAGTCCTGGCTGTACAGGCCCGACTCGCAGCGTCCCTGGCACGTGCCGCACACGCCTTCCCGGCAGTCGAGCGGGATATTGATGCCGTTGCGCAGCGCCGCATCGAGGAGGATTTCATTGCTCTGAACCGGGAAAAACAGGGTTTTTCCGTCGGCAAAACTGAACGCGACCTTGTGACTCATGATCCAGACTTCCGCCAGTCAGAGGTGATAGAAATCGAGCGCCGAGTTGATGGTGTCGTTGAGCAGCAGCACATGCTTGCGGGAGATCTTCCAGCTATCGCCGTCGGGTCGCAGGTGGTAGGTCGCGCGGCCGAAGAATTGCTCGGCGGTTTGCAGTCGGTAGTACAGGGTGTGCCAGTTGACCCGCACCTCCAGCTCGTCGTTATCCAGCGGCGCAATGCGCACATTGCTGATCAGGTGCAGGGTGCGCGGCATCGGGATGGTCGATGCCGCCTTGCCGGTACGAATGCGGAACACCCGGTCTTCGAGCCCGCCCCGGTTGGGGTAGTAGATCAGCGACATGCTGCGTTTTGGGTCGGTGGTGTAGACGTGCTCCGAGTCCCATTGCGGCAGGTGAAACTCGCTGTCGTCGCTGAACATCGCCAGGTAAGCATCCCAATCCTGGGCGTCGCAGGCTTCGGCGTTGCGATAGAAAAATTGCTCGATGCGGTATTGCAGTTGCGAATTCATGGTCACACCTCACGCAGTTTCAACGGTTGCTCTTCGGCGGCCAGGCGCGCCAGGCCTTCGAGCATGAAGCGCTGCCAGTTGCCATGCTGATTGACGTAGAGGCCTTCATGGGTGAACTCGGTGCCGGTCAGCGCCGGTGAAATGCCGATGGTTTCGCTGTTGGGCGTGGCGCCCTCGACCCATTTGCCAGTGCCGCGGGAGATGTCGCTCCAGCGCTCCAGGCGCGCCTGGAAACCGCGCTGGGCTTCACGAAATTCCACCAGGTCATCCGGGGTGCCCATGCCGGAAACGTTGAAAAAATCTTCAAACTGGCGAATGCGGTTTTCCCGATCGGCGTCAGACTCGCCGACCACACCGAGGCAGAAGCTGTTGATCTCGGTCTTGTTCCAGGCGATCGGGCGGATAATGCGCAGCTGCGAACTGATCTGGTCGAGGAAGAACATGCTCGGGTAGATGTTCAGGTTGCGCAGCCGGTGCATCATCCACTCGGCCTTGCCCTGGCCGTGCTCTTCGAGCAGGCGCGGCATGATCGTCGAGTAACCGGGACGCACGGCGGGGTTGGGCATGTCGCTGAACAGCAGGCTGTGACCGTTGTGGAAGGCAAACCAGCCGTCATCGGTTTCCTTGTCGCCAGCGCCCAGCTTGCTGTAGTCGAGGGTGTCGGCACCGGCCAGGCCTTTTTCGCTGTTGACCTGCTGGCGGTGCTGCACGGTGGCCACGTAGTTGTAGTGCACGGTGCTCACGTGATAACCGTCCAGGCCGTTTTCGTTCTGCAGTTTCCAATTGCCATCGTAGGTGTAGGTGGATTTGCCCGGCAGCACTTCGAGTGCACCGGTGGGCGACTGCGCGACCATCATGTCGAAGAACACCTTGGCGTCGCCGAGGAAGTCTTCGAGGCTGTCGCTGCCATTTACGTCGAGGCTGATGAAGACAAACCCCTTGTAGCTTTCGATGCGGGCTTTTTTCAGGCCGCGGGTGGCTTTGTCGAAGCCTTCCGGGTACTCACCAGGCGCCTTGACCTTGACCAGGCGGCCGTCACTTTTGTAGCACCAGGCGTGGAAAGGGCAGGTGAAGGTCGACTGGTTGCCCTTGCCGACGCGCGTCAGGGTGGTGCCGCGATGTTGGCAAGCGTTGATCAGTGCATTGAGTTGGCCGTCGCCGTCGCGGGTGATGATCATCGGCTGGCGTCCGGCGCGCATGGTCATGAAATCGTGCTTGTTGGCGATCTCACTTTCATGGCAGGCGTAGATCCAGTTCTTCTCGAAGATCAACTGCATTTCCAGATCAAACAAATCCGGCTCGGTAAACATATCCCGGGCAATCCGGAACACCCCGTCCGCCGGGCGAAAGTCCAGGCAGCCCTCAATAAAACTTTTCCATTGTTCCAGGCTTTTTGCACTGTTCATTAATCGATACCTCGTTGCATCGGGCTAATTCGTGCATTTAAATAATTGGTGTGTGCCTTTATTAAATAAGTTGCCCGGCCCGGGGTCTATCCGCTTTGTCGGCAAACACAGTCCATAAAATTGGCCGGCCAGCACGGGGCTCGCGGCTTTGGCGGTGGGCTCGGGTGGTGCTCGGTAATTCGAAGTAAACGGATATGACTCGCGAATTAACAGGATAGAGAGTCAAGAATTAATACGGCCTAATCAGTCCTGTTGGGGTTTTACCCAACGCACATCTTTAATAACGACTGACGCTGATTATTTTAATAAAGAAACAACTGCCGACGATTGGGGTGATCGCTTTGGTCGCGCCGCTACTTGATGTGTTCGCACATTAAAAGGGAGGGGAAAGTTATGTTTCAAGCGAGTTGGTTTACCCGCTGCGTGCAGACGGCCAGCCTGGCCGGAATGATGACGCCGATGATGGCCATGGCCGACTTCGTCGAAGACAGCCACCTGGGCCTGGGCCTGCGAAACTTTTATATCGACCGTGACTACAAGGGTGAGAATCCGAAAAACTCGCGCATTGGCAGCTGGACCCAGGGTTTCGATCTGCGTTTCATTTCGGGCTACACCGAAGGGCCGCTGCAGTTCGGCCTGGACGCCTCGATGCAGTACGCCTACCGGCTCGATGGCGGTGGCGGCAGGGGGCCAGACAGCATCATTCCCTACAGCGTCAGCAAGCAGGAGCAGGCCACCGAGTACGGTCGCGGCGGCTACACGGCCAAGGTGCGCTATTCGAAAACCGAGTTGAAATTCGGTGAACACCGGCCGACCCTGCCGGTGGCCTACATGGATGATTCGCGGCAGCTGGTCACCACTTACCATGGCACCCTGATCGAGTCCAAGGAAGTGGACAAGCTGACATTGACCGGCGGACGCTTCACCGAAATCAGCGGTCGTGAATCTTCCAATAGCGAGAAAATGTACCTGTTCAACGGACCGGACATCCAGCGCCGCAGCGACGGCCTGAACTTCGGCGGCGCCAGCTACGCGTTCACGCCAGCGCTGACCGGCACGTACTTCTACGGGCAGCTGGAAGACATCTACCGCCAGCACTACCTGGGGGGAACCTACCTGGCTGATCTGGGCAGCGGTTACGGCCTGAAAACCGATGTGCGCTACTTCAACAACAAGCAAGATGGCGACGCCCTGTACGGCCGCATCGACAACCGTTCCTACGGCGCCATGACCACCTTGCGCAAAGGGCCTCACGCGTTTGGCCTGGGTTACCAGCGGATGCTTGGCGACAGTCCATTCCCGACACTCAACGGTTACGCACCCCAGCCTTACCTGGTGAACTGGTCGGCCATTGCGTTCATCAAACCTAACGAAAAATCCTGGCAGGCGCGTTACGACTTCGATTTCGCCGGAGTCGGCGTGCCCGGTTTGAAACTGATGACGCGCTACCTGCGCGGCACCGATATCGATCGCGGGGCCCTGAGCGACAGCAGCGAATCGGAGCGCAATATCTACCTGTCCTACGTGATCCAGGACGGTCCCTTGAAGAACCTCGGCGTCGAGTTGCGCAACATCAACGTCAAGTTCCGCCACGCCAATGACTTCGACGAAAACCGCGTGATCACTACCTACACCTGGAAGTTCTGGTAAGCGCGGGGTAACACCTGCCTGCCCATCTGGGCAGGTAATACCCAATCACTCCTGCGCACCTTGCCTGACTTTTGTGCAGTCGATGGCGATGTGCGCTTTTTTGCCGCGTGATTCCAGTGTTTGCGGGGCGCGAAGGATGTTCGTCGGGGAGGAGGAGAGCGATCTTGAGCGGTCCCTATCCGCTTAATCGACGAATGTTATCCGCATATTTCGGCAGGGCCTGCCACGGACCCTGGCGGCATGAACATTGCTCTTTCCCGCAGAGGCGTGCCGTTAGAGCGCGTTCAAAAAAACAGCCGTGGGTGCCCCGTGATGAGTACAAGTCCTGATGTACATGTTCGTGACATTCGTATCGAGCGCTATGACCTCAATGGCGCGCGCCAGTGGATGGCCGGAATCTGCGGCCCCCACTTGCTCAAGACCAGCCATCCCAACCGTATTCAATTCCATCACAGCGGCAATGTGCTCAAGTCGATGTCGACTACCCTGGGGGTGATCGAGTACGGCACCGACGTGACGGTGGGCATCGAAGACGCCGAACACCTGAATAGCTACAGCCTCAGCCTGCCCCTGGTGGGCGAGCAGCATCTGCTCAAGAACGGCTGTGAGATGACCTCCGATCGCGACTGCGCGATCATCGTCTCGCCCCACGAGAACCAGGAGCTGGCGATCAACGGAGACTGCCGCAAAATCCAGGTGGTCATCACTCGAGCGGCCATGCGCAAGTCCCTGGAAGACATGTTGCAGCGGCCCCTGGAAACCCCATTGCGTTTCGAGCCGGTGATGGACGCCGTCAACGGTTCTTCCGCATCCTGGTGGCGCATGGCGCGTTATTTCATCGGCGAGCTGGAGCGCAGTCGCGAACTGTATGACCAGACGTTTTTCACCCGCGATGTCGAGAGCTCGCTGATCAAGGGCCTGATCCTTGCCCAGCCGAACAACTACTCCGAGGAACTGCGCGATGTGCTGGGCGTGAAGCTGCCGCACTACCTGATCCGCGCCAAGCAGTACATCCACGAGAACGCTCGCGAAGCGCTGCACCTGGAAGACATCGAGGCGATTTCCGGAGTGTCGAGGTTCAAGCTGTTTGAAGGCTTCAGGAAGTACTTCGGCATGTCGCCCATGGCGTACCTGAAAAAGCATCGGCTGGGTGCGGTGCGCCAGGAAATCCTCGAAGATAATTCGGCGCGCAATATCTCGGTGATCGCCATGGGCTGGGGATTTACTCACCTGGGGCGCTTTTCCAGCGAATATCGCAAGTTGTTCGACGAAACACCGAGCACCACCTTGCAGCGTAACGAAGCTCGCCGCAGCCGGTCGCTTTGAGCATGCCGGCGTTATCAGGCGCGGGGCTCGATTTGTCGCGGTTGTGCCAAACGCCAGTGTTCACCAGTCGCTCACGCCAGGAAAGTCATCGGCTGCTGGCCCGTGAGTTGGTCGAGCACGACTTGAGCTGGCGCACGGGCAATGTCGACACGGCGTTCTTTCGCGCTGAAGTGGGGCGATGCCAATTATTTGTCCTGCGCTATGGCGCCGAGGTTGAGGTGCGACCTCGGCCGTTTACCGATTTTGTGCTGATGCAGATGCCGCTGCGCGGTCGGGCCAGTATCGAGTGCGATGGAGTGGCGCTGGAGTTGGAAGCCGGGCAGGTGGCGGTACTCTCGCCTAATCGCCAGGCGCGCCTGGTGTGGCATCAGGGCTGCGAACAATTGCTGCTCAAGGTGCCGCGCTCATTACTGCGAGTGATGCAGGAACGCTTGGTGGACGAGGGCGGGCTGGCTGCGGATTTTGTCCTGCCGGCGGCTTATTGCCTCGACACTGGCCAGGCGCGTGGCTGGCTGCGTCTGGTCGATGACTTGCTGGAACAGCTTGGCGCAAGCGAGGGCGCTGCGGTGCATGCGCACTGGTTGCGCCATCTGGAAGAAAGCCTGCCGCTGTTCCTCCTGACCCACCCACCTCAAGTGGCCACGATGCCATTGGCAGTGATCGAATCACCTGCACAGCGCCAGGCCTTGCGCCATTTGCACAAGATCGAAGGCTTGATGCGCAGTCACCTGGGTGAAGCACTGTCCTTGGGCGAACTGGCGGCTGCAGCCGGAATGAGTGTGCGCAGCCTCAACACCTTGTGCCAGCGCTGTTATGGGCAAACTCCGATGGAGCGCTTGCGTAATTTGCGCCTTGAATCGGTGCGTGAGCGTTTGCTGAGTTGTCGTGACCTGAGCGTTACTGCAGTCGCGTTGGAGCATGGCTTTGGCCATCTGGGGCGCTTTGCCAAGTATTACCGTGAGCGGTTTGGCGAGTTGCCGCATCAGACTGGCTGCGGTAAATAACCAAAACTCTGCCCGTTATCAGGCAGAGGCCGGGGTGTTGGCAGGATCGGTGCTCGACACAAATCCGTAGGAGCCCGGCTTGCCGGCGATGGCGATCTTGCGGACGCCATCGCTGGCAAGCCAGGCTCCTACAGGGATGGTGTGTATGCGGGATTGAGATTGGCACAAATCCGTAGGAGCCCGGCTTGCCGGCGATGGCGATCTTGCGGACGCCATCGCTGGCAAGCCAGGCTCCTACGCCACCCATTTCCCCATCAACGTATTGGAAGGCAGCCGCTCATCCAGCAACTTCCTGGCCGTTTCAACCCCCGCCACCGGCAACCCCGCAGGATCCAGCAACCCAATCTGCACCAGCACACTCGCCTGGTCCCAATAGATATGCTCATGGCAAAGCTTATCTCCGCGGAACTTGATCACCCCCAGCATCGGAATTTCAACATACCGACCCGTAGGCGCCACGTCAGGCAACATCCAGTCAATCTCACTGGTGTGGGTAAAACACATCACAAATTCGTCGACAATCTGCGAGGCCCCGACCGTGCGGGAAATCGGCACCAGCTTCATGTCTGGCGGATTGGCGTGCACAAAATGATTCTGGTAAAACCGGCTCAACTCGCGATAACCCACGCCACCGGTCATGGTCGGAATGTGATTGACGTAAGGCTCGGCAACCATCGTCGCCATGGTCGCCGGCACATCGCGCACTGCAAACTCGAATTCAATGTGCTTGTCCCACAACTGCGACAAGTTGTAGTTCGGGCCGATCGCCTGCCGCAGCGCCGCGATGCTGCGCTGGTGCGCCATCAACGCGGCGGGCTTGTTGTAGTGCATGCCGCCGTTGCGGGCGAACGCGTGGTCGACGTCGGGGTAGGTGTAGATCTCGACATTGTCACGGCCATCCAGGCGCTGGCTGATCAGCGCACGGGCAGCGGCATCGCAGTAAACATCCTGTTCGGCAAAATGCAGCACCAGGCGACCCTTGATCTGGTCGGCCTCATCGAGCAACTGCTCAATGCCCATGCCGTAGTAACCCACGCAGCAAGCAGCGTCGGTTCGAGTCGCCGTCAGGTAAGCCAGCTTGCCACCCATGCAGAAGCCCACATAACCCAGACCGACAGCCTCGACTTCGGGCAGGTCGCGCAATGCCTTGAAGCTGGCGGCGATGTCATCAACGGCCTTGTCGACATCCAGGCCCTGGAACAGCTCGATCGCCCGGGCGAAATCGGCCTCGGTATAACCAAGTTCAATACCCGGCTGCTGACGCCAGAACAGGTCCGGTACCAAGGCGACGTAACCTTCCTCGGCATAAAAATCGGCGACTTCACGCATGTTGGCGTTGATGCCGAAGATCTCCTGCCCGATCACCACGCCGGGACCCTTGCCACTGGCGGGTAATGCCAGGTAACCGGCGAAGCTGCCGCTGCCGTCGCCGGCGTTCACGCTGATCATCTTGCCCATGTTGTTGCCTCGCTCATCATCAGGTTTTTATGGATGCTGTTCAGGCCGGATCACGCAAGCGCTCGAACCACGCTCGCGGCGAGAGGCCCTGGTCCGGGCCGAGAATGGAGAAGCCGCCGTCCACCGGAATGTCCACCCCGGTAATCCACGACGCTCCATGGCTGCACAGGAACGCCACCACTTGGCCGATTTCCTCGCCACGACCCACGCGGCCCAGCGGGTGAAAGTGCGCGCCGACCCGGTCGGCCACCGCGAGGTCGCCGCCACTCATGCTTGCCACCGAGGGCGACCAGGTCCACGCCGGGGAGACGCTGATCACCCGAATCGATGCCGGCGCCAGGCTCACTGCCAGGTTGCGGGTCAGCTGCAGCAGCCCGGCCTTGGACGCCGGATACAGCGCTCGCCCGGCCACGCCGAACTTGCCGCCGGTGCTGCCGATGTTGATGACAGTGCCGCCGTCCACCATGTGCGGAGCGGCTTTCTGCACAAAGATCGCGGCGGACACCAGGTTGATGTTGAGGGTCTGCAGCCATTGCGCCCGATCCGACAACAAGCCCTGGTCGTCGTAGACGCAGGCGTTATTGACCAGGATGTCCAGGCGCCCGAAAGCGGCCAGGGTTTCGTCGAGGCAGTGGTCGATGTCCTCATCCAGCTCGACATTGCAGGCGACAAAACGGCAGCGATCACCCAGCTCGCGGGCGAGTGCCGTGCCTGTTTCGCGGTTACGCCCGACCAGCATCACACTGGCGCCGGCGTGCAACAGTTGCCGGGCAATGTCGGTGCCCAGGCCCTGGGTGCTGCCGGTGACGATTGCCACCTGGCCTTGCAGATTGGCGATGGGGGTTGTCTTCATGACATCGACTCCAGCGCGCTGTTGACGTCCGTGACGGTCGCGATCAGGCGCATGCTGTCGAGCGCTGCCTGGTGGGTCGCGGGGAGCGCAGCGGCGCAGGCATCGGCGGCCACCGTGACTTCGTATCCGCAATCAACCGCATGTCGCACCGTGCTCTCGACCACCGAGTGGGTGGCGACTCCGGCGATCAATAATTGCCTGGCGTCGAGCTGGCGCAGCAGAGTGTCCAGTGGAGTACCGTAGAACGCGTTGATACGGGTATGGGTGACGACAAATTCGTCCGCGCCTGGCAGTGGTTGCAGGGCGTCATGAAACTGCGCGCCCCAACTGCCTTCCTGTACGGCACCACTGGCGGCCACGGCGCGCAGGATCGGCGCGTTCTGCACCAGATCTGCATAGTCCGGGCGATAAGCCACGCGCACATGAATGATCGGCCAGCCGCGTAAACGGGCGCCTTGCTGCAACCTGATGGCGGCTTGCAGCAGCGCATCGCGGGCCGGATCGTGCGCCGCAAGCCCGACCCGAATGCGTCCATCGGGGTGCAGGACGTCGTTCTGGTAGTGCAGGGCAATGACGGTTGGACGAGTCATCAGACGAACACCTCCAGGTTGGCGAACACGTCGTTGCAGTTGATCAGGTCGACCCGTTTGAGCTGGATCTTCCAGTCGCCGTTGTCCTCGCTGGCCAATTTGTAGGTGTAGCGACCGGCCAACTGACGCTGGTCCAGGCGCCACTCGCTGACCTGGAACGTCGCGCTGACCACCAGCAGGCCCTGACTGTCGAGCCCTTCGATCATCACGTTGCCGACCAGATGCGCCGTGCGGGTCGGCGGCTGTTGTGACCAGTTGCGCACGTTCTCCACCCGGCGGATGCGCACCTCGCGCAGCATGCGGTTTTCCCAGAACAGCGAGATGTGCTCGAAAGGATCGACTTGGCCGTGCTGTTGCGGCACCCAATACATGCCCGAATTGGTAAACAACTGGTCCCATTCCCAGAACTGGCGCTCATCCAGCAGGCGTGCTTCGCGATACACAAACTGCTCGATTTCGCGCAAGGTTTCGTTGGGTACCTGCGCCGCCGTCAGGCCTTGGGTCGAGACATCGAAGGTGCGATCAAGCAGCATGGGTACTCTCCTTGGCAATCAGGGTGGCGGTCATGTAGTGCTTCCAGGCGGCGAACTGGTTACGCATGGGCAATTCGCTGGTGCCATTGGTCGAGACCGCACCGTCCGGCAGCAGCTGATCGGTGCCGACATAACGATGCATGCTGATCCATTCACCGCCGCGGGTCATGTTGCCTTCCTGGCAGCGGGCATAGACTTCGACGTCGTCGGGCATGACGTTGGAGGAGGGCGAGTTGATCACGTTGGCGTAGGTCAGCGCCCGGTCGAATACTGCATCCGGCGCGCCTTTGCAGCGGAACGTTTGGATCTCCACCAGGGTGCGGTCGACGGCCATCGGCCGGATCACCCGGAACTGCATGAACACGGTATGGGGCGAGCCGCTGCCGTAGATCACGGTGTTGTGCCGGTTCATCCCCAGGATGCTCCGGGCGCGTTCCTCACCGTATGCGTCGCTCAGGCATTCGAAGTGCGCCCTGGACACTTCATCGCGCTCGGCGGCAGCCGGATCGAAGATCGCTTCCATGTAACCGTGGCCATTGTGGTAGGCGCGCAATTCGAGTTTTTCCCAGAAGTCGTAGGGTTCGCCGTTGCCGTCCATGATCAGCAGTTCGAAGGGCATTTCCCCCAGGGTTTCGGCTTCGCTGCGAGCTGCATCCACCGACGATTCGTGGGTGACGCGGGCGTGCATGGTGTCGTGGAGATTTTCGTAGAACACTTTCCAGTTCGAGCGCTGCATGACCCGGAAGATACCGCCGGCGACTTCGACTTCACCCACGGGCGAGCGATCGCACAGGTTGTCGATGGAGGTAATCACGCCGCCGAGAAAACCTTTCAGGTCCGGGCCGTGATCGATCTGGCTGGCGAACACAAAGCCGCGATAACTGTCGACGCGCGCCAGGCTGACCATGGAAAAATCGGCGTGCTGCGGATTGAAACAGGTGCCTTCGAAGGCATTTTTCAACGGCGCCGACAGGTGTTGGCCGTCGAGTTTGAACGTCCAGGCGTGGTAAGGGCAGCGGAAGAACTTGCCGACGTTACCGTCGCCCTCGGCCACCAGCTTGGCGCCTTTATGCGGGCAGCGGTTGTACAGCACGTTGACGGTTTTGTCGGCGCCGCGCACCAGGATCACGTCCTGATCACCCACGCGCGTGGTGTGGTAGTCACCGACGTTTTTTACCTGGCTCTCGTGGCCCACGTAGATCCACGCCTGGCCATAGATGCGCTGCATTTCCAGGTCAAACAATTGCGGGTCGGTGTAGACGCTTTTGTGCACGCTGTCGTCGCGCACCAAGGCCGCGATATGTTCGTTGGAGGGGATCATGGTGTCTCCTTTCTAGCCGTATTGAAGGGATGCGCGGTACCGCGGCGCACTTACAAATCGAGAACCAGTCGGGCGCTGGATGCGCGCGATACACAGGTGCAGAAGCTGCCCCCGGCCCGTTCGCGCTCCGACAGGCAGATGTCGCGGTGCTCGGCAGCGCCTTCGAGGACCTGGGCCACGCAGACCCCGCAGTCACCACGACGGCAGTCGAACAGCGGGTCGAGGTCGGCCTCGATCATCGCCTCCAGCACGCTTTTGCCGGCAGGCACCTGCAGCGTCACGCCACTGCTGCGCAGCTCTACTTCGAAGGCGCCGGGGCTCTCGGAGTCGAGGCTGCCGATGAACAATTCGCTGTGCAGCCGCGACTCATCCCAGCCCAGCTCGCGAGCCGTTTGCAGCACGGCGCTGATCAGCGACTTGGGTCCGCAGACGTACAGGTGGCACTCGGCGGAGTGCGATTGCAGCAGGCGGGTGAGGGGCAGGCGTCGGGTCGGGTCACCGCCGCTGATCCAGCATTGGGCGGACTCGAGCGCCTGGACTTCCTGCAGATACGCCATGCGGCTGGCATCCCGTCCGGCGTAGTGCAGAGTGAACGGCTGCTGACTGGCGACGAGCGAGCGGGCCATGCCGAGCATCGGCGTGATGCCGATGCCGCCTGCGATCAACAGGTATTCACTGGCGTCGGTAGCCAAAGGGAAGTGATTGTTCGGCGGCCGTACGAGCACTTGCTGCCCAACCTGCACCCCGTGCATCCAGCGTGAGCCACCGCTGCTCTGGTCTTCCAGCTGCACGGCGATTTCGTAGTGCGGGTTGCCCGGCAGGTTGACTAGCGAGTAGGCGCGCCACTGGATTTTGCTGCCCGGTATTTGCACTTCGATGTGCGCGCCGGGGGTGAATTCGGGCAAGGGGTGGTCAGCATCGGCGACCAGGATCAGGCGCCGGATTTGGGGCGTGAGCGGGTCGATCCGTTCGATACGCAAAGACAGGCTGGACATGTACGATTCCTGAACGGGGGCGGGGTGGGTCGCCGTTGAAGTCGTACTTACTGTAGGGAGGGAGGTCGGGGCGAAAAAGCCGATAACGGCAAGTTGATAGCCGCATTTTGCGAAAGTGAGCGCCTGTGGGAGCAAAGCTTGCTCGCGATGGCGGCTTCAGGTGTACATATCCGTTGCTGGGGTATTGGCTTCTAACGGTTCCGCTCTTACAGCGGGTTACTTTTGATAGAGCGTGTCGGGTCCAAACATAGAATCTGAAACGAGCGCCTGTGGGAGCAAAGCTTGCTCGCGATGGCGGCTTCAGGTGTACATATCCGTTGCTGGGGCATTGGCTTCTAACGGTTCCGCTCTTACAGCGGGTTACTTTTGATAGAGCCTGTTCGGTCCAAACATAGAATCTGGAATGAGCGCCTGTGGGAGCAAAGCTTGCTCGCGATGGCGGCTCAAGGTGTACATATCCGTTTCTGGGGTATTGGCTTCTAACGGTTCCGCTCTTACAGCGGGTTACTTTTGATAGAGCGTGTCGGGTCCAAACATAGAATCTGAAACGAGCGCCTGTGGGAGCAAAGCTTGCTCGCGATGGCGGCTTCAGGTGTACATATCCGTTTCTGGGGTATTTGCTTCTAACGGTTCCGCTCTTACAGCGGGTTACTTTTGATAGAGCCTGTTCGGTCCAAACATAGAATCTGGAATGAGCGCCTGTGGGAGCAAAGCTTGCTCGCGATGGCGGCTTCAGGTGTACATATCCGTTTCTGGGGTATTGGCTTCTAACGGTTCCGCTCTTACAGCGGGTTACTTGGAACAGCGCCAAGTAACCAAGCGCTTTGTGCCCCACCACTCGGCACCTCGCCTAGGCTCGGTGTGCCCGAACGCAGGCATTGCTCCGCGGGTCGCCGCGATGGGCCGTCCCTGGCCCAGCGCGGCTAAACCGGCATCCTTGCCGGTTTCCCCGCTACGCAATACCTGCGTTCGGCCATCGTGGTTAACGGGCGTCCGCGATCAAAAACCGGGCCGAGGCGGCCTGAAAGCCGACCTGACGGGTAGTTCGGCTTTGCATTGGCGGTGTTACGTGAGGGCACATGTTTGGCATAACGAAAATCTCCTGTAGGAGCCCAGCTTGCCGGCGATGGCACTCGCGAGATCGCCATCGCCGGCAAGCCGGACTCCTACAGGAGATGCATTCAAGCCCCGTTCGTCCACAACCGGGCACTCGCCGCACCGCGCCATCTCTCATGTACAAGCGCGGAATTCCCGCGCATCAAAACGGAGAACCAACATGGACATCGACGAGAATGCCCCTGGCAACATATCCCAGCAGGGCGTCACCGGCGGCACCGATAATGAGGCCGGCCATGATCCGAAGAAGAGTGGAACCGAGGTTCCGCTCCCAGTTGATGACGAATCGCCTGTGGACGAAGAGATGATCGATGTCGACGCCAACAATTCGGTGTCGAGCGAGCATCCAGACCCTTAATGAAAGCCCTGTCGAATAGCCCGGCCAATGCGCCGGGTTTTTTTAACGTTGCGAAAAAAGCGCGTGAGCACACTTTGAAGATTCACTGAGCTACCCATTCGTAAACACGAAAGTCTTCGACATCTCACCTCATGGACGCCCTCGCTGGCGACCTGCTTGCCTCAAACCGCTCAGCCAGGCCCGCCTACTCGACGGTACAGGTCCACAAATGATTCAGCCGATAAGGCGCCCGGGTAAACCTCACATCCGAAACCAGAACAATCCCGCGCTGCTGCAGCGCGGCGGTCAGTTGTACGAGTGTCTCTGCTTCGATAGTCATCGCTGGCTCCTGGTCAGAATTACTGCGTTACGTAATTCTTGACCGAAGGGACAATTAGAGAATTCATTTTTTTTCCCATCCGCAACAAGACCTAGGTCCGCGATCACACACCAGAAACAAAAATCGTAGCGCTGCGATTATTTCTGGAATATGCTCTCCTGCATAAATTGCAGCGCTGCGATTTTCATGGTCAAACCCCAATTCAGCGCTATCCCCCCTCAGAAACCGGAGGCACGCATGTCCGACGCACCCACTTCCCAGACCTTTGCCAGTTGCTTGAAAGGCACCAGTGCGCCCATAGGAACCTGGTTGATGTCCGGTGCTGCGAGCACCGCAGAAGCCCTGGGTTATGCCGGTTTCGACTGGCTCCTGGTGGACATGGAACACGTGCCCATCGAGTTTCGGGACCTGTGGCAAATCCTCCAGGCCATTCACTGCGGAGGTGCCCAGCCGATTGTGCGGGTTGCCGCCAATGACCCGGTGCTGCTCAAGCGAGCTCTGGACTTGGGCTCGTTCAACGTCATGGTGCCATTCGTGGAAAACGCCGAGCAGGCGCAGGCGGCAGTTAACGCAGTGAAGTATCCGCCGCTAGGCACCCGCGGTTTTGCCGCTGTGCACCGTGCCAGTCGCTATGGCACCTGGGCCAACTACGGCAACGAAGCCAATGACGCGGTGACTTGCATCCTGCAGATCGAAACACCGACCGCGCTGGAAAATCTTGAAGAAATTGCCGCGATTCCCGGCGTCGATGCCCTGTTTCTAGGCCCGGGCGACCTGTCCGCGGCTTGCGGGCACATCGGCAATCCTGGGCATCCGCAGGTTCAGGCGATGATCAGCGACGCCATCGTGCGCGCCAGGCGCATCGGTATGCCGATGGGGATTGTCGGCGGCACGCCCGAGCTGGTTCAGAGCTATCTCGAGCAGGGATATGCCTTCGCTGCCGTGGCCTCGGACCTGGCAATGATGATGAAAAAGGCCAACGAGTTCCTCACGGTACTCAAGGCACATCAGGCCCCGGCTGCGGTAGCCACGCCTTACTGATCGCCACGCCCTGTAAAAAGCCTGGAGTACTCATGCAAGTTGCAACCCTCCCGTCCAGTCATGCGGCGCACCTATTCGGGACCCACCGGAAATGCTGAGTGTCTGGTCCCATGTGGGTTTTTTACTCTGTGTGGCGCTTGCGACCTTTGCGCAGAACACCACGGGTTTTGCCTTTGGCCTGTTGCTGTTGGGGCTTACTGGATTGTTGCAGTTGGCGCCGGTGGAAACCGTGGCCAATGTCAGCTCGATCCTGACCCTGATCAACGCCTTCGTGTTGCTGCGACGTCGACCGGCGCTGGCACCGAAGCTGCTGGCAGTGATCCTCGGGTGCAGCCTGCTCGGCGTGGTTGTGGGCGTTGAGTTGCTGGGCGCCTTGGGCGCCCATGAACGCGATCTGCTGCAGTTGGTGCTGGGGTCGACCATCGTGCTGTGCAGCTTCCTCCTGGTAGTGCAGTCGCGACATCTGCAACAGCTTTCCGGCTGGCTCAGTTTCAGCGGGTTTGCCGGGTTGTCAGGGGTCATGGGTGGGCTGTTTTCCAGTGCCGGTCCGCCTCTGGTTTATCAGCTGTATCGCCAGCCACTGGCGGCGCAGGTGGTGCGCGACACGCTGATCGTGGTGTTCGCGCTCAACGCTCTGTTGCGCCTGGGCCTGCAGGGCTACACCGGGCGCTTCGAGCCGCAGGCCGGTTATCTCGCCCTTGAAGCAGCGCCCGTGGTGTTCGCTTTGACCTGGTACATGCGTCGCCGGCCACCAGCGATCAAGGCGCACACGCTGCGTATGGGCGTCTTCGTCCTGTTGCTGCTGGCCGGGGCGAGTCTGGTCGTGCGGCCATTGCTGTCCCTCCATCAATAAATTCTCGAGTCAAGCGGAAGCCATTTCATGTCAGATAATCACAAAAAACTGGAAGAGCTACGCAGCCAGCGCTGGTTCGCTCCGGACACGATCCGGGCTTTTGCCCATCGTCAGCGCATGCAGCAGATCGGGCTGCGGCGCGAGGAGTTCATGGGCAAGCCAGTGGTCGCCATACTGAACACCTGGAGCGAGCTGTCTCCCTGTCATTCGCACCTGCGCGAACGAGCAGAAGCGGTCAAGCGCGGGGTGTGGGCAGCGGGCGGGTTTCCGGTAGAACTGCCGGTGCAGTCGGTGGGTGAGGTGATGGTCAAGCCGACCACCATGCTCTATCGCAACCTGTTGGCCATGGAAACCGAAGAACTGCTGCGCTCCCTGCCCATCGACGGCGCGGTGTTGCTCGGTGGCTGTGACAAGTCCACCCCGGGCCTGCTGATGGGCGCCCTGAGCATGGACCTGCCGATTCTGTATTGCCCGGCTGGGCCGATGTCCAACGGCCAGTGGCGCGGAGTTAAAACCGGCGCCGGCACCCACACCAAGAAGTTCTGGGACGAGCGGCGCCTGGGGCTGATCGATACGGTGGCCTGGGAAGAACTGGAAGGGGCTATGACCCGTTCCATCGGCACCTGCAACACCGTGGGCACGGCGTCGACCATGACCAGCATCGCCGACGCCATCGGCTTCACCTTGCCGGGGGCATCGAGCATTCCGGCGGCTGATGCGGCCCACCCGCGCATGGCTTCGCAGTGCGGCGAGACCATTGTTGATCTGATCTGGCGCGACCGTCGGCCATCCACCTGGCTGACCCCGGCGCACTTTGCCAATGGCGTGGCGGTGTACATGGCCATGGGCGGTTCGACCAACGCGGCCATTCACCTGATTGCCATCGCCCGACGTGCCGGGATCGACCTGACCCTGGAGCAACTGGCGGCGACAGCGGCAGAGATTCCGGTGCTGCTGAACCTGTTTCCTTCCGGCAATGGGCTGATGGAGGACTACCACTTTGCGGGCGGTCTGCGGGCACTGATGCGCGAGATTACGCCGTTCCTGGCGCTCGATTGCGCCGGGGCCACCGGGCAGACCTGGGATTCGTTGCTTGCCGATGCCAAGTGCTACGACACCGACATTATCCGCAGCCTCGATAACCCCGTAGTCGGTCTTGACCAGGGTGCCACCCTGGCGCTGGTGCGCGGCAACCTGTGTCCCGATGGCGCAGTAATGAAATCCTCTGCTGCAAGCCCGGCTTTGCGCAAGCATTCGGGGCCGGCGCTGGTGTTCGACGATCATGAAACCCTGAGCCGGATGATTGACGATCCGGCGCTGGAAATTACCGCCGACACCGTGCTGGTGCTGCGCAATGCCGGGCCGGTAGGCGCCCCAGGCATGCCCGAGTGGGGCAATTTGCCTATCCCGAAAAAGCTCTTGGAAGCCGGGGTACGCGACATGCTGCGGATTTCCGATTCGCGCATGAGCGGCACTCACTACGGCAGCTGTGTGCTGCACGTGGCCCCGGAAGCGGCGGTGGGCGGCCCGCTGTGCCTGGTGCGCACTGGCGACATCATCGATCTGGACATCGCGGCCGGCACCCTGAACATGCGCGTCAGCGATGAAGAACTGGCTCGCCGGCGCGCCGCGCACGTGCCGGTTCATCGGCAATACGGCCGCTCCTTTGCGGCGCTCTATCAACAGCACGTGACCCAGGCCAACGAAGGCTGCGATTTCGATTTCCTGCAAGCTGGGGAAGTCGTGCCCGAGCCTCCGATTCATTGATCCGTTTTTTTTGACCTGCACAGGAGTTCGAACCTCATGCTCAATCTCAAGGATTCTTCGCTGTTCAAACAGCTGGCTTATATCGACGGGCAATGGGTCGGTGCCGACAGCGGGGCGACGTTCGATGTCACCAACCCGGCCACCGGCGAGTTGCTCGCAAGGGTGCCGCAGATGGGCGAAGCCGAGGCCGAGCGGGCTGTGATTGCCGCGCACAAGGCGTTCAAACAGTGGAAGCGCAAGACCGCCAAGGAGCGCTCGGAGTTGCTGCAGGCCTGGTACCGGCTGATGCAGGACAACCTCGATGACCTCGCATTGATCCTCACCGCTGAACAGGGCAAGCCATTGGCCGAGGCCCGTGGCGAACTGGCCAACGGCACCTCGTTTGTGCAGTGGTTCGCCGAGGAAGCCAAGCGGGTCTACGGCGACACCATTGCACAGCCGTCGGCGGACAAGCGCATCCTGGTAACCAAGGAACCTATCGGGGTGGCGGCGGCGATCACGCCCTGGAATTTCCCCCACGCAATGATCACCCGCAAAGTCGCGCCGGCATTGGCAGCAGGCTGCGCCATGGTCCTGCGTCCGGCCAGCCAGACTCCGCTATCGGCCCTGGCGCTGGCAGCGCTGGCGCAACGTGCGGGGATTCCAGCAGGAGTGTTCAGCGTCGTTACCGGCAGCGCGACGCAGATAGGCGCCGTGCTGACGCGCCACCCCCTGGTGCGCAAATTCAGCTTCACCGGTTCCACTCCGGTGGGGCGCCTGCTGATCGGGCAATGTGCTGACACGGTGAAGAAGGTCTCGATGGAGTTGGGCGGCAATGCGCCGTTCATAGTGTTCGATGACGCCGACCTGGACGAGGCGGTCGAGGGCGCCATACTGTCCAAGTTCCGCAATGCCGGGCAGACCTGCGTCTGCGCCAACCGCATCTACGTGCAGGACAGCGTCTATGAGCAGTTCGCTGCCAAGCTCGCCGCAGCGGCGCAGAAACTGGTGCTGGGCAATGGCCTGGAACAGGGCGTGACCCAGGGGCCGATGATCGACGAGGCCGCCGTGCGCAAGGTCGAAGAGCATATCGGTGATGCACTGAAGAAAGGCGCGCGGCTGGTCACCGGCGGGCAACGCTCAGCCTTGGGTGGCAGCTTCTTCGAGCCCACCGTGCTGAGCGGTGTCACCGCCGCCATGAAAGTCGCGCAGGAAGAGACATTCGGCCCATTGGCACCGCTGTTTCGCTTCAGCTCGGAAGAGGAGGTCATCGAGCATGCCAATGCCACAGAGTTTGGCCTGGCCAGCTACTTCTATACCCGGGATATCGGGCGGGTGATGCGCGTCAGCGAAGAGCTGGAGTACGGCATGGTTGGCGTCAACACGGCTGCCATCGCCAATGAGATGGCGCCGTTTGGTGGCGTCAAACAGTCCGGCCTGGGTCGTGAAGGATCGCGCTACGGCATCGAGGACTATCTGGAGATCAAGTACGTGTGCCTGGGCGGTGTCAACCGCTGAGCACGTGTGACTTGAACTACCGCGGGAGGCTCTGCGCCTCCCGCATCACTGCGCCGTGGTGCGGGTGCTCTCGCGCACAATCAGCTCGAAACCCAGGTCCACGGTTTCCGGCTCGGCGGGCAGGGTGCCGGTTTCGATCCACTGCAGCAGGCGAGTGGCGACCGTGCGGCCGATCTCCAGCGGATATGGGCGCACGGTGGTCAGGCGCGGCGCGCTGAGCTTGCTCAGGGGCAAGTCGCCAAAACCGGCAATCGCCAATTGGCCGGGTACATCAATGCCGCGGCGCCGGGCTTCGAACAGCGCGCCAATCGCCAGTACATCGTTGGAGCAGCACAGGCCCTGAGGCTGGTCTGCCGTCTTGGCCAACTGGTCAAACACCTGGGTCAATACCACCTCGGAAGTGCTTTCTTCCAGGGCGATAATCGTCGCGGTGCAACCCTTTTTCTCCAGCCAGACACGGAAGCCCTCGGCACGTTTTTGCGCGCGATGGTCGAGGTGCATCCGCGAACCGACATAGGTGAAGCGGCGCAGGCCTGATTCGTACAAATGCTCGGCCAGCGCAGCGCCGACATCTTCGTGAAAAAAACCGACCTGCAGATGGAACGGATCGTCACCCAGCTCCCACATTTGCGCCACCGGAATGCCGGTGGCTTCGAGCAGCGAACGGGCGGCTTCATGCTGGTTGCCGGTGAGCACCAGTGCTGCAGGCGACCAGGATAAATGCGCGCGCAGCAGTTCCAGTTCGCGGTCGGGATCGTAGTTGCTGTTGCTGATCAGCAACTGATAACCACGGGCTTCGAATACGTCCTGCATGGCCTGCAGGGTCTCCGAAAAAAACGCGTTGATCATCGACGGCACGATCACCGCCACCGTGCGGCTGTGGGACGCGGCCAGGGCGCCGGCCAGGCGATTGATGGTGTAGCCGGTCTCGGCGATGGCCTCGCGGATGCGTTCGGCGCGCTTGCTGGAGACGGCGTCAGGGTCGCGCAGGAACAATGAAACGGTACTGGGCGAGACATTTGCCCGCTCGGCGACTTCGTCCATGGTCACGCGGTTGCCTTTGCGACGGCCCGCATTGCCGTTGGCGATGGTTGCCGGTAAGTCGCTCATTGGTTTCCTCGGGTGCAAAAGTCCAAGAGAATGAAAGCAGGGCGCTTTCAAGTCAATCACGAGCACGCCAGCTCGCCAAAATTCGAATGCGAACAAAAATGCGCGCAAAACGAAGGAAAAATCGTAGCGCTACGATTTTGCTTGGTTTATGCTCGCCACGTACCATTTAGCAGCGCTGCGATTTTTATCCGAGCGTCTACCCAACCCGTGTTGGAGAACAACTATAAAAAATGAATACGTCCCTGTTCACCTTCCTTAGCATGCTGTTCTTTACCGGCCTGGTGGCCGCCATTTCCTGGTCCTTCACGCGCAAGGCCAAGGACGTTGGCGCCCATGGCTACTTCATGGCCAGCGGTGGTCTCAACGGCTGGTTCATCGCCGGCTCGATGATGCTCACCAACTTATCCATCGACCAGTTGATTGGCCTCAACGGTGACTCCTATGCCCACAACCTCAGCTCCATGGCATGGGAAGCCACTGCCGCAGTCTCGACCATCGCCCTGGCGTTGTTCTTTCTGCCGCGCTACATGCGTGGCGGTTTCTCCACGCTGCCGGAGTTCATCGAGAAGCGCTATGACGTCACCACCCGTCGCGTAGTCAGCGCCCTGATGGTTGCCACCTACACGCTGGTCCTGAACCCCGCGTCGCTATACCTGGGGGCGATCACCTTCAACCAGATATTCGACCTGCAAGGTATTCTCGGCTGGTCCTACCCGGCCACCATTTCGTTGCTGATCGTCAGCACCGGGGTGATTGGCGCGGCGTATGCGGTACTGGGCGGTCTGCGCGCAGTGGCGGTGTCGGACACCATTAACGGCATCGGCCTGCTGGTGGTGGTCATCCTGATCCCGATCATTGGCCTGTGGACCCTCGGCCAGGGCGATGTACTGTCCGGCGCGCAAACGATCATGCAGGATTCCCCCGAGAAGCTGAATGCCATCGGCGGCCCGCAGGACAAGGTTCCATTCGGCGCCATCTTCACCGGGATGATTGTGGCCAACCTCTTCTACTGGTGCACCAACCAGGCGATCGTGCAGAAAAGCATGGCGGCGAAAAACCTCGCCGAAGGCCAGAAGGGCGTGCTGTTGTCCGGCTGCCTGAAACTGCTGGTGCCTCTGGCCATGCTGATGCCCGGCGTCATCGCCTGGCATCTGTTCCGCGATCAGCCGCTGTCGAACTCCGACATGGCCTATCCGGCGCTGGTGTCGGTGCTGATGCCGTGGTGGATGAAGGGCTTCTTCGTGGCGGTGATCTTCGGCACTGTGATGAGTCACTTCAACGCGATCATCAACGGCACCGCGACGCTGCTCACCTACGACTTCTACAAGCCGCTGCGGCCACTGGCCGATGATCAGGCGCTGGTGCGCTTCGGCAAACGCGTGAGCATCCTCGCCGCGCTCGTGTCGCTGGTGGTCGCGCCGATGCTGATGTACGCGCCGGAAGGGATCTACGCGGTACTGCGACGCTTCACCGGCTTCTTCAATATGCCGATCATCGCCATCATGCTGTTCGGGTTCTTCAATGCCCGCGGCGGAGCGTTCCCGGCCAAACTGGTGCTGGGGCTGCATGCCCTGTGCTACGCGGTGTTCGTGCTGGGTCTGAAAATCGACGTGCGCCTGGGCATCAGTTTCATCCATGTGATGGGCATCATGTTCGCCATCGAAATGCTGATCCTGATCGCCTTGCGTAAACGCTACGCCCGGGCTGAACCCTATGTGGTGCAGACCTCGAGCCGGATCATGGACCTGACGCCTTGGCGTCACGCGGGCAGCTTCAGCATCGTGCTGCTAGGGGCACTGGTGTCGATCTACCTGACTTTTTCGCCGCTGGGAGTGGCCAGTGCCGCCGGGCCGAGCAGTTGGTTTGTGCCGCTGTTGGCGACAGTGTGGGTCGTGGCGCTGGTCGCCATCAGCGTGGTTCGCCGTCGCTGGCGGCAGCGCGAACCTGCTGACAAATCTTCCCTGCCTACCTGCGAGGTGCAATCCTGATGACGTCTTCAACTTCACTCTCCACTGCCGCTTTCATCCAGGCCGAAGGTGCAATCCGCCTGGTCGTCGATGGCCGCGAGTTGTTCTGTCACAGCGAGCGCCACCCGGCTATCTTCGTTGGTCAGGGTGAGGCCGACATCAGCATGCAGCGCGGCAACTTCTCGATCCGCGACTACGTTCAGGAGCGGCTTGCGCTGCGTCACGTGTGGCTCGACCAAGCCGCGGCACGCCTGGATTTTCGTGCCTGGGCCGACGGTCCGGTGCTGCTCAGCCTGAACCTGCAAGTGCAGGACGAGGTGTTGCGCCTGGTGCCGTCGAATGTCGATGCGGGTATCAACCGCCTGTGGCTGCGGGTACCGGCAGCAGCCGATGAACACGTTTGGGGATGCGGCGAGCAGATGTCGTATTTCGACCTGCGCGGGCGCAACTTTCCGTTGTGGACCTCAGAGCCGGGCGTCGGTCGGGATAAATCGACCTGGCTGACTCTGCAGGCGGACAACGAAGCCAATGCCGGCGGAGATTACTATCACACCAATTATCCGCAGCCGACCTACATCTCCTCACAGCGTTATTGCCTGCATGCGGTGACCACCGCCTACGCGGATTACGATTTCCGCCACGACGAATTCCATGAACTGCAATTCTGGGCGGTTCCGCAGGCGTTCGAATTCCTCCTGGGCGACGATTTTGTGCAGTTGGTCAGCCAGGTTTCGAGCCACTTCGGTCGGCAGCCGCGCCTGCCGGAGTGGGTCATGCAAGGGGCGATTCTCGGCTTGAAGAACGGCCTCGAACACGCCCAGGCGCGACTCGACGATGCGCTCGCCCAAGGCGTCGCGGTCAGTGCATTGTGGTGCGAGGACTGGGAAGGTTTGCGCATTACTTCCTTTGGCAAACGCCTGTTCTGGGACTGGCAATGGAACAGTACGCGCTACCCCGATCACGCGGCCTGGGTTGCAAGCCTTGAAGCGCAGGACATCCGTTTCATGGGCTATGTGAATCCTTACCTGTGCAACGATGGCCCGTTATTCCGGGAAGCGCAGCAAGCCGGTTACCTGGCGACGCGAATCGAAGGCGGCACCTACCTGGTGGATTTCGGCGAGTTCCTGTGTGGTGTGGTCGACTTCACCTTGCCGGCGCCCGCGCAGTGGTTCGAGGAGCGAATCCTGCGCCGCGAGATGCTCGACAAGGGTTTGTCGGGCTGGATGGCCGACTTCGGCGAGTACCTGCCGATTGACCTGAAACTGGCGGGCGACGCCGACCCGATGCTTGAGCACAACGCCTGGCCGGTGCGCTGGGCCGAGGTCAATGCGCGTGCGATCGCCAATGCCGGCAAGACCGGCGAGGCACTGTTTTTCATGCGGGCCGGTTACAGCGGCGTGCAACGTCATTGCCCATTGTTGTGGGCGGGTGACCAGTCCGTGGACTTCAGTCGGCACGACGGATTGCAGACGGTTATCTGTGGCGCTCTGTCATCGGGCCTGCTCGGCAACGCTTATCACCACAGCGACATCGGTGGCTACACCAGCCTCTACGACAACTGCCGCACCGCCGAACTGTTCCAGCGCTGGGCGGAAATGGCCGCGTTCACCCCGGTGATGCGTACCCATGAAGGTAATCGTCCGGACCAGAACCTGCAGTTCTGGCAAGACGCTGACACTTACGCGCATTTTGCCCGTATGACCCGGCTGTACGTTGGCCTGCGACCGTACCTGCAAAGCCTGGTGGACGAGGCCGAGGCTAGCGGGTTGCCGTTGCAGCGTCCGCTGTTTCTGCACTACGAGAATGATCGCCAGACCTACTCGATCCAGGATCAGTACCTCTACGGACAGGACCTGCTGGTGGCCCCCGTGCACGCCGAAAACCACCGCGAGTGGACGGCGTATCTGCCTCATGGCGATCAATGGCAGCACCTGTGGAGTGGCGAGCGCTACGCCGGCGGTCAGCGCGTGACGGTCGCCGCGCCGCTCGGTGAACCACCGGTGTTCATCCGCATCGGCAGTCGCTGGCAGGCGACTTTCGAAACCCTGGTGGACCTCGCTCAGTGAGCTGAATCCCTTCTCGGCACGCAGCGCCCGGTGCGCCTCTCTCACGGGAGGCGTTGGGCCTCCCTGCGCCTTGATATCGCCCATACCTGTACCGAGTAAGCGAACTTGAATAATAAAAATTACGTTTTTGCTGCTTTTGCCATGACTTGCGCACTGCTGGACAACCCTGCCAATGCCGCCTCACCCGTGGTCTTCAAAGCGGGGAACCTGAGCATCAACCCATACGGAATTCTTGATCTGTCGTTGCAGGGCGGCAAGTTCACCGACGATCATCCCGGCCATACGATGGTCTCGGACGGCAACCTGCAAGCATCGCGAATCGGCCTGAAAATCGACTATGCACTGGGCAATAGCGGCTATGGCGTGCGGGCATTCGGTGAGCGCGGCCTGGTGTTGCGCAATATCTGGCGTACCGGCGACAACGAGGGCAGGATCTCCACCAACCGCGGTTATGGCGCCGGGGTGACCGGCCCCTTCGGTTCGGTCGACATGGGCAGCCTGTACATGCCGATCTATTGGGTCTTTCTCGATTCGGACGTGGCGATGTATGGCCTTTCCAACATGGCGTCGATCATGAGCCTGGAACACACCACCACCCTGGGCAAAAGCGGCACCGGAGGGTTCTACGACACCACCGTGCGCTACCGGACTCCGGAGGTCCATGGCTTCTCCAGTGAATTGGGGTACTCCTACGGCAACTCCAGCATTGAAAATGGCCCGGATCAGAACCGCACCAGCGGCTTCAACCTGCGCTATCGCGATGGCGACACCAAGCTGGGGTATGGCTTCAACCAGCACGATTCAGCTCCCTCGCTGACGACCGGCGAGTTGTACCGGCAGAACACCCATGTACTGTCCGGCACCGTCCGGCTCGGCGGCGTATTGTGGGGCGCCAACTATGTGTACTCCGAACGCGATACCGACGTGCGCTGGTTCGCCTCGGCTCAGATGGTCAACGCACGCATAACCTTTGGCCCGGGCGACATCACTCTCGGTGTCTCGCACCGTATCGAAGCCGAGGGCGCACGCGCCTGGGCGACCCACGCGGGCTATCTGTATTCGCTTAATAGTAATACCCAGCTCTACACCTACGTTTCTCACATCGAGAATAATGCGGATTCCGGGCAGGGTTTTGCGCTGTTGAGCGAAAGTTATCCGAGTGTGCCCAAGGGATACGATCCATGGGCCATGACAGCGGGTATTCGTTGGGGATTCTGAGCATCAATGAACAGCTGGAAAAGGCGCCACTCATGAACATTGTTTACCTGCGCAGCGCAGATCTGCAGCTCGAAGTGCTACCGCACCTGGGCGGGTCCATCGGTGGAATGCGCTATCGCGATTTTGCGCTGCTGCGGCCGTGGGATTCGACCCTGAACGTTCGCCGCACCGCGTGCTATCCGCTGGTGCCGTATTCGAACCGCATCGCCGCAGGCCGTTTCCAGTGCGGCGCGCACGAGTATGCATTGCCACGCAACTTCGGCGAGCATGCCCATCCGCTGCATGGCGTGGGATGGCAGCGCGAGTGGCAGCTCGTCGAGTCCTCGAGTCGTGAGTGTCTTCTGCGCCTGACACACGACCCAGCTGGGGAGGGCGGCGCGCACTGGCCGTATGCGTTCGACGTCGAGCAACATGTGCGCCTGGACGATCACGGGGTTGATCTGTCGATGACCCTGCTTAACGCCAGCCTGCAGCCGATGCCGGCCGGGTTGGGTTGGCATCCGTATTTTCCTCGGCACCAGGGGATCGAGTTGTCATTTGCCGCAACGGCAGTGTGGCTAAACGATCGCGACTCGTTGCCCTGTGACCACCAGCAGGTACCGGCTCAGTGGGATTTTGCCGAGCGTCGGGCGCTGGCTCATGTCGGCCTGGACAACTGCTTTGAAGGTTGGCCCAGGCATGCGCAGGTGTATTGGCCCCAGGCTGATATCGGCCTTGAGATCAGCGCACAGGAAGGGCTCGACCACCTGGTGGTGTTTACGCCACCGGCACCCCAGGATTTCATCGCGGTCGAACCGGTCAGTCACTTGAACAACGCCATCAACCAGCCTGTGCCGCAGGCCCACGGAATCGTATTGTTGAGCCCAGGGCAGCACATGACGCGCAGCATGCGCATGAGCATCAGGCGGGATGCATCAGGAGCAATTGTATGAGCTATAACGTCAAATGCGTCATCGACCAAGTCAGTGAACTGGGTGAATGCCCGGTGTGGTCGGTGCGGGAACAGGCGCTGTACTGGGCCGATATCCTCGCAGGCCAATTGCATCGCCTGGATCCGCAAACGGCGGTCGTTTCGAGCCTGACTCTGCCAGAGGAACTGGGCTGTTTCGGCCTGCGTCGCGAAGGCGGTTTTATCGTTGCCCTGCGCACCGGCATCTACCTGCTGGGCGAAGACGGGACGCTGGGCCGCAAGCTTGCGGACAACCCTTGTGGTCCCGCCGACAGTCGTTTCAACGATGGTCGAGTCGATCCGTGGGGGCGTTTCTGGGCCGGGACTCTCTGGCAACCACGGGACCGCAATGGTGGCGTGCTGATGCGCGTCGACGAACACTTGAATGGCCAGGTCATGGCGGGCGACGTCATGGTCTCCAATGGCCTGGCCTTCAGCCCGGATCGGGCCTGGATGTACCACAGCGATACCCCCAATCATGTGCTGTATCGCTACCCCCTGGATGCTCAGGGCCGGCCAGGTGCACGTCAGACCTTGCGCACCTTCGAGCGTGGCTCCGGTGGGCGTCCGGATGGTGCCGCATTCGATAGCGAAGGTTGCTACTGGAGTGCCCAGTTTGACGGCGGGCGCATCCTGCGATTGGCGCCGGACGGCACCCAGTTGGACGAGATCATTGTCCCTACCCGATGGCCGACCATGCTCGCATTTGGTGGCCCGGACTTGCGCACTCTGTACATCACCAGTAGCCGGGAAAACCGCAGCGCCGAGGAGCTGGCCACCTGGCCGCTGTCCGGGTGCCTGTTCTCGGTAGAGGTCGACGTGGCCGGTTGCCCCGAGCCATTGTTTGCCGGTTGAGCTTTCCATTTTTTTGCAAGGAATCAGTCATGAGCCAGCACACCCACACGCGTTATCCGTCCTTGACCGGTAAAGTCATCTTGATCAGCGGCGGCGCCTCCGGCATTGGCGCCGCGTTCGTCGAAGCGTTTCACGAGCAGGGCGCGCGCGTTGCTTTCCTGGATCTGGATCAGGTCGGTGGCGAGGCACTTGCTGCCGCGCTTGGCCATGAGCGGGTGGTGTTCCTGCCGTGCAACGTGCGCGATATCCCGGCATTGCAGGCGGCTGTCAGGGCAGTCGAAGCGCAATGGGGCGCGGTCGACGTATTGATCAACAACGCCGCCCGTGACGATCGCCATCCCATGCAGGAAGTCGATGTCGAGTACTGGGATGAACGCATGCAAACCAACCTGCGCCACGCCTTTTTTGCCGCCCAGGCGGTAGCTCCCGGGATGACCCGACGCGGCAGCGGGGTGATCATCAACATGGGCTCGATTTCGTGGATGAGAGGGCGTCCCGGCATGGTCTGCTACACCACGGCCAAGGCTGCGATCAATGGCTTGACCCGCACCCTGGCACGGGAACTCGGCGACAGCGGGATTCGGGTCAACAGCCTGGTGCCAGGTGCAATACGCACGGCCCGTCAGGACGCCATGTGGGCCAGCGACCCTGTAGGGCTGGAATTGGCCAGCCAGAATTTCATCGACCAGCAAATGCTCAAGTTCCGCCTCGACGCCAGCGACTGCGCACGCATGGCGCTGTTTCTTGCGTCTGATGACAGCCGCGGCTGCACGGGGCAAAACTTCGTGGTGGACGCCGGGCTGTCGATTCAGTAAAGGCGACGGTTATCCGTCACAACGCATAACCGCCAGCCTGCACCGCCTGGTTATCCTGCGCTCCCGCTATCAGGTGCAGCGGCATGTGCTGCACCTCCAGGGTGGTCACTTCAAACCCACCCACCACCTGCACCTCTCGCTCCCCCAGGGCGATGATCTCCGCTTCCTTTGCCTTAGCCATTCTCGCGTGGTTCGCTGCGATTTCATTGAGAGTTGACACGATAAGTCTCCCGGTGACTGACCAAGCGTTGCGCTGGCGTCCTTGTGTGTTGATTAAATTGCCGTCGCGTCAGAATTACGTTGTTCTGGGGCAGCTATCGGCGTCCTTTGCAATCCTTGAGCCAGTCAGGGCCGGGAATTTCGGAGGTGATCATCGACCGGATGACCGGTACTCCCACTCGCGTCTCCAAGACAATTTGAGCTTAGGCCAAATTGAGAAATCCCCGGATGAATTTCGTAAAAACGGATCCATAGACGATGCAGTTAAAACTGCCTCTTATATGTCGTTATTTAGGCGCCAATAATAAGTCTTTGTTCATGTAACTAAAAGCAATTGGAATTAGCACAATTCATTCACTCACGTTTTCACAACCTCGGCCATAAATAACAAAGTACCGATGCAGAGCCCTCGGCAAGGATGACTACAACCAAAAAAAATAAAAATTGACGACAAAAAACAGACTCGTCCTCCCTATTAAGTCGGTGAACTATCATGATCAAGATCATGGCCTGCTTTTTAATAGGAGCTGTACTCGCAGGATGCAACGGCATGGTGAAACCCGAATTTTCGGGGGCTGCCAATGACTCTTACTTCACAGTTTTTTCAGGCTTTCCTCTTCCCTATGTGTATATGGCCTCGGCTGTGCAGTGGAATGAGGAGTACGCCGTGACTACCCGCCATACCCCGCTGATAGCCAATGTGCAATACAGTTGCAGCACCGGCTGCGACCTGGTCTTCATCCGCCACAAGGCCAATGGCCGCTATCCCGCCTGGCGTGCGCCGCGGGTCGGCGAAGCCATCACTGCCGTGGGCTCAAGCCCCTACATGGCGACCGCAAGCGGCAAGGGCAAGGTCTATCCGGCGCCTTTTCTCAACACTGACGAGAAGAGCGGCGACCTCTACGCCATCCATGATGCACCCTTGGTCAAGGGCATGTCCGGCGGGCCGGTGATTGGCAACGACGGCCATATTGTCGGGATCAACATGGGCTTTTATTCCACGACCTTGCACGATGTCAGTGGCCATCCCGGAGTAAAAGGCGCCGAGCGCATCAGTGTGTTTATTCCGTACTCGATCATTCAACGCGAATGGCTGTTATTACAGGCTAAACTTGATACGCAGCCGGCAACTCGGTTCGCCGCCAAGTAATAATCCAAGGCCCGGTCTATTGACCGGGCCTGTGCCAGTCTAAAGATCTTTTTTGTATTCCTTGTCCAGATGCCTGTCTCCTGGTGCCGCTCTTTATCCAGGTGAGTGGCTTCGTAATCTATTTCTTCGTCCGGGTGTTTATCGGCTTTATCTATTTGGTCGGCATCGTGGATGTCGCCCTTCAGATTCCGCTTACCCCGTACCGGAACCGAACAGCTGGCGAAACAGGTTAGGCGTGCTGCCGGTCCAGCGCTTGAAGGAGCGCCGGAAATTTGCCGCATCGTTGAAGCTCAGGTAATCGGCCACTTCCTCGTTGCTCAAGCCCTTGATTTGGTACAGGTACAGCGCTACATGCTTGCGCACCAGATCCACCTGCTGCTGAAACCCGGTGTGGTGCTTTTGCAATTTGCGCTTGAGTGTCGCGGGGCTCATGCCGAAGGCTTGCGCGGCCTGTTCCAGGCTGGGCGCGGCGCGCACGTGGGCCTG
Organism: Pseudomonas sp. RIT-562; assembly: GCF_026241895.1. GTDB lineage: Bacteria > Pseudomonadota > Gammaproteobacteria > Pseudomonadales > Pseudomonadaceae > Aquipseudomonas > Aquipseudomonas mandelii_F. The sequence goes on along the minus strand of NZ_JAPJIV010000026.1, from coordinate 36,717 downwards.
CAGGTAGCGGTAGAGGCAGTCGACGAAGCTTGCGCTGAAACCCAGATGATCGATTTGCCCCTGGGCTTCCTGGCGTGCGACCTGGCCAACCGTCGCCGAACTGGCGGGCCACGCCTGGGCGAGGTATTCGCGGCGGATGCGCATCAGGTCCAGGGGGCGGTTGAATTGCGTGTCTTCGCCCAGGTGCACCCAGTATTGCTCGACGTAACGCGGCTCGGCGTGGCTGAAACTGCACTCCCAGGGCAGGCGCTGGCCGCTCTGGGCACGGCTCATGGCGACGATCGACGTCATGCTCGCCTCCAGCAGGAAGCGCCATTGCTCGCCAGCACCGCAGCTGTCCAGCCAGTAGAAGTAGGCGTGCTGCTCGTCGAGCACCAGGCGCGGCGCGGCGAGCGGGCTGAGCAACGCCTGTTGTTGTACCAGCGTATCGAGTGCCTGGTGCAGGTTTTGCGCATGCCGCAGGGCGTGGCTGGCGGGGCCGTAGTGACCGGGCAGCAGGCGCTGGCCGAACAGGAAGCTGCTGTCGTCGGCATCGAGCAGGCGCCGGCTGTTGTCGATCAGGGCCAGGAATTGCTGCGGGCTGAGGCGCGTCTGCCCGGCCAGGATGTCTTCGTGGAACAGCCCGGTGCCGCGCAGCAGGCGGTGGCTGTCGATGTCCCGGGACAGCGCCAGATCAATCAGGGTGGCCGGTTGGTAATGCCCGGGAATGAACCGGGAGTCGTTTTCGTACCAGGTGTTTTTCAGGGTCATCGCCGTGCCTCAGGCAGTCTTTGCCAGGGGCTGCTTGGCGCGCGCCAGGGCCAGGTTGAGACGTTTAAGTAAGACGTCCGGCGCCTCGCCCATGGCCATCACCACGGCGGTGCTGGCGGACAGTTGCAAGCGCTCGCCATGCTGCCGGGTTTTGTGCGCCAGGCCATGCACCGCCTGTTGCAGCTCCAGGGCCAACAGCCGTGCCTGGCTTTCCCCGGTATTGGGCAACAGCACGACAAAACGGTCGCCGGCCAACCGGCACAGCAGGTCCTGGCGGCGCAGGTTGAGCAGCAGTAAGTGGCTGATGGCTTGCAACACCGCATCGCCTTCGGCATGCCCGAACGCCTGGTTGATTGCGGCGAAATTATCCAGGTCCACGGCCATCAATGACAGCGGCTGCTCCTGGGTGAGACTTTGCGCCAGGCTGGCAGTCAGCTGGCGCTTGAGATAATCGGCGCCGCCCAGGGGCGTGAGCTTGTCGAACAGGCGGTGCTCGCGGAACAGTTTCTCGCGCTTCTCCATTTGCGCGCTGATCGCCAGTTGCTCGCGATGCCAATGATAGATGCCGATGGTCAACAGGATCATGCCGACCGGCATCGGCCCGGATTCCAGCCAGTGATCCCAGGTGATGCTGTCGGGCAGGCGGATGAATTCGTCGAGGCTGTCGATCCACCAGGAGAAAAAGATGCAGCTAAGGCCCAGGGCCAGGTAGTTGGTCACGCGGCCAGCGGGGCGACTCTTGAGCACCAGCCCCAACCATACCAACGCCAGTAACGCCGAGCCGCCCTCGCCGATGATGTCCAGCCACACCCACTCGCTGAGGCTTTTCAGCTCGCCGCAAGCCAGGTGCAGGATCAGTCCGAGGTTGGCCGCAACCAGGAGCAGGGCGAGTTTCCAGCGATGGGGTTTGAGCACAGAGAACATGGCCGCGATCCTTTGGCGAATGGCAATGCGCGTCAGCAGAGCAGATGTTTGTGACAGGCGAGTGACGCAGGGCAGGGGTCGAATCAGCTCAGGGTAATGCACTGCTTTTCTACTAAAAATCCGTTGCGGGACGCTGCATCGAACGTTCCCACGGGTCATTTCAGCTCATTTGCCCCCGCCAACCTGGGCAAATCCACGTTTTAGAGCGTTTCGCGCCAAGCCTGTCACAGAACCGTCATCCCCCAACCCTAGCTTGCCCTCCCAGTTGCCGGGCCTCTTGCCCGGCGTCAACGGACTCTTGGGGGAGGACATTCATGTACAAGCGCCGCAGCACCACAGGCTTGCTCGGTTTCACGCTCACCGCCCTGGCCATGGCGATCGCCAGCGAACGGTTGAGTGCCGCCGAATCAGCGACCGCCACTGAACACGTGCAGGTGGTAGGGCAGGCGGCGAGCATCGATCAGGCGCTCAAGGAGCAGCGCAGCGCCGATAGCATCAAGAGCGTGGTGCACGCCGACGGCATGGCTCAACTCCCTGACGAAAACGTCGCCGAAGCGGTGCAGCGCCTGCCTGGGGTCAGCGTCGAGCGGGACCAGGGCGAAGGCCGGTTTGTCAGCGTGCGCGGCCTGGGGCCGGACCTCAACAGCGTGACCATCAACGGCACGCTGGTGCCCTCGCCGGAAAGCGAGCGCCGTGCCGTGGCCCTCGACGTGTTGCCCTCTGAACTGGTGCAGTCGTTGTCGGTGATCAAGACCCTGACCCCGGACATGGACGCTAACTCCCTGGGCGGCACGGTCGATGTGCAAAGCCTCTCGGCCTTCGATCACCAGGGGCTGTTCTATACCGGCAGCACTGAAGCGAGCTACGACAAGAACACCCACCAGACCAGCCCGAAATTCTCCGGCGCCGCCAGTAACCGCTTCAGTCTTGGCGACGGCATCGACAACTTCGGCGTCGCTGCGGCATTGAGCTGGCAGAAGCGCGATTTCGGTTCGGACAACGTCGAAACCGGCGGTGCCTGGGATTTCGAGCAAGGCGCCAGGCTGCAGGAATTCGAGCAACGGGACTACGACATCAGTCGCGAGCGCACCGGCGGTGGACTCAATTTCGATTACAAGCCTGACGACCTCAGCAGCTATTACCTGCGCACGCTCTACAGCCGCTACAAGGACAGCGAAACGCGCAATTCCACGGCGTTTGAATTCGCCGATCCGCTGGCGGCTGGCGAGACCGGCGATAGCGAAGGTGCGCGCAAACTCAAGCAACGCGAAGAAACCCAGGAAATCCAGTCCTACGTGCTCGGCGGTGAGCGCCTGTTCGGCCTCTGGACCCTCAGCGGGCAGGCCGGTTACAGCCGCTCCAGCGAAGACAGCCCGGGCCACATTGCCAACGCGGCGTTCAATGGCATCGATGACTTTGCCGACAGCGGCTTCTACGACAATGACAAGCCACGCCCGATCATCGGCCAGGGTTTTTACGACCCGGGCAATTTCAGCCTGGACAAGGTCGATTGGGAGAAGCAGCGCACCACCGACACTGAAAAGAATCTGCGCCTGGACCTGGCCCGGGATTACGACTTCAAGGGTTATGCGTCACAGGTCAAATTCGGCGGCAAGGTCAGCCGCCGCAACAAGGACAACGACCTCGACGCCTGGGTCTATGAGGACTTCGATGACCTGGGCTTCAACGACCAGCAGCTCAACCTGACGCAGTTCCAGAAAGGCTCCGTCGACTACCGCCTGGGCCGGTTCGGGCCGGGCATCAGTGGCAGCGCGATCAAGAATCTGATCGGGGGGCTTGATCGCGACGATTTCTACGACGAGACGGAGTCGCGGGTCAACGACTTCAAGATCAGCGAGGACATCAACGCCGGCTACCTGATGAACACCATCGACATCGACGACTGGCGTTTCATTGCCGGCATGCGCTACGAAGGCACCGAGTTTGAGGCCAAGGGTACCGGCGCCACCGATGGCGAATTCCAGGCCACCGACACCAAGCGTCGTTATCACCACTGGCTGCCAGGCCTGCATGCGCGTTACCAGCTGGACAAGAACACCCAGGTTCGCGCGGCCTGGACCAAGTCGGTGGTACGTCCGACTTTTGGCCAGCTGGCACCGGGGTTTGTCATCGACGATGACGAAGCCACTTTCGGCAACCCGGACCTCAAGCCATTGGAGTCGAGCAACCTCGACCTCGGCATCGAGCACTTCATGGGCCGCGCCGGCACCGTCTCGGCCTTCGTGTTCTACAAGGACATCCAGAACTTCGTCTACAACACCGACCTCGCCGGCACCGGTGCCTGGGTCGATTTCGCCGAGGCGCACACCTTCGCCAATGGCGACAGCGCCAAGCTTTACGGCCTGGAGCTGGCCTACTCGCAGAAATTCGACTGGTTGCCTGCGCCGTGGAACGGCCTGCTGATCGGTGCCAACACCACCTTCAGCCGCTCCGACGCCGAGATCAAGGGCTTCGACGCCAGCACCGGCACCAATAGCAAACGCAGCATCGATCTGCCCAGCCAGTCGGACACCGTCGGCAACCTGATGGTGGGCTGGGAGGACGACAAGCTGAGCCTGCGCCTGTCGGCCAACTACAAATCCGATTACCTCTATGAGCTGGCGTCGATCAACGACAAGGACCACGACCTGCACGTCGACGCCCAGACCTTCGTCGACTTCAGTGCGCGCTACTCGCTAACCAAAGACCTGCAAGTGAGCTTCGAGGCGCAGAACCTCACGGACGAGTCGTACTTCGTCTACACCGGGCACCGCGCCTACAACGGCCAGTACGAAGAGTACGGCCCGACCTTCAAGCTCGGCCTGACTTTCACCCACTTCTAAGCCCGGCATGGCAGCCGCGGCTGCCGACCGGTTGCACGCACGACAAGGAATTTGCCTGTTCATGAGCATTTTGTTTTCACCCACCCGTTGCCTGCTCGCCGCATTGATCAGCCTGAGCGCCAGCCAGGCCATGGCCGCCGCAGTCAACCTGACACTCACGCCCTGGGCGCCGAACCTCAAGGTCGACGCTGTGGCTTACCTGCCGACCGGCGCCGGACGCCTGGCCGCCAGCCAGCGCGATGGCTTGCTGTTGCTCGACCCCAAGGGCGCGGAACTGGCGCGCCTGCCGGGCTCGTTCAGTGGCGTGGACAGCCGTACCCTGGGGGCTCAGGTGCTGGTGGCGAGCCTCGACACTGCACGGCAGCAGGCGATGCTGGTCAGCCTTGATGCGGAGAAACGCAGCTGGGGCCAGCCGGTCTATCTGCCGACGCGCGATTACCCGGTAAACGGTGTGTGCCTGTACCGCGATGAGGCCAGCAACCTGTTCCTGTTCCTGGTCGGCGAGGAGGGCAAGGGCGAGCAGTGGCTGGTCGGCACCGACGCTCATCTCGAAGCCCAGCCGCAACGGGTGCGCGGCCTGCCGCTGCCACCTTCGGCAACGGACTGCCGGGTCGACGATGGCGCCCAGCAGTTGGTGGTCAACGAGGAGAACGTCGGCTGGTGGGCTTATCCGGCACATCCCGAAGCCGACGTGACCCGCGTACCGATCGCCCTGCGCGAGCCTTTCGGCGAGATCAAGCACAGCGCTGGCGCCATGGCCCTGATACCCGGAGGCGTAGTGGCTTTGGACTCGAAAGCCGCGCAATTGCACCTCTATCAGCAGCAGGGCGAGCGCTGGCTGGCCAAGGCCAATCTTCCGTTGGCCGGGCTGAAGGAGCCGGAAAACCTCGCTGTGCGCGCCACCGCCAAGGGGCTAGAGGTACTGCTGCGTGACGATGACGATGGTCGTCTGTATCAGGGCGAGCTCGATTGGCAAGCGACGCCGGTCGCCACGCCTGCGGTTTTGCCAACGGTGCCGGCCCACAGCCAGACTGCTCCAGTGGCGCGGCAAGGGGATGCCGCCGACGATCCGGCGATCTGGATTCATCCGCAGCAAGCCGAGCTGAGTCGGGTGCTCGGCACCAACAAAAAACAGGGCCTGCTGGCGTACGACCTGCAGGGAAAATTGCTCCAGGAGCTGCCGGTCGGGCGCCTGAATAACGTTGATGTGCGGCCCAACTTCAAGCTGGGCCAGCAGAACGTCGACCTCGCCGTAGCGAGCAATCGCGATCACAACAGCCTCAGCCTCTTCAGCATCGATCGCCAAAGCGGCGAGCTGCGTGAAGCCGGGGAAATCGCCACGCCGCTCAAGGAAATCTACGGCATCTGCTTGTTCCAGCCGGCCAGCGGTGAACTGTATGCCATCGCCAACGGCAAGGACGGCACCTTCATGCAATACCGCCTGAGCGCCCCGCACGGCACGGTCCAGGGCGAGCTGGTGCGCCAGTTCAAGGTCGCCAGCCAGCCCGAAGGCTGCGTGGCCGATGATCAGCGCCAGCGGCTGTTCCTCGGTGAAGAAGATGTCGGCGTGTGGGCGGTGGATGCCCGGGCCGACCAACCGGCGACCCTCAGCAGCGTGATCAAGGTGGGGCCGCAATTGCACGCCGATGTCGAAGGGCTGGCGCTGTATCAAAGTGCGGGCAACGACTACCTGGTGATCTCCAGCCAAGGCAACGACAGCTACCTGGTGCTCGATGCCCAGCCGCCATTCGCAGCGCGTGGCGCCTTTCGGGTTGGCTTGAATGCCGCCCTCGGTATCGATGGCGCTTCGGAAACCGATGGCCTCGAAGTCACTTCCGTCAACCTTGGCGGGGCCTGGAGCGAGGGCATGCTGGTGGTGCAGGACGGCCGCAAACGCATGCCCGAGCAAGCCCAGAATTTCAAGTTCGTGCCCTGGGCCGAGGTGACCAAGGCCCTCAAGTTGCCCTGATCCGTCATCACCCTGTCATCTGACTTTCATCGAATAGCTCAACGGCCGTCGCGCATCGGCGGCCCGCGAGCCCCGGACAAGGAGTTTCACCATGCACGCCACACTCGAACACATGACGATCTGGGGACTGATCAGCGACGCGAGTCTGCTGGTCAAGGCGGTCATGCTTATCCTGCTGCTGGCCTCGTTGCTCAGCTGGTACCTGATCATTCTGCGCGGCAGCGTGCTGAAGCGGCGTGAACGCCAGCTCAACGGTTTCATGCAACGCTTTCGCGGCACGCCGGACTTGGTGGCGCTCTACCGCGAGACGGCGAAAAACACCGACAGTGAAGGCGGCGTCGAGCCGATTTTCCAGGCCGGCCTGCAGGAGTTCAATCACCTCAACCAGCACTCGGGCAATGGCGCGGATGTGGTCCTCGAAGGCGTGGAACGGGCGCTGTATGTCGCCATCAGCGAACAGGAAGTGCGCCTGGAAAAAGGCCTGCAGTTCCTCGCCACGGTCGGCTCGGTGAGCCCGTATATCGGCCTGTTCGGTACCGTGTGGGGGATCATGAATTCCTTCCTCGGATTGTCCCAGGTGCAGCAGGCAACCTTGTCCACCGTGGCCCCGGGCATCGCCGAAGCGTTGATTGCCACGGCCATCGGCCTGTTTGCGGCGATACCCGCAGTGATCGCCTACAACCGTTTTTCCTCGCGCAGCCAGACCTTGCTGACGCGCTACTACGCCTTCGGCAACGAACTGCAAGTGCGCCTGCACCGCAAGCTGCACGGCGCGCCGATCAACTTGGCCGCTGCCGCCTGAAAGGAGAGTGACAATGTTGGTCAGACCGCAACGCAAACACGGACCCAAGGCCGAGATGAACGTGGTGCCGTATATCGATGTGATGCTGGTGTTGCTGGTGATCTTCATGGTCACCGCGCCCATGCTCACCCAGGGAGTGAAAATCGAGCTGCCCAAGGTCGCCAGCGAAGCACTGGCCAATGACAGCCGCCAACAGATCCTCACGCTGTCGGTGAAGGCCGAGGGCGGTTACTACTGGAACCTTGGCGGCGAGCTCGACACCCGCCACCAGACCGACAGTGCCGTGACCCTCGAAGACATGCAGGCCAAGGTCGCGCAGGTAGTCGCCGAGCGCAGCGACACCCAGGTCTACATCCGCGCCGACAAGGACGCCGGCTACGGCAGCGTGGTTGCGGCGATGGCGGCGTTGCAACAGGGTGGCGTGAGTAACCTGGGGCTGGTGACCGAGGCCCCGCAATGACGGCGATGACCTTGCACAGTCCGTACGTGGCCGCCGCGCCTGTGGACCGCAGCGGTATCTGGCGCAATGGCCTGGCCGCAAGCCTCGCCGTGGGGCTGCATGTGATCGTGCTGGCGCTGCTGGTGCGCGGCTGGGTGGTCGAGAGTCCGCCGGTGGAGCAGCCTGCGGTTTTGCGCACCCAACTGGTGATCCTCGCGCCGACGCCCGAAGCACCAGCGCCCCAGGCTCCGGCGCCGGAGCCGCCGCCTGCAATGGCTCAACCTGAACCGGTGGTCGCGGCCCCGGTTCCGGCCCCGCTTCCGGTCAAGCCTGCGATTGATCCGCAAGTTCAAGCGCAGAAACTGCAGCAGGCCGCCCTGGCGCGCAAACGGGTTGAAGAGAACAAGCGCGACCTCGAAGCGCAGCAACAGCGTGAGCGCCTGGAGTCGCAAAACCGTGCTCGCGAAGCCGAACAGCAGCGCCTCGTCCAGCAGCAGGCCGAACAGGCGCGCCTGAGTGCCGAACGCGCTCGTCAACAAGCGGCCCAGGCGGCTGTCGACAGTCGCCAGTACCTGCCGTTGAGCAAGGAGGCGCCGGACTATCCGCAACGTGCGCTGGACAAGAATCTGCAGGGCGATTGCACGGTGGAGTACACGGTCAACCCGCAAGGCAAGGTCGAGAACCCGAAAGTGCTGGATGGCTGTCACCCGATGTTCATGCGGCCTTCGCTGGCTGCGGCCGAGACCTTTCGTTATCAGCCGCGGATGATCGATGGCCGGGCGGTGTCGGTGCCGGCGGTGCGCAATACATTTCACTATCGAATCAAGTAGTTCTCGTTATTCTAAAAAGGCATAGATAGATAATTATATATTCCTTTTCATGTTGGTCCGCGCAGTGCACTTTGGGGGCCTGCACATGTGTGCCAACCAACAAGACTCAGACAGGAAGCCTTAACATGACCATCAAAGCGATCAACGTGCGCAACCAATTCAAAGGCGTTATCAAGGAAATCGTCCAGGGCGAAGTGGTCTCCGAAATTGACGTGCAGACCGCCTCCGGGATTGTGACCTCGGTGATTACCACTCGCTCGGTGCGGGACCTGGAGTTGCGGGTTGGGAGTGAGGTGATTGCCTTTGTTAAATCCACCGAGGTATCGATTGCCAAGCTTTGATGAGGGCTCCCGCGGCCCAAATATCTACCTGCTAAATACCTGCCTGTTAAATACCTACCTGTTGGCGGTGAAGCTACCCCCTGTTGGAGGTGAAATTGTGGGAGCAAAGCTTGCTCGCGATGGCGCTATTCCTGTCGACATCATTGTTGAATAGGAGTCTGTCATCGCGAGCAAGCTTTGCTCCCACAAGGTGCCGCCAATCAGCCGATCAGCCGATCACTGCTCCTTTTCGCAATTCACCATCCACGCGACCCCAAACCGGTCCTGCAACATGCCAAACCGCGCCGCCCAGAATGTCGCTTCCAGCGGCATCTGCACGTTGCCATCTTCAGCCAATGCATTGAACACCCGCTCGGCCTCGGCAATGCTGTCGACGTTCAGCGATATCGAGCACCCGGCCATGTCATCGGTGGGGCGATCGGGGGTGGTGTCCGAGCCCATGATGGCCTGGTCGCCTACCGATAGCCGGGTGTGGATGATCAGGTTGTGCAGGTCCGCTGGGACGTGTTCGCGGGCGGGACTTTCACCGAAGGTCATCATCACGTCGAGGCTGCCTTGCAGTGCCTGGGCGTAGAACGTGAAAGCGGCTTTGCAGTCGCCGTTGAAGATGAGATAGGGATTGATTTTCATGGTTCAGCTCCCGGTCATTGAAGAGATTGACCCGGGTAGCAAAGCGCTAAATCGCGGCGATTGCCGAGGTTTTTTTAGATGTTTTTTCTATGGAAGAAGCCAGGCTTATTGCCTCGTTCGAGCGACGCGGGGTCAGCAGTCGTTCGATGGCGCCACTGACCATGTTCTCCAGCAGCTCTTCGCGTTCGTTTTCTTCCAGCGGGTGGTGGGTCAACCAGCTGGGCGCGCTGTTGAGCAGCGAGGCGATGGCATGCCCGGCGGCGAGCAGCCCCTGCTCGCTGAAGCGCGAGCGCACCCCGAGCAGCTTCAACAGTTTGCGCTCGTACTGCTCGCGCAAATGCCGCACTCGCGCCTGCTGTTCCTCGTTCAGGCAACCGCTGTCGCGCTCCACCAGGCGGAAATGCCAGGGCATGTCTTCGTGCAGATTCAGGTGGGCGCGAATCAGGCTGGCGAGTCGCTCGCGCTTGGCCGGAGCCTTGTGTTCGATGCGGCCCAACGTTGCCAGCAGTTCTTCGTAAAACTCCTCGATCAGGTCGAGGAGCAAGTGCTGCTTGCTCGGATAGTGGTGATACAGCGAGCCTGGGGCGAGCCCCAGGCAGGTGGCGAGTTCACGCATGCCGACCTGGCCGAAACCCTTGCTGGCGAACAGCTCCAGCACCTTGTCCCGGTATTCGGCAAAACGTGAACAACGCTCAGGCATAGGCATGGAAGCCACGCCCCGATTTACGTCCCAGGTAGCCGGCGGCGACCATTTCCTTGAGCAGTGGAGCGGGGCGGTATTTGCTGTCGTTGAAGCCATCGTAGAAGGCTTCGAGAATCGCCAGCACGGTGTCCAGGCCAATCAGGTCAGCCAATGCCAGCGGGCCGATCGGTTGGTTGCAGCCCAGGCGCATCCCGGCGTCGATGTCTTCGACACTGGCCAGGCCTTCCTGGAACACCAGGATGGCTTCGTTGATCATTGGCACCAGAATCCGGTTCACCACAAAACCCGGACGGTTGCCGGCGGTGATCGCGGTCTTGCCCAGGGTGGTCGCCATCTCCAGTGCCAGGGCGTGGGTCGCGTCGCTGGTTTGCAGGCCGCGGATCACTTCGATCAAGCCCATCACCGGCACCGGGTTGAAGAAGTGCAGGCCGATGAACCGCTCGGGCTGGCTGACACTGGCCGCCAGTTGGGTGATGGACAGCGACGAAGTGTTGGAGGCGATCACGCATTCGCTGCCCACTTGCGCGGCGATCTGTTGCAGCACGCGCAATTTCAGATCGAGATTTTCCGTGGCCGCCTCGATCACCAGCTGCACGGCCTGCAGGCTGCTGTAGTCGGTGCTGGTGCTGATCCGGGCGAGGGTTGCCTGCTTTTGCGTTTCGCTCAGCGTGTCCTTGGCCACTTGCCGGTCGAGGTTCTTGCTCACCGTGGCGAGGGCCTTTTGCAGCGCGCTCTCGCTGATGTCCAGCAGGATCACGTTGAAACCAGCCTGGGCACACACCTGGGCGATGCCATTGCCCATGGTGCCCGCGCCGATCACGCCAATATTTTGCAGATCCATGTTCCAGTCCTTGCGCTCAAAACCGTGCGATACCTTGGCCGCCGATGCAGCCAAAAGCGTACTATTGGCCGCGAGTCTAGAGCGGGCAGGGCGGTTGTCCTATGCCGCAACTGTTCAACGCAACTGGCGTTTTTTGCCATTCGAATTTCGGGGAGTTAAGCGTTCACATGCGGGAAAAGGATTCGGTCGCCGCCTACTTTGTGCAAGCCATGGTTCAGGAGCTGGGCGCCGATCCATTGCGCCGGGCGGCATTGCTGCAACAGGCCGGCATCGACCCGGTGCTGATTGACCAGCCCACGGCGCGAGTGCCTGCCAGCGCGTTCGCCGCGCTGTGGCTGATGCTGATCCGTGAGCTCGACGACGAGTTTTTCCTGCTCGACTCCCATGGCATGCCGCCGGGTGCGTTTGCCCTGATCTGCCGGGCGTTGATCCAGGAACCCGACCTGCACAAGGCGATGCGCCAGTGCCTGGCCAACTTCGGCCTGTTCCTGCGCGACTTTCGCGGCACGCTCACCGTGCGCGGCAAACGTGCGGTGATCAGCCTGGACTCCCAGGCGAAAAACCCCGATGTCAGCCGGTTCGGCGAAGAGACCTTCATGGTGCTGATGATCAGCCTGCTGTGCTGGCTGGGCGGGCGGCGCATCCCGATCGACCGCGCCGACTTTCGCCATGCGCGAGTGGCCTTGAGCGATGACCGTCTGCTCTGGGGCCCGAACCTGACGCTCGGCGCCGAGCGTACCGAGATCGAGTTCGCCAGCCATTATCTGCGCCTGCCCGTGGTCCAGGACCTGGCATCGCTGAAGGTATTCCTGCGCACTGCGCCGCAGTGGCTGGTGATCCGCTTTCGCAACCAGCATGGCTTGGCTTCGCAGGTCCACCAGCGCTTGCGCAACAGCCCGTACAGCGACTGGCCAACATTGCAGGCGTTCGCCCTGGAGCAGCACCTGAGCCCCAGCACCTTTCGCCGCAAACTCGAGCGTGAAGGCTGTTCGTACCAGGAAATCAAGGACGAAGTACGCCGCGGCGTGGCATTCGAGCAGCTCCGCGAGAGCCGTGCGAGCATCGGCGACATTGCCGAGCGCCTGGGTTTCCAGGAGCCAAGCGCGTTCCATCGGGCGTTCAAGAAGTGGACCGGGGAAAGTCCGGGCAAATATCGGGCGCGCTTCCAGGGCGGCTCGGTGAAAGGTCTGACGGACGTTTCTGATTAAGCACAGGCCCGATGTTTTCCTGCGTTCGGGCCTGTACAGTCCTGGTGCCTGCCCCCATGGAACTGGAGCCTGTCGCCGTGACCGATATCGAAAACCTCCCGCCGCGTACCGCCACCCCCGATCGTTTCAAACAGATGAGCCAGTGCCTGTTGTGGCTCAACGAGCGGGCCTGGCCGTTGACCGTGGGCATTCTGCTCATGGCCGGGGTGTACCTGTACCAGTACATCCAGGAAGAAAAGATCCCACTGAGCATCACCTCGTCGGCGGTGATCACGGCACTGCCGGTGATGTCGGCGATCCTGGTGTTCATCATCACGATCCTGGTGGCGTTTGTACTGCTGCCGATCTTCGTGCTGTTTCATCGATTCAACGATTCGCAGCGGCGCTTGAGTGACGAGCTGACCCTGGGACGCTCCACGCCCGAACAACGCAAGCGCCATATCCGCATGTTGGGCCGTTGGGCGGCCAGCCTGGTGGTGCTCGGGACGTTCTGCGCGTTGCTGAGCGTGATCGGTTCGCAAGTCTCAGGCACCTGGTACTGGGCCCTGGCGGCGTTCCTGGGCACAGTGCTGACCATCGCCATTTACTATTGGCTGCTGACATTGGGCATTGAAGGCCCACTGTCGATGGACTTTCGCTTTGCCTGCCTGATGTCCGCCTTCGTGCAGATGGGCGTGATACTCAACGTGACCATCGTGGCGATTGATATCGCGGGGCATTATGTGAGCAGTCTGTGGTGGCTGGGACCGCTGATGCTCGCGCAATTGCTGGTGCTGTGGATCATCCAGCTGCTGGGTGCGCTGTTCGTGATGAAGATGCGCAGCCATGACAACCCGGTGGCGCTGGTCGCAACGGCGGTCATGGTACTGGTCATTGTGCTCGGCATGTACCCGGGGACAGGCGCCAAGCTGGGCGGGTTCGCCTTCCAGGTGTCGGCGTCCGGCGCGCGCAACTGCACGATCCTCAACTTCGGCCCCGAGAGCAAAGGCTTCGAATCGATCACCGATCCCGACAGAGCCGGTTTCAGCCGCCCGTTGCGGGTCATCGCCGAAGCGGACGGCACGTACTTCGTACGATTGTGGAAGTCCGATACCAAGGCGGTGCAGTTCGTCCCACGTGCGGGTCTGGTGGGAGTGGATGTCTGCCCAACCGCTAAGGTGAAAACAGCTGCCGTCACAGTGACCGCCCCGACCGCTGGCTGAAGTACCATGGCGCACTCACGCCATTACTCCGCCGGGTCCAGTACCGCATGCCAGTCGCCCTGAATCGCGTCACCTCCTTGCTCGACCAGGCCCGACGCGCCTTGCTTCTGGTCTGGGGCACTTCCCGCGCGCTGTTCATCGGCCTGGTGATCGCCACCCTGATTGCCGGCATGCTGCCGGCACTGGCCGCCTGGCTGGGCCAGCGCATTGTCGATGCGGTGGTGTTCGCCATGCAGTTGCACGCGCAGCAGGGCAGTGCACCGTTGTGGCCAGTGGTGCGTTACGTGCTGTTCGAGGCGGGGGTGCTCGCCTTGTTGTCTGCGGCCCAGCGCGCGCTGTCGGTCCAGCAGTCGCTGCTGCGGGTGCAGTTGGGACAGAAGGTCAACACGATGATCCTGGAGAAAGCCCAGACCCTGTCCCTGGTGCAGTTCGAAAACTCCGAGTTCTACGACAAGCTGGTGCGCGTGCGGCGCGAGGCGTCGACCCGGCCGCTGGCGCTGGTGATGAAGTCGCTGGGGCTGATCCAGAACCTGATCATGCTGATCAGCTTCGGCGTGCTGCTGGTGCATTTTTCGCCCTGGGCCCTGGCGTTGCTGGTGGTGGGGGCGTTGCCGGTGTTCTTCGCCGAGGCGCATTTTTCCGGCGATGCGTTCCGCCTGTTCACCCGGCGCGCGCCGGAAAGCCGGCAGCAAAATTACATCGAGACCCTGCTGTCCCACGAGGCCTACATCAAGGAGGTCAAGCTGTTCGGCTTCGCGCCGCTGCTGTTGCAGCGCTATCGCGACACCTTCGCCCGTCTCTACGCCGAGGACCGACGCCTGACCCTGCGCCGCGACGGCTGGGGTTTTGTCCTCGGGTTGCTGGGCACGGGCGCGTTTTACCTGGCGTACGCCTGGGTGGTGGTCGATACCGTTCACGGCAGCATCACCCTGGGCCAGATGACCATGTACCTGGTGCTGTTCAAGCAGGGGCAATCAGCGGTGAGCAGCAGCCTCAGCGCCATCAGTGGCCTGTATGAAGATGGCCTCTACCTGTCGAGCCTGTACGAATACCTGGGCGAACCGGTAGTCGCCGACAGTGGTCATCTGACCGTAGGCGCGGTGCCGGGCGATGGCCTGCGCTTCGAGAACGTCGGCTTTCGCTATCCCGGGGCGAGTCGCGCGGCCCTGGAAGGTATCGACCTGCACCTGGTGCCGGGTCACAGCGTCGCGCTGGTTGGGGAAAACGGCTCGGGCAAGACCACCCTGATCAAACTGCTGACTCGCCTGTATCGTCCCGACCAGGGGCGTATCCTGCTCGACGGCAGCGACCTGCAAGCGTGGGAAGAAGCGGCGTTGCGGCAGCGCATTGGGGTGATTTTCCAGGACTACATCCGCTACCAGTTCACCGTCGGGGAAAATATCGGCGTGGGTGATACCCGGGCGTTCAACGATGAACAGCGTTGGCAGGCCGCTGCCAGTGAAGGCATGGCCGCACCGTTCATCGAGCAGCTGGACCGCGGTTACGCGACTCAACTGGGTCGCTGGTTTGCCGGTGGGCAGGAGCTGTCGGGCGGGCAATGGCAGAAGATTGCCTTGTCCCGTGCCTACATGCGCCGCGACGCCGATATCCTGATTCTCGACGAGCCGACCTCGGCACTCGACCCGGCAGCGGAAGCGGCGGTGTTCGAACACTTCAGCGAACACACCGCAGGGCGCATGACCCTGCTGATCTCCCACCGGTTTTCCAGCGTGCGCAATGCCGACCACATCATCGTGCTCGAACAGGGGCGGATTCTCGAACGGGGCGATCACGCCAGCCTGGTGGCGGCCAATGGGCGTTATGCGCAGCTGTTCCACCTGCAGGCCCAGGGTTACCGCTAGCCTTCAGGAGTCGTGCGCGGTCCGGGTGAGGGCAGGCCCGGCCATCTGCGGCGGCTTGGCTTGCATCAGGTTTTCCAGCGCCTGGCGGTACTGCGCACCGCCCAGGCTCATGCTGTTGTTGTGCGTTCCACCCGGCACCAGGAGCAGGCGCTTGGGTTCATTGGCGGCGTTGAACAGCTGCTGGCTGAAGCGCGACGGCATGAACGGATCGGCCAGGCCATGGACCACCAGCAAGGGCATGTCGATGTCGACGATCTTGTCGATCGAAGCGAATTTCTGCGACAGCAGCCAGCGTACCGGCAGCCATTTGACTGGCAGATTGTTATTGGCCACCTGGGCCACTGCATCGCCCAGCGAGGTGAAGGTGGACTCGATCACCAGGCCGCGCACCGGCACCGGGGCGTGGTTGTTTTTCGCCTGGGCCGCGAGGTCGGCCGCCAGGTCAATCGCCACCGCGCCGCCCAGGGAATGTCCATAGATCAGGCGCTTGCTGGCGTCGGGCTGCATCGCCGTGAAGCGCTCCCAGGCGGCACGCGCGTCTTCGTAGACGCTGGCCTCGGACGGCAGGTCGCCCTTGCTCTGGCCAAAGCCGCGGTAGTCGATGGCGAGCACCGAATAGCCCATTGCGCGCAATTGCTCGATGCGAAAGGCCTGGCCAGTCAGGTTCCAGCGCACCCCGTGCAGGTACAGGATTGACGGCGCATCACGGCGCGCCGCCGGCCACCACCAGGCGTGCAGGGATTGCCCGGCCTTGAATCCAGAGGGCTTGATGTCAAATTCCTGGACGTCCTTGGGCAGGCCCCGATACCAGCCGGCAGTCCCCGGCTCGATGCGAAACAGCAGCTCGCGCTCCTTGTGTTCCAGCACCCCGCAACTCACCGGCAGGCCGACAATCAGCGCAGCCATGCACAGCAGCGATAGCCAGCGGCGACGCAGCAGGGGGAGGAGGGAAGAGCGCATAGCGGTGATTCACCATCGGAAAAACTGAAGTTCGGGTTTTAACAGATGCGCGGCGCAGGCGGGAAAAATATCGACAGCTGACCCCAACCAATCCCGACCCCGCCGAATTCCCCGTAGCAGGTGCCGAGGCACGAAGGCTGCGTTGGGCTGCGCAGCGGCCCCCGAGGGCGGTCCTGCGGACACGCAACGCAGGCTCTTCATTTCAATCCACCTGCAACACGATCCTGCCGATGTGATCGCCCGCTTCCATCCTGACCCCACCGAAATCCCCGTAGCAGCTGCCGAGGCACGAAGGCTGCGTTGGGCTGCGCAGCGGCCCCCCGAGGGCGGTCCTGCGGACACGCAACGCAGCCTTCGTGCCTCGGCAGCTGCTACAGGCTCTTTATTTCAATCCACCTGCAGCACGATCTTGCCGATGTGATCGCCAGCTTCCATCCGCGCATGCGCCTGGGATGCCTCGGCCAGGGCAAACACCTTGTCGATCATTGGCACGCAGCGCCCGGCGGCCAGCACCGGCCAGACGTACTCGCGCAGCTGTTCGGCAATCGAGGCTTTTTCCTCCCGGGTACGCGAGCGCATCAGCGAACCGGTGATGGTTGCGCGCTTGCCGAGGATCGCCATCAGGTCGACTTCATTGGCTTTTGCGCCGCCCAGGAACCCCAGCATGACCAGGCGACCGTCCATGCCCAGCGCTGCGATGTTCTGGTTCAGGTACGAGCCGCCCATGATGTCGAGAATCACATTCACGCCTTTGCCAGCAGTCTTGTCTTGAATGACCTGGACAAAATCCTGGTCGCGATAGTTGATCGCTTCGGCGCCCAACTGGCGAATCGCCGCGCACTTGTCCTCGCTGCCCGCGGTGGCGAACGCCTTGACCCCGAACTCGCGGCACAACATCAGGGCGGTGGTGCCGATCCCGCTGGTACCGCCATGAACCAGTGCGCGCTGGCCCTTGCTGGCGCCTCCGATGTCAAACAGGTTGGCCCACACCGTGAAGAACGTTTCCGGGACGGCGGCCGCGTGAATCCAGTCCATGCCGTCGGGAATCGGCAGGGTCTGGCTGGCCGGCGCCACGCAGTATTGTGCATAGCCGCCGCCATTGGTCAGCGCGCAAACCCGGTCACCAACGATGAATTCATTGACACCCGCGCCGATCGCGACCACCTCACCGGCCACTTCCAGGCCGGGAATCGGGCTCATGCCAGGCTTCATCGGGTACTTGCCGGTGCGTTGAATCACGTCGGGGCGGTTGACCCCGGCGGCGTGCACGCGGATCAGCACTTCGCCGGCGGCTGCGGTGGGCAGTGGTTCCTGGCGCGGCTGCAAGACCTCGGGGCCGCCAGGTTGGGTGATTTCGATCAAGGTCATGGTTTGTGGCAGGGTCATGTCGGTGGCCTGTATTCAAAGGATGTAAGAGATGGGACCGTAATTTTCATCGTTTTACTGTAGGAGCTGTCGAGTGAAACGAGGCTGCGATCTTTTGATCTTGCCTTGTGTACATATCCGTTGCTGCGGTCACGGCTGATTATGGTTCCGCCCTTACGGCGGGTCACTTTTGATAGAGCGCAAAAGTAACCAAAACGCTCTTGCCCCTCCACTCGGCACCTCGCCTAGGCTCGGTGTGCCCTCACTCCGGCATTGCTCCGCGGGTCGCCGCGATGGGCCGTCCCTGGCCCAGCGCGGCTAAACCGGCATCCTTGCCGGTTTACCCGCTGCTCAATACCTGCGTTCGGCCAGCGTGGTTAATGGGGCGTCCGCGATCAACAACCGGGCCGTGGCGGCCTTCGGGCCGACCAAGGCATCAAGCCGGCGCGCTGCGCTTTTCTGGTTGTGTACATCCTCCGGGCTGGCGCCGGCCTGTAGGAGCTGTCGAGTGAAACGAGGCTGCGATCTTTTGATCTTGCTTTGCGTACATATCCTTTGCTGCGGTCACGGCTGCTTATGGTTCCGCCCTTACGGCGGGTCACTTTTGATAGAGCGCAAAAGTAACCAAAACGCTCTTGCCCCTCCACTCGGCACCTCGCCTAGGCTCGGTGTGCCCTCACTCCGGCATTGCGCAGCGGGTCGCCGCGATGGGCCGTCCCTGGCCCAGCGCGGCTAAACCGGCATCCTTGCCGGTTTACCCGCTACGCAATACCTGCGTTCGGCCAGCGTGGTTAATGGGGCGTCCGCGATCAACAACCGGGCCGTGGCGGCCTTCGGGCCGACCAAGGCATCAAGCCGGCGCGCTGCGCTTTTCTGGTTGTGTACATCCTCCGGGCTGGCGCCGGCCTGTAGGAGCTGACTCGTGAAACGAGGCTGCGATCTTTTGAGGTTAAAAACCTCCAGCACCAACGCAACCACAATGGCCCCCGCAGCAATCTCGAACAACAGCGCATGCTGCCCACCGCTGAGGTTGAACAACGCCGAATAAGCAAACCCGGCAATCGCCTGAAACGTCGCAAACGACACCGTTGCCCGGCTCCAGGCCACCTGCTGCTGGTGATGATTGGGCACCAGTTCGTGCACTCGCGCCAGAGCCAGCGGCACAATGCCTGGCGGGAAAGAGCCTAGTATCAGCGCCAACACCGCCAGCGCGCTGAAGGAACTGCTGATCGCCAACAGGCCGACGGCGAGCGCTTGCACTACCAGCACCAGGCGAATGCTCGACTTTGCGCCCAATCGGTCGGCGAGAAATCCATAGCTCACCGGCCCGATGATCGCGCCCACGCCGTACATCACCCAGATCAGCGCCCCGACGTGCGCGCCGGCGCCCAGCCCGCGGGCCACGTAGTCCACCAGGAACACCATGGCTGGGACCAGCCCGGCCGCCATGAAGGCATATTGCGCGAACAGCAGGTAGACGCCCGGATCAGTCGGAGTTTTTGCCTGTGCTGTTGGCGCAACCACTGCATCAGCCTGTACTTCTGGCGGCCAGCCGAACCAGCTGGCCGCTGTCAGCGCCAGGGCCAGCGCACCAAGGCCGAACCAGGTTTGCTGCAAGCCCAGGCTCAAAAGGGGTGGAACAATAGTCCCGGAGCCCGCGATACCCAGGCCGATACCCAGGAAGATCGCGCCGCTTGCCACGCCTCTGCGGGCTGCCGGCACGTGAGGCAACACAGTCGATGCCACCAGCACCATGATTGCGCCGCCGGCAATGCCCGACAGCAAGCGCCAGCCGAAGAACCAGGCGACCGACAACGGAAAGCCGCACGCGAAAAAGGCCAGGGTCACCGCGACCATCATCAGCCGCAGGGCGCAGGTGTTCGACGTCCGCTGCGCCAGCGGTCGGCCAATCAAGGCGCCGATCAGATACCCGACCAGGTTGGCAGCGCCCAGGTACACCACGTCGCTGGCGGAGAACCAGTGGGCCTGAATCAGCGAGGGGATCAACGGCGTGTAGGCGAACCGCGCGAGGCCGATGCTGACCAGGCTGGCGCAGAGTCCGGCGAAGATCGGCAGCCAGATGGCGCTGCGTGGGTTGGTCGAGGCGTCGTGCATGGGAAATGTCCTGGAGGTTTTTCAGGCCCTCAGGCTAGCGTGATTTATTGATGCAATAACGCAGCGTTTTTGCGTTACTGTGATGCATATATGCATCGCTAGAGGATGGGTTATCGTGAATTGGGATGATGCGCGGGTTTTTCTGGCGGTGTGCCGCGAGTCCACGCTCAGGGGCGCGGCGCGGGTTCTGGGGGTCGATCAGGCCACGGTTGGGCGGCGCATTACGGCGCTGGAGAAATCCTTGAGTGCGACGCTGTTCCTGCGCACCTCGGAAGGTTACGCGCTGACAGCCGTCGGTGAGGCCGCGCTGAAGGCGGTGGGGAAGATGGAGCAAGGGGCACTGGAGCTCGAGCGGCAGATCCAGGGCCTGGATGACCGCCTGACCGGCATCGTGCGGGTCAGCACCACCGATTCCCTGGCCATCGATTTCCTGATTCCCGCCATCGCCCGTTTGCACCAGCAGCACCCGGACGTGCGGGTGCAACTGGATGCCTCGACGCAAATCCTCAGCCTGTCGCGGCGTGAAGCAGACATCGCGGTGCGCAATACCCGGCCGGATAACCCCGACTTGATCGCCCGCCGTATCGCCCGCTGGCCGGTGGGGCTGTTCGCCGCGCAAAGCTATATCGACCGCCGCGGGCTGCCGGAGCCGGGCTCGGCGTTCGAAGGGCATGACTTGGTGGTGTATCAACCGTACCTGCAGGGCAACAAAGACATGACCCTGGTTTCAGAACCATTGAGTCGCGGGCGCATTGTCTCGAGCCTGAGCTCCAGCTTGCTGGTGCGCCGATCCATCGCTGCGGGGATCGGCCTGGGGGAAATTCCGCTGTACATGGGGGAGAGGGACGGGCTTGTGCGCCTGTGGCCCGAGCGCACTCGGCCATTGCCGTACGACGTGTGGCTGGTGACCCACGCCGACCTGCGACACACCGCGCGAGTCCGCGCGGTGATCGACGAAATAGTCGCAGGGTTTTCCACGAGCACTCACTAACCAAATCTACCCATGTAGCAGCTGGCGAAGCCTGCGTTCGAGGGCGAAGCCGTCGCAAATCCATCCGATGCGGTGTGCCTGAACCTCCGCGTCGTGGCATCCAGCGACGGCTTCGCCCTCGAACGCAGGCTTCGCCAGCTGCTACACGGGCATCGAATGTTATCGAGAGCGAAGTCGCGCAAGCCCTTACGGCATTTCCGGCAACTCTTGCGGGCGCAAATCAAACACCAGCACCTCGGCATCCACGCCATTGGTCAACGTCAACACCTGCTCGTTACGCACCCGCACTCCATCGCCTTCCTGCAACTGCACACCATTGAGCTCGACGCTGCCGCTCGCCACATGCACATAGGCATAGCGGTTGGCTGCCAGCTCCAGGGTGGCGCTTTCCTTGCCGTCGATCAGTGCCGCATACACCCGCGCATCCTGGCGCACCTTCAGCGAGCCGTGGCTGCCGTCCGGCGAAATGATCAACTGCAGGCGCCCGCGTTTTTTCTGGGTGCTGAAATGCTCCTGCTGATAACGCGGCTTTGCGCCGGCCACATCGGGCACGATCCAGATTTGCAGGAAGTGCACCGGGCGAGTGCTTGAGTGGTTGTATTCGCTGTGTGCAACGCCGTTGCCCGCACTCATCAACTGTACATCCCCAGGACGGATCACCGAGCCGGTGCCCAGGGTGTCCTTGTGCTCCAGTGCGCCTTCGAGCACATAGGAGAAAATTTCCATGTCGCGGTGCGGGTGCTGGCCAAAGCCTTTGCCGGCCGCCACGCGGTCATCGTTGATCACCAGCAGGTCGGAAAAACCCTGCTCTTTCGGGTTGCGGTAGTTGGCGAACGAAAAGGTATGGAACGACTTCAACCAACCGTGATTGGCCATGCCGCGATCAGTGGCTTTGCGAAGGGTCAGCATGATGAATTCTCCTGGGGGGACGGTGATTCGTCCGAGTGAGGAGAAGGTTAATGGTTACTGGCTGATGCAATAAGTAGATGGAAATTGAAATACTGTCGCGTTCAGGTTGACAGTAATGTGCGGCCGATCACGTTTTCCCGCCCGACATCCGACCTGTATTTGGTCATAATGCCCACATGACCTCATTGATACTGATCCCATGAAAACCGTGGCAATGGTGCTGTTCCCCGATTTCCTCCTGCTCGACATGGCCGGCCCCATGGAGGTGTTTTCCATCGCCAACCGGTACCTGGCAGCCGAGCACGCCTACGTACTCACCACTATCGGCACCGAGCCCGGCCCGCTGCGCGCTTCCAACGGCGTCAGCCTCAGCGCCGATCTGCACATTGAGCAGGCCGCTGACAGTTATGACCTGCTGCTGGTCCCCGGCGGCCCGGGCGCCTACAACGAACGGCACCCATCGTTGCTCGCCTGGTTGCCGGCGGCGACGGCCAGGGCCGGGCAGTATGGCTCGATCTGTACTGGTGCTTTTGTGCTCGGTCATGCGGGCCTGCTCGACGGCTATCGGGTGACCACTCACTGGCACTACACCGAGCGGCTGATCAAGGGTTTTCCCAAGGCGACTGTCGAGACCGATCAGATCTACGTACAGGACCGCAACCTGATCACCTCCGGTGGCGTCACGGCCGGTATCGACCTGGCGCTGTCGGTGGTCGCCGCCGACCACGGCAAGAAAGTCGCCCAGGACGTGGCCAAGGTGCTGCTGGTGGTCATGAAACGCCAGGGTGGCCAGGCGCAATTCAGTCCGCTGACGGCCGCCGTGGCGCCGCAGGAAACGGCCATCACCCGTCTGCAGAACCACGTGCTGGAACACCTCGACCAGCCATTCAGCATCGATTGCATGGCCAGCCAGGCGGCCATGAGTCCGCGGCATTTCGCCAGGGTGTTCGCCCGGGAAGTCGGCATGACGCCCATGGAATTCCTCCAGCGCGCGCGCATCGATC
Organism: Pseudomonas sp. RIT-562; assembly: GCF_026241895.1. Classification (GTDB taxonomy): domain Bacteria; phylum Pseudomonadota; class Gammaproteobacteria; order Pseudomonadales; family Pseudomonadaceae; genus Aquipseudomonas; species Aquipseudomonas mandelii_F. The sequence goes on along the minus strand of NZ_JAPJIV010000026.1, from coordinate 14,029 downwards.
ACGCGAGAAATCTGTTGGAAACCAGTGACTTGCCACTCAAGACCATCGCCTTCAAAAGCGGCTTCGGCAGCGTGCGCCACATGCGATTTCTGTTCAATGAAAAGCTTGGCCTGACTCCCACTCAGTATCGCGAACAGTTCAGCTGAGGCTGATTGTCCGTCCTGCGCACCCAGATGGCCGTGACACTCCCACCGCCGCAGTTGTGCTGTCACCAATGCCTGCCAAGATGGATGAGAACTAATTGCAATGGAGGCGCTGGAATCCGCATGTCGGCTTTCAGCACGTGAACTGCATGAATAGCCTCACAGATTTACACAGCGACACGGTGCTGCGCTTCGGCCCCTTCGCCTTTCACCTGCAACAACGCCTGATCCTCGACGGTGAGCGGGCGTTGCGCATGGGCGGGCGGGCCCTGGACATCCTGCAGGTGCTGGTCGAGCAGGCGGGCAGGGTGGTCGGCAAGGACCAACTGATCGCGCAGGTGTGGCCAACTTCGGTGGTCGAGGAGATCAACCTGCGGGTGCACATTGCTGCCCTGCGCCGCGCTTTGGGCGATGGGCAGAACGGCCAGCGCTACATCATCAATGTGCCCCAGCAGGGCTACAGCTTTGTCGCGCCAGTGGTGCAGGTGCCGGCGAGCACGCTAGTCGCCGTTGAAACTTCCCTGCCACCCCAGCACAACTTGCCCGCCCGACTGACCCCGGTGACCGGTCGGGATTCAGTGGTCGGCAGCCTGGTGCGGCAGTTGCCGGTCAGGCGCCAGATGACCCTGGTCGGCCCCGGTGGCGTTGGCAAAACCACCGTCGCGCTGCGGGTTGCCGAACTGCTGTTGCAGCACTATCGGGACGGCGTGTGGCGGGTGGACTTCGCGACCATCGATGATCCAGCGCGAGTGGTCGAGCATGTTCAGTGCAGCCTTGGCCTTGCGGCCGGCACGAACCTCGCTGAGTTGGCGCCGCAACATGCCTTGCTGGTGCTGGATAATTGCGAGCATGTACTCGAGCGCTGTGCTCGCCTGGTCGAACAGCTGCTGCAGGCCGCACCGCGACTATCGATTCTGGTGACCAGTCGCGAACCCCTGCAGGCCGCAGGCGAGACTGTCCAGCGCGTGTCGCCATTGGTCGTACCGCCAGCGTCGGCGCTGCACAGCGTCGAGCAGGTGATGAGTTATTCGGCGGTGCAGTTGTTTGTCAGCCGGGCACGGGCCCGCCAACAAGGTTTTACCCTGCGCGAACAGGACCTCAAGGCCGTGCGTGAAATCTGTCGGCGCCTGGATGGTTTGCCCCTGGCCATTGAGCTCGCGGCGGCGCAGATCGACGCCCTGGCGTTGGTGGGATTGCAGGCCCAGCTCGACAATTGTTTTGAGCTGTTGACCCAGGGCCGGCGTACAGCGGTGCCGCGCCATCAAACCCTCAAGGCGGCGCTGGACTGGAGTTACGACAAGCTCAGCAACCGCGAGCAGACTGTGCTGCAGCGCCTGGCCGTGTTCAAGATGTCATTCACCCTGGATGCGGCCATCGGCGTAATCAGTTGCGCGGTGCTGCGACCCGCGCAACTGTTGGCGTTGCTGGAACGGCTGGTGGCCAAGTCGCTACTGTCGCTGGAACAGGCCAACGGCTGCGTGCGTTATCGCTTCCTGCACACCACTCGCAGCTATGCGCTGGAGAAGCTTGCGCACAGCGGTTGCCTGCGAGTGTTCGAGGTGCGCCATGCCCATCACATCAGTGGCGCCCGGCGTATGTCACGGGCGCTGGAGGTCGTCGAGTAGACGCCGCGCCTGGTGCAGGTCCGGCGTGGCGAAACCTTCGGTGAAGTGCGCATAGACTGGCGCGAGCAATTGCTGCGCTTGCAGGAATCGGCCCTGACGCTGCCAGAGTTGCGCCAGGGCGGTAGCACTGCGCAATTCCCAGGCCAGGGCGCCCTGGTTTCTCGCCACATTCAGCGCCCTGACCAGCAGCGCCTCGGCATCCCGCGCCGCTTCGTCTGAATCATTGCCCGCCAGCAAGGCAACAGCCCTGGCACGGACGATTTCCGCCGTACACCAACCGGCCATCCCGCTCTCGGCCCGCAACACCAGCGCTTCATCAACCCGCCCGGCATCCAGCGTGAGCATGATCTCCCTGATCAACCCTGAACCCGCTGGCGCGCCAGTCGGCACTGAGTCGGGGTCGATCACCTGCGCGTACTCGCGCGCCCAGTTATAGAACAGCAGCACCGAGTGCTTCTGCGCTTGCTGCAGCAGCATGTGCAACAGTTCGCGGGCGCTGGAGGAATCGCCGTTGTAGTGCGCGATCAGGCAGCCGGCGAGCGCCAGGGTGTAGCAGATGGACGTGCCATGGTTGATCTGCAGCGCGACGTCCAGCGCCTGTCGAGCCGTGCGCCAGGCTTGTTCGGGCTGACCCTGGACCCAGAGGATGCGCGCCAGAATGGTCAGCGCCGCCACGCTCTGATCGTATTGCACGCCGAAGCCGTGAGTGAAGCGGTTGAGGTGGCCACTCTGGGTCATGCGCTGCAGCACCTGTTCGGCGTTCACCCGCGCCATGCGCTGATTGCCCACGAAGTGCAGGGCGAGCACCCGCAGGCGGTGCGCGCTCAAGTCCAGCAGCGGGTCACCGTGGCGGCCGAGGCGCTCGAATTGCTGGCTCTGTTCCAGCGCGCTCTGATAATTGCCACAACTGAGGTTGACCGCCATGTACCCCGACACCGCGCGCAGTTCGCCGGCGACATCGTTGCGCGCCCTGGCCAGGGACATGGCGCTGACGAACGCGGCGATGGTCTCATCGGTGCCGCCCTGGGTGTGGTAGCAGGCGCTGCCGAGTGCGAGGTTGAGGCTTATCCTCAGTTGCGGGCAAGGCTGCGGATCTGCGTCGAGCAATGCCAGCGCCTTGCGCACGTAGGCGCCGTGTTCCTTGAGCAGCGACAGCTCCTGCCACAGCGGCGTGGAAGCCGCGGCCAGGGTGACCGCCAGTGCTTGGGGGCCGGCGGCGTGCAAACCCCAATCGAGGGCGCAGCGGATGTCCGCCAGGCTGCGGGCATAACGCTCGATCCAGCGGCCAGTCGAAATCACTTCCCAGTCAGTCCGTGCCTGCTGCATCAGGGCCAGGCACCGTGCGCCGTGCCGGGCGCGGGTGTCCAGCAGATCGCCGGCCTGTTCGAGTTTTTCCAGGGCATAGCCGCGGGTCAGGTCGAGCAGGCGGTAAAACACTTCTTCGTCGCCGACTTCCACATTGAGCAGCGACTTGGCGACCAGTTGCGTGATCGAGGCAAACACCTCACCGGGCTCGATATGTTCGCCGACGATCACCGCAGCCGCGGACTCCAGGGTGAAGCCACCGCGAAACACCCCGAGTCGGCGCAAGCACACCTGCTCGCAGGGGCTTAACAGTGCAAAGCTCCAGTCCAGGGTGGCGCGCAAAGTCTGATGGCGGGCCAGGGTCAGATGACTGTCCTGGGTCAGCAGGCGAAAGCTGCTCTGCAGTTGGGCCAGCAAAGTGCTCAAGCCAAAGCGGCCAACCTGCGCCGCCGCCAGTTCAATGGCCAGCGGAATGCCGTCGAGGCGCTGGCAGATATCGACCAGTTCGGGCAATTGCGTGTCGTGCAGTTCGAAGGTGTCCTGGCTGGCCATGGCCCGTTCGACGAACAGTTGCAGCGCGGAAAAGCTCAGCGCCTGGTTGCGATCCAGCACCGCGTCGGGTGGCGGCCAGTCCAGCGGTTCCAGGCGTTGCACGAACTCACCCTCGGCTCGCAGGCCCTCGCGGCTGGTGGCCAGGATGTGCACGTACGGGGCACCGCGCAGGAGGCTCTCGCAGAGCAGGGCAATGGCATCGACCAGGTGCTCGCAGTTGTCGATGACCAGGAGCATCTGCCGCTCGCGCAGGAAGTCCACCAGGCTGTCCGTCGGCTCACCGTTGTGCACGGAAAGGTCGAGGAGGGTGGCCAGGTGCGCGGCGATCATCGTCGGATCGTTGATCGGCGCCAGGTCCAGCAGGCGAATGCCGTCGCGGTAGTGGCCGATCAGTTGCTCGGCGACGCGCAGGGCGACAGTGGTCTTGCCGATCCCCCCGGGACCGACCAGGGTGATAAAGCGCTGGCGCGAGAGTTGCGTCACCAGGCGATCGACCACCACCTGGCGCCCGATCAGACGAGTGCGTCGCACGGGCAGGTTGTGCCGGCTGCGTTCGACTTCTTCAGGCGCCGGCTGTTGCTCGAACGGCGCCATCGAATAGGGCGCGACAAAACTGTAGCCGCGCTGCGCAACCGTGACGATGTAGCGCTGCCCGGCCTGGCCATCGCCCAGGGCCTTGCGCAGCGCCGCCATATGCACTCGCAGGTTGATGTCTTCCACCACGCTGTCGGGCCACACCCCGGCGATCAACGTCTGCTTGCTGACCACATTGCCGGCGTGTTCCAGCAGGATCAGCAGGATATCCAGGGCGCGCCGGCCGAGCCGCAGCGGTTGGTTGCCCTCCAGCACCAGGCGACGTTCGGGGTAGATCCGATAGGGGCCGAAATGGATGGCCTGTTCGGGGGAAAGGGTCACGCGCTCACTCCTGCTTGCGTACGTCTGGTACGCGGTTTGCGAGCATATTCCCGAGGTTTGCCCGGCAACGCAACGGGGCGTTGGGCGAGTCTGCTGGAAGGCGCACAATTAACAACGTTTAACTCGTCGCCATCGTGGTCCGGGCCGGACACTCTGAGGCCAAAGTTCGACATCCCGACCTCGGTGGTGCACGGCGATTTCCGTTGTAGCAGCTGTCGAGCCTGCGAGGCTGCTTTGCCCGATGTATGTAGCAGCTGTCGAGCCTGCGAGGCTGCGTTCGGCTGCGCAGCAGTCGCAAAACCTGAGAATGCGGTGTTTCAGGAATACCGCGTGTGCAGGATTGACGACTGCTGCGCAGCCGAACGCAGCCTCGCAGGCTCGACAGCTGCTACAAGGGCAACGCAGCCTTGCAGCGCGTCAGCTGTTACGCCGACGCCCTGAGCTGCGGAACAGCGGGCAATGAACGCACCGTGCGGCAGCGCCACGCGAATGGGTTGATGCCTTCGCTGCGGGTGAAGATATGGCAAAAATGTGCCTGGTCGCAGAAGCCGCACTCCAGGCTGATTTGCGTCAGTGTGAGGTCGGTAGTCTGGATCAGCTGCTTGGCGCGAGCGAGGCGTTGCTGGCGAATCCAGTCCTGGGGCGACAGCCCGGTGCTGCACTTGAACGCGCGGGAGAAATGACTGCGGGAGAGGGCGCATGCGCGCGCCAGGTCGGCGACTTCGACCGTCTCGCTCAAGCGGTCGAGGATCAACTGCTTGGCCAGGCTTTCACGCCATGGGGTCAGGCCGCCGGTGTTCTTCTTGCGCGATTCGGTGACGGTCGCGCAGGCGATTGTTTGCTGAGATTGAGCCATGGGCAATGTCCGGGTCGGTATAGCGCATTCTTCGGCGGGAGGCTCTGGCTGGCGAGTTAAACGTTGTTAATTGAGTGTTTACTCCGGGCGTCCCGGAGAAAAATCAGCCACAATCGCGAGCTCACTCACCAGGGAACCGTGCCCAATGAACCGTAACGATCTGCGCCGAGTCGACATGAACCTGCTGGTGATTTTCGAAGCCTTGATGTTCGAAAAGAACCTGACTCGCGTCGCAGAAAAACTGTTCATGGGCCAACCGGCAGTCAGTGCGGCACTGGGCAGATTGCGCGACCTGTTCGACGATCCGTTGCTGTTGCGCAATGGCCGGGGCATGGAACCCACCGCCCGGGCACTGGCGATTCTCAAGGAGCTGCAGCCGGCGATGGACACCATCTCCGGTGCGGTCAGCCGGGCCAAGGAGTTCGACCCGGCGACCAGCTGCGATGTGTTTCGCATCGGCCTGTCGGACGACGCCGAGTTCGGCTTGTTCCCGCCACTGCTGACGCAACTGCGCGAGGAAGCACCGGGGATCATCGTCGTGGTACGGCGGGCGAATTACCTGTTGATGCCGGCGCTGCTGGCCTCCGGCGAAATCTCGGTCGGGGTCAGCTACACCACGGACCTGCCCGCCAATGCCAAGCGCAAGACCCTGCGCGACATTCCCTGCAAGGTGCTGCGCGGCGACAAGCGCCCAGGCACGCTGACCCTGGATGAATACTGCGAAAGGCCCCATGCCATGGTCTCGTTTTCCGGTGACCTGAGTGGCAACATCGACCTCGACCTGGCGAAGATCGGGCGCAATCGTCGGGTGGTCCTGGGCGTGCCCCAGTTCAGTGGCCTGCGCGCCTTGCTGGCCGGCACCGAGATGATTGCGACCGTGCCGGATTACGCGGCCTGCGCACTGGTCGAAGGCTGCGCCCTGCGCGCTGAAGACCCGCCATTCCCGATCGAGGCGGCGCAGCTTTCCATGGCCTGGAGCGGGGTGCACGACAACGACCCGGCAGAACGCTGGTTGCGCTCGCGGATCAGCGACTTCATGGGGCGGCCACTGCCCATCGAGGCATAAACACTCTCTCTGTGGGAGCGAAGGCAGCCTGACCCACCGCTATCGCGAGCAGGCTCACTCCTACAGTTGACCTGGGTGGTGCAGATATCCCGCGCCCGCCACAAATCCCCTGTAGGAGTGAGCCTGCTCGCGATAGCAATCTCCAGCCAAGCCCAGGAAACCAGAACAGCACATACATCCAATTCCCTCGCCAATTCTCCCGGCACTATTACCTTCAGGTCCCGGCACTGCGCTGCCGGCAGTTTTCCCCACCTGCAGGTAGTCCATGAACGATCCGCGCCAGGCACAACCCACCCCATCCCACACTCCCGCGCGCGGCTTCGAAGAGGTCGTGACCCTGGTGATCAAGCACCGGGTCAAGGCCGGTTTCGAAGCGCCCTATGAAGCCTGGTTGCGCAACATCGTCAGCATCGCCGGGCAGCAGGATGGGCACTTGGGCGTGGATGTGATACGCGGCAAAAACGCCGGCCTCGACCTGTACACCTGCGTGCTGCGGTTCTGCTCCACGGACGCCATGCAGCGCTGGCTCGATTCGCCGCAACGGCTGGCGCTGGTCAACGAAGCCACGCCGATGCTCGCCGACGGCGACCAGACCGAAGTCAATCCGGTCAACGAATTCTGGTTTGCACCGCAAGCTGAAGCGGCGCCTCCACCGCGCTGGAAGCAGGCTGTAGTGACGTTGCTGGTGATTCTGCCGCACACCTTGCTGGTGCCATTGCTCTGGGGGCCGCTGCTGCAGCTCAACGCCTTGCTCTCCAATTACGTGGTGGCAACGTTCCTGATCACCCTCACCATCGTGGTTTCGGTGGTGTACCTGTTCATGCCGATGGCGACGCGCCTGTTCGCGCCCTGGCTGTCTCACACTTCTGAGCCCAAGGAAAACCAATGAACGCCGATCTGATTCTGTTCAACGGCCAATTTCATACCGTCGACCGGGAGAACCCGCGCGCCAGTGCGGTGGCCGTCAGCGAAGGCCGTTTCATCGCCGTCGGCACCGATGCCCAGGCCATGGCCCTGCGCGGTGCGCATACCCAGGTCATCGACCTCAAGGGCCGCTGCGTCATACCGGGGCTCAACGACTCGCACCTGCACCTGATCCGTGGCGGCCTGAACTACAACCTCGAGCTGCGCTGGGAGGGCGTGCCGTCGGTGGCCGATGCCCTGCGCATGCTCAAGGAACAGGCCGACCGTACGCCGACCCCGCAATGGGTGCGGGTGGTGGGTGGCTGGAACGAATTCCAGTTCGCCGAGAAGCGCATGCCGACCCTGGAAGAACTCAACCAGGCCGCGCCGGATACCCCGGTGTTCGTGCTGCACCTGTACGACCGCGCCTTGCTCAACCGTGCCGCCCTGCGAGTGGCGGGCTACACCCGTAACACCCCGAACCCGCCAGGCGGCGAGATTGTCCGGGATGCCAACGGCGAGCCGACCGGCATGCTGGTGGCACGTCCCAACGCGATGATTCTGTACTCGACCCTGGCCAAGGGGCCGAAGTTGCCGCTGGAGTATCAGGTCAACTCGACCCGCCAGTTCATGCGCGAGCTCAATCGCCTGGGCCTGACCAGCGCGATCGATGCCGGTGGCGGTTTCCAGAATTACCCGGACGACTATGAAGTGATCGAGCAGCTGGCCAAGGACCAGCAGTTGACCATTCGCATCGCCTACAACCTGTTCACCCAGAAGCCCAAGGAAGAGCTCAGCGACTTCAAGAACTGGACCAGCAGCGTGACCCTGCACCAGGGCGACGACTTCCTGCGGCACAACGGCGCCGGGGAGATGCTGGTGTTCTCGGCGGCGGATTTCGAAGACTTCCTCGAACCGCGTCCGGACCTGCCGCAGACCATGGAAGATGAACTCGAACCGGTGGTGCGCCACCTCGTCGAGCAACGCTGGCCGTTCCGCCTGCACGCCACCTACAACGAATCCATCAGCCGCATGCTCGACGTGTTCGAGAAGGTCAACCGCGACATCCCGTTCAACGGCTTGCCGTGGTTCTTCGATCACGCTGAAACGATCACCCCGCACAACATCGAGCGGGTGAGGGCGCTGGGCGGTGGTATCGCGATCCAGGATCGCATGGCGTTCCAGGGCGAGTATTTCGTCGAGCGTTACGGCGCCAAGGCGGCCGAGGCCACGCCGCCGATCAAGCGCATGCTGGCCGAAGGCGTGCCGGTCGGCGCTGGCACCGATGCCACGCGGGTGTCCAGCTACAACCCGTGGACTTCCCTGTACTGGATGGTCAGCGGTCGCACCGTCGGTGGCCTGGAGCTGCACAGCGAAGGGCTCTCGCGGCAGACCGCGCTGGAACTGTTCACCCACGGCAGCGCCTGGTTCTCCTCCGAACAGGGCAAGAAAGGCATGATCAAGGTCGGTCAGCAAGCCGACCTGGCCGCCCTGAGCGCAGATTTTTTCAACGTCGATGAAGAAGCCATCAAGTGGATCGAGTCGGTGTTGACCGTGGTCGGTGGCAAGGTGGTGTATGCCGCCGGTGACTTCGAAAAACTCGGGCCGGCCAGCGTGCCGGTACTGCCGGACTGGTCACCGGTGGTGAAAGTCCCCGGCCACTGGCGCCCGACTTCAACGGTCCAGGCCCAGGTCCATCATTGCAGCGGGCCTTGCGGCGTGCATGCCCACAGCCACGATCGAGCGCGCTTGTCGAACGCGCCGGTCAGTGATTTTGCCGGTTTCTGGGGCGCCTTTGGCTGCTCGTGTTTCGCTTTCTGAGCACTTTCCGATCGCGCCGGCCCCAGGTCGGCGCGGCACGTAATACCCATCCAACGAGGAGTTTCACATGAGCAATGTTCCGTACAAGCGCCTGAACAAAGATGAAGCCGTGGTGCTGCTGGTCGACCACCAGACCGGCCTGATCTCGCTGGTCCAGGATTTCTCGCCGAACGAATTCAAGAACAACGTGCTGGCCCTGGGCGACGTGGCCAAGTTCTTCAAACTGCCGACCATCCTCACCACCAGCTTCGAAAACGGTCCTAACGGCCCGATGGTTCCGGAGCTCAAGGAGCAGTTCCCGGACGCGCCGTACATTCCTCGCCCTGGCCAGATCAACGCCTGGGACAACGAAGATTTCGTCAAGGCGGTCAAGGCCACCGGGCGCAAGCAACTGATCATCGCCGGCGTCGTGACCGACGTCTGCGTGACCTTCCCGACGCTCTCGGCGCTGGCTGAAGGCTTCGAAGTGTTTGTGGTGACCGATGCATCCGGCACCTTCAACGAAACCGTGCAACAAGCCGCCTGGGCGCGCATGGCTGCGGCTGGCGCGCAGCTGGTCAACTGGTTCTCGGTGGCCTGCGAGCTGCAGGGCGACTGGCGCAACGACATGGAAGGCCTGGCCAACCTGCTGTCGCCGCGTATTCCAAACTATCGCAACCTGATGAACAGCTACTCGGTGCTGAGCTCGAAATAAGCCTTTCCGGCCAACACCCATAACCTGTGGGAGCGGGCTTGCTCGCGAAAGCGCTGGATCAGTCACTCATGAAGTGTCTGTGCCGGCGCCTTCGCGAGCAAGCCCGCTCCCACAATGTCTTGCTTCAGCTTTGACGTTTTTGCAGCCAGCCCAAAAACCCACCTTTCTTCATCGGCAGCGGCTTGGCCATCAGCGCCAATCGACTGTTCTGCTGCCGCACCGCCTGCAGTTTATTCAACGCCCGACCCACTTCCACACGCTCCTCCATGCACTGGCGGGCCAGGGACTTGTCGATGCGGTAAATGATGCACGAGGTCAACGTGGTAAACGTGGCCTGGGACGGTGTATCCGTGAGAATGCTCTGCTCGCCCATCACCTCGCTCGGGCCCATGCGCCCAGCTTCGGTTTGCCCGGCACCATCAGGCACGCTGGCGCTGACCACTCCGGTGGCGATCACCATCAGGCTATCCGGCACATCGCCCAATTCCAGCACCACCTGGCCTGCAGCGTATTGCTGCGCAACCATCGAGCGAGCCATTGCGTCGCGTTCCTCTTCACTCAGGGAGCGGAATACTTTGACTTCATCCAGCAATGCACGGGCGCGGGTGGTGGGTTCGATGACGCCGTCGGGGTGGCGGGAAATCCCGGCCGCTTCCAGGTGCCGATGCGCCAGGTCAAACAACTGGTTGCGCACTTCACTCTTCTTGCCCAGCTCGGCAATGAAGCCGCTGGCCACGTACTCCGACATGGTTTCCCCGGCTTCCTTGAGCACGGCTTTCGGCGCCGGATTGAGCAGCAGGCTGCAGCTGCCTTGCAGGGTGCGATCCAGGGCATCCAGCACGCGGCGCGGACGGATGTGATTGGGCACCTGGATGCTGATCGATACACCGTGCATGTTGCTCGGCCGACTCAGGTTGACGATTTTTGCCTTGGCCGCCACCGAGTTCGGCACCACCGCCGTACTGCCGGCACTGGTCAACATATGCGTGGCGCGCCAGTCGATGTCGAGGACCTTGCCTTCGACTCCGTCGATCATGATCCAGTCATCCACCTGATAAGGCTTGGTGGTGTTGAGCACGATCCCGGAGAACACGTCGCTCAACGTGCTTTGCAACGCCAGGCCGACGACGATCGCCACCACCCCGGAGGTCGCCAGCAAACCTTTGACCGGCAGCTCCAGCACGTAGCCCGCCGCAGCGACGATGGCGATCAGGAACACCAGGGCGCCAATCACGTCCTGCAGCAACCGGCCGCTGTGCCCGATGCGCCGCACCAGGACCAGGCCAATAACCTCGGTGAGTACTCGCGCCGCATACAGCCACCAGAGAATCCCCAGCGCCGTCGCGCCCAACTGCGTCACGCGATCGTCGGCAAACTGCGGCGCCTGCAACGGGCTGACGCCAGCGTTGATGATCAGCGCGCTGAACCCCAGGAACAACCCCAGGCGCACAGCGACACGAACCACGCGATGCTGGAACGGCGCGAGGTGCCAGAGCAGGGTGTCGATCACCAGCAGCAAGGCGCTCAACGACAGCAGGTGGGCGAGGACAAAAGACATGGAGAACTCCGGATGGCTGGACTGATAACGCAAAACCGCTTTCGTAGGAGCCCGGCTTGCCGGCGATGGCGATTTCTAGGACGTCATCGCTGGCAAGCCAGGCTCCTACAGGGATTGGGGTGTATGCGGGATAGGGATTGCCACAAATCCGTAGGAGCCCGGCTTGCCGGCGATGGCGTATTCCAGACCGCTATCGCCGGCAAGCCGGACTCCTACGAAAAGCGCAGGTGGCGCATCCTCAATTCAAATGAGTCTTCAATTCCAGCGCCGCCTGCCGTACTGCCGCCTGTACCTCCGGAATCTGGCTGAGCGGGTTCAGCAGCCCGAAGTCATGGATCATCCCGTTGTAGCGCACCGCCGTGACCGGCACCCCGGCCGCGTCCAGGTGACGGGCGTAGGCTTCACCTTCGTCGCGCAGCACGTCGAACTCGGCGGTCTGGACCAGTGCGGCGGGCAAACCCTTGAGCTGTTCGGCGCTGGCCTGCAATGGCGAGGCGTGGATCTGCGCGCGCTCGGTGGGGTTGGTGGTGTAGCTGTCCCAGAACCAGTTCATCATGCCCTTGGTCAGGAAGTGGCCCTCGGCAAATTGCTGGTATGAACCGCTGTCGAAGGCGGCGTTGGTCACCGGCCACATCAGCAACTGGAAGCGCAGGGCCGGGGTTTGCTGTTCCTTGGCCATCAAGGCGACGACCGCCGCCATGTTGCCGCCGACGCTGTTGCCCGCCACGGCGAGGCGCTTGCCATCGACGCCGATCTCCTTGCCGTGCTCGGCGACCCAACGGGTCGCAGCGTAGGCCTGATTGATCGCAGTCGGGTAGTGCGCTTCCGGGGACGGCGTGTAGTCGACATACACCGCAACGGCGCCGGAGCCCACCACCAGGTCACGGATCAGTCGCTGGTGAGTCGGATAATCCCCCAGGACCCAACCGCCACCGTGGAAGAACATGAACACCGGCAACTCACCTTTAACCTTGGCCGGACGCACGATCTTCAGGTTGATGGTCTGCCCATCGACCTTGATGGCCCGGTCGCTGACCGCGACGCCCGACAAGTCGACCTTCACCGAGTTCTGCGCTCCGGTCAGGACCGCCCGTGCATCCTTGGGGCTCAACTGCTCAAGCGGTTTGCCACCACCTGCCGCGAGGGCTTCGAGAAATGCCTGGGTGTTGTGCTCAACACCTGGGCTGCCCGCCGCGAAGGCGTTACCGACAGCGAGGGCGAGGAGAGAAGCGGTCAGGGTCTTGGTGACGATGTTCATCAAATAATTCCTTTTCGTTGGGAGATGCGGTCCGTAGGAGCTGCCGAAGGCTGCGATCTTTTGATCTGGTGTTGCACGACCTTGAGTCAAAAGATCGCAGCCGCCAGCAGCTCCTACATGTCTGGTGTGAACATAGATTAATAGGGTGTCAGGAAGGGAAAAAGCGGCTATAAAGTGTTTGACTGTCAACCAGGAAGTGACAATGAACCCTTTTGAAGATATGCGGATTTTCTGCCAGGTCATGGACTCCGGCAGCTTCACTGCTGCGGCCGATCAGTTGGGGCTGTCCAAGCAGTTCGTCAGCCGTCGGTTGATGCAACTGGAAGAGCGCCTGGGCGTACGGCTGCTCAACCGCTCGACCCGGCGCCTGGACGTCACGCCCCTGGGGCAGAGTTACTACGAGTCGGCCCTGCGCCTGCTCGGTGAAGTCGAACAGGTGGAGCAGGGCATCGCCGGCCAGACCACGGAGCCGCGCGGCACCATCCGCGTGAGTGCGCCGTTGTCTTTCGCCCTGGCACACCTGGGGTGCTTGCTGCCGCTATTCCTGCAGCGCTACCGGGACGTCACGGTGGAGGTGGACCTGAGCGACCGGCCGGTGGACTTGCTCAGCGAGGGTTACGACCTGGCGTTGCGCATCGGGATCCTGGAAGACTCGACGCTGATCGCCCGGCGCATCGCCGCAATCCAGCGCGTGTATTGCGCCAGCCCTGAGTACCTGGCCGAGCGCGGCACGCCGCGCAAACCGGAAGACCTGCATGTGCATGATTGCCTGCCATACGGCCACGGCCGCCAGGTGCAATGGCGCTTCGAGGGTGTGGGCAAGCCTTTGGCCGTCCAGGTTACCGGGCGCATGCGGGTCAACAACGGCGAGTTGCTCAGGGATGCGGCGGTTGCCGGGATGGGCATCACCTATCTACCGACTTTCATCGTGGGAGCGGCATTAAAAGAGGGCAGGCTGGTGCCGGTGCTGGATGAGTTCCGGCCTGAGCCGTTGCTGTTGTCGGCGGTGTACCCGCAGCATCGCCAGGGTTCGAGGCCGGTGCAGGCGTTGATCGAGTTTTTGCGCGAGCGGTTGGAGGGGGCTGAAGGGCCGCCGGCCTGAGATCCACGATGCTGAGGAAGCGCCCCCAAAATGGTCGGGGTGTATGGGGGATTGGGGTTTGCCACAAATCCGTAGGAGCCCGGCTTGCCGGCGATGGCGATCTTGCGGGCGGCATCGCTGGCAAGCCAGGCTCCTACAGGGTAGTTGCTAGTCAGGACCTTTTGTCATCACCTGGTTCGCCGCCGACGTGCACGCCGTGATCGTCACCGACTTCGCCTGAGCGATGAACGC
>NZ_JAPJIV010000025.1 GCF_026241895.1 Pseudomonas sp. RIT-562 | reverse complement strand
CCCGGCCATGCGGTTGATGCCCGACGCCAGTTCGTCCAACTCCTGGCTGCCAAGCGGTGGCAGGCGGGTTTCGAGGTGCCCGTCCTTGAGTTGCGCCACGGCCTGCTTGATCTGGCCGATAGGGCGGTTGATCGTGCGCCCCATGCGCAAGGCCAGCAGCGCCGCGCCGGCCAGGCCCGCAGCGATCAGCAGCAAGCTGGCAAACAGGCTGCGATAACCGCGCAGCAACATCCCGTTGTGGGACAGTTCAAGTTCGACCCAGCCGAGCAGTCGCTCAGCCTCGTCGGGAATCAGGTCGCCAGCCAGGTTGCGGTGCTTGCCGAATACCGGCAGCAGGTAACGCGTGGCGTCATTGCCGCTGCGCCGCAGCAGTTGCGAGCCGTCGCCCTGGGGCGCTTGATTGAGCATGGTCGGGCCGGCATGGGCCAGCGGCGTGCGGTCGGGAGCGAGGAAGGAGACTGCACGCACGTCCTGTTGCTCCAGCGACTGGGTGGCGATGCGCTCCAGCAGCTCATTGTTGTGGTGACCCATCGCGGGGGCGACCAGTGGCGCCAGCTGCTCGGCGATCATTTCGCCGCGCTGCATCAGCTGGGTCTGCAGGTCGGACTGCTGCATCCAGGTGAAGTAGCCGCCCAGCACCAGTGCCATCAGGCTGGTGGGCAACAGCGTCAGCAGCAATACGCGGCCTTTGATTCCCAGTTTCTTGAGCACGCATCTCTCCTGCATCCAGCGATAGAATGACCTGCGCTTACGTCCGGTACGCGCCACCTGCGCAGTGTAGCGATTTGCTCGCGGCCAATCCGCGAAAAATTGTCCCGGTCATTCGTCGGCCTCTCCAGCCGATTCCGGTCCAGGGTGAACCTTGGGTTGCCCCAGGCGTGGCAATCTTGAATAATCAATCAACTGAGAATTATTTGCAGATACTCATGACTCCCATCTCTAGCGATCACCCGCGCATCCTCTCCATCGAAGACGACCTCGTACTCGGTGCCTATGTGCACGAGCATCTCGGGCGCAGCGGGTTCCAGGTGACCTGGTGCCAAAATGGCCAGGAAGGGCTGGACCTGGCGCGCGAGCAACGCTTCGACGTGGTCCTGATGGATATTCTGCTGCCGGGCCTGGATGGGCTCAAGGCGCTGACCCAGTTGCGCGAGAGCCATTCGACCCCGGTGCTGCTGATGTCGGCGCTTGGGGCAGAGGCCGATCGCATTAGCGGCTTTCGCCTAGGGGCGGATGACTACCTGCCCAAGCCGTTCAGCATGGCGGAGTTGCGGGTGCGTATCGAGGCGATATTGCGCCGGGTGGCACTCGACCGTCGGCCGGCCCCGGTCGCCCCCGCGCCATTGACCGACTGCCTGCGTTTCGACGACGGCTGTTTTGATGTGTTCTACCGGGACCGGGCCGCAGGGCTGACCCGCAGCGAGTACCGCCTGCTGGAAACCCTGAACCGCAACGGCGACGAAGTGTTGAGCAAGGCCTTCCTTTATCAGCAAGTCCTGCAACGCGGTTATGCAGCCCACGACCGCAGCCTGGACATGCACATCAGCCAGATTCGCCGCAAGCTCAAGGCTATCGACTATCTGGAGCGCGAAGTGCGTACCGTCTGGGGCAAAGGCTACGTACTGAGTGCCGCTGATGAAATGGTCTGACGTGCCGGGGCGGCATTCGCTGTTCTGGAAGCTGGCCTTTTTACTGGTGGCGTTCTGCCTGCTAATGATCTGGCTGAGCTGGTCCTGGGGCCGATACATGGAAGAGCGCAATCAGTTCCTCTCCGATGACGCCAGGGGCACCTTGTCGCGCTACGCTGCCGAGGCCGAGCGCGCTTGGCAGCAAGGCCAGCAGGCCGGCGTCGACAGCTGGTTGCAGGGCATGCGCCAGCGCGAAGCGGGTTGGGTCGGCGTCATCAGTGGTGACCTGCAGTCCTTGAGCAGCCAGGAGCTGACGGATCAGGAGATCCAGCACCTGACCTTTCTGCGCGGGCTCGACTGGCCCATTCACAAGAAAGGCCTGCCATGGCTGCGGGTGCCTTTTCCTGGCGACTCGTCCGCCGGCAGCCTGGTGATCGAACTGCCCCAGCGATTTGTGCCTGGCCAGTATCGGCTGTTCTGGCGAGTCATCACCAACGGGGTCATCCCCGGTCTCTTTACTCTGCTGCTATGCGTCGGGTTGTATCGCCTGCTGGTCGTACCGCTGAATAACCTGCGCGAACAGGCCAATGCCTGGCGTGCCGATCAACTGGGTGTGCGGCTGTCGAGCCGCACCATCAACCGCCAGGATGAACTGAGGGAGCTGGGCCGCGCCTTCGATCACATGTCCGAACGTTTGCAGGGTACCGTGGCCTTGCAGCAACAACTGCTGCGCGATCTTTCCCACGAATTGCGCACTCCGCTAAGTCGCCTGCGGGTGGCCAGTGACAGCGAGCAGGATCTGGCGCAATTGCGCGATCGCATCGGTCGGGAAGTCGATGGCATGCAGCGGCTGGTCGAAGACACCCTGCAACTGGCCTGGCTCGACACCGAGCGGGCGCCGTTGCCCGATGAAGCGATCCAGATCCAGGCGCTGTGGGAGATGCTCACGGAAAACGCCTGTTATGAGAGTTGCTGGCCTAGCGAGCAGTTGGTGTGCACCGTGGATGCGTCCTGCTGGGTGCGCGGCAATCTCAACACCCTGGCCCAGGCGGTAGAAAATATCCTGCGCAATGCCATTCGCCATTCGCCCCAGGGCGGGTTAGTCACCTTGGGCGGTCGGCGTGACGGCAACTTCTGGCATCTGTGGCTGGAGGATCAGGGGGGCGGAGTGGCGGAAGCCGATCTGGAGCGGATCTTTTCGCCGTTCACCCGGCTCGACGGCTCCCGCCCGGGCAACGGCGGATTCGGCCTGGGCCTGAGCATTGCGCGCAATGCGGTGCAGCGCCAGGGCGGGAGTATCTGGGCGCAGAATACCGGGACTGGTTTGCGCTTGAATATGCGGTTGGTGGCGCTTATTCCCATAAGCCATAAGCACCGCACTTTGCGTGATATGGCCTTGGCGGGTTTGCCGGTATGATGGGCGCCCCCGCAGTCTGGATTGCGAATACGCCATGACATTGCAGTACCCAACCATCGCCGATTGCGTCGGCAACACCCCGCTGGTTCGTTTGCAGCGCCTGCCTGGCGCCACCAGCAATACCCTCTTGCTCAAGCTTGAAGGGAACAACCCGGCGGGTTCGGTCAAGGACCGGCCTGCGCTGTCGATGATCACCCGTGCCGAATTGCGCGGGCAGATTCAGCCTGGCGATACGCTGATCGAAGCGACTTCGGGTAACACCGGGATTGCGCTGGCCATGGCCGCCGCGATCAAGGGTTACAAAATGATCCTGATCATGCCGGACAACTCCAGTGCCGAACGCAAGGCCGCGATGACCGCCTATGGTGCCGAACTCATCCTGGTGACCCAGGAAGAAGGCATGGAAGGCGCGCGCGATCTCGCCCAGCGCATGGAGGCCGAAGGCCGTGGCAAGGTGCTGGATCAGTTCGCCAACGGCGACAATCCTGAAGCGCACTACACCACCACCGGCCCGGAAATCTGGCGCCAAACCCAAGGGACCATTACCCATTTTGTCAGCTCCATGGGCACCACCGGCACCATCATGGGCGTTTCACGCTACTTGAAAGAGCAGAGTGACAGCGTGCAGATCGTCGGCCTGCAACCCATGGAAGGCTCGGCCATTCCGGGCATCCGCCGCTGGCCGCAGGAATACCTGCCGAAGATCTACCAGGCTGATCGCGTGGATCGCATCGTCGACATGGCGCAAGCCGAAGCCGAGGACGTGACCCGTCGTCTGGCTCGCGAAGAAGGCATCTTCTGCGGCGTGTCCTCGGGCGGTGCGGTGGCAGCGATGCTGCGCCTGTCCAGGGAAGTTGAAAACGCGGTGATCGTCGCGATCATCTGCGACCGTGGCGACCGTTATCTGTCGACCGGCATTTTCGACGCGCCCAACTGATGGCCAAGCACGAGAGAGGCCTGCGCTTCCAGCCAACAGGCGGCAGCAAGGCACCACAGATCCCGACCGGCAAGAAACAGCGCCTGACCATCGAGCGCCTGGCTAACGACGGCCGTGGCATTGCGTTTTTCGAAGGTCGCACCTGGTTTGTCCTGGGCGCGCTGGCGGGAGAGGAAATTGAAGCACGGGTATTGGGCACCCACGGCAAAGTAGTGGAGGCACGTACCGAACGGGTCTTCCAGGCCAGTGAACTGCGTCGTCCGGCGCCATGCCCGCACTTCGGCCGATGTGGTGGCTGCAGCGTGCAACACCTGCCTCACGATGAACAACTTGCGCTGAAACAACGCATGCTCGCCGAGCAATTATCCAAGGTCGCCGGTGTCGAACCTCAGGAGTGGGCAGCGCCGTTGAGCGGTCCGGAGTTCGGTTACCGCCGTCGCGCCCGAGTGGCGGTGCGTTGGGACATGAAAGCGAAGAAACTCGAAGTCGGTTTCCGTGCTGCCGGCAGCCAGGACATCGTCGCAATCAGCGAGTGCCCGGTGCTGGTACAGCCCTTGCAACCGATCATGACGCGTTTGCCGGAAATGCTCCGGCGCTTGAGCAAACCTCAGGCGCTGGGACATGTGGAACTGTTCAGTGGGTCTTCGCTGGCGGTCCTGCTGCGGCACATGGCGCCGTTGTCCGAAGCTGATATGTCCATCCTCGAAGAATTCTGCGCTTTCCATGGCGCCCAGTTGTGGCTGCAGGGGGAGGGCGAACCGCACCCGGTCAACGCGGAGCAATCGCTAGGTTATCGCCTGGAGCGCTGGGACCTGGAACTGGCCTACCGCCCAGGCGATTTTGTCCAGGTGAATGCCGGGGTCAATGAAGCCATGGTCGCCCAGGCGCTGGATTGGCTGAAACCGCAGCCGGATGATCGGGTACTTGATCTGTTCTGCGGCCTGGGCAACTTTGCCCTGCCATTGGCCAAGGTCGTACGCGAAGTGGTGGCGGTGGAAGGTGTGCAGGCCATGGTCGAGCGTGCAGCCGCCAACGCAGCTTGCAACAATCTGCATAACACTCAGTTTTTTCAGGCCGATTTATCCCAGCCTTTGACTGATGCCAAGTGGGCAGTCGAAGGCTTTTGTGCGGTACTCTTGGACCCACCGCGTGACGGTGCCTACGAGGTCGTGCGCAAGCTCAAGGCGCTGGGCGCCGAGCGCTTGGTGTATGTGTCGTGCAACCCGGCAACGCTGGCGCGCGACACGGTCGAATTGATCAAGCAGGGCTACCGGTTAAAACGTGCCGGGATTCTCGATATGTTTCCTCAGACGGCACATGTCGAGGCCATGGCGTTATTTGAAGCGAGCCAGGACGGCTCGTCTGGTCCGACTGACCCGCCCGTAAAGCGCTCGAATTAGCCCCGCGAGCGCATCCGGCAATAAAGGTCAGCGATTTGACGCATTGAATCTGCGTCGTAGGGAAGGTAAGCAAGATGGTACAGGTGAGAGCACACCAGCCGATCAACACCGACGGCAGTATCAATCTCGAGGCTTGGCTCGATCACGCGGTCAGTGTCGATCTGGCACTGGATCGCGAAGCCTTGAAGGAAGCGTGCGAGTTCGCCCGCACGTCTGAGCAACAGGCCAATGCGGCGAAGAACCTGTGGTCCGAAGGCACCTCGAGTTTTCGCACCGGCCTTGAGATCGCCGAGATCCTCGCCGACCTCAAGCTCGATCAGGATTCGCTGGTGGCGGCGGTTCTGTACCGCGGCGTGCGCGAAGGCCAGATCGAACTGCCGGCGGTCAGCCAGCGCTTCGGGCCGGTGGTCGCCAAGCTGATCGACGGCGTGCTGCGCATGGCCGCGATCAGCGCCAGCCTGAGCCCCCGTCAATCCCTGGTGCTGGGCACGCAGGGCCAGGTGGAAAACCTGCGCAAGATGCTCGTGGCGATGGTCGATGACGTCCGAGTGGCGCTGATCAAGCTCGCCGAGCGCACCTGCGCGATCCGTGCGGTAAAAACCGCAGACGACGAAAAGCGCAACCGGGTCGCCCGCGAGGTGTTCGACATCTATGCGCCGCTGGCTCACCGCCTGGGCATCGGCCATATCAAGTGGGAGCTGGAGGACTTGTCCTTCCGTTACCTGGAGCCGGATCAGTACAAGCAGATCGCCAAGTTGCTGCACGAGCGGCGGCTGGATCGCGAGCGGTTCATCGCCGACGTGATGAGCCAGCTCAAGGTCGAACTGCAGGCGACGGGCGTCGATGCCGACATCAGCGGCCGGGCCAAACACATCTATTCGATCTGGCGCAAAATGCAGCGCAAAGGCCTGGAGTTCAGCCAGATCTACGACGTGCGTGCGGTTCGAGTGCTGGTGCCGGAAATGCGCGACTGCTACACCGCGCTGGGCATCGTGCACACTCTGTGGCGGCACATCCCGAAAGAGTTCGACGACTACATCGCCAACCCCAAGGAAAACGGCTACCGCTCGCTGCACACCGCAGTGATAGGCCCCGAGGGCAAGGTGCTGGAAGTGCAGATTCGCACTCACTCGATGCACGAGGAAGCCGAGCTGGGGGTTTGCGCCCACTGGCGCTACAAGGGCACCGACGTCAAGTCCGGCTCAAACCACTACGAAGAGAAAATCTCCTGGCTGCGGCAGGTGCTCGAGTGGCATGAAGAACTCGGTGACATTGGCGGGCTCGCGGAACAGCTGCGCGTCGATATCGAACCGGATCGGGTCTACATCTTTACCCCCGACGGTCACGCCATCGACTTGCCCAAAGGCGCGACGCCGCTGGACTTTGCTTATCGCGTGCACACCGAGATCGGCCACAACTGCCGTGGTGCCAAGATCAACGGGCGCATCGTACCGCTCAACTACAGCCTGCAGACGGGTGAACAGGTCGAGATCATCACCAGCAAGCACGGCACGCCGAGCCGCGACTGGCTGAACCCGAACCTGGGTTACGTGACCACCTCGCGGGCGCGGGCGAAGATCGTCCACTGGTTCAAATTGCAGGCACGCGACCAGAACGTCGCGGCCGGCAAAACCTTGCTCGAGCGTGAACTTAATCGCCTCGGTCTGCCGGCGGTGGATTTCGACAAGCTGGCCGACAAGGCCAACATGAAGACTGCCGAGGACATGTACGCCGCCCTGGGTGCTGGCGACCTGCGCCTGGCGCAGTTGGTCAACCTGGCCCAGCAACTGGTCGAGCCGGAGCGCGGCAACGAGCAGCTGGAGCTGATTCCACGCAAGGCCACCGGCTACAAGCCGGGCAAGCGCGGCGATATCCAGATCCAGGGTGTCGGCAACCTCATGACTCAGATGGCCGGCTGCTGCCAGCCGTTGCCGGGCGATGCCATCGTCGGTTACATCACCCAGGGCCGCGGTGTCAGCATTCACCGCCAGGATTGTGCCTCAGTGCTGCAGCTGAGCGGGCGCGAGCCGGAGCGTATCATCCAAGTCAGCTGGGGCCCGGTGCCGGTGCTCACGTATCCGGTGGATATCATCATCCGCGCCTACGACCGTTCCGGTTTGCTGCGTGATGTGTCCCAGGTGCTGCTCAACGAGCGGATCAACGTGCTGGCGGTCAACACCCGCTCGAACAAGGAGGACAACACTGCGCTGATGTCCCTGACCATCGAGATTCCGGGGCTGGATGCACTGGGTCGGTTGCTGGGGCGGATTTCCCAGTTGCCGAACATCATCGAAACACGGCGTAACCGTACGCCTTGATGCTGGCGTTGTGCTGATACCTGGGGAGCAAACCCTGTGGGAGCAAAGCTTGCTCGCGATGACGGTTTACTCCGCCATCGCGAGCAAGCTTTGCTCCCACAGGTTCGTTGAGTGAGATGAGTAATGTATAAGCTTGAAGATCTGCTGCACCTGATGAACCGCCTGCGCGACCCGCAGTTTGGTTGCCCGTGGGATATCAAGCAAACCTACGCCAGCATCGTTGCGCACACGTTGGAAGAGGCCTACGAAGTGGCCGACGCCATTGAGCAGGGTGATTTCGATCACTTGCAGGGTGAGCTGGGGGATTTATTGTTCCAGGTGGTTTACTACAGCCAGCTGGCGCGGGAAGAAGGGCGCTTTGAATTTGCCGGCGTCATCGACAGCATCACCCGCAAGCTGATTCGCCGTCATCCCCACGTGTTTCCCACTGGCGATCTGTACGCGCCGTTGGATGTCCCGCGCTTGAGCGAGGAACAGGTCAAGCAGCGCTGGGAAGAGATCAAGGCCGAAGAGCGAGCCGAGAAGTCCTCGGCGCCGCTGCAGCTGTCATTGCTCGATGACGTGCCCACCGCTTTGCCGGCGTTGTCCCGTTCGGCCAAATTGCAGAAACGCGCAGCGCAAGTCGGTTTTGATTGGCCCGACGCATTGCCGGTGCTGGACAAGGTTCGCGAAGAACTTGATGAAGTGCTCCAGGCCATGGCTGACAACGATGCTGTTGCGGTGGCCGACGAGGTCGGCGACCTGCTGTTTTCCGTGGTCAATCTGGCGCGTCATCTCAAGGTTGATCCGGAAACCGCGCTGCGCGGCGCCAACGGCAAGTTCGAGCGACGCTTCCGATTTATCGAACAGGCATTGCGCGACACCTACCGTCCCATGGAAGATTGCACCCTCGAAGAGTTGGACGCCTTGTGGGGCGAAGCCAAACGCCAGGAAAAGAATATGCCCAGCTGCGGTTGAGCAGTTGCCTAAGTGAGTATTAAGCACCATGAGCATTTCCCTTCGCGACCAGTTGCTCAAAGCAGGGCTGGTCAACCAGAAGCAGGCCAAACAGGTCGGCAAAGAAAAGCAGAAGCAGCAACGCCTGGCCCATAAAGGCCAGATCGAACTGGATGACTCGCAGCAGAGGGCGGCTCAGGAAGCCAAGGCTGAGAAGGTCAAGCGCGACCAGGAGTTGAACCGCCTGCAGCAGGAAAAAGCCGAAGCCAAGGCGCGTGCGGCCCAGGTCAAGCAATTGATCGAAGCTTCGCGACTGCCGAAGTTGACGACTGAGGACTACTACAACTTTGTCGATGACAAGAAGGTCAAGCGGCTTAGCGTCAACACCTTGATGCGCAACAAGCTCAGCAATGGCTCTTTAGCGATCGTGCACCATGCCGGTGGCTATGAAGTGATCCCCCGTGAAGCGGCCCTGAAGATCCAGGAGCGCGATCCACAGCGCATCGTGCAGCTAAACGTGCAGACTGAAGAAGCGGCGGCTGAGGACGATCCGTACGCGGCCTATCAGATTCCTGATGATCTGATGTGGTAATTGAATAAGTTGAAGTACCTGGCGCTACACATGCGCAATTACTTCCAATGAAAAATCTAGTTGAGCCCGGGCGAGTGTGTAAGTACGCTTTCTCGGGCTCTTCTTCTTTTGTGCGTAATAAGTATTTCAATTAAGTTTGGCGTGTTTGCATTTTGAAGTTTGAATAATTGAAGTGTCTGATATTTCGTCGGAGTGAAGAACCATTAATTTAATTAATCGAGGTTCTTCATGTTTGTGACTATCGCTTCTCTGCAACAACCCACTTTCCATTCCGAGTTTTCCTGGCCTCGCAAGCCGGGGCAGTCCATGACTGCCTATGCCAGCCAGGAGCTTGATCGGCGGGTCCAGTTCGTCAGCGACAGGCTTGAAACAGCCGTTCAGGCCGCGCAGCAGCATTTTGGGCAAAGCAGTTGCCTGTTCTTCACCTTGCCTGAGTTCTTCTGGAATGTACCTTGGAATAGCGTGCGCAGTGAGCAGGAGCTTTTGGAACTCGGCTGGGCCTGCATGGACAGAATGCCAGAATCCATGGAGCGCTTGATGAGTTGGGCACGAGTCGAGAGTCACGGAAAAATAATACTGCTGGCCGGAACTTGCGCCACCTTGGTCAAGGTAGGTGAAGGGCAGGACGGACACTTTGATGTGATCAATTATCTACTTTCGGTAAACAACTTCAACTTCCGCAAAGAGGGTCTTCCAGAGTTGTCAATGTGGCCCAAACGTCATGTGTCTAGTATTGATTTTGGTCCATGTATTAACAGTGAAGCCGGTTATTGGTATTTTCAGATCTCCGAAGACATGATTATCAAGGTCAAGGATCTCAGCTCGGTGGTCGCAGAGCAAAATCTGGCAGCCAGTTATAATCCGGCTTTTTCCAATTCCCTGATTCCGGGCTGCACGTTCAGCCTCAATCTGTGTCTCGATTATGCTGTTCTGCAGGAAGGGGAGCGTGACCAAGAGCTGCGCGCGATCGGTTCGAATATCGATTTCCTGATCGCCTGCGGAATGGCCTTCCGTAAAGGTAAGAGTTATCCATCAAGCGTGCAGGTCGCCGTTAGAAACGACGGAATGGGGAAGGGCCGCTGCGAATTCGCGCGAGTAGAGGCCGGCTCGATTACCCAGGTGTTGCCTTCCATGATCATCGAGGACACCTTGCATCTGGCTTTAATCGAACTCGACTGACTGTCTGTTTCGATGAGGCTGCCTGCCGCAGTTCGTGGCTGGGCAGGCATTCGCGATTACGCCGGCTCAGCTATCGAGGTTTGCGCGTTCTGTTCCAGCTTTTCCAGTTCGGCCTTGTAGCTCTGGGCGTCGGATTCGCAATGGAACATGCCAACCAACAGGTCCTGCTGGTGTACGTCCCAGATACGAATGCCGGCGGCTACACCTTCATGGGACATGTGTGAATCGTCGCGTTCAGTTACTTTCACAGTCATCTGCTTGCTCCAATTTCAGTTACCTGCACCAAGGCATGTGCAGGTCTCCGTTATAAGTTTGGATAGCAGGCTAAGTAAATAGGCAGATTTACGAACGGTTTATTGTGAAAATCGGAACAGTTCTGCAGCCCTTTAAATCCGCGACATTCGGTCGCAGGGAGTTAGGTTTCATGACAAAAGCTTCATGTTGGAACCCATTTCCTACACCGCAAAGTTGGCGCTCAAACCAAAAAAAACGCCCCGAACCAGTCGGGGCGTTTTTATTGTGGCGCAGCAGAGGTGGGGCGTATTACTTGCCCGACCAGCGCTTCAGTACCAGCGTGGCATTGGTGCCACCGAAACCGAAGCTGTTGCTCATCACGGTATTGATGGTGGCGTCTTCGCGAGTCTTGGTCAGGATTGGCATGTCTGCCACTTCCGGATCCAGTTCGTCGATGTTGGCGGAGCCCGCCATGAAGTTGCCTTCCATCATCAGCATGCAGTAGATCGCTTCGTGAACGCCGGCGGCGCCCAGGGAGTGACCCGACAAGCTCTTGGTAGAGCTGATGGCCGGAGCCTTGTCGCCGAATACTTCACGCACACCTTTCATTTCCATGACGTCGCCGACTGGAGTCGAAGTGCCGTGGGTGTTCAGGTAGTCGATTGGTGCGTCAACGGTGGACATGGCCATCTGCATGCAGCGGATGGCGCCTTCGCCGCTTGGAGCGACCATGTCGTAGCCGTCGGAAGTCGCGCCGTAGCCAACGATTTCCGCGTAGATCTTAGCGCCGCGGGCCAGGGCGTGTTCCAGCTCTTCAACCACGACCATGCCGCCACCGCCAGCGATGACAAAACCGTCACGCTTGGCGTCGTAGGCACGGGAAGCCTTGTCCGGAGTTTCGTTGTACTGGCTGGACAGCGCGCCCATGGCGTCGAACAGGAACGACTGGCTCCAGTGTTCTTCTTCGCCGCCGCCAGCGAACACGATGTCCTGCTTGCCCATCTGGATCTGTTCCATGGCGGTACCGATGCAGTGAGCACTGGTGGCGCAGGCAGAAGCGATGGAGTAGTTCAGGCCCTTGATCTTGAACGGCGTGGCCAGGCAAGCGGAAACAGTGCTGCTCATGGTCCGGGTGACACGGTATGGGCCAACGCGTTTCACGCCTTTCTCGCGCAGGATGTCCAGCGCTTCCATCTGGTTCAGCGTGGAGGCGCCACCGGAACCGGCGATCAGGCCGGTACGCGGGTTGGAGACCTGCTCATCGGTCAGACCGGAGTCAGCGATGGCGTCTTTCATGGCCAGGTAGGCGTAGGCCGCCGCGTGGCCAACGAAGCGATAGATCTTGCGATCGATCAGTTCTTCGAGAGGAAGGTCAATGGAGCCGGAAACCTGGCTACGCAGACCCATTTCGGCATATTCCGGGTTGAACCGGATACCAGGGCGACTTGCACGCAGGTTAGCGGAGACGGTCTCTTTGTCATTGCCCAGGCACGAAACGATGCCCAGACCAGTGATAACGACGCGGCGCATGCGGATAACCCTTAGAAGTTGTCAGTGGAGGTAAAAACGCCGACCCGGAGGCCTTCGGCGGTGTAGATCTCGCGGCCGTCGACGCTGACCGAACCATCGGCGATGGCCAGGTTCAGCTTGCCTTTGAGCACACGCTTGATCTGAATGTTATACGTAACTTTCTTCGCGGTCGGCAGGACCTGACCAAAGAACTTCACTTCGCCCGAACCCAGGGCGCGACCGCGGCCCGGAAGGCCTTGCCAGCCAAGGAAGAAGCCGACCAGTTGCCACATGGCGTCAAGGCCCAGGCAGCCTGGCATCACCGGGTCACCTTCGAAGTGACAGGCGAAGAACCACAGGTCCGGAGTGATATCCAGCTCGGCGACCAATTCACCCTTGCCGTACTTGCCACCCTCTTCGCTGATGTGGGTGATGCGATCTACCATCAGCATGTTGGGGGCGGGCAGTTGCGCGTTACCTGGGCCGAACAGCTCACCGCGACTGCAGCGCAGCAGGTCTTCCCGAGTAAAGGCGTTTTGTTTGGTCATGCGAGCTCCTCAATAATCCGATGCGGCAGGTGGGGCAAATCTTCCCGGCCGATCGAAGCGTTTAATGCCTCGAGTCAGCAGCCTACTCATAGACTATTGCGTTGTGGTGAAAGTCACAGCACCAAGGACATGAAAGTACACTTGTGCACTGAAATTATTTTTCAAGCCCCTTTTCGGGCCTGTTCGGGTGCCTAAGACTGCCGCACTTTCGCCTTTCACGCCAGTCGCAGATGGTCGAAAGGCCTGCACTACTGCACCCAACGTTGCAGAATTTGCTGTAGGTCATTGCGTTTGAAGGGCTTGGCCAGGTAATCGTTCATTCCCGCGGTTAAACAGGCTTCGCGGTCACCCTGCAAGGCATTGGCGGTCAGGGCGATGATCGGCAAGTCATTGCAGCCCGGCAGTTTGCGGATCTCCCGGGTGGCCTCATAACCGTCCATGATCGGCAGCCGGCAATCCATCAGGATGGCCTCGAACACCAGGCTTTCGGCACTGCGTACCGCCTGGGCACCATCGACGGCGACGCTGACAGTAAAGCCCAGACTGCGCAACATTGCCTCGATGACGGTCTGATTGACCGGGTTGTCCTCCACCAACAGTACGTTGCGGCCACGACCGTCCCCGAGGTTGGCCGCCATGCGCGGCTCGATCACCGGCAGCGTTTGTTTATACAGCGCCAGTGGGATTTCCAGGGTGAACACCGAGCCCAGGCCTTCTTCACTCTTGGCGCGCAAGGTGCCGCCCATGCGTTCGGCCAGGGTGCGGGCAATCGGCAGGCCGAGCCCGGTGCCGCCGTAGCGTCTGGAAATGGAGCTGTCGGCTTGCTGGAACGCGTTGAACATCAACTCCAGGCTTTCGGCCGAAATGCCGATGCCGCTGTCGCGAACCGTGCAGGTGAACCACAGCAGCTCATGGTCCAGCGACTGCCATTGCGCTTCGATGCTGACGCGACCGTGCTCAGTAAACTTCAACGCATTACCGATCAGGTTCACCAGGATCTGGCGGATGCGCGTGGGGTCGCCTTGAACCTGTAGCGACTTCATGTCCTCGGGAATCGCCAGCGACAACTCGAGCCCGCGCTGCACTGCGCTGTGCTGGAAGGCCTGGGCGCAACTGCTGATCAGGTCCACGAGGCTGAACGGAATGTGCTCAAGCTCCAGCGCAGAACGCTCGATTCGCGAGAAGTCGAGGATGTCGTTGATCACCTTGAGCAGGTGTTCGGTGGACTCCGAGGCAAGCGCTGCGTACTCGACCTGTTCGTCGGTCATCTCGGTGGTTTCCAGCAGCTGCAGCATGCCCAGCACCCCATTCATCGGGGTCCGCAGTTCGTGGCTCATCATCGCCAGGAAGTCGGATTTAGCGTTGTTGGCCTTCTCCGCTTCCTCGCGGGTCTGGATCAACTGCTCCATCGCCTGGTGCTGTTCACGGCTGGCTTGTTCAAGGCCGCTGGCGAGGTTGTTGATGTGCTGGGACAGCGCGCCCAGTTCAGTGTCGTCGACAATGGGCAGGGGCGTCTTGTAATCACCGTCCTGGATGGCCTTGACCGCATTGCCGATGTCGCGGATCGGTTGCGACAGGCTGCCCGCCAGGCGCCGGGCGATCAGGAAGGTAAACAGCAGCGCGAACAACGCCAGGATTGCCGCCTTGAGCAGGATTTCCTGCTGGCGCTGGTTAAACGAGTCATTCGACAGGCCAACGATGACCCGGCCCAGGTAATCCTCGGTGGGGGCAAAGTTGGCGACCCGGCTGTTCTGGAAAAAATCATTGTTCAGCGCGATCCGTTGCAGGCGTACAGGCGCCTGGAACACTTCGACCTGTTGTGAACGATTGTGGGTTTCCGAAGGTTGCTCGACATACACCAAGATGCGGTTGGCGCTGTCCTGGACTTCGAGGAAGCGCACGTTGGGCGTGGCCAGGGTAGCCTTGAGCAAGCCTTCGAGTACCTCATTGTTGCCCGAGATGACCCCGTACTCAGCGGCGGGCGCCAGTTGGTTGGCAATCAGCTGGCCGGTGTGATTGAGCTCCTGACGCAAGTCCTGGATACGCACGAAGGTAAAAAAGCTGATCAACAGCAGCGTCAGCAACAGGGCAGGGCCGAGGCTGATCATTTGCGTGCGGGTGTTGATGTCCCAACGACGATGGAAGGTCACGGGCGGCTTACTCCTTCGGCCAACTGTGTTGCGACAGATGCTTCATCGATCTGTTCAATACCTAATGAACGAGCAACCTGCGGGTTATTCAGGACTTTGAACAAGTAGGGGTAGTGTGTACGCGGCCAGGTGACTGGCGAACGATCGAGCAACCGGTCGAGAACTGTTAGCCAGTCGTCCTGGTCGCTGTAGGTACTGGCAAGGCTGCCGGCCTTGACGAAGGCGGCATTGGGGCCGACCAGCGCCATTTGCCGCGCGTAGCTGCTAATCAGCAGGTTTTTTGCCGTCTTGGGGTTGTACAGGCCCGGGTCGTCGAGGCCCAGCAGTACATCGCTATTTTTCAGCAGGCTTTGCAGGGGGCGGCTGTCGTTGGTGTCGTCCCAGTGTTCGGCGACGATCTCCAGGTGCAGCGGGGCAGCCGCCTGGCGCAGTTCCTTGAGGAGAAATTCGCTGTGCTGGTCGTACAGTACGCCGATACGTCTGGCCTGGGGCAACAGGCTGCGGATCAGGCGCAACTGGCGATCAAGTGGCGGATCGCTCCACAGCAGACTCAGGTGCGGGGGCAGGGCTGCGCCCAGGCGTTGCCGCGCCTGCAGGCGGCTGATGCGCAGCACGAGTGTCGGCGGGCCCTGGGCGTCTTGCAGGCGCCAGTCGAGGCTCGCCGGGTCGAGCAGGATCAGCCGGGTGTTGCCTGGCAGTTGGCCCGGTGCTGGCAGATTGGCCAGGGGTTCGAAACGCACGCGGTCGCCCGGGCGCCGCTCGCTCAGCGCCGCCGTGAAGGCGCGCATGCCGGGGCTGTCATCGACGCCGGTGAGCAGAATGTCGGCCGCACTTAGCCGTGGCGGATTCAGCAGGCTGACTATCGCCAGGCACAAGCCGGCCAACAGGCGGCCAATGGTCGGCGTCTTCCCTGACAAACGGCGCAGCATTCTAGAACTCCAGCTCCGCACTGAAGTACATCACCCGGCGCTGGTCATATTGATTGTCGATGAACGTGGTGGGTTGATTGTCCAGGCGCTGCTGCAGCACACCGGCCAGCTCCAGGCTGGCCTTGCCCCAGTGGATGCGCTTGGCGATCCGGCTGTCGACACGTTCGAAGCGGTAGCCGTTGAGCGCATCGTCGCCGTAGTAGAACAGGGCGCTGTTCCAGCCATGTCCCCAATCCCGCAGCCAGCCAGCGGAGCCACTGTTGCGCGCAGTTTGCAGTTCGTCCTCCGGGTTACTGCCGTGCGCATCGACGTAGGCATAAGTCAGGCGCAGGCGATCGGCGTGATTGATGTTCCAGTCCAGCTGGGTTTCGGCGCCGGTGAAACGCGCCTTGTTGGAGTTACTGGCAATGTATTGATTGTTGCGTAATGGCTCGCTGATCATCCCGCTGATTTCGTCGTGGAACACTTTCACGTCCACCGCCAGCCCGAGCTCGATGAAATAGCCGTTGTAGCCGAGTTCCCGGGAGCGCATGTGCTCCTGTTCGAGGTCGCCGGGGCCGCGGGTCCTGACGAAATACCGCGCACTGGATTGCCCGTACGCGCTGGGATGCAGTTTGGTCACCCGGTAGCTCCAGTCGACGTTGTTCTCGAACATGTCCGGCGAGCGGATGGCTTCCGAGTACACCGCCCGCAGGCCATGGCGCGGATTGATCAGGTAGTTGACCGCCAGCCGCGGCGTCAGGGAGCTGCCAATCAACCGGGTGTCTTCGAACATGGCGCCGCCCTGCAGCAACCAGTGCTCGGTGGCGCGCCACTCCAGCTGGCCGAACGTGCGCCAGGTGGTGTCGTCGAGGGTGCCATTGAAGTAGGTCTCGGAATCGGCCCGGTCGTAACGATAGTTCAGGCCGCTGACCAGGCGCAGGTTGTCGGACAGGCTCAGGGTGTCCTGCAATTCCAGGTCGAAGCGCGATTCCCGGGTACTCTGGTCGATGTCGCCGCACAAGGTTCGGCGGGCGCCGTTGTTCCATTGCTCCAGCACCCGATTGCCGAGTTCGCGCTCTGTGGCCAGGCCCGGCGGCGCGCCGGTGGTGGTAAAGCGCTCAATATTGCGCGCCAGCCTTTCGGTGTAGTTGGGGTTGAGCTGCCACAGGCGAGTCAGTTCCGGGCTGAACGAGACTTCGGCATCGCAGGCGCGCCAGGTCTGCTGGCGGTCCCAGTGCTGGGCCGTGCCCTGGATATACAGACTGTGATCGGGGTCGATGTCGAAGTTCCAGCGCAGGGACCCCGCGTAGGTCTTGGCAACCACGTCGGAATCGTCCCCAGCATCGGTAATTCCCGAAAACACCGGTCTGTAGGTGTACGGGCGTTGGTTGCTGCCGTCTTTGGCATTGAGTTGCCAGTCAATGCTCTGTCGTTCGTCAAGCGTCTGGCTGACGGCGAGGTTGATGCGATTGAGGCGACGGCTGTCGTGGTAGTTGGCACCGTTGCGATCGGAGTCAAAACCATCGTCTTGCAACCCGGACAGCGATAGGCGCAGATCGCCGCCGTCCCAGCCCATGCCTTGGCTGGCGTAATAATCATTGATGCCGCGCTGGCCGCGGACAATCTTCATGCGGGTGCCATGGCTGTCGGCCGGGCGGCGGGTAATGATGTTGACCACCGCCATTAGCGCATTCGCGCCGTAGCTGACGGTGTTTGGCCCGCGAAACACCTCGATGCGCTCAATGTCGTCCATGGGCACCGGAATATCGCTCCAGTCCACCGTGGACAAGCCTGCGCGATAGACTGAGCGACCATCGATCAGCACCTGCATGCGCCGTGCCTCGCTGGCACTGGTGCCGTGATAGTTCACCGCCGCCTGGTTACCGCTGATGTAGCCGACCATCATCCCCGGGACCAGGCGCAGCAGTTCGCTGATGTCCCGGGCGCCACTGGCGGTGATCAGTTGGCTGTCGATCACCGTCATGCTGCCGGGCACTGCCGCCGGCGACTGCTTCAGTCGAGTCGCTGTCAGGACTTGCGGCAATGGCTCGCCGTCGAGAAACAGATCGTCTGCCAGCAATGGCGAGCTGAAAATCAGTGCCAGGACCAGCGGCGAACGCGATGACGTAGAGCCAAATGACACAACACATCCTTGATCGTGGTGAATGGGCGCGCATGTTAACTGAGCCAAGCGACTTTTCCATGCACGATGCCAGCATTCCCCAGGATTTATTCCGCATGTTGCTGCGCGACAGGTTATTGACTTGAGGGCTGGCCGCGACCGGGACGCTCCGTATAATGCCGGCATCGCCACTGGTATGGATTAACGGATTACATATGACTGAACAGCGCCCAATCGCGGTCCTGGGAGGCGGAAGTTTTGGTACCGCCGTGGCCAATCTCCTGGCTGAAAACGGGCATCAGGTCCGACAGTGGATGCGAGATCCGGAACAGGCCGAGGCCATCCGGGTCAATCGCGAGAACCCGCGTTACCTTAAAGGCATCAAGATTCTGCCGGCCGTGGAGCCGGTCACCGACTTGCAGGCCACGTTGGATGCCTGTGATCTGTGCTTCGTCGCACTGCCCTCCAGCGCATTGCGCTCGGTGCTGGTGCCGCACGCCGAACGCCTGAGCGGCAAGCTGCTGGTGAGCCTGACCAAAGGCATCGAAGCCCAGACCTTCAAATTGATGAGCGAGATCCTTGAGGAAATCGCCCCGCAAGCACGCATTGGCGTGCTCTCCGGGCCGAATCTGGCCCGGGAGATCGCCGAGCACGCGCTCACCGCCACGGTGGTCGCCAGTGAAGATGAGGAGTTGTGCCAGCGTGTGCAGGCGGCCTTGCATGGTCGTACCTTCCGCGTTTACGCCAGCGCCGACCGCTACGGCGTGGAGCTGGGTGGGGCGTTGAAGAACGTCTACGCGATCATCGCCGGCATGGCGGTAGCGCTGGGTATGGGCGAAAACACCAAGAGCATGCTGATCACCCGGGCCCTGGCGGAAATGACTCGCTTTGCCGTGAATCAGGGTGCAAATCCGATGACTTTCCTGGGGTTGGCAGGCGTTGGCGACCTGATCGTCACCTGTTCTTCGCCAAAAAGCCGAAATTACCAAGTGGGTTTTGCTCTCGGGCAGGGCTTGAGCCTGGAAGATGCGGTGACGCGCCTGGGTGAGGTCGCCGAAGGCGTAAACACCCTCAAGGTGCTCAAGGCCAAGGCTCAGGAGGTGGGTGTGTATATGCCGCTGGTCGCCGGACTGCACGCGATCCTGTTCGAAGGGCGCACGCTTGAGCAGGTGATCGGGCTGCTGATGCGTGGCGAACCGAAAACCGATGTCGACTTCATCTCCACCAGCGGTTTCAACTGAATTTATCTGCACAAGTCCAATCTACTGAGTCAGGGAGCGAGACATGAACGAACCGAAAGAAGAAGCCAAATACGAGTCCATTCTGCTGCGCGTGCTGTGGATGATCGTTTACGTGCTGGTCTGGCAAGTGGCGCAATTCATTCTTGGCGCGGTGGTGCTGGTTCAGTTGATCTATCGTTTGATCTACGGCGCCCCGAGCGCCAGCCTGATGAATTTCGGCGACAGCCTGAGCCAGTTCCTGGCGCAGATCGGTCGTTTCGGCAGCTTCCACAGCGACCAGAAACCTTGGCCGTTCGCCGATTGGCCGACGCCGCGCGCACCTGAAGGTGAAGTGCCGCACGCAGTGCCGCCAGCCCCGCATCCGGCCCGAGATGAGGAACCGAAGCTATGAAACTCTGGGTATTGCGTCATGGTGAAGCTGAGCCGCACGGTTCGCGACCTGATTCCGAGCGGGAATTGACCAATAAGGGTCGTGAAGAAGTATTGCGCAGTGCGGCCGAGCTGATGGGGCAGCCGTTGACGGCGATTTACGCCAGTCCCTTCAAGCGTGCGCAGCAGACGGCAGAAGTTGTGCGCGAAGCCCTAAATTTCAAACCGGAGATTCGCACTGTCGAATGGCTCACTCCCGACTACCGCCCGCAAGCCGTAGCGGAGCAGTTGGTGTCTGTCGATTATGCGCTGCTGGTCAGCCATAACCCGCTGGTGGGCAATCTGCTCGGGTACTTGCAGAATGGTCATGTGCAGGATCCTGAGGCCGTGCGAACCGCCGGACTGGCCGAGCTGGAGGGCGATTTACCGCTGGCGGGAGCGATGAAGCTCAACAGTATCAAGCATCCGTGATTCCCTAGCGATCGCAGCCTCTGCAAATAGTCAACCAAGCAACCGCTTGGTTGACTACGCTTGCTCCAGACCAATAAAAAGGAGCGAGTCGCATGTCTGGCGCTTTTCGATTGCCTCTGGACGTCTTCTACGAGCGTGAAGCCCGCCACCCCCGCCAGCGCTATCTGGTGCAACCCACGGGTGGAGGTCAGGTCGAAACACTGACCTGGGCCGACGTCGGCCATCAGGCACGCTGTGCCGCACACTGGTTACGCGCGCGAGCGTTACCCCAAGGCAGTCACATCGCCCTGATCTCGAAAAACTGCGCGCACTGGATCATCGCCGACCTGGCGATCTGGATGGCCGGGCATGTGTCTGTTCCGCTGTACCCTAATCTTACTGCCGAATCCGTCAACCAGGTGCTCGAGCACTCGGAAGCGGCGCTGGCCTTCATCGGCAAACTCGATGACTGGCCAGGCATGTCCCGGGGCGTTCCCCGCGGCCTGCCGACTATATGCCTGCCTTTGCATCCTCCGGGGACCTTTGATTTCAGCTGGGCCGACCTGCAAGCCAGCTCACCGATTCAGGACGATCCCAAGCCCGCTGCGGACCAGCTGGCGACCATCATCTATACCTCCGGCACTACGGGCATGCCCAAGGGCGTGATGCACAGTTTCGCCAACCTGGGATTTGCCACTACCCGTGGCACGCAGTTGTTCGGCCTCAACGAGTCGGATCGCCTGCTGTCCTACCTGCCGTTGTGTCACGTGGCGGAGCGGATGTTCGTCGAACTTGCTTCGATTTACACCGGACAAACCGTGTTCTTTGCCGAGAGCCTCGACACTTTTCTGATTGATCTGCAGCGCGCACGACCCACTGCCTTGTTTGGCGTGCCCAGAATCTGGACCAAATTCCAGATGGGCGTGTACAGCAAGATCCCGGCCAAGCGCCTGGATTTCCTGCTCGGCTTGCCGATCATCGGCAAGCGCGTGGGGCACAAGGTGCTCGCCGGGCTTGGGCTGGATGAGTTGCGTGTGGCGTTATCCGGCGCAGCGCCGGTGCCGCAGACCTTACTGCTGTGGTACCGCAAGCTTGGGCTGGACGTGCTGGAGGTCTACGGCATGACCGAAAGCTGTGGTTACTCGCACATCTGCCTGCCCGGTCAACAAAAAACCGGCTGGATCGGCAAACCTTGCCCCGATGTCGAGGTGCGTATCGAACCCTCCGGGGAAGTGCTGGTACGCAGTGGCGCGACCATGCTCGGCTACTTCAAGGAACCGCAGAAAACCGCTGATACCCTCACCGCCGATGGCTTCCTGCGCACGGGCGACAAAGGTGAGGAAGACGCCGAGGGCAACCTGCGCCTGACTGGCCGCTTGAAGGAAATCTTCAAGACCAGCAAAGGCAAATACGTGGCCCCGGCACCCATCGAGAATCGCCTGGCGGTGCACTCGCGGATCGAGCAGGTGTGCGTGGTGGGCGATGGCTTGAGCGCGCCACTGGGCTTGTGCGTGCTGTCCGCAGTCGGCCAGCAGGATGCGCAGGGGCACGGCCGCGCGGGCCTGCATGCGAGCCTGGAAAAACTCCTGGAGGAGGTCAACGGCGCATTGGATAAACACGAACGCTTGCGCCGCCTGATAGTGGTGAGGGACAGCTGGGCGGTGGAAAACGGTTTCCTCACACCCACCCTGAAGATCAAGCGCAACGTGATAGAAGCCGCTTACGGTACCCGGTTCGAAGAATGGAGCGAGCGCAACGAGAGCGTGCTGTGGCAGGATTGAGGGACGAATAAAATCAACAAAGGATGTCAGCGATGAGCCTGTGGCGCACCACCCCGAACATTGAGCAGTTGAACGCCATCCAGAAAAACACCATCGGTGAAGTGCTGGATATTCGTTTCGAAGCCTTCGACGACGAATCCCTGACGGCGAGCATGGTCATCGATCAGCGTACCCACCAACCCTATGGCCTGCTGCACGGTGGGGCCTCGGTGGTGCTGGCCGAGTCCGTGGGGTCGATGGCCAGTTACCTGTGTATCGACGCCAGCAAGTTCTACTGCGTGGGCCTGGAAATCAACGCCAACCACCTGCGCGGCCTGCGTAGTGGGCGGGTGACGGCGGTGGCCAAGCCGATTCACATCGGCCGCACCACCCACGTCTGGGACATCCGCTTGACCAGTGACGAGGGCAAGGCCAGCTGCGTGTCGCGCCTGACCATGGCGGTGGTCCCGCTGGGCGAAAATCCGCCCGCGCGTTAAACCACGAGTCAACCCTTGTAGCCGCTGCCGAACGTGGCAGCTGCCACAAGGTCATGCCGTGGCCGGACTGTCATCATTCCTGTCAGTTACGGTCATTGCCGCAGGGCACTGTCTTGCAGACAATCAATGCCTGTTCTCGCTCATGGATTTGCCGGTATGTCGCAACAGATATTCTTCGCCCACGCCAACGGTTTCCCCTCCGGCACCTATGGCAAATTGTTTGCGGCGCTGGCGCCTGAGTTTCAGGTGACGCATCTGGAGCAGCACGCCCACGATCCGCGCTTTCCGGCCGACGACAATTGGTACAACCTGGTGGATGAGCTGATCCACCATCTGCAACAGCAACCGGAACCGGTATGGGGCGTCGGCCATTCGTTCGGCGGGGTGCTGCACCTGCACGCGGCGCTGCGCTGTCCGGAGCTGTATCGCGGGGTGGTCATGCTCGATTCGCCGGTGTTGAACCGAGCTGATCAATGGGTCATTCGCGCTGCCAAGCGTTTTGGTTTGATCGATCGCCTGACACCGGCCGGTCGCACCCTGGGCCGCCGCGAAGAATTCTCCGACCTGGACAGCGCTCGTCGCTATTTTTCAGGCAAAAGCCTGTTTCGCAGCTTCGATCCGGAGTGCCTGGACGCCTACCTGCATCACGGATTGCACAAGGTTGGCGACACTTTAAGATTGCGCTTCAATCCCGCCACGGAAATCAGCATCTACCGCGGCGTACCCCATACCAGTCCTGGCCGCACACGACAGTTGAAGGTGCCGCTGGCGGTGGTTCGCGGGCACAACAGCCGGGTGGTCAT
The DNA here is from genome assembly GCF_026241895.1 of Pseudomonas sp. RIT-562. Taxonomy (GTDB): domain Bacteria; phylum Pseudomonadota; class Gammaproteobacteria; order Pseudomonadales; family Pseudomonadaceae; genus Aquipseudomonas; species Aquipseudomonas mandelii_F. Next base: position 84,216 of record NZ_JAPJIV010000025.1, on the reverse strand, counting down.
GCGCTATCACGCCAGTGCAGTGGGGCGCATGCCGCTGGGTGAGTCCCTGACCATGCCGGGCGGCCACATGTTCCCGCTGGAACGCCCACAGGATACTGCCACGCTGCTGAAGAACCTGTTCAGCCGTTGGCAAGGTCGTCAGCAGCAGGACTGCGCATGAATCACCCCGTCGAAGAAGTTCGCCTGACCCTGCCACACATCGAACTGGCGGCGCACCTGTTCGGGCCTGAGGACGGCATGCCGGTCATTGCCTTGCATGGCTGGCTGGACAACGCCAACAGCTTTGCCCGACTGGCGCCCAAGCTCCATAACTTGCGCATCATCGCCCTGGACATGGCTGGCCATGGTCACTCCGGGCATCGGCCCAGCGGTGCCGGCTACGCGATGTGGGACTACGCCCATGACGTGCTGCAAGTGGCCGAACAACTGGGCTTGCAGCGATTTGCCCTGCTGGGGCATTCGATGGGGGCGATTGCTTCATTGATCATCGCCGGCTCGCTGCCGGAGCGCGTCACGCACCTGGCGCTGATCGACGGCATCATTCCACCGACGGACAAGGCGGAAAACGCCGCGGAGCGGATGGGCATGGCCTTGCAGGCGCAACTGGATCTGCGGGAGAAACGCAAACCGGTGTATGCCACGCTCGACCGAGCGATCGAAGCGCGCATGAAAGGCCTGGTGGCGGTCAGTCGCGAGGCTGCCGAGTTGCTGGCCCAGCGCGGGCTGATGCCGGTGCCGGGCGGTTACACGTGGCGCACTGACAACCGCCTGACCTTGCCCTCGCCATTGCGCCTGACCACGGAACAGGCGATGGCCTTTGTGCAGCGGGTCAGTTGCCCGGCCAAACTGGTGGTCGCGGCCGACGGCATGCTCGCCAAGCACGAGGAGTTGCTGGAACGTCTACCCTTCAGCCGGGAACAACTGCCAGGTGGCCATCATTTACACCTGAACGACGAGGCCGGCGCGGATCTTGTCGCAGACTGTTTCAATCGGTTCTTCACCGTTCCTTGACTTGCGCCGGGCAACTGTCGAGGCTGGGCGGCTTGAAATGGGAGACAACCATGAAAGATCTCTACACCGCTGCGACCCCGAATGGCCAACAGGTGGTCAAGTGTGCCCAGGGCATGCCGATCCGATGAGTCTTTCCACGCGCTCACTCAGTCTTATCGCGCTGTGCTGCTTCAGTGCCCAGTCGTTTGCTGCCGATATACCCGGCAGCCAGGACCTGCAGATTCTGCCGCGGATGGGCGACTCGCAAATCGTCGACTATCGTCCCGCCGTGGAAATGGAACGGATTTATCCGCTGGGGTCGATCCGCAAGATCAGCGGGCAGTTACGCTTCGACGGACAGGTCACCGCGCGCGGGCAAACCACGTCCGTGACCTACGAACTGCCACCGGAACACTCTTCCACGGACGCCTTCACGGCGGCTCGCGAGGCCTTGCAGAAACAGGGTGCCGAGTTGTTGTTCTGGTGCCAGGCGCGGGACTGCGGCGAGAGCAGCCTGTGGGCCAATGAAGTGTTTGGCAACGCAAAGCTGTACGGCGCCGATGATCAGCAGGCCTATCTGCTGTTGCGCCTGGCAGCACCCCAGGACAACACCCTGGTGGCGCTCTACAGCATTACGCGAGGCAATCGTAAGGCTTATCTGCATGCCGAGCAGTTTGAAGCCTCGGCTCCCCTGGGTGAATTGCTGCCCACCTCCGCCACGTTGTTGCGACAGCTCAAGAGCACCGGTGAACTCGACTTCCCGAAACTGAGCGCCGCTCCCGACGATACCTGGTTGCGCCTGCTGTCCCGCGCCTTGAACCTGGATACCGGCCTGCGCATCAGTGTCTCCGGGCCAAACGCCGAAGCCTGGCGCCAGGCATTGGTGAAGCAGGGCGTGCGTGCGGCACGGATGGAAACCGGTGGCAACGAAGGCTCTGGCCTGCACGTCGAGCTATTGCGATAAGCTGCACCCGGCGAGCGCCGGGTGCGCGTTCGCCGACTCTTTCCTGACGACGAGACATACATGATCAACAATGATCGGCTGTTGGTGCAGATCCTGCTCCTGGTGCTGTTTGGCGCGAGCTTATGGGTGATGGCGCCGTTCTGGTCGGCGTTGTTCTGGGGGGCAGTACTGGCGTTTGCCAGTTGGCCATTGATGCGCCTGCTGACCCGCTGGCTCAACGGTCGTGAATCCCTGGCCGCCGCCGTGCTGACCCTGGGCTGGATGTTGCTGGTGGCGGTGCCGCTGGTATGGCTGGGTTTCAACCTGGCCGATCACGTACGCGATGCCACGGCGTTCATCAAGGATGTGCAGGTCGACGGCCTTCCCGAGGCGCCTACCTGGCTGGGTTCCATTCCACTGGTTGGCGAGCGCCTGGTAGGCATCTGGAACAGCATCGACCAGCAGGGCGCGGCAATGATGGTAGCCGTCAAGCCGTACCTGGGGCAGGTTGGCAACTGGTTGCTGGCGCGCAGTGCACAGATTGGCGGCGGCATTCTCGAACTGACCTTGAGCATCGTCTTCGTATTCTTTTTCTATCGCGATGGGCCGCGCCTGGCGGCGTTCGTCCATGGCTTGCTCGAACGCCTGATCGGCGACCGCGCCGGTTATTACATCGAGCTCGTGGCCGGAACGGTGCAGCGTGTAGTGAACGGCGTGATCGGCACGGCAGCGGCGCAGGCGGTGCTGGCGCTGGTCGGTTTCCTGATTGCCGGCGTTCCCGGTGCTCTGGTGCTGGGCATCGTCACGTTCCTGCTCAGCCTGATTCCCATGGGCCCGCCGCTGGTGTGGATTCCGGCGACGGCCTGGCTGGCATGGAAAGGTGACTACGGGATGGCGGTATTCCTCGGGATCTGGGGCACGTTCATCATCAGTGGCGTCGACAACGTGCTCAAGCCTTACCTGATCAGCCGTGGCGGCAATCTGCCCCTGGTGATTGTGTTGCTGGGCGTATTTGGCGGCTTGATCGCGTTTGGCTTCATTGGCTTGTTCATCGGCCCGACTTTGCTGGCCGTGGCGTACAGCCTGTTGACTGACTGGAGCAAGAGTCACGCGCGTATTGAGGACCGGCGTTGAGGGAAGGGCTAGTATTGCCTGATCAGTCGGGACGATTTACCGATCATCGGGTCCCGCAGTGCCGCTGGTTCCGCTACAATGCGCGCCGATTTCGTCCTGCCTGAGAGCCCGCCCATGTCCGTCTGCCAGACTCCTATCATCGTCGCCCTGGATTTCCCCACCCGTGACGCCGCACTGAAGCTGGCCGATCAACTGGACCCGAGCCTGTGCCGGGTCAAAGTGGGCAAGGAGCTGTTCACCAGCTGCGCGTCGGAAATTGTCGGCACCCTGCGTGACAAGGGTTTCGAAGTCTTCCTCGACCTCAAGTTCCATGACATCCCCAACACCACCGCAATGGCGGTGAAAGCCGCAGCGGAAATGGGTGTGTGGATGGTCAACGTGCATTGCTCCGGAGGCCTGCGCATGATGGCAGCCTGCCGCGAAGTGCTCGATCAGCGCACAGGCCCCAAGCCGCTGTTGATTGGCGTAACCGTGCTGACCAGCATGGAGCGTGAGGATCTGGCCGGTATCGGTCTCGACATCGAACCGCAGGAGCAGGTGCTGCGCCTGGCTGCATTGGCGCAGAAAGCCGGGATGGATGGTCTGGTGTGCTCGGCGCTGGAAGCCCAGGCGCTGAAATCGGCACATCCTTCGTTGCAACTGGTGACCCCTGGTATTCGTCCGGCGGGCAGCGCCCAGGACGATCAACGTCGCATCCTGACTCCGCGCCAGGCGCTGGATGCTGGTTCGGATTACCTGGTTATCGGTCGACCGATCAGTCAGGCGGCAGATCCGGCGAAGGCGCTGGCTGCGGTGGTGGCAGAGCTGGCGTAATGGCCTGAGTCTGTGGGAGCAAGGCTTGCTCCCACAGCAATTGCGGTCGTGGAAGAGGTGTTTTACACCTTCAACACCAGCTTGCCGAAGTTTTCCCCGCTGAACAGCTTCATCAGCGTCTCCGGGAACGTCTCCAGTCCTTCGACGATATCTTCCTTGCTCTTGAGCTGCCCCTTGGCCATCCAGCCTGCCATCTCTTGTCCGGCAGCGGCGAACTGTGCCGCGTAGTCCATTACCACGAAGCCTTCCATGCGGGCGCGGTTGACCAATAGCGACAGGTAGTTGGCGGGGCCCTTGACCGCCTCCTTGTTGTTGTACTGGCTGATGGCGCCGCAAATAACCACCCGGGCCTTCATGGCCAAGCGGCCCAGCACGGCGTCGAGAATATCGCCGCCCACGTTATCGAAATACACGTCGACCCCTTTTGGACATTCGCGTTTCAGGCCGGCGTGCACGTCTTCGTTCTTGTAGTCGATGGCACCGTCGAAACCCAGTTCATCGATCAGGAACTTGCACTTGTCCGCGCCGCCAGCGATGCCGATCACTCGGCAGCCTTTGAGCTTGGCAATCTGCCCGGCAATGCTGCCCACGGCGCCCGCAGCACCGGAGAGCACCACGGTGTCACCTTCTTTTGGCGCGCCGACGTCGAGCAGCGCGAAGTAGGCGGTCATGCCGGTCATGCCCAGTGCTGACAAATAACGCGGCAGCGGCGCCAGTTTCGGATCGACCTTGTAGAAGCCCCGCGGCTCGCCGAGGAAATAGTCCTGCACGCCAAGAGCGCCGTTGACGTAATCGCCGACAGCAAAGCCCGGATTATTCGAGGCGACGACTTTGCCTACGCCCAATGCGCGCATGACTTCGCCGATACCTACGGGCGGAATGTAGGACTTGCCCTCGTTCATCCAACCACGCATGGCCGGGTCCAGGGACAGGTATTCGTTTTTTACCAGGATCTGCCCTGCGCCCGGCTCACCGACCGGTACTTCCTGATAGGTGAAAGTCTCGCGGGTCGCCGGGCCCACCGGACGTTTGGCGAGCAGGAACTGGCGATTGGTCTGGTTAGTCATGACAGGCGCTCAAGAGGGATGAAGCCTTGTTGATAGCCGTTAGTGATCCAGGCTGCAAGTTTGGCTGATGCCGCGAATGCAGTTCGATCCAGAGCAGTGATAGTCACTCCCGGTGTTTCATCACTGCCACTCATGGGCAGCCAACCGGCCTTCTGATAGTGCTGCCGCAGTGCAGCCACCTGTGACTAGACTGGCCGCACGTACTTTCCCAGCTTCTTTGGAGGACATGGCAATGAGCATGACGTTTTCTGGTCAAGTGGCAGTAGTGACTGGCGCTGGCAATGGTATCGGCCGCGCCACTGCCCAGGCGTTCGCCGCTGAAGGCTTGAAAGTGGTAGTCGCCGACCTGGATACGGCAAGCGGCGAAGGTACCGTGGCACTGATTCGTACCCTGGGCGGTGAAGCGACCTTCGTGCGCTGCGACGTCACCCAGGAGAGCGAAGTGAAACATCTGATGGACGAGGTGGTGAATACCTACGGACGTCTGGACTACGCCTTCAACAACGCTGGCATTGAAATCGAGAAGGGCAAGCTGGCGGACGGCACGCTCGACGAGTTCGACGCAATCATGGGCGTCAACGTCAAAGGCGTGTGGCTGTGCATGAAGTACCAGTTACCCCTGCTGCTGGCACAGGGCGGTGGCGCCATAGTTAATACGGCTTCCGTGGCGGGTCTGGGGGCTGCGCCGAAAATGAGTATCTATGCGGCCTCCAAACACGCGGTGATCGGCCTGACCAAGTCAGCGGCGATCGAGTATGCGAAAAAGAAAATCCGAGTCAATGCGGTATGCCCGGCGGTTATCGACACTGACATGTTCCGCCGCGCTTATGAGGCGGATCCGAAGAAGGGCGAGTTCGCCAATGCGATGCATCCAGTCGGTCGCATCGGCAAAGTCGAAGAGATCGCCAGCGCAGTGTTGTATCTGTGCAGTGACGGCGCCGCATTTACCACCGGACACTCGTTGGCAGTGGACGGCGGCGTTACCGCGTTCTAACCCCCCACACGATGCGCAACAGGTGCGTAGGAGCTGTGTAGGAGCTGTCGAGTGCAACGAGGCTGCGATCTTTCCCGGGCCGCAGCCCCCCCTCTAAAGAAAACCAAAACTGTATCACCAAGTGAACTCCCCCCGTTCCAGCCCCCCCGTTACCCATCCATTCAGGACCACCATGCTCTACTGCCTTGCGTAAAAACGAACAGGAGGCAGCAGCTCATGGAATTGAGAATAGATCGACAGGCCTTGGTCCCGGTCGTACAACAAATCGTCGACTCGCTAGTGCGCTGGCTCAGGCATGGCGACGTAGCTCCCGGTACCCGGTTACCGCCGGTACGGGATATCGCGCGCATCAATCTGCTCAGTCAGGCCTGTGTGGTGGAAGCCTGCGAGCGCCTGGTGGCGAAGGGACTGCTGGACTCGCGTCGTGGTTCAGCTTTTTTCGTGGCTTCGAAACCCCAGCCACACCGGCAGGAGGTGTTGCCCAAGGGGGAAGGGGCCGACGAGCAGCGGTGCGCTCAACAGGATCCTTGGGAATTGGGTGGCGGCGGGTTGCCAGAGAGCTGGCGCGAAACCGATGACCTGGCTTTCGCGATCCGTCAGGTCAGCCATACCGACATGGCGAGCCTGTTCAACTACAGCGCGCCGCTCGGCCTGCCGACCTTGCGCCAGCAGATCATCAAACGCCTGATCCGGCTGGATATCCAGGCGCAGGAACATGAGGTAATGACCACGGCCGGTGCCACCCAGGCGCTTGACCTCATAGTGCGCACCTTACTCAAGCCGGGAGACAGCGTCGTAGTGGAGAGTCCGGGTTACAGCGCGTTGTTCGATCTCCTGCGTTTGCACGGCATCAGCATGATCGAGATACCGCGGAACCTGAACGGCCCTGATATCGCAGCGCTCGAGGCGGTCTTGCTCAAGCTGCGTCCCCGTGCGCTGTTCATCAACAGCCACCATCAAAATCCAACGGGCAGCAGCCTTGGACGACTGGTGGCGCAACGGCTATTACAGCTGGCCTATGCCCATGGCGTGCTGGTCATTGAAGACGATGTCTACGCCGATTTACAGACCGGCCCCGGGGTCCGATTGGCCGCCCTGGATACCAGGCGCAGTGTGGTATACGTCGGCAGCTACTCAAAAACCCTCAGCAGCTCACTCAGGGTCGGCTTTATCGCAGCGCCCGTGGCGGTCATTTCCAAGCTGGTGCACGTCAAGATGATCAGCAGCAAGGGCGCATCACCGTTCGCCGAATCGGTGCTGGCCTGCCTGTTGGCCAGCGGTGCCTATGGTCAACTGGTACAGCGCCAGCGCCAGCGGCTCAATGCCGACCGCAGGCTGACGCTGCAAATGCTTGAAGACGCCGATTGGGAAGTGTTCTGCAAGCCCTCCGGCGGCCTGTTCGTCTGGGCACGCTCGCGCAAACAGGATCGCACGCAGATTCTCGCCCATGCCCTGCGTTGCGGTATCCAGTTGTCCTCTTCGACTGCGTTCAGCCCCAGTGATGTGATCACCGACTGGCTGCGCATCAATGTCGCCTATGCTTGTGATCCGCAGGCCCGCAGGTTTTTCCGCGCAACTTCGCCGGATCGACCTCAAACGTTCTGAAAACGACGAGGGCGTAGCTTTTTGCCATTATTCCGACGCCAGCGTCTTGTGTTGCTCGGGGCCCGTTGCGAATCTGCTTGAATAGACTCATTCAGGGGTACCCATCGCAATGAATTCGGCCGTGCAAGGACGTTTTGCCAACCTCGGTATGGCAAAAAAAATGGGCGTGGGGTTTGCCTTGGTGCTCTTGCTGACGGCGCTGATTGCCGTGATCGGAGTGTGGTCATTGCAGGCCATCAGCCAGCGCTTCAATGACCTCAAGCAGATGTCGTCGCTCAATAGTGGCTTGCTCAAGGTGCGCTTGCTTGAGCAGGAATATGCCTTGCGTGGGGACGCCAAGACCGTCGAGGCCTTGCACGCAGGTGTCGATGATCTGATTGTCCTGGCGAACGGGCTCAAGCAGGCCTCTGCAGCGAATGTCCCGGTGATGAGTGATGTGGAGCAGTCTCTGCTGGCTTATCGAGCTGCCTTTGATGAGTTCGTCTCGCTCAGCCAGACCAAGGACCTGGCGTTGGAAATGGCCAACTGGTCAGTCTCAAGCGTTGCCAACAACCTGGATGTCCTGCAAGCCGGGCTTGCCGATGATGGGGCCTATACCCTGAAAGAGTCTCAGGGCAAGGATGGCGCGCAGTTCATCGAGCAAGCCGGGCAGGTCAGCCAGGTCTCGCGGTTGATGCTCCAGGCCATGAACGAGGCGCGAGTGCGCCTGGACCTGAGTCGCAAGGGTGACGACAGTGCGGGCCAGGGCAAGATCGAGCAGGCCGACCAGGCGCTGTCCCAGGCTGAACAGCTCAAGTCCACAGTCGTGGATGACGGCTACAAGACCGTACTCAACGAAGTGACTGGCCACATTGCCGGCTTCAGCGAAAAACTTGCGGAGTACACCGGGCTGCTGGCCCAGGAAAAGACCGTCTATGGGCAGCTGCACCAGCGCGCCGCCCAGGTGGTGGATCGTGTGGATCAGGCTTATGTAGCCGAAGATCTGTCCATGCAGGCAGAGTTGAAAAAGAATGCCCTGCTGATCATCGGTTCCTCCGCGCTGGCACTCCTGGTCGGCTTGATTGCTGCCTGGGTCATTACCCGTTTGATCGTGGCGCCCCTGCGCAGTGTGATGCATGTTGCCCAGCGAATTGCATCGGGTGATCTGAGCGCGACGGTCGAGGTGACGCGGCGCGACGAAATCGGTCAGCTGATGCTCGCCATGCAGCAGATGGGCGCCGGACTGAGCAATATCGTCAGCGGTTTGCAGGCCGGCATCGAACAGTTGGCCAGTTCGGCGCAATCGTTATCGGCAGGTACCGAACAGACCAATCTTGAGGTCAGCAGCCAAAAGGAGGAAACCGAGCAGGTGGCTACCGCGATGAACCAGATGACTGCCACCGTGCATGACGTCGCGCGTAACGCAGAGGAGGCGGCCCAAGCGGCTCAAACCGCTGATAGCAAGGTCGAGAGCGGACAGCAAGTGGTGCGCCAGAGCATGGCGCGGATCGAACTGCTGGCCGATTCTGCGACTTCGGCCAGCTCCAGCATCGAGAGCTTGAGCGCCGAGATCCAGAATATCGGTACGGTGCTGGGAGTGATCAAGAGCGTGGCCGAGCAGACCAATCTGCTGGCGCTGAACGCGGCGATTGAAGCCGCGCGCGCTGGTGAGCAGGGTAGGGGCTTTGCGGTAGTCGCGGATGAGGTTCGAGCCCTGGCCAAGCGCACCCAGCAATCGACCGAGGAGATAGAACGCCTGGTGAGCGCATTGCGGTCTGCAGCGCAGGCCTCGGTGCAACAGATCCAGAGCAGTGGTGAGTTGGTCAAGTTGGCGGTCAGCGATGCACTGCAGACCGAAAGTGCCTTGGGCAGCATTGCTGCGGCGGTGTCATTGATTCAGCAGATGAACCAGCAAATTGCTGCCGCCGCCGAAGAGCAGAGCTCGGTGGCCGAGGAGATCAATCGTAGCGTGACGAGCATTCGCGCCAGTGCCGATCAGTCTTCGCTGGCGATGCAGGGGAATGCTGCGTCCAGCATTCAGCTGGCGCAGTTGGGGATTGAGTTGAAAGGGATGGTGGGGCATTTCAAATTGTAGGAGCGAGCTTGGTCCGGGCGGCGTTGCGACGATGGTCGAAAACGATAACGCGGGGAATCTGACACCCTGCGGCGCCCGGTCGTTTTTCGCGAGCAAGCTCGCTCCTACAGCAGGCAATCAGTCGTAGATGACTTTTTTCTTCCAGTCCGCATCGGCCTCGACGTCCTTGAGGCCTTCGGTCAACTGGTTCACTTCGTCTTCGGCAGGCGCTGTCTTGTCCATCACTTGGGCGTTGGCGCGAGCCAAGAGTTTCTCCAGGTATTGCAGTTGTTCGGCGTAAAGCTGTGGTTCCTGCTGCTTACGCAGGTATTGCACGCCGCGCTCGAATGCCAGTCGCGCCTGGCCAGGTTGATTTTGTTGCAGCGAATGCTGGCCTAGGTTGTTGAAGAACTCGATATGCAACAGCACCAGGATATGGCGAACTTCACGTATCCAGCGCTTGGCTTCATTGGTTGGCAGGAAGCCGTCCTGGGCTGCGCGGGTGATTTGACCGTGCAGGGCTTCAAGCAGGAAACGCACATCCTTGGCCTTGGCTTCAGTCTGGATCGGCGCAGGTGGGTTATTCACCGGAATTGATTCGCCTTGCTCGACCAGCGCTGTCAGCTCGGCGATACGGCCCTTCATCTCGACGTTGGATTTTTCCAGGTTGAGCAGACGCTGGCACACATTCAGTTCCAGGCGCGTCAACAGCAGCTTGAGGGCCGGTGTCATCAGCTGTCCCGGAAACGTCTCGGTGATCTCGCCGCAACGACGCAAGCGGTCGTTCAGCTCTATCTTGGTGCGGGCCTTCTCCAGCTTGTTGTTTTCCACCACATTGTTCATGTAGCCAATGGCGATCAATAGTGCGATCCCGGCTACGACGAGCAGGGTGATCATGAGTGGCGTCACCGGTAAGACCTCTTTATGGGATTCGCGAGCGAGTGTAGTGGCTTGGCATTGGACCGCATAGCGCTGCACGACGGGTTGAATCGGACAGTGTTCAGTCTGTATCGGCCGCCATGCGCCTTATATAAGTAATCGCTGATCTGGATGCACATGGCCATCATTCGTGGCGCCGATCGACTATAACGCCTTGGCAGGCGTCAGAATATAGGCGTCAGACACCGGGCGGCGGAAAAGCTTGAAACGCGCCTGAATCCAGGTCGAAGTCATTGATTTAAATAAATTTATATCTGGGGGTTGACGACCTCTCAATCCATCCATAGAATGCGCGCCACTTACAGCGTAAAGCACACAGCGAAACGCGGTAGGGAGTGAATGTTGTACGTGTGTCCCCTTCGTCTAGTGGCCTAGGACACCGCCCTTTCACGGCGGTAACAGGGGTTCGAGTCCCCTAGGGGACGCCAATGCGGGAATAGCTCAGTTGGTAGAGCACGACCTTGCCAAGGTCGGGGTCGCGAGTTCGAGTCTCGTTTCCCGCTCCATTTTTAAACAGTGTTGCTTTCGGGCGGCACTGAGTGAAACCAGAACCAAGTCTTCGGATGCGGATCTGGGCACCGAAACACACACCATGTGTTCCGGGCAGCGTGTCCCCTTCGTCTAGTGGCCTAGGACACCGCCCTTTCACGGCGGTAACAGGGGTTCGAGTCCCCTAGGGGACGCCATTTGCGGGAATAGCTCAGTTGGTAGAGCACGACCTTGCCAAGGTCGGGGTCGCGAGTTCGAGTCTCGTTTCCCGCTCCATATTTAACGAAAACGCCGCTCATTGAGCGGCGTTTTTGTTTGTGCGCGATTTGTTTACCCAGACTTTTTATCCGCCAAGCAAAAGGCCCGCCAGACAGACTGAGCGGGCCTTTTGCGTGTTTAATCGTTTAAATCGACGGGTCAGTCAACGCTGTAGTGCACTGATAACAAGCCTTTCTTCGATGAGGCGGAGGCGATGGTGACCGAGCCCAGCTCCTTCAGGCTGCGGACATGCGTGCCACCACAGCCATAAGCGGGCAATTCGCCAAAGCTGATTTCCCGTGCGCCTTCGCGCAGCGAAGTCAGGCGGGGCAGGTCGTCGGTAATCCATTGATCGAGGCCGATCTGCACAGTTTGTGCGTCAATCTCTTGCGCAGACTCAGTCGGCTTGAATTGCACCCGGCCTTCACCCGGCCAATGATGCGCCTTGATCGGCATCCAGCCCCTTGCCTGAACGAAATGACCGATCAAATGGCCGGCAGAATGCATGCGGGTATTAAATTGGCGGCGCTGCTCGTCCACTCGAATCCGGGTCATGCCCGGGATGACGGGGCGGTCGACGAAATGGATGATTCGGTCTGGATCCTGTACCACACGCAGCACCTGGCTTTCGTCGATCCAGCCGGTGTCGAAGGGTTGCCCACCCCCCTGGGGGTGAAACAGTGTGGCCCGCAGGACGACCGCGAACTCATTCTCGTGTGCAGTGCAGTCCAGGACTTCCACGTTGGCATTGAGCTCATCACTGTGGAAAAAGAGGCGAAGCGTCATGGTGCCGGATCCGAATAAATACTGTTTTTTATTATAGGTAGCAGGGAAAAGCGTGATAATCCGGTCAAACATCAAAGGACTGTTGCGCTGTGAGCATAAATCTTCCACTGCCCTTGCTGGGCGAAATGGCGATTTTCGTCAAGGTTGTCGAGACTGGCAGCTTTTCTGAAGCGGCTCGCCAACTGGGGTCGTCACCCTCGGCTGTCAGTCGCAGCATCTCACGCCTGGAAAAAGCGCTGGCTACTCGCCTGTTGCAACGCACCACACGCAAGCTGCGCTTGAGTGACGGTGGCGAGGAGGTGTTCAAGCGTTGTCAGGAGATGGTCAGTGCGGCCAAGTCAGTCATGGAAATCAGCGGCCAGTTCACGGATGAGGCCGAAGGGCTGATACGGATCAGCGTGCCCAAGGCGGTAGGGCGATTTGTGATTCATCCGCACATGCCGGAATTTTTGCGCCGCTTCCCCAAAGTGGACGTCGAGTTGCTGCTGGAGGATCGGCAGGTGGATCTGATCGATGACCATGTCGACCTGGCCATTCGAATCACTGATCGCCCTCCCGCCGGGCTGGTGGGGCGCCAGTTGCTGACCATCGATCATATGTTGTGCGCAACGCCGCAGTACCTGGCCGAACATGGTATCCCGACTCATCCCCACGACTTGCTCAATCACAGCTGCATTTACCTGGGAGAAACCCCGAGCGATGCGCGCTGGAAATTCAAGCAAGGTACCAAGTCGATCACGGTAGGCGTGCGTGGAAGGTATGCGGCCAACCACACCGGCGTCCGCCTTGGCGCGGTGCTGCAGCACATCGGGATTGGCAGCCTGCCTTATTTCACTGCGCGTCATGCCTTGGAGCAGGGAGTGATCGTGCAGGTGTTGCCGGACTGGACTTTCCTGGCGTCCTATCACGGAGGCGCCTGGTTGTTGCACTCACCGACTCGATACATGCCGCCGAAGTTGCGGGTGTTTATCGATTATCTGGTGGCGTGCCTGGAGAAAGAGCCGACGTTGGGCAAGCCCGGCCGGGGGGTTGATATGGCGGCATATGAGTCGCCCGAAAGTGAAGGGTTGCCCTGAGAGGCCCCATCGCGGGCAAGCCTTCCACAGGTCTTGGTTGCAACCCTGAGGGCTGAAGGCTTGCTCAAAGTGGTCCGGTTTGACCGGTGGGAGCAAGGCTTGCCCGCGATGGCGTCAGCAGCCACCACAAAAAAGGCCCGCATGTTGATCAATGCGGGCCTTTTGAGTTTCTGATCGTGATCAGTGCTTGCTGTCGTCGTTGGACATCGACAGCAACTGCTTTTCCTGATTCCAGTCGAACGGTTCATCGTTCTGTTCGGCTTCGAAGCGACGTTCTTCGAGTGCCTGGTACAAATCGATTTCGTCGTCGGGCATGTAGTGCAGGCAATCACCGGCGAAGTACCACAGCAGGTCGCGCGGGACCAGGTGGGCGATTTGCGGGTAGCGGGTGATGACCTGGCAGAGGATGTCCTGGCCCAGGTATTGGCTTTCGATCGGGTCAACCGGCAACAATGCACGCAGTTCGTCGAAACGCTCCAGAAACAGCGCGTGGCTTTCTTCGGGGACCTGCTCGGCCTCACCCACGGCGACCAGGATGCTGCGCAAGTGGTCCAGCAGGACGAGATGATCGGCAACGATGTTGGACACGAGATAAGTCCTCAAGAGCAAAACGGGCGCGGGAGTATAAAGCTCCTGCGCCCGTTTTTACAGGTTGAACGGAATCAGCGGACCTTTCCGTCGGCCAGCGTCAGCTCTTCCTTGTCGAAGTCATCGACATCGATCACCTTGCGTCGCGCTGCCTCGGCATCACGCAAGGTCAGCGCTTCTACTGGCTGCAACACGCCGGCTTCAAGTGCCGCGTCGATCGCATGTTCCCCTGCAGCGGGTTTGACCTGGCCACTCTTGAGCGCCACATGCAGCTTTTTCTGCAGAGGCTGGGCGGCGTTCAACAGGTTGCACGCATGTTGCAGCGCACCAACCGCGTCATCAGCCGCCTGTGGGCGGTAGCACCCACCGAGCAACTCTTCGAGCGTCGGATCGCCTTTGGCGCGACCGATAACTGCGGCAACCTCGGCACCGAGTTTGTCCGAAGGACCTTTGTGACGGCGTCCGAATGGGAACACGATCACCCGTAGCAGGCAGCCCAATACTTTGTTCGGGAAGTTGGTGAGCAATTCATCCAGGGCCTTTTCCGACTGGCCGAGGCTTTCTTCCATCGCCCAGTTAAACAGGGGCGCCATGTGCTCCGGCGAATCCAGATCGTGATAACGCTTGAGTGCAGCGGAGGCCAGGTACATGTTGCTCAGTACGTCACCCAGCCGCGCCGACAAGCGTTCGCGACGTTTCAGTTCGCCGCCCAGCAGCATCATGCTGAGGTCTGCGAGCATGGCGAACGCGGCGGCCTGACGGTTGAGCGCACGGAAATAACCTTGGCTCAGGGAATTGCCTGGCGCCCGCTCGAAGTGACCAAAGCCGAGGTTCAGCACCAGCGTGCTGGCGGCGTTGCTCACGGCAAATCCGATGTGCTTGAGCAGCAGCGCGTCGAATTCGACCAGGGCCTGATCCTTGTCCTCGCGACCGGCCAGGGCCATTTCCTTGAGCACGAACGGATGGCAGCGAATCGCGCCCTGGCCGAAGATCATCAGGTTGCGCGAAAGGATGTTGGCGCCTTCCACGGTGATGAAGATCGGCGCGCCGTTCCAGCTGCGTCCCAGGTAATTGTTCGGGCCCATGATGATGGCCTTGCCGCCGTGCACATCCATGGCGTGGCTGATGCACTCGCGACCGCGTTCGGTCAGGTGGTACTTGAGGATCGCCGACAGCACCGATGGTTTCTCGCCCAGGTCCACCGCATTGGCGGTGAGCATTCGCGCAGCATCCATCATCCAGGCATTGCCGCCGATGCGCGCCATGGCTTCCTGGATACCCTCGAATGCCGAAAGTGGCACGTTGAACTGTTCGCGCACCTGGGCGTACTGGCCGGTCACCAGGCTGGTGAACTTGGCCGCGCCGGTGCCGACTGCCGGCAGGGAAATCGAACGGCCGACGGACAGGCAGTTCATCAACATCATCCAGCCCTTGCCGAGCATTTCCTGGCCACCAATCAGGTAATCCAGGGGAATGAATACGTCCTTGCCGGAATTGGGACCGTTCATGAACGCGGCACCCAGTGGCAGATGGCGTCGTCCGATCTCGACACCCGGGGTGTCGGTTGGAATCAATGCCAAGCTGATACCCAGGTCTTCCTTGTCACCCAGCAGGTGGTCCGGGTCATAGGCCTTGAATGCCAGGCCAAGCAGCGTGGCAACGGGGCCCAGAGTGATGTAGCGCTTTTCCCAGTTCAGGCGCAGGCCCAGGGTTTCCTGGCCTTCCCATTCACCTTTGCAGATGATCCCGGTGTCGGGCATCGCGCCTGCATCGGAACCGGCTAGCGGGCCCGTGAGGGCGAAGCACGGAATATCGTCGCCCCGCGCCAGGCGTGGCAGGTAATGATTGCGTTGTTCGTCAGTTCCGTAATGCAGCAGCAGCTCGGCAGGACCGAGGGAGTTGGGGACCATTACGGTGGAAGCGAGGTCGCCGCTGCGGGTCGCTAGTTTCATCGCGACCTGGGAGTGTGCATAGGCGGAGAAGCCTTTGCCACCGAATTCCTTGGGAATGATCAGGGCAAAGAAGCCGTTGTCCTTGATGTGGGCCCAGGCTTGCGGTGGCAGGTCCATGTCCTGGCCGATCTGCCAGTCGCTGACCATGGCGCACAGCTCTTCGGTCGGGCCATCGATAAAGGCCTGTTCCTCTTCGCTCAATTGCACTTTGGGATAGGCCAGCAGTTTGTCCCAGTCCGGACGACCGCTGAACAGTTCACCATCCCACCACACCGTGCCGGCGTCGATGGCATCGCGTTCGGTCTGCGACATCGGCGGCAGGGTTTTCTGGAACCAGCTGAACAGTGGCGCGCTGAAAAATTTGCGGCGCAGGTCTGGCAGCAGCAACGGCGCTGCCACGGCAGCGATCAACACCCATAGCAGCAGCAATAACCAACCGGGGGCGTGACTGAAGGCGCCCATTGCCACCACAAAAACGGCAACGATGCACAAGGCGGGTAGTGGGGCGGTGCGGCGGTGCGCCAGGTAGGCAATGCCGACGATCAGAACCAGTATCCACAACAACAGCATATTTAATCCTCCGTGAACCAGGGCAAAACCAACCCTCAGAGCTTAGACGGCATCCGTAGCAGGGTGATCAGGGCAAGGTGTTGAATTGTGAGAAACCTTGTAGAAGTTTTGCAGGCACGGTTGGCAACGAGCTGCGCAATTCGTTCGCTGCCCGCGCGACAATGCGCCCATGTTTGGCCGAAATGCCGTTATCTCTGTGCTTATCCTGTCGCTAGACTCGGGCCTTACCCAGGAGATTGATCTCATGCACGAGTATTTAAGTCCCGGCCGCTTCATCGATAGTGACCACCCGTCAGTAGTGGAGTTCGCTGAAAAACATCGTGGTGCCAGTCGCGACCCGCTTGAGCAGGCGATTAATCTGTACTACGCGGTGCGCGAAGCCGTGCGCTACAACCCCTATACCTTCAGTCGCGATCCGCAGACCCTGCGTGGCAGCTACGCGTTGGCGGCAGGGGAGAGCTACTGCGTGCCGAAGGCCACATTGCTGGCAGGTGCGGCACGGCATTGTGGAATCCCGGCTCGGATCGGCCTGGCTGATGTGCGTAATCACCTGTCGACCCCGCGTCTGCTCGAATTGCTCAGGAGCGACGTGTTCGCCATGCACGGTTATACCGAACTGTTCCTGAACGGACGCTGGGTCAAGGCCACGCCGGCGTTCAATCAAGGTTTGTGCGAGTTGTTCAATGTCGCGCCACTGGAGTTCGACGGAATCAACGACAGCGTCTTCCACCCGTACAACCGCGATGGCGAGCAGTTGATGGAGTACCTGGTCGACCATGGCCAGTTCACTGATGTGCCTGAAACGTTCTTTTTCGAGCACCTGGAGAAATGCTATCCACACCTGTTCGGTGAGCGGTCGCCGGTGCTGCTGGGAGACATGCAGACCGATTTGAGTCGCGCCTGATCCGGCGTATGCTGCCTGCGCATTCATCCATAAGGAGGCAGTCATGCTGAAGATCTGGGGTCGGAAAAATTCGTCGAATGTCAGGAAGCCGTTGTGGGCGGCCGAGGAGCTGGGCCTCGCTTATGAGGCTATAGATGCAGGCGGCGCCTTCGGCGTGGTGGATACCCCCGAGTACCGCGCGATGAACCCCAATGGTCGAGTCCCGGTGATTGATGACGACGGCTTTGTGTTGTGGGAATCCAACGCCATCGTGCGCTATCTGCTGGCCCGACACGCCAGCGACAGCACCTGGTATCCGGCAGATCCGCAAGCCCGCGCCAGCGCCGACAAGTGGATGGACTGGACTACCTCGAACTTCGCCGGACCGTTCCGCACTGTGTTCTGGGGCGTGCTACGCACTCCAGCGGAGCAACAGGACTGGCCGGCCATCCACGCCGCGATCAAGGAGTGCGACGCGCTGCTGGCGCTGGTCGATCAGGCGTTGACCACGCAACCCTACCTGTCTGGCAATGAAATTGGCATGGGCGACATTCCCCTCGGCAGTTTTATTTATGCCTGGTTCGAGATGCCAATCGAACGCGCCCACCAGCCCCATCTGCAGGCCTGGTATGCACGGCTCAAGCAGCGTCCCGCGTATCAGAAGGCCGTCATGACCGCGTTGACTTAATACTCACTATCGACACGCTTGACTGTACTTGTGTGGCGGGGACAAGCACCATTGCGCTTATGCGCCGCGGTTGTGTTCGTCACCGCCCGCCCTTATCTATCCTTTCCTCTCCCTTCTTGGTGCGTAATCCGATATGAGTTCCGCTCTGTCCATCCGGCAGCTAACCAAAACCTACGGCAACGGTTTCCAGGCCCTGAGTGGTATCGATCTGGATGTCGCCGAAGGTGATTTTTTCGCCTTGCTCGGCCCTAACGGTGCGGGCAAGTCCACGACCATCGGCATTCTCTCGACCCTGGTGAACAAGACCAGCGGCACGGTGAACATTTTTGGTCATGACCTGGACAAGAACCCGGCGGCGCTGAAGCGTTCCATCGGCGTCGTGCCCCAGGAATTCAACTTCAACCAGTTCGAGAAGACTTTCGACATCGTTGTGACCCAGGCCGGTTATTACGGCATCCCGCCGAAAATCGCCAAGGAGCGCGCCGAACAGTACCTGACCCAGCTGGGCTTGTGGGACAAGCGCGACACGCCATCGCGTTCCCTGTCTGGCGGGATGAAGCGCCGGCTGATGATCGCCCGCGCGCTGGTTCACGAGCCGCGCCTGTTGATCCTCGACGAACCGACGGCAGGGGTGGACATCGAATTGCGTCGCTCGATGTGGACGTTCCTCACCGAGCTGAACCAGAAAGGCATCACCATCATCCTCACGACCCATTATCTGGAAGAGGCTGAGCAGCTTTGCCGCAACATCGGCATCATCGACCACGGCACCATCGTTGAGAACACCAGCATGAAACAGCTGCTGGGCCAGTTGCATGTTGAGACCTTCCTGCTCGATCTCAAGAACACCTTGAGTGCTGCCCCGCAGCTGCTCGGTTATCCGACCAAGTTGCTCGACGGTCATACCCTTGAAGTCCAGGTCGACAAGGCCATGGGCATCACCGCGCTGTTTACCCAGCTTGCTCAACAGAACATTGAAGTGTTGAGCCTGCGCAACAAAACCAACCGTCTTGAGGAGTTGTTCGTGTCCCTGGTGGAGAAAAATCTGTCGAAGGTGGCGGTATGAGTTCCGAGCTGCAGCCCAACCTGGTTGCCCTGAACACCATCGTTTACCGCGAGGTCAAGCGCTTCACCCGGATCTGGCCACAGACATTGCTGCCGCCAGCGATCACCATGGTGCTGTACTTTGTAATCTTCGGTAACCTGATTGGTCGGCAGATCGGTGATATGGGTGGCTTCACCTATATGGAATACATCGTGCCGGGCCTGATCATGATGTCGGTGATCACCAACTCCTACGGCAACGTGGTGTCGAGTTTCTTCGGCAGCAAGTTCCAGCGCTCCATCGAGGAGTTGATGGTGTCGCCGGTGTCGCCGCACACGATCCTGATTGGCTACACCTTGGGCGGAGTACTGCGCGGCTTGATGGTGGGGGTGATCGTGACGCTGTTGTCGCTGTTCTTTACCCAATTGCAGGTGCATCACCTGGGCGTAACCATCCTGGTGGTGGTGCTGACGGCGACGATTTTCTCGCTGCTGGGCTTCATCAATGCGGTGTTTGCGCGCAACTTCGATGACATCTCGATCATCCCGACCTTTGTGCTGACGCCTCTGACGTATCTGGGTGGGGTGTTCTACTCGATCTCGCTGCTGCCGCCATTCTGGCAAACCGTGTCCCTGGCGAACCCGGTGTTGCACATGGTCAACGCGTTCCGCTACGGCATCCTGGGGGTTTCGGATATCCGTATCAGCGTGGCGATTACCTTCATGCTGGTGGCAACCGTGGCGCTGTATATCGGTTGTGCGCGGTTGCTGGTCAGTGGCCGGGGCATGCGTACGTAAAGGACGACCGAGTCGTCCCCAAACACCGCATAAACAAACGGCCTCCCATGCGGAGGCCGTTTTGCATTCTACTGCCGGCTTTTCTTGCGCCGCCGCCACTGGCGCGCCACCCACCAGCGCCAGTACATCATCGTCAGGCAATAAGCCAAGACCCCCAGCACCAGCCCCGTGACCACCGAGCCCAGCAGGAATGGCTGCCACATCGTCGACAGCTCGCCGCTGATCCACTCCCAGGTCAGTTCGTCCGGCAAGTGGCGGGCGGGGATGTCCATCATCCAGGCGCCAGTCTGATAAGTGCAGAAGAACACGACCGGCATGGTGATCGGGTTGGTCAGCCAGACCAGGCTGACGGCGATCGGAATGTTGCCACGCACCATGATCGCCAACGCGGCGGCCACCAGCATCTGCAGGGGAATGGGCAGGAAGGCGGCGAACAACCCCACAGCCATCGCCCGGGCGACGGAGTGGCGATTGAGGTGCCACAGGTTCGGGTCATGCAGCAGGGTGCCCAGGAAGCGTAAGGACTTGTGTTCCCTGATGCTCGTCGGATCTGGCATGTAACGTTTGAATAAGCGCCGGGGCATAAGGCTTCTCGGTCGGTTAAGGCGGCAAGTATGTCTGGATTCCATGAACCGCCTATTCAGACTTTGTGACAATTAATAACGACGGCCGTGCGATCGAACGGCTATGCCTAGGGGGGACTCTCAAGGACGAGCGTATGCGCACAGGGATGATGGCGCTGGCGCTGGGTTTGCTGACCCTGCGTTTTTTACCGGCATTACCGCCGGTCTGGTTACTGATATTGATGCCGATAGCGGGCTTGATGGTGCTGCCGTTCCGCACTTATCCGCTGGCTTTTTTTCTGTTCGGCTTCAGCTGGGCCTGTGTCCAGGCGCAATGGGCGCTGGATGATCGGCTGCCGATCCAGCTTGAGGGTGAAACCCGTTGGGTAGAGGGCAGGGTCACCGGATTGCCGCAGAACAGCGAAGGTGTGGTGCGTTTCGAGCTGTCCGACAGCCATTCGAGGCGCACGAAGCTTCCCAAGCGCATGCGCCTGGCCTGGTACGACGGCCCCCCGGTGAACAGCGGAGAACGCTGGCGCCTGGCGGTCAAGTTGAAACGGCCGGCCGGGCTGCTTAATCCTCACGCTTTCGATTACGACGCCTGGCTGCTCGCGCAACGTATCGGCGCCACCGGCACGGTGAAGGCTGGCGAAAAGCTGGCGGATGCCCGTGGAGCCTGGCGCGACAGCCTGCGTCAGCGCCTGCTGGCGGTGGATGCGCAGGGACGCAGCGGTGCGCTGGCGGCATTGGTCCTGGGCGACGGAAGTGGGCTGAGCCGCGAAGACTGGCGAGTGTTGCAAGACACCGGCACCGTGCACTTGCTGGTAATTTCCGGGCAGCACATTGGCTTGCTGGCTGGCGTGGTGTATCTGCTGATCGCGGGGCTGGCCCGGTATGGCTTATGGCCTGCACGTTTACCCTGGCTGCCCTGGGCCTGTGGTCTGGCGTTCGCGGCGGCCCTGGGTTACGGATTGCTCGCCGGCTTCGACGTCCCGGTGCGGCGCGCCTGCGCGATGATCGGCCTGGTCCTGCTGTGGCGCCTGCGCTTTCGTCATCTCGGCGCCTGGTGGCCGCTGCTCCTGGCACTCAATGGGGTTCTGCTGATGGACCCGCTGACGAGCCTGCAACCCGGTTTCTGGCTGTCGTTTGCGGCGGTGGCGGTGTTGATCTTTACCTTCAGCGGCCGGCTTGGCCCATCGCCCTGGTGGCAGACCTGGACTCGCGCGCAATGGTTGATCGCGATCGGTTTGTGTCCGCTGTTGCTCATCCTCGGCCTGCCGGTCAGCATTAGCGGGCCGCTGGTCAATCTGGTCGCAGTGCCCTGGATCAGCCTTTTGGTACTGCCGCCCGCGTTGCTCGGCACGTTGTTGCTGCCGCTTCCTTATGTTGGCGAGGGATTGCTCTGGCTCGCCGGAGGCCTGATCGACTGGCTGTTCATGGGGTTGGCGCTTGTGGCGGGGGAGTTGCCTGCCTGGATGCCGATGGCGATTCCATTATGGACCTGGGCATTGGCGGCCACCGGGGCCTTGCTGCTGCTGATGCCGGCGGGGGTGCCCATGCGCTGGCTGGGCTGGCCGATGCTGCTGTTACTGGCCTTGCCACCCCGACCCATGCTCGCCGAAGGCATTGCCGGGGTCTGGCTCCTGGATGTCGGTCAGGGCCTGGCGATCCTGGTGCGCACGCGTCATCACAGTCTGCTGTATGACGCCGGGCCACGTTTTGGGGGCATGGACATGGGCGCCCGGGTGGTGCTGCCGGCGTTGCACAAGCTCGGAGTGCAACAGCTCGACATGCTGCTGATCAGCCATGCTCACGCCGATCATTCGGGAGGCGCCAAGACCGTGGTTGAAGGATTACCGGTCAGGAGCATCGTCGGCGGTGAACCCTTTCCCTTGCCTCAAGGTTTGCACGCAGATGCCTGCGAAAGCGGCAGGCAGTGGAATTGGGACGGAGTGAGTTTCCGGCTTTGGCATTGGGCGTCGGCTCAGGACAGCAACTCCAGGTCCTGTGTGCTGCAAGTCGAGGCCGGGGGGGAGCGATTGCTGCTCACCGGTGATATCGAGCACGCCGCTGAGCAGGCTTTTCTAGCCAGCCCGCTGGCCGTCGCCACTGATTGGCTGCAATCCCCGCACCATGGCAGTCGCACCTCATCCTCGATGCCGTTGCTCAACGCGCTTCAGCCCAAGGGCGCACTGATCTCCCGGGGCAATGGCAATTCGTTTGGCCATCCGCATCCGACCGTAATCGCGCGCTACCGAAAGCTGGAGATGGGGATCTATGACAGTGCCGAGCAAGGTGCCGTTCATCTGCAACTGGGGACATTCCAGAAGCCGGCGACGATGCGTCAACAACGGCGCTTCTGGCGCGATCCGGCACCGCTGGCAGAATGACGTGATTGCCGCCGGCCCCGACCGGTTGCGCCATGGTGGTCTTCGGTGTGCGGACCCCCTATGGTAGAGTGGCGCACTTTTTCGAGGGGACTGTCACTGTGTGGGAATTGGTCAAATCCGGCGGCTGGATGATGCTGCCGATCATTCTGAGTTCCATCGCGGCCATGGCGATCGTCGCCGAGCGCCTGTGGACCCTGCGTGCCAGTCGTGTGACCCCGGAGCACTTGCTCGGCCAGGTCTGGGTCTGGATCAAGGACAAGCAGCTGAACAAGGAAAAGCTCAAGGAATTGCGCGCCAATTCCCCTCTGGGCGAAATCCTGGCTGCGGGCCTGGCGAACTCCCGGCATGGTCGCGAGATCATGAAAGAGTGCATTGAGGAGGCTGCGGCCCGGGTCATTCACGAACTCGAACGTTACATCAACGCCCTGGGCACGATCGCCGCCATGGCGCCGTTGCTCGGGTTGCTCGGCACGGTACTGGGCATGATCGATATCTTCAGTGCATTCATGGGTACGGGCATGAGCACCAACGCGGCCGTGCTTGCCGGTGGTATCTCCAAAGCGCTGATCACCACGGCTGCAGGCCTGATGGTCGGTATTCCTGCGGTGTTCTTCCACCGTTTCCTGCAACGCCGGATCGATGAGCTGGTTGTTGGTATGGAGCAGGAAGCGATCAAGCTGGTCGAGGTCGTACAGGGCGACCGGGATGTTGACCTGGCAGAGGGCAGAGCGTGAAATTCCGCCGCAAACCTCGGGAAACGGTCGATATAAACCTCGCGTCGCTGATCGACGTGGTGTTTATCCTGCTGCTGTTTTTTGTCGTGACCACTACTTTTACCCGTGAAACCCAGTTGCGCGTCGACCTGCCGGAAGCAGTCAGCGGTACCCCTGACGACGATAAGCAGGCCAAGCACCTGGACGTGGCAATCAATGCCGAAGGCGCGTTTTCGGTGAATAACCAGGTCTTGCCCAAGAATGACCTGGCAACCCTGATGGATGCCCTGCAAAAAGAATCCAATGGCGACACCAGCCTGCCGTTGTCCATCAGCGCCGACGGCAAGACCCAGCATCAGTCGGTCATCACCGCCATGGATGCGGCCGGCAAGCTCGGTTTCAGCCATCTGCGCATGACCACTGTCGAGGCGGCGCCGCCCGCACCCTGATGGCTATGTCCGATCGCTTGCTCGCCGCGTGGTACCAGGGGCATCCGGCCCTGAAGCTGCTGCAACCGCTGGAGTGGCTCTATCGTCGCGTGGTCATGAACAAGCGCAAGCGGTTCCTGGCGGGCGAGGGCGAGATCTACCAGCCGCCGGTGCCACTGGTGGTGGTCGGAAACATCACCGTCGGCGGCACCGGCAAGACTCCGCTGATTTTGTGGATGATCCAGCACTGCCAGCGCAGCGGCCTTCGCGTCGGGGTGGTGAGTCGCGGATACGGCGCCAAGCCGCCGCAGCTGCCATGGCGGGTCGCGGCGGATCAGGGCGCCGAGATCGCTGGCGATGAGCCTTTGCTGATAGTCCAGCGCACCGGCGTGCCATTGATGATCGACCCGGACCGCAGTCGCGCGGTCCAGGCCTTGCTTGCGAGTGAGCCACTGGACCTGATCCTGTCGGACGATGGCATGCAGCATTATCGACTGGCCCGTGACCTCGAGCTGGTGCTGATCGACGCGGCCCGTGGCCTGGGCAACCAGCGTTGCCTGCCCGCCGGGCCGTTGCGTGAACCGCTCGAGCGACTTCAGAGTGTCGATGCGGTGCTTTACAACGGCGCTGCAGACGACCGTCACGACGGTTTTGCGTTCCAGTTGCAGCCTACGGCCCTGGTCAATCTGCGCAGCGGTGAGCGGCGGCCAATCGACCATTTTCCGCCCGGTCAGGCACTGCATGCCGTGGCTGGCATCGGTAATCCACAGCGTTTCTTCACGACCCTTGAAACGCTACACTGGAAGCCTGTGCCGCACGCGTTCGCCGACCACGCGGAGTACAGCGTGCAGGCTATGAATTTCACTCCGTCATTGCCATTGGTGATGACCGAAAAGGACGCGGTGAAGTGCCGTGCCTTTGCCGCCGCCGATTGGTGGTACCTGGCGGTCGATGCTGCGCCATCCCCGGCCTTTGTGGCCTGGTTCGATACGCAGCTGATGCGCCTGGTGCCGGATCGTCTGTTGCCTTAACACCTGTCTTGAAACCGTTTTTATCCAGGGAATGCTCATGGACACCAAATTGCTCGATATCCTTGCTTGCCCGGTCTGCAAAGGCCCGCTCAAGCTCAGCGCTGACAAGACCGAGCTGATCAGCAAGGGCGCCGGCCTCGCGTACCCGATTCGCGACGGCATCCCGGTGATGCTGGAAACCGAAGCGCGCACCCTGACCACCGACGAGCGCCTGGATAAATGACCGCAGCCTTTACCGTCGTCATCCCGTCGCGTTACGCCTCCACCCGCTTGCCCGGCAAGCCGTTGTTGCTGATCGCCGGCAAGCCGATGATTCAGCACGTCTGGGAACAAGCGAGCAAGAGCAGCGCCGAGCGCGTGGTGGTTGCCACTGATGACCCGCGTATCGTCGAGGCTTGCACAAGTTTTGGCGCCGAAGTGGTGCTGACCCGCGAAGATCACAACTCCGGGACTGATCGCCTGGCGGAAGTGGCGAGCAAACTGGGCTTGGCGCCCGACGCCATCGTGGTCAACGTGCAAGGTGACGAGCCACTGATTCCTCCGAGCGTGATCGATCAGGTCGCAGCCAACCTGGCGGCCCACACCGAAGCACGCATGGCCACCCTGGCCGAGCCGATCGAGGATGTCGAAACCCTGTTCAACCCCAATGTGGTCAAGGTGGTCAGCGACCTCAACGGCCTGGCGCTGACCTTCAGCCGCGCGACTTTGCCGTGGGCCCGTGATGCGTTCGCCAAGAGCCGCGAGGAGCTGCCGCAAGGTGTGCCGTATCGCCGCCACATTGGCATCTACGCATACCGCGCCGGTTTCCTTCAAGACTTCGTCAGCTGGGGCCCTTGCTGGCTGGAAAACACCGAATCCCTGGAACAGCTGCGTGCCCTGTGGCACGGCGTGCGCATCCATGTCGCCGACGCGTTGATCGCGCCGCCAACCGGCGTCGATACCGCAGAAGACCTGGAGCGGGTTCGTCGCCTGCTGGAGGCCTGATGCGGGTTCTGTTCGTCTGCCTGGGCAACATCTGCCGTTCGCCGACCGCCGAAGGCGTGTTGCGTCACAAACTGCGTGAAGCAGGGCTTGAAGGACAGGTTGAGGTTGCCTCCGCCGGCACTGGCGACTGGCACGTCGGCAAGGCCCCGGATAAACGCAGCCAGGCGGCCGCGCGCCTGCGCGGCTACGATTTGTCTGCCCAGCGTGCGCAACAGGTTAGCCGCGCCGATTTCGCCATGTATGACCTGATCCTGGCGATGGATAACAGCAACCTGCGCAACCTCAAGGCGCTGCAACCAGCGAAGGGCCGGGCCGAGCTCGACCTGTTCCTGCGCCGCTACCAGAGCGAACTCGATGAAGTCCCAGACCCGTATTATGACGGTGACCAGGGCTTCGAGCAGGTCCTGGACCTAATCGAGCGCGCCAGCGATTTGCTGGTAGTCGAATTGAAGGGGCGGTTATGAGTCTGCAGGTGCAAGCCGGGGTATCACTCAAACCATTCAACAGCTTCGGGGTGGATGTGCAGGCCCGCCTGTTTGCCGAAGCCCACAGCGATGCCGACGTACGCCAAGCCCTGGCCTATGCCGCTGAGCACGATGTGCCGTTGCTGGTAATCGGTGGCGGCAGCAACTTGCTGCTGACGGCGGATATCCAGGCGCTGGTACTGCGCATGGCCACCCGCGGGATTCGCATCCTCAGCGATAACGGCCAGCAGGTGCTGATCGAAGCCGAGGCCGGGGAGCCTTGGCATCCTTTTGTGCAACATACCCTGGCCCTCGGCATGTCCGGCCTGGAAAACCTCAGCCTGATTCCGGGGACTGTCGGCGCGGCACCGATGCAGAACATCGGCGCCTATGGGGTGGAGATCAAGGATGTATTCGCCGGCCTGACCGCACTTGATCGCCACTCCGGCGAACTGCGCGACTTCAGCCTGGCCGAGTGCAACTTCGCTTACCGTGACAGCCTGTTCAAGCAGGAGCCCGGGCGCTGGTTGATTCTGCGGGTGCGCTTCAACCTGAACCGCAACGAACAGCTGCATCTGGAATACGGCCCGGTGCGTCAGCGCCTGACCGAACAGGGCATCGAACATCCGACCGCCAGCGATGTCAGCCAGGCGATCTGCAGCATCCGCAGTGAAAAACTGCCGGACCCTGCAGTGTTGGGCAATGCCGGCAGTTTCTTCAAAAACCCACTGGTGCCGGCGGCACTGGTCACCCGACTCAAGGCTGAATTCCCCGACCTGGTGGCCTACGCGCAACCGGACGGCCAGATGAAGCTGGCGGCTGGATGGCTGATCGAGCGCGCAGGCTGGAAGGGTTTCCGCGAAGCCGATGCCGGCGTGCACAAATTGCAGGCGCTGGTGCTGGTCAACTATGGCGCCGCCACCGGTCTGCAGTTGCTGGAGCTGGCGCAGCGGATCCAGCAAGACATTTGGCAACGATTCCAGGTGGAGCTGGAAATGGAGCCTAATCGGTATTGAGGCTACGCTTTCAGCACTGCCTTGGAGGCCCTGCACATTTGCCGATGTGCAGGGCTTTTTTGTTAATCCTGGGTTAACTTAGCCGCCTAACGATACAACTATTTGTTCCACCTAAGGCCCGATGCAGACGTCGCCGTCGGCATAAGAGAGCCTCCTTAGCCTGAGTCGATCTGCGTGATGCCAACCGCCAGCCTGTGGCGGCAGATTGCTCGACCCCATAACCGTCTTTAGATATGCGGGCGTGCCCATGATTACCCTAAAACTCAACGGTCAAGACCATCAACTCGACGTCACCGAGGACATGCCGCTGCTCTGGGCAATCCGCGACGTGGCCGGTTACACCGGCACCAAATTCGGCTGTGGCATGGGCCTATGTGGCGCCTGCACCATTCATATCGATGGCGCGCCGGCACGCAGCTGCATTACGCCGATCGGCTCGGTCATCGGGCAGGACGTCAGCACCATCGACAATCTGCACAGCGATGCGGTTGGGCAAATAGTCCAGCAAGCCTGGCTCGACACGGCGGTGGCCCAGTGCGGTTTCTGCCAGGGCGGGCAAATCATGTCGGCGACGGCACTGCTCAAGGTCAATCCCAACCCCAGCGACGAGCAGATCGAAGAAGCGATGGTGGGCAACATTTGCCGGTGCGGCACCTACAACCGCATCAAGACCGCCATCCGCCAAGCCTCCACTCACCTGAAGGAGGCCAAGGCATGAGCGGGCTACCGAACGATTTTGCACTGAGTAACCTCAGTCGCCGTGGTTTTCTCAAGGGCGTTGGCGCTACCAGTGCGCTGGTACTGGCGGCCAGTTGGGGCTGGCAGGACGCGCTCGCTGCGGATAAAGCGCCGAAATTCGGCGCCGATGGCATGCCTAATGGCTGGATCGACGACCCGAAGGTTTACGTCAGCATTGCCGCCGATGGCACCGTGACCGTGGTCTGCAACCGTTCGGAAATGGGCCAGGGCGTGCGGACCAGCCTGAGCATGGTGGTCGCCGATGAGCTGGACGCCGATTGGGCGCTGGTCAAGGTGCAGCAGGCGCCTGGCGATGAAGTGCGCTATGGCAACCAGGACACCGACGGCTCACGCAGCATGCGCCATTGGTACGAGCCGATGCGCCGCTGCGGTGCCGCCGCGCGGACCATGCTGGAGCAAGCGGCTGCCAAGCAGTGGCAAGTGCCGGTTGGCGAGTGCCGTGCGCAACTGCATAAAGTCATTCACCAACCCTCCGGGCGCGAACTGGGTTACGGCGCCCTGGCTGCCGCCGCTGCTGCGCTGGCGGTGCCGGCCCGCGACAGTCTGCGGCTCAAGCAGCCTGCGGAATTTCGCTACATTGGCAAGGAGGGGATCAAGGCGATTGACGGAGCCGACATCGTCAATGGTCGTGCCGTCTACGGCGCCGACGTGCATATCGAAGGGATGCTCTACGCGACCATCGCGCGCCCGGCGGTTTACGGTGGCAAGGTCAGATCGGTGGATTCCAGTGCAGCGCTAAAAGTGCCTGGCGTGCTCAAAGTGGTCAATATCGAGGGGCGGCCGCTGCCGTCGGAGTTCCAGCCGCTGGGCGGCGTCGCGGTGATCGCCAGCAACACCTGGGCGGCCATCAAGGGGCGCGAGGCGCTGAAAATCGAGTGGGACGATGGCCCCAACGCCAGCTATGACTCGATTGCCTATCGCAAGGAACTGGAAGCCGCAGCGCTCAAACCCGGCAAGGTCGTGCGCAATACCGGCAACATCGACGCAGCCATAGACGGTGCCGACAGTACGCTGGAAGCGTCCTATTATCTGCCGCACCTGGCGCAGTCGCCAATGGAACCGATGGTTGCCATCGCGCGCTTTAAGGACGGCGTTTGTGAAGCCTGGGCTCCGAGCCAGGCGCCCCAGGTAACGCGCGAGCGAATCGGCGAGCGCCTGAGCATTGCGTTCGATAACGTCACATTCAACGTGACCCTGCTGGGTGGCGGCTTCGGACGCAAGTCCAAACCGGACTTTGTGATCGAGGCGGCGATCCTCGCCAAGGAATTCCCCGGCAAGGCGGTGCGGGTGCAGTGGACTCGCGAAGATGACATCCATTGTTCCTACTTTCATACCGTTTCGGCCGAATACCTCAAGGCCAGCCTGAACAAGGACGGCCTGCCATCTGGCTGGTTGCATCGCACCGTTGCGCCGAGTATCACGGCGCTGTTCGCACCGGGCATGAACCACGAAGCGGCGTTCGAACTGGGTATGGGCTTCACCAACATGGCTTATGCCATCCCCAATGTGCGCCTGGAAAACCCCGAGGCGAAGGTCCATACCCGGGTCGGTTGGTATCGTTCGGTGTCGAACATTCCCCACGGTTTTGCGATCCAGAGCTTCGTCGATGAGTTGGCGCACAAGGCCGGTCGCGACCCGCTGGAGTACCAGATCAAACTGCTGGGCCCGGATCGCCAGATCGATCCGCGCACCTTGAGTGAAGAGTGGAACTACGGAGAGTCGCCGGAACGTTATCCGATCGATACGGGCCGGATGCGCAAGGTCCTGGAAACTGCGGCTAAGGCCGCAGGTTGGGGCCGTGACTTGCCCAAGGGGCGTGGCCTGGGCCTGGCGGTGCACTACAGTTTTGTGACCTACGTCGCGGCGGTGATCGAGGTCGAGGTCAAGGACGACGGTACCCTGATCGTGCACAAGGCGGATATCGCGGTGGACTGCGGGCCGCAGATCAACCCGGAGCGGATCCGCTCGCAATTCGAAGGTGCTTGTGTGATGGGCCTGGGTAACGCCGTGCTGGGCGAAATCAGCTTCAAGGACGGTAAGGTCCAGCAGGACAACTTCCATATGTACGAGGTGGCGCGCATGTCCCTGGCGCCGAAGGAGATCGCGGTGCACCTGGTCACTCCTGCTGGGGAGGTGCCGCTCGGAGGCGTTGGCGAGCCCGGGGTGCCACCGATTGCGCCGGCGCTGTGCAACGCGATTTTCGCTGCCACCGGGCAGCGTGTGCGTAATCTGCCAGTGCGCTATCAGCTGCAGGGTTGGCAGAAGGCACAAGCCTGATGGACAGCGTCGATCTGAATGTCCTGCGCAGCGTGCTGGAATGGCGCAACGCGGGCCAGCGCGTGGTGTTGTACAGCGTGGTCCAGACCTGGGGCACCGCGCCTCGGGCGCCTGGTGCCATGCTGGCGTTGCGTGAGGACGGCGTGGTGATCGGCTCGGTTTCCGGTGGCTGCGTCGAGGACGACCTGATCGCGCGCCTGCACGATGGGCGCATCCCCGCTGACGGGCCGCCGGTGCAATTGATTACGTACGGTGTCACTCGCGAGGAAGCCGCGCGCTTTGGCTTGCCCTGTGGTGGCACCTTGCGCCTGACCGAGGAACGAGTCGGCGACCCGGCTTGGGTCGCACAATTGCTGGCGCGTTGCGAGGCGCACGAGATCGTGGCGCGCACGCTGTCTATCGAAACCGGTGAAGTGCAGCTCGAGCCTGCGGACAAAAGCCAGGGGCTGACCTTTGATGGCAAGACGCTGCGGGCGATTTATGGCCCGCGCTGGCGTCTGCTGCTGATCGGCGCCGGACAACTGTCGCGTTATGTTGCCGAGATGGCGCGGCTCCTGGATTTCGAAGTGTTGATCTGCGATCCGCGCAGCGAGTTTGTCTATGGCTGGGAAGAACAGCATGGTCGCTTCGTCCCAGGCATGCCGGACGAAGCGGTACTGACTATCCAGACTGACGAGCGCACGGCCATTGTGGCGCTCACCCATGACCCGCGCCTGGATGACATGGCGCTGCTAACCGCGCTGGACTCCGCCGCCTTCTATGTCGGTGCCCTGGGTTCCCGGGTCAACAGCTTGAAGCGCCGCGATAACTTGGCTCAGCTAGGCTTGTCAGCAGAGGCCATCGAACGGCTGCACGGACCGATCGGTTTGCACATTGGCAGCCATTCACCGGCGGAAATCGCCTTGTCGCTGCTGGCAGAAATTGTTGCGATCAAGAACGGCGTCGAACTCAAACAGAAGAAGCCCCTGCGGGAGGAACCATGAGCGAATCCATCGGCATCATTGTGCTGGCGGCAGGGCAGGGCGAACGGTTTCGCCAGGTGGCGGGCGAGGATAAGGACAAGTTACTGGCTGACTGCACCGGGCGCGACGGTGCCGTGCGTTCGGTGATCGAGCACGTGCTGGTGAACCTGCCGGTTCAGTCGGGCAAACGAGTGTTGGTCACCACCGCAGATCGTCCCCAGGTGATTCGCATGGCGCAGGCCTACGGGTTCGAGGTGGTCTTGATCGATTCCACGGGCATGGGTGACAGCATTGCTGCCGGGGTGGCGGCGTGTCCAGACCTCAGTGGCTGGATGATTGTGCTGGGGGATATGCCGTTCATTCTGCCTTCGAGCATTGAGCGGGTACTGGCGGGCATGGCGGACGATACCATCAGTGTGCCAGTGCATGACGGCGAGTATGGGCACCCGGTGGGTTTCGCAGCTTCATTCGGGCCGGCATTGATGGCGCTTTCGGGGGATCGCGGGGCCAGGCCGTTGTTTGCTTCTGCCAGAGTGGTTGAGGTGGAGGTGGATGATCCCGGGGTATTGAGGGATGTGGATGTGCCTGGGGCTTTGGTGTTTGTACGATAGATCGCCATCGCGGGCAAGCCTTGCTCCCACAGGTCTTGCGTGGCTCTTTTGTGGGAGCAAGGCTTGCCCGCGATGAACGATAACGCGGACCTGTTCCTTACGTTTCAAGCATAAAAAAAGCCCCGCTCTGGATCACCAGGCGGGGCTTTTTGTCAGCCGTTGGAATCAGACGAGGGGTTTAGGCTCGTGCTCTTTTTCCTGGGCTTGTTCGTGTTGCTCTACCGCTTGTTGAACAGAACGCGGTGCTTCGTCGATTGCTGACTCTACAGGCTCAGCGGCGACTTCAGCAGCAGCTTCAGCAACCACCGGAGCCGCCTCGACCACGGCTGGAGCAGCAGCGGCGGCCAGTTCAGCTTCCTTCTGCAGACGCTCGGCTTCACGCTTGCGACGACGCACTTCACGCGGGTCGTTTGGCGCGCGGCCATTCTCAGTCAGGGCGCTGGCTGGCGCGGCTTCGGCTACAGGTGCAGCCACTTCGGCTACAACCGGCGCTTCAATCGGCGCTTCTACCACTGGAGCTGGCTCTGGCGCAGCGACTGGCTCAGGCTCTGGCTGGTAAACCGGAGTTTCTGCTACCGGGGCTGGAGCTTCGACGACAGCGGGTTCGGCAACCCAGTTGAAAGCGGTTTGCTCTTCGCGAACTTCACGAATCGTTTCAGTCACGGTTTCAGTGACTGTCTCGGCGGCTGGCTCTGCAATCACCGCTGGAGCCTCGACGACGACCGCAGGTTGCGGTGCCACTTCGACTTCAGGCTGCACTTCACGAACCGGCGCGATTTCGATTTCCGGCGAAGCGGTGGCTTCCACAGGCGAGGTCGCTTCAACCACTGGCGCTTCGACTGGAGTGGTGTCCAGGGTAGCGGCAGTAGCGCGTTCGGCTTGCTCGTTGGCCTGTGCTTCAGCTGGAGCGCTTATAACGCTGCTGGCTACGGCTGCGGTAACAGCCAGGCCGGCGGCCAGGTCGGCGGTGCTCGGCGCTTCGGTAGTGGTAGCTACTTCGCCTTCAGCGGAATCGGACTCTTCCGAACCTTCGATCACATTGCCGTTTGCGTCACGTTGACGCTCGCGACGGTTGCTGCGACGACGCTGGCCACGGGAGCGACGACGTGGGCGATCGCCTTCGGCGCCTTCCTGTCCGTCTTCCTGCAGTTGCTCTTCGTTGGACAGCAGCTCTTCTTCGGCTACGGCAGCAACAGCTTGCTCGGCACGTGGCTGACGTTCTTCACGCGGTGGGCGTGGAGCGCGTTCTTCGCGTGGCTGGCGAGCTGGACGCTCTTCAGCGGTAGCGACAGCGGCGGCAGCTGGAGCAACAGCGTCCAGAGGCTCGCGCAATTCGCGCACACGCTCTTCACGCTCGCCACGAGGCTTGCGATCTTCACGAGGAGCGCGCGGAGCACGTTCTTCACGCGGGGCGCGCGGTGCACGCTCTTCACGTGGAGCACGTTCTTCACGCGCAACCGCTGGAGTTTCTTCACGAGCTTCGCGTGGTTCACGAGCTTCCCGTGGCGCGCGCTCTTCACGCGGTGCACGTTCTTCACGAGGCTTGCGCTCTTCATCGCGGCGACCGTTACGGTTGCGGCTTTGCTGGCGACCGTTGCGACGCTCTTCGTTACGCGCAGGGCGCTCGGTGGTTGCAGGCTTCTCAACCACAACCGGAGCGGCTGGCTCTTCCTTGGTTGCAAACAGGCTGACCAGCGACTTCACCAGGCCTTTGAACAGGCTTGGCTCTGGCACGGCGGCCGGTGCAGCCACAGGCGCGGCAGCGACGACTTCGGCAGGCACCGGGGCGTTGGCGCGGGCCGGGGCAGTCTTGACCGCGGCTTCCTGGCGAACCAGGGTGCGGGTCGCAGCAGCTGGCTGGACTTCTTCGACTTCGGCAGCGGCAGCAGCGATTTCGTAGCTGGACTGGCCGACCGCAGCTTCCGGGCTATCATCGCGCAGACGCTGCACTTCGAAGTGCGGAGTTTCGAGGTGATCGTTCGGCAGAATGACGATGCGGGCACGGGTGCGCAGTTCGATCTTGGTGATCGAGTTGCGTTTTTCGTTGAGCAGGAACGCTGCGACCGGGATCGGCACTTGTGCACGAACTTCGGCAGTGCGGTCTTTCAGGGCTTCTTCTTCGATCAGGCGCAGGATCGCCAGGGACAGCGATTCCACGTCACGGATGATGCCGGTGCCGTTGCAACGCGGGCAAACGATGCCGCTGCTTTCGCCCAGGGATGGACGCAGGCGCTGACGGGACATTTCCAGCAGGCCGAAGCGCGAGATGCGACCGACTTGCACGCGAGCGCGGTCGGCTTCCAGGCATTCGCGGACTTTCTCTTCCACGGCGCGCTGGTTCTTGGCAGGGGTCATGTCGATGAAGTCGATGACGATCAGGCCGCCGATGTCGCGCAAGCGCAACTGACGGGCGATTTCTTCGGCGGCTTCAAGGTTGGTCTGCAGGGCGGTTTCTTCGATGTCGCTGCCTTTGGTAGCGCGCGCCGAGTTGATGTCGATGGACACCAGGGCTTCGGTCGGATCGATAACGATGGAGCCGCCGGAAGGCAGTTCAACGACGCGCTGGAAGGCGGTCTCGATCTGGCTTTCGATCTGGAAACGGTTGAACAGCGGAACGCTGTCTTCGTACAGCTTGATCTTGCTGGCGTACTGCGGCATCACCTGGCGGATGAAAGTCAGGGCTTCGTCCTGGGCTTCAACGCTGTCGATCAGCACTTCGCCGATGTCCTGGCGCAGGTAATCGCGGATGGCGCGGATGATCACGTTGCTTTCCTGGTAGATCAGGAATGGCGCGGAGCGATCCAGCGAGGCTTCTTTGATGGCGGTCCAGAGTTGCAGCAGGTAGTCGAGGTCCCACTGCATTTCTTCGCTGCTGCGGCCCAGGCCGGCAGTGCGCACGATCAGACCCATGTCGGCCGGGGCAACCAGACCGTTCAGGGCTTCACGCAGTTCGTTGCGCTCTTCACCTTCGATGCGACGGGAGATACCGCCGGCACGCGGGTTGTTCGGCATCAGCACCAGGTAACGACCGGCCAGGCTGATGAAGGTGGTCAGGGCGGCGCCCTTGTTGCCACGTTCTTCTTTTTCGACCTGAACGATGACTTCCTGGCCTTCGCTCAGGACGTCCTTGATGTTGACGCGGCCTTCGGGGGCTTTCTTGAAGTATTCGCGGGAGATTTCTTTGAGGGGCAGGAAGCCGTGGCGCTCGGAGCCGAAATCGACAAAGGCAGCCTCAAGGCTTGGTTCGATGCGAGTAATCCGGCCTTTATAGATGTTGGCCTTCTTCTGCTCGCGTGCACCGGATTCGATGTCCAGGTCGTAGAGGCGCTGGCCATCTACCAGTGCAACACGCAACTCTTCGGGTTGAGTTGCGTTAATCAGCATTCTTTTCATGTAGTACCGTCGGTTTCCGGGCTGCCGGAAACGGCGTTCGGCACACACGACTTCTCACGGTCGGTGTCAGGTGCGTCAGGAGTGTGGTTGGACACTCCAGTGTCTAGCGAACCCCGGCCAATTGGGCCGGTGTCGCGACGTACGCGTCCTGCTTGCTGTGGCTACTTAAGCACTCAGTCAGGAGGAGGAATCAACCAGTGGCTGTGGACGAGATGAAGCGTCTTGGAAAAGCCTATTGCTACACAGTCCAGCGGTTGTGCATCTCCACCCTACACGTATCCCTGATAATTCGGGTGCTGCCGCGCGCAGAATCCGCAGCGGGTTGGCATTTACCGTGAGCTCCAAAAGGGGAGGTCACGCATCATGGCTAATTTAGGCGATGTTTCCGAAACCTTCGCTCGGGGTCATTCGCAGCTGACTGCACTTTGTGAACTGGCCGTGAATATTGGCTCGCAAGGAGAGTCAAAACTCTGCTCTGCGGCTTGATTCAGGCCTCATGTCACCTGCGCTCGTTACACCTGCAAACTCCACCGTTACGTAGCGAAAGCCCCGTAGGACGGCCTCGCGTCCTGGTGAATTGCATTGGTCAGGGCCGGTTTTTGACCGTTGGTCCGCTGTCCAGGCCGCTTTTGGCGGCGTTCGCGACTATAGCAGTAATGATTAAGTGCTTCAATTCCATAAAAAATTGATATCATCTCCGGCATGACGACTACTGCCCCCTCGACTCCAAGCGTACAACTGCTTGAGGTCTCGCCGGAATATGCCGGCCAACGTATTGATAACTTCCTTCTCGCTCGGCTCAAAGGCGTGCCCAAGACCTTGATCTACCGCATTTTGCGTAAAGGCGAAGTGCGGGTGAACAAAGGTCGGATCAAGCCCGAATACAAGCTGCAGGCGGGCGATATCGTGCGCGTGCCGCCGGTACGCGTGCCTGAGCGCGACGAGCCGGTACCGCTGGCACAAGGCCTGCTGCAACGCCTCGAAGCCTCGATTATTTTCGAGGACAAGGCGCTGATCGTGATCAACAAGCCTTGTGGCATTGCGGTTCACGGCGGCAGCGGGCTGACCTATGGCGTGATCGAAGCCTTTCGTCAGCTGCGCCCCGATTGCAAGGAGCTTGAGCTGGTTCACCGACTGGACCGCGACACCTCCGGCCTGCTGATGATCGCCAAGAAACGCAGCATGCTGCGTCACTTGCACACGGCCTTGCGCGGTGATGGCGTGGACAAGCGCTACATGGCGCTGGTTCGCGGCAACTGGGCTGCCTCGATCAAACAGGTCCGGGCGTCGCTGGGCAAGAGCAACCTGCGCTCCGGCGAACGGATGGTCGAGGTCGACGAGGAGGAGGGCAAGGAATCCGTGACCGTGTTCAAGGTGCTACGGCGCTTCGGTGACTTCGCGACCATGGTCGAGGCTCGGCCGATTACCGGCCGTACCCACCAGATCCGCGTGCATACCCTGCACGCCGGTCACTGCATCGCTGGCGACCCGAAATACGGGGACGAGGGTTTCAGCAAGGAAATCCGCGATTTGGGTGGCAAGCGCCTGTTCCTCCACGCCTACATGCTGACTGTGCCGCTGCCGGATGGTGGTGAGTTGAAGTTGCAGGCGCCGGTGGATGAAATGTGGGCCAAGACCGTGGAGCGCTTGAGTGCACCCCTCTGATTGCAAGCTGTTGATCTTTGATTGGGACGGGACGCTGGCCGATTCCATTGGTCGGATCGTCGAGGCCATGCATGTGGCCTCCGAGCGTTCCGGCTTCGAGTTGCGCGATGATTTTGCCGTCAAGGGCATCATTGGCCTGGGCTTGCCGGAGGCGATCCGCACCTTGTATCCGCAAATCAGCGACGCCGAATTGATCGCATTCAGAGAGTATTACGCCGATCACTACATCGCCGCCGAGGCCGTGCCGTCGCCGTTGTTCGAGGGTGTGCTCGAGTCGATGGAGGCGTTTCGCGCCGAGGGTTATCATTTGGCCGTGGCAACCGGCAAGGCCCGTCGCGGGCTGGATCGAGTGCTCAAGGCCCATGGCTGGGAAAACTATTTCGACATCACCCGTGCGGCTGATGAAACTGCCAGCAAGCCCCATCCTCTGATGCTGGAGCAGATCCTCG
Source organism: Pseudomonas sp. RIT-562 (assembly GCF_026241895.1). Taxonomy (GTDB): domain Bacteria; phylum Pseudomonadota; class Gammaproteobacteria; order Pseudomonadales; family Pseudomonadaceae; genus Aquipseudomonas; species Aquipseudomonas mandelii_F. The sequence continues at coordinate 46,841 of NZ_JAPJIV010000025.1, read as the reverse complement.
CTCACTGCGAGGTTCGTCCGGAACAGGCGCTGATGGTGGGCGATTCGTCTTTCGACCTGCAGATGGCTCGCAACGCCGGTATGGCTTCGGTGGCGGTCAGCTACGGCGCGCAATCGATCGAGGCGCTGAAGCTGTTTGAGCCGCGCCTGGCGATTGATCGTTTTTCACAATTGCATGCCTGGCTGAACCAGCGGGCTTAACAGGTTTTTTGGGGTAGACGGCATGACCGACGAATGGAAAGCACCCGCCAAGGCGGATGCGCAGAGCGGTGACGAGAAAAGCTGGCAGTTGCTGGAAAAGACTTTGCTCGCCAGTGTGCAGGAGCAGCGCCGGTCCCGTCGCTGGGGGATTTTCTTCAAGCTGTTGACCTTTGTATATCTGTTTGGCGCATTGATGCTGTTCACGCCGCTGATGGATATGGAAAAAGCTGCCAGTCGCAGCCCCAACTACACGGCCCTGATCGAGGTCACAGGCGTGATCGCCGACAAAGAGCAGGCCAGTGCCGACAACATAGTCGGTGCCCTGCGAGCTGCGTTCGAGGATGACAAGGTCAAGGGCGTGGTCCTGCGGATCAATAGCCCGGGCGGCAGTCCGGTGCAGTCGGGGTATGTGTACGACGAGATTGTTCGCCTGCGCGCGTTGCACCCTGACACCAAGCTGTACGCGGTCATCTCCGACCTGGGCGCGTCCGGTGCGTACTACATTGCCAGCGCTGCTGATCAGATCTACGCGGACAAGGCCAGTCTTGTGGGCTCCATCGGGGTTACGGCGGCCGGTTACGGTTTTGTTGGCACCATGGAGAAGCTGGGGGTAGAGCGTCGTACCTACACCTCTGGCGAGCACAAAGCGTTCCTCGATCCGTTCCAGCCGCAGAAACCTGAGGAGACTCAGTTCTGGCAGGGCGTGCTTGATACCACTCATCAGCAATTTATCAATAGCGTGAAGAAGGGGCGTGGCGATCGCCTGAAAGACAAGGAGCACCCGGAGCTGTTCTCCGGGTTGGTCTGGTCGGGTGAGCAGGCGCTGCCGCTGGGGTTGATCGATGGTCTGGGCAGTGCCAGTTCTGTGGCTCGCGATGTCATCGGCGAGAAAGAGCTGGTGGATTTCACTGTTCAGGAATCAACCTTCGACCGCTTCTCGAAGAAGCTGGGCGCCAGCGTGGCTGAGCAATTGGCGATGTGGATGGGTTTCCACGGTCCGTCGTTGCGCTGAACCCCGCAAATACGGTCCGTAGCAGCTGGCGAAGCCTGCGTTCGAGTGCGCAGCGCTCGCCAGGTCATGCGTCGCGACCATTCAGCCGGGTAGCGGAATCCGGATTTGCGAGCGCTACGCACTCGAACGCAGGCTTCGCCAGCTGCTACGGGATGTGGTGTTCAGGGGATCTGTATTCCTTCCGCCAGCAACATGTCCACCAGCCGAATCAGCGGCAGGCCCACCAGGCTGGTGGCGTCAGGGCCTTGCGTGCTTTGAAACAGGCTCACCCCCAATCCCTCGGCTTTGAAGCTGCCTGCGCAGTCGTAAGGCTGCTCTGCGTGCAGGTAGCGCTCGATGCTCGCCTGGTCGAGGGTGCGCATATGCACCGTGAACGGCACGCAGTCGACCTGGCAATGCCCGGTCTGGCTGTTGAGCAGGGCCAGGCCCGTCAGGAAGGTCACGCTGGCGCCGCTGGCAGCGAGCAATTGATCCCGTGCCTTCTCGAACGTGTGCGGTTTGCCGATGATGCGCTCGCCGAGTACCGCGACCTGATCGGAGCCGATGATCAGGTGGTCGGGAAAAGTGCCAGCCAGCGCCTGGGCTTTTTCCCTGGCCAGGCGTTTGACCAGGTCCGTCGCGGACTCTTGCGGGTGATGACTTTCATCGATATCCGGCGAGCTGCAGACGAACGGCAACTGCAGGCGGGCCAGCAATTCCCGGCGATAAACCGAGCTTGAAGCGAGTAATAAAGGCAGCATGCGCAACTCCAGAAGTCAGTCGCGAATTCTAGCGAGGCTTCCAAGTGACGCACAGGGCTGAATTTCCTTTGACATGGCTGGGTGCATCCCTATAATGCTGCGCCTATGTTGAATGACCCGATTCCACCTCACGTTGACCCGCGCAAATTGGCTGACCGTGGCACCACCCTTCAAGGTGAACTGCTGCTGGCCGATTTGGAGAGACTCTGCGACCCGCTTTCCGACACTGTCGGTACGGTGCAGGCGAAATTCGTTTTTGAACGAGATGAACGTAAGTCTGTGGTAATCCACAGCTTTATCGACACCGAAGTCAAAATGGTTTGCCAGCGTTGTCTTGAGCTGGTCACCCTGCCGATCCATAGCGAATGCAGTTATGCTGTGGTGAAGGAGGGTGCGAATACCCAGTCGTTGCCGAAAGGTTATGACGTGCTGGAACTGGGCGAAGATCCATTGGATCTGCAGTCACTGATCGAGGAGGAGCTTCTGCTCGCCTTGCCCATTGTGCCTGCTCATCATCCGGAAGAATGCCAGCAGCCGGCGGGTCTCGATGAGCCCGAACCGAGCGAGGACGAGGTAACGCGGTCCAACCCGTTCAGTGTATTGGCGCAGTTAAAGCGTGACCCAAACGTTTAGGAGTTAATCAATTATGGCTGTTCAGCAGAACAAAAAATCCCGCTCTGCCCGTGACATGCGTCGTTCGCACGACGCCCTGACGGCAAGCACTCTGTCTGTAGAAAAAACCACCGGTGAAATTCACCTGCGTCACCACGTATCGCCAGAAGGCGTATACCGTGGCCGTAAAGTGATCGACAAGGGCGCTGACGAGTAATCACTTGTCTGCTCAAGTCATCGCGATTGACGCAATGGGCGGGGACTTCGGTCCCCGCAGCATTGTTCAGGCCAGCCTCGCTTGTCTGAATGCTACGCCCTCGCTGCACCTGACCCTCGTCGGTCAACCCACTCTCCTTGAAGAATTGCTCGCAGGCCAATCGGCTGCGGATCGCGCGCGCCTGTCTATCGTGCCCGCCAGCGAAATCATCACCATGGACGAGAAGCCTGCCCAGGCATTGCGGGGCAAGCCGGACTCGTCGATGCGTGTGGCCCTCGAGCTGTTACGCGATGGCAAGGTCCAGGCCTGTGTCAGTGCCGGCAATACCGGGGCGCTGATGGCGTTGTCGCGTTTCGTGCTCAAGACCTTGCCGGGCATAGACCGGCCAGCGATGGTCGCGGCGATTCCGACGCAGAAGGGCTACTGCCAGTTGCTCGATCTCGGGGCCAACGTCGATTGCAGCGCCGAACACCTGTTGCAGTTTGCGGTGATGGGGTCGGTGGCGGCCGAGACGCTGGGCATCGTCCGCCCGCGAGTGGCGTTGTTGAACATTGGCACCGAACACATCAAGGGCAATCAGCAGGTCAAGCTGGCTGCGACCTTGCTGCAGGCGGCGCGGGGCATCAACTACATCGGTTTTGTCGAAGGCGATGGCCTGTACCGCGGCGAAGCGGATGTGGTGGTCTGCGACGGTTTTGTCGGCAATATCCTGCTCAAGTCCAGCGAAGGCCTGGCCACCATGATTGCCGGGCGTATCGAAGCGTTGTTCAAAAAGAATGTTGCCTCGCGCATGGTCGGTGCCTTGGCGTTGCCGCTGATGAAGCGCCTGCAGGCCGATCTGGCACCCGCCAGACACAACGGCGCGAGCTTCCTCGGCTTGCAGGGCATCGTTGTGAAGAGCCACGGTTCGGCCGGGGTGGAAGGGTTTCAAAGTGCTATATCCCGCGCGCTGATCGAGATCCAGGAAAACCTGCCGGAACGCATCCACGGTCGTCTGGAGGATTTGTTGCTTTAGGCGTTTTCGTCGGACAATGCTTAAATGTGACCGCTCAGTTCAATTGGCCATCCAACTGTCAGTTTCTTGCGTCCCCCAAGAGGGACGTCAATTCTCCGACGACAAGATCATTAGGGGCTTGTTACATGTCTGCTTCCCTCGCATTCGTCTTTCCAGGACAGGGTTCGCAGTCCCTCGGCATGCTGGCCGAGTTGGGCGCGCAATATCCGGTTGTCCTTGATACGTTCAAAGAAGCTTCCGATGCTCTCGGTTATGACCTGTGGGCGCTGACCCAGCAAGGGCCGGAAGAACAACTCAATCAAACCGACAAGACCCAGCCAGCCATCCTGACCGCCTCGATTGCCCTGTGGCGCCTGTGGTTGGCAGAGGGCGGTGCGCGTCCGGCCTACGTGGCTGGTCACAGCCTGGGCGAGTACAGCGCGCTGGTTGCTGCCGGCAGCCTGAGCCTGGCTGACGCGGTCAAGCTCGTCGAGCGCCGCGGCCAGCTGATGCAGGAAGCTGTTCCGGCCGGGCAGGGCGGCATGGCCGCGATCCTCGGCCTGGATGATGCCGACGTGCTGGCAGCCTGCGCCGAAGCGGCGCAAGGTGAAGTGGTCAGTGCAGTCAACTTCAATTCCCCGGGCCAGGTGGTTATCGCCGGTGCCAAGGCCGCTGTAGAGCGCGCTATCGAAGGCTGCAAGGCCCGTGGCGCCAAGCGCGCCATGCCGTTGCCGGTCAGCGTGCCGTCCCATTGCGAGCTGATGCGCCCGGCAGCCGAGCGTTTTGCCGAGTCGATCGCCGCGATCGACTGGCAGGCGCCGCAGATTCCTGTAGTGCAGAACGTCAGCGCAGCAGTGCCGGCGGACTTGGAAACTCTCAAGCGCGACCTGCTTGAGCAGCTGTACAAGCCAGTGCGCTGGGTTGAGTCTGTACAAGCGCTGGCGGCCAAGGGCGCGACCCAGCTGGTCGAGTGCGGCCCTGGCAAAGTACTGGCTGGCCTGAACAAACGTTGCGCCGACGGTGTAGCGACATCCAACCTCAATACCCCAGACGCTTTCGCTGCCGCTCGTGCAGCGTTGGCCTGAATCAGGAGAAGCTTGCATGAGTCTGCAAGGTAAAGTTGCACTGGTCACCGGCGCAAGCCGCGGTATCGGCCAGGCTATCGCCCTGGAACTGGGTCGTCAGGGCGCCATTGTCGTGGGCACTGCGACTTCCGCCGCCGGGGCCGAGCGCATTGCCGCTACCCTGAAGGAAAACGGCATCCAAGGCACTGGCCTGGAACTCAATGTCACCAGTGACGAGTCCGTGGCAGCGGTGTTGGCGAGCATCTCCGAACAGTTCGGTGCGCCGGCGATCCTGGTCAATAACGCCGGTATCACCCGCGATAACCTGATGATGCGGATGAAAGATGACGAATGGCATGACGTCGTCGATACCAACCTGAACAGTCTGTTCCGCCTGTCCAAGGGCGTTTTGCGCGGCATGACCAAGGCGCGTTGGGGACGAATTATCAGTATTGGCTCGGTTGTGGGTGCCATGGGCAACGCAGGCCAAGTAAACTACGCTGCCGCCAAGGCCGGTCTGGAAGGTTTCAGTCGTGCATTGGCGCGTGAAGTCGGTTCGCGCTCGATTACGGTAAACTCGGTGGCCCCTGGGTTCATCGACACCGATATGACCCGTGAACTGCCTGAGGCGCAGCGTGAAGCCTTGCAGACGCAGATTCCGCTGGGCCGTCTGGGACAAGCACAAGAGATCGCGTCTGTGGTCGCTTTTCTTGCATCCGACGGTGCGGCTTACGTTACTGGGGCTACAATCCCGGTGAACGGCGGGATGTACATGAGTTAAATGTGACGGACTGTTTCAAAAAAATGTCATACGAGCTGTCTAAAATCCGTTATAAAGCTGCAATCTATTTATAGGCATCGGGCTGCAGGGTTAGAGGAGTGAAGCTTTCAGTTGAAAAACTGAAAAGTCTTTCTATACACTTACCCACTGGCCAGCTGCCTGAATTTGTCCATTAGGAGTGAAAACAAGGTATGAGCACCATCGAAGAGCGCGTCAAGAAAATCGTTGCCGAGCAACTGGGCGTAAAAGAAGAAGAAGTGACTAACAGCGCTTCCTTCGTTGAAGACCTGGGTGCTGACTCCCTTGACACCGTTGAGCTGGTGATGGCTCTGGAAGAGGAATTCGAGACCGAAATCCCTGACGAAGAAGCTGAGAAGATCACTACTGTACAAGCTGCAATCGACTACGTTACCAGCCACCAGGCGTAATAGTTTGTAGTCGTTGCTTGCTGTCATGGAAAAACCGCACTGCCTCATGGCGTGCGGTTTTTTCTTTAGGCCTGATGCAAAGTCGTCATTTGAAAAAGGAGAGTGCTGTGTCGCGTAGACGCGTCGTAGTCACCGGTATGGGTATGTTGTCGCCACTGGGCACGGATGTGCCGAGCAGCTGGCAGGGCATTCTGGCTGGCCGCAGTGGCATTGGTCTGATCGAACACACTGACCTTTCTGCCTATTCCACCCGTTTTGGCGGCTCGGTAAAGGGCTTCAATGTCGAGGAATACCTGTCGGTAAAGGAAGCGCGCAAGCTCGACCTGTTCATTCAATACGGTCTGGCCGCAGGGTTTCAGGCAGTAAAAAATGCCGGCCTGGAAGTCACCGATGCCAACCGCGAACGCATCGGCGTCGCCATGGGCTCGGGCATTGGCGGCCTGACCAACATCGAAGAAACCAGCCGTACCCTGCATGATTCCGGCCCGCGACGGATTTCGCCGTTTTTCGTGCCCGGCTCGATCATCAATATGATTTCCGGCTTCCTGTCCATCCACCTCGGAGCACAGGGGCCCAACTACGCCATCGCCACGGCCTGTACCACAGGTACGCACTGCATCGGCATGGCGGCACGCAATATCATGTACGACGAAGCCGACGTGATGATCGCCGGTGGCGCCGAGATGGCCGCTTGTGGCTTGGGCATGGGTGGCTTCGGTGCCTCCCGGGCGCTGTCGACCCGCAATGACGAGCCAACCCGTGCCAGCCGTCCATGGGACAAAGGCCGTGACGGCTTTGTACTGTCCGACGGTGCGGGCGCCCTGGTCCTCGAAGAACTGGAGCACGCCAAGGCTCGCGGCGCGACCATCTACGCCGAGTTGATCGGTTTCGGCACCAGTGGCGATGCGTTCCACATGACTTCGCCGCCAGCCGACGGTGCGGGTGCTGCCCGCTGCATCACCAACGCCTTGCGCGATGCGAAGATCAACAGCGACCAGGTCCAGTACATCAACGCCCACGGTACCTCGACTTCGGCCGGTGACCTTGCCGAAGCCTGTGCGATCAAGTCGGTGTTCGGTGAGCATGCGTACAAACTGGCCGTCAGTTCGACCAAGTCCATGACCGGTCACCTGCTGGGTGCGGCGGGCGCGGTTGAAGCGATCTTCAGTGTGCTGGCGATCAACAGCCAGGTGGCGCCGCCGACCATCAACCTCGATGAACCCGATGAAGGCTGCGACCTCGACTTTGTGCCGCACACCGCGCGCAACATGGATATCGATGTGGTGCTGTCCAACTCCTTCGGGTTTGGCGGTACCAACGGCTCGCTGGTGTTCCGCCGGTTCGCTGGCTGATGGACAGCTGGGTCGACGGTCAGCCGGCGCACGCTCTGTCGCTGAAGGATCGCGGCCTGGCCTATGGCGATGGTCTGTTCGAGACCATCGCCGTGCGCAATGGCCAGCCGGTGTTGCTGGACCGCCACCTGGAGCGTTTGCTCAAGGGATGCCAGCGCCTGGCTATCAACCTTGATGGCGTGCTGGTGCGCACCGAGCTGCAGGCCTATGCCCAGGCGCTCGGTGATGGCGTACTCAAGCTGATCGTCACCCGTGGCGAAAGTGCTCGCGGCTACGCACCGGACCCTGTCGCTGCGGCGCGACGCATCATGCTGGGCAATCCCCCTGCGACGTATCCGGTGACACACGCGGAGCAGGGCGTGCGCCTGTTCCCTTGCGCGACCCGGCTGTCCCTGCAGCCTTTGCTTGCCGGTCTCAAGCATCTCAATCGCCTGGAGCAGGTCATTGCTCGCTCCGAGTGGCAAGACGCTGATCACGCCGAAGGCCTGATGCTCGACCAGGCCGGACGGGTGATCGAGGGCGTGTTCAGTAACCTGTTTCTGGTGCGTGATGGCGTGCTGCTCACCGCCGATCTCCAGCGTTGCGGAGTCGCCGGGGTGATGCGCGCTGAAATATTGTTTCAAGCCGAGTCATCGGCGATCCCTGTGCAAATCATCGATATCACCCTGGAACAGCTGCAATGGGCTGATGAAGTCTTTGTCTGTAACAGTGTTTACGGCATCTGGCCGGTGCGCGCGTATGCTGCACTGAGCTGGCCGGTTGGGCCGCTCACCCGTAAACTCCAAACCATTGCCCGTGCGCTATTGGATGCTTGATTCGTGAGACGTAAATTCTTGCTGCTGCTGGAAACCGGACTGGTTCTGGCGGGGCTGTTGTTCGGCGCTTCTGCCTGGAAAATTCATTCTGCGCTGGACCAGTCGCTGAACGTCACCCAGGAACAAATGCTTGAAGTACCCAAGGGTACGACGCCCACCCGCACTTTCAACCGACTCGAAGCCGAAGGCGTCATCAAGGATGCGTTCTGGATTCGTGTGTACTGGCGTTTCAACCTCGCCGGACAACCCCTGCACAGCGGCGAATACCGCATGCAGCCTGGCATGACCGTCGAAGGTTTGATCGATTCGTGGAAACGCGGGGACGTGGTGCAATACAGCGTGACGCTGGTCGAGGGCTGGAATTTCCATCAGGTCCGCGCGGCGTTGGCCAAGGATGAAAAACTCGAACAGACACTCGAAGGTTTGAGCGATGCCCAGGTGATGGAAAAACTCGGCCACCCGGGGATTTTTCCAGAGGGGCGTTTTTTTCCCGATACCTATCGTTTCGTTCGCGGCATGAGTGATCTCGAACTGCTCAAGACCGCTTACGAGCGCCTCGACGAGGTGCTTGCCAGGGAATGGAACCAGCGGGCCTCCGATCTGCCCTACGCCGACCCATACCAGGCGCTGATCATGGCCTCCCTGGTGGAGAAGGAAACCGGCGTGCCGCAAGAGCGCGGCCAGATTGCCGGGGTATTCGTGCGCCGCATGGCGCTGGGCATGCTCCTGCAAACTGATCCGACCGTGATCTACGGCCTGGGCGATCGCTACAGTGGCAAATTGACTCGCGCCCATCTCAAGGAAGCGACGCCTTACAACACCTATATGATTTCCGGCCTGCCACCGACTCCGATCGCCATGGTCGGGCGCGAAGCGATTCACGCGGCCTTGAACCCGGTGTCTGGCAGTAGCCTGTATTTCGTTGCCCGTGGTGATGGCAGTCATGTCTTTTCCGACGACCTGGATGCACACAACAATGCAGTGCGCGAATACCAGCTCAAGCGTCGCGCCGATTATCGGTCCAGCCCGGCACCGGCAGCTGCGCCTGGGACAGCACCCGCCGAAACATCGGCAACTGAAGCACCCGATACCGTAACCCCGGTCGACGAGGCGCCGATCCCCGCTGCGTCGCCCAATCCTGATCCCGAGGCTTTGCCCCAGGTAGCACCGCAGGAGTCGCCATCGGCGCCTGCCGCCGAACCGGACGCCGCCCCGTCGCAAAGCCCGCAATGACCCTGACTAAGGACTGCCTGTGACTGGCTTGTTTATTACCCTGGAAGGCCCCGAGGGTGCCGGCAAGAGCACCAATCGCGAATACCTGGCCGAGCGCCTGCGTGCCGCCGGTATCGAGGTGGTGTTGACCCGCGAGCCGGGCGGCACTGCGCTGGCCGAGCGAATTCGTGAAGTGCTGCTGGCCCCGGTCGAAGAAGTCATGAACCCGGACACCGAGCTGCTCCTGGTTTTCGCCGCGCGTGCCCAGCATCTGGCCGAAGTCATCCGCCCGGCATTGGCCCGGGGGGCGGTGGTGCTGTGTGACCGGTTCACCGATTCCACCTATGCCTATCAGGGTGGTGGCCGTGGCCTGTCCCTGGAGCGTATTGCCACCTTGGAAACATTCGTGCAGGGCGACCTGCGCCCGGACCTGACGCTGATTTTCGACCTGCCGGTGGAAGTCGGGCTGGCGCGTGCCAGTGCCCGTGGCCGCCTCGATCGCTTCGAGCTGGAAGGCCGGACTTTCTTCGATGCGGTGCGCAGCGCGTTCCTCAAGCGCGCTGAAGCCGATCCCGCGCGTTATGTGCGGGTCGATGCTGCGCAACCTCTGGTGCAGGTCCAGCAGTCCCTGGACGCCTTGCTCCCGCGTCTGCTGGAGCTGGCCCGTGGCTGAAGCCTATCCCTGGCAGGACTCGCTCTGGCAGCAACTGGCCGGTCGCAAGCAGCACGCCCATGCCTACCTGTTGCACGGCCCCGCCGGAATCGGCAAGCGCGCATTGGCCGAGCGCTTGATGGCCAGCCTGCTGTGCCAGCGCCCGACTGCCCAGGATGCCTGCGGCGAATGCAAATCCTGCCTGCTGCTCAAGGCCGGCAGCCATCCGGACAACTACATCCTCGAACCGGAAGAGGCGGACAAGGCGATCAAGGTCGACCAGGTTCGCGAGCTGGTGAGTTTTGTGGTGCAGACCGCGCAGATGGGCGGGCGCAAAGTGGTGCTGATCGAGCCCGTCGAGGCGATGAACATCAACGCCGCGAACGCCTTGCTTAAAAGCCTTGAAGAACCTTCCGGCGACACTGTGCTGCTGCTGGTCAGCCACCAGACCAGTCGGCTGTTGCCGACCATCAAGAGCCGTTGCGTGCAGCAGGCCTGTCCACTGCCCGGCGAGGCCATGAGCTTGGCCTGGCTTGCGCAGACCTTACCCGACTGTTCCGAAGAGGAGCGCGTGGAGCTGCTGACCCTGGCCGCCGGTTCGCCACTGGCAGCGGTCAAGTTGCAGGCCCAAGGGGTGCGTGAGCAGCGGGCGCTGGTGGTCGACGGGGTGAAGAAACTGCTCAAGCAACAGCAGTCGCCGACGCAATTGGCCGAAGGCTGGAATGCGATTCCGCTGTTATTGCTGTTCGACTGGTTCTGCGACTGGTCCAGCCTGATCCTGCGTTATCAATTGACCCAGGATGAAGAAGGGCTCGGCCTGGCAGATATGCGTAAAGTGATTCAATACCTGGCGCAGAAGTCGGCCCAGGGTAAAGTCCTGAATATCCAGGACTGGATCCTCGCCCAGCGTCAGAAAGTCATGAGCAAAGCCAACCTGAACAGAGTATTACTGCTCGAGGCGTTGTTGGTGCAATGGGCGTCTTTGCCCGGCCAGAAGTGACTAGACTTTGAACATCAGCCGTGGAGGTCAGCATGAATGAACCCCTCAATTCCGGACCGCGCAACGGCATCCTGTCCCTGACCATCAAGGACAAGTCGGTGCTGTATGCGGCGTACATGCCCTTCATCAAGAATGGCGGCCTGTTTATTCCGACCAACAAGAGTTATCGGCTGGGCGACGAAGTGTTCATGCTGCTCAGCCTCATGGACGAAGCCGAGAAGATTCCTGTCGCCGGCAAGGTCACCTGGATCACGCCAAAAGGTGCCCAGGGCAACCGCGCCGCCGGTGTCGGCGTGCAGTTCAATGACGGTGACGACACCGCCCGCAGTCGCATCGAAACCCATCTGGCCGGAGCCCTGAAGTCCGACCGTCCCACTCATACGATGTAAGTTGCAGCCCTTTTATGCTCGTAGATTCCCATTGTCACCTTGATCGACTCGACCTCGCCGCGCACAACGGCTCACTGGATGCCGCGCTGGATGCGGCCCGGGAGCGGGGTGTCGGACACTTCCTGTGCATTGGCGTAAGCGTCGACAACGCCGCCGACGTCAAGGCCCTGGCCGAGCGTTACGAAGACGTCGACTGCTCGGTTGGCGTGCATCCGCTGGATGTCCAGCCGGGTGCGGCCCCGGCTTTGGACTGGTTGCTGCAGGAACTCAACCATCCGCGGGTGGTGGCCATCGGTGAGACCGGCCTGGACTACCACTACGAGCCGGAAGCGGCCGAGTTGCAGCAGGAATCGTTCCGCCTGCATCTGCAGGCCGCGCAGCAGACCGGCAAGCCGGTGATCATTCACACCCGTGGCGCCCGCGCCGACACCTTGAATCTGTTGCGCGAAGCCGCGCTGCCTCAGGCTGGGGTGCTGCATTGCTTCACCGAAGACTGGGAGATGGCAAAAGCGGCCCTGGACATGGGTTATTACATTTCCTTGTCCGGGATTGTCACTTTCCGCAATGCCGATGCCCTGCGCGATGTCGCCAGCAAGGTCCCGGCTGATCGATTGCTGGTGGAAACCGACTCGCCGTATCTGGCACCCATTCCCCATCGAGGCAAGCCAAACCTGCCGCAGTACGTGCGCGAGGTAGCGGAATTTCTGGCAATGTTGCGCGGGACGTCCTACGAGCAATTGGCCGCGCAAACCACCGAGAATTTCAAGCGGCTGTTTCCGTTGGCGCACGTGAAAGGTTAAATCGCAGGCAAAAAAAACCCGGGTTCTGGGGGGTGAATCCGGGTTAAGACCATTAGGAGTAAAACAAAGATACGCGGTCCGTTGGTACCTTTATCGTCGCGACACTTGGGGGAGATGTCCCGTCGACAGTTGAAGTATTGATCAGTATTGCGCCGAGTCCAGTTTAGCCGGTCAGGTTTTTAAACAATTTTGGAATACGCGCGCTTCGGAAGAGTTCTCATCAACCGGCCAACGTGCAGGAAAACCTCAAGAAACACAGATATGGTCGGATGATCCGTGCATTTTGGCGCAAGTTAGGCATAATACGCGGCTTCGAATTTTGACCCCTACAGACCTTTTTCTTATGCATAAAGAACCTCGTAAGGTCCGTGAGTTTCGTCGCCGCGAGCAGGAAATTCTCGATACCGCGCTCAAGCTGTTCCTCGAACAAGGTGAAGACAGTGTCACCGTCGAGATGATTGCTGATGCCGTCGGTATCGGCAAAGGCACGATCTACAAGCACTTCAAGTCCAAGGCCGAGATCTACTTGCGCCTGATGCTCGACTACGAGCGTGATCTGAACGAGCTGTTGCACTCCGCCGATGTCGACAAGGACAAGGAAGCGCTGTCCCGCGCCTACTTCGAATTCCGCATGCGCGATCCGCAACGCTACCGGTTGTTCGATCGCCTTGAAGAAAAGGTGGTCAAGGGCAACCAAGTGCCGGAGATGGTCGAGGAGCTGCACAAGATCCGCGCTTCGAACTTCGAACGCCTGACCCTGTTGATCAAGGGCCGGATCAGCGAAGGCAAGCTCGAAGATGTCCCACCTTACTTCCACTATTGCGCTTCCTGGGCGCTGGTGCACGGTGCCGTGGCGCTGTATCACTCGCCGTTCTGGAGCAATGTGCTGGAAGATCAGGAAGGCTTCTTCCAATTCCTGATGGACATCGGCGTGCGCATGGGCAACAAGCGCAAGCGCGACACCGACACGCCGAGCAGCTGAGCCATTCAGCAGCTTGATTGCGCCATGATATTCACCCCATGGCGCATACCGCAGGAATATACTCAGGCATGGGACTTGCTAAAACTTGATTTGTGAGTCAAGTTTTAGCTGTTCCATTTCCTTTCGCCGGAGTGCTCCATGATCGTTGACCGTCAAGGCAGGCGTTTTCGCAATTTGCGGATCAGCCTGACCTCAGCCTGCAATTACGCCTGTACCTACTGCGTGCCCGATGGCAAGCGGCTGGTGGCTGCGCAGGATGAACTGTCGGCCGATGCCATGGCCCGCGGCGTGGCCTATCTGATCGAGGCCGCTGGCATCGAGCGCTTGCGCATCACCGGTGGCGAGCCGCTGGTCAGTCCGAAACTTGAAGCCTTCATGACCGCCGTCGGCAAGATGGGGCTGCAAGACATCAGCCTGACCACCAATGGCCAGTTACTGGCGAAGAAGCTGCCGTTGCTGGTGGACGCCGGTATCCGCCGCATCAACGTGTCCCTCGATACCCTGGATGCCGCCGCGTTCCGCAGCATCGCGCGTGGCGGCGACCTGGCGACCGTGCTCAATGGCATGAACCAGGCCAGCGCGGCGGGCATGAAGATCAAGGTCAACATGGTGCCGCTGCGCGGGCAGAACCTTGACCAAGTGATGCCGCTGCTCGATTACTGCCTGGAACGCGGCTATGAGCTGCGGTTTATCGAGCTGATGCGCATGGGGCACCTTGCCAGTGACTCCAATGCCTTCCTGCAGCAATTTGTCAGCCTGCAGCAATTGCTCGACCTGATTGGCGAGCGCTACGAATACCTGCAGGCCGATGCGCCCGTGGATGCCACGGCAGTGCGCTACGAGATCCCGGGGCTGGGCCATTTCGGGGTCATTGCCAACGAAAGCGTGCCGTTCTGCCGTACCTGTTCGCGGCTGCGTCTGTCGTCCACGGGCTGGCTGCATGGCTGCCTGTCGTCGAGCAACCGCCATTATGTCGGCGACCTGCTGGACAAGCCGCGCCACCAGGCCCTGCCGGCCTTGCAGCGCCTGCTGGTGAAGGCGCTGGGAGACAAGCAGGAAGTGGCGTTCTCCGGCGGCGCGACCATCATGAAGATCATCGGCGGCTGATCGCGCAAGAAGTGGTTAGGTGTGCAACTCAGTCTGGCGCGGAAGCTGCATCCAACGCCCATTCGCCGGTTTTCCGTCACCGGCCTCTGGAGGACAGGATGCGTAACCCGGTATTGCTGCTGGCCATTTTGGCGCTTGGCGGTTGCATGAACGTCAGCGATATGGCCGAGGGCACCCGTTATCACATGAGCGATGCCGGCCTGCTCGACCACAGTGACAGCCGTCGGGCAAATAACCTGCGGATCCAGCCGGACTCCTTCGTCTATATCGCCCAGGGCGCCTTTGCGCCGCCTGGCGGCACGGCCTACCCGCGGCCCAACGCCATCGCCGAAGTCGCCTTCGATGGATTCATCGAATACTTCCCTATGGTACGCCGCGCTCGTGCGCCTGAAGGCCTCGACCAGGCCATGGGTGAAGCCCGCGCAGTGGGCGCTCACTATCTGCTGTATACACGCTTTGCCAAGGCCGACGACCGCATCGGCAACTCCGATGAGTGGCTCGATCAGGAAGCCGTGGACCGCCTGGGCGTCGATACTGGCGTCATTCAAATCATGTTGATCGAGACCAGCACCCAGTATTTGATCGATACTGCACGCATCAAGAGTCGCGGCGGTTTGCTGACGTTCCACGACTCCAGGCCAGAGGACCTGATGGGCCCGCCGCTTGAGCAGTACGCGCGAAGCCTGTTGGGCATCAGTGATCAATAATTAAGGAGCACACCATGAGCGGACCGCAAAAAGCCAACGACCTGTTGGGGCAGATCCCCAAGACCAAAGGCCTGCCGCCGGTCCACCTGTGGAATCCCGACTTCTGTGGCGACATCGATATGCGCATAGCCCGGGACGGCACCTGGTACTACCTGGGCACGCCGATCGGACGCAAGCCGATGGTCAAGCTGTTCTCCACCATCATTCGTCGCGACGGTGATGATTACTTCCTGATCACGCCGGTCGAGAAGGTCGGCATCAAGGTCGATGACGCGCCGTTCGTCGCCATTGCCGTGGAGGTGGAAGGCGAGGGTGAGGCGCAGTTGCTGCGTTTTACCACCAACGTCGAGGAAACGACCGAGGCGGGCGTCGAGCACGCCATCCGCGTGGTGATCGATACGGTCACCCAGGAGCCGGCGCCGTACGTGCATGTGCGGACCAATCTCGAGGCGCTGATCCATCGCAATGTGTTCTACCAATTGGTGGAGCTGGCCGTGACCCGGGAGATCGATGGGCAGCGCTGGCTTGGGGTGTGGAGCGGTGGTGAGTTCTTCCCGATCGGGCTTGAGCCCTGATTCTTCAATACTGACGCCATCGCGGTATGCCTTGCTCCCACAGGTGTTATGCCAGCCCTGTGGGAGCAAGGCTTGCCCGCGATGAACGATAACGCGGTATGCCGGCACCCCGAATTCCCATTGACACCCAATCATATGATGATTAGCGTGGACCTCCATCGCGAGCGGCTCAACGTCGCCCCAGCATCGAGGTCTCCATGTCCAGCAGCTTTCACGCATCGACGGTCGACTGGCTGGGCTGCTGGATCGCCACCGGCCAGGTGAAACCCGGCGCGACCATCAAGGTCGAGGCCGACCTGGGCGAACAGTTGGGTGTCAGTCGCACCGTTATCCGCGAAGCCATCAAGACCCTGGTCGCCAAAGGTATGCTCGAAGTCGGCCCGAAAGTCGGCACCCGGGTGTTGCCGATGCGCCGCTGGAATCTGTTTGATCCCCAGGTGGTGGGCTGGCTGTCGCGTAGCGGGCTGCCGGAAAACTTCGTCGACGACCTCCTGGACCTGCGCCGCACCATCGAACCGATGGCCGTGCGCTGGGCGTGCGAAAGGGCCTCCGCCGAACAGGTCCAGGCGATCCTCCAGGCCTTCAATGCCCTTGAGCGGGCGGTCGACAGCGGCATCGATTACAACCGCGCCGACCAGCTGTTCCACGAATGCATACTCGCCGCCAGCCACAATCAATTCATCGAACAGATGGTCCCGGCTCTCGGCGCGCTGCTGGCCGTGTCGTTCGAGGTATCCGCTACCGATCCGGACGAACTGCGCCGAACCCTGCCGATCCATCGGGACATCGCCGACGCCATTGCCGCCCGAGATGCGGCACGCGGAGTCTGGGCCTGCATGACCCTGATCGACAACGCCGACCTGGCCATCAAACGTCACTACCCGAAAGTCATGGCGGATAAAAAAGCCAGCTGACGACCGCGCTGCACATAAAAAAAACAGAACAAGGCAGGAGGTTTCATGGCGTGCACTGCAGTAACCGAACACCGCGCCCAGCTGGGCGAAAGTCCGTTCTGGGACGCCGCGACCCAGGCGCTGTATTGGGTCGATATCGCTGGCAAGCAGGCACTGCGCCTGATCGGTGCCAATGTGCAGATCTGGGAGATGCCGGAGCACGTGTCGGCCTTCATTCCTTGTGCAAGTGGTGACGCGCTGGTGACCTTGAGCAGTGGCGTCTACCGCCTCGACCTTGACTCCCCTGGGCTTGAACCACGCCTCACGCTGTTCTGTGTAGCTGATCCACAGCCGGGCAACCGTGCGAACGAAGCGCGTTGCGATGCCCAGGGACGGCTGTGGCTGGGCACCATGCAGAACAATATCGGCCCCGGGGGCGAGGACTTGCCGGTGACTCGTCGCTGCGGTGGTCTGTTCCTTATCAATCATGAAGGTCGCGTCGTACCGCTGCTGCGCGGGTTGGGCATTCCCAACACCCTGCTGTGGAGTGATGACCAGACCACCGTGCACTTCGGTGACAGCCTGGGCGGCACCCTGTATCAGCATTTCATCCGCACCGACGGCAACCTTGACCCGGCGCGTGTCTGGTTCGGCCCCCACTCGCGGGGCGTTCCGGACGGCTCGGCCATGGATGCCCAGGACCATATCTGGAACGCTCGATGGGACGGCAGCTGCCTGCTCAGGCTGACGCCCGAAGGCCAGGTCGACCGCGTGATCGAGCTGCCGGTCAGCCGCCCCACCAGCTGCGTGTTCGGCGGTCGGGACCTGCGGACCCTTTACATCACCAGCGCCGCGAGTCCGCGTAATCACCCGCTGGACGGGGCGTTGCTGGCGCTTGAAGTTGATGTGGCAGGAAAGGCCTGTCAGCGCTTTGCTGGATAAATCCCTAAATATGGGACTTAAAATTATATATTGAGATTTTCTTGTGGTCCGGTTTATAGTCGGCCGCATCAGTTCCACGCACTCACACCTACAAAAACAATACAGGTGAAGCGATGCTGCGATTTTCCCACCCGAATTGCGACCGGACCTCGACAGATGCCCGGTTTTCGTCGTGCCTGCAAAAAGGAGTCCTGACCCATGGCTGAACCTCTTTCCTTGCCGCCTGTTCCGGAGCCGCCCAAAGGGGAGCGCCTGAAAAACAAGGTGGTGCTCCTGACCGGGGCCGCCCAGGGGATCGGCGAGGCCATCGTCGCCACTTTTGCCGCGCAGCAGGCCAGGCTGGTGATCAGCGATATTCAGGGCGAGAAAGTCGAGAAGGTGGCGGCGCACTGGCGGGACAAGGGCTTTGATGTCCAGGCGGTGAAGGCAGACGTATCGCGGCAGGATGACCTGCACCGGATGGCGCGCCTGGCGATCGAGCTGCACGGGCGGATCGACGTGCTGATCAACTGTGCCGGGGTCAACGTGTTCCGCGATCCCCTGGAAATGACCGAGGAAGATTGGCGTCGCTGCTTTGCCATCGACCTGGACGGCGCCTGGTATGGCTGCAAGGCGGTACTGCCGCAGATGATCGAACAAGGCATCGGCAGCATCATCAACATCGCCTCGACCCATTCCACCCACATTATCCCGGGTTGTTTTCCGTACCCAGTGGCCAAGCATGGCCTGCTCGGGCTGACCCGCGCCCTGGGCATCGAATATGCGCCCAAGGGCATCCGCGTCAATGCGATCGCCCCTGGCTACATCGAGACGCAGCTTAATGTCGATTACTGGAACGGGTTCGCCGACCCGCACGCCGAGCGTCAGCGCGCATTCGACCTGCATCCGCCACGCCGCATCGGCCAGCCCATGGAAGTGGCGATGACCGCGGTATTCCTGGCCAGTGACGAGGCCCCGTTTATCAATGCGTCGTGCATCACTATCGACGGTGGTCGCTCGGTGATGTACCACGACTGACCTAATTAACCTTCAGGCGCCCTATGTACGTCCGAAATTCAATCATCATACGATATGACTATTTGCTCGCTTTAACGGTTTTAACCTAACGCTCAAAAACAATAACAAGGAGTCAGCTAATGAATCGTCGTCGAGGGATTCGCTCCCTATGCCGTGCAGCCCTGGCGGTCACTGCAGTCAGTCTCGGCAGCAGCTTGCTGGCGGCCGAGGAAGTCAAGATCGGTTTCCTGGTCAAGCAGGCGGAAGAGCCCTGGTTCCAGACCGAATGGGCCTTCGCTGAAAAAGCCGGCAAGGACAAAGGCTTCACTGTCATCAAGATCGCCGTGCCGGATGGCGAGAAAACCCTGTCGGCCATCGACAGCCTGGCCGCCAACGGTGCCAAGGGCTTTGTGATCTGCCCTCCGGACGTGGCCCTGGGCCCGGCGATCATGGCCAAAGCCAAGCTCAACGGGTTGAAGGTGATCGCCGTCGACGACCGCTTCGTCGATGCCAGCGGCAAGTTCATGGAAGACGTTCCTTACCTGGGCATGGCGGCTTTCGAAGTCGGCCAGAAACAGGGGGACGCCATGGCCACCGAAGCGAAAAAACGCGGCTGGGACTGGAAAGACACCTACGCCGTCATCAACACCTACAACGAACTCGACACCGGTAAAAAGCGCACCGATGGCTCGGTCAAGGCGTTGGAAGACGCCGGTATGCCCAAGGATCACATCCTCTTTTCGGCGCTCAAGACCCTTGATGTGCCGGGCAGCATGGACGCCACCAACTCAGCGCTGGTCAAACTCCCGGGCGCGGCGAAGAACCTGATTATTGGTGGGATGAACGACAACACGGTGCTCGGCGGCGTGCGCGCCACCGAAAGTGCCGGCTTTGCGGCAGCCAACGTGATCGGCATCGGCATCAATGGCACTGACGCCATCGGCGAATTGAAAAAGCCCAACAGCGGCTTCTTCGGCTCGATGCTGCCCAGCCCGCACATCGAAGGCTACAACACCGCCAGCATGATGTATGAGTGGGTCACTACCGGCAAAGAGCCGGCAAAATACACGGCGATGGACGACGTTACCCTGATCACCCGCGACAACTTCAAGCAGGAACTGGAAAAGATCGGCCTCTGGAACTGATGACCGGCTGACTCCACTGGTGGCCCCGGCATGGGGCTGCCTGATCTGTTTGATGAGGTGGTTATGCACGCGCAAACACACGAACGACAACCCGCTCGCGGCGCCAGCCTGCGCTTCAACGGGATCGGCAAGACCTTCCCGGGCGTCAAGGCGCTGGATGGCATCAGCTTCACCGCACACCCGGGGCAGGTCCACGCCTTGATGGGCGAGAACGGCGCCGGCAAATCCACGTTGCTGAAGATTCTCGGTGGCGCCTACACCCCGAGCAGCGGCGACCTGCAAATCGGCGAGCAAACCCGAGTATTCAAATCCACCGCCGACAGTATCGGCAGCGGAGTTGCGGTAATCCACCAGGAGCTGCACCTGGTACCGGAAATGACCGTGGCGGAAAACCTGTTCCTGGGGCACTTGCCTGCCAGTTTCGGCCTGATCAATCGCACGCTGCTGCGGCAACAGGCGCTGGCCTGCCTCAAGGGCCTGGCCGATGAGATCGATCCTCAGGAAAAAGTCGGGCGCCTGTCCCTGGGGCAGCGGCAGCTGGTAGAGATTGCCAAGGCGTTGTCTCGCGGCGCGCATGTGATCGCCTTTGACGAGCCGACCAGCAGCCTGTCGGCGCGGGAAATCGATCGCTTGATGGCGATCATCGGGCGCCTGCGCGATGAGGGCAAAGTGGTGCTGTATGTCTCCCATCGCATGGAAGAGGTGTTCCGCCTGTGCAACGCGGTCACGGTGTTCAAGGATGGGCGCTACGTGCGCACCTTCGACGACATGAGCCAGCTGAGCCACGATCAGTTGGTGACCTGCATGGTCGGTCGCGACATCCAGGACATCTACGATTATCGCCCCCGGCAGCGTGGCGCTGTGGCGCTCAAGGTCGACGGTTTGCGCGGCCCGGGGTTGCGCGAGGCGGTCAGTTTCGAGGTGCACAAAGGCGAGGTCCTCGGGCTGTTTGGCCTGGTTGGCGCCGGTCGTACGGAGCTGCTGCGCATGCTAAGCGGGCTTGAACGCAACACTGCCGGGAGCCTGCTCCTGCGCGGCCATGAGCTGAAACTGCGCTCGCCACGGGATGCCATTGCTGCAGGCATTCTGCTGTGTCCCGAGGATCGCAAGAAGGAGGGCATCATGCCGCTCTCCAGCGTGGCGGAAAACATCAACATCAGCGCTCGCGGCGCGCACTCGACTTTCGGCTGCCTGCTGCGTGGCCTGTGGGAAAAGGGCAACGCCGACAAGCAGATCAAGGCGCTGAAAGTGAAGACGCCGGATGCCGCGCAAAAAATCATGTACCTGTCCGGTGGCAATCAGCAGAAGGCGATTCTCGGCCGCTGGCTGTCAATGCCGATGAAAGTCTTGCTGCTCGACGAGCCCACCCGCGGCATCGATATCGGCGCCAAAGCCGAGATCTACCAGATCATCCACAACCTGGCCGCCAGCGGCATCGCGGTGATCGTGGTGTCCAGCGACCTGATGGAAGTGATGGGGATTTCCGATCGCATCCTGGTGTTGTGCGAAGGCGCGCTGCGCGGCGAACTGGCCCGCGAACAGGCCAATGAATCCAACCTGCTGCAACTGGCTTTGCCGCGCCAACGCGCTGACGGCGTGGCGAACTGAGAGGTGACTATATGACGAGCCAAAACGATGCCCTGCCAACCCCGCGCAAACCCCTGGATCTGCGGCGCTTTCTGGATGACTGGGTGATGTTGCTGGCAGCTGTCGGCATCTTCGTGCTGTGCACCCTGCTGATCGACAACTTTCTCTCTCCCCTGAACATGCGTGGCCTGGGACTGGCGATTTCGACCACGGGGATTGCTGCCTGCACCATGTTGTACTGCCTGGCGTCGGGGCATTTCGATTTGTCGGTGGGCTCGGTGATTGCCTGCGCTGGCGTCGTGGCGGCGGTGGTCATGCGCGATACCGACAGCGTATTTCTGGGAGTCAGCGCGGCACTGGTGATGGGCCTGATTGTCGGGCTGATCAACGGGATCGTGATTGCCAAGCTGCGGGTCAATGCGTTGATCACCACCTTGGCGACCATGCAGATCGTGCGAGGCCTGGCCTATATTTTCGCCAACGGCAAAGCGGTTGGTGTGTCGCAGGAGTCGTTTTTCGTCTTCGGCAACGGCCAGTTATTCGGCGTGCCGGTGCCGATCCTGATCACTCTCGTGTGCTTCCTGTTCTTCGGCTGGTTGCTCAACTACACCACCTATGGGCGCAACACCATGGCCATCGGAGGCAACCAGGAGGCGGCATTGCTGGCGGGGGTGAATGTCGATCGGACGAAGATCATCATCTTTGCCGTGCACGGGGTGATTGGCGCCTTGGCCGGGGTGATCCTGGCTTCGCGAATGACGTCCGGCCAGCCGATGATAGGGCAGGGCTTCGAGCTGACGGTGATTTCGGCGTGCGTGTTGGGCGGGGTATCGCTTAGCGGTGGGGTCGGCATGATCCGGCATGTGATTGCCGGGGTGTTGATTCTGGCGATCATCGAGAATGCGATGAACCTGAAGAACATCGATACCTTTTACCAGTATGTAATTCGCGGTTCGATTTTGTTGCTCGCGGTGGTGATAGACCGCCTCAAGCAACGCTGAAACGCCGACAGTTGCCTGCGATGTAGACTGACAAATTGCGATCGCGAGCAGGCTCACTCCTACAGTTGATAAGTGTTGCTCACAAGTTTTGTGAACGACGCATCTCCCCTGTAGGAGTGAGCTTGCTCGCGATTGGCCGCGAAGCGGACACCTCCCATCTGTCACCTTCCTGAAATATCCCTTGCCCGCCAAGCCTCGTTTCGGGTATCTCTTTGTACATGATTAGACAGGTACGATTTGACAAGAAACAACGGGTGGTCGACGAGCTTGTCCGGCGCATCGAAAGCGGCCTCATGGAGGACGGCTTCCTGCTGCCAGGCGAGCATCAGCTGGCTCAGGAATTCAAAGTCAGCCGCGGCACGTTGCGTGAAGCCCTGGCCGAACTAAAACGGCGCAACTACATCGCCACGCAAAGCGGGGTGGGGTCGATCGTCACGTTCGACGGCGTGGTGCTTGACCAGCGCAGCGGCTGGGCCCAGGCGCTGGCCGACAGCGGGGCATTGGTCAACACCGAAGTGCTGCGCCTGGAGGCGGTGGACCGGCCTGATCTGCTGTCGCGTTTTGGTACTGAAAAATTCATCACCCTGGACCGCCGTCGGCGCTCTAACGACGGCACCTTGGTGTCCCTTGAACGCTCTTTGATGCCAGCCAACGGTGGCCTGGAAAGCCTGCCGCGGGTCGGCCTGATCGACAACTCACTGACCATCACCCTGGCGGCCTACGGCTATATCGGCGAGCGCGGCGATCAATGGATCGGCGCAGAACCACTGAATGCCGAGGATGCGCAATTGCTCGGA
The DNA here is from genome assembly GCF_026241895.1 of Pseudomonas sp. RIT-562. Lineage (GTDB taxonomy): Bacteria > Pseudomonadota > Gammaproteobacteria > Pseudomonadales > Pseudomonadaceae > Aquipseudomonas > Aquipseudomonas mandelii_F. The sequence goes on along the minus strand of NZ_JAPJIV010000025.1, from coordinate 23,841 downwards.
CGCCCGGTCGGCACGGTGTTTCTCAAGGCCTTGCGCACTACCTACGACCGGCAAAACCGTTTCATGGAACAGGTCGAAAGCCTGCTCGATCCCGTGCATTTTCGACTGCACCTGCAGTTTGGAACCTCGCAATGACTCTGCTTAACCGCGCCCTGGGTGCGTTCTACGGACTGGCCCTGGGCGATGCGCTGGGCATGCCGACGCAGTCGCTCAGTCGCGCTGACATCAAGGCGCGATTCGGCGCGATCAACGACCTGCAGGATGCCGGTCCCGATCAGCCGATCGCAGCCAATATGCCCGCCGGTTCAATCACCGATGACACCGAGCAGGCGATTCTGGTCGGTCAGTTGCTGATCGAGGGGCAGGGCCGAATAGAGCCCTCGGTGCTTGCCCAGCGCCTGATCGAATGGGAGGCCGAGATGCAGGCCAAGGGATCGCAGGATCTGCTGGGCCCCTCGACCAAGCGTGCGATCGAAATGATCCTGGCGGGGCATTCGCCGGCCGAGGCCGGTCGCTACGGCACCACCAACGGCGCGGCCATGCGTATTACGCCGGTGGGCATCGCAGCGGACATTGCCGACCCCGAACGTTTCATTCAGTCCGTGGTGCAGGCCTGCCAAGTCACCCACAACACCACCCTGGGAATTTCCAGCGCAGCGGCAGTGGCGGCGGTGGTTTCGGCGGGCATCAACGGCATGGACCTGGGCGAGGCGCTCAATCTTGGCCAACAGGTCGCACAGCAGGCCGAGAGTCATGGCCACTGGGTCGCTGGCGGTCGGATGGCTTCACGCATCAGCTGGGCTCGGACCATCAGCATCGACAGCGACAAGGCGTTACTCGCCGATTTGCTCTACGACGTGATCGGCACTTCCGTGGCCTCCCAGGAATCGGTGGTGGTGTCATTTGCCTTGGCGCAGCAGGTGGCCATCGGCGAAATGCGTGGGTTCGAGGCGCTGTGCATGGCCGCGAGCCTGGGGGGCGACACCGATACCATCGCGGCGATCCTCGGCGCGATGCTGGGTGCTTGCCTTGGAATGGACATCTGGCCTGCCGAGATGATCGACAAGGTCAAAGCCGTCAATGGGCTGGCGCTGGAGCCGTTGGTGCAGGGGCTTTTGGCTTTGCGCTGACCGCACAGGGCGCGCGTCGTAAGTTCGTTTTTGCCTACAAACACAAAAAATGGCACCAGGAGCATTTTCATGAGTTCATCAAGCACCGGGCAGAACGCCGGGCAACTGGAAACCCGAGGCATCGAACCGGTCCCCGAAGCGGAGTGCAACGGTCATCCGCTGCAGCTGTTCTGGGTCTGGTTCGCCGCCAACATTTCCATCCTCGGCCTGCCGCTGGGGGCCACGCTGGTAGCCTTTCGCGGCCTGGCGATCTGGCAGGCGATCATCGTGGCGATCCTTGGGGCTGCAGGCTCTTTCGCGGTAGTGGGCATCATCTCCATTGCCGGACGCCGGGGCCGCGCCCCGAGCCTGACCTTATCCCGGGCGATCTTCGGCGTACGCGGCAACATTGGCCCGACTCTGGTCTCGCTGATGTCGCGCCTAGGCTGGGAAACGGTCAACACCACCACTGCCGCATTCGTTCTGCTGTCGCTGTGCTCGATCCTGTTCGGTTCGCCGGTAGAAGCCAAAAGCGCTCCGATGCTGACGCTGATCTTCATTGCGATTTTCGTGCTGCTGACCTTGTCGGTCTCCGGTCTTGGTCACGCTACGTTGCTGGTCATCCAGAAATGGGCGACCTACGTATTCGGCGCGCTGAATATTCTGGTGGGTGGCTTCCTCTGCGCCACCATCGACTGGAGCGCCGTGTTCGACGCCACGCCGGCGCCATTGAGCGCGATGATCATTGGGGTCGGCACCATGGCGGCGGGTACCGGGATCGGCTGGGCGAATGCTGGCGCCGACATGTCGCGCTACCAGCATCGCAGCGTCAAGGCAGTGCGGCTGGTGGCGTCGGCCGCGTTTGGTGCAGGCATTCCGCTGGTGTTGCTGATCACTCTGGGCGGCCTGCTGTCCGTGGGCAACGATGACCTGGCCTCGGCCACCGACCCGATCGTCGCAATCCGCGACATGCTGCCAACCTGGATGGCGGTGCCATACCTGATCACTGCGTTCGGCGGACTGCTGCTGTCGAACAACCTGTCGGTGTACTCCGCAGGCCTGACGACCTTGACCCTTGGGCTCAAGGTCAAGCGGGTCTATGCGGTGGTGGTGGACATCGTCGCAATCTTCGCCGGTTCCATCTATTTCATGCTGATAGCCGACAGTTTCTACGGTCCCTTCATCACCTTCATTTCGCTGCTGGCGGTGCCGATCACGGCCTGGGTGGGAATCTTTGTAGTGGACCTGATTCACCGTCACTACTACAGCCCGACGGACCTGCTGGACGTCAGCCCGAGCAGTGCCTACTGGTATCGCGGTGGCATCGAGTGGCGCGCATTTGGTGCCTGGGCGCTGGCAATCGTTCTGGGTTACAGCTTCACCACCATTGGCACCACTGAGCAAACCCAGTGGTTCCGTGGCTTCCTGTCCGATTCCTGGCTGGGGCATAACGGCCTTGGCTGGATCGTCACCTTCCTGGTGGCGGGCGGGGTTTATTGGCTATTGGGCGGAGCGCGTGATCGTCGCCCGGGACTGATCGAGAACGCACATGCCTAGATTGCTGCACACCGGTCAGGTCATCATCGACCTGGTCATGGCGGTGGACAAGTTGCCTCAATCCGGGGGCGACGTGTTGGCGCAGTCGGCCAGCTTCGAGGCCGGGGGTGGCTTCAATGTCATGGCTGCCGCGCAGCGTAATGGCTTGCCCGTGGTCTATCTCGGGCGGCACGGTACTGGTCGTTTTGGCGACCTGGCCAGGGAAGCGATGAAGACAGAAGGCATTCAGATCGGCATTGCTCACCGCGCCACTCTAGATACCGGTTTGTGCGTCGCCGTGACCGAGGCGTCGGCGGAACGCACTTTCATTTCCTACATTGGGGCTGAAGGCGAACTGAGCGCTGAGGACCTGGCCAGTGTGCCGGTCGAGGCGGGGGATTATGTCTACGTCAGTGGCTACAGCCTGCTGCACGTCGGCAAGGCCCAGGCCTTGGTGGATTGGGTGCTGGCGCTGCCAGGCGAGATCAAGGTGGTGTTTGATCCGGGGCCCCTGGTGGACTCGCCGGACGCGCCGTTGATGCAGGCGCTGTTGCCGCGCATTGACGTGTGGACCAGCAACGGCGTCGAGGCGCTGCGTTTTACCGGTGCGACGGAGATTGCCCAGGCGTTGGTCTTGTTGGCTGATCACTTGGCGGAAAACGTATTGCTGGTGGTGCGCGATGGGCCACAGGGGTGCTGGGTCAGTCAGTCTGGCTTATGCCAGCATGTGCCAGGTTTCAAGGTAGAAGCGGTGGACAGCAATGGTGCCGGCGATGCCCATGCCGGCGTATTCATCGCCGGTTTGGCTCAGGGGCTTGCGATGCTCGAAGCGGCGCGGCGAGCCAATGCAGCGGCGGCCTTGGCGGTAACCCGCTGGGGGCCGGCAACTTCGCCTGGCTCGGTTGAGGTAGATGAGTTGATCAGCAAGACCTGCTGCGCCTGAAATGACCATCGCCGGCAAGCCGGGCTCCTACAGGTGGTGTTCACACATCCCTTGCAGGAGCCGGCTTGCCGGCGATAGCGTCATAAAGCCCAACCCCTGTAGGAGCGAGCCTGCTCGCGATAGGACCACCAGCCCCAGCGCAAGCCCAGACTAAACGTCCAGCTTACGCGCAGCCTCAACCCCCGCCGCGCTGAGCTTGATCGGCAGATTCAGCGAATGCTCGCCAGCCTCGTTGCACGTGACATGCCCCTGCTGGATCAGGCCGCGATCCTGCAAAGTGGCGAGGGTGCTGGCCACGACTTTTTCCCCGCGGTAATTATCCAGGACCTCTTTACCCAAACCACTCGGATGGGCGTGCAACAGACGGGTCAGGACTTCTTTCTCAAGGTTTTCATCGACGTTCATGCTTACCTCTTCATGACAGTAGCTTTCATAAAAGTAAAAGCGCTGCTCGCGTGGGCGAACTATTGGCTGGCACCACCTTCTGAACCCGAGCCACCGGTAGTGGTTTTCGAGCCGGTGCCGGTTTCTGCGTTATCGGGAGTCTGGGTGTCCGGTGCGTTCATCCCGCCCTGACGGCCCATGTCGCTGCCTTGGGTCCTGGGGTCGGTGCCGGTGGACGGCGGCAAACTGCTGTCGACCCCAGTGCCATTAGTGTTGATACCCGGGGCGCTCTGGATGGCGGGCGCTCTGGGCGCTTCCACTGGATTGGTCGGTCCCGTGCCGGTCGCTACGGTCGCCGCGAACGCGGTAGAGGACAGCAAGGTAGCAAGTGTGAGGGCGGTCAATCTGGACAGGATCATGGTGTCATCTCCATTAATTTAAAGTCCTTACCGAATATTGGTCCGCCCCTGATTTGAATTGGTGCCTGAAGGTCGACGAACGGTTCAGGCGCTTTGAGCCGCCCTGGCCTCCGAGATTCGTCGCCAGAGCAGACGCCCTGCGGTGATCAACCAGTTCAGCAGGCTGATCAGCACAACTGTGTGCAAAAGTGTCGCCATCCCATAGTCGACGATGATCTTGCCGGCCACGAACGGAAAGCCAAACACTCCGATGAAGTACGCAAGGCTGAACAGCAGCAGCGCTTGCGACAGAGTGCCGGCGGGTGCTTCGTTGGCCGCCAGGCCATTGATCACCGAGTAGGTCAGGCCGTAGCCGATGCCTAGCATCACCGCTGCCATCAAGTAGCTGAAGGTGTCGTTCACCACATAAGCGAACATCAGGATTGAACCCAGGGTCAACCCGGATAGCAAGCAGGAGGCGCGCAATGGGTCGCGCTTGACCACCAACCCGGCGATCAACATTCGCCCGGCGATGGCCGCGCCCATGAAGCCCAGGAAGAACAGCGAATAGTCGACTGACCGAGCGGCGGCGTAGCTGGTTTGAAAGCTCGACAGGCCCCCGAAGATGCAGCCGCCAAGGCCGACCATGATGATTGGAAACGCTGCTTTGGATGACAGCACTCGAGCCGTTGCGCGCCAGGAAATGCGTGCCCCTGCAGTCGATGCACACGGCGCTTGCCGCAGCTGCATATCCAAGCGCCAGAACAGTCCGACGCCGACCAGGCTCGCCAGTGCGGCCAGGTAAAACGCTGCCGTCACCGGATACCCCAACTCGCTCGCCAGGCGCCCGAGCAAAGGACCACTGCCAATCCCGCTCAGCATGCTCCCCGACAGCAAGGCAAAATAGCGAGTCCGTTGCGCGGGCGTGACCAGACTCGCGACGATGATCGGCCCCAAGGTATAGAACACGCCCCAACCCAGCCCCAACAGTAAACCGAACACCAGTAGCAGGTCGCCAAATCCTGGCGCCATGGCAAAACCCAGGCTTGCCGCCGCCAGCAAGATCGCGAACAGGGCAATCGAGCGCGCGGCGCCGAGGGTATCCGACAAGTGCCGGGACACAATAACCGCAACAAAAGTGCTGAGCATCGCCGCCGAAATCACGCTGCCGGCATCATGCTCGTTGCCACCCCGGGAGCTGATCAGCAGCGACAACAGGAAGGTCGAGCCGTAGGACAACGACAGCAGGTAGCTGGCGAAGCAAAACAGCGCGAACAGGCGGTTCGAGACGACGGGTATTGCGGTCGGCATGGCGGGGTCCTTGTCCGGATAAAAAAACGCTAACTGTCTATCTATCACGCGGGGCGTTGGCGTTAGGTGCGAGGTTGGCGATTTCAGCATTAGCCACGACCGGAGTATTCCCGGGCGGCGGTGTCGATTGAGATGTGACGCAGGTCGCGGAGCGACTTAGTATGGCGTTTTCCACTTTTGACGAAGGCACGTCCATGACGATCGACATCCGCCCGGCGACCCCCAGCGATGCTCCGCAAATTCTCGCGTTCATCACTGAACTGGCCGACTACGAACGGGCTCGCCACGAAGTCATCGCCAGCGTCGCCGACATCGAGCGCAGCCTGTTCAGCGAGGGCGCCACCGCCCATGGCCTGATCTGCCTGCGCGACGGCCTGCCGATCGGCTTTGCGGTGTTCTTCTTCAGCTACTCGACCTGGTTGGGCAGCAACTGCCTGTACCTGGAAGACTTGTACATCACCCCCGAACAGCGCGGCGGCGGGGCGGGCAAGACGCTGTTGCGCCACCTGGCGAAGATCGCCTGCGCCAATGATTGCGGGCGATTCGAATGGAGCGTGCTGGACTGGAACAAGGCGGCTATCGAGTTCTACCAATCCCTGGGGGCGCAACCGCAGGAAGAGTGGGTGCGCTATCGGATGGATGGGGCAGTGCTGCGGGACTTTGCTGCCGGTAATTGATAATTCCCTAAAAGATCGCAGCCTGCGGCAGCTCCTACGATCCCTGTAGGAGTTGCCGCAGGCTGCGATCTTTTTTTGATCATTCCACAATATGGGATTGATATTTATATATTGAGATTTAACCCCGCTCAGGTTTATATTCCAGCTCACTCACTGCCAAACAAACAGAACAGGTGAAGCGATGCTGGCGCAATTGATCGCGCTCGATTGGGGGACAACCTCACTACGTGCTTACAAACTCGCCGAAGGTGGCCAGGTGCTGGAGCAGCGGTCGCTGTCGACGGGCATCATGCAGCTGCCGCGCACGCCCCGAGTGATCGCCGGCCAGCCCTGCGCTGACGGTTTTGAACTGGCCTTTGATCAAGCCTGCGGCGACTGGCTTGACGCGCAACCCGGCTTGCCGGTGATTGCCTGTGGCATGGTCGGCAGCGCCCAGGGCTGGCACGAAGCCGCCTACCGGGACACCCCGGCCAACGTTGCCGATCTCGGCACATCCCTGCAAACCGTGCGCAGTATTCGCGGAGTCGACGTGCACATCGTGCCGGGCGTCATCCAGCGCTCGCGCCTGCCAAATGTGATGCGCGGCGAAGAAACCCAGGTGCTTGGCGTTCTGCATACGCTTTCAGATAAGAGCGGCCTTGCAGATAACGGCGGCGCCAGCGATCTACTGATCGGCCTGCCCGGCAGTCATTCGAAATGGGTGGAAGTAGCTGAAGGCTGCATCGTGCATTTCGATACCTTCATGACCGGGGAAATTTTCGCAGTGCTCAGCGAGCACAGCATTCTCGGCCGCACCCAGCAGCGCGGCGGTTCCTTTGACGGCGATGCATTCGACCGCGGCGTGCAGGTGGCGTTGTCGACCGATGGCGACATCGGTCCACTGTCGACCCTGTTCAGTGCCCGCAGCCTTGGCCTGACCGGTGAACTGCCTGCCAGCGCCCAGCCGGACTATCTGTCCGGGCTGCTGATCGGCCACGAAGTTTGCGCGCTGGCGAATGTCCAGCGTCATCGCCGCAACAGCGTGCATCTGCCGTCGGTCATCCTCATTGGCAATACCCAACTCTGCGACCGCTATCAACGCGCCCTCGATGCCTGTGGTTTTGCCCGGGTGTCCCTGGCCGAGCAGGCCACCGAGCGCGGGTTATGGCAACTGGCGCTGGCCGCCGGTCTCATCCCGCCAACTTCTTCCCGCTAACCCCCACTGGAGGTCTGACATGCTCAAGCAAGCCCTGGCGCAAAACGGTCTGATCGCGATCCTGCGTGGCCTGCGTCCGCAAGAAGCGGGCGCCATTGGTGAAGTCCTGTATGCCGCCGGATTTCGTGTCATCGAAGTGCCGCTCAATTCTCCCGAGCCGTACGACAGCATCCGCATCCTGCGCGATACCTTGCCTGCCGATTGCTTGATCGGCGCCGGCACGGTGCTCACCCCGGAGCAGGTCGAGCAGGTGAAAGCTGCAGGCGGCCAGGTGATCGTCATGCCCCATAGCGATCCCAAGGTGTTGCGTGCGGCAAAAGCGGCGGGTCTGTTCCTGTCGCCGGGTGTTGCCACTCCGACCGAAGCGTTCGCCGCGCTGGCCGAAGGCGCGGACGTACTCAAGATGTTCCCCGCCGAACAAATGGGCCCTGCAGTGGTGAAAGCCTGGCTCGCTGTGCTGCCGGCCGGGACTGTGCTGGCGCCAGTTGGCGGGATCACACCAGACAACATGCAAGTGTTCATCGACGCCGGGGTCAAAGGTTTCGGCCTGGGTTCCGGGCTGTTCAAGCCGGGCATGACGCCAGAGCAAGTGGCGACTAACGCCAAGGCCTACGTGGCTGCCTGGAACGCCCTTCGCTAAGACTTTTTGGCGCTGCGAGCGCTGCATCTAATAAGAGAGACATACAGATGAAAATCACCAAACTCACTACCTTCATCGTGCCGCCGCGCTGGTGCTTCCTCAAGATCGAAACCGACGAGGGCGTGACCGGGTGGGGCGAGCCCGTGGTCGAAGGCCGCGCCCACACCGTCGCTGCAGCCGTCGAGGAATTGTCCGACTACCTGATCGGCAAGGACCCACGCAACATCGAAGACATCTGGACAGTGCTTTATCGCGGCGGCTTCTACCGTGGCGGTGCCATCCACATGAGCGCGTTGGCCGGTATCGATCAAGCGCTGTGGGACATCAAGGGCAAGGCGCTGGGAGTGTCGGTCAGCGATCTGCTCGGTGGCCAGGTTCGGGACAAGATCCGAGTGTATTCCTGGATAGGCGGGGACCGGCCTGCGGACACCGCCCGTGCTGCGAAAGAAGCGGTGGGGCGTGGTTTCACCGCAGTGAAGATGAATGGCACCGAAGAACTGCAATTCCTCGACTCTTTCGAGAAAGTCGACCTGGCATTGGCTAACGTTGCTGCCGTGCGGGATGCGGTGGGGCCGAACGTCGGCATCGGCGTGGACTTCCATGGCCGGGTGCACAAGCCCATGGCCAAGGTGTTGATGAAAGAGCTGGATCCGTACAAGTTGATGTTTATCGAAGAGCCGGTGCTCAGCGAAAACTACGAAGCCTTGAAGGAACTGGCGCCGCTGACCAGCACCCCGATTGCCCTCGGCGAGCGCCTGTTCTCGCGCTGGGATTTCAAGCGCGTGCTCAGCGAAGGTTACGTCGACATCATCCAGCCGGATGCGTCCCATGCCGGCGGCATCACCGAGACCCGCAAAATCGCCAACATGGCCGAGGCCTACGACGTCGCCCTGGCGCTGCATTGCCCGTTGGGCCCGATCGCACTGGCCGCCTGCCTCCAGCTGGATGCGGTTTGCTACAACGCGTTCATCCAGGAGCAGAGCCTGGGTATCCATTACAACGAAAGCAACGATCTGCTGGATTACGTCAAGGATCCGCGGGTGTTCGACTATGACAAAGGCTTTGTGAAGATCCCGAACGGTCCGGGCCTGGGTATCGAGATCAACGAGGAGTACGTGATCGAGCGTGCAGCGGTCGGCCACCGCTGGCGCAACCCGATCTGGCGCCACGCCGATGGCAGCTTTGCCGAGTGGTGAGTTCTTCCTGACCCAAAAGATATCCATTGTGGGAGCGGGCTTGCTCGCGAAAGCGGCGTGTCATTCAGCGTCCATGTCGACTGACGCACCGTATTCGCGAGCAAGCCCGCTCCCACAGGGTTCAGCGCAAATTTCTAATTGACCTCAATAAACATAAGAAGAGGCCCCCCCATGCAACCGCAAACCCTCACCGGGCAGGCGTCGTTGGTGGCACCCAGCCGCAAGCGTTTTTTCATCATGGTGCTGCTGTTCATCACCGTGGTCATCAACTACCTGGACCGCAGCAACCTGTCGATCGCCGCCCCGGCGCTCACCAGCGAACTGGGGATCGACCCCATTCACGTCGGGCTGATCTTCTCCGCATTCGGCTGGACCTACGCGGCCATGCAAATTCCCGGCGGCTGGCTGGTGGATCGGGTGCCGCCGCGCATTCTCTACAGCGTTGCCCTGTTGTTGTGGTCGATCGCTACGGTGATGCTCGGCTTCGCCGCCAGCTTCATCGCGCTGTTCGTCTTGCGCATGGCGGTGGGTGCGCTGGAAGCGCCGGCGTATCCGATCAACAGCCGCGTGGTCACCACCTGGTTTCCCGAGCGCGAACGGGCGACGGCCATCGGCTTCTACACTTCCGGACAGTTCGTCGGCCTGGCGTTCCTGACACCGGTGCTGGCCTGGCTGCAGCACCAATACGGCTGGCACATGGTGTTCGTCAGCACCGGTGCCGTCGGCATTCTGTGGGCAGTGATCTGGTACGCGGTGTATCGCGAACCAAGGGACTTCAAGGGGGCCAATGCCGCCGAAATCGAACTGATCCGCGAAGGTGGCGGGCTGGTGGATATCCAGGCCGAACAAGCCAAGGTCAAGGCCAAGTTCAGCTGGACCGACCTCGGCATCGTGCTGACCAAACGCAAACTTTGGGGCATCTACCTGGGGCAGTTTTGCCTGAACTCGACGTTGTGGTTTTTCCTGACCTGGTTCCCGACCTACCTGGTGAAATATCGCGGCATGGACTTCATCAAGTCCGGCCTGCTGGCGTCGCTGCCGTTTCTTGCCGCTTTCGTCGGAGTGTTGTGCTCGGGGTTCTTCTCGGACTTGCTGATCCGTCGCGGCTACAGCGTCGGGTTCGCGCGCAAGTTGCCGATCATTGGCGGCCTGCTGATTTCGACCTCGATCATTGGTGCCAATTTCGTCGAGTCGACTCCGCTGGTCATCGCCTTCCTGGCGCTGGCATTCTTCGGTAACGGCCTGGCGTCAATCACCTGGTCGCTGGTCTCGACCCTGGCGCCGGCGCGGTTGCTCGGCTTGACCGGTGGGGTGTTCAATTTCATCGGCAACCTGTCGGCGATTACCACGCCAATTGTCATCGGCTTCCTGGCCACCGGTGATTCCTTTGCCCCGGCAATCACCTATATCTCGGTCCTGGCGCTGATCGGAGCACTTTCCTACGTGCTGCTGGTGGGCAAGGTCGAGCGTATCAAGTTGTAGTGACCGGCATCGGGCGACCATAATGCCGCCCGTTCACTCGCTCAACGGTAAAGGCTGGATATGCAGGAAGACTCCGCAAAAATTGCCAAGGACGCCGCGCCCACCGGCACCCAGACATTGCTTCGTGGCCTGGGCGTGGTCCAGGCCGTGGCCAGTGGCGCTCGCGATCTCAAGGAAATTGCCCGGATGATCGGGACCACGCGCAGCACCACTCATCGCCTGGCCAGCTGCCTGGTGGACGAGCGTTATCTGCGTGTGGTGCCGCAAGTCGGTTACCTGTTGGGGCCCAAGCTGATCGAGCTGGGTTTTCAGGCCCGCGAAGAACTGCCGTTGGTGACCCTGGCCGGGCCGTATCTGGACGAGTTGTCGGCCTTGACCGGCGACACCATTCACCTGGCGATTCGTGAGGGTGACGAGGTGCTATACCTGCACAAGAACCCGGGACGCAATGGTCCGGAAATGCGCTCGCGGGTTGGCCACCGCATGCCGCTGGCGCGCACCGGTATTGGCAAGGCGCTGATGCTCGATGACAGTCAGGAAGAATGGCAGCGGCTGTACGAAGTCAGCTTGCCGGCGGGTGGGAAAAATCTGTTCTGGCCGCAGCACCCGGAGCAATCCTGGGAGCAGTTTCAGCAGCGCATGCTTGAGTACGTGGCAGGCGGATATGCCTTCGATCTGGAAGACAACGAACCGTCGATCCGCTGTGTCGCGGCGCCTATTCGTGACGCCAGCAAGCGTATTGTTGCCGGCATCAGCATCGCCAGCACCGTGCCCTACATGCCGCTGGAAAAAATGGCCGAACTGATTCCCCTGATCAAAGGGGTCACAGCCCGGCTGTCGGCGGAGCTTGGGGCCAAGGTCTGATCAGACCTTCAGGGTGGCCATGTCGATCACGAAACGGTATTTCACGTCGCCGGCGATCATGCGAGCGTAAGCCTCGTTGATCTGGCGGATGTCGAGCATTTCGATGTCGCAGGTGATGCCGTGCTCGGCGCAGAAGTCCAGCACTTCCTGAGTCTCGGCAATACCGCCAATCAGCGAGCCGGCCAGCACTCGGCGGCTCATGACCAGCTTGCCGGCATGCACGGGTGGGTCGACCGGTTCGATCAGGCCTACCAGGATGTGCACTCCGTCAAAACGCAGGGTATCGAGGTAGGGGTTGAGGTCGTGCTGCACCGGAATGGTGTCCAGCAGGAAGTCGAAGTGTCCTGCAGCGGCCTTCATCTGTTCGGCATCGGTGGACACGATGACGTGGTCGGCGCCCTGGCGACGACCTTCTTCGGCCTTGCTCGCCGAGCGGGTGAACAGCGTCACTTCGGCGCCCATGGCCTTGGCGAACTTGATGCCCATGTGTCCCAGGCCGCCCATGCCGAGAATCCCGACCTTGTCGCCAGCCTTGACCCCGTAGTGCTTGAGCGGGGAATAGGTGGTGATGCCGGCGCAGAGGATCGGCGCGGCGCTGGCGAGGTCGAGCTTTTGCGGGATGCGCACCACGAAGTGCTCGCTGACCACGATGCTGTCGGAATAGCCGCCCATGGTGTTGCTGCCATCGACCCGGTCCGGGGTGGCGTAGGTCATGGTCGGACCTTCAAGGCAGTATTGCTCGAGGTTAGATTGGCAGGCTTCGCAACTGCGGCACGAATCAACCATGCAGCCGACACCGACCAGATCGCCGACTTTGTGCTTGGTGACATTCGCACCGACGGCGGTAACTTTGCCTACGATCTCGTGACCGGGCATCAACGGGTAGACCGCGATTCCCCACTCGTTGCGGGCCTGGTGGATGTCGGAATGGCAGACTCCGCAGTAGAGAATGTCGATGGCTACGTCATCAGCGCGAGGGCTGCGGCGTTCGAATTTCATCGGGGCGAGGGGAGTGGTGGCCGACTGGGCGGCATATCCGATAGCGGTGTACATGAGGAACCTCGCAAAAGCAGTGACAAGTGAGGCGATGCATTTTGGTCGCCGGGCCCGCCATCGGCCATGGTGATTCCTCCGGGTGTCATGCCTATTCCTCCGGCATCGGCGTACGTTTGATCAAATGGGCGGTCAGACCTGCGATGATGCTTTCATGCCCTTTTTCGAGATTTTTTTACATGTTGTTGACCCGTCATCTCGATGCCAATGCAGCCCTGGTTTCGCTGATCCAGCCGCTGACCACCCGTGATGGCTTCGCGCCCACTGCCTTGGCCGGTGTGCAGGTTTTGCGCGCCAGTTGTGACGTTGCCCGTGGCCCGCAGATATACGAGCCGAGCCTGGTGATCATCGCCCAAGGCAGCAAACTGGCGTATCTGGGGCCGCGCAGGCTGGAGTATGGCGCTGGGCATTATCTGATTCAGGCGTTGCCGGTGCCGTTTGAGTGCGAAACGTTTTCGGCGCCGGACGGGCCGATGCTGGGTGTTTCCATTGCCATCGATCGAGTGCTGCTCGGTGAGCTGGTGCTGGCCATGGGCTTGGCGCCGGGGCGGCATATTCCGGCGCAGACTCCAGAGTCCATGACTTCGGCGGTGCTCGATGATGCGATGCGCGGTTGTGTGGAGCGGTTGTTGCGCTGCCTGCACGATCCGCTGGAATGCCAGATCATGGGCCAGGCGCGGTTGCGTGAATTGTTGTTCGTTGCATTGCGTGGTCCGCAGGCCGATGTGCTGCGGGCGCTGGTGGAGCAACAAGGGCAATTTGCGCGGATCGCCGCCGCGCTCAGTCATCTGCATGCGCATTACACCGAGCCACTGAACGTCGAGACCCTGGCCAGTTGCGCGAACATGAGTGCGTCGACGTTTCACGAGCATTTCAAACGCAGCACGCTGTTATCGCCGGTGCAGTATCTCAAGCGCTTGCGCCTGCTCAGGGCCCAGGCGTTGCTGATGGCCGAAGGGCTGGGCGTGGCGCAGGTGGCGCATCGCGTGGGTTACCAGAGCACTTCCCAGTTCAGTCGCGAGTACAAACGTTACTTCGAGCGTAACCCCGGCGAAGAACGCGCCGCCTGATCCACCGCCAATCCCCTGTGGGAGCGGGCTTGCTCGCGAAGCGGTGTGTCAGTCGACTAGGTGGTGACTGATCCACCGCATTCGCGAGCAAGCCCGCTCCCACAGGGGACCTTCAGTGTTTTATAAATTGCAGGCAACAAAAAGGCCCCCATTCGGGAGCCTTGATGTTCAGGCGCAGGACTTACATGTTCGGGTAAGTCGGGCCGCCAGCACCTTCCGGCGCCACCCACGTGATGTTCTGCGCAGGGTCCTTGATGTCGCAGGTCTTGCAGTGAACACAGTTCTGGGCGTTGATCTGGAAGCGCTTCTCGCCGTCTTCCTTGGTTACCACCTCATATACGCCAGCCGGGCAGTAACGCTGGGCAGGCTCATCGTACAGCGGCAGGTTCTTGGCGATCGGAATACTTGGATCGGTCAGCTTCAGGTGGCACGGCTGCTCTTCTTCATGGTTGGTACCGGAGATGAACACCGAGCTCAGCTTGTCGAAGCTGATCTTGCCATCGGGTTTCGGGTAGTCGATCTTCTTGCAGTCGGCCGCCAGTTTCAGACACGCGTAATCCGGCTTGGTGTCGTGCAAGGTGAACGGCAGCTTGCCGCCAAAGATGTTCTGGTCCAGCCAGTTGAAACCACCACCCACGATAGCGCCGAACTTGTGGATCGCCGGGCCGAAGTTGCGGCTGGCGAACAGTTCTTCGTGCAGCCAGCTGTTCTTGAACGCGTCGACGTAGGAGGTCAGCTCTTCGGTGCCGTCTTTTTCGGCGAACAGTGCCTCGGCCACGGATTCAGCCGCGAGCATGCCGGACTTCATCGCGGTGTGGCTGCCCTTGATCTTGGCGAAGTTCAGGGTGCCGAGGTCGCAACCGATCAGCGCGCCGCCCTTGAAGACCATCTTCGGCAGCGAATTCAAGCCGCCTTTGCAGATGGCGCGAGCGCCGTAGCTGATGCGCTTGCCGCCTTCCAGGTACTGCTTGAGTACCGGGTGGTGCTTGAGGCGCTGGAATTCGTCGAACGGCGACAGGTAGGTGTTGCTGTAGGACAGGTCGACGATCAGGCCGACAACCACCTGGTTGTTTTCCAGGTGATAGAGGAACGAGCCACCGGTGTTCTCGGTGCCCATGATGTCCAGCGGCCAACCGGCGGTGTGGACCACCAGGCCTGGCTGATGCAAAGCCTCGTCGATTTCCCAGATTTCTTTCAGCCCGATGCCGTAGTGCTGGGCGTCGGCCTCGCTGTCGAGGTTGAAACGCTTGATCAGTTGCTTGCCGATGTGGCCACGGCAACCTTCGGCGAACAGCGTGTACTTGCCACGCAGTTCCATGCCTGGGGTGTACAGGCCTTCTTTCGGATGGCCTTCGCGGTCAACGCCCAGGTCACCGGTGATGATCCCGCGCACTACGCCGTTCTCGTCGAACAGCGCTTCCTGTGCAGCGAAGCCCGGGTAGATTTCCACGCCCAGGTTCTCGGCCTGCTGGGCCAGCCAGCGGCACAGGTTGCCCAGGGAGATGATGTAGTTGCCTTCGTTGTGCATGGTCTTGGGCACAAAGAAGTCAGGAATTTTCTGCGCGTTGTCGGCGTTCTTCAGGACAAAAATGTCGTCGCGCGTGACTGGGGTGTTCAGCGGCGCGCCCAGTTCTTTCCAGTCTGGGAACAATTCATTCAGGGCGCGGGGTTCGAAAATCGCGCCAGAGAGAATGTGTGCACCGACCTCGGAGCCTTTTTCGACCACGCAGACGCTGATTTCCTTACCGGCTTCAGCGGCTTTCTGCTTCAACCGGCAGGCGGCGGAAAGACCAGCGGGGCCGGCACCGACGATGACGACGTCGAATTCCATGTATTCGCGTTCCACAGGTTATCTCCTACTCAAGGCTCAACAGTTTTTTTTCTAATTGGAGGTTTGGTGTCGCATCCATGAATTTCTGCGCAATGCGCTGAACAGGACAATCGATTGACCACCTTTCTCTCTGGGTGGCGCATTATATCTACACCACTCTCAGCGTCCAATACAAACGTTTGTTTGAATTGGCTCAAACCCAGGTAAATCAAAGTCACGCGGCTTATGAACGGCCATTTTGCCGTATTGACCGGAATAGGTGTTCCGGTCAAGATACGGTCGGTTTTGCGCTCGCCGTAGGCTGACTGTTGGTTTCAAGAGCACCTCTAAAGACAGGGCGATGGCAGTAGAAGGTGATGCGCAGTGCGGGTTTGGCGCGCAGTTTACACGCCGCGATAATGAATGACTCGTCGGTCGCCACTGACGAACGGTCATCAGCATCATGAGCGATGGTCACTTGACACTTATGCCGGCGTTTTTAGAGGTGCCCTTGCGCCCGATGAGCATTATCCGCCAGGTTCGCCTAGGCGATTTTCTTTTCACCGGAGAGTAACGAGGAATCCATGAAGGTTCTTGTAGCTGTCAAACGCGTTGTGGATTACAACGTCAAGGTTCGCGTCAAGGCGGACAATTCCGGCGTCGACCTCGCCAACGTCAAGATGTCGATGAACCCATTCTGCGAAATCGCAGTGGAAGAAGCCGTACGCCTGAAAGAAAAAGGCGTTGCGACTGAAATCGTCGTCGTCTCCGTAGGCCCGTCCACCGCTCAGGAGCAACTGCGCACTGCGCTGGCTCTGGGTGCGGACCGCGCCATCCTCGTCGAATCCGCTGAAGATCTGACTTCCCTGGCCGTTGCCAAGCTGCTCAAGGCTGTTGTCGACAAGGAACAGCCTCAGCTGGTGATCCTTGGCAAACAAGCCATCGACAGCGACAACAACCAGACCGGCCAGATGCTGGCTGCACTGAGCGGTTACGGTCAGGGCACGTTCGCGTCCAAAGTCGAAATCAGCGGCGACAGCGTTGCTGTCACCCGCGAAATCGACGGCGGCGCGCAGACAGTTTCCCTGAAACTGCCGGCCATCGTCACCACCGACCTGCGTTTGAACGAGCCGCGCTACGCGTCCCTGCCAAACATCATGAAAGCCAAGAAGAAGCCTCTCGAAGTGCTGACTCCGGATGCTTTGGGCGTTTCCACCGCCTCCACCAACAAGACCGTGAAAGTCGAAGCGCCTGCTGCACGCAGCGCGGGTATCAAGGTCAAGTCGGTGGCTGAACTGGTCGAGAAACTGAAAAACGAAGCGAAGGTAATCTGATCATGACTATCTTGGTAATCGCTGAACACGACAACAAGGTAGTGGCTCCGGCCACCCTGAACACCGTGGCTGCCGCTGCCAAAATCGGCGGCGACATCCACGTTCTGGTTGCAGGCCAGGGCGCTGGCGCCGTGGCTGAAGCCGCTGCGAAAATCGCTGGCGTGGCTAAAGTGCTGCTGGCCGACAACGCTGCTTACGCGCATCAGCTGCCGGAAAACGTTGCTCCTCTGGTTGCAGAGCTGGGCGCTGGCTACAGCCACATCCTGGCTGCCGCCACTTCCAACGGCAAAAACATCCTGCCGCGCGTTGCCGCCCAGCTGGACGTTGACCAGATCTCCGAGATCATCTCGGTAGAAAGCGCTGACACCTTCAAGCGCCCAATCTACGCCGGTAACGCCATTGCCACCGTTCAGTCGAACGCGTCGGTAAAAGTGATCACCGTGCGGGCCACCGGTTTCGACCCGGTTGCTGCAGAAGGCGGTTCGGCGTCGGTTGAAACCGTTGCTGCTGCCCACGACGCTGGCACTTCCAGCTTCGTTGGCGAAGAGCTGGCCAAGTCCGATCGTCCGGAACTGACCGCTGCCAAGATCGTCGTTTCCGGCGGGCGTGGCATGCAGAACGGCGACAACTTCAAGCACCTGTACGCCCTGGCCGACAAGCTGGGCGCTGCCGTCGGCGCTTCCCGCGCTGCGGTCGACGCAGGTTTTGTACCCAACGACATGCAGGTCGGTCAGACCGGCAAGATCGTTGCTCCACAGCTGTACATCGCGGTCGGTATTTCCGGCGCGATCCAGCACCTGGCCGGCATGAAAGACTCCAAGGTGATCGTTGCGATCAACAAGGACGAAGAAGCGCCGATCTTCCAGGTGGCCGATTATGGCCTGGTGGCGGACTTGTTCGAAGCCATCCCTGAGCTGGAGAAGCTGGTCTAATCCAGCGGCTTCACTTATAAAGAGCCCGGCCTTATGGCCGGGTTTTTTTTTGGCTTTCCGTACGTTTTAGGGGACAGAGTTATGGGGCGAGTGTTCGGTTGGTTACTGCTGGGTTTGACGGTACTGCCAGCCCTGGCCAATGCCGCAGGCAAGTGCGAGCGCCTGGTGGTTACTGGCAGCCCTGATGCACCTCCCTATCTTTGGCAAGACCCCCAGGACCCCAAGCACCTGATCGGTGCCAGCGCCGATCTGTTGCAACAGGTGGCGGGGCAGTTGGGCGTCAAGGTTGAACTGCTGTATGCCGGCAAACGGGCCCAGGCGCTGGACGAAGTGCGCAGCGGCCGTATGGACCTGCTGGCCGATGCTCCGTTGACGTTCGCCGAGCTCGAGGCGCTGGATTACATTCATCCGCCATTGCTGGAAAACGACTACCTGGTCTGGACTCGCAAGGATTCGCCGCTGGTCTACAACGAAGTACCAGACCTTCATGGGCACCCCGGGGCGATATCGGAAAAAGCTCGATTGACTCCGCAGTTCGCTACCTACGCCGAGCAGCAATTGACCCTGGCCCGCACGCCCAGCCTGACCCAGGCGTTGCAGAAACTGCTGCTGGGTGAAGTGGAGTTCGTGTTGGCCGGACGTTATTCCGGCATGGCGGCTGCGCAGTCCTTGAGCATGGCCAATGACCTGGTCGCCCGGGGTGAACCGGTCGACAAACCCGGGCTGTACCTGGCTGTTTCCCACAACTCCGCCTGCAACGATCCGTGGTTGCGCGGACAGCTGGCGAAAAAGATGACAGAATTGCCCGCGTCCGGCCTGACGGAAGCCGCGTTGCAGCGCAATATCGAGCGCTGGAAACTGCAGCAGCAACAACCTGTCAGTACCCCAAAACAGTAGGGATTTTTAGTGAGTATTCGACCTCTTTTCGCTGCCCTGGCCGTTCTGGCTCTGGCGGGTTGTGCAGCCGATCCGGCGCCGAATGAACAGATGCGCCTGACCGAACAGGCGCTTGAACAGGCCAAGGCCGTGGGTGCTACCGCCGCCGACGTCCCGGAAATGAAACTGGCCGAAGACAAGTTCAACCGCGCCAAGGGCAGCATGAACGACCAGTCCTTCAAGAATGCGCGCATGCGCTCCGAACAGGCCGAGCTGGATGCGCGCCTGGCCGAAGCCCGGGTACTGACCCTCAAGAGCGAAGAGCAGTTGGATGTACTGAACACCCGCATCACCCGCCTGCGCAAGCAACTGGGGAATGCCCAATGAAGCTTGCGTCCAGAACCTTTGGTGGATTGATCCTGGTGGGCTGCGCCAGCCTTTATGGCTGCGCCGGGCAGCACAGCGAGACGGCGTTGCAAGAGGCCAGTGTCGACTTCCAGAAGGTCAAGGAAGATTCCAACGTGCTGCGCATTGCTCCCAAGGACGTGATTCGAGCGGGCGAGTCCCTGGCCCGGGCCGACCGTCTGTCCAGTTATTGGGGCAGTGGCTCGGATGTGTTGCATTACGCTTACTTGAGCCGGCGCTACAGTGAAATCGCTCGGGAGCACACCAAACAGGTGCTCAACGAGGAGCGCGCCGCCAAGCTCGAACTGGAACGCCAGCGGCTGCAACTGGCCCTGCGCGAATCCAAGTTGCTCAGCGTGCAACAGCAGGGCAAGTGGCTTGAAGAACAGATCGTCGCGCTGGCCACCACCCAGACCGACCGTGGCCTGGTCATGACCTTGGGTGACGTGTTGTTCGACACCGGCGAAGCCGAGCTGAAAAGCTCCGCCAACCGCGTGGTGTTGAAGATCGTGCAATTCCTGCAACTCAATCCCAAGCGCGTGGTACGCATCGAGGGTTACACCGACAGTACCGGTGGCAAGCAGGAAAACCTCAAATTGTCCCGGGATCGCGCGCAGTCCGTGGCCGACGTGCTGATGGACCTTGGCATCGATGACAAACGCATCAAGGTTGAAGGTTATGGCGATGAGTACCCGGTCGACGTGAATGCCTCGGAGCGGGGGCGGGCACAGAACCGTCGCGTCGAAATTGTGTTCTCCGACGAAAAAGGCCAACTCGGCGCCGCCCGCTAACTGACCCCCAATAGAAACCCGGCACTGCCGGGTTTTTTTACGCCTGCCAACTCGCCCACAAAGCAGTACAGTTTTTACTGACACTGCACTGTACGGTCGACTATTGTGGCAACTGTCCCCGTACACTTCTAAACTGTTCCGGTATTGTTTCACACAAGAATAAAATGCCCGTGAAATCGAGTGCTGCGTCATGACCAATCTCTTGCTGTACCAACGTATTGCTCAACAACTGGCCGAAGACATCCGCCGTGGTGTCTATCAACCGGGGGAGCGCGTGCCTTCGGTGCGCAAGATGAGTTCGCAGCTCAACGTCAGTCATGCCACCGTGCTGCAGGCGTACGCTAATCTCGAGGATCAGGGGCTGATTCGTGCCCGACCGCAGTCGGGTTATTACGTGCACCAGACCCCGGCCTTGACGGCGCCGACCCCGGATATCGCCAGGGTCGAGCGCCCAGGCCTGGTGACGCGCAGCAGCATCATTCAGCAGGTGCTGGTCGAGTCCCGGCGTGAAGGGGTGTTTCCCCTTGGCGCTGCGGTACCGAGCGTCGATTATCTGCCGGTACGCGCGCTGCACCAGCAGCTGGCGAAGGTCACGCGCTTCCACAGTCCTCGGGCCTTCAGCTACATGTTCAGCCCGGGATTCGAACCGTTGCGGCGTCAGGTGGCGATCCGCATGCGTGATGCCGGGGTAGTGGTCGACCCTTCGGAGGTGGTGATCACCCACGGTTGCGTCGATGCGCTGCAGATGTCCCTGCGCGTATTGACCCGGCCGGGCGACCTGATCGCCGCCGAGTCGCCGACCTACTATGGTCTGCTGCAACTGGCAGACCTGCTGGGCCTGAAAGTCATCGAAATCCCCAGTGATCCCGCCACGGGCATGAGCCTGGAAGCCCTGCAGCTGGCCGCCAACCAGTGGTCAATCAAGGCATTGGTGCTGACCACGCGCCTGAGCAATCCCTTGGGCGGAACCATGCCCGAAGAGCGGCAGAAGCAACTACTGCGCCTGGCGTCGGACTTCGATATCCAGATCGTGGAAGACGATATCTATGGCGAACTGATGTTCGAACAGGGCCGCACCAAGGCGCTCAAGGCCTATGATCGGCTGGATCGGGTGATCTATTGCTCAAGCTTCTCCAAGACCCTGTCGCCCGGGGTACGCATCGGCTGGATGATTGCCGGCAAGTACCAGCAGGAAATCCAGCGCCTGCAGACCTTCAGCACCCATTCAGCCTGCAGCGTCACCCAGATGGGCATTGCCGCTTATCTGGAAAACGGCGGCTACGATCGGCACTTGCGCTACATCCGCCAGGAATATCGCAAGAACCTCAGCGCCTTCCAGCTGGCCGTGCAGCAGCACTTCCCGGAAGGCACGCAGATGACCCGGCCCACGGGTGGTTTCATTCTTTGGGTCAGCCTGCCGGGGCGAGTAAACACTCAGGAGCTGCACGTGCGGGCGTTGCAGCAGGGGATCAGCATTGCTCCGGGCCTGATTTTCAGCAACACCGAGCAATTCAACCACTGTATCCGTCTGAACTGTGGCATCCCCTGGAACCGTGAAGCCGAGCGCGCCTTGATGACGCTGGGCATGCTTGCCACCCAGCTTTGCCAGGAGACGGCGGCCGGTTTCTGACGAGACGGGCAGGTTATTCCTGTCCGCGCTTGTCTTGTGTCGCCTAACAGGCGAGCATATGGCCCTCTGCCGTCAGTGTTGCTGGGTCCATGAAACCGATTTTCCCCGCCGTGTGGTTGTCGTTTTGCCTGCTGATGGCTGTTCAGGCACAAGGGGCGATGGCGGCCCCGACTCAGGAAACGCCGTCGGCCAGCACTCCCGCGAGCACGTCGGCCCCGGCGAAAAAGACCACTACGGTCAAAAAGACTGCGCCAGCTAAAAAGAGCAGCAAACCGGTCAAAAAACGCGCGCCGATTGCTTCCAAGTCCAAATCCGCCAAGGAAATAGCGAAAACTGCGCTACCGTCGGCCAAACTCGACCTGAGCCTGCCCAAGGACATGGTTGAGGAGCTGGATCCGGTCGGCACGGTGCCGCTGCCCAAGCACGATGACTTACTGCCGCAAATGTTTGGCGACAAGACTGGCAGCAGTCCTTTCCAGCTAAACGGCCGCCTGCTCAGCAATGAAATGCAGCTGCAGTTGCGCAATGAAGAGCGGCGCGACGTCGAGGGTGCCGCGCTGGAATTCGAATTCAAGCAGTGATGTTGTCCTGGTTGTGACCCCGAGCCAGGACGCTTTGTCGGAGACTGGTCAGTCACGCTCATTTGTTGGAAAAACCTCATCCGGTTTAATTTAAAACAACTGTTTTAGCGGTTACTCTGTGCCTTGTCTTTTTACACATCGCCCGTCGCGAGGAGCTCGTCGTCATGAAATGCCGTGAGGGTTGTGGCGCCTGTTGCATTGCCCCTTCCATCAGTTCACCGATCCCCGGGATGCCCCACGGCAAACCTGCGGGAGAACGTTGCCTGCAACTTTCTGTCGAAAACCTGTGCAACATTTTCGGTAAACCGGAGCGCCCGGCCGTTTGTTCGGCATTTGCGGCCGATCCCGATGTTTGCGGCAACAGCAGTGAAGAGGCCATCAGGTTGATTGGCTGGTGGGAGCAAATGACGGCGGCGTGATGTGTTCTACGGTCGGAACTTCAACAATAAGGAATAACATTATGGGTTCGCTGCATCGTTTGGCTGTGCTGTGTGGTTTCACCGTTTTGCTGGCGACTTCGGTCCAGGCCGAAGATTGGAAAGTCGCCAAGAACGAGGACGGTATCAAGGTGTCCTTGAGCGAAGTGGCCGGTTCCGATTACAAGGCTTACCAGGGCATCACCCTGATGAAAACCACCATGGCCAAGCTGCGCGCCTTGCAAGAGGATGTGGCGGGTGCCTGTGCCTGGATTCATGAATGCAAGATGCAGAAACTGCTCAAGCATGAAGGTGACCAGAGCTGGACTTACTCCCAATTCAATACCCCGTGGCCGGTCACTCCGCGGGATTCTGTAATGCACATCACTACCGTCGAAGGTGCCGATGGCAGCCTGACCCGCAAGCTCGAAGGCGTGCCCAAGTACCTTCCCGAGGAAAAGGGTTTTGTGCGGGTGACCAAGGTCGATGGCTTCTGGAAGTTCGTGCCCAAGGGCGACCAGGTTGAAGTGACTTACCAGGTGCACACCGAGCCGGGCGGTAGCGTGCCTTCCATGGTGGCCAACAAGTTTGTGGTGGATGCGCCGTTTAATACGTTGAAGGCGTTGAAGGCGCTGGCGGAGAAGTGATTTCGCTGGGGGGCGCGTTGGAGCTGTGTAGGAGCTGTGTAGGAGCTGTCGAGTGAAACGAGGCTGCGATCTTTTGATCTGATCTTCGTGTACATATCCGTTTCTGCGGTAATGGCTTCTAACGGTTCCGCTCTTACAGCGGGTTACTTGGAAAGCGCCAAGTAACCAAACGCTTTGTGCCCCACCACTCGGCACCTCGCTTAGGCTCGGTGTGCCCTCACTCCGGCATTGCTCCGCGGGTCGCTGCGATGGGCCATCCCTGGCCCAGCGCAGCTAAACCGGCATCCTTGCCGGTTTACCCGCTGCGCAATGCCTGCGTTCGGCCATCGTGGTTAACGGGCGTCCGCGATCAACAACCGGGCCGAGGCGGCCTGAAAGCCGACCTGACGGCTAGTTCGGCTTTGCATCGGCGGAGTTATGTGAAGGCGAATTTTTGGCACAACCAAAATCCCCTGTAGGAGCCCGGCTTGCCGGCGATGGCGATCTCGCGGACGCCATCGCCGGCAAGCCAGGCTCCTACAGGGGCGTGTTTATTCAGTAAGTATGCGTAATCGTTTACGT
>NZ_JAPJIV010000024.1 GCF_026241895.1 Pseudomonas sp. RIT-562 | reverse complement strand
GACAGCCCACGTGGCAGGAGTGGATTAGAGTGGGCCGCAGAACACGCCCCGCAATGGCTGCACTAAAAGGAACGACCCCATGCAACGGAATGCACAAACCCACTACCCGATCCTGCTGGTCCATGGGCTTTTCGGCTTCGATCGAATCGGCCCGTTCGAACACTTCCACGATATTCGCCCCGCACTCATAGGCGCTGGCGCCAGAGTGTTCGTCCCGCACCTGTCTGCCACCCACTGCAATGAAACGCGAGGCGAACAGCTGTTGGCGCAAATTCAAAGGGTGCTCGATGGCACTGGCGCGCAAAAGGTCAACCTCATCGGCCACAGCCAAGGCGCACTTGCCGCGCGCTACGCCGGTGCAGTCAACCCTCAGGTCGTCGCGTCGGTTACATCGGTCAGTGGCCCCAATCACGGTTCCGAACTGGCGGACTGCCTGCGCCAGGCGCTGACGCCCGGGCGCCTGCCGGAGCAGGTGGCCGAAACTGTCGCAACCTTGTTCGCCGACTTCCTGTCAGTGCTGAGTGGCAAATCAGAGATGCCCCAGAACGCCGTCGCTGCGCTGAAGGCGCTCACCACCGAAGGCGTTGCTGCGTTCAACCGCAAATTCCCCCAGGGTTTACCTGATACCTGGGGCGGGATGGGCCGCGAAGTAGTGGCGGGGATTCGCTACTACTCCTGGAGCGGCACCGTGCAGGGCAATCTGGTCGACGAAGGCGGCAATGCGCTGGACCCGTTGCACATCTTTTCCCGGGCGTTCTCCCGCTACTTCGTCAAGGAAGTCGATCAAAACGACGGCATGGTCGGTCGCTACAGCTCCCACCTGGGCAAAGTGATACGTTCGGACTATCCGATGGATCACCTGGACGCCATCAACCAGACCGCCGGACGAGTGCGCAAAGGTCTCGACCCGGTCGACCTGTATGTGCAACATGCACAAAGGCTGTCCGAGGCCGGCTTGTAGGACCGATGGAACTTTGAGAAGAAATGGGCCACTGAATCCGGTAGGCTCACCACTTTACTGAACATTGATTGGAGTTTTACCCATGCCTAAAGCCACTGCCCGTCACATCCTCGTTGCCAGCGAAGCCAAGTGCAACGAACTGAAAACCCAGATCGAGGGCGGCGCAGACTTCGCCGAAGTCGCCAAAGCCAACTCCACCTGCCCTTCCAGCCGCCAGGGCGGCGACCTGGGTTCGTTCGGCCCGGGCCAGATGGTCAAGGAGTTCGACACCGTAGTATTCAGCGCACCGATCAACGTGGTGCAAGGCCCGGTCAAGACCCAGTTTGGCTACCACCTGCTGGAAGTGACCAGCCGCCAGGACTGATCAGTCCGCGCAGCTTTCGCCACGACGGCCCGCCTTTTGGTGGGCCGTTGTGTTTGGGACATTAATTCGGGTGGCGAGGGATGCGCCGCTAGCGTACAAATTGCGGTTATCGACCGCCCGGCTTTAAGGCTGACAATGCGACTGGTTTTCCCTACTGTGTTATTCACCGCCGTAGCCCTGTTGATCGGCGCTGCAGGTGTGAATGCAGCACCGCAACATGCGCTGACCGTGTACGGCGAACCGGCCAAATATCCTTCCGGCTTCAGTCATTTTGCCTACGCCAATCCCCAAGCCCCCAAAGGCGGCACCTTGCGGCGCTCGGCGATCGAGATCGGGCACTTCGATCACATATTGCCGTACATCGACAAAGGCATTGGCGTCTCGCAGATCGACGGCATGCTCTACTCGCCCTTGGCCCAGCGCTCGATGGACGAACCCTACACCGTGTATGGCCTGGTGGCGCAGCAGATGGAACGCTCCGATGACGGCCTGTTCCTGCGCTTCTACCTGAACCCCAAGGCGCGTTTCGCCGATGGCACACCCATCACCGCCGAAGACGTGCGCTACTCCTTCGATCTGCTGATGACCCAGGGCAGCCTGCGTTATCGCACCCAGTTTGCCGACGTCAAAAGCGTTGAGATCGAGTCGCCGCTGACGGTTCGGTTCGATTTCAAGAATAACGAGAACCGCACCCTGCCCCTGGACGTCGCCACCCTGCCGGTGTTTCCCGAGCACTGGTGGAAGACCCGGGATTTCGCCGGTGGCGGCGGCTACGAGGCACCACTGGGCAGCGGCCCGTACAAAGTCGGCAAGGTCGACTCCGGGCGCAGCATCACCTTCGAACGCAACCCTGACTGGTGGGGCAAGGATTTGCCGGTAAGTCGCGGCCTGTACAATTTCGACCATTTCAGCATCGAATACTTTGGTGATATCGACGTCGCGCGCCAGGTCTTGCGTGGCGGTGCCTATGACTACAACCGCGAATTTTCCGCCACGGGTTACTCCATCGGCTACGACAGCCCTGCCCTGCGCGACGGTCGCCTGCAAAAAGCGCACCTGGCCACCCAGGCTCCGCAACCGAGCCAGGGTTTCGTGTTCAATCTGCAAAACCCGATGTTCCAGGATCGGCGCACCCGCCAGGCGCTGGCCATGCTCTGGGATTTCGAATGGAGCAACCGGCAGATGATGCGCAACCTGTACATCCGCCAGCAGAGCTTCTTCTCCAATACCGAACTGGCCGCACGGCATCTGCCGGACGCTGCCGAACTGGCGATCCTCGAACCGTTGCGCGGGCAGATCCCCGACGAAGTGTTCACCCAGGTGTTCGAAGCGCCGAAAACCGATGGCAGCGGCGTGATCCGCGACAAACAGTTGCAGGCCCTGGAGCTGCTGGAACAGGCCGGCTGGAAACCCGAGGGCGATCAACTGGTGAACGCCGAAGGCAAGGCGCTTAGTTTCACCTTCCTGGTCAGCCAGAACGGCATGGACCGCCTGCTGCTGCCGTACAAGCGCACGCTGAAACAAATCGGCATCGACCTGAATATCCGTCGCATCGACGCCTCCCAGTACGTCAACCGCCTGATGAGCCGCGACTACGACATGATCGTCACCGGCTACCCGGTCACTACCGCGCCAGGTGGCGAGCTGCTGAATTATTTCGGCTCGACCTCGGCCAACGATCCGGGTGCCAACAACTACATGGTGCTGAAGAACCCGGCGGTCGACAGCCTGATCAACGGCCTGCTCCGCGCCTCGACCCAGGCGGACATGCTGCGCTACGCCCACGCGCTGGATCGGGTGCTGCAATGGAATTACTACTGGATTCCCAATTATTACCCGCCGGGGACTTCCACCGTGTGGTGGAATCGCTTCGGCATGCCTAACGAACAGGCGAGTAATGACGAAGCCATTGAAAGCTGGTGGGAGGTGAGCACCACGCCCCTGACCAACCAGCAGATGACCGCCGAGCGCATCAGTCGCAGCAAACCCGGAGGGCCGCATTGATGTGGGCTTATACGTTAAGGCGTTTGCTGCTGATCATTCCGACGCTGGTGATCATTCTTTTGGTCAACTTCGTCATCGTTCAGGCCGCTCCAGGGGGGCCGGTAGAACAGGCCATCGCGCACCTGCAAGGGATCGGCGGAGCCAGTGTCGGCGGCGGTTCCGGCGAGGCGCCTGCCGCCAGTTCGCGGGCCAGTCGCGGGCTAGATCCGCAACTGATCAAGGAGATCGAAAAACAGTACGGCTTTGACAAGCCGGCCCACGAGCGCCTGTGGCTGATGCTCACCAGTTATGCCCGCCTGGACTTCGGCAAAAGCTTTTTCCGCGGCGCCACGGTCACCGACCTGATCCTGGAAAAGATGCCGGTGACCATTTCCCTCGGCCTGTGGGCCACGCTGATCACCTACCTGGTATCGATCCCGCTGGGCATTCGCAAGGCGGTGCGCCACGGCAGTCATTTCGACATCTGGAGCAGCACCGCGATCATCATCGGCTATGCGATGCCGGCGTTCCTGTTCGCGATGTTCCTGATCGTCATGTTCGCCGGGGGCACTTCACTGAACTGGTTCCCGGTGCGTGGCCTGGTCTCGGACAACTTCGATTCGCTGTCGACCTTGGGCAAGATCGCCGACTACTTCTGGCATCTGGTGCTGCCGGTGACCTCGTTGGTCATTGGCGGGTTTGCGACCCTGACCATCCTCACCAAGAATTCCTTCCTCAATGAAATCACCCGCCAATACGTGGTCACGGCCCGCGCCAAAGGCATGAGCGAACGCCGGGTGCTGTACGGCCACGTGTTTCGCAACGCTATGCTGCTGGTGGTTTCGGGAATTCCCCAGGCGTTCATCAGCGTGTTCTTCGCCGGCTCGCTGCTGATCGAAGTGATTTTCTCCCTGGATGGCCTGGGGCGCATGAGTTACGAGGCGGCCGTCTCGCGGGACTACCCGGTAGTCTTCGGCTCACTGTTTATCTTCACCCTGTTCGGCCTGCTGATTAAGCTGATTGGCGACCTCTGCTACACCCTGGTCGACCCGCGTATCGACTTCGCCGCGAGGAACGCCTGATGTTCACGCTCTCGCCGCTGGGTCGCCGGCGCTTCGAACGTTTCCGCAAAAACCGTCGTGGCTGGTGGTCCTTGTGGCTGTTCATCGGCCTGTTCCTGCTGACCCTGGGGGGCGAACTCATCGCCAACGACAAGCCGCTGCTGGTCAGTTACCAGGGCGATCTGTATTTCCCCGCCTTCAAGCGCCACACCGAGCAGGAGTTCGGTGGACAGCTGCCGTTCCAGGCGGATTACCGCAGCGAATATGTGCAGAAGCTGATCGAGAAAGACGGCGGCTGGATGCTGTTCCCGCCCATCCCTTTCAGTGCTGACACGCCAAATTATGACCTGAGCAAACCCGCCCCCAGCCCGCCTTCGAGCGTGAACTGGCTGGGCACTGACGACCAGGCCCGCGATGTGCTGGCCCGGGTGATTTTCGGCGCGCGGGTGTCGATCCTGTTTGCACTGATGCTGACGGTGGTCAGCGCGTTGATCGGCATTGCCGCTGGCGCACTACAGGGCTATTACGGCGGCTGGGTGGACTTGCTTGGTCAACGCCTGCTGGAGGTGTGGTCGGGTTTGCCGGTGCTGTACCTGTTGATCATTCTCTCGGGTTTCGTCGAGCCGAACTTCTGGTGGCTGCTGGGGATCATGGCGCTGTTCTCCTGGCTCGCCCTGGTGGACGTGGTGCGTGCCGAGTTCCTGCGTGGGCGCAACCTGGAATACGTCAAGGCGGCGCGGGCACTCGGGCTGACGGATCGCAAGGTCATCGTGCGGCACATCCTGCCCAACGCCATGAATGCGACTTTGAGCTACCTTCCTTTTATTCTGACCGGGGCAATTTCAACCCTGACGGCCCTGGACTTCCTCGGCTTCGGCATGCCCGCCGGCAGTGCCTCCCTGGGTGAGCTGATCGGCCAGGGCAAGCAGAACCTGCAGGCGCCCTGGCTCGGGTTGACGGCATTTTTCACCCTGGCGCTGATTCTTTCCTTGCTGGTGTTTATCGGTGAGGCCTTGCGCGATGCGTTTGATCCGCGATCTTGATCCGCGATCTTGATCCCCGATCATCAGAGACGACCCGTTGATATGAGTAACCTGATCGAAATCCGTGACCTCAGCGTGGCCTTCAGTGGCCAGACCGTAGTGCGCAACCTGAGCCTGGACATCCGTCCCGGCGAATGCCTGGCACTGGTGGGCGAATCCGGCTCCGGCAAATCGGTGACTGCGCATTCAATCCTGCAGCTGCTGCCGGAGACCGGCACCGAGACCCGCGGCAGCATCCGTTATCACGGCAAGGAACTGGTCGGCGCCGACCCCAAGGTACTGCGTCAATTGCGCGGCAACCGGATCGCGATGATCTTCCAGGAGCCGATGACTTCGCTTAACCCACTGCACAGCATCGAGAAGCAGATCGGCGAAACCCTTCTGCTGCACAAGGGCCTGACCGGTAAACCGGCCCAGGCGCGCATCCTCGAATTGCTGCACCTGGTGGGCATTCAAAAACCCGCGGAGCGACTCAAGGCCTACCCGCACCAGCTGTCCGGCGGCCAACGGCAACGGGTGATGATCGCCATGGCCCTGGCCTGCGAACCGCAGCTGCTGATCGCCGACGAACCCACCACCGCGCTCGACGTCACGGTACAGCGCAAGATCCTGTTGCTGCTCAAATCCCTGCAGCAGCGCCTGGGCATGTCTCTGTTGCTGATCAGCCATGACCTGAACCTGGTGCGCAGCATCGCCCAGCGCGTGTGCGTGATGAAGGCCGGGGAAATCGTTGAACAGGCACCCTGCGAAACCCTCTTCACCGAACCCAAGCACCCTTACAGCTGCGTGCTGCTGAACGCCGAGCCGGAAGGCGAAGCCTTGCCCCGGGATGAACGCGAGAATGTGCTGGAAGTCGACAACCTGAGCGTCAAGTTCGTGCTCGGTGGCGGGCTGTTCCAGCGCAAGACCTACCTGCACGCTGTCGATGGCATCAGCCTGGACATTCAGCGTGGCAAGACCCTGGGCATCGTCGGCGAGTCCGGTTCGGGCAAGTCGACCTTGGGCCAGGCGATCCTGCGCCTGCTCGATTCCGAAGGCAGCATCCGCTTTCAGGGAGAGGCGCTGGACGGCCTCACGCAAAAACAGCTACGCCCGTGGCGCAAGAAAATGCAGGTGGTGTTCCAGGACCCCTTCGGTAGCCTGAGCCCACGAATGTCGGTGGCGCAGATCATCAGCGAAGGCCTCGAAGTGCACAGCCAGCTCACCGCCGATCAATGCCAGGCCGAGGTGATCCGGGCGCTGGAGGAAGTCGGCCTGGACCCGCAAAGTCGCCATCGTTATCCCCATGAGTTCTCGGGCGGCCAACGCCAACGCATCGCAATTGCCCGAGCCCTGGTGTTGAAACCGGCGCTGATCCTGCTGGACGAACCGACTTCGGCACTGGATCGTACCGTGCAAAAACAAGTGGTCGCCCTGCTGCGACAGCTCCAGGAAAAACATGGCCTGACGTACCTGTTCATCAGCCATGACCTGGCCGTGGTTCGCGCGCTGGCACACGATATGATCGTGATCAAGGACGGCCAGGTGGTGGAGCGCGGAGCGAGCCATGCCGTGTTCGATGCGCCGCAGCATCCTTACACCAAGGAGTTACTGGCGGCGGCGTTGCTGAGCAAGGCTTGAAACCGCGTGGCGGCCATCGCCGGCAAGCCGGCTCCTACAGGGGTTTGGTGAGCAACTCAGACCCTTTGTAGGAGTGAGCCTGCTCGCGATGAGGCCCTAACTGGCACTAAACAATCAGGATCAGCCCCTTCCATGAACACCACCGAAAGCCTCAAGGACTACCAGCGCGTGCGCCTGCTGGCGATTCGCTCGCTGTTTGAGATCATCGAGCAATCCAGCGAAGGCACGGTCATCGTCGACCGTGATGCCAACATCGTCTGGATGAACGAGCGCTACGCCCGACGCTTCGGCCTGGACTTGGCTGAAGTGGCAATCGGCAAGCCGTGCGAAAGCGTGATCCCCGGCAGCCTGCTGCGCGAGGTGGTGCGCACTGGCCGGCCGATTCTGCTCGACATGCAGGACACGCCCAAGGAACCGCTGGTGGTCATGCGCCTGCCGATCCACGACGACACCGGCATGGTGATCGGCGCCATCGGTTTTGCGCTGTTCGACGAATTGCGCAGCCTGTCGCCAATGCTCAAGCGCTACATGAGCATGCAGGAGGAACTGGCCTCGACCCGCTCGCTGCTGCGGGCACGCCAGAGCAAATACAATTTTGCCCACTTCATCGGTACCAGCTCCGCGACCCTCGAAGTCAAACGCCGCGCCCGTCGTGGCGCCAGCGCCGACTCACCGGTGCTGCTGCTGGGTGAGACCGGCACCGGCAAGGAATTGCTCGCCCAGGCGATCCATGGCGCGTCACCCCGGGCACACAAGGCCTTTGTCAGCATCAACAGCGCGGCGATTCCCGAAGCTCTGCTGGAAGCCGAGTTCTTCGGCACCGCACCGGGCGCGTTCACCGGTGCCGATCGCAAGGGCCGCATCGGCAAGCTGCAGCTGGCCCAAGGCGGCACCCTGTTTCTTGACGAGATCGGCGACATGCCCCTGCCCCTGCAGAGCAAATTGCTGCGAGTGTTGCAGGAGAAGGAGTTCGAGCCCGTAGGCTCCAACGAAATGATCCAGAGCGACGTTCGCGTCATCGCCGCGACTTCCACGGACCTGGAAGCAGCGATCAAGCGCGGCGAGTTTCGCGCCGACCTGTATTACCGCCTCAATGTCCTGCCGATTCATGTGCCGCCTTTGCGTGATCGCCTCGACGACTTGCCGGCGCTCAGCGAGGCAATTTTGGAGGAGCTGCGCAGCCAGCATGAACTCAACCACGAAGCCCTGGCACTGTTAGCGCAACACGCCTGGCCGGGGAACATCCGTGAACTGCGCAATGTGCTGGAACGCGCGGCATTGCTCAGTGATGATTTGATCCTGGACGCTGCTGAAATCCGTGCGGCGATTGGCACCATGACACCGGTAGCGCGTGTGGCGCCGGTGGTGATCGAGGCGGTTGAGCATGAGACCTTCAGCCAGGCGCGGGAGCGGTTTGATCGGCAGCTGATCGAGTCGGCGCTGGCAAAGTGTGCGGGCAAGGTGGTCGATGCGGCGGCGCTGTTAGGGTTGGGGCGGTCGACGTTGTACAAGAAGATGGTGGCGTTGGGAATTGTTGAGTCTCCGATATGAGACCTTAATCTCTATTGGTAGACAGGACGCCATCGCGGGCAAGCCTTGCTCCCACAGAGTGCATGGCAAAAGTAAATTATCGCTGTCGAGAGCTCTCCTTGTGGGAGCCAGGCTTGCCCGCGATGACGCCCTTACATGCAACACAAGTCTCAAATAAGAGACATTTTTCGCAAGCAGCCGCCGAAAAAAAACAGAAAATCTTTGTATTTCAATGTGTTAACCACCTGGCACAGATCTAGCTATATCCCTCTGCTACAAGCCACACCCCAAAAAAAATAACAATCCAGGAGACACACCATGAGTGTGATCATCGCCTTGGCAGCCCTGGCGCTGCTAATGCTGGCCGCCTATCGCGGCTACAGCGTCATCCTCTTTGCCCCGATTGCCGCCCTCGGCGCCGTCCTGCTCACCGACCCTTCCGCCGTCGCACCCGCCTTCACCGGCGTGTTCATGGAAAAAATGGTCGGTTTCATCAAACTGTACTTTCCGGTGTTCCTGCTCGGCGCGGTGTTCGGCAAGCTGATCGAGCTGTCCGGTTTCTCCCGCTCCATCGTTGCGGCAGCGATCAGCCTGCTGGGCACCCGCCAGGCGATGCTGGTGATCGTGCTGGTGTGCGGGCTGCTGACCTATGGCGGCGTGTCGCTGTTTGTCGTGGTGTTCGCGGTCTACCCGTTCGCTGCCGAAATGTTCCGCCAGAGCAATATCCCCAAGCGCCTGATCCCGGCGACCATCGCCCTGGGTGCCTTTTCGTTCACCATGGACGCCCTGCCCGGCACTCCGCAAATCCAGAACATCATTCCCAGCACCTTCTTCAATACCACCGCATGGGCAGCGCCCTGGCTGGGATTGATCGGCTCCATTTTTGTCGTCTGCGCTGGCATGCTGTTCCTGCAGCGCCAGCGCAACAAGGCCCAGCGTGCGGGCGAAGGGTATGGCAGCGACCTGCGTAACGAGCCGGAAACCGCCGAAGACATCCGCCTGCCCAACCCCTGGATTGCCCTGTCGCCGCTGCTGGCCGTAGGCATCATGAACCTGCTGTTCACCCACTGGATTCCCCAATGGTACGGCAAGACCCATAGCCTCGCGCTGCCGGGCATGAGCGTGCCGGTCACCACCGAGATCGCCAAGCTCACCGCCATCTGGGCCGTCCAGGCCGCCCTGCTGATCGGCATCCTCATGGTCCTGGCGTTTGGCTTCACGGCGATTCGCAGCAAGCTTGCCGAGGGCAGTAAAAGTGCGGTCAGCGGCGCGCTACTGGCGGCCATGAACACCGCCTCGGAGTATGGTTTTGGCGCGGTGATCGCCTCGTTGCCGGGCTTCCTGGTGCTGGCCGACTGGCTCAAGAACATTCCCAACCCACTGGTCAACGAAGCGGTTACCGTGACGTTGCTGGCGGGGATTACCGGCTCGGCTTCCGGAGGCATGAGCATTGCCCTGGCGGCGATGTCCGAGCAGTTCATCAGCGCTGCCAATGCCGCCAACATCCCCTTGGAAGTGCTGCACCGGGTGGCTGCAATGGCCAGCGGCGGCATGGACACCCTGCCGCACAACGGCGCGGTGATCACCCTGCTGGCCGTGACTGGCCTGACTCACCGGGAAGCCTACAAAGACATTTTCTGTATTACGCTGATCAAGACCCTGGCGGTTTTTGTGGTGATCGGCACTTTCTACGCCACTGGCATTGTGTGAGGTATTCATGACCACTCTTTCGGGCAAGACCGCACTGGTTACCGGTTCCACCAGCGGCATCGGCCTGGGCATCGCCCTGAGCTTGGCCAAGGCCGGCGCGAACGTGGTGCTCAACGGCTTCGGTGATGCCGCGGCCGTGATCACCGAGGTCGGGCAATTTGGCGGCAAGGTCGGCCATCACCCAGCGGATGTGAGTGATCCGGCGCAGATTGCCGAGATGCTTGCCTATGCCGAGCGCGAGTTCGGCGGCATCGACATCCTGGTCAACAACGCCGGGATCCAGCATGTCGCGGCCGTGGAAGATTTTCCCGTGGAGCGCTGGGACGCGATCATCGCGATCAATCTCTCGTCGGTGTTCCACAGCACTCGCCTGAGCCTGCCGGGCATGCGCGCGAAGAACTGGGGACGGATCATCAACATCGCCTCGGTGCACGGCCAGGTCGGTTCCACTGGCAAGGCCGCGTATGTGGCGGCCAAGCATGGGGTCATCGGCTTGACCAAGGTGGTAGGCCTGGAAACGGCCACCACCGGCGTCACCTGTAATGCAATCTGCCCGGGCTGGGTACTGACGCCGCTGGTGCAAAAACAGATCGATGACCGGATTGCCAAAGGCGTTGACCCGCAGCAGGCGCAGCATGATTTGCTGGCGGAGAAGCAGCCGTCCCTGGAGTTCGTTACGCCGCCGCAGTTGGGTGAGCTGGTGCTGTTCCTGTGCAGCGAGGCGGGAAGCCAGGTGCGGGGGGCGGCGTGGAATATTGATGGTGGGTGGCTGGCGCAGTAGTCAGGCTGTAGACCGCGTTATCGTTGATCGCGGGCAAGCCTTGCTCCCACAGGGTGTGGGTCTCCATAGGTTTGCGCATAACCTTTGGCAAAACACTACTGTGTTCCCATTTGGTTTTGCACATAGCCTGTGGCAACACATCCCCCTGTGGGAGCAAGGCTTGCCCGCGATTGGATCTCAAGATCAGTAAGAGGCCAAGCCATGTCCAACATCCTCTGGCAACCCGACGCCCAACGCATCGGCAAGACGCGCATGGAAGCGTTTCGGCGGTTCATCAACCGACGCCATCACCTGCATGTCGATGACTACCCTGCCCTGCACCAATGGTCCATCGACCAGCGTGAAGACTTCTGGCAAGCCATTGTCGATTTTTTCGACATCCGCTTTCACGCGCAACCGGACGCCGTACTGCTCGAAGGTGCGCAGATGCCCAGCGCCCAGTGGTTTCCCGGCGCCACCCTGAATTTCGCCGAACACCTGCTGCGGCGTCGCGACGATGCGGTCGCAGTGGTGGCCATTGGCGAAAATGGCCAGCGCGAACAATTGACCTGGGCGCAGCTCGCCGAACACGTGGCCGGCCTGCAATACAGCCTGCAGGCCGCCGGCGTCGGCCTCGGCGACCGAGTGGCGGCGTGCATGCCCAACACTTGGCAAACCCTGGTGGCGATGCTCGCTACCACCAGCCTGGGGGCCATCTGGTCCTGCTCGTCGCCGGATTTCGGCACCCAGGGCGTGATCGATCGCTTTGGCCAGATCGAGCCCAAAGTGCTGCTCACCTGCGCCGGTTATCGTTATGCCGGAAAAGAGCTTGACCAGAGCGCCAAGGTCAACGAAATCCTCGAACGGCTGCCGTCCCTGCAACAGCTGATTGTTGTGCCTTACGCCCGACCACAGGCCCGTATCGAAGACTTCCGCACCCAAGCCAATGTCAGCCTGTGGGAGGACTTCTACGAAGTCGGTGGCGAGCCGGACTTCATCGCCGTGCCGTTCGCGCACCCGCTGTACATCCTCTATTCCAGCGGCACCACCGGCGTGCCCAAATGCATCATCCACAGCACTGGCGGCGTGCTGCTGCAGCACGTCAAGGAGCACGGCCTGCACGCCGATCTTGGCGCCGGCGACCGGCTGTTCTACTACACCACCTGCGGCTGGATGATGTGGAACTGGCTGGTGTCGGCCCTGGCGGTGGGCAGCGCAGTGGTGCTCTACGACGGCTCGCCGTTTCAGCCTGGCCCGGAACGCTTGATCGACCTGATCGACGACGAGCGCATCAGCGTCTTCGGCACCAGCCCGAAGTTTCTCGCGACCCTGGAAAGCAGCGGCCTGAAACCGCGGCTAAGCCATGATCTGCACAGCCTGAAAACCCTCCTGTGCACCGGCTCGGCGTTATCGCCCCAGAGCTATGACTACGTGTACCGGGACATCAAGCGCGACCTGTGCCTGGCGTCGATGTCCGGTGGCACCGACATCGTCTCGTGCTTCGTCATCGGCAACCCGCTATTGCCGGTGCGCCGTGGCGAAATGCAGGGCAAGAGCCTGGGCATGGCGATTGAAGTGTGGGACGACAACGGCCAGCCGGTCATCGGCGAGAAAGGCGAACTGGTGTGCACCCGGCACTTTCCGGCGATGCCGATCGGCCTGTGGAATGACCCTGACGGCGAAAAGCTGCGAGCGTCTTACTTCAGCCAGTTTCCCGGGGTCTGGGCCCAAGGCGACTACGCCGAACAACTGATACATGGCGGCATGATGATTCACGGCCGCTCGGATGCGGTGCTCAATCCGGGTGGCGTGCGCATCGGCACTGCGGAGATCTATCGCCAGGTCGAGAAGGTGCCGCAGGTGGTGGACAGCGTGGCCATCGGGCAGCAGTGGCAGGACGATGTGCGAGTGGTGCTGTTCGTGCAACTGCGCGACGCAGTGCCGCTCGACGATGAGCTTGAACAGCAGATCCGCCAGGTCATCCGCGCCAATACCACGCCGCGCCATGTGCCGGCGAAGATTGTCGCGGTCAGCGAAATTCCTCGAACCATCAGTGGCAAGGTGGTGGAGCTGGCGGTGAGGAATGTGGTGCATGGGCAGCAGGTGAAGAACACCGACGCCCTGGCCAATCCTGAAGCACTGGAGCAATACCGCAACCGCCCCGAACTGCAAACCTGAGAACCCAATCACGTAGGAGCTGCCGCAGGCTGCGATCTTTTGATCTTGATGTTTAAAAGATCGCAGCCTGCGGCAGCTCCTACAGAAGACAGGACGGTGTCAGTCCATCAGCCCCCATTCCCCCGACGCCGGCGCAACCCCCGGCGTCGCATCCGCATGCAGCTTCAAGCGCAAGCGCAGATTGTTCACCGAATCCGCATGCTTCAGCGCTTCCTCCTCATCGATCGCCCCTTCGACCACCAGCCCGAACAACGCGCCGTCAAACGTCTGCATCCCCCGTTCGGTGGATTTCTCCATGATGCCCTTGAGCTCATCCAGCTCATTGCGCCGGATCAGGTCGGCGATGGTTGGCGTGCCGAGCATCACCTCCACCGCCGCCCGACGCTGGCCGTCACGACTGCGCACCAGGCGCTGAGAGACAAACGCCTTGAGGTTGTTGCCCAGGTCATGCAGCAACTGGGTGCGGCGTTCATCCGGAAAGAAATTGACGATGCGATCCAGTGCCTGATTGGCGTTGTGGGCATGCAGCGTGGAAATCACCAGGTGCCCGGTGTCGGCAAAAGCCAGGGCGTGTTCCATGGTTTCACGGTCGCGAATCTCGCCGATCAGCACCACGTCCGGAGCCTGGCGCAAGGTGTTCTTCAGCGCCGCGTGGAAACTGCGGGTATCGACCCCCACCTCGCGCTGGTTAATGATCGAGCGCTTGTGTCGATGGATATACTCGACCGGGTCTTCGATGGTGATGATGTGCCCGCTGCTATGGCGATTGCGATAGTCGATCAACGCCGCCAGGGAGGTCGACTTGCCTGACCCGGTGGCCCCGACAAACAGCATCAGGCCTTGCTTGAGCATAATGCTTTCGAGCAGCACCGCGGGCAGGTTGAGGTCTTCGAAGCGCGGAATGTCGAGCTTGATATTGCGCGCCACAATGGACACGTCGTTGCGTTGCTTGAAGATGTTCACGCGAAAGCGCCCGACGCCCGGCAAAGAGATTGCCAGGTTCATCTCCAATTCCCGATCGAACTCCAGGCGCTGTTCGGCGTCCATGATGGACGCGGCAATGGCGGCGATCTCTCCTGCCTTGAACGGTTGCTCGGCCAGCGTCTTCAGCACTCCATCGAACCGGGCGCTGGGCGGCGCTCCGGTAGAGAGGTAAAGATCGGAGCCATTGTGGCTGGCAAGAAGCGTTAGCAGTGCAGCGATTTCCATGGCAAAAAACACCCGCGAAGCATTCAATTGAACAATATGACCTCAACAGGCCATCCAGCGTCTACCGCCATGCAAGCATAGTAGACGCCGCCACACCGACTTAGTGCAGGACAACTTGATGAATGCATCACCGACCGGCAGCGATGCCCAGGCCCTGATCGCCCGCACCGACTGGAGCCGCAGCCCGCTGGGCGCCGCAAGTGCCTGGCCGCAAAGCCTGAAAACCGCCGTGGACATCGTGATTCATTCGCCGATGCCGATGCTGCTGCTGTGGGGGCCGCAACTCACGCAGATCTACAACGACGGGTTCGCCCTGCTGGCCGGCAGCAAACATCCCCACGCCTTCGGCCAGCCGGCGCACCAAATCTGGCCGGAGCTTCGCGACTTCACCGACCCGATCTACCGCGCCGTGCTGCAAGGCCAGGTGCGCACCTACAGTGAACAGCGCTTCACCTTGCAGCGCGACGGGGTTGAATCCGACTTCTGGCTGGACCTGACCTACAGCCCGATCCGCGACGAAGCCGCGCAGGTCACCGGCATCCTGGTGACTGCGATTGAAACCAACGAACGCCGGCGCATCGCCGTGGAGCTCGAGCAACGCTCCGCCGCCAGCCTCAAGGCCCAACGCGAAACCGAGGAGCGCCTGCAACTGGCCCTCGCCGCGACTGACGCAGTCGGCACCTGGGACTGGGACATCAACGAAGACCACTTCATCGCCGACACCCACTTTGCCCAGTTGCACGGGGTCGACCCGTTGCTGTCCAGCCAGCTGCCCGTCAGCGCCTATCTGCACGGAGTGCATCCCGAAGATCGGGCCACGGTGGCTCGCGGCATCAAGCACGCCATTACCAACGGCACTGAATACGCCGAGGAATACCGCCTGCTGCAGGCGGACGGCCAGGTGCGCTGGGTGTTCGCCCGTGGGCGTTGCTACAAGGATCACCACGGCCGGCCGATCCGCTTCCTCGGCGCCGCGCTGGACCTGACCGAACGCAAACACACTGAGCAGGCCCTGCGCCAGAGCCAGACCGAATTGCAGTTGATCATCAACGCGATGCCGATCCTGATCAGCTACGTCGATCACGAGGAACGCTTTCGCCTGAACAATGCCGCTTACCTCGACTGGTACGGCCGCACGCCCCAGGAACTGTACGGACGCACCATCCGCGAAGTGCTGGGCGAGGAAGCCTACGCGTTGCGCGCCGCGCATATTGCCGAGGCGCTGAGCGGCAAGACTTGCTGCTTCGGCATCGACACCCGCCATCGTGACGGCAGCTACCGGCATGCCTTGATGAACTACTTGCCACGCCATGGAGCGGACGGAGCAGTCAACGGTTTCTACATTTTTGTGATCGACGAGACCGAGCGCAAAAAAACCGAAGAGGCCCTGCGCAATCTCAACGAAACCCTGGAAGAGCGCGTTGCCGCCCGCACCCAGCAACTGGCCGAAGCCAACCAGCGCCTGCAGAGTGAGATGCTCGAGCGCGAGCGCGCCGAAGATGCCTTGCGCCACGCGCAAAAGATGGAGGCGGTGGGGCAACTCACCGGGGGCATCGCCCATGACTTCAACAACATGTTGACCGGGATCATCGGCAGCCTCGACCTCATGCAACGCTACATCGCCGACGGACGCGCCGCCGAGATCGGCCGATTCACCGAAGCCGCGGTGTCGTCCGCCAATCGCGCCGCCGCCCTGACCCATCGCCTGCTGGCCTTCTCCCGCCGCCAGTCGCTGGACCGCAAGCCATTGAACGCCAATGATCTGGTCCACTCTTTGGAAGACCTGCTGCGCCGAACCAAGGGCGACCACATCGAACTGCGCTTGCAGCTGGTGGCAGATGTCTGGCCGGTCAGCACCGATGTCAGCCAGTTGGAGAATGCCCTGCTCAACCTGGTGATCAATGCGCGCGATGCCATGCCCGACGGCGGCGAGCTGCTGATCGAGACTGCCAACGTCTACCTGGAAGACAGCGATATCACCACCCTGGAACCGGTCAAGGCTGGGGATTACCTGATGATTGCCGTCAGCGACAATGGCACCGGCATGACGCCATCGGTCCTGGCCAAGGCCTTCGATCCGTTCTTCACCACCAAACCGATCGGCCAGGGCACAGGCCTGGGTCTGTCGATGATTTATGGTTTTGCGCAACAGTCCGGCGGTCATGTGCACATCGACAGCGTACCGGGCCAAGGCACCAGTGTGCGCCTGTACCTGCCGCGTTTGCAGGAGCTGGAAGCGCAAGCCACGTTGTTGCCCTTCGCTGGCCAGGCACCGGCGGCGAATGCCGGTGAGACCGTGGTGCTGGTGGAGGATGATCCGGCGGTGCGCATGCTGGTGCTGAACCTGCTCAAGGAGCTGGGTTACCAGGCCTATGAAGCCCAGGATGCGATGACGGCCCTGCCCTTGCTGGAGTCGGCCACGCGGGTTGACCTGCTGGTGACTGACGTCGGCTTGCCGGGCATGAACGGGCGGCAACTGGCGGAAATCGCCCGTCAGCGCCGGCCCGACCTCAAGGTGCTGTTCATGACCGGCTACGCGGAAAAAGCCGCCGAGCGCCAGGGCTTTCTTGACCAAGGCATGGACATGGTCGCCAAGCCATTCTCGATCGACCTGCTGGCCAACAAGATTCGCGCGATGCTCGGTGAACCGGGGTAAGTTGAGGCATAATCGCGCGCCTCAACACCGCCACCCCAGTTGTAAGGTACCTGCCTCATGAAAGCTCAAGCCCGCCATATCCTGGTGAAAACCGCCGAAGAAGCCGAGCAGCTCAAACAGCGCATCGCCAAGGGCGAAGCTTTTGATGTGCTGGCCAAGAAGTACTCCACCTGCCCTTCCGGTAAACGCGGAGGCGACCTGGGCGAAGTGCGGCCCGGGCAGATGGTCGGGGTGATTGACTCAGTGATTTTCAAGAAGCCGTTGCGGGTGGTGCACGGGCCGATCAAAAGCAAGTTCGGTTATCACCTGGTGCAGGTGTTTTATCGCGATTGATCTCGCCCAGTCCTCTCCTGCCCATGCCCTTCCTTGGCCGCCCGGGCCTCATCGCGAGCAAGCTTTGCTCCCACAGGACTGTGTTGTGCCCACTGTGAAATCAAGCTTGCTCCCACAGGACTGTG
The DNA here is from genome assembly GCF_026241895.1 of Pseudomonas sp. RIT-562. Lineage (GTDB taxonomy): Bacteria > Pseudomonadota > Gammaproteobacteria > Pseudomonadales > Pseudomonadaceae > Aquipseudomonas > Aquipseudomonas mandelii_F. Next base: position 91,502 of record NZ_JAPJIV010000024.1, on the reverse strand, counting down.
GTGTGCCCACTGTAAAATCAAGCTTGCTCCCACAGGACTGTGTTGTGCCCACTGTAAAATCAAGCTTGCTCCCACAGGACTGTGGTGTGCCCACTGTGAAATCAAGCTTGCTCCCACAGGACTGTGTTGTGCCCACTGTGAAATCAAGCTTGCTCCCACAGGACTGAGGTGTTTCCACTGTGGGAGCAAAGCTTGCTCGCGATGGCAGCACCTCGGTCTTGACTGTTAAAAACAGGTTTCCATGGTCTCGATGACATTCAACTGTTCATCCACCAGGCAGCCCACCCGCCACTTGTCGAACGTCAGGCAAGGATGCGAGGCGCCGAAGGAAATGATGTCCCCCACCCGCAACTCGACCCCGGGCGCCACGGTCATGAACGCATGCTGGTCCATGACCGCCGTCACTTTGCAGGCACCGACGTCGTCGCTGACGGCAGGCACGACCCCGGCCTGGTAGCGCCGCAGCGGCACCGGCAGCCCGGCGTCATAAGCCACGTCGCGCTTGCCCAGGGCAACCACCGCAAAGCCTGGCTCCGGCAGCGACTGCACATGGGCCCAGACTTCCAGTGCCGGGCGCAGGCCTTCGTGCAGGTCACTGCGGCGCTCAAGCACACAGCATTGCGCCTCCTTGTAGATGCCGTGGTCGTGGGCCACATAACTGCCCGGGCGCAATACGCTGAGAAAGCGTCCCGAGGCATCCTGCGCTTCGAAGGATTCGGCAATCAGGTCATACCAGGCGGATCCTGAAGCAGTGATGATCGGCTTGGCGATGGCGAATGCGCCACTGTCCTGCAGCTCCACTGCCAGACGTACCAGGGACGAAGCAAACGCGCGAATCCCGCTCTCGGCGTGATCACCATGGATCACCCCTTCGTAGCCTTCGATGCCGGTCAGCGCCAACGCCGGTTGCGCACTGATGACGTTGGCCAGTTCGAGCACTTGCTGTTCGGTGCGACAGCCGCAGCGGCCGCCTACCACGCCGTATTCGATCATCACGTTCAGCCGCAAACCCCGCGAGGCAAAGTAGGCGCCGAGGTCAGCGACGTTGTCCGGATGATCGACCATGCAGTAAAAATCAAAATCCGGGTCCGCCAGCAAATCGGCGATCAATGCCATGTTCGGTGTGCCGACCAGCTGGTTAGCCATCAATATCCGGCGCACCCCATGGGCGTAGCCGGCCCGGACCTGGGTTGCGCTGGCCAGGGTAATGCCCCAGGCGCCGGCGTCCAGCTGGCGGCGAAACAACGCCGGCATCATGCTGGTTTTACCATGGGGGGCAAGCTCGGCGCCGCTGTTGCTGGCGAAGTCCTGCATCCAGCGAATGTTGTGTTCCAGCGCTTCGCGATGCAGCACCAATGCCGGCAGGCTGACGTCGCGCAGCAGATTTGCGCCGATCGGGGCCGCGCCCTTGTCCACAGCAGAGTTAATCAGCGCATTAGTCATGCTCAAACTCCTTGGCTGTCGCGACTGCACTCAGCCGCTGACATGTCTTCTTTGTTGATATCAGGCCTTTTTCCGGTAGGCCACGCAATCAATCTCAACCTTGCAGTCGACCATCATGTTCGCCTGCACACAGGCCCGCGCCGGGGCGTGCTGCGGGCTGAAGTACTCGGCAAACACCTTGTTGAAACTCCAGAAATCCCGCGGGTCTTCCAGCCACACACCGGTACGCACCACGTCCTCCAGACCATAACCGGCCTCTTCGAGGATGGCGATCAGGTTCTTCATGGTCTGGTGAGTCTGCTCGACAATGCCGCCGACAATGATCTCGCCATCCAGCGCCGGAACCTGGCCAGACACGTACAGCCAGCCATCGGCTTCCACGGCGCGAGCGAACGGCCGCGCCTGGCCGCCTCCTGCGGTGCTGCCGGTGCCGTAACGGGTGATGCTCATGGATGTTTCTCCTGATTGGGATTTTCTGCAATTAGCGTCAGCTGAGAGATTAGAACGGATTACTCGCTGCGAGGCATCAGCAACACCCGAGTCACCCGGCGCTCCTCAACCGCCATCACCGTCAACCGCCAACCTTGCCACTCATGGCTGTCACCGATGACCGGCAGACGATCCAGCAGGCTCACTACCAGGCCGGCCAGGGTCTGGTAATCCTCGGTGGGTTCTGCCGCGAAGCCGGTGCGCTGGCGAACCCGCATCAGGTTCAAGGCACCGCTGACGATGAACCCGCCGTTATCCTCAAGCACATCCGGGCCTTCGATTTCGCTGGCGTCGGGTAATTCACCGGCGATCGATTCGAGGATGTCGGTCATCGTCAGCACGCCGACGAAGTCACCGAATTCATTGACCACGAAGGCGATGTGAGTCGAGGCCTGGCGCATCTGTTCCAGGGCATTGAGGATCGAATAGCTGTCCAGCAGGTTGATGGTCTTGCGCGCCAGATGTTCGAGGTCCGGCTCGTTGCCGGCCAGGTATTCCTTGAGCAATTCCTTCTTGTGCACGAAGCCCAGGGGCTCGTCCACCGCTCCGTCGCGAATCAGCGGCAGGCGCGAATAGGACGAATGCATCAGGCGCGCCCGAATGGCTTCGGGGTCATCTGCGAGGTCGATGTGGTCGATGTCGGCACGCACCGTCATCAATGTGCGAATCGGCCGCTCGGCCAGCTGCAACACGCCGCTGATCATCACTCGCTCACGGCGGTCGAACAGCACTTCACTGGGTGCCTCGCCATTGTCGAGCAGGTCGGCGATCTCGTCATCGACTTCCTCTGCAGCCAGCTTGCGCCCACCCAGCAGGCGCATCACCGCATGCGCCGTGCGTTCGCGCATTGGCCGCACACCCTGCATCGAGCGTTTGCGTCGAGCGCGGGCGATCTGGTTGAACACCTCGATCAGGATCGAGAAGCCAATGGCCGCGTACAGGTAGCCCTTGGGAATATGGAAGCCCAGGCCTTCGGCGGTCAGCGCGAAGCCGATCATCATCAGGAAACCCAGGCACAACATGATTACGGTCGGGTGAGCATTGACGAAACGGGTCAGCGGCTTGCTGGCGACGATCATCAGGCCGATGGAAATGATCACCGCGATCATCATCACTGCCAGCTCATCGACCATGCCCACGGCGGTGATCACCGCGTCCAGGGAGAACACTGCGTCGAGGACTACGATCTGCGCAACGATCGGCCAGAACAGCGCATAAGCCGTGTTAGACGTGCGTTCGCCCACGTGGCCTTCGAGGCGCTCGTGCAGTTCCATGGTGGCCTTGAACAGCAGGAACACACCACCAAACAGCATGATCAGGTCGCGGCCGGAGAAGCTCTTGTCGAACACCTCGAACAGCGGCTGTGTCAGGGTCACCAGCCAGGAAATACTGGCCAGCAGGCCCAGGCGCATCAACAACGCTAGGGACAAACCAATGAGCCGCGCGCGGTCGCGCTGCTCAGGCGGCAGTTTGTCCGCCAGAATGGCGATAAACACCAGGTTGTCGATACCCAGTACCAGCTCCAGCACAATCAAGGTCAACAGGCCCAGCCACGCGGTGGGGTCAGCGATCCATTCCATGAAAATTTCTCTACCTCTTTAGTTGATTCAGGATGCCAGGCACGGCAAAACGCGGCGCACAGGCCGTGAAAATGTTTGGGGAGTGGATAGCGGGTGTCGCAAGACTGGGTACTGCGCGTGCATCAAGACTGCGCGAGGGCGCCGGGAGAACGGGTAACTGGGAGGCTCCGAGAGGGTGTTCATGCAAATCCTGCAGGACAAAAGGATTTCAAGCGTACAGCTGAAAGCGACTTTTCCTACACACGGAAATCATTACAAAATCTGTAGAACCATCCGGGGCGCCTGCAGGAGCGTGGGTGTATGCGCGATTGGGCTCGACACAAATCCGTAGGAGCCCGGCTTGCCGGCGATGGCGATTACGAGGACGCCATCGCTGGCAAGCCAGGCTCCTACGGGTGATCGGCGGTGGACCCGGGAATTGGCGTCAATCCGTGACGAACCTGCTCGATATACCGGCCCACCGCCGCCGACTTTTCAAACCGTCGATAAATCAAGGACAACCACGAGTTCGCTGCACAGCCCTCGATCTGGCGGTACCAGACCCCGGGCAATCCGACATGACCGACCACCGATTCCGGCACCACGGCCACGCCCTGCCCCAGGGACACCAGCGCGAGCACCGCAACCAACCCACCCGGTTGCGCCCCCAACTTCGGCGCAAAGCCGCCCTCGGCGGCCACCTGCAAAGTGCCGCTGATCTGCTCGGGCAGAATGAACGTCTCGTTCTGCAGTTGCATCGGGCTGATCTGCGCCAGCCGGCTTAGCCAGGATTCGCCCGACACCGCCAGGACAAAACCTTCGGCGTCCAGGCGCAACGCTTCCAGGCCTTCCGGCAAATTCATCGGCGAACGCACGTAACCCACGTCACAGCGTCCGTCCAGCACCATCGCCGGTAACGTCGCCATTGGGCTTTCCCGCACATTCAAACCGACACCTGGGTAAGCGCGGGTGAAGGCCTGCACCTGTTTCTGCAGGAGCCCGGAATAAACGGCCGACGCCACGTAACCCAACTCGATGTGGCCGATGTCGCCCCGTCCCGCACGCCGGGCGTTATGTTGCGCCGACTCAAACTGGCGCACGGTGGCATCCGCCTCGGGCATCAGCGCAACGCCGGCTTCGGTCAGGCTGACGTCGCGTTGCTGGCGGGTAAACAGCCGAGTGCCGAGCTCGCTTTCCATGTCCTGGATCTGCCGGCTCAGGGTCGGCGGTGCGATGCCCAACTGCTCGGCGGCACGGGTGAAGTTACGCTGGCGGGCGACGGCGAGGAAATAACGAAAATGACGGATATCCATCGATGTATTAGCTCAAAGGTAATGAAGTCATGGCATCTACCTAACACTGACAATGGTCGACGGCCATATGCTTGCACGACGCCCACAGTAGAGAACAGCCGCCATGCTCGTCAAACCCAAGGTCAGCCCACGCCTGACGTTACTCACAGCCTCAGGCGTTTGCTCACTGATCGTCCTCGACACCAATATCGTCGCCGTCACCCTGCCGACCATTGCCCGCGACCTGGGGGCCAATTTTGCCGACATCGAATGGGTCGTCAGCGCCTACATGCTGGCGTTCGCCGCCCTGTTGTTGCCGGCGGGCAGCATCGCCGACCGCTTCGGCCGTCAGAAAACCCTGTTGTGGGGCCTGGGTATTTTCATCCTGGCCTCTATCGGTTGCGGGGCTGCCCCCAGCGCGTTGTTCCTGGATATCGCGCGGGCAATCAAAGGCGTTGGCGCCGCGCTGCTGCTGACCTCTGCCTTGGCGTCCATCGGTCACACCTTCCACGATGAGGTGGAACGGGCCAAGGCCTGGGCGTTCTGGGGCGCCTGCATGGGCGTTGCAATGACGGCCGCACCGACCCTCGGGGGCCTCATCACTGAGACCATCGGCTGGCGCTGGATTTTCTACCTCAATCTGCCGGTGGGCTTGTTCCTGATGGTCATGGTGTGGCGTGCGGTTCCCGAATCCCGCGACCCGCAATCCGCGCGCCTGGACCCCTGGGGCAGCCTGGCCTTCAGTGCCAGCCTGCTGTGCCTGATCTGGGGCCTGATCGAGGCCAACCGCATTGGCTGGAGCAATCCACTGACCTACGCCCGACTGATCGGCGGTGCGTTGTTGATGGGCGCATTTGTCCTCATCGAGCGCCTGCAGCAAAGGCCCATGGTCGACCTGCAGTTGTTCCGCCACCCGCGCTTCATCGGCGCCCTGCTGGGCATGTTCGCCTACGCCGGTTGTGCCCAGGTGATGATGACGCTGCTGCCGTTTTATTTGCAGAACGGCCTGGGCTTCACTGCCATCAGCTCAGGCCTGGGAATGTTGCCGTTTGCCGCGACCATGTTGATTTTCCCGAAGATCGGCGCGCGCCTGGCGACCCGCTTCACCCCCGGCACCTTGATGGCCACCGGGCTGGCCCTGGTCGCTGGCGGCAACCTGTTGAGTGCCTTGGCAGTCACCAGCGCCAGCTACCTGCCCTTCGCCCTGGCCATCGCAGTCACCGGTGCCGGCGCCGGATTACTCAACGGCGACACGCAGAAAAACATCATGGCCTGCGTGCCTCGCGAGCGCACCGGGATGGCCTCCGGCATGAGCACGACCATGCGCTTCAGCGCCATCGTCCTGGCGATCGGAGTGTACGGCGCCCTGTTGTCGAGCCACTCCTCGCAGGTATTGCACGCCGAACTGGCGAAGCAGGCGGCGCAGTGGCTCGAACATACCCAGGACATCAGCTCGCGAGTGGTCGCCGGGGACATGCCGGCCGCCATGAGTCTGTTGCCCGAGGCTGCGCGTACCGTGGTCGAGCCGCTGGCCAGGCAAGCTTTCATCAGTGGGTTCAGCTTATTGTTGCTGGTTGCGGGGCTGCTGGCGGGGTTGGGCGCGCTGGTTGTCGGCACCTTGATGCGCCATCCGATTCCGGCGCCGAGTGGCTTTTCCCTGAGCGCGAGGGAGTCATGACCGGCATTGAGTTGTCCTCTTTTAACCCGAGGACAACTCATCGCTCGATTTCACAACGGAGTACCCCATGGCGAAGATCACCATTGCCCAGCAACTGGCAACCACCCTGGAACAGGCCGGCGTCAAGCGCATCTGGGGCCTGACGGGCGACAGCCTTAACGGCCTGACCGACGCGCTGCGCACCATGGACAGTATCGAGTGGATGCACGTGCGCCATGAAGAGGTCGCCGCCTTCGCTGCCGGTGCCGACGCTGCGGTTACTGGCGAGCTGGCGGTGTGTGCCGGCAGTTGCGGGCCGGGCAATCTGCATTTGATCAACGGGCTGTTCGATTGCCACAGGAATCACGTGCCGGTGCTGGCCATTGCCGCCCAGATCCCCTCCTCGGAGGTCGGCCTCAATTACTTTCAGGAAACCCATCCCCAGGACCTCTTCAAGGAGTGCAGTCACTTCGTCGAGCTGGTAAGCAACCCGGCGCAGATGCCGCAGGTGCTGCACCGGGCGATGCGCAGCGCGATCCTCAATCGAGGCGTGGCCGTGGTGGTGATTCCCGGCGACGTGGCTCTACAGGAAGTAGACGACACCTTCAAGCCCTGGCCTGCGCTGGCCGCACCGCGCATCTTGCCGGCCCCCCACGACCTTGATCGCCTGGTCGAACTGCTGAGCCAGAGCAAGGCCGTCACCCTGATGTGCGGGGCTGGCTGCGCCGGTGCCCATGATCAGGTGGTGGCATTGGCCGACGCCCTCGGCGCGCCGGTGGTGCACGCCTTGCGCGGCAAGGAACACGTGGAGTGGAACAATCCGTTCGACGTCGGCATGACCGGTTTGATCGGCTTCAGCTCCGGCTACCACGCGATGCTCAACTGCGACACCCTGGTGATGCTTGGCACCGACTTCCCCTATCGCCAGTTCTATCCCACCGACGCAACCATCATCCAGATCGACCATGACCCACAAGCCCTCGGCCGGCGCACCGCGCTCGACCTGGGCATCGTCGCGGACGTCAGTGAGACCCTCGCGGCGCTGTTGCCACGCCTGCCCTATCGCGCCGATCGAAGCTTTCTCGAAGCGTCGCTCAAGCATTACGAAAAAGCCCGCCAAGGCCTCGATGACCTGGCCCAGCCATCGGCACCAGGCCGCCCGATCCACCCGCAATACCTTACCCGCCTGCTCAGCGAACTGGCCGACGATGATGCGATTTTTACCGCCGATGTCGGCACGCCCACGGTGTGGGCCGCACGCTACCTGAAGATGAACGGCAAGCGGCGCCTGCTCGGTTCGTTCAACCACGGCTCAATGGCCAACGCGATGCCGCAGGCCATCGGCGCCCAGGCAGCCTTTCCCGACCGCCAGGTGATTTCCCTTTCCGGCGACGGTGGTTTCAGCATGCTGATGGGGGACTTCATCTCCCTGGCGCAGCTCAGGCTGCCGGTGAAAATCATCGTGTATGACAACGCGTCTCTCGGCTTCGTGGCCATGGAGATGAAGTCCAGCGGGCTGCTGGACACTGGCACCGATCTGCATAATCCGGATTTTGCGGCAATGGCCAACGCGATGGGGATCCTCGGGATTCGCGTCGAGGCCAGCGCCGATCTGGACGCGGCATTACGCCGGGCGCTGGCCCACGATGGTCCGGTGCTGGTCGACGTGATAACCGCGACCCAGGAGCTGGCAATGCCACCGACCATCAAGCTGGAACAGGCCAAGGGTTTCAGCCTGTATATGCTCAAGGCGGTCATGAGCGGGCGTGGGGATGAGGTGATCGAGCTGGCGCGGACCAATCTGTTTCGCTGAAACTGTGGGAGCAAAGCTTGCTCGCGATGGCGAAGCTTTACCCCCACAGGGGCCTATCGCGCAATGAGCTCATCAATGTGGCGGTAGTCGATCTTTAGATCTGCCGCCATCACCCGCGCCCGGCCCAGTCGGATCGGGCCACGCTCAATGTCGATCAGCAAGCCGGGGCAATCGAGCGCCGGCAGCATCGGCCACTCCTGCAAACGCCCATCGGTCACCAGCAACAGTCGCCGCTGCTCTGCCGGCCAATGCTTTTGCCGCGCCGCCAACCAACGCCCCGCCTCTGCCAGCGCGGCAAGCAATGGCGTTCCTCCTCCCGCGCCCAACTGATCAAGCCAGGTGCGCAAACCGCTGGACGCCTTCAACCCTTGCACCTGCCAGGTCGGCGTGGTGCCGCTGGCAGTCAGCAGCGCCAGGCGCGCACGCTGGCGATAGGCATCATCGAACAGTTGCGCCAGCAAACCCTTGGCATCGGTCAATGCCTGGTGGCGGCGAGTGGAAGCAGAGGCGTCGACGATCACCAGCCACAGTTCATGGGGCGAGCGCGTGCGCGTGTGGAACTGCAGGTCATCGTGCTGACGCGGTCGGCCATTAAGCAAAGTGCCTGGCCAATTAACCGAACCTTCGCGCGCCACCTGCCGCGCACCTTGCTTGCCGCTGTCGAGCAGTCCGGCGCGGGGTTTGGCATTCGCCCCCGCGTCGGAGCGAGGGCGAATGCCTAGGGCTTTTTTGGCCAGCTCGGCACTTCGCGACGGGCGCCAGTCGGCAATGCCTGGGCGGGCATTGCGCCCCATTGGCCTTGGCCTTCACTGGGTTTCGAGTGCTGGCTTGAGGGTGCCTGGCTGGCCTGCGGCGCCGGTGGCGTATGCTCGCGCCGGCGATGGCGCAAGGCGAACTCGGCGACTGCCTCGATATCTTCTGCGCCTATTCCCTGGGCACCGCGCCAGGCCGCATGGGCCCGGGCGGCACGCAGCCAGACGAGATCAGCGCGCAAGCCATCGACCCCGGCCGCAAAGCAGCGCTCGGTGATTTCTTCCAGGGCCTGGTCGTCGAGGGGGATGCTTGCCAGGGCGTTGCGCGCCTGTTCGCAACGCTCGCGCAAGGCGTGCTGGGCGATTTCCCATTCGGCGCAAAACGCCGCTGGATCATGATCAAACGCCAGGCGTCGACGGATGATCTCGCCACGCTCGGCCGGTACAGTGTGGCCACCTAGAACCACGTTGAGACCGAAGCGATCGAGCAGCTGCGGACGCAGTTCGCCCTCCTCCGGGTTCATGGTGCCGATCAAAACGAACTTCGCCGAATGCCGATGGGAGATGCCGTCGCGTTCGATCAGGTTGACCCCACTGGCGGCTACGTCGAGCAACAGGTCGACCAGATGATCGGGCAGCAGGTTGACCTCATCGACGTACAGTACGCCGCCATCAGCCTTGGCCAGGACCCCGGGAGAAAACCGCGCGCGGCCTTCGCTCAGTGCCGCATCGAGATCGAGGGTGCCGACCAGTCGCTCTTCCGTCGCACCCAACGGCAGCGTGACAAACAGCCCGCTGGCAAGCAGGTCCGCAAGGCCTCGGGCGAGGGTCGACTTGGCCATGCCGCGGGGGCCTTCGATCAGTACGCCGCCGATTTTCGGGTCGATGGCGGTCAGGCACAGGGCAAGCTTCAGATCGTCGGCGGCGACCACGGCGGATAAGGGGAAATGCGGGGAGTCGGTCATCATCAAGTATCTTCTTCAATGTCCAGCAGCAGATTCTCCAGCGCCTGTTGATACTCGCCGGGCTCTTTCCACATCCCCCGCTGCTGCGCTTCGAGCATCCGCTCGGTCATGTCGCGCAACGCGTGGGGATTATGCTCGCGCACAAACTCCCGGGTCGCCGGGTCCAGCAGATAGGCATCCGCGAGCAAGGCGTATTGGTGATCATCGATCAACTGCGTGGTGGCGTCGAACGCGAAAAGGTTGTCGACGGTTGCCGCCAATTCGAACGCGCCTTTATAGCCATGGCGCTTGACCCCGTCGATCCATTTTGGGTTGGCCGCGCGGGAGCGAATCACCCGGTTGAGTTCTTCCTTGAGCGTGCGGATTTTTGGCAGGTCGGGCTGGCTGTGGTCGCCGTGATAACTGGCCGCCGCTGCACCGCTCAGGCTCTCGACGGCCGCGAGCATACCGCCCTGGAACTGGTAGTAGTCATTGGAGTCAAGCAAGTCATGCTCGCGATTATCCTGGTTTTGCAGCACGGCCTGGACCTGGCTCAGGCGCTGGGCAAACTGCTCGCGGGCGGCGGTGCCTTCGTCCGAACCGCCGTAGGCGTAGCCACCCAAATTCAGGTAAACCTCGGCCAGATCCTCGCGGCTCTGCCACAACCGACCATCAATGGCGCCCTGCACCCCGGCACCATAGGCCCCAGGTTTGGCGCCGAAAATGCGCCAACCGGCCTGACGGCGCGCAGCGTCTTCGTCCAGACCTGATTGGCGCAACGCTTCGCGCTCGGCACGCACCTTGGCGGCCAGGGGGTTGAGATCGTCGGGCTCATCCAAGGCAGCCACCGCTTGCACGGCGGCATCGAACAGGCGGATCAGGTTGGCAAAGGCGTCACGGAAGAATCCCGATACCCGCAAAGTCACGTCCACCCGTGGTCGGTCCAGCAGGCTCAGCGGCAGAATTTCAAAGTCGTCAACCCGCTGGCTGCCGGTGGCCCACACCGGGCGCACGCCCATCAACCCCATGGCCTGGGCAATATCGTCGCCGCCGGTGCGCATGGTCGCGGTGCCCCATACCGACAGGCCGATCTGGCGCAGATGATCGCCATGGTCTTGCAGATGGCGTTCAAGAATCAGGTTGGCCGACTGGAAGCCGATGCGCCAGGCAGTGGTGGTTGGCAGGTTGCGCACGTCCACCGAGTAGAAGTTGCGGCCGGTCGGGAGTACGTCCAGGCGGCCGCGACTCGGTGCACCGCTGGGGCCTGCGGGGACGAAACGACCGCTGAGCGCATCGAGCAGGCCGCGCATTTCTGCGGGGCCACAGGCGTCGAGGCGCGGGGCGACAACTTCGCGCAGGTGATCGAGGATGGCGCTCACGTCACTCCACATAGAGCCCTGTGGGAGCGGGCTTGCTCGCGAAAGCGGAGTGTCAGACGACAATGAGTGGCCAGACACACCGCCTTCGCGAGCAAGCCCGCTCCCACAGGGTATCGGGGTAACTTGCTCGATCAGTTGCGTCGCGAACAATTCGAGGCGTTCGCGGGTGTCGCCTGCGGTGCGCCAGGCATCAGCATTAAGTGATTGCAGTTCAAGGGGACGCGGCCCGTTCCAAGGCTCGGCCAACGCACAATCCAGCGGATCAAACGCCAATTCGAACGCCTTCGCCAGCGCCCGCAGCAAGCTCGATTGCGCCCCACGCCCATCGCCACGAGGGATACGCAGCAACGCCAGCAAAGTGTCGATGCGCAACCGCCCCGTCGGCGATTCGCCAAAAATGTGCAGGCCGTCGCGGATCTGCGACTCCTTCAGATCACATAAGTATGTATCCAGACGCGGTAACCAGATCGCGGCATCGGCATCACTGTCCAGTCGTTCATCCAGCTGCAGCTCGCGGTCGATGTGGCTATCGCGCACCAGTTGCAGGATGTCGCGCTGCAGTTCCCGCGCTCGCCGCGGGTCCAGCAGCTGCGCTTCGTAGTACTCGTCGGCGAGCAGCTCCAGGTTGCGCAGCGGGCCGTAGGTTTCGGCGCGGGTCAGCGGTGGCATCAGGTGATCGATGATCACCGCCTGGGTGCGCCGCTTGGCCTGGGCGCCCTCGCCCGGATCATTGACGATAAAAGGATAGATATTCGGCATCGGCCCGAGCAGCACATCCGGCCAGCAGTTTTCCGACAGCCCGACACCCTTGCCCGGCAGCCATTCGAGGTTGCCGTGCTTGCCGACGTGAATCACCCCGTGGGCAGCGTAGGTGTGGCGCAGCCAGAAATAGAACGCCAGATAGCCGTGCGGCGGCACCAGGTCCGGGTCGTGATACACCGCGCTGGGGTCCACCTGATAACCCCGTGCGGGCTGGATGCCGACGAAGGTCTGGCCGAAACGCAGCCCGGCTACCATCATCCGGCCGCTGCGGAACATCGGATCGTTTTCCGGCGCGCCCCAACGTGCCTGCACCGCCTGGCGGTTGGCCTCGGGCAAGGCGTTGAACATCCGTTGGTAATCATCCAGGTCGAGGCTTTGCTGGCACGGACGCTGGTCAATCGTATCGAGGTCGTTGCTGACACCGCCGAGCAGTTGCTGGATCAGCGCGGTGCCGCTCTCGGGCAATTGCGCCGGCAACGGATAACCTTCGTGCCGCAGCGCCAGCAGGATATTCAGCGCAGCCGCCGGAGTATCCAGCCCCACTCCGTTGCCGATGCGACCGTCGCGGGTCGGGTAGTTGGCGAGTATCAGCGCAACACGTTTCTCGCCATTCGGCACGCGGGCCAGATCAGTCCAGCGTCGTGCCAGTTCGGCAACAAAATCCATACGTTCGGGTTGCGCGCGATAACACACTACGTCCGACTGGCTGCGCTCGCTGCGCCACGCCAGATCCTTGAAACTGATCGGGCGGCTGATGATTCGCCCATCCAGTTCCGGCAGCGCGATGTGCATGGCCAGGTCACGCGGGCCGAGGCCCTGTTCGCTGGCTTGCCAACCGGCTTCGTTGTCCTGGGCGCAGATCGCCTGGATAACCGCAATGTCGCGGCGAAACGGCCGGATATGCGGCGCCTCGGGGCTCGATTGAGCAAAACCGGTGGTGTTGAGAATGACCGCAGCAGCGACTTCGTCCAGCCAGTCTTCGACCACCGCCAGGCAGCCGGGCTCTTTCAGGCTGGCCACCGCGATCGGCAATGGGTTCAAGCCTGCCGTCTGCAGACGCTGGCAGAAAATATCGATGAAACCGGTGTTCGCCGCCTGCAAGTGCGAGCGGTAGAACAGCACCGCCGCCACGGGTATACCGGCCTGCCAGTCGGCTTGCCAATCTTTGAGGACAGCAGGACTTGTGCGTGGGTGGTAGATCGCGGTGCGCGGCAAAGTCTGTGGCTCGGACCAGGGGTAATCGCGGTCCAGCCAGCGACTGGCCAGGCAGTGGAAGAAGTCCACGGCATTGCCCAGTCCGCCCTGGCGTAAAAACTGCCAGAGGCGGTCACGGTCTGCGGCGCCCACGGTGCTGAGGTCGCTGAGCTCCGGGTCCGGACGATCGTCGCCAGGCACCAGAATGAGCTGGACGCCGTTTGCGGCCAGCTGCACCAGGCGCTCGACGCCGTAACGCCAATAGGCGATGCCGCCGTGCAGGGAGATCAGGATCACCTTGGCATGGCGCAGCACCTCGTCGAAGTACAGGTCGACCGAGGCATGGTTCTGCACCTGCATCGGGTTGGCCAGGCGCACGCTGGGGTAGTCGTCGGGCAACTGCTGCGCCGCTTCGGCCAGCAGCGCCAGGCTGGAGTCGCCGCTGCACAGGATCACCAGGTCGGCGGGGGTCTGGCCGAGGTCGGCAATATTGTCATCCGCAACGAAACCGCCGGGCTGGGTCCTGAGCAGGTGCATGGCTTATACGCTGAGCGCGGCGCGCAGTTGGGCTTCGAGTTGCACAGCGTCCAGTTCCTGGCCAATCAGCACCAGGCGCGTGGTGCGCGCTTCTTCGGCGCCCCACTGGCGGTCGAAGTGCTTGTCGAAACGCGTGCCCACGCCCTGGATCAGCAGGCGCATCGGCTTGTTCGGGATAGCGGCAAACCCCTTGACGCGCAGGATGCCGTGCTTGACCACCAGTTGGGTCAACGCGTCCAGCAGCAGGCTTTCATCGGCTTGCGGCAGTTCGATGGAAATCGAATCGAAGGCGTCGTGATCGTGATCGTCCTCACCTTCGTGGTGATGATCATGATGGCTGTGCCGGCTGTCGATGTGTTCTTCAGAACCGGCACCCAGGCCGATCAGCACGTCCAGGGGCACGCGACCGCTGCTGGCTTCGATGACCTTGACCGCCGGCGGCAATTCCTCGGCGACTTCCAGGCGCACCCGGGCCAGGTCTTCAGGGCTGATCAGGTCGGCCTTGTTGAGGATGACCAGGTCGGCGCTGGCCAGCTGGTCGGCGAACAGTTCGTGCAGTGGCGACTCGTGATCCAGATTCGGGTCGAGTTTACGCTGGGCATCGACCTGATCGGGGAACGCGGCAAAGGTCCCCGCCGCTACCGCCGGGCTGTCGACTACGGTGATCACCGCATCGACGGTGCAGGCGCTGCGAATTTCCGGCCATTGGAAGGCTTGCACCAGGGGCTTGGGCAAAGCCAGGCCGGAGGTTTCGATCAGGATGTGGTCGAGGTCGCCGCGACGGGCCACCAGCTCGCGCATCACCGGGAAAAATTCTTCCTGGACGGTGCAGCACAGGCAGCCGTTGGCCAATTCGTAGACGCGGCCGCTGGCTTCTTCTTCAGTGCAACCGATGGAGCACTGCTTGAGGATTTCGCCGTCGATGCCCAGCTCGCCAAACTCATTGACGATGACCGCGATGCGTCGGCCCTGGGCGTTGTCGAGCATGTGTCGCAGCAAGGTGGTCTTGCCCGAGCCGAGGAAGCCGGTAACGATGGTGACGGGGAGTTTGGCCAGTGTTTTCATCGGATGCCCTTTGGCTAGGTGGCGGGCATACGGGACGACAATCGCTGCGACGAAGGCGCGCGCGGAAGAGTTCGCCACCGGATCACCCCGCCCGGTTGTAGTGAGAATCTGTTGCGAGGCAGGTCTCCTGGCTGACGGCGTGCCAGGCCTGGGGGCCTGGCATTCGCTGCGCCTTCCCGCTAACCCTGTGCAGGGTTTGCAGTGGCGTGGCAGCGAACATCACCGTTCACAGTTGCGGGGGCAGCCGCGGCTTTGACCGCGTTCCCTTCTTAGCTTCGGCCAATGCCGGAGAACCTCGAAAGCGCAAGGCTACGCATGGTATCGGGGCGGGTCAATGTCTTGTGGCGACCTGGACGCCGCCATCGCGGGCAAGCCTTGCTCCCACAGAATCGGCACCCTGCCATGGGGGGAGCTGCGCTGGCCTCTGTGGGAGCAAGGCTTGCCCGCGATGGGAACGCCTCGGTCCCGCCAATTGACGCCAAACCCCCGCCCATGCTCTCCTACGCAACTTGTTACGGGTGCCCTTCACAGGGTGAAACGGGAAACCGGTGAATCATGTGCTTTACTAAAAGCCCATGTCAGTCCGGTGCTGCCCCCGCAACGGTAAGCGAGCGAAGAGTCAGATCCACTGTGCCAGCAGTACGGCATGGGAAGGCGACTCTTGCAGGTAACGGCGCAAGCCCGCCCCCCTCGTGAGCCCGGAGACCGGCCCGCAACACATGGCGAACATCAGGTTCGCTGACTAACAAACCCGCGGTGGGCGGGCGCTGTTTGAGCTTCTGCGTGCCCGTCTCGCAGGAGTTTGCCATGCGCTCCATAACCCCGCTGACAGACCAGAGGGAAGCGCCATGTCGACCATCAGCACTACCGGTAGCCGTACCGCCAGCAGCACCACGACCCTGACCCAACGCCTGACCGCCGCCGTGTTTGCGTCGATCCTGGGCGCCGGCCTGGTGTATTTCGCCGGCTTCTCGCACATCGAGGCGGTGCACAACGCCGCGCACGATACCCGTCACAGCTCCGCGTTCCCGTGCCACTGAGACCTGCCCAGATGATCAAGCGTATCGCGCAAACCGCAGGTTTCACCGGGCTGCTGGCCGCCCTGCTGTTGACCCTCTTGCAAAGCTTGTGGGTCTCCCCGTTGATCCTGCAGGCGGAAACCTATGAAAAATCCGAACCTGCCGCCGTCGAAGTCCACGAACACGCCGCCGGCGCTGTCGCCGCGCACAGTCACGACACTGAAGCCTGGGAGCCGGAAGACGGCTGGCAGCGCGTGCTGTCGACTACCGGCGGCAACCTGGTGGTCGCCGTGGGTTTCGCCCTGATGCTCGCAGGCCTCTACACCCTGCGCGAGCCGACCCGCACTTCCCAGGGCCTGCTCTGGGGCCTGGCCGGCTACGCGACCTTCGTCCTGGCGCCCACCCTTGGCCTGCCGCCGGAATTGCCGGGCACTGCTGCGGCTGACCTGGCGCAACGGCAGCTTTGGTGGATCGGCACCGCGGCGTCCACCGCTGTGGGCATCGCGCTGATTGTATTCAGCCGTCACTGGCTGATGAAAATCCTCGGCGTGGCGATCCTGGCTGTACCGCACGTTATCGGCGCACCGCAACCGGAAGTGCATTCGATGCTCGCGCCAGAGGCCCTGGAAAGCCAGTTCAAAATCGCCTCGCAGTTGACCAACGTAGCGTTCTGGCTGGCCCTGGGCCTGATCAGCGCCTGGTTGTTTCGCCGCAGCAACGCGGGTCAATACCACGCATGACGCAAGCTGGCACGGCGCCAACTCTGGTCATCGGCCTGGGCTGCCAACGTGGCTGCCCGGTCGGCACCTTGCGGGCGCTGCTGGATCAGGCGCTGCAAGCCCATCAGATCGAGCTGGCGCAAGTCCAGGCCTTGGCCAGCATCGACCTCAAGCGTGAAGAACCTGGCTTGATCGAACTCGGCGAACAGCTTGGGCTCGAGGTGAGGTTTTTCAGCAGTGAAGAGCTGGCCAGGTATCACGGCCAGCTCAGTCATCACTCGGACATCGCCTTCGAACGAACCGGCTGCTATGGCATTGCTGAAAGCGCCGCCCTGGCCCTGGCCGAACAGCTGGCCCGAACGCCGGCAACGCTGTTGATTTCGCGACAAAAATACGCCCAGGCGACCCTCGCATTGGCCTGCGCCGTTTAAAATCCCCGATAATTGCCTATCTGATCATGAGCATTCTTCATCTGAAGCTGCCCAGGTCGCTTCTTTTTCACAGGATACGACGATGACCGTCTACTTCATCGGCGCCGGCCCCGGCGACCCGGAACTGATCACCGTCAAGGGCCAGCGCCTGATTCGCAGCTGCGCGGTCATCATCTATGCCGGCTCGCTGGTGCCCGCCGCCGTGCTGGAGGGGCATCAGGCGCAATGGGTGGTAAACAGCGCCGAGCTGCACCTTGAACAGATCATCGAACTGATCAAGACCGCCCATGCCAAAGGCCAGGACGTGGCACGGGTGCATTCCGGCGACCCAAGCCTGTATGGCGCCATCGGCGAACAGATTCGCCATCTGCGCGAGCTGGGCATTGCCTTTGAAATCATTCCCGGGGTGACAGCCACGGCCGCCTGCGCTGCGCTGCTGGGCGCCGAACTGACCCTGCCAGACGTTTCCCAGAGCGTGATCCTGACCCGCTACGCCGACAAAACGGCCATGCCGGTCGGAGAGGAACTGGCCAGTCTGGCGCAACATGGGGCGACCATGGCGATTCATCTGGGGGTCAAGCATCTGCACAAGATCCTGGTTGAACTGCTGCCGCACTACGGCGCGGACTGCCCGATTGCGGTGATACACCGCGCGACCTGGCCGGATCAGGACTGGGTGGTGGGCACGTTGGCGGATATTGCCGATAAGGTTGAAGCGAAGGGGTTTCGGCGTACGGCGTTGATTTTGGTGGGTCGGGTGTTGGGCAGTGATCAGTTCAGCGATTCGTCGCTGTACCGTGCCGGGCATGCGCATTTGTACAGGCCGTAAGGGCCCTTTCGCGAGCAAGCCCGCTCCCACAGTTGAACCCATTCCCATGTGGGAGCGGGCTTGCTCGCGAAGGGGCCAGGGAATTCTACCCATAAAAAAACGGCGCTCACGGGGCGCCGTTTTTTATGTCCGCAGCGAACGCCTTAGTAGTAGGCGTTTTCTTTCTGCGTATGGTCCGTCACATCCCGCACGCCCTTGAGCTCTGGAACACGCTCGAGCAAGGTGCGCTCGATGCCTTCGCGCAAGGTCACGTCTGCCTGGCCGCAGCCCTGGCAACCGCCACCGAACTTGAGCACGGCAATGCCGTCATCGACCACATCGATCAGGCTGACCTGCCCGCCGTGGCTGGCCAGGCCCGGGTTGATCTCGGTTTGCAGGTAGTAGTTGATGCGCTCGTTGATCGGGCTGTCGGCGTTGACCATCGGCACCTTGGCGTTAGGCGCCTTGATGGTCAACTGGCCGCCCATGCGGTCGGTGGCGTAGTCGACTACCGCGTCGTCCAGGAATGCTTCGCTGAACGAATCGATATACGCGGTGAAGCTTTTGAGCCCCAGCGCGGTGTCTTCAGGTTTTTCTTCGCCCGGCTTGCAATAGGCAATGCAGGTTTCGGCGTACTGGGTGCCGGGCTGGGTGATAAAGACGCGGATACCGATGCCCGGGGTGTTCTGCTTGGAGAGCAGATCTGCCAGATAATCGTGTGCGGCGTCAGTGATGGTAATAGCGGTCATGGAAACTCCTCGCAGGCTTGGGCGCAGTTTACGCCAATCAACGCGCGGGACAAAGTCCTAGTATTTTTGTCGGGAAAGAGCCGGCACCGGTTCAGGGGTGGTTTGGCCGTCAACGCGCTGTTTAAGCCAGCGATAGCTGGATTGTTCCACCCAGTGATAGCTGGCCCAGGAGCCCACGGCGATGGCCAGCGCGCACACTGCGAACATCAGGTAGGGATTGACCCCATAGCGTTGCGCGATAAAACCGCCAGCGGACAGCACCAGCACATGCATCAGGTACACCGAATAGGAACAGTCGCCCAGCATTTTCAGCGTTCGATTGTTGGCGAAGAAGCGCTCCAGCGCCATGCACGCCATGACCAACACCGCGCTCGGCAGGCCCCACACCAGAAAGCGTGGTTGTGGCGGCGAGTGGTAGATCATCAGCAACGCGCCGGCGATGCCCGTCAGCGGTAGCCACAGCCCCGGGCGGATCCAGCCACGGCGGTAAACCATGCCGATGGCGATGCCCAACAGGAACTCATAGACGATGTCCGAGCGATAGAACTCACTGACCCAGCCATACCCGGTCCAGGCCTGGCACACCGCGAACAACAGGGCCGCGACCACCAGCAACCTGACCTGCAGGCGAAACAACAGCGCCCAGGCGAACAGCACGTAGAAGAGCATTTCGTAGTTGAGGGTCCAGCCAACGTTGAGTGTCGGATAGATCCCGTAGCCGCCGGGGTTTTCGGTGGGCACGAACAGCAAGGACAGCAGGAAGTGCGACCAGTCGACGCTCTGGTCCGGCAGCAACGGCTGGGCGAACACCACCAGCAGCGCCATCAACAGCGTGTAGAACCAGTAAGCCGGAACGATGCGGAACAGCCGATACAGCAGGAATTTACCGGGCGGCAACGATTTGCCTTCGGTGGACAGGAAGATCACCAGGCCACTGATTACAAAGAATATATCGACGCCGACCGCGCCCTTGTCGATGAACATCTGGCCGATCGGGCCACGGGCCTGGAAGTCGAAGAATATCTGCATGAAGTGGTGGCAGACCACCGTCCAGGCGGCCAGGGCGCGTAACGCCTGTACCGAAATCAACATTGATGGCCCTCCAGATCGCAAATCCACCGCAATTGCCTGTAGGAGCCTGGCTTGCCAGCGATGACGCCCGCAAGCCCGCCATCGCCGGCAAGCCGGGTTTCTACAGTTTTGTTGCGGCGCCTGAAAGATCGGACACCAGGCCACCCTTAAAGGTCGATCAAAGATTCTCGTAGCGGTTCATGTCCAGCACGCCCTCTTCCTCGGGATGGGTTTCGCGCACATAACGACTCAAGTCGTGGAAGTGCTCCCAGAATTGCGGATGGCTGCGACGGATGCCCCAGCGGTCTACGATCTTCTCCAGGCGATTGGCATCCTTGGCGTTCTCCAGTGCGTCGACGAATGCCGGTACCTGTTCAGCAGGGACATTAAACATGAAGTTTGGATAGCTGCTCAGCACGCCCGGGAAGATGGTCAGGGTATCCAGCCCGGGCTGATAACGCAGGGATTCGCCCAGGAGAAACGCGACGTTACTGTGGGCTCGATTGCGCAGCAGGCTATAGATTTCGCGGTGCCCGCTGGCGGACTGCACGCGTAGCAGGCTGGCTTCAGGCAGCTGGTCGATGACTCGCAGTCCGGCGGCGGGCCGCGAGGTCAAGCGACTCAGGGCTTGTTCGGCGCTTTGCAGGTCGGGGTCGATGTTGGGACGCGAGCAATAGGCGCCGTCACAGCGGTTGATCGGGTCGGGGCTGGCGTTGAGCTCGCCGTAGCGGGCCAGCAGCTGCAGGGCAAAGTCGCGCTTGGGGTCTTTTTCGTCGAGCTTGAGCGCGGTTTCCTTGTCGTCGTCGATGCTCTCGTAATCCAGCCACATCTTGATTTTGCCGCTGTTCTGGTACCAGTCGTCGAGGTAACCCTCCCGGGAATCGGCAGGCATCAAGCGCAGGAAATTCTGCTCGGCACCGTTGCGGATCAGGTCGAAATACAGCCGGGTCTGCGCCTGGTGCGACACGTTGCCGAACACGTCGAAGTTCACCGCCAGTTGGTAATAGGTGCGCTCCAGCAGCGGAAAATCGAACAGCCAGAGGGTCTGCGGTACCTCGCCAATCAAACCCTTGTTCACCGAGGCGCTGTCGAAATGGCGGAAGATGCTCAGCAGCGCATTGTCGTTGCCGGCCCACAGGGTCGACCAGCTTGGCGCTGGTGCGTCGGCGTAACTGTCACGGCGCAGGGCTTCATACTCATTGCGTTTATTGCGGTAGTCGTGCCACAGGTTCAGTACGCTGCCGACGTCGTCGTTCTGCCCGGGCATTGCCAGCAATGGCGTGGCCTGGCCGCGGTAGTTGGGGTCGGTGATATAGAGGTCGTGCTCTGGCGCCTGGAACAGCGCCCAGAAATTATCGCGGATCACGTCGGTAGCGATCTGGCCGCGGCACACCGGGCCGCGAATGAAGGTGCGCACGAAGTATTCGGCGTTATCGAGCATGAACTGATAACGCGCCTGGGCCGGGATCGCTTCGAAGGTGCTGAATGGGTTGGCCCGGCGTTCAGGGCCGTAGCCAGGCAAGGCGTCGACCTGCCAGTTGCCGTTGTAGAACAGGCTCTTGACCCGGGCCAGCTTCGCCGCGCTGAGCGGATAGGTGATGTGGGTCTTCTGCACGATCACCCCTTGCACTGGCCACAGGCGGTAATACACCTGGGTGCCGGGGTCGTCGTTGGGGCGCCGGGTCTGGATCAGGTCAATTGGCTGGCCGGTCGGTGTCCGCGAGCGCACCCACTGGAAGAAATGCCCGGGCTCACCGTCCTTGAAATAGATGTGCGCGAGAAACCAGTGCTCAAACAACCAGCGACCCACCAGGCTTTCCCGGGCGCCGGGGGCATTGAGCAGGTTTTCCCATTGCAGCACCTGCATGGCTTCCTTGGCGGACGGCTGCAGTGCCTGCTCATCGATAGGCGCGCCCGAGGCCAGCCAGCGTTGCAGCGTCTGGTACTGCTGGTCAGTCAGGCCGGTGACGGCCAGGGGCATGCCCTCTTTCGGGTGGGCACTGGCGTACCCGTCAAACTCGCCGGGCATGGCGCACATGTTCGCGCGGTTCAGGCCCAGCACAATTTCCGCAGGCAGCTTGGCATTGGGCTGCAACGGCGTGTTGTGGCCCAGTTCCAGCATCCGCGCCATCAGGGAAGCCTGGCTGGCCTGAGCGTCAAGCACCGGATAGAAGCCCTTCTGCTGCCAGGCCTGCTTGCCGAAGGCATCGTAATACAGCCGGGTTGGCGCCGCCGCGGTGCTGCGATCGCCGTCATAGACCGGGGTCTTGCTCGCGCCTCGTGCCGCGCCCTCCCCGCTGCCCAGGTTGAGCTGACAGGCGGCGTCATTGCAGGCGTGGCAGGCTACGCACTTTTCGGTGAAGATCGGCTGAATGTCCCGGGTGTAGGAGATCACCGGGGAAGCGGCCGGTTGTTGCGCCGCGGCGCCCCAGCTTAAACACAGCACAAGCATGCTGGTGACGACGCGATACGACATGTCCCTGGTCCCGATCATGAGAAAACGCCGCGATTCTACCGGTCCCGCCCCACCACCAACATGAGCGATATTCATGCAAAACCGGTACATGCTCTAAAAGCGCGCAGGTTTGCTATGATCCCGGCCCTTCGTTATGGTCTTTCCGAGTAGTCCACATGTCCGATCGCAGTGTTCGCCTTCAAGCTCTCAAGCACGCCCTCAAAGAGCGCATCCTGATTCTCGATGGCGGCATGGGCACGATGATCCAGAGCTACAAGCTCGAGGAGCAGGATTACCGGGGTAAACGCTTCGCCGACTGGCCGAGTGACGTCAAGGGTAACAATGACCTGCTGGTGCTGACTCGCCCGGACGTTATCGGCTCGATCGAAAAGGCCTACCTGGATGCCGGCGCCGACATTCTGGAAACCAATACCTTTAACGCTACCCAGGTGTCCCTGGCCGATTACGGCATGCAGGGCCTGGCGTACGAGTTAAACGTAGAAGGCGCACGCCTGGCGCGCAAGGTCGCCGATGCCAAGACCCTGGAAACCCCGGACAAACCGCGCTTCGTCGCGGGCGTGATCGGGCCGACCAGTCGTACCTGCTCGCTGTCGCCAGACGTGAACAACCCTGGCTACCGCAACGTGACCTTCGATGAACTGGTGGAAAACTACACCGAGGCTGCCAAAGGCCTGATCGAGGGCGGCAGTGACCTGATCCTGATCGAAACCATCTTCGACACCTTGAACGCCAAAGCCGCGATCTTTGCCGTGCAAGGGGTATTCGAGGAGCTGGGTATCGAGCTGCCGATCATGATTTCCGGGACCATTACCGACGCTTCCGGCCGCACCTTGTCGGGCCAGACCACCGAAGCGTTCTGGAACTCCGTGGCCCACGCCAAGCCAATCTCGGTCGGCCTGAACTGCGCCCTCGGTGCCAGCGAACTGCGCCCGTACCTGGAAGAGCTGTCCAACAAGGCCGGCACCCACGTCTCGGCGCACCCGAACGCCGGCCTGCCGAACGAGTTCGGCGAGTACGACGAGCTGCCGGCGCAAACTGCCAAGGTCATCGAGGAGTTCGCGCAAAGCGGCTTCCTCAACATTGTCGGTGGCTGCTGCGGCACGACTCCGGGGCACATCGAGGCCATCGCCAAGGCCGTGGCCGGTTATGCGCCGCGGCAGATCCCGGACATCCCCAAGGCGTGCCGCCTGTCCGGCCTGGAACCGTTCACCATCGATCGCAGCTCGCTGTTCGTCAACGTCGGCGAGCGCACCAACATCACCGGTTCCGCCAAATTCGCCCGGCTGATCCGTGAAGACAACTACACCGAAGCCCTGGAAGTCGCCTTGCAGCAAGTCGAAGCCGGCGCGCAGATCATCGACATCAACATGGACGAAGGGATGCTCGATTCGAAGAAGGCCATGGTGACCTTCCTCAATCTGATTGCCGGTGAACCGGACATCTCCCGCGTGCCAATCATGATCGACTCGTCGAAATGGGAAGTGATCGAGGCCGGCCTGAAATGCATCCAGGGCAAGGGCATCGTCAACTCGATCAGCATGAAGGAAGGCGTCGAGCAGTTCATTCATCACGCCAAACTGTGCAAGCGCTATGGCGCTGCCGTGGTGGTGATGGCGTTTGACGAAGCCGGCCAGGCCGACACCGAGGCGCGCAAGAAAGAGATCTGCAAGCGCTCCTACGACATCCTGGTCAACGAAGTCGGCTTCCCGCCGGAAGACATCATTTTCGACCCGAACATCTTTGCCGTGGCCACCGGCATTGAGGAACACAACAACTACGCCGTGGACTTCATCAACGCCTGTGCCTACATCCGCGACGAGCTGCCCTATGCGCTGACCTCGGGTGGCGTGTCCAACGTGTCGTTCTCGTTCCGGGGCAACAACCCGGTGCGCGAGGCGATCCACTCGGTGTTCCTGCTGTATGCGATCCGCAACGGCCTGACCATGGGCATCGTCAACGCCGGCCAGCTGGAGATCTACGACCAGATCCCGGCCGAGCTGCGTGACGCCGTCGAAGACGTGGTGCTCAACCGCACCCCGGAAGGCACCGACGCCCTGCTCGCCATCGCCGACAAGTACAAGGGCGATGGCAGCGTCAAGGAAGCGGAGACCGAAGAGTGGCGCGGCTGGGACGTCAACAAGCGCCTGGAGCATGCGCTGGTCAAGGGCATCACCACGCACATTGTCGACGACACCGAAGAGTCGCGCCAGTCGTTCGCCCGCCCGATCGAAGTGATCGAAGGCCCGCTGATGTCCGGCATGAACATCGTTGGCGACCTGTTTGGCGCCGGCAAGATGTTCCTGCCCCAGGTGGTGAAATCCGCCCGGGTGATGAAGCAGGCCGTCGCCCACCTGATTCCGTTTATCGAGCTGGAGAAAGGCGACAAACCGGAAGCCAAGGGCAAGATCCTCATGGCCACGGTGAAAGGCGACGTGCACGACATCGGCAAGAACATCGTCGGCGTGGTCCTGGGTTGCAATGGCTATGACATCGTCGACCTGGGCGTGATGGTGCCGGCGGAGAAAATCCTCCAGGTGGCGAAAGAGCAGAAGTGCGACATCATCGGCCTGTCCGGCTTGATCACCCCGTCGCTCGACGAGATGGTGCACGTGGCCCGCGAGATGCAGCGCCAGGACTTCCACCTGCCGCTGATGATCGGTGGCGCGACCACGTCCAAGGCGCACACGGCGGTGAAGATCGAACCCAAGTACAGCAATGACGCGGTGATCTACGTCACCGACGCCTCCCGCGCCGTGGGCGTGGCGACCCAGTTGTTGTCCAAGGAACTGAAGCCGGCGTTTGTCGAAAAGACCCGCCAGGAATATGTCGAGGTGCGCGAACGTACCGCCAATCGCAGCGCCCGTACCGAACGCCTGAGTTACCCGGCGGCGATCGCCAAGAAGCCGCAGTTCGACTGGAGCAGCTACACCCCGGTCAAACCAACGTTCACCGGTGCCCGGGTCCTGGACAACATCGACCTCAATGTCCTGGCCGAATACATCGACTGGACTCCGTTTTTCATCTCCTGGGACCTGGCCGGCAAATTCCCGCGAATCCTCACTGACGAAGTGGTAGGTGAAGCCGCGACCTCGCTCTACGCTGACGCCCGGGAAATGCTCAGCAAGCTGATCGACGAAAAACTCATCAGCGCTCGCGCCGTGTTCGGCTTCTGGCCAGCCAATCAGGTGCGCGACGATGACATCGAGCTGTACGGCGAAGACGGCAAGCCGATCGCCAAGCTGCACCACCTGCGCCAGCAAATCATCAAGACTGACGGCAAACCCAACTTCTCCCTGGCAGACTTCGTCGCGCCGAAGGACAGCGAACTTACCGACTACGTGGGTGGCTTCATCACCACCGCCGGCATCGGCGCTGAAGAAGTGGCCAAGGCTTATCAGGACGCCGGCGACGATTACAACTCGATCATGGTCAAGGCCCTGGCCGACCGTCTGGCAGAAGCCTGCGCCGAGTGGCTGCACCAGCAGGTGCGTAAGGATTATTGGGGTTACGCCAAGGATGAAACCCTTGATAACGAGGCGTTGATCAAGGAGCAATACAGCGGCATCCGCCCTGCTCCAGGCTACCCGGCCTGCCCGGATCACACCGAGAAAAGCACCCTGTTCACTTTGCTCGACCCTGAAGCAAGCGAAATGCGCGCGGGCCGCAGCGGCGTGTTCCTCACCGAACACTACGCGATGTTCCCGGCGGCGGCAGTCAGCGGCTGGTACTTCGCTCATCCCCAGGCGCAGTATTTCGCGGTGGGCAAGATCGACAAGGATCAGGTGCAGAGCTACACCTCGCGCAAGGGTCAGGAGTTGAGTGTGACCGAGCGCTGGCTGGCGCCGAACCTGGGTTACGACAACTGATCGTCGGCCCGGGCGCCGGAACCCGTTTGTTGCGGGTTCCGGCGCCTGCCTGATCGGTCAGGAGGCGACGTCTGGGTCGCTAATTTCACGGTTGGAGAGGGTCGTCAGCAAGGTTTGCTGGCGGGAAGTGTTGGTCCTGGTCAGCTCTGTCAGCTCCCGTTCATAGACGGGATTCATATCAGGGTACTTATCTTCCAGCAACGCATACTCGGCCTGGAACTGCTGCTGCAGGGTGACAAATTCGGCCGCGTATTTTTTCTTCAGGTATTCGATCCAGTAAGTGCGCTGGATCAATTGCTCGACGAATACGGGCGTCTTTTCCTGCGCGCGGATGGTCGAGTAAGCGCTATCCAGATCTGCCTGGGTCACTCCCGACATTCCTCGATACAGCATGCCCTTGGGCTGGCCGGGCAGCTCAAGGCGCTGTGCCAGGCCAATGCGAAATGCCAGGCGCACTTCCGCCGGGTCGATGGCGGGATTGCGCGCAATGCGCTCCTTGGCGAATTCTTCAACTTGCGCCAGGCGGAACAGCCCCCGGGACAGTTTCAACAACTCGCGGCCCTGATGCTCGGGTTCGATGGATTTCAACGCCTCGAACTCATAGACCTCCGTCTCCAGCTCGTTGAACAACAGTATTCGCCCGTCACCACAAGTGGCACGGCTTCTCAAAGCGCGGGCCAGGCCCAGCAAGCGTTCGCGTAGAGCTTCATCGCCATAGGCCGCTTCCACCACGCGCCAGACACGCCGCGTGAGGCCCAGGCGGTCCGATTGGAAATCCGCGGTATGCTGCAGTTGAGACAAGATGTACGAAAAGTCCCCGGTATCGTCCGCAGTTCTCAGGGTGTCCCACATCAGGTGTTTTTCCGAATCGGCGGCGACTCCGGCGAACCAGCGCTCTTTTTGCGCCTGGGCGGTCTCATGGTCTGGGTGAATGGCCTCATCTGAGCCTTC
This sequence comes from Pseudomonas sp. RIT-562, assembly GCF_026241895.1. Lineage (GTDB taxonomy): Bacteria > Pseudomonadota > Gammaproteobacteria > Pseudomonadales > Pseudomonadaceae > Aquipseudomonas > Aquipseudomonas mandelii_F. The sequence goes on along the minus strand of NZ_JAPJIV010000024.1, from coordinate 64,526 downwards.
GGAGGACTCCTCGGGGCCGAAACCCATCAGGACTCGGTCGATTTCGTCGTCGGTAAAACCCAGTCCATTGCCGGTTCTATCCAGGTAAAACTGCAGGCGTATGAACTCTTCCTCTTCCAACATATTATCGGACAGGTCGGTGCCGGCCATCAGGTCCTCATGTTCAGGCTGTAACGCATCGTGCGGGATTGTCGAGATATGGTTGTTTGTCAGATCCAGTGTCGTCAGCGCAGGGGCCTGTAAAACCCCGGCTGGCCATTCATCCAGATTGTTGCTACCCAGGTCCAGGGTTTGCAATTGATCAAGGCCAGCAAGGTCAAACTCGAACAATCGGTTTTGGCTCAGGTTCAAACCTTGCAGACGCGGCAAGGCCCGTAACTGGCTTTGCAACGGTCCATTGGCACGAAAATCGTTGTGTCTGGCGTTCAAATGAGTGAGGTCCTGGCAATTCGCGACCGCGTCGGGCAGCCTGCCCAGGCCGTTGTGATCGAGTGTCAGGCTGCGCAGCCTTGGGAAGGCACGCAAAAATGCATCAGACTCGATCGAGAGTCCGACGCCACTGAGGTTCAATTCCACGACATGATTGAACGTGACGGGCATGGCCGGCAAATCGCCGATGATCAGGCCGTTGAAGTCCACAATAATCCCTGCCTGAGGAACTTCCCTCAAGCCGGCACGCCAGCTTTCGAGCAACTGGTCAGCGGCTCGACGGCGGTCTTGGGCAGTCACCCAAGCGTGACGCGCGCGCGTGGCCGGCGTCACCATCCAGTCGTTAAACAACCTGATCAACTGCGTCTGTTGCTGCTGCCACTGCACGAGCTGGTTTTCAATTTCGATGGCGCTCACACCTTGCGCCAGCCATGCCTCGATTCGTGCAACGGCCTCGGCGTCGCCGAGCTGAGGGTCCAGGCGTTGTAGCCGCGCGGCCGAAGTCTGCGGCACCTGACCGGCACCGGGTTCCAGATGCAGCGGCAGTACCAGATCCGGCAGTTCCCAGGCCTCGGGTGGATAAAACTGCGGATCGCCCCCGGTTCGCCCCAGTGCCAGTTGTGTACGGGGGATGCCCAGCGGATTGGCGCCGGTCGTCCGTTCAGCGTAACTACGGACTCCCTCCAGTCCTTGCCAGCTCAGGCGACAGCCTTGCAGTGAAGTCCTGGCCAAAAGCTGATCATGCCCGGTCAATGCCTGCTCGGGAACATCGGTGATTGCACTGTGATCAAGGTTCAACGTGCGCAACCGGGGCAACGACAGCACCCCTTCAGGCCAGTTGGAAACATTGGAATGACTGAGTGAGAGAGACTGCAAATCAGTCAGCGCCGTGACGTTTAGCGTACCGACACGATTGTAGGCCAGGTTTAACATCCTCAAGCGGCCCATGCGGTTCAACCGCGCCTGTGTCGACTGGGTGATGGTCAGTTCGTTGAATGAAAGATCGAGCTCAGTCAACTGCGCACGTGGGTGAAGTCGGCTGTCCAATCGGGCAACGCCGGCGCACCGCGCAAATCCAGGTCGAACGCCGGCTCCAGTCCACGATAGATGCCCATGCGCCAGTTACTCACGATCCTCTCAGCCAGCAGCCTGCGATTGAAGCGGTCCGTGCCAGCTTCGATCCAGGCATTTAATGTGCCTTTCAGGGCTTCGAATTCACGCTGACGGCTGTTCAATAGATTAAACAGCTGCTGAGAAGTCTCCCCGTCGCTCAGCCGGCTGCGCACGAATTGGCTGGCTTGGGTGTCTGAAAGATTTGGGTAAAGCTCACGGACCCTGGACACCAATCCGGCATCGGGCAAGCCAACGCCACGGCCGCTGGCCAGGTAGCCCAGGCGTCCGGATGGCCGGCGTAACGAGGGACCTGGCCGACCAATGAGGCGTTGCCCGAGGATTTGCGCCATTTCTTCACGATGGCTGCCGGCGTAACTGGCCAGTTGATTTTGTAGATCCTCGGCCGAGTCGCCTGGCAATCCTCGCCGAGCCTGGGGCGGCAATACTTCCAGCAGCGATTCAAAAAAATTGCGACCCTGGGCCGGTATGTTGTTCAGCGGCCTGCCCTGGGCGTCGTATGCGCGAAAAAAGTCGGCATGTCTGACCAGGTGATATCGAGTGGTCGCCTGGCTATTGCCGACACTGTCGAGCAATCGCCCATTGGTCGAGCCGGACCGCATTTCCACTCGCCAATCCGCCGACCAGCCAGGCAAACGTTGCACGTTGTGCAGCGCCAGACGGTCACTCGCCGCAGACGCCCTGCTCTGCAGACGCAAGCCGCAGAGCGCACGGTTCAAGGCGCCTTGCTGGACGTGCACGCGGATCTGCCGGGCCTGGCGCGAGGTAATTTTCCCGGTGCTGCGCAGTCGAGCCAGTTCCTGCTCACTGGAAAAGTCCAGCACTTGCCGGGCAGCCTCGGTCGTCAGTGTGGGAAAATCGCGTTGCAGTCTTTGGATATCCGCATCTACCGTCTGTTGGCCTGCGAGCACGCTGTCCACCAACATTGGTTTGCTGCCCAAAGCCTGATCGGCCATGCGCTCCCTGAACATCTGCGCAGGGTCGGCGCCCTCTTGTGTGCTTCGGCTGCCGAGCAACTGGACGGTCTGGGCGTCGTCGAACTGCGCCAGTACACGCTCGGGCAGCTTTCCGGCGCTCACTTGAGCACGAGTGATCTTGATGGTTGGCCTCGTCGAGTCCAACGCTGACGCCGACCCGAAACGGTGCGAGTTACCCCGGGGCTCGGGGCCTTCGAACACTTCCAGTACGGCTTCGTGTGGCCAGCCGCGCATTTCCACCACCATCGGGGTGATGAAGCTGGAGACGTTGCCGAGCGGCTTGCCGCTGCGGATGCGGTCGATCAGTCCACTGACTTGCCGGTCGGCCCGGAATGTCCTGATCGCCTCGGCCAACGGTGGGGGCGGCGGTTGATCATCGATATGCATCTGGCGCAAGGCATCATCACTGACGCCGCTGACCTCAGCCAGCTGCTGCAACTGCGCGTCCGAAAAAGCCTCCATTTGCGGTCCCATTCGCCGCAATAGCGTCAGGCGATCCCACTCCAGCGGCTTCTCGTGGATGTGCCGCCAGGCACCGAGCTGATTGTGGCGCAGGATCGGTTGATAGGCTGCAGGATCTGAAGGATGCTTGATTCGCCATACATTGCGAGTGACGTCGAAGGTTTTCTCGTAGGCGTTGCCGTCGATTTTGATGTAGGTTTTGCCCCCAACCTCATATTGCCCCAGGATATTGGGTTCAATGCCCTCAAGTGCGACGCTGTGTGCATAGGGTGCAAGATCCGGATACCAAAGTCGCGGCTGGCCAAAGGGGGTGGTAATAGGGCTCATGCCGTCGACAAACCGCGAGGACATGATCGGGGGCGCCTTGCTTGCCACCGCGCCCAGCACGGCCATGAAGGCCACGTTTTCCATGACCGATTTGAAGTGCCCCCACGCCTCCTCGGCATCTCCTTCCTTCCATGAGTGCACTCCCTGGTAGACCTCGTAGCACAACTGCACAGCGGTCACGGCCAGCATCACTTCGCCCAATCCAGGCACAAAAAACGCGGCGGCATTCAGTACACTCAGCCCCCATTCAGCAAAATGCTCGAGGCGTTCGATCCAGGCCTGGTGATCGACCTCGGCGGTTGGAATGGCCAGTAACCTGGCGTTGGACTTCATTCGTGCCAGGTGCGAATCATAACGGGCGCCAAACACCTCCTCCTCGATCCAGCTTTCGCTTAGCCCCAGGTCGACTTCATCGTTCCAGACCTCCTCATACATCCCCTCGCGAAACGCGTCGGGGTTGTAGGGCGGGCCGGGATAGACCGGATTGGGATTCCAGCGCTGAACCTTGAGTTGGGATCTGAGCCGTCGAAAAAACCGTGTCGATTCATCCTGCGGCAGTAATCCGGCGACAAAACCCTGGTAGGTTCGCGAACGCAGCCTGACGGCCAGCTCCTTGGCGAATGCGGCGAGTGACGGGTATTCCTTGACCGGATGCTGCGGATCCCCAGGCATGCAGACGATGATTCGCGCTTTTGAATCGACGGACAAACTCCAAACGGGACGCGCCAGGAGCACCTCGGCGATGTCCTCCAGGGTCGTGGTGGGTGTTCGGGATACGGGCCCGATGATCAGTAATTCATCCAGCTGCGAGCCCAGCACCTTCAATTGGCTGTACGTCACTGCTTGACCATCGAGCTGCGGCTCAGGCTTGCCATCTATGACATCCAGCAAAGTCGCATACGCGCTTTGACTGAGGTTGGACTTCATCCTGGCGATGTGTGCCTGCAACCGCAGGCGGTCGCGGGTTGCCTTGATCGTTTGCTCGCGAACGATCGCACTGGTGTCCGGCGCGTCAAACACTGAACTCAGATGGTCCTGATATTGCTGTCCGAGGTCCAGCTGCCGACAGAAACTGGCGAACTCACCAGGCTTGATCGCCAATTTGTCGCGGATTTTGTACCGAGTCTTCCCAAAAGGGTAAGTATCGCGCTGATCGTAAAGCTCTTGTTCCAATGCCCCGGCCGGCGCAATCGCGCTGGTTTCCTGCAAGGCGACCTCGTCAAATGGCTCATCGGCCTCGAAGTTGCGTAATGCAGCCTGCAACAGTGGCTGTTGTTCAGCCCGATTGGGCGCGCGCAGGTGGTACAGCTGGGTCTTGGTCACGTCAGGCGATTGGCCGAAAGTCTTGTTCATGGCCTCCGAAAGCAGCGGCTTGGCGAATTCGGTAAGGCCCTTGAAGTCCTTTAGAGTCGTGGCCAGCACCCGAGTAGATGTGTTGCTGGCTACCTGGCTGTTGTGCAACGCCAGGCGCATCGTCGGCGACGCCTCGGCGAACAGCTGCGGGTAGTTTCTGGCAAAGTCCTGGACGGGGTCGAGGGGTCGGGCCAGCCTGGCGATATGTGCGGGCGCGAGGTGTTGAGTCCAGTCGGGCAAACGGTCCTTGATGAATGGAACATGCAATCCATGATCAAGAGGTTGGGTGCGTTCGGGCATACGGGGAATCCTGATGAGTGCTGGGTGAAGCAGCAGGACACCACGACCCTCGCGGCACAGGGCGGTACATAGTTATGGCGCGAACCCGGTCCGCCGTTATCCATTGTTTGACTATGCTTAGGGTTCTCAATGGCATGACGAGGGGTATATGGACGATCCAGGCGACAACAAGCCGCCGACCTTCTGGCAGATGCTGCACAGCGTCATGGCAGCGGCATTCGGGGTGCAGAGCGGAAAAAATCGGGCGCGGGACTTCACCCATGGCAAGCCAAGTCACTTCGTGATTTTGGGAATACTGTTCACGGCGGTGTTTGCCTTGACCTTGTTCGCCATCGTCAAGCTGGTGCTGCACCTGGCGGGCATCTGATGCGCTTTTAGTGCATCAGCGCCTGCATTCCGAAGGGATAGCGGTAGGACGCGGGCCGGCCTTTCGCTGACAGGCGGCGGAAATCCACCCGATAGTCGGTCGAGGTCTGCATCGCCAGCAGACGCCGCGCCTGTGCCTGATCGACCACCTGCAACAGCCCGATCACCCGGTCCCGCCCGCCGTGTCGACTGACGTCCACGCCCAGTTCATGGTCATGCAACTCCACCAGCGCCCAGCCGCCCAGGGTAAAGTGTCCGCCCATCAGTACGCTAAGGCGCCCGTCCACCTTGGCCTGCAATGCCAGAGGCGAGGTATTGACCGCGCTGAACAGTGCGTCCTTGCCCGGCACCCCACCGGTTTCCGCAAAGGCTTGCATCGCGCCGAAGGCCATTTCGTCGTTCGCCGACCACACCAGGGACACCTTCGGATAGCGCAGGAACAACATCCGCGCTTGCTCATACGCCCGCTCGCGGGTCCAGCCGCTGTAAACCAGCTGGCGCAGACGCACTTGCGGGTGCTCGGCCAGGGCGCGGCGCATGCCTTGCTCGCGCAAATGGGCTGAGGGGGTGATCTTCAAGCCGGAAAAGGCCAACAATTCGATCACCTCGCCAGGCGCGACAGGCGGATGCTGACGGATCAGCTCCTTGAGCATCAGGTAGCCACCCTCCTCGTCATTGGGCACCAGGCTGCCCAGCAAGTCCGGACGTTCGCCCAGCAGGCTTTTCTGATTGTCCGTCAGTGACGCGTTGACCATGAACAGCTTGACTCCGCTGCCCTGGGCCAGGCGCATGATTTGTGGGGCAACGTATTGCTCGTTGACGAAGATCAGGTAATCCGGGCGCTGGGGTCCTTGCAAGGCCTGACGGGCTTGCGCCACGGTCAATTCCGGCATGCGTTCGCTGTAGAGGACCTGCAGGTCCATACCCAAGTCATCCGCCGCCGCTTGCATGAACTGCGCGTAGGTCACCCAGAATGTTTCGTTGGTGGCACCGGGACTCAGGAATAGCACCGACTCGGCGCGCGCGACCGAACCCCAGGCAGCGCAGAGTGCCAGCAGTAAAGTGAAGCAATATTTGAGCATTGGTCGTCCGGGCCCCGAGAATCCGCCGCGCATTATAGCCAGCGAACCCCGGCAAATCGGCCTTTACCGCAGATTTTGTCCGACAATCGTCGGAAGGAAGCCCGGACGAGGTCGGTTATTGATGACTGACCCAGAAAACAGCAGTGCCCACGACCAGGATGATCAGGAACAAAATGGCCCAGGCATCCACCGTACTGTCGGGTTTTGAAGCTTTGGTAGGGTTGCTCATTGCATCGCCTCTTGTCGGTTTTATCGGTGATCGCAGGAAGACTCGCTCACAGTTAAGACGATGATTGCCCACACCACAAACGTGGGTTTAGTAACAACGATTCTCGTTAGTCGTTTTGGTTCTTTACATATACTCAAACATCACTTTTGCGCATAACTACAAACTGGTATCTTGCCCCGGCTCCGTTGGGAGTGCGCGGCCGTGCGCGCAGAATTGCCGAGGCAGTATCGGACTTCAGCAAGCCACACATGCAGCTGGAACCGACCGGCCCAAGCCTGAGAACAGGACTTATATGTACGTATACGACGAGTACGATCAGCGGATCATCGAGGACCGCGTCAAGCAGTTCCGTGATCAGACCCGACGCTATCTGGCAGGCGAGCTGAGCGAAGAAGAATTCCGCCCCCTGCGCCTGCAAAATGGCCTTTATATCCAGCGTTTCGCGCCGATGTTGCGAGTCGCCGTGCCTTACGGCCAGCTGACTTCGCGCCAGACGCGAATGATGGCCAAGATAGCCCGCGACTATGACAAGGGCTATGCCCACATCAGCACCCGGCAGAACGTGCAGTTCAACTGGCCGGCGCTGGAAGACATCCCGGATATCCTGGCGGAACTGGCCACCGTGCAGATGCACGCGATCCAGACCAGCGGCAACTGCCTGCGCAACGTCACCACCGACCAGTTTGCCGGTGTCGCGTTCGACGAGCTGATCGATCCGCGCCCATGGTGCGAGATTGTCCGCCAGTGGACCACTTTCCACCCTGAATTCGCCTACCTGCCGCGCAAATTCAAGATCGCGATCAACGGGTCGACCTCCGACCGTGCCGCCATTGAAGTGCATGACATTGGCCTGGAGCCGGTGCACAACGCTGCGGGCGAGCTCGGTTTCCGCGTGCTGGTCGGCGGCGGCTTGGGCCGTACCCCGGTGGTCGGCGCGTTCATCAACGAATTCCTGCCATGGCAGGACCTGTTGAGCTACCTCGATGCCATTCTGCGTGTCTACAACCGCTACGGTCGTCGTGACAACAAGTACAAGGCGCGGATCAAAATCCTCGTCAAGGCGCTGACCCCTGAAGTTTTCGCGCAGAAAGTCGACGCGGAAATGGAGCACCTGCGCGGTGGCCAGACCACCTTGACCGAAGCGGAAGTGCATCGGGTGGCCAAGCACTTCGTCGACCCTGAGTACCAGGCGCTGGACGACCAGAGCGCGGCGTTGGCCGAGCTCGACCAGCAGCACCCAGGCTTCGCCCGCTGGCGTACGCGCAACACCCTGACGCACAAGAAGCCAGGTTATGTCGCTGTCACCTTGTCGCTCAAACCTACCGGCGTGGCCCCGGGTGACATCACTGACAAACAGTTGGATGCCGTAGCGGATCTGGCCGACCGTTATTCGTTCGGTCAACTGCGCACATCCCATGAACAGAACATCATCCTGGCCGACGTCGAGCAGAGCCGCTTGTTCGAAATGTGGGGGCAACTGCGCGAGCAAGGGTTCGCCACGCCGAACATCGGTCTGTTGACCGATATCATCTGCTGCCCTGGCGGTGACTTCTGCTCTCTGGCTAACGCCAAGTCGATCCCAATCGCCGAATCGATCCAGCGTCGCTTCGACAACCTGGACTACCTGTTCGACATCGGCGAGCTGGACCTGAACATCTCGGGTTGCATGAACGCCTGCGGTCACCACCACGTCGGCCACATCGGCATTCTCGGGGTGGACAAGAAAGGCGAAGAGTTCTACCAGGTCTCCCTGGGAGGCAGCGCCAGCCGCGATGCGAGCCTGGGCAAGATCCTTGGCCCATCCTTCGCCCAGGAAGCCATGCCTGACGTGATCGAAAAGCTGATCAACGTGTACGTCGAGCAACGTACCGAAGACGAGCGCTTCATCGACACCTACCAGCGTATTGGCATCGACCTCTTCAAGGAGCGCGTCTATGCAGCGAATCATTAAGAACAACGCCGTCGTCGACGAAACCTGGCATTTGCTGTCCAAGGATTTCAATATCGACGAGATCAGCAACTGCGACGACCTGATTGTCCCGTTGCAACTGTGGCGCGAACACAGCCGCATGCTCAAGGCACGCGATGGCGGCCTGGGTGTGTGGCTGGATGCCGATGAAGAAGCCGAGGAAATCGGTGAAGACGTGGAAGGCTTCCAGGTTATTGCCTTGAACTTCCCCGCCTTCACCGATGGCCGCAACTACTCCAACGCCCGCCTGCTGCGTGACCGTTACGGTTTTAAAGGCGAACTGCGGGCGATTGGCGACGTGCTGCGCGACCAGTTGTTCTACCTGCACCGCTGCGGTTTTGATGCGTTTGCAATTCGTGCCGACAAAGACCCGTACGAAGCCCTGGAAGGACTCAAGGACTTCTCCGTGACTTACCAGGCCGCCACCGACGAACCGCTACCGCTGTTTCGTCGCCGGTAAATGATAGAAAGCCTTGAACCCGGGCCCGGGTTCAAGGCGTGCTGCACCCAGTCGCTCCTACAGCAGATCGTCTATCGCAATGGGTCTGCCCATCTGCACCCAGTCCCTGTACAACCTGACCCTGTCCTCCAGACGCATGAAGCTCACGAATGGATTTTCAGCGTCAAGCGCTGATATCGCTATATCCCGGCTGACCAGCCCCCATAATTCGTTCGAAGCATCAGCCTGATCAAGCAAGTTCCATATCCGCGCCTGAAGCGCCGGGTAGCTCACCTGAAAGTCGGCAGTACGCCCCAACGCCTCGAACGTTCGTAAAAAGCGAGTAGCGCCGGGCTTCGCTTGCAAGCGTTGCCGCAGCAGTCGCTTAAGCTCCAGCTGCGCTTCGGGAAGCCGCTGCAGCCAAATGCCGGGTTGCCCCCCATCCGCGATTGGCGCGCTCAACCAGAGGTTGATGCCGGTTTGCTCGCGATGAGCGACGATACGCTGCAGAGTGGACTCATCCGTCAGCGCATTACCCCACAACTGCACACGATCCCTGGCTACTGCCTGAGCAAACACTTCCTCAGGGATGCGGGTGAGTCGGTTATTGCTCAGGTCCAGGAGCTGCAACTGCGGCTGGTCCGATAGACCCAACGGGCAGCGGGTAATACCGGTGTGGCTCAGGTTCAGCTGGCGTAACTCGGTCAGCCCCATGATCACCGGAGGTCTACCCAAAGGGTTATTGCTCAAATCCAGTACTTGCAGGTGAGCCAGGTCAGCCAGCTGGCCTGCCGCTTGTTCGGTCAATACCAACTCGGTCGACTTGAGGCTCAGTGAGGTGAGGTTGAGCATGCTGGGAATAGACCGTGGCAAGACGCCCTCCCACACGCCCCGAACGTATATCATCTGCAGGCCGGCACCTTCCATGTTCAAGGTTCGCAGATTGGGAAAACACTCCAGGAAACCGTCCAGCCCTTCAGGAAGGGTCAGCCGGAATTTCTGCATCGACAGCTCGATGACGTCGGTAAACTTCGCGCTCAGCCTCGGCAGGCTATGAAACTCCTCGAAGTCCAGTTCCAGTTTGTAACCGAGGAACTGCTCTCCATCATATAAGCGGCTCTCTGCATGCCCGCGCTTTTGCCACAGGCTCATCAGCTCGGTGGCCAGTTCGATCCGCGCCTCGCGCTCATAATGTGCGGCCGTTTCGACCCGCTCGATGTTCTCCTCCTCGATTTGCGCCGCGTCCATCCCTTGTGCCGCCTCATCGCCTGCGCCCAGAAGCTCAACCTCCAGATCGCCAACGTCATGCCGGACCTGGTTGATCCAGGCGGTCAAGTCGACATTGACTTGTGCGAGCTTTATTTGCAGCTGCCTCAGTGCTTCCAGAGGTCCGGTGCCCAGGCGTTGCACAAACTCACTGGCCTGCGCGGCGGTGAAATCCGGGTAAATCGACTTGAGCTGAAGCAACCCGATATCGTGCGATTGAGAGATCGCCTCGCCCTGAGCGGTCATCGGATAACCACCGCCTTGCAGTCCTTGCGCGTCAAAGGTCAAGCCGGAGTCGATACGGTCAAGTCCGGTCTTGAGCTCGGAACGCGTAAGCAGACGCTCGCTGATTTTATGCTGCAGATCCCGCACCGGCTCAACAGTCTCCAACTCCAGCGCCGAGCGCTGCGCTTCTGGCAGGACGTCGAAAACGGCCTGATAGATATCGTTGGTATCTTGCTGAGGAAGTCCCTGGGCATCGTACCTTTGGTAGCGCTTGCCTATTTTTACCAGAGACCTGCGAACAGGAGCATTAATCGGACCGACATGGTCCAGGAGTCTGCCACCCGCGCTCCCCTCAATCACTTCGAGACGAAACGCCTTGGACCAACCAGGCAGCGCTTTGAGTGAGTGCAGGACCAGTGAGTCGGTTTCCGGGTTGTCGATTGACTTGAGGAAAAGCCCTTCATAGGCGCGATTGAGCCGTACGTGCTGTTGATACTCGGTCGCCTTGCCATCCAACTGACTGAGCATACGCCTGGCCTCATCCACTGCCGGTGGCGCTTGAATATCCACACCTGACCGGTCGAGAATTTGTTCAATGGCATTTTTCGGCAAGCCTGGGTACTGACGCTGAAACAACCGGACCCATGCATGCTCACTTTCCTGGAGAGCGTCGTAGCGCGCCTGGAAAAGCTGCGCCCGGGTAGTGGCGGGATTCGCCTGCGGGATGAAGTCCTGAAGATCCTGATCAATCCGGAAGCGGCTGATCGTATCGGCCAACAGCGGTGTCGGTGGGCGTCCGGCCCGCATCAGGCGCAGCATGTCGTCGTCGACCGTACTGACTCTGCCAATCTGCTCCAGCACTTCATCGCTGAATGACGCAACTTCGGCGCCGATTCCACGGATCAAATCTACGCGGGTCCGGGTTGCTGGCAGTGGCTCTATCGTTGGTCTATCGACGACGGGTAAATCGTCCTTGAGCAACGGCTCCGCGGCCACCTCGGCATCGGCAACACCTTCGCTTTCAATTGCGGCGCCAGCTCCCAACACCATCGGCAGCGCATTGAGCAAACCGAATACCGTACGAGTGACGCCTGCTGACATATCTTCGGGATTCTTGCCGTTTACAGCCTGGTCCAGGCCATATCCGGCATCGATGATGCCCGCCAACGCCAGCAAACCTTCACCACCGGGCACGAACAAGGCCAACGGCCCGAACTTGTTCACCCATTGCACGATGGGTTCGACCACTGCGCTCAGGTTATCCCGGTTGACCTGGGCATCATCGCGAATGGTCTCGATACTCGCTATTGCCGCCAGTTTCATACTCACGACCAGTTGCGCGAAAGGATCGGTGCCTCTGGGTGCAACCTCGAAATGCAGGTAGTCGGCAGGATCCCAATAACCATCATCGTTGAAAAAACCATGGCCCTTTTGCAAACGGTGTTGGTTGGGGTAAATCGCCATTCCATCCAATGCCGTCAGCACACCCGCATGGAATGTGCCGTCCTGTTGATCGCCCTCGGCAAAATGTGCGGCCAACGCGCGTTTTGTCTGCGCATTTCTGCCCTGCTGCACAACCCAGCCATGAAACGCGTTGGCGTCGACGAAATCGTGTAAAGGCGAAGAGTTGCCAGGGATGTACAACAGGATCCGCGACCCGCAGCGGCAGGTCCAGATATCAGTGGCGGTGTAGCGATAGATAATCAGCCGGCCGATTTCGACTATTTGGGGCACTCGTGTCGGCGCCTGCAGTTGCTCGATCTTCAGGTGTTCCCACTGCTGATCAGGCGCCAACCCGGCCATTTGCATCGCCAGCTCAAGACCTTTGCGAGTGAGGGTGTTTTCCCTGCTTTGCAAATAAGCCGTCATCACCAGCGCCGCTTTGACCGATGTACGCAGCGCATACGGCGCCGGTGCAACGATCACCTCGTCCGCTGGCCAGCTTCGCTCAACGTAGTCACGGTATTGGTCTTTGAGCTCGAGTTCCCATACCCACTGTTTGAAGTCGGCAGGCCTCAGGGCGATTTGCGTGAGTGGGCCATAGGCCTGCGGATCAGTTCGACGATAGATGCCTTCATAGGTGTCGTGGTTGCCACTGCCTACATAGGCAAACTCATCGACCTTATCGACTATCCGCACCTCTGGCCCGATGTCCGGGGGCGTGTATAAACCGAAACCGGTTTCCCCGAAGCGTCCGTCACCGACAGTCTGATAATTGGCCAACAACATTTGCGTCAGGCTTTGGCTGCTCGCTACCCGCCCCTGTTGGATACCGTTCTGCACAGGGTGGCCGTGATAGTTGTAGTCAAGGGTCACCAACCGTGCTGTCTGGGGGTCGACATCCTTTCCCCATCTCGCTTGTATCAGGCGGCCACCGAAATCCCCAGGCGATTGCGGCAGTGCGGTAGCAACGGCTGCCTGCAGTTCCTCACGCAACGGTAAGGCGGGCAGCGCATATTTGTCTGTAACGTGGTTTTCGTGCGATTCGGTCATTGTGCAATTCCTTTGCAGCTGATTCGGGAGCGTCCAGCCTAAACTGATCGCTTCCTTGGCAGCGCCGGAAAAGTCTCGAACAGACCGAGAAAAGCCAACAGGACAAGTCGGAAACCGCGCCCGAAAAAAAACCCCGAACCAAGCATTTACGCTTGAGTTCAGGGTTTGATGACTGGCAAAACATCAGCTTGCCAGGGGAGTTACCAGAAGCGCTGCTGAGTCAAACGACTCCACCATCCCAGCAATACGCGATCGATCGTGCCGCTCGCTGCCATGCCGATACGCTCCTGCAGGCTTTTACGTTCGGCGTAGTGCAAGTGGTAAAGCTCTGATTTTTTCGCCCGTTCGGAGAGGTATTCATCGCTGGTCTTGAGCTCGTCCACCAGTTGTTTGTCGAGTGCCGCAATACCGAGCCAGATTTCACCGGTGGCCACTTCGTCGATAGCCAGTTGCGGGCGATAACGCGAAACGAAGTTCTTGAACAGCTGATGGGTGATGTCCAGGTCCTCCTGGAATTTTTCCCGACCTTTTTCAGTATTTTCGCCAAACACCGTCAGGGTGCGTTTGTACTCGCCGGCGGTCAGCACCTCGAAATCGATATCGTGTTTCTTCAAAAGGCGATTGACGTTAGGCAACTGCGCCACCACGCCGATGGAGCCGAGGATGGCGAATGGCGCGCTGATGATCTTCTCGCCAATGCACGCCATCATGTAGCCGCCGCTTGCCGCAACCTTGTCGATGCACACGGTCAAGGGCACGCCCGCATCACGGATGCGCGCCAGTTGCGAAGACGCCAGGCCATAGCTGTGCACCATGCCGCCGCCGCTTTCCAGGCGCAGGACCACCTCATCCTTGGGCGTGGCCAGGGTCAGCAGGGCAGTGATCTCGTGACGCAGGCTTTCAGTGGCAGAAGCCTTGATGTCGCCATCGAAATCCAGCACGAACACCCGCGGCTTGGCCTCGGACTTCTTCTTTTGTTTCTTCTCGGTCTTGGCCTGAGACTTGCGCAGCGCCTTGAGCTGGTCCTTGTCGAGCAAGGTGTGTTCCAGGCGTTCGCGCAGCCCCTTGTAGAAATCATTAAGCTTGCTGACCTGCAATTGGCCGGCGGATTTGCGTCGACCCTTGCTGCGCAATGCCGCAAAACTGGCCAGGACCACCAGAATGGCGACCACCAGTGTCACGGTCTTGGCCAGAAAACTGGCGTACTCGGCAAAAAACTCCACAGCAACTCCTTTATTACTAAGCGCGGCATGCAACGCGCGCGGGGTGTTAACCAGCATACCCATGCGCCGGCTTGTCGGCCAGCCACGAAACCTGCAGTTACAGGCCTGGAACGAGCATTTCAAACAAGCGTATGTTTTTTCATTGACAGCACACCGTCATCCCCCATAACCTCGCCAGACCTTCAACGTACCGGGATGAAGCGGACGTGGGCAGCATCTATCTGATTCGACATGGCCAAGCCTCCTTTGGTGCAGACGATTATGACGTCCTGTCGCCGACCGGCGTGCGCCAGGCGCAAATCCTCGGCCAGCACCTGGCCGAACTGGGTATCAGCTTCGATCGCTGCCTGGCAGGTGACCTGCGCCGCCAGCAGGATACTGCCACTGGCGCCCTGCAACAGTTTGCGGCGGTTGGGCTACCTGTACCGATCCTGGAAACCGATCCGGCATTCAACGAGTTCGACGCCGATGCGGTGATTCGAGCATTACTGCCCGAGATGCTGCCGCAAGAGCCTGAAGCTCTGCACATCCTGCGCAACGCCGCGCAGAACCGCAGTGAATTCCAGCGCATTTTTGCGTTGATCATCGAGCGCTGGCTCGCGGGCACGTACGACACACCGGGCCTGGAAAGCTGGCTGGGGTTTGTCGAGCGGGTGCGGGCCGGGCTGCACCGGATCCTCGAGAGCGCCGACAACACCCAGAAAATCGCTGTGTTTACCTCCGGCGGGACCATCACTGCCCTGCTCCACCTGATCACCCAAATGCCTGCCCGGCAGGCCTTTGAACTGAACTGGCAAATCGTCAACACCTCGCTCAACCACTTGAAGTTCCGTGGACGCGAAGTGGCCCTGGCTTCCTTCAACAGCCATGCGCACCTGCAACTGTTGAAGGCCCCGGAACTCATCACCTTTCGCTGAGTCCGGATTATTGTGACCCTGGCTGTAATCACCCAGCTGTATTTCCCAAAAAAAGGATCGAACCATGACCTCCGTAGCTGATGCCGTACAAGCAATGAAAGCCAAGTTCAACCCAGCCGCTGCTGCCGGTCTGGACCTGGTCTTCGGTTTCCGCATCGACGACACCAAGAACTTTTCGCTGATCGTCAAGGACAGCACTTGCGAGCTGCAGGAAGGTGAAAACCCGGACGCCCAGGTGACCCTGGTGATGGACGGCGAAACCCTGGAAGGCATCGTCAGCGGCGAGACCGATGGCATGCAGGCGTTCATGGGCGGCAAATTGCGCGCTGAAGGCGACATGATGCTGGCGATGAAATTGTCCGAGCTGTTCCCGGCCTAAGCGATCCGGTCCCGACATTCGGGATGCGCCTGGCTGCAAACGAATCCCGCCCTTCGAGGCGGGATTTGTCGTTTATCGGGCCGGTGAAAAGGCCGGACGCGGATTTGCCGTCTATATTCCATCTGGCCGCATGCGTCAGACATCGGCTATTGGCCCCACGCTTGCTGGGAGAAATCTAGCGGAGAGCAACGCCATGAGTCCACCTGACGACCACGACGGATTTAACCGCCGTCGTGTACTGCAAGGCCTTTCGGCAGGCGCCGTCGGCGCCTGGATCAGCCCGCTGTTTGCAGGGAGTAAGACCATGCCCGATGCCCCCGCCGACCTCATTTTATACAACGGCCGCTTGCACACAGTCGATCGCAAGAAACCCCAGGCCAGTGCCGTGGCGATCAAGGACGGGCGTTTCGTGGTGGTTGGCAGCGATGCCCAGGCCATGGCTTTACAAGGTCCCGGAACGCAAATCGTCGACCTGCACGGGCGCACGGTGATCCCCGGTCTCAATGACTCGCACCTGCACCTGATTCGCGGCGGTTTGAACTACAACCTTGAACTGCGCTGGGAAGGCGTGCCGTCTCTGGCCGATGCCTTGCGTCTGCTCAAGGACCAGGCAGACCGCACGCCGACGCCACAATGGGTGCGCGTGGTCGGAGGCTGGAACGAGTTCCAGTTCGCCGAGAAACGCCTGCCCACTATTGAAGAATTGAACAAAGCCGCACCGGACACGCCGGTATTTGTCCTGCACCTCTATGACCGCGCCCTGCTCAACCGCGCGGCGTTGAAAGTCGTCGGCTACACCCGGGACACGCCCAACCCGCCAGGTGGCGAGATCCAGCGCGACGCCAATGGCGAGCCAACCGGCATGCTGATCGCTCGTCCCAACGCGATGATTCTTTATTCGACGTTGGCCAAGGGACCGAAGCTGCCACTGGAGTACCAGGTCAATTCCACCCGCCAGTTCATGCGCGAACTCAATCGCCTGGGTGTCACCAGCGCTATCGATGCCGGTGGCGGGTACCAGAATTACCCTGACGATTACCAGGTCATCCAGCAACTGGCCAGGGACAAACAACTTACGGTACGCATTGCCTACAACCTGTTCACCCAGAAGCCGAAGGAGGAGCTCAGCGATTTCAAGAACTGGACCAGCAGCTCCCGTTATGGCCAGGGCGATGACTTTCTACGGCACAACGGCGCCGGCGAAATGCTGGTGTTTTCCGCAGCGGATTTCGAGGACTTTCTCGAACCGCGCCCGGACCTGCCGCAAACCATGGAGCAGGAACTGGAACCGGTAGTGCGGCATCTGGTGGAACAGCGCTGGCCGTTCCGTCTGCATGCCACCTACAACGAATCCATCGGCCGCATGCTCGATGTATTCGAGAAGGTCAATCGCGATATCCCGTTCGCTGGGCTGCCGTGGTTTTTCGATCACGCTGAAACCATTACCCCGCAGAATATCGAGCGGGTGAAGGCGCTCGGCGGCGGCATTGCGATCCAGGATCGCATGGCGTTTCAGGGTGAGTATTTTGTCGACCGCTATGGTGCCAAGGCAGCTGAACACACCCCGCCCATCGCGCGAATGCTTGCCGAGGGCCTACCCGTCGGCGCCGGGACTGACGCCACCCGAGTGTCGAGCTATAACCCCTGGACGTCGCTTTACTGGCTGGTCAGTGGTCGCACCGTCGGTGGTCTGGAGCTGTATCCCCAAGGGCTGAGCCGCGATACCGCGCTGGAATTGTTCACCCACGGCAGCGCCTGGTTTTCTTCGGAACAGGGCAAAAAAGGCCAGATCAAGGTCGGGCAACTGGCTGACCTGATCGCGCTGTCCGCCGACTATTTTCACATCGAAGATGAAGCGGTGAAGTGGATCGAGTCGGTGTTGACGATTGTCGACGGTAAAATCGTCTACGGTACCGCCGAGTTCGCCAAGCTCGGTCCACCGCCAGTGCCGGTGGTGCCTGAATGGTCGCCGGTAGTCACAGTGCCCGGCCACTGGAAACCCTTGGCACCGCTTACCGCCCAGGTTCATCAATGCGTCGGCGCTTGTGCGGTGCACGCGCACAGCCACGAGCGAGCGCGATTGTCCTCGGCGCCGGTCAGTGATTTTCAGGGATTCTGGGGGGCGTTCGGGTGTTCGTGTTTTGCGTTCTGAGCGGCGCCCCTGACCCCGTGTAGGAGCCTGGCTTGCCAGCGATGGCGCCCGCAAGATCGCCGTCGCCACAGCCCGGCACTGCTCCTACAATGCCTGCACCTTCCGCACCGGTTGCCCCATGGACATCGACCTCGCTCGTACCTTCCTCGAAATCGTTCGTCACGGCAGCCTCGCCGCTGCCGCCGAGAAACTCCACGTCACCCAGACAGCCATCACCGCCCGGGTGCAGAAACTCGAGAGCCAGCTCGGTAGTACGCTGTTTGTGCGCAATCGCGCCGGCGCCCGCCTGACGCCCAACGGCGAGGCCTTTGTGGTGTATGCCAACCAGTTGGTGCAGACCTGGGAAGCGGCGCGCCGGGACTTGCCGTTGCCCGAGGGTTATCACAATGTGCTGCACATTGGCGGTGAGGTCAGCCTGTGCAACCCGCTGATGCTCGGCTGGGCCGGCGAACTGCGGGGGAAAATTCCCAGCCATGCGCTGCGTATGGAAGTCCGGGATGGCGAACACCTGCTGCGCCAACTCGAACTCGGGCTGCTGGACGCTGCGCTGGTGTTCCAGCCCGAGTACTGGCCGCGTTTGCAAGTCGAGCAGGTCCTGGAAGAAAAACTCATCCTGGTGCGGCTGGTGGCCAAACCCGACCCCTACGTCTACATCGACTGGGGTCCGGACTTTCGTCGCCAGCATGACGCGGCACTGCCGGAAAACGCCAAGGCCGCGATGAGCTTCAACCTCGGCCCACTCGGCCTGCAGTACATATTGGAAAACGGTGGCAGCGGTTATTTCCGCACTCGGGTAGTCCAGAGCTACCTTGAAAGTGGGGTCATGGAGAAAGTGCCGAAGGCGCCGGAATTCAATTACCCCACCTACCTGGTCTACTCCCGCGACCGCGATTCGGCAACGCTGCAACAGGCGTTCGACCTGCTGCGCGAAGTCATCAGGCGCGAGGGCGACTGGTCCCAACGCTGGGACCCGCTGACTTGAGAACAGGATGCACCGGAGCATGGCGTTTGTGCCATCGAGATCAGCCCGGCCAAAATCCTGGAATCGGCTAATCTGCTGGGGTTGACCATCATCCCGGGTGAATGCATTGAGGCAGACCACCGATACATTCCGCAGCCGCTACCGCGCCGCCGTGCACCCACGCTACAACCCATGGCTGCACGCAGCTTTTGTGCTGGGGTTCGGGCTGCTGGCCATAGGCGGGTTCTGGAGCACCGTGAGCCAGGTCCGGCCGCTGGAATGGCTGGCTGTGCCACTGACTCTGTTGCTGTTCAATGCTGGGGTCTACCTAGTGCATCGCCATCTCGGGCACCACAAAAAAAACTTCGCGCGCATGTTTTATGCCCGTCACGCCGGCGACCACCACAGCTTCTTCACCCCTGGGCACATGGCCTACGACAGCGCCCGGGACTGGCGAGTAATCCTGTTTCCGGCGTGGCTGATCGTTTTGCACACGACGGTCATCACCGTGCCTCTGTGGTGGCTGCTGGCGCAGATCAATACCAACGTGGCCGGCCTGTTCGGCGGCTGCCTGGTGCTCGGCTATCTCGCCTATGAAGTGTTCCACGCCTGTGAACATCTGCCGCCGAGCAACCGCCTGACCCGGCTGCCGTGGATTCGCCAGATGCGCCGCCTGCACGAACTGCATCACCGCCGGGAGTTGATGCAGGAACGCAATTTCAACATCGTTTTGCCCCTGATGGATTACCTGTTCGGCACCCTGTACTGGGAACCTGAACACCTCACCCCGCCCCTGACGAGTAGGCCCATGACCCGCATGCAGCATCAAGTCGCTATCGCCGGTAATCCGATTGAAGTTCTGGCTTACGCCAGCACGGTGACTCGCTGGCCGGAGTGGCATCCCTCGTCCCTCAAGGTCGCAGGCCAGGCCGGCCCCTTGCATGCGGGCTCACGCTTTGAGGAAGACATCCGCGCGGGTGGGCGTGATGGCCACCTGAGCTGGCTGGTCGAGGAATATCTGCCGGGACGTCGCTGGAGTGCCCGGGCGCAGGATGGCAAAGGCCTGTTGCTGGTGGTCACCTACGAATGCGCGGCCGAAGGCGATGGCACGCGGTTTATCCGCACCCTGGAGTATCAGTTCGAGGGCCTGGCGATGCGCCTGGCCAATCAGTTATTGCTCAAGCGCCGCATCGAGCGCGAGTCTGCGCACTCGCTGCAAGCCCTGCGAGACAGAGCGCAACAATACTTGACCCCGGTGGGAGCCACCGCGTGAGTCGATCCTTGAGGTTTCGTCATGTTGTGGTGTTGGTGCTGGTGGCCATTGCCGCGTTCCTGTTGCTGATGCCGACCAAGGTGCAGCCGGTGGCCTGGAACCCGCCTGCGGCACCTTCGCTAACCAGTGGTGTGTATGCCGACAACCAGCGACTCAAAGCGGTGGAGCCCGTCGGTGCCGTGAACATCGAAGGGCCGGAGGCCTTGCTGCTGGAAGACAGCGCCCTGATCACCGGGCTGCATGACGGTCGGTTGATCCGCACCAGCCTCGACGGCAAGACCACCAAGGTCTTGGCCGACACCGGTGGCCGGCCTTTGGGCCTGGCGCGGCATCCCAATGGTTTGCTGGTGATAGCCGACGGGGTCAAGGGGCTGCTGTCCCTGGACGCCCAAGGACGCCTGATCCCGTTGGCCACTGAGGCCAACGGCGTGCCCTTTGGTTTTACCGACGATGTGGCCATCGACAAATCCGGGCATTACGCCTATTTCAGTGATGCTTCCAGCCGGTTCGGCTATGGCAGCGATGGCGATGCGATCATTGAGCACGGGGGTGACGGCCGCTTGCTGCGTTATGACTTCCAGACCGGCAAGACGACCGTGCTGCTGGACCAGCTGCAGTTCGCCAACGGCGTAACCCTGGGCCCGGACGACAGCTTCGTACTGGTCAACGAGACAGGCGCTTATCGCATCAGCCGTTACTGGCTGAGCGGGCCGAAAGCCGGCACTCATGATGTGTTCATCGACAACCTGCCGGGGTTGCCGGACAACCTGTCGTTCAATGGCGAGAACCGCTTTTGGGTGGCGCTTTACTCCCCGCGCAACGCCCTGCTGGATGCCACGGCACCGCATCCGTTCGTGCGCAAGGTGATTGCCCGGGCCCTGAGCGTACTGCCCAAGCCGGTGGAAAAGCGTGGGTTCGTCCTTGGGCTGGATTTGGAGGGTAAGGTGATTACCAATTTGCAGGATGGCAGCCGCGACAATTATTCGCCGATCACGACCGTGCGCGAGTACGGTGAATGGTTGTACTTCGGGTCGTTGAAGGCCGATCACATGGTGCGCTTGCCGCTGGCCAAGGCACTTCAGTAGCTGCAGGAGCCAACTTGCTGCGGGCTCCTGCAGGTTAGGGTTCTTAAGGTGCCTGAAGTTGCTTGACGATCTTGTCCTTGACCTGCAAACGCTTCTCCTTGAGCTTCTTCAGCGCATCATCGCTGGGCGCGTCCGACTGGGCGGTCTCGGCCTTCACCACGTCGGCATCGGCTTGTGAATACTTGTTGATCAGTGAATCCAGTAATGGATCCTTGGTGCGTTTTTGCTGGATCTCTTCCTTGGTCAGTTTCAGGTCCTGATACAGATCGTGGGTCACCGGCATGGAACACCTCCGTTTCGTTGATCGGCAGTAAACGCGATCAATTGCGTTCACCAACTACCAGAATGGCCTCGGTTGACCGGTTCTGTCGATACCGGGCATGTCCGTTCGTCGTCCTGGCTCAAACGCGATAAAACCTTTAGCCATTCGTCGACCTCCATTCATTAACGATCAACGGATCGCTCATAAAAACCTGTGTGGAGAATGATCAATGGACGGATTCACCCTGCGTAACCTGGCACTGGCCGTAGCGTTGAGCGCTGGCATGGGCTCGGCGTTTGCCGCGACCGACAATGACTTCGTCGACAATGCCGCTGCAGGCGGGATTGCCGAAATCGAAACCAGCCGCCTGGCCCTGGAGAAAAGCTCGTCGGCTGACATCAAGGCTTTTGCCAATATGATGATCACCGACCATTCCAAAGCCAACGATGAATTGGCGGCGCTGGCACAGAAAAACGATATCGAAGTACCGGACACTACGACGCTGGTGAAGCAAGCCAAGGAAAAGATTCTTGAAGTGCGCGATGAATCCTTCGATGCCGCCTACGCCAACAATCAGGTGAAGGCTCACGAAGAAACGATCGAGCTGTTCAAGAAGCAAGCCAACACCGTGACTGACGACAAAGTCAAAGGCGCCACCGAGCTGAAGGCCTTCGCGCAAAAAATGCTGCCCGCGCTGGAAAAACATCTGGCTGAAGCCAAGAAGCTGCAAGCCGCTCACCCGAGCAAATAAGCTGTTGGACAAAAAAAGGCCGCATCCCAGGATGCGGCCTCTTTGTGTGCGGTCAGCGCCTAGCCGCCATCGGTGTCGATATCACCATCGGTGTCATCGCCTGGCTGGGCTCGGTCAGGCTGCGGTTTGAAGCCCGGGCTGAATTCGTTGTCGTTATCGTCGTGCTGGTTTTTTTGATCCACCGCCGAGTCGGCGCTGTCCGGTGCGCTGGTCGGTGCGCTGGTCGGCTGTTGCGAAGCAGCGCCGTCGCCGGGAGTCTGTGGGTCTATCGCCGGATCATTGCGGTCCACCGCTTGATCCTGCTGCTGCGTCATCGAGTCGTCTTTCATAGGTACCTCGTTAATCAGTACACGGCAGGCTGAAACAGTCGCCTTGTAGATTCGAATCCGCGCCTGCCACAACGTTCAATCGATGATCACCTACGCTGTGTGAGATGATAAATAACTGCGCAGCAGGACAACTATTTCGAACGGCAAATGTCACTGCTTTGCGCCGATCCAAAATTTTCGTAATCGGCCAACAATTTCAAGGAGTTCAGGCACATGGCGGCACTGCAGACCAGCACACTCGAAGCAATGAAGACCAACCACAATCAACTGTTGGCTGACTGGACCCAACGCCTGGAAACCAACGGCGCCTCACGCAACGTGAAGGAACAGGACCTCAAGCAACAGACTGCGGAATTGCTGCAGTTGATCGTCGCCGGCCTGGAAAAAGGCAATGGCCAGAACGTCGCGGCACCCGGTTGGGACGAAATCCGCCTGTTCCTCGAGAAGCTGTCTCACAGCCGTGCCCTGCTCGGCCAGGACTCCCATCAGACGGCCAGCTTCATCTTCTCGCTCAAGGGCCCGCTGTTTGCGATGCTGCAAAATCATTACCAGGACAACCCGGCGCTGCTGGCCGAACAGCTGTGGGAAGTCTCCGAGCTGCTCGACTCCCTGGGCATGCATACCATCCGCACTTTTCAGAAGTCCCGCGAAGCGGTGATCAAGCGTCAGCAGGAAGAATTGCTGGAACTGTCGACGCCGGTGGTCAAGCTCTGGGATGGCGTACTGGCCCTGCCAATGATTGGCACCCTGGATTCGCAACGCACCCAGGTGGTGATGGAATCTTTGCTGCAGCGCATCGTCGACACCGGCTCGGAAATCGCCATCATCGACATCACCGGCGTGCCAACGGTCGATACCCTGGTGGCCCAACATCTGCTCAAGACCGTCACGGCGATTCGCCTGATGGGCGCCGATTGCATCATCAGTGGCGTGCGTCCGCAGATCGCCCAGACCATCGTGCACCTGGGGCTGGACCTGCAAGGCGTCGTCACCAAGGCCAACCTGGCCGACGCGCTGAAACTGGCCCTGACCCGCCTGGGGTTGTCTGTCAACAAGGCGGGTTAAGCCGATGGAACGCATTCCAATTCTGCAGATGGGCGACTTCCTTCTGGTGACCATCCAGGTCGACATGCATGACCAGTTGGCCCTGACGCTCCAGGACGATCTGTCCGAGCGCATCAACCGGACTTCCGCTCGCGGGGTGCTGATCGACATTTCGGCGCTGGACATGGTCGACTCGTTTATCGGCCGCATGATTGGCACCATCTCCGGCCTGTCGCGGATCATGGATGCGCAGACCGTGCTGGTGGGCATGCAGCCGGCGGTGGCGATCACCCTGGTCGAGCTCGGCATGACCCTGCCGGGTGTGAGCACGGCCCTGAACGTCGAGCGCGGGATGAAATTGCTGCAGGATCGAGTACGTGAGCAATGAACGTGCGCAGCAGTGGCAGCCAGCCCATTCAGATTGAGCAGGACGTGGTCCTGGCGCGCCAGACTGCGCGCAAGCTGGCCACTGAATGCGGCATGCGCCTGATCGACCTGACCAAGATGGTGACAGCGGTCAGTGAGCTGGCGCGCAACACCATGGTGTATGGCGGTGGTGGCGACATGGATTGGCAAATACTCGACGACAACGCCCGCACCGGCTTGCGCCTGGTGTTCCGCGATGAAGGCCCGGGCATCCCCGACATCAAGCTGGCGATGACCGATGGCTGGACCTCCGGCGGCGGTCTCGGCCTGGGCCTGACCGGTGCCAAACGCCTGGTGGAAGAGTTCGAACTCGATACGGCGCCCGGCAAGGGCACTCGCATAACGATCACGCGATGGGTATGAATATCAGCGGTTCGATGACGCAGGTTTTAGCCATCGAAGACAACAGCCAGATCGGGCACGCCCGGCGTACCGCGCAGAAACTTGCCGAGCACAACGGCTTCGACGCCGTTGATGCCGGGCGCGTCGCGCTGGTCGCCACCGAGCTTGCCAGTAATATCCTCAAGCATGCCGCCAGCGGCGAGCTGCACCTGCGGGTACTGCCACGCGCGGCAGGTGCCGGGATCGAAATGCTCGCCATCGATCGGGCCAAGGGCTTTGACCTCGAAGCCTGCATGGCCGATGGATTTTCTACGGGCGGCACCCAGGGCATCGGCCTGGGTGCGGTGTCACGCCAGACCGAAGTGTTCGACGTGCATGCCGACTCACGGGGCGCCGTGCTGCTCGCCCGCCTCTATCCCAGGGGCGACAAGGCTGCGGACCAGCGCTTCGGTGTCAGCCAGCACTCCCTGCGCAACGATCCGGCCTGTGGCGATGTCTGGCACCTGGCCTTTGACGGCCCGCGCATCAGCGCCCTGGTCATCGATGGCCTGGGCCATGGCGAGGACGCCGAACGGGCCGCACGTGCGGGTGAGAAGACCTTCGCCCTGGCGCCATTCACCACCCCGGTCATGCTTCTGGAAGACATTCATCGCGACATGATCGGCACCCGCGGCGGAGCCCTGGCCATCGCGCATTACGATGGCGACGCCGACGCGTTGAAATTCGTCGGCATCGGCAACATCGGCGCCTGCCTGATCGCCCCCGGAAAATCACGCGGCCTGGCGTCACACCCCGGCATCGTCGGGGGGCAATATCGAAAGGCGCAACCCTTTGACTATGCTCAAGTGAACGGACAACTATTGATCATGTACAGCGACGGCCTGCAGTCCCGTTGGAACCTGCAAGATTACCCCGGCCTGGTGCACCGCCATCCCGCCGTGATTGCCGCCATCTTGCACCGCGATTTTTGCCGCGGACGCGACGACGTCACGGTAGTGGTCATTGCGCTGGAGACCCATCATGGCTGATGCACCCACCCATCACGACGAGCAGGCGGCCCTGGTCGCACAGCTGCAGGCCGAGGCCAACGCCCTGCGCGAGGAGCTCGACGAAACCAACCAGGGCGTCCTGGCGCTGTACGCCGAACTCGATACCCAGGCTGATCAGTTGCGCCAGGCGTCGGACCTCAAGAGTCGCTTCCTGTCGTACATGAGCCACGAGTTTCGCACGCCCCTGGGCTCGATCCTGAGCATCACCGGGCTGTTGACCGATGAGCTCGACGGCCCCCTGAGTGTCGAACAGCACAAACAAGTGGCGTTCGTCAGCAACGCTGCACGCGAGCTCAGCGACATGGTCGACGACCTGCTCGACCTGGCAAAGATCGAAGCCGGGCGCATCAATATTTCCCCTGCCTGGTTCGACATGTTCGACCTGTTCGCTGCCTTGCGCGGGATGTTCCGGCCGATTGTCGATGCCAGTGCCGTGGACCTGATCTTCGAAGAACCGGTGGGCCTGCCCAAGCTGTTCACCGATGACAAGAAGCTCGCGCAGATCCTGCGCAACTTCATTTCCAACTCGCTGAAGTTCACTACCCGCGGCGAAGTGCGGGTTTCGGCAAGGCTGCACAACGAGACTCACGTACGTTTTGCCGTCAGCGACACAGGAATAGGTATCGCCCCGGAGCTACATGGCGCATTGTTCGAGGACTTTTCCCAAGTCGACTCGCCGCTGCAGAAGCGTTTGCGTGGCACCGGGCTCGGATTGTCCCTGTGCAAACGTTTTGCCGAGCTGCTGGGTGGCGAAGTCGGCCTGGAGAGCAAGCCGGGCCTGGGCTCGACTTTTTTCGTGATCATCCCGCTGGCCATTGCCATGGAGCCCGCCGATGAAACGTGACATCCGCCTGCTGATCGTTGATGACAACGTCGCCACGCGTTATGCCTTGCGCCGGCGCCTGGAGCGCCACGGCTATGAGGTGCTGGAGGCTGGCACCGGTGGCGAGGGGCTCGAGCTGATCGACAGTGTTGCGCTCGACGCGTTGATTCTCGACGTCAACCTGCCGGACATGAGCGGTTTTGACATCGTGCGCAAGCTGCGCTGCGAACCGGCTACCGCCCTGCTCCCGGTGATTCATGTGTCGGCGGCGTCGATCCAGACCGGCGATATCATCACCGGCCTGAACGCAGGCGCGGATGCCTACCTGATTCACCCGGTCGACCCGGATGTGCTGCTGGCGACTCTGCGCACCCTGCTGCGGGTGCGTGAAACAGAAAACGCCCTGCGGGAAAGCGAGGCGCGTTTTCGCGAAATTTTCGTCAACGTCTCCGCGCCTATCGCAGTGCTGGACGCGCAGCTCAAGGTGCATGAATGCAACCACGCGTTTGCCCAACTGGTGCAGGACAACCTCGATCCGGAATCCCTGCGCGAGTGTTTTGCCCCGGACCAGGGCGCCGTCATCGATGAACTGCGCCTGCGCCTGGCGTATGGCGAGCGCTGGAAAGGCACGCTGAACATGCGCGTGCACGGCGAAATCCGCGAGACCGAATGGCAGCTGTCACCCTATCGCACCCCTGAACTCAGCCTGGTGTTCGTCGAGGACGTCACCGAGCATCGTCATCGCGAGCGCTCGCACCTGGCACGCCTGGATGACGCCACGACCCAGCTGGCCAACGAAGTCGCTCAACGCGCGCGCACCGAGGCGCAGTTGCTGCAAGTGCAGAAGATGGATGCGCTGGGCAAGCTCACCGGCGGTATCGCCCATGACTTCAACAACCTGCTGACCGGCATCATCACCAGCCTGGAACTGATCCAGAAACGCATCGCGGCGTCACGCACCGACAAGGTCCAGTTCTACACCGAAGCGGCGTTGAGCTCTGCCATGAGTGCCGCTTCGCTGACTCATCGCCTGCTGGCGTTTGCCCGCCAGCAGCCGCTCGACACCCGGCCCGTCGATATCAATGCCCAGGTGCGCTCACTGGAAGAGTTACTGGTGCGCACCATCGGCGAGCGTATTGCCCTGAAGCTTGAACTGACTTCCAAGGCAGCGATCGCCCTGGTCGACCCGGTCCAGCTGGAAAGTGCCGTGCTCAACTTGGTGATCAATGCACGGGATGCGCTGCCCCAGGGCGGCAATATCTGGGTCAGCACCTATGCCGCCTTTTCCCATGGCGATCCCAACCTGGCGGACGGTGCATATGTCGCCCTCGCCGTGCGCGACGATGGGACGGGTATCGACCATAGCGTCATCGACAAGGTCTTCGACCCGTTTTTCACCACCAAACCCTTGGGTCAGGGCACCGGGCTAGGCCTGTCGACCATTTACGGCTTCGCCCGCCAGTCCGGCGGCGACGCGCACATCCGCAGCGTGGCGCGCCGCGGCACCGAAGTCACCATCATGCTGCCCGCCACTTCCGATCCGACGACCACTGAGAAGATTCAACCCACGGCTGAGGCCCAGGGGGATGGCGAGCATGTGCTGATCGTCGAGGACATGCCTTCGGTGCGCATGTTCGTCGCCGAGGTGCTGATGGACGCCGGATACCGCTGTACCCAGGTCGGCGACATTGAAAGTGCCCTTGAGCAACTGCAGGGCGACTCGTCGATCCAGCTGCTGCTGACCGACGTCGGCCTGCCGCGCATGACCGGCCGCGAGCTGGCGGACGTCGCACGTGGCTGGCGCCCACAGTTGCCCATCCTGTTCATGACCGGCTACACGGAAAATGCGATCAACCGCCAGGTGTTTCTTGGCGATCGTATGGAAATGCTGGTCAAGCCGTTCCAGATCAATGAGCTGCTGGACAAGGTTCGGCGAACGCTTGATGGGGTTTGAGAGCAAGGATCTGTAGGAGCCTGGCTTGCCAGCGATGGCGCACCTGAGACCGCCATCGCCGGCAAGCCGGGCTCCTACAGATCAACGTCGAACACCAATCCCGCGCACACCCCAATCCCCGTAGGAGCCTGGCTTGCCAGCGATGGCGCACCTGAGACCGCCATCGCCGGCAAGCCGAGCTCCTACAGGTTGAGCGTTCTGGCCAGGAAAGGGGCTGTCTTGCTCTTCCTGCTTTTCGCCACCTTCAGCGGCGTCCCCGCCACCACAATCTGCCCGCCCTGATCACCTGCCCCAGGCCCTATGTCGATCACCCAGTCACTCTGCGCCACCACGCGCATCTCGTGCTCGACCACAATCACCGTATGCCCCGCCGCCACCAGGGTATTGAGCTGCTCCATCAGCCGATCGACATCCCGCGGGTGCAACCCGGTAGTCGGTTCATCGAGTACATACAGGGTGGCGCCGCGCTGGTTGCGTTGCAGTTCGGTGGCCAGTTTGATGCGCTGGGCTTCGCCGCCCGACAACTCGGTGGCTGGCTGACCGAGGCGCAGATACCCCAGGCCGATGTCCCGCAACACTTCCAGGGAACGGCGGATCCCCGCCTGTTCGGCAAACACCGTCACGGCTTCATCCACCGTCAGCTGCAACACCTGGGCGATGTTCAGGCCTTGCCAGGTGATCGCCAGCGTCTGGGGGTTGTAGCGCGCACCGTGGCAGGTCGGACATGGCGCATACACGCTGGGCATGAACAGCAACTCGACGCTGACAAATCCTTCACCTTCGCAGGTCGGGCAGCGGCCCTTGGCGACGTTGAAGGAAAACTGCCCGGCATCATAGCCTTGCGCCCGCGCCTCGGCGGTGGCCGCATACAACTTGCGCACGCTGTCGAACAGCCCAGTGTAGGTCGCCAGGTTCGAACGGGGGGTACGGCCGATGGGTTTTTGGTCGACCTGCACCAGGCGCTTGATCGATTCCAACCCTGCGCTCACCTGGCCACCACTGACCTGTGGCGCATCGTCCTCCAGGCTCGGTTCCTCGGCTTCGACATCTGCGGCCGGACGCCCCAGGTGCGCTCCCACCAGTTCCAGCAATGCTTGGCTGACCAGGCTCGATTTACCCGAGCCTGAAACGCCGGTGACCGAAGTGAAACACCCCAGCGGAAACTCCACACTGAGGTTATCCAGGTTATTGCGGGTGATGCCTTCCAGGCGCAGCCAGTCGGTTGGCTTGCGGCTGGTTCGCGCCTGACTCGCCTGCTCGGCGAACAAATACTCGCGGGTTTGCGATTCCTTGACCTCAGCCAATCCAGCCGGTGGCCCGCTGTACAGGATGCGCCCGCCATGTTCGCCGGCCGCCGGGCCGACGTCGATCAGCCAGTCGGCACGGCGCATGGTCTCCAGGTCGTGCTCGACCACAAACAAGGTATTGCCCGCAGCCTTCAGCCGTTGCAGGGCTTCAAACAGCGCTTCGCCGTCCGCCGGGTGCAACCCCGCCGAGGGTTCGTCGAGTACGTAAATCACGCCGAACAGCTGCGAGCCCAACTGGGTCGCCAGGCGCAGGCGTTGCAGTTCGCCGGACGACAGGGTCGGTGTGCTGCGCTCAAGTGCCAGGTAGCCCAGGCCCAGGTCTGTGAGGGTGCTGACCCGCTCCAGCAGATCCTGGGCAATGCGCTGCGCCGCCAGGCGTTTTTCCACCGACAGGTTAGGCGTGTGCCGCACATCCGGGGCGTTGGCATGCGCGCTGGCGCCATGAGCCACTCGCTCGGCGCGGGCTTGCAGGGTCTGCTGCGGGGTGAAGACTTCTCCCGCCTCCCCGGCCTCTTCCAGGTAACTTTGCGCCGCCACCGGCTTCAGCACCTCGGCAAACTGCAGCAAGGGCATCCGCGACAATTCGCCGATGTCATAACCGGCAAATTTCACCGACAACGCTTCGCGCTTGAGCCGCTTGCCGTCGCAGACCGGGCATGGACTGCCGAGCATGAACTGCGAAACGCGCTTCTTCATCAGCGCGCTCTGGGAGTGGCTGAAGGTGTGCAGGATGTAGCGCCTGGCGCCGGTGAACGTGCCCTGGTAACTCGGTTCCATCTTGCGCTTGAGCGCGACTTTGGTTTCTTGCGGAGTGAGCCCGGCATACACCGGTACGGTCGGCGTTTCCTCGGTGAAGAGGATCCACTCGCGCTGTTTTTTCGGCAGCTCGCGCCAGGGCTTGTCGACGTCGTAGCCGAGGGTGACCAGGATGTCGCGCAGGTTCTGCCCCTGCCAGGCCAGGGGCCAGGAAGCGATCGCACGTTGGCGGATGGTCAGGCTCGGGTCCGGAACCATCAGCGCTTCGCTCACTTCATAGACCCGACCCAGGCCATGACATTCCGGGCAGGCGCCCTGGGGCGTGTTCGGCGAGAAATCCTCGGCGTACAGCATCGGTTGCCCCGGCGGATAGCTGCCGGCCCGGGAGTAAAGCATGCGGATCAGGCTCGACAAGGTGGTCACACTGCCCACCGACGAGCGCGTACTCGGTGTGCCGCGCTGTTGCTGCAAGGCCACGGCGGGCGGCAAGCCATCGATGGAGTCGACGTCGGGCACCCCGACCTGATCGATCAGGCGCCGCGCATAGGGCGCCACGGACTCGAAATAGCGCCGTTGTGCTTCGGCGTACAGCGTGGAAAACGCCAGCGACGACTTGCCCGAACCGGACACTCCGGTGAACACCACCAGGGCATCCCGGGGAATATCGACATCGACGTTCTTGAGATTGTGTTCCCGGGCACCGCGCACCCTGACCATGCCGGAGGTTGGATTAGAAGTCATAGGCTGCCTTGATTGAAATGAGGTCACTTGATCTCAGGGTCACCAAGATCACCTGTACGAGCTGCCGAAGGCTGCGATCTTTTGATCTTCCCCAATCGCAGCCTTCGGCAGCTCCTACATTGGTACCGTGCGACACCCAATAATTCACTTCAACCGCTGAGCACATCGCGGACCATGCGCGTCAGCGCCTCTGGCCCATAAGGTTTGCTCAGCAAATACGTATCGGGACTGAGCTGGTGATTGCGCGAAATGATGTCGCGGGTATGGCCCGAGGTGAACAGCACCGCCACCGGTGGTTTCTGCACCTTGGCCCAGGCGGCCAGGTCCGAGCTCTTGATCAGCCCGGGCATGACCACGTCAGTGAAAATCAGATCCACCGCCACGCCCTCCAGCAGCATCTGCATGGCAATGTCACCGTTGGCAGCAGTTAGCACCTGGTAGCCTTCCTCGTGCAGCAGCTCAACGGCAGCGGCGCGCACCGCGTCGTTATCCTCGACCACCAGCACAGTTTCATGCCCGCCGGGGTGCTGTGCGTCCGGCACGGCGGTCTCGACAGGCAACGCACGCAGGCAGCGCGGAAAATACAGCTGGACCCGGGTGCCCTGGCCTTCGACGCTGGACATCTCGATATGCCCGCCGCTCTGTTTGACAAAGCCGAACACCATGCTCAGGCCCAACCCGGTGCCCTGGCCATCGGCCTTGGTGGTGAAAAACGGTTCAAACGCCTGCGCGAGAACCTGCGGCGACATGCCAACCCCGCTGTCGACCACCGCCACCCGCACATAATCGCCGGCAACAATGCCCTTGCCGGCACAGAACTGGCGGTCCAGGGCAACGTTGTCGGCGCTCAGCACCACAGTGCCCTCGCCCTTCATGGCGTCCCGGGCATTGATCGCCAGATTGAGGATGGCGTTTTCCAATTGGTTGCGGTCGACGTTGATATGCCAGGACTCTTGCGGAACCCGCACATCGATCTGCAGGGTTTCGCCCAGAGCTCGCTGCAGCAACTCGCCCAGGCCTTCGAAGATTTGCCGAGGGTTATAGACCGCCGGTGACAAAGGCTGGCGTCGGGCGAACGCGAGCAATTGCGAGGACAGCTTGGCGCCGCGCTCGACCGCCGCAATCGAGGCCTTGACCCGCCGCTGCACGTTGGCATTGTCCGGTTCGTGCCGCGCCAGCAAGTGCAGGTTGCCGGCGATCACCTGCAGCAAGTTATTGAAGTCGTGGGCGACACCGCCAGTGAGGCCGCCGATGGCTTCCAGCTTCTGCGACTGGCGCAGTTGCTCCTCGGCCTGCAGTCGTGCGCCAACTTCCTCGGCAACCCGTTGCTCCAGGTTGCGGGTGAACTTCAGCAGCGATTCTTCAGCGGTCTTGCGCACATGGATGTCGATCAACACGCCAGGGAAACGCAACGGCTCACCCAACTCATCAAATTCGCAGCAACCGCTCGCCAGCACCCACAGATAATTGCCGTCGGGGCGTAGTACCCGGTACTCGGCATTGAACGGTTCACCGGTTTTCTGCGCCTGCTCCACCAGCTCACGGACCCAATTCACATCGTCGGGGTGAATCCGCGATTCGGCGACAGCACTGGGCAAGTTGGCCAGGTCGGAACCTGGCGGAAAAGAGAAGGTGCGGGCGAATCGCTCATCGCCGGAAAGGATGTCGGCTTTCAAGTCCCAGACAAATGAGCCCAGCAACGCCCCGGCATTCAGTGCCAGGCGTACCCGTTCGTTATCGGCACGATAGGCATCCTCGGCCGCCCGGCGTCGGCGCTCGGAAATGACATGGTCGGTGGTGTCGACCACCATCGCCATAACGCCTGCCGGTCGCCCCTCGTCATCGGCGACCGGGCTGTAATAGAGGTCGAGCCAGACGTCTTCGGGAACACCATTGCGCAACAGCACCAGCTCTTTGTTGTGATAGGACAATGTACCGCCGCCCAGGCAGGTATCCACCACATGCCGGTTGAATTCGGCAACCTCCGGCCAGCCCAGCTCCACCGGCGAGCCCAGCAGGTAGGGATGGCGTCCGCCGGCGAATTCCGAGTAGGCGTCGTTGTAGACCATGAACCCGGCGCCCCCCCAGAGCATGACCATTGGCAAGGGCGACGCCAGCATCAATTGCACGGTGCTGCACAGGCTTTTCGGCCAGTCCTGGATCGGCCCAAGCTCGGTCAGGCTCCAGTCGAACGCACGAATGCGCCCGGCCATCTCACCGTCCCAGCCGGCACACCCGTGGCTTGCGTCTAGAAACTGCATCGACTGACTCTTTAGTCCCTGAAATGACACCTGTTTGCTTCGAGCATGCGCGGCGCCAATGGTTTCATTGTGCACAAGATCGAAGGATCGCAGCGGGCGGCAGGTCCTACCTGCACCCTCACACTTCAATCAGATGCTTAAGCGGATGGTAGCCAGTTTTCAGCGTGGCGGCGACGTCGAGGATGGCCTTTTCGATGCCATTGAGGTGCATGCAGGTCAATTCGATCGCCGCGCTCTGGTTGCCCGCCTCGATGTACTCGATCAGCCGCAGGTGTTCGTCATCACGGCAGGCCTCGTGGCTGTCGTCATCCAGCGCCGCCGCGTACAGCGAGGCCCGGGATATCAGTTTCTGGAACCAGTCGAGCAACACCGGGTTATTCAGGCTGCGCGCCAGCTTGATGTGGAACTCGCCGAGCAGATGAATCAGGCGCTCATGGTCGCCGTTGCGGTGCGCTTCATCCTCCAGTAGCAAGTGCTCGCGAAGGTCCTGGGCCACAGCCGAATCACGCCGGCGGCACAGTTCGCTGACGATGCCGATCTCCATCAAGCGTCGGGTTTCGAACAGCGAACGAATCTCTTCATCGCTGGGCAGTGACACCGATGCCCCCTTATTGGGCTCGGTTGTCACAAGGCCGTCCGCTTCCAGTTGCTTGAGCGCGGCCCGCACCGACGTGCGGCTGACATTAAAAAGCTCGGCCAGAGAGGCCTCGCCAAGCTTCATCCCCGGACGCAGCGAACGCTTGCTGATCGCCTCGTAAACCCCTTGGTAGACGCGATCCACGGTTGTCTCGAGTTTCTTTTCGCTCATCTGAATACTCCTCAGTGCCGGACAACTTTCCCCTGGCAATGACTGGCCAACGAAAAAAGGGGGTTGCACGGGCAGATTAATCCGGTTATTTGTAGATTGCATCCAGATATTGCATACAATAATTAGAGGATTGCACCATTATGGGTCAACCAATAGCTATCGAAGTGCGTAACGTTTCCAAGCGGTACTCTGACGATCCGGGGTTGGCTCCGGCGCTGGAAAATGTCTCGGTCGACATCGCCGACAACGAATTCTTCACCCTGCTCGGTCCCTCCGGCTGCGGCAAAACCACCCTGCTGCGCACCATTGCCGGGTTCGAGCACGTCAGCGCCGGCGAGATCCGCCTGGCGGGTGAACCGGTCAATGACCTGCCGCCCTTCAAGCGCCGAGTCAACACGGTGTTTCAGAGCTACGCGCTGTTTCCCCACATGACTGTCGCGCAGAATATCGCCTTCGGCCTCGAGATGCAGGGTCTTGATCGTAAGCAGACTGCCAGGCGGGTCGAAGAAATGCTCGCGCTGGTGCAAATGCAGCACCTGGCCCAACGCAAACCCGCCGAATTATCCGGCGGACAACAGCAGCGCGTGGCACTGGCCCGGGCTCTGGCGCCCAAACCCAAGGTGCTGTTGCTGGATGAACCGCTGTCGGCCCTCGACCTCAAGTTGCGCAAGGAAATGCAGGTCGAACTCAAGCGAGTGCAGAAAGAAGCCGGCATTACCTTTATTTTCGTGACCCACGATCAGGAAGAAGCCCTGACCCTGTCCGATCGTATTGCCGTGATGTCTGCGGGCAAGATCCTGCAGATCGGCTCCCCCAATGACATCTACGAGCGTCCCCAACACCAGTTCGTCGCCCAGTTCATCGGTGACATCAACTTCCTTCCCGGCCACCTCAAGCGTGGCCAGCACAACGAAAATCTCTTCGTGCCCAACGGCATGCCGGTAGAAATCCCCTGCCAAGCCCAGGGCCTGGACAGCGCAAAAGTGCAGCTGGCATTTCGTCCGGAACGCTCGCAACTGGTCGACCCGGCTCAACCGCACCACCTTCGTGGAGTCATCGAAGCGGTGCTGTACGTGGGCACTGCGACGCTTTATCAGTGCCGCCTGAACAATGAAATCCAGGTCATGCTGCGTGAGAACAACGAAGGCCTGAACCGCGCACGGGCCGTAGGTGATCGGGTCGCCGTCAATCTGCCGCCCCACGCCTGCCTGTTGATGGAGGCCTGAGATGAGCGTCAGCAGTTCTTCCCCCGCCCTGAGCCGCGCGCTGTTACTCAGCCCGGTGGTTCTCACCCTGCTGGCCCTGATCGCCATTCCGCTGGGCATCATGGGCTACATCAGCCTCCTGCCGCGCAATGTCTACGGTGGAGTCGACTGGCAGGCCGACTGGCAATTGCACAGTTACGTGCAGCTGTTTTTCCAGGAAGGATTCGACGGTGAACTGGAGCTCAACTGGGTCTACGCCCAGGCTCTGCTGCGCTCGGTATTCCAGGCTGGCGGCACCACGGTGCTGTGTTTCCTGTTCGGCTTTCCGGTGGCGCTGTGGATGTCCAGCCTGACTCCAGGGCGGCGCAACCTCATGGTGCTGCTGATCACCATTCCCTTCTGGACCAACCTGCTGATTCGCAACTACGCCTGGCTGATCATCCTGCGCGAGCACGGCTGGGTTGCGCAAAGTCTCAACGCGCTGTTTCCCCAGGCCGGTGGCATCACCCTGCTGTACAACGACTTTGCCGTCAGCGTCGGGCTGGTCTACAGCTTCCTGCCGTTCATGATCCTGCCGATCTACTCGACCCTGGAAAAACTCGACTGGCGCCTGGTGGAAGCCGCGTACGACCTTGGCGCCAACCGCTGGCATGCACTCAAGCGGATCATCCTGCCGCTGTCGATGCCAGGGGTGATCGCCGGCGCGCTGCTGGTGTTCGTACC
Source organism: Pseudomonas sp. RIT-562 (assembly GCF_026241895.1). Taxonomy (GTDB): domain Bacteria; phylum Pseudomonadota; class Gammaproteobacteria; order Pseudomonadales; family Pseudomonadaceae; genus Aquipseudomonas; species Aquipseudomonas mandelii_F. The sequence continues at coordinate 28,707 of NZ_JAPJIV010000024.1, read as the reverse complement.
GAGCCTGGGCGCTTTCATCACCCCGGCGATTCTCGGTGGCGGCAAGACGCTGATGATCGGCAACCTGATCCAGCAACAGTTCGGCACTGCGCGCAACTGGCCGCTGGGCAGCTCGTTGTCGTTCCTGCTGCTGGGGATTCTGCTGCTGTCCCTGGTGCTGTATGCCCTCTATAGCCGCAATGCGGCCAGGACCCTGCGTCGAGGAGCTGCTCAATGATCGCCCTGCACCTGAAGAAACTGCCGCTGACTCGCGAGGTCAGCCTGCTGATCCTGGCTTATCTGTACCTGCCAATCCTGGTGTTGATTGCCTACAGCTTCAACGCCAACCGTTCGGCGACGGTATGGACCGAGTTTTCCTTCGCCTGGTATGGGCGGATCCTGGCGAACCCGTCGATCCAGACCGCTGCCTTGAACTCGATCATCGTCGCCAGTATCGCCACGGTCTGCGCCACGGCGATCGCCCTGCTCGCGGCCCTGGCAACCTACCGGCCGTTCTATGGACAGAAGATGGTCGAAGGCGGGATCAACCTGCCGCTGATCCTGCCGGAGATCGTCACTGCCGTCGCCACGCTCCTGCTGTTCATGGCACTGGGCATCAAGCTGGGGTTGCTGACCGTGATCGTCGCGCACATCGGCTTCTGCATTCCCTTCGCTTACCTGCCGATTCGCGCTCGTCTCAATGACCTGGATAAAAGCCTGCTGGAGGCGGCCAACGACCTGTACGCCAACCCGTGGCAGGTGTTTCGCCGGGTCACCCTGCCCCTACTGTGGCCGGCGGTACTGTCCGGTTCAGTGCTGGCCTTCGTCGTCAGCCTTGACGATTTCATCATGACCTTCTTCGTTGCCGGCCCCGGTTCCACGACCCTGCCGGTGTACATCTTTTCGGCAATCAAGGCTGGCGTGACGCCCGAAATCAATGCGATTTCGACCCTGATGCTGGTGATTTCCATCGTGCTGGTGGTGCTGGCCTTCTGGCTGGGACAGCGCGGCAAAAACCAATGAGCCTGGAGCGTTCTGTGATGAAAATGAAAACCCTGCGTTACGGCGTCGCCGGTCTGGCCCTCAGTTGCTTCACTGTTTTTACCGCGCAAGCCGCCGAGCCCAAGGAGCTGTTTTTCTACAACTGGACTGATTACTACCCGGTCGACCTGCTGGCCAAGTTCGAGAAAGAAACCGGCATCAAGGTCACCATGGACGGCTACGACAGCAACGAGACCCTGCTCGCCAAACTGCAGGCCGGTGGTGCGGCGTACGATGTGATCGTGCCTTCGCAGTCGATCATGCAAACCCTGATCAAGCAGGACTTGCTGCTGCAGATCGACGCTGCCGCCCTGCCCAACTTCCAATACGTGAAACCGGCATTTCGCGACCCGTCGTTCGACCCAGGCCGCAAGTTCTCGGCGCCTTATTTGTGGGGGACCACTGGATTCTCCTATGACAGCGCCCGAGTGCCCGGCGGCAAGCTGGACGATTCGTGGAAAGAGTTTTTCGAGCCGCGCAAGGAGCTGCAAGGCCAGCTGGCAGCCCTCGACACCTCCAGCAGCGTGATCAACGCCGCCAGCCATTATCTGAACGTCGACGAATGCAGCGAAAACCCCCAGGACGCCAAGCGCATCCTGGAACTGCTGCAGAAACAGAAGCCGTTCCTGAAGATGTACAGCTCGGACAACACCGTGGACCGCATGGCCTCCGGTGAAGTGATCATGATGCAGAACTGGAACGGCTCCACCGCCCGCGCCACCCTGCAGAAAAACACCATCAAATACGTCTACCCGCGCGAAGGCCTGGCGATGTTCCAGGACAACTTCGCCGTGCCCAAGAGCGCACCGCACCCGGGTAACGCCAAGCTGTTCATCGACTGGATGATGAAGCCGGAAAACGCCGCGGCCGTATCGAATGCCATTGCCTATGCCAATGGAATCCAGAGCGACAAGCTGTTGGACGCCAAGTGGAAGGTCATGGACGCCATCAACATGCCGGACGAATTCGCCGCGCGCCTGCGCCCGGAGAAAGAGTGCAGCAACAAGGCGCGGGAGCTGCAGGACCGGATTTGGGCGAAGCTCAAGGGTTGATGGCCTGGCTCTAAACCGAGTCGCGGCCATCGCGAGCAGGCTCACTCCTACAGGGATCGGAGTTGGCTCACTTCCTCTGTTCCCACATTGAACCTGTAGGAGTGAGCCTGCTCGCGATGAGGCCCTCCCATACAACACAGATTTGAGGTACGTAATGACCCACCCACGCTGGCTACGCAACGTACGCCCCTATGGCGCCACTGCCGAAGACCTGCTGATCGAAGACGGCCTGTTCAAGCAACGCCGCCCGGCAACCGACGCAGCGCTCGGCCCCACCGACATCGACGGTCAGCACCAGTTGCTCACCCCCGCGCTGGTGGAAAGCCATGTGCATCTGGACAAAACCCTCTGGGGCCAACCATGGCGCCCGAACAGCGCCGGGCCGACTCTCAAGGACTACATCGCCAACGAGCGACGCGTGCTGCGGGAAGTCGACGCACCCATTGCCCAACGGGCCGGCGCGCTGCTGGAAAACTGCATCGCCCGTGGCTCGCTGACCCTGCGCTGTCACGTCGACATCGACCCGGAGTTCGGCCTGCGCCATGTCGAGGCCATGCAGCAGTTGCGCGAGCGCTACCGCGACCTGATCGACCTGCAACTGGTGGTGTTTCCGCAAACCGGCCTGATCAGTCGCCCCGGTACCGCCGAACTGATGCGTGAAGCCATGGCCCTGGGCGTGGAAAACGTCGGCGGACTTGACCCGTGCGGCATCGATAAGGATCCCGTCGCCCAGCTCGATTTCGTGTTCAAGCTGGCTTGCGAATTTGACCGTGGAATCGACATCCACCTGCACGACAAAGGCGAACTGGGGCTGTGGCAGATCGCCCTGATTGCCGACTACACCGAGCGCTTCGCCCGTCAGGGCCAGGTGATGATCAGTCATGCCTACTGCCTTGGCATGTTGCCGTGGAGCCAGGTCAAACCCGTGGCCGAGCGTCTGGCCGTCCTGGGCATTTCGCTGATGAGTTCAGCTCCTGCCGACTGCGCTGTGCCGCCGTTCCTCGCATTGCGCGAGGTCGGGGTCAACCTGTGCATTGGTTCGGACGGTATCCGCGATGCCTGGTCGCCCATGGGCAACGGCGACATGCTTGAGCGCGCCATGCTCCTGGCCTTTCGATTTGACTTGAACAAGGACGACGAGCTGGCCGCCGCATTCGAGGCCGCGACCGTCAACGGCGCCAGGGCCTTGGGCGTTGCAGGGTATGGCCTGCAAATCGGCCATCCGGCGGACTTCCTGCTGATGCCAGTGCAGACCCTCGGCGAAGCGGTGGTGGCGCGGCCGCTGCGCCAGGTTTATCGCCGCGGACAGTTAATAGCCCGCGATGGGCGTTTGCTGGACAGTCGTTTGTGACTCGCCCGGCAACCATCATCGGCCTCAAAGCCGCTTGCGTGGTCGGCTTCGACGGCAGGCAGCACGTGCTATGGCGCGACGGCGAGGTGGTGTTCGAAGGCTCGCGCATCCTGTTTGTCGGGCGTGGTTATGCCGGCCCGGTGCAGCAGTGGATCGACTACGGCACTGCGTTGATCAGCCCAGGGCTCATCGACCTGGATGCCCTCGGCGATCTCGACTCCACGGTGTTGACCCTGGACAACGGTGACGAGCGCGACATGGGGCGCATGTGGTCCGAGGAGTACCTGGCGCGGGGGCCACGGGAGAGTTTCAGTCCCGAGGAAGAGCTATTCAAATACCGCTACGCCTTCACCCAACTGATTCGCAACGGCATCACCACGGCCATGCCGATCACCTCGATGTACTACCGCGAGTGGGCCGAGACCTACGACGAGTTTGCCGCCGTCACCCAGGTGGCCGCCGAGCTGGGCCTGCGCACCTACCTGGGGCCTTGCTACATGAGCGGGATGAGTTACTGGCGCGCCGACGGAACCCTGGGGCATCACTTCGATGAGGCCCGAGGGCTGGCCGGGCTGGCGGCGGCTGAACGGTTTTTCGAGGATTTCGACGGCGCCCATGGCGGGCTGATTCGCGGCGCCTTGCTGCCGGACCGGATTCAAACCTGTACGCCAGCGTTGCTGCAGCGTACCGCCGCGCTGAGTCGCGAACTCGCCGCGCCAGTGCGCCTGCATTGCTGCCAGGGGCTTGGCGAGGTGGCGATGGTCGAGCAACTGCGCGGCTGCTCACCCCTGGCCTGGCTGGAACGTCTGCACCTGCTCACCCCGCGCAGCCTGCTGCCGCACGGCATCTACACCGCAGGCGACGACGACCTGCAGCGCGTGGTCAACGGCGGTGCCAGCCTGGTGCATTGCCCGGTGGTGTTTGCCCGTGACGGCGAGGCGCTGAACTCGTTCGGGCGCTACCAGGCCCTGGGCATCAACTTCGCCCTGGGCACCGATACCTGGCCGCCGGACTTGCTGGAGAACATGCGCCACGGCTTGAACATCGCTCGCTTGCTCGAAGGCGGCAACTCGCTGACCAGCACCCTGGACTTGTACAACGCCGCCACCTTAGGGGGCGCCAAAGCCTTGGGTCGCGACGACCTGGGACGCCTGGCTCCAGGGGCCAAGGCCGACATCAGCGTGTTCAACCTGCGCGGCCTGCACCTCGGGCCGCTATTCGACCCGCTGAAAAACCTGGTGCTTGCCGGACGCGGGGACGATTGCATAGCCACTTACATCGATGGCCGCTGCGTGATGCAGGACGGTCAGGTCCAGGGCGTCGACTACCCCGCCCTGCAACGCCAGGCCCAACGACAATTCGAAAAACTGATGCGCAGCCATGCCGACCGGGCCACCGGCCAGCCGGACTGGAAAACCCTGTTCAAACCGGCCATTGCGTTTGCCGACGATTACAGCGCAAGCGCGCCGCTGTGCTCGATTGACCCATTACCTTAGAGAATCTGCCCATGCACAGCTTTGACTTCAGCACCATGAGTCCTCGGGACAAATATAAGATACTGATCGGCAGCGTGGTACCGCGGCCGATTGCCCTGGTCACCACAATCGATGGCGAGGGTCGGATCAACGCCGCGCCCTTCAGCTTCTTCAACGCATTGTCTGCCGACCCGCCGATTCTGGCCCTGGGTGTGGAAAATTACGGCGATCAAAGTCCCAAGGACACCACTCGCAATATCCAGCTCAATCAGGAATTCACCGTCAATATCGTCAGCGACGCCCTGGTCGAAGCCATGAACGTCTGTGCCGTGCCCTTCGCCCCCGGCTTCGACGAACTGACCGCAGCCGGCCTTACGGCAATCCCCGGCACCCTGGTCAAATGCCCAAGAATCGGCGAAGCCCCGGTGGCACTGGAGTGCCGGCGGATGATGGCGCTGTCGATCGGGCAGTCGCGGGAAATCATCTTTGGCGAAGTCTTGATGGCCCATGTGCGCGATGAGTTGATCGACCCGAAAACCTTGTACATCGATCAACTGGGCCTGGATGCCATTGGCCGGATGGGCGGCCACGGCTATGCGCGCACCCGGGACTATTTCGACTTGCCAACGCGCTCGCTACAGGCCTGGACGGAAGCGCCGGGGGGCGGCGAGCGGGTTTGGCCAGAGGCGTAGGACGGGTTCGTCAATGGAAATCCCGACTGCGAATGCTGATCCCGTCCAGCAACTCACTCAGGTCACTCATGCGTCCGGCAATCAGGTGCCGGACCTCGCCCTGGCTTTCCCAACGCCCATCGACCTTGAGTAACTGCGAGCCCACCAGCACTTTTCGCTGACGCTCAGCCAGGTCGCGCCAGACGATCACGTTGACGTTTCCGAACTCATCTTCCAGGGTGACGAAGGTCACGCCACTGGCGGTGCCCGGGCGCTGGCGACCGGTGACCAGGCCCGCGACACTGACCGGCCGTCCGTGCTCGACCTCCAGCAATTCCCTGGAGCTGCGACAGCGCCGCGCTTTCAGCTCGGCGCGCAACAAGGCCAGCGGATGCGGGCCGAGGGTGGTGCCGACGCTGGTGTAGTCAGCCAGCAGGTCCTCGCCCACCGTGGGCTTGGGCAAGGCCACCGGTTCCTCTTCCTGCCTGGGCAGCCCGGCAAACAAACCCAGCTGCCTCTGCACCCCCGCCACTTCCCAACGTGCGCGATGGCGATTACCCGCCAGGGCGCGCAGGGCTCCGGCATCGGCCAGCAGCTCCTGGGCGCGGGCATCGAGTTGCGCCCGTTCGCCGAGGTCGGCGATGTCGACGAATAACCCGCGAGCCCGCGCCGCCTCGATGCGCAGGGCATCGTCCTGGCGAAACCCCTTGATCATGCGCAACCCCATGCGAATCGCCGGCTGCGCCCCGGCAATGGGTTCGAGGCTGCAATCCCAGTCACTGGCGCGAACATCCACCGGGCGAATCTGCAAATGGTGGCGCCGCGCATCCTGCAGGATCTGGTCGGGACTGTAGAACCCCATGGGCCAGCTGTTGATCAGTGCGCAGGCGAATGCCGCAGGTTCGTGACACTTCAACCAGCAACTGGCATAGGTCAGCAAGGCAAAACTGGCCGCGTGGGATTCGGGGAAGCCGTAGCTGCCAAAGCCCTTGATCTGCTCGAAGATTAGCGCGGCGAACTCCGCCGTATAGCCGTTCTTCTTCATCCCGGCAGCCAGGCGCAATTTGTGCGGTTCAAGGCCGCCATGGCGTTTCCAGGCCGCCATGGAGCGGCGCAACTGGTCCGCTTCGCCCGGGCTGTAGTCGGCGGCCACAATGGCGATCTGCATTACCTGCTCCTGGAACAACGGCACCCCAAGCGTTCGCTTCAACACCTCGCGCAATTGTTCCGACGGATAGGTTTCCGCTTCTTCCTTGTTCCGACGCCGCAGGTACGGATGCACCATGCCACCCTGGATAGGCCCTGGCCGCACGATCGCCACTTCAATGACCAGGTCATAAAATACCTTGGGCTTGAGCCTTGGCAGCATCGACATCTGCGCCCGGGACTCGATCTGGAAAACCCCGACCGTATCTGCACGGCTGATCATTTCGTAGGTCTGCGGGTCTTCGGCCGGAACGGTGGCCAGGCTCAGGTCGAGGTTGCGGTGGCGCCGCAACAGGTCAAAACAACGGCGAATGGCACTGAGCATGCCCAGCGCCAGGATATCGACTTTGAGCAACCCGACGGCATCCAGGTCGTCCTTGTCCCACTGAATGATGGTGCGCTCGGCCATCGCCGCGTTTTCCACCGGCACCAGGGTGTCCAGGGGCTGCTCGGAAATGACAAAACCCCCAGGGTGTTGGGACAGGTGCCGGGGAAAACCGATCAATTGCCCGGTGAGGCTGAGCACACGACGCAACACCGGGCTCTCGGGGTCGAAGCCGCTTTCGCGCAGACGTTCCAATGGCGGCGTCTGATCACTCCAGTGGCCGCAACAATCGGCCAGGGCGTTGATCTGGTCCGGCGGCAGCCCCAGCGCCTTGGCCACGTCACGCACCGCCCCGGCAGCGTGATAGGTGCTGACCACGGCGGTCAGGGCTGCCCGAGTGCGACCGTAGCGCTGAAACACATATTGCAGCACCTCTTCGCGCCGCTCGTGTTCGAAATCGACGTCGATGTCTGGCGGCTCGTTTCGCTCCTTCGAGAGGAAACGCTCGAACAGCATATTCATGCGTGCCGGATCGATCTCGGTAATGCCCAGGGCAAAGCACACCGCCGAGTTGGCCGCTGAGCCTCGGCCCTGGCAGAGGATTTGCTCGCGTCGGGCGAATGCAACAATGTCCTGCACGGTCAGGAAGTAGCTTTCATAACCCAGCTCGGCGATCAGGCCCAGCTCCTTGTCGATCATTTGCCGAACCTTGTCACTCGCCCCTTGGGGCCAACGTTGGCGAATCCCGCGTTCGGTCAGTTCGCGCAGCCACGAGACGCCACTGTGTCCTTCAGGTACCAACTCCCGGGGATACTGGTAGCGCAACTGGCTCAGTTCGAAGGTACAACGCCGGGCGATCTTGAGGGTTTCATCGAGCAAGGCCTGGGGGTAGAGCCCGGCCAATGCATCGAGGCTGCGCAAGTGTCGCTCGCCATTGGGGTGCAGGCGCAAGCCGGCGGCGGCCACCGGGACGTGATGGCGGATGGCGGTCATGGTGTCCTGCAGCGCGCGCCGTCCGCGTACGTGCATGTGCACGTCGCCGCTGGCCACCAGCGGTATCTGCAACTCGCCCGCCAGGCGCGTCAGGTCGGCCAGTCGGCGCCGGTCATTCTGGCCGCAGTGCAACTGCACCGCCAGCCACAGACGGTCAGCAAACACTTGGCGCAGCCAGTGACCGCTGGCCGCATCATCGACAGCGTCAGGCACCCACAGCGCCAGCAAGCCTGGCAACGGCTCGCTGAAATCTTCGCGCAGCACCTGGTACTGACCTTTCTGCGTCCTGCGCCGGGCCCGGGTGATGAGCCGGCACAGGTGCTGGTAACCCTGGAGATTTTCCACCAGCAGCACCAGTTTCGGGCCGTTCTCGATGCGAATTTCACTGCCGATGATCAGCGCCATGTCCACCGATTTAGCCGCCTGCCAGGCCCGCACGATGCCTGCCAGCGTGCATTCATCGGTGATGGCCAACGCCTGGTAACCCTGCTTTTTTGCCCGCTCAAACAACTCAAGCGCACTGGACGCGCCACGCTGGAAGCTGAAGTTCGACAGGCAATGCAGTTCGGCGTAGGCGCTGGTCATGCAAACCAGCCTTGCAGCCACAATGGACCGCTATCACCCACTGCCCGATAGGCCCAGGCCTGCTGCCCTGAGCGGGTTTCAATCAGGTAGTAGTCGCGGCGCACATCAGCGCCATCCCACCAGCCGGACTCGATTCGCTCCGGCCCCATGACGATGCGTGCAGAGCTTTCATGCACAGCCAGCGGCTCAGTCAACAACCATCCCGGACGTTGCACACCGCTCAGTCCGGTACCGGGCTGATTATCGGACCCGGCCTGCCATGCACATTCCGGTCGATGGTCTGCCTGATACCGCAAGCCGTGCACGGCATCATCCCCAAGCCGCGCCCGCAAGCGCTCGCGCAGTTGCTCCCAAGGCAAGGATTGTTGCGGTCGGTCGTCGAACAGCTCCTGGTGCTGGGGAACAAAGGCGGGCAAATCTTCGGCTCGCAAGCGAAAACCCCGTACCGGGGCCTGCACCTGCACTTGCTCCAGGCGCCCACGGGCCAGTTCGAACAGCATGGCCGGATCGCGCTCGGCGCTGAGCAGGCCGACCTTGATCACGCTGTCCGGCAGGCCCGCGTGTTCCAGGTGCAGGTCGAAACGTTGCACGCCACTGTCGCGCCCGCACAGGAAGGCCGCGAGATCGCCAGTCAGGCGGCGTAATGGAAACAGCAATGCCTGGTGGGACTGCACATCAAAATTAAGCTCGATGCGCACATCAAAACGATCCGGCGGCAGATAGAAAGCCAGCGCCAACGGCCGGGTTCCGCACAATGTGTCCAGATGCAGCAGCACCCGAGCCTCGAAGCGCCGGGCCAGACTGTTACGTGGCAGCGCCTGCACCTGGTTCAGCGTGCGCAGGCCCATGCGTGACAAGGCTGTGACCACCGCAGGTTCCAGGGCGATGCGGTCGATGGGCAGTTGTGCCAAATGGCGCTGCAAAGCGGCATCATCGGCTACCACCAGACCGTCATGCAGGTTGGCCAATACTCGTGCGGCCACCGGGTTGGGAGCTGCGACTATGCGATGGCGAAAACCCAGTTCCCCCAGTTCGCTGCGCAAGCGCGCCTCGAACTGCGGCCAGGGTCCGAACAGTCCCAGGCTGGATTCGATTTCGAACACCAGCGCACGGGGGTAATGCACGCTGACCTGGGAGCTGAAACGATAGGCCCAGGCGGCCAGGAATTGCTGCCAGTGTTCGATTTCGGCAGCGTCGTACTCCGCAGTGACAAAGCCCTTGCTCAAGGCCTGCGCGGCAGTCATTGACTGACCGGGACGCAAGCCCAGTGCCCGGGCGGAAGCGTTGACTGCCTGCAACACGCGGCGTTGGGCCGGGCCGGTCAGCAGCGCCAGCGGTTGATCGGGGTCGCTGCGCTGACGCAACACTGCGTCCAGCGCCAATTGCGGAAAGAGAATGCATACCCAACGCATGGCAACCTCAATGCCCCACGGCAAAGGCGATTGGCGCCGAACGGGCCAGCCCGCCCCGGCACTTGAGCACGCGCAGTTGCGCGGGTCGCGCGTCGATGGCAATGCGCAAAGCCGCAGGCGAAGGGTTGACGGCCTCCTGGATCGAGCGATAGGCAAACGCCAGGGTCGAGCCGGTTTCGGCTGCCACCTGCAAACGGCGCAATGCGCGGTCATCGGCTTTATGCGGCCAGCACAGCACTGCGCCGCAACTACCTGAACGCAGGCACTGCTCCGCTGCCCACAAAGCATCGCGTTCGCTGGCCTGGATGATCGACAGTTGACGCAGATCGATCCCGGCATTTTCCCAGGCCTGCGGGTACGGCACGAAGGGCGGCGCCACCAACACAATGCGCTCACCCGCAGCGGCCAGGCGTGCCAATGCCGGCCACACCAGTTGCAACTCACCGACGCCCTGCCCGGCCAGGAGGATTTCGGTCAGTGCCGCTTCCGGCCATCCCCCCGTAGGCAGCGCTGCATCCAGCACCGCGTGCCCAGTGGGTTGCGGGCTGGCAGCCGGGGGCGCAGGCCGGCCCTTCCAGACCTGGCCGCCATTGAACAGCGTATCCAGCGCGACGACGGCACCCATCAGCCTTGCCTCACCAGACCGCAGAACACGCCTTCGATGGCCAGGTCCTGATCGGCTTCGACGATGATCGGCTTATAGGCGGGGTTGCGCGGTAACAGCCGGACGGTCTCGCCCACTCGCTCGAAACGCTTGATGGTCACTTCACCATCGAGCCGCGCCACGACGATCTGGCCATTCAGCGCTTCGGCACTGCGATGCACCCCCACCAGGTCGCCATCGAGAATGCCGTCCTCGATCATCGAGTCGCCCTGGACCCGCAGCATGTAATCCGGCACCCGGGAAAAGATCGCCGGGTCGAGCATAAGGCGGCGGTCAACTTCGGCATCGGCGCCAATGGGTGCCCCTGCGGCTACCCGGCCAAGCACCGGGATGTCCAGCAGCTCCGGGCGCGCTGCCTGTCCGAGCAAACGAATGCCCCGGGCCTGATGAGGATTGACCTCGATGAAACCGGCCTCGGTAAGCGCCAGCACGTGCTTGCGCGCCACACTTCGAGAGGCGAAACCAAACGCCTCGCTGATCTCGGCGAGGCTTGGAGGCTGACCACGCTCGGCGATTCGCTCGCGGATGAAGGTCAGGATGGCGGTACGGCGGGGAGTTAAAGTGGTCATGGAGTACATTTGTACTCTTTTGCAGATTGGGTGACAAGCACCATCCGTCCCATATGAACTGCCCTAGGAGCTGCCGAGTGAAACGAGGCTGCGATCTTTTGATCTCGTTTTACAGGCTCAGGATCAAAAGATCGCAGCCTTCGGCAGCTCCTACAAAAGCGTGTTCAATTCGAGTTATCAGCCACCCCAAAAAGCGTATTCAATTTAAGTTAGTAGCCAGTGCGCAAAGATAGGCCCACGGAAAAATCCCCCGCTCATGCCCATCACTGAACACCAGCTGCACCCCATACCCCTGATCATTGACCTCGACCACCCGCACCCGCGAGTCCACCAGCGGCACCTGCCCTCGCAGGCGAAAGGCCCGGCATTGCGAACATGGGCACTGGCGGCGCAGTTCAGCATGGTCCAGCAACTGCTCACGACCGTCCGGCCAGCTCAGGCGCAATTGCTGGCGCGCCTGGGAATTGCCAACCGCCGAGGGGTTCATTGCAATTGACTCAACGCAATGCGCACCGCTTTGCGCACTTCCGGGTCGCCATCGTCCTGCGCTGCCTGCAAGGGTGCAATGGCGCCGGGGTCGTTCAGTTCGCCCAAAGCCAATGCGGCCTCTTTGCGCAGGTTACTGATGCGATGGCCGAGGGTGTCGATCAGTGCCTCAAGCGCCGGCCCATAACGCAGGCGCCCAAGGCTGCGGGTAGCCCGCAGGCGCACTTGCCAGTAGTCATCGCCCAGGGCCTCGACCAGCGCCGGGCCCGCGTCCACATGCCCGACCTTGCCCAGGGTAGTCGCCGCTTCCTCGCGAACCTGCCAGGCATTGTCGCGCAGGGCCTGGCGCAGTGCGGGCAGAACCTGGGCATCCGAGGCCAGGCCAAGGGCGCCGGTGGCCGCCCGCCGAACCTCGGTGTCGGGGTCCTGGCTGGCCAACGTCGCCAGCGCCGGCAAAGCCTCAAGCTGCTTGAGCCAGCCGAGCACCCCGACTGCCTCGCGGCGCACTCCCGCGTCCACATCGGCCAACGCGGCAGCGGCTGCCGTGGCGGCATCCGGGAAGCGCAATTCGCGTAATGCGCGAAACGCGGCGATGCGCACATGCACCTCGGCATGCCCGGTCCACGGCAGAATCACCCGGCCTGCCGCCTCGCTCTTGAGCAGGCTGAGGCTTTGCGCGGCGGCGGCCTGGACGGTCGGCGAAGGGTCGGTCAGGGCCTGGCACAAACCCTCGACCACTGGATCGTCTTCCCAGGCTTCCAACAGTCGTGCGGCCTCGGCACGGACCTCTGCAGCCGGGTCCTCGGCCAGTCGATCGACCAGCCAGAGCAGGCCATCAGGCTCTTCGAGATCAGCCAGTTCAATCAGGGCAATCCTGCGCACTCCCGAGTCTGCATCGGTCAGGCGTGGTTGCAGGGCAAGAATGTCAGCGTTATCGGTTACATCAAATAGTCTGGTCATAGGGCAAATCGCGGCAGTTTGTTTTCTGGAGGAAGTCCGAGAGGGTTCAGGCGTGGTAACTGCCGACCGTCTTCGTGACGCAACAACTCGAGGCAGTGGCGCTTCAAGCGGGAAAATTCGTGACTGGTCACCAGCTCGCTGGCGCGGGGCCGCGGGAAGTCCAGGCGCAGGTCTTCGATGATCCGCCCGGGGCGCGAACTCATGACCAGCAAGCGGTCAGCCAGGAACAGCGCTTCATCGATGTCATGGGTGACGAACACCACGGTGGTGCGAATCCGGGTCCAGATGTCCAGCAGCAGTTCCTGCATGTTCAGCCGGGTCAGGGCATCGAGCGCGCCGAAGGGTTCGTCCATCAGCAACAAGCGTGGACGATTGATCAGCACCCGGGCGATTTCCACCCGCTGCTGCATGCCGCCGGACAGCTCGTCGGGCCAGCGCCCGGCGAACCCCTCAAGCCCGACCAGCGCGAGGATCTCGTCAGCGGCCTGGTGCCGCTCGGCTTTGCCGATGCCACGCATCTTCAGGCCAAAGGCGACGTTGTCACGCACCGTCCGCCAGGGGAACAGCGTGTGGTGCTGGAACACCATGCCGCGCTGGGGCGAAGGGCCCAGGACTGGCGCACCATCGACGGTGAGGCTGCCGGTAGAGGTCTGCAGGTGCCCGGCCAGCGCCCCGAGCAATGTGGATTTGCCACAGCCGGAGGGGCCGAGAATGCACACGAACTGCCCCGCATCGATCTGGCAGTCGAGGCCCTGCACGGCTTCGAAAGCCGTGCTGCCCTGACCCAGGCTGATCGACAATTGACGAATGTCGATACGCCCTTCCATGGCTTGATAACTACTCATCAGGCTTTTCCTCGTGGTCGGTGCCACGGCGTGAACAAACCGCCGAGACGTTTGATCAGCAGGCTGCTGCCCATGCCGAGTACACCGATCAGCAGCATGCCGACCACGATATCGGCGTAGTTCTGGATGGTGTAGGACTCCCAGGTGTAGTAGCCGATGCCGTACTGGCCGGAGATCATTTCGGCGGTCACCAGGCAGAACCACGAAGTGCCCATGCCGATGGCAAGGCCCGTGATGATGCTCGGTGCAGCACCGGGCAATATGACCTCGCGCAGGATCGCGCCGCGCCCTGCCCCAAGGCTTTTCGCCGAAGCGATCAACCTGGGATCGACGCCTTCGACGCCGTGTATGGTATTGAGCAGGATCGGAAACAGCGCGCCGGTGAAGGTGATGAAGACCATCGACAGCTCCGACGAGGGAAACATCAGGATCGCCAGGGGAATCCATGCCACTGCGGGAATCGGGCGCAGCACTTCAAGCGGTGGCAGCAGCAAATCTTCAGCCCACTTCGAGCGGCCGATGGCCAGGCCCAACGCGATGCCGATGACCAGCGCCGCCAGGTATCCGGCAAATACCCGGCTCAGGCTGCTGCCCAGGTGACGGCCGAGCTTGCCCGAATCCCCAAGCCCCAGCGCCGCTTCGATGACCGCGAGCGGCGTAGGCACATTGGCAAAGGTCACCAGCCCGAGGTTCCAGTGGTGGCTGGCAGCGAGTTGCCAGAACAGCAGGCAGAGCAGCAGCGACGCGGCCCTGGGGATCCAGCGGATAAATGATCGGTACATACATGGATTCCAAAGGCGTCTGTGTTTAACGGATGGCAACCGCCTGGGTGGTGGCATCGGTGAAGTCGAGGACTTTGCCGCCCTGGGCCGTGGCGAATTGCTCGGCCTGGCCCTTGAGCAGGAAGGCGCTGAGCTCGCCCTTGGCGTTGCTGGCAAACCACGCCTGGTCCGCGAGCAATTTGATCCCGCTGTCGCTTGCCTGGGCATACACCGCGCGGATGTTTTTGCCTTCGGCTTTCAGGCCCGCCAAGGCACTGAACGCCGCCTGTGCCGAGGCGTATTGGCGAACCTTGGGTTCACCGCGCACCCAGATTTCGGCGACGTGAGTGAAATCGGTAATAGCCTGGCCGCTCGACGCATCCACGGCTTTCAAAGGGCTCTGGGCGAAATTGCCAAGCTGCGCCGAGTAATCCAGGTTCGACGCCTTGAACGCGGCGCGGATGTACTGGTCGTCGATGAACGTGTTGAGGTCGAGGCCGCGATCGGCTTTTTTCAGCAGCTTGAGGGTATCGATGGCAGTGCCGACCGCCTGGCGATATTCCGGCTTCCAGCTGAGGTCGCGGGTCTGCACACCGAGTGGGCCATGGAACAGGTAATTGACCTCGGCGTCGACGCCGGTGACCTTGGCAATCAGCTCGCTGTATTTCTCCGGCTCTGCGGCCAGCAACTGGTTGGCCTCGATGCTGGCACGCAAGTAAGCCACGACGACTTCGGGGTACTTTTTCGCGTAGGCCTGATCGACCAGGGCGCCATGGAAGGTCGGCGCATTGGCTTGCGCTCCGTCGTAAATCTTGCGGGCAAAAACACGGCTCGGGAACAGTTCGGCGAACGGCACGAAGTCGGCATGGGCATCGATTTTCCCGGCCTGCAATGCAGAACCTGCCACCTCCGGCGGCTGGGCGATGATGTTCACGTCCTTGAGCGGATCCCAACCCTGGGCAGCCACCGCGCGCAGCAGCATGCCGTGGGCCGTTGAGGCAAACGGCACGGAGATGGTCTTGCCCTTGAGCTCCGCCAGGGACTGCACACTCGACGCGCTTGGCACCACGATGCCGTTGCCGCTGCCTTTGATGCTGCCCGACAGCACGCTGATGAACAGGCTGTGCTTGCCTGCCGTAGCAAATGCGACGCCGTTGAAGGCACCCGGGAAATCAGCCATCGCGCCGAAGTCGAGTTTGCCGGCGACCATCTCATTGGTCAGGGGCGCACCGCTGGTGAAGTTCTTCCACTGCACCTCGTACTTGGCGTCCTTGTACTGGCCGTCGTGGGGCAGGTATTTGTCCAGCAGGCCAAGCTCACGAATCAACAGGCCGCCAGCGGCGCAATTGATCGTGGTGTCCTGGGTGCCGATGGCAATGCGGATGGTTTCGGCCGAGGCCGACAGGGTCAATGAAGCCAGTACCAGACCGGCAAACGCTGCACGCAACAACATGGGTGTGTCCCCTCGAATCATTGATTGGATGTTCGTCTCCGCCACGATCAGGGCGTGGTGGGAAACGAGGGGTGGTTTAATTCAGCGTCCGGGGGTGACCGGATGGCTTTAGGGCAGGCAGTACTGGCCTCATCGCGAGCAGGCTCACTCCTACAGGTTGGGTGGTGTACTCCGGATTGCGGCTCACCAGGATCCTCTGTAGGAGTGAGCCTGCTCGCGAGTGCGCCTCGGGTTTCAACGCAACAAGTAGGGAATGTCGACCTTCACCGCCCCCGTCGGGCAGTCCTTCTCACAGGGCATGCAGTACCAGCATTCATCAAACGCCATATAGGCTTTCTGCGTGGCCGGATTGATCGCCAGCAGGTCCATCGGGCAAACGTCTACGCACACAGTGCAGCCTTTGTGGGCGATGCACAGGTCCTCATCGACGGTGACCGGCGCGTTGGAGCGGAAGAAAATTTCCTGGGGTTGATAAGCCATGGTTCGGACTCTCCTGGTGGCAATCGTCAGGCGGCGTAAGCGCCGACCCGCAGCTTGTCGTAGGCCTGCATTTCCTCGGCATCGAGGGGGATGATGTAGGGCTCCACGGCTTTCTTGAAACTGGTCATCGAACCGTCTTCAGCCTTCTTCAGGTGGCAATGGCAGAACCAGTCGCTGTCATTGCGTTGCGGATGATCGACCCGGTAGTGGTACAGCCCCCAACGACTTTCAGCGCGGAACAACGAAGCCCGGGCAGCCATTTCGGCGCAGTCGCGGATCATGCTGACTTCCATCGCGCGCATCAGCTCGTGGGCGTTGTGGGCCTTGATCTGATCCAGGTCGCGCTGGATATCGCTGAAGCGCTGCAAGCCGATCTGCATTTTTTTGGTCACTTTTGGCGGTTGCAGGTAGTCATTCACGAAACGCCGCAGCTTGTATTCGACCTGGGCCGGTGGCAGGCCGTGTGCACGATCCAGAGGCGCATAGACGCGTTGTTGTTCCGCTTCGATCTGCCCGGCATCGAGCGCTGAAAACTCGCGCCCGGCGACAAAATCTGCGGCGTTGTTGCCGGCAAACCAGCCGTAGGTAAAGGCTCCCAGCATGTAGTTGTGCGGCACGGCGGCCATGTCACCCGCCGAGTACAAGCCCTTGACCGAAGTCTCGGCTTTCTCGTTGACCCAAACCCCGGACGCCGAGTGACCGCTGCAGAAGCCGATTTCCGAGATGTGCATCTCCACCATCTGCGTGCGGTAATCGGTGCCACGATTGGCGTGGAACTGGCCTCGGCTGGGCCGTTCGTTGCTGTGCAGGATCTCTTCGATGTTCTGGATGGTTTCCTCGGCCAGGTGGTCGAGCTTGAGGAACACCGGGCCATTGCCGCTTTCGAGTTCCTGGTGGAACTCCCACATCATCTGGCCGCTCCAGTAGTCGCACTCGATGAAGCGCTCGCCTTTGTTGTTGGCGGTGTAGCCACCCAGCGGACCGGTGACGTAGGCGCAGGCCGGGCCGTTGTAGTCCTTGATCAGCGGGTTGATCTGGAAGCACTCCAGGTTCGCCAGTTCGGCGCCCGCGTGGTACGCCATGGCGTAGCCGTCGCCGGCATTGGTCGGATTTTCGTAAGTGCCCATCAGGTAGCCGGAGGATGGCAACCCCAGGCGCCCGGCCGCACCGCAGCAGAGGATCACGGCCTTGGCCTTGATCACATGAAAATCGGCCGTGCGGCAATCGAACCCCATTACCCCATTCACCGCGCCTTCTTCGTCAGTCAGCAGGCGCGTGCACACCAGGCGGTTGGTGATGCTCACCCGCGCCCGTTTCAGCTGGCGGTACAAGACCTTCTTGATGTCGTGGCCTTCCGGCATCGGCAGTACGTAGGCACCCATGTGGTGGACCTTCTTCACCGCGTAGTCGCCGGTTTCATCCTTCTCGAATTTCACTCCCCACCGATCCAGCTGTTCGATGGTCTCGAAGCTATGGGTGGCATAGGCGTAGACCGCCGCCTGATTGACGATGCCGTCGTTGGCGATGGTGATTTCCTTGGTGTACTGCTCCGGCGTCGAATGCCCGGGAATGATCGCGTTGTTGAGTCCGTCCATGCCCATGCTGATGGCGCCGCTGCGCTTGACGTTGGCCTTGTCGATCAGCAGTACGCGCAAATCGCGGTTGCGCTCCTTGGCCTTGATCGCCGCCATGGGGCCGGCAGTGCCGCCGCCGATCACGACGATGTCGTATTCCTGCTCAAGGATGCTTCTGTTCTCGGAACTGCGGGTCATGCCTGATCCCCTTTTTGCCGGTCGATTCGCAAGCGGTACTGGAAGGCATCGCCGCGGTAGTAAAGGTGTTCGAAATCCACAGGCCGGCCAGCGGCATCGTGGGTCAGACGCTCGATGCGCATGATCGGCGAACCGGTTTCCACGCCCAACGCCTGGGTCAGGTCGCTGTCAGCCAGCACCGCGTCGATGGCCAGGTCAGCGTGCCCGAGTGACAGCCCGCAGTCGTTTTCCAGGATCAGGAAAATGTCGCGGGTCACCAGGTCGGCCTTCTCCAGACGCTCGCCGATGGCCTGGGGCAGATAGGTGATCTCCAGGGATATCGGCTCGCGGTTGATCAGCCGTACCCGCTTGATCTGCGCCACGATGTCGCCTTCGGCCACCTGCAGGCGTTCGGCAACCAGCTTGTCGGCGCCGATGAATTTGAAACTGCGCAGGCGGTTGATCACCTCATAACCGCGCCCGGTCATGGATTCGGCGAGGCCCTGCAAGGTGCTGACGTTCTGAAAGGTCTTGGGCTTGGCGACGAAGGTGCCTTTGCCATGGATCTTGAAGATCAGCCCTTCCTTCTGCAGATCGCCCAAGGCTTGGCGCACAGTGATGCGGCTGACCTTGAACAGACTGCCCAACTCGCTTTCGGAAGGCATCTGGCTGTCCTGCGGATACTCACCGTCGAGGATTCGCGCACGCAACACATCGCGCAGTTGGGTGTGCAGCGGAACACTGCCAAGGGAGAGAACGTTATCGGTCATGGAGATTCACTTGTTATAACGAGTTATGACAAGATCATATCCAGCAGTCGGCAGCCTGGGAAATAACGTTTGGGTATAAGGTTAGCTGCTGAATTTCGCCTGGCCAGCGCAGATTTTTGTAGCAGCTGGCGCAGCCTGCGTTGGGTCGCGCAGCGGCCCCCGGGTTTCCAAGGCAAATATTTAATCGCCTGGAATAGCGCCTGCTCCGCAGCCGAACGCAGCCTTCGGCAGCTGCTACAAATTCCCCATACGCCACAATCCCGTGTAGCAGCTGGCGAAGCCTGCGTTGGGTCGCGCAGCGGCCCCCGGGTTTTCAAGGCAGATATTTGATCGTTCGGAATAGCGCCTGCTCCGCAGGCGAACGCAGCCTTCGGCAGCTGCTACAAGGTCCCCATACGCCACAACCCTCGTAGCAGCTGGCGAAGCCTGCGTTGGGTCGCGAAGCGGCCCCCGGGTTTTCAAGGCAGATATTTGATCGTTCGGAATAGCGCCTGCTCCGCAGGCGAACGCAGCCTTCGGCAGCTGCTACAGGTTCCCCATACACCACAACCCCGTGTAGCAGCTGGCGAAGCCTGCGTTGGGTCGCGAAGCGGCCCCCTGCGTTTCAAGGCCAAAACCCAATCGCCTGGAATAGCGCCTGCTGCGCAGGCGAACGCAGCCTTCGGCAGCTGCTACAAATCCCCCATACGCCACAACGCTCGTAGCAGCTGGAGCAGCCTGCGTTGGGTCGCGCAGCGGCCCCCTGCGTTTCAAGGCCAAAACCCAATCGCCTGGAATAGCGCCTGCTGCGCAGGCGAACGCAGCCTTCGGCAGCTGCTACAAGGTCCCCATACGCCACAACCCTCGTAGCAGCTGGCGCAGCCTGCGTTGGGTCGCGCAGCGGCCCCCGGGTTTTCAAGGCAGATATTTAATCGCCTGGAATAGCGCCTGCTGCGCAGGCGAACGCAGCCTTCGGCAGCTGCTACAAATTCCCCATACGCCACAATCCCGTGTAGCAGCTGGCGAAGCCTGCGTTGGGTCGCGCAGCGGCCCCCGGGTTTTCAAGGCAGATATTTAATCGCCTGGAATAGCGCCTGCTCCGCAGCCGAACGCAGCCTTCGGCAGCTGCTACAAATTCCCCATACGCCACAATCCCGTGTAGCAGCTGGCGAAGCCTGCGTTGGGTCGCGCAGCGGCCCCTGCGTTCCAAGGCCAAAACCCAAACGCCTGGAATAGCGCCTGCTGAGCAGCCGAACGCAGCCTTCGGCCGCTGCTGGGTCTGGGTTCAGCCAATGCGCAGCGCGCGCAGGTCCAGGTGGCCGTCTTTGAGCGGCGGGCACCAGTAGTAGCCGCCGGTGATCGGCCGGCTGATGCGGTACAGGCCATCGGTGATGCCATCTTCCAGGCCGCTCATGCGGCGCAGCTGGGCTTCAAACGCATCCAGGGAAAAGCCGAATGCGAGGAACATCAGCCCCGCACGGTCACCCTCGATCCAGGGCATTGAACGACGAACCACAAATGCCTCAGGGGCAAAGCTTTCCTGGGCGGTGCGTTTGACGTGAGCGGAGATCGGCGCATCGTCCAGTTCTTCGTTGTCACTCAGGCGCCGGCCCATGATGTTGTCCGTCTCATGGGACGGCAATGCGCGAAAACCTTTCAAGTCGTGCTGCCACTGCTGGATCGCGGCAAAACTGCCACCCACCAGGCCATCGGCGCCCTCACCCAGCAAAGCTGCCGCCACTGCCGCTTCGTCATGAGGGTTTTCCGTGCCGTCCTCGTAACCGGTCAGGTCGTGGCCGGTGCGGTGGCGGAAGGTTTCATTCATCTGTACCAGACGCAGCGCCGGAGCCAGTGCCGCTTCGATAGCCTGGCTGCGATTGAGCAATTCGCCGCGGTCGATACCATGCAACCAGCACCACAGGGCATGCTGGGTCGAGGGATTATCAACGCCAACACCCGTCATCGCCGGGAATGCCCGCAGGCCATCGATCCGGGCATGGAGCGCCTTGACCAGGGATTCACCAAAGCCCACTACAGCGGATTTACCGTCCACCAGTTGCATCAGCTTATCCAGCGCGGCCGGCAATGCTTCGACGCACTCCAGCGCGAAGAACAGGTGACGAGCTTGCAACGGAACGGGGGTGGCGAGAATGCCCGGCTGGTAGTGACTCATATCGACTCCTTGAAAAAGCTGCGCAGTTTACCGGGGTCTTTGATCCTATACACATGGGTTTTTTATCCGCCGCAGTGGATGCGCATGACCGTTTGGTCGGACCAGCGCTGCAAAAATGCCATGCTTACTGCAATATCGCAGCATTCTGTGGGAGCAAGGCTTGCTCGCGACGACATCCTCAAGGCCGCCATCGCGGGCAAGCCTTGCTCCCACAAGTAGCTATAGCTACTCCTGCTGCTACGCCAGAACGCGTTTGGCATGCGATGTGCCCTGCTTTTGAGATCCTCAGCCAACCCGAGCCGATTCACCATGGATATTCTGCATTTGCTGGCCCACAAAGCGCCCCCCTGCGTCAGCACCATCAGTGCCGACGGGCTGCTCGTGAGCCTGTCTGCCAGCTTGAGCGATCAACTGGGTTACGCGCCTGAAGACTCGATGAACCAGCCGATCGAACACCTCTACAGCATCGAATCGGTTCGTACCTTGCGGGCACTGTTCGCCAACCCGCCGGCAGACGAGCAGGTGCACAGCATTGAGCTGACGTTGATCCGGCACAACGGCAGCCTGCTGCACGTGATTGCCAGCGGTCTGCTGGAGTGGCGCGAGACCCAGCCCGCACGCCTGCACCTGTTGAACATAGCGCTGGGCACGCTGGGCCATCGCCTGCGCGAAATGCACAACGCCAATGAAGTGATGAGCCAGATGCTGCAAAGCGCCAAGGTGGCCTACTGGTGCATCGAGTTTGCCGAAGCGGTAGACATCAATAATTCACCGGATGAAATCGTCCGCCAGGTGTTCGAAAACGACTCGCACTGGCGCCTGTGCAACCGCGCCATGGCCGACGTCTACGAAATGCCCTCGGATGTCGATTTTAATCAGCAACCGGTGCGGCTTTACTGGCCACGCAGTCCGGCCAACGAGGAATTCGTGCGGCGCCTGATCGAAGCCGGATTCAGCGTCGACTGCGCCTTGTCCGTAGATCGCCGCCACGATGGATCACCCGCCTACGTCGAGAACGATGTGCGCGCCACCATCGTCAACGGGCACCTGTTGCGCATGTGGGGCAGCATTCGCGACGTCAGCCAGGAGCTGCGCATGCAGCACGATGCCGAACAACGCATCGACGCTCTGCGCCGGGTGTTCGACGCGGTGCCGGACGCCGTGCTGGTGATTGACGAGCACCTGCAGCCGCAATGGCGTAACGCGGTGTTCGAAGAGACTTTTGGCATCACCAACGGCGCCGGCATCGCCCGCCTGCTGCTGGACAACGCATTGCCCGAACGCACCTGGCACCGCCTGCCGCTACCTGATTTGAGCGGGCGCGCGCCGGACTTCGATGTGCACTGTTCGCGCATTCTGATTCGTGAAGGCGTGGCCTGGCGTGTCGCCGTGTTCCGTCAGCGCCAGGGCGTACGCACCCAAGAGTTGCACCCATGAAAGACTCGAATCTGCCACCCAGCCTGCAGATGGGAATGCGCTCTTCGGTCAACGTCAGCAGCGAAGTGCTCGGCGCCTTACTGGAGACCCCGGCCCTGCATGCCCTGCTCGACAGTTTCGGCGAGGCGTTGATCATTACTGATGGCGAAGGCCGCGTGCGCTTTCTCAACCTGGCTGCCGAGCGAGTCAACCGACTGTCCAAACAGCAGGCCATCGGGTTGTCGGAGAGCGAATTGTTCCAGCGCTCGGCACTCAATTACGACGACCTGCAAGCGGCGTTGAATCGCGGCGGCAACAGTGCCTTGACCCGCTCCCGGGAAGGCCGGGTGCTGCTCAGCAGCACCCATGCGATTCCCACCGGGGCCTATGAAAAACCCTTTCGCATGCTCACCCAGAAAGACTTCGACGCCAGCCAGCCGCAACGTCGGGCCTCGCTGGGGGCACGGCCAGTGGAGCCTCAAGGTCTGCGCGATCCCCAGGACAACGCCCTGCACCTGTCCCCTCAGTTGTCAGGCATCGCCGACACCGGCGTGCGCGCCTTTCGCCGCCGCGCGCGACTGTTGCTGCTCGGAGAGCCGGGGGTCGGCAAGACGGCCATCGCCCGGCATATACACCGCGCCGCAGGCTGGGGCGACCGGCCGTTCATCCATGTCAATTGCGGGAGTATTCCGGAGAGCCTGTTTGAGTCGGAGATGTTCGGCTATGAACGCGGCGCTTTTACCGGCGCGCTGGCAGGCGGCAAACAGGGCTATATCGAGGCGGCTGCCGGCGGCACGCTATTCCTCGACGAGATCGGCGAGATACCGCTACACGTCCAGGCCAAGCTGTTGAAGTTCCTCGAAGACAGCACCATTCAATCGGTCGGCTCGCCCCTGAGCAAAACTGTGCAGGTGCAGGTGATTGCCGCTACCAACAAGGACCTGCGGCACCTGGTGAGCATCGGCGAGTTTCGTGCCGACCTGTATTACCGCTTGGCCGTACTGCCCGTGGAAATCCCACCGTTGCGTCAGCATCGTGCGGACCTGCCATTCCTCATCGACATCCTGCTCAGCCGCATCAACGGTGACCGCGAACCGTCCCTCAGCCTGTCTGCGGGCTGTCGCAAGCGGCTGCTGAGCTACGACTACCCGGGCAACATCCGCGAGCTGGTGAATATTTTCGAGCGCCTGGCAGTACTCGCCGACGATGAAGCGCAGGAACATCACCTGCCAGCTGAGATGCTCGAACCGCTGCGCCCCCGGCAATCGGTAGATCCGCAAGTGGCCGACGAAGAGGATCCAGAGCAGAACCTCAAACTGCAGGTCCAGCATTTCGAACGCCAGGTGATCCTCAGGGCAGTGCACCTGTGCGGCAGCAAGCGCAAGGCAGCGGTGCACCTGGGTATCGACATCGGCACGCTGATTCGCAAGCTGCAGCGCGAGTGATCGAGCGGGAAACGCAAAAGCGCTGCAAAAACGCATACATATCCAGTTACTTTTGCCATTGCCACGGCCACCCCTATTTAATAAATCATTTTAAATCAAATAGATACATAACTGGCACGACCTGTGCTCCTGCTATCTGCAACCCACCATCGTTGGGCTTTGCACAAGGCCGGCTTTTATCCGCCGCGCCGGTAGCCAGGAGGAATAATAAAAATGTTGATCACCGGGATCAAAAGCCGACCGGTCTATGACCGGCTGGAACCGCTGCCAGGCGGTCTGCACCACATCATTGCCGGCCAGGGCAGTGGCGGGCGCGCCATGTTGCGCCTGCTGGGCGAAATGGTCGGATCGACCAGCCCCATCACCCTGCTGTACTCCCAGGAGTCCTTCTCCGGCCAGGATTTCCTCGGCGAGCTGCAGCAGTATCCGCAGCACCCTCTGCACGTGCACCCGTCCAACCAGGCACTGATCGAAGCCCTCCGGGCGCTGCTCGGCGAAGCGCGCATGGGCACCCGCCTGTACCTCGCCGGCTCGGAAAGCTTTCTGGGCAGCGCCATGCAAGTGGCCACCCATTTCGACCTGAACCGCGACGAAGTGCTGCGTGAGCACTCCGGCACCCTGGTGCGCAGGGTCTGGTGCGTGCATTGCGACACCTACACCGAGAACGTCACCCAACGCGTCTACGACTGCCCCGGTTGCGGCGTGACCTTGGTGGTGCGCGATCACTATTCCCGTCGTCTTGCAGCCTTCCAGGCAGTCAAGGCCGATGCCGAAGTACCGGGCGAATTGCCCGAAGCCGAGGAGCTCGACACATGAGCCAGAACAACGGCACGTTGAATCTGCGCGTGGCCCGCATTGAAGCGGTAACCCCGGAAATCAAGCGCTTTACCCTGGTGTCGCCGACCGGCGCGCACCTGCCGGCATTCTCAGGCGGCAGCCATGTGGTGGTGCTGATTGCCAATGCGCAAAACACCCTGCGCAACCCTTACTCCCTGCTCAGCTCGCCGTACGACACCAGCAGTTATCAGATTGCCGTACGCCGGGTGGACAGCGGTCGCGGCGGGTCAGTTTCATTGCACGACGACGTCCACGAAGGGGATGTGATCGAGGTGACCCCACCGGTCAATCTGTTCCCGCTGATCAAGCAGGCGCGCCTGCACATCTTCATTGCGGGCGGCGTCGGCATCACGCCGGTGATCTCGCAACTGGAGGAACTGCGCCTGAGCAAGGTGCCATTCGAACTGCATTACGCCGTACGCGGTGAAGCGCACGCGCAACTTGGCACCGAGTTGCAGACCACCTATGGCAATCAGGTGCACCTGTACCGCAAGGGTATCGATTCGCGCCTGGATATCAGCCGGGTCCTGGCCAACCGCCCGCTGGGCAGCCACGTTTACGTGTGCGGCCCCGACAGCATGATCGACGCCACTCTGACTTGCGCCAGGGAGTTGGGCTGGACCGACAGCCATGTGCACTTCGAGCGATTCCTCGAACAGAGCAGCGGCGGCGAAGCCTTCAGCTTCACGCTGGGGCGCAGCGGCGCAACCATCGAAGTTTCGCCGGACCAGACCATGCTCGAAGCCGTCGAAGCCGCCGGCTACAGCATGCCCTACCTGTGCCGCGGCGGCGCCTGTGGCCACTGCGAGACCGAAGTCCTGGAGCTCGATGGCGAGCTGCTGCACAGCGATGACTGGCTGTCGGACGAGGACAAGACCAGCCGCAAGAAAATCATGCCCTGCGTATCCCGCGCCAAATGCAATCGCCTGGTCATCGACCTCTGATCGACGGAGACAATAACAATGAATATCAAATTTAATCCCGACGAAACCTACCGCGACGACTACACCTTCGCCAACAGCCCGGAAACCATCGCCCGCGCGCCCTTCCCGTTCCCTGACGACGACTACATGTACTCGATGAATCTCGAGCCTCATGTGCCGGTAGGCGATGGAGCGTTTCGTGCCGCTTTCGACATCGACGAACACTACATCAGCGAGTGCAAGGACCGCGCGATCACCCTGGAAAAAGATCCGGGCATGCACTACGTCTCGGCCCCGCACATGATGGAGGCGCAGTGGGACTTGCTGGAGCTGATCATGGAGTCCTACGCCCGCGATTATCCGCAGTACTTCAGCCTGCAGCGCGAAGGCCGCCAGTGGCACTGGACCAACCGTTTGCTGGACATCGATGACCACTTCACCTTCGGCGATCCGGCCACCCTGCCCTACGAGCCGATGGAATACGTGACTCGCCAGGCCCAGGGCGACTGGGTGTTGCAGGAGGAACGCGACGGTACGCTGTATTGGGGAGCCGGCATTGCTACGCAGCGCGCCGATTACTCCCTGCGTTTCAACCTCGGCATGAGCTGGGAGGAGTTCCACGGCCCGGTGCCGCTGGTCAAGGAAATCGGCATGCTCGACCGCGCCTTGAAGTTCCTGCTGCGCTTGCGCACCGGGCACCCGGTGCGCCGCCTGAACTGGTCACTGACGGTCAACCCGCGCCTCGAAGTGTCCGCCGAGAGCCTGCCGGAATGGGCGCCGGACCGTACCATCGTGACCGCGCAAAACGCCGGCAAGCTGGTGTACCTGCGCATCGAGCTGCAGCCGCTGCACCGCCTGCCCCGCAGTAACGCGATCGTGTTCCCGATTCGCACGTACCTGCTCAGCCTCGAAGACATCGCCACCAACCCTGCATGGGCGCGACGCATGCACCGGGTGCTGCGTGACTTGAATCAGCAATTGGTCGATTACAAGGGTTTCAGCCGCTACCGCGATGCCGCGGTGGAGTGGCTGTCGCAGTACGACGATGGACGCGATAGCGATTCGAAAAAACACGCCTGAGGACACCACCTGTAGCAGCTGCCGAAGGCTGCGTTGGGTCGCGAAGCGGCCCCAGGTTTCCTAGGCAGAAACTCAATCGTCCGCAATAGCGCCTGCTCCGCAGGCGGACGCAGGCTTCGCCAGCTGCGACATGGAAACGTGCATTGACTGCGCAATACAACAACAAGCCCGAAATGGGCATCGGCGGGACAACCCGCTGGATCTAATCAACTGCCATTGATAATGAGGAAATAAAATGAGTGGCTCATCCAACACGCGTGCAAACAGCAGCGCCGACCAGGACGCGGAACAACTGCGCGCCCTCGGCTACAGCTCCGACTTCAATCGGAGCATGAGCCTGTGGGAGAACTTTTCCCTGGGCTTCACCTACCTGTCACCGGTGGTCGGCGTCTACACGCTGTTCGGCCTGTGCCTGGCCGCCGGCGGCCCGCCGATGTTCTGGTCGTACTTGCTGATCGGCGCCGGGCAATTACTGGTGTGCCTGATCTTCGGTGAAATCGTCTCGCAGTTCCCGATCTCCGGCGGGGTTTATCCATGGGCGCGCCGTCTGGTGGGCAAGCGCTGGGCGTGGATGGTTGGCTGGGTCTACGCCTGGGCATTGTGTGCAACCATCGCGGGCGTCGCCGTCGGTGCAGGGCCTTACCTGGCGATCATGCTGGGTTTCAATCCAGGCCCCGAGGCCAATATCTACATCGCCCTGACGATCATTGCACTATCGACTGCGCTGAACCTGGTCGGTACCAAATTGCTGGCGCGCGTGGCGATGTTCGGCTTCCTCTGTGAGCTGGTCGGCGCCATCCTGGTGGGCGGCTACCTGCTGATCTTCGAGCGTCATCAGCCGTTCAGCGTGCTGTTCGACACGTTCAACCTGGAAGTCAACGGCTCCTACCTGCCGGCATTTCTTGCGGCGTCGCTGGCGGGCCTGTTCCAGTACTACGGCTTCGAAGCGTGCGGCGATGTTGCCGAAGAAACCCCGAACCCGGGCAAGCGCATTCCCAAAGCCATGCGCATGACCATCTACATCGGCGGTGCCGCGGCGATGTTCGCCTGCCTGGCGCTGATTCTGTCGGTGCCGGACATGGCCAAGGTCCTTGCCGGTGAAGACACCGACCCGGTCGCGACCATTCTCGCCAATGCGTTCGGCCCGGTGGGTTCGCGCCTGGTGATGGCGGTGGTAATGGTGTCCTTCATCTCCTGCGTACTGAGTCTGCAAGCGGCGGCGAGCCGTCTGTTGTTTGCCTATGCCCGTGACGAGATGATCATCGGCAGCTCGCTGCTCAAGCGTCTGTCGGGTAACCACGTGCCGTCATTCGCCCTGCTGATCAGCGGCCTGGTGCCAGCTGCCATCGTTTGCCTTGGCATGTTCATGGCCGATGCGGTGGCGACCATCGTCGGCTTTGCGGCCATCGGTATTTATGTCGCGTTCCAGCTGATCGTCGTTGCAGCCTTGATCGCCCGTGCCAAGGGCTGGCGTCCAAACGGCCAGTTCACCCTGGGTGCCTGGGGCCTGTGGGTGAACCTGGCCGCGCTGATCTATGGCGTGTGCGCGATCATCAACATGGTCTGGCCACGCTCGCCGGATGCGCCGTGGTACATCAACTACTCGATGATCCTGACCACCCTGGTGGTGATGGGAGCCGGCCTGGTCTACATGCTGCTCGGCAAGCCGTACGACAAAGGCACTGCGCCTGCGGGTGATGCCTGGAAGTTTTCCCGGCCGGTGGCCAAGGCGGCTGATGTGTCCGGTGCGGCAGTCAACAGACCTTCGATTTAATACCCATTAGCCACTGTTGGAGCCCGATTTACTGTGGGAGCAAGGCTTGCCCGCGATGGCGATCATGAAGACGCCATCGCGGGCAAGCCTTGCTCCCACAAGGAATCGTGGCTCCCACATGGAATCGAGCTCGACAGCAAAACAACAGGTTCGAAGAGGACAAAACGATGCAAACCAAACTCCTGATCAACGGCCAGCTCATCACCGGCGAAGGCCCCGCCCAAGCCGTGTTCAACCCGGCCCTTGGCCGC
>NZ_JAPJIV010000023.1 GCF_026241895.1 Pseudomonas sp. RIT-562 | reverse complement strand
CCCTTTTTCTATGGTCTGACAGAACTTAGTTCTGTTTTTCCATTTGTGCACGCAACAGGTCGCCCAGAGTGGTAGGACCAGCAGCAGGAGCGTCCGAAGCTGGCTTGTCGCGCAGGCTTTGGATGGCTTCTTTCTCTTCTTCAACGTCTTTCGACTTGATGGAGAGCTGGATTACGCGGCTCTTGCGGTCAACGCTGATGATCTTGGCTTCTACTTCTTCGCCTTCTTTCAGAACGTTGCGCGCGTCTTCAACGCGGTCACGGCTGATTTCGGAGGCTTTCAGAGTCGCTTCGATATCGTCGGCCAGAGTGATGATGGCGCCTTTAGCGTCAACTTCTTTCACGATGCCTTTAACGATTGCGCCTTTGTCGTTCTCTTGAACGTACTCGGAGAACGGATCGCTTTCCAGTTGCTTGATACCCAGGGAGATGCGCTCGCGCTCTGGGTCAACCGACAGGATAACGGTGTCCAGCTCGTCGCCCTTCTTGAAACGACGAACAGCTTCTTCGCCAACTTCGTTCCAGGAGATGTCGGACAGGTGAACCAGGCCGTCGATGCCACCGTCCAGACCAATGAAGATACCGAAATCGGTGATCGACTTGATGGTGCCGGAGATTTTATCGCCCTTGTTGAACTGGCCAGAGAAATCTTCCCATGGGTTAGATTTGCACTGTTTGATGCCGAGGGAGATACGACGACGCTCTTCGTCGATGTCCAGAACCATAACTTCCACTTCGTCGCCGACTTGTACGACTTTCGAAGGGTGGATGTTCTTGTTGGTCCAGTCCATTTCGGAAACGTGTACCAGGCCTTCAACGCCTTCTTCCAGCTCAGCGAAGCAGCCGTAGTCGGTCAGGTTGGTTACACGAGCGGTAACGCGAGTGCTTTCTGGGTAACGGGCTTTGATAGCAACCCATGGATCTTCGCCCAGTTGCTTCAGGCCCAGGGAAACACGGTTGCGTTCGCGATCGTATTTCAGAACCTTGACATCGATCTCGTCGCCAACGTTGACGATTTCCGATGGATGCTTGATACGTTTCCAAGCCATGTCGGTAATGTGCAGCAGGCCATCGACGCCACCCAGATCGACGAATGCGCCGTAATCGGTGAGGTTCTTGACGATACCTTTGACTTGTTGGCCTTCCTGCAGGGATTCCAGCAGAGCTTCACGCTCAGCGGAGTTCTCGGCTTCGAGGACGCTACGACGGGAAACGACAACGTTGTTGCGTTTCTGGTCAAGCTTGATGACCTTGAATTCCAGCTCTTTGCCTTCCAGGTGCGTGGTATCGCGCACAGGACGGACGTCAACCAGGGAACCTGGCAGGAACGCACGGATGCCGTTAACGTCGACAGTGAAGCCGCCTTTAACCTTACCGTTGATAACGCCCTTGACCACTTCCTCAGCTGCGAAGGCTGCTTCCAGAACGATCCAGCACTCGGCGCGCTTGGCTTTTTCACGGGACAGCTTGGTTTCACCGAAACCGTCTTCTACCGAGTCCAGAGCAACGTGAACTTCGTCACCGACATTGATAGTCAGATCGCCAGCGTCGTTGTAGAACTGCTCAAGCGGGATGAGTGCTTCAGACTTCAGGCCAGCGTGAACGGTTACCCAGCGAGCTTGGTAATCGATATCAACGATAACACCGGTGATGATGGAGCCTGCCTGAAGGTTCAGGGTTTTTAGGCTTTCTTCAAAGAGTTCCGCAAAGCTTTCGCTCATTTTAATTCCTGAGTATAAGGGCGAAGAATACGCCCATCTCCACATCCCAGACGACGTGGGTTACGTTCATTTAAAGAAGCACCGCAGGACTATGACTGGTCCCCTGTTGCGCTTCTTGGTCACCCGGCGATATCGCGAATGGCGATCTCGCTCATGATGCGTTCCAGCACCTGATCGATGGATAATTCCGTGGAATCCAGCTGTATGGCGTCAGCCGCCGGCTTGAGCGGGGCTACCGCTCGCTGGGTGTCACGCTCGTCGCGGACACGTATCTCATCTAGCAGACTCGACAGACTAACACCATCCACTTTCCCCTTCAACTGCAAGTATCGACGGCGCGCACGCTCCTCGGCACTGGCGGTGAGGAAAATCTTCAAGGGTGCGTCAGGAAAAACCACTGTGCCCATGTCTCGGCCATCGGCCACCAGACCCGGCGCCTCCTGAAACGCCCGCTGGCGCTGCAGCAGAGCGTCGCGCACGGCCGGCAGGGCGGCGACCTGGGAAGCCCAGGCGCCAACCTGCTCGTTGCGCAAATCATCGGTTACATCATCGCCTTCAAGGATGATGCGTTGCGGATGACCTTCGGTTGCGCCGACGAACTGCACGTCCAGATGAGCCGCCAGCAGCTTCAGCGACTCTTCATTGGTCAGGTCGACACCGTGGTTGCGTGCGGCAAATGCCAGCAGGCGGTACAGCGCACCGGAATCCAGCAGGCACCAGCCGAGGCGCTTGGCCAGGATGCCGGCGATGGTGCCCTTGCCCGACCCACTCGGGCCGTCGATGGTAATGACCGGTGGCTTGATGTTCACGACTGAGCCTCTTGAGCAACGCGGATGCCGACCTGCGCGCACAGCGCGAGGAAGTTGGGGAACGAGGTCGCAACGTTGGCGCAATCATGGATGCGAATCGGCGCGGTGGCGCGCAGGGACGCAACGCTGAACGCCATGGCAATCCGGTGATCGCCGTGCCCGTGCACTTCGCCGCCGCCAATCAGGCCGCCGTCGATGATGATGCCGTCCGGGGTTGGCTCGCATTTGACGCCCAGCGCCAGCAGGCCATCGGCCATCACCTGGATCCGGTCCGACTCCTTGACCCGCAGCTCTTCGGCGCCGCGCAGGATGGTCCGACCTTCGGCGCAGGCTGCAGCGACGAACAATACCGGGAACTCGTCAATCGCCAGCGGAACCAGCTCTTCGGGAATCTCGATACCCTTGAGTTTAGCTGCACGCACGCGCAGGTCTGCCACTTGCTCGCCGCCCACTTCACGCTGGTTTTCCAGGGTGATGTCGGCACCCATCAGGCGCAGGATGTCGATCACGCCAGTACGGGTCGGGTTGATGCCGACGTGCTCGAGCACCAGCTCCGAACCTTCGGCGATGGATGCTGCCACCAGGAAGAACGCCGACGACGAGATGTCGCCCGGTACTTCGATATGGGTGGCGGTCAGTTTGTGCCCGGACTCGACCGACGCAGTAGCGCCCTCGACGCTGACCGGGTAGCCAAAGCCGCGCAGCATGCGCTCGGTATGGTCGCGGGTCGGTGCCGGCTCGGTGACGGTGGTCTTGCCTTCGGCGTACAGGCCAGCCAGCAGCAGGCAGGATTTAACCTGGGCACTCGCCATCGGCATGGTGTAGGTCAGGCCCTTGAGCTTGTTGCCACCGCGAATGACCATCGGCGGGCGACCTTCAGCAGCCGTCTCGATCACGGCGCCCATTTCCCGCAGCGGGTTGGCCACGCGGTTCATTGGACGCTTGGACAGCGAGGCATCGCCGGTCAGGGTGCTGTCGAAGTCCTGCGCAGCCAGAAGGCCAGACAACAGGCGCATCGAAGTACCGGAGTTGCCCAGGTAGATCGGGCCAGGCGCGGCTTTCAGGCCGTGCAGGCCGACGCCGTGAATGGTCACGCGCCCATGGTGCGGACCTTCGATCACGACACCCATGTCACGGAAGGCCTGCAAGGTCGCCAGGGCATCTTCGCCCTCGAGGAAACCTTCCACTTCGGTGACGCCTTCGGCGAGGGAGCCGAGCATGATCGAACGGTGGGAAATCGATTTGTCGCCTGGTACTCGAATCCGCCCAGTCAGGCGGCCACCAGGTTGTGCCAGGAAAATCAGGTCGTTGGAGTTCATAGCGTCCACATAAGCCCGGCGGGCCAGGATTTTACTGAAATGTTCGCGGGCAACCCGGGCGCGAGTGAATACGCCCAACAATTGGTGCCCATCCCCTGCATCGACCGCGTCGCGCAAGGCGTCGAGGTCGCTGCGAAATGTATC
The DNA here is from genome assembly GCF_026241895.1 of Pseudomonas sp. RIT-562. Lineage (GTDB taxonomy): Bacteria > Pseudomonadota > Gammaproteobacteria > Pseudomonadales > Pseudomonadaceae > Aquipseudomonas > Aquipseudomonas mandelii_F. Next base: position 117,650 of record NZ_JAPJIV010000023.1, on the reverse strand, counting down.
GAGTGTGCGCAGGACAGCTTCGCGGTTGGCGAGGAAGATGTCATGCCACATGACCGGGTCGCTGCCCGCGATTCTCGTGAAATCGCGGAAACCGCCGGCAGCGTAACGGAAGATCTCAAGATTTTCATTGCGCTTGGCCAATGAATCGACCAAACCGAACGCCAGCAAGTGCGGCAAATGGCTGGTCGCCGCCAGCACTTCATCGTGACGCTCGACCTGCATGTGCTCCACATCGGCACCCAGCTCGCGCCACAGACGATCAACCACGGCCAATGCCGCCGGATCCGTTTGCGCCAGCGGCGTCAGGATGACTTTATGACGACGGAACAGCTCGGCATTCGAGGCTTCCACCCCGCTCTGCTCGGAACCGGCGATCGGATGCCCCGGCACGAAACGCGACGGCATGCCGCCAAACGCCTCGGTCGCCGCACGCACCACGTTGCCCTTGGCGCTGCCGACGTCGGTCAGGATTGCCTGACCCAGATCCATGCCAGCCAAGCGGGCGAGCATTTTCTCCATGGCCAGGATTGGCACGGCGAGCTGGATCACGTCCGCGCCCTGGCAAGCCAGCGCCAGGTCTTCTTCGCAGCGATCCACCACACCCAGCTCAACCGCCAGCTTGCGCGACTGCGGGTCAAGATCGACCCCGACCACTTCGCGGCACAAGCCACTTTCACGCAAGCCCTTGGCAAACGAACCGCCGATCAGACCCAGACCGACCACCACCAGGCGCCCGATCATAGGTGCTGCAGATTGCAGTGCAGTGACATCAACCACGAGCCAGAACCTTGGTCAGCGCCTCAAGGAAACGACTGTTTTCAGAGGGCAGGCCAATGGTAATGCGCAGGTGGTTCGGCATGCCGTAGTTGGCCACCGGGCGCACGATCACGCCCTCGCGCAGCAAGCCCTGGAAGACCGGCGCCGCGACGCGACCCAGGTCAACGCAGATAAAGTTACCTTTGGACGGGATCCAGCTCAGCCCCAGCTCACGGAAACCCGCTTGCAGTTGCTGCATGCCGGATTCGTTCAGGCGACGGCTTTCAGCCAGGTAATCCGTGTCCTGCAGCGCCGCACAAGCGGCCGCGAGGGCCAGGCTGTTGACGTTGAACGGCTGGCGTACCCGATTGAGCACGTCGGCCACGACAGAAGTCGACAAGCCGTAGCCGACACGCAGCGCCGCCAGGCCGTAGGCCTTGGAGAAGGTGCGCGACACCAGCAGGTTCGGGTAGGCCGCCAGGTAATCCAGGCCATCCGGCAGGTCGCTGCCTTCGGCGTACTCGATGTAGGCCTCGTCCAGCACCACCAGCACATGCTCAGGCACGTCCTGGAGGAATTCGTCCAGTGCTTCGGCGCCGAACCAGGTGCCCGTCGGGTTGTTCGGGTTGGCGATGAAAATTACGCGGGTATTGGCATCGATGGCCGCCAGCATGGCCGTCAGGTCGTGTCCCCACTCTTTCGCCGGGATCACCCGCGCTTGGGCGCCGACGGCCTGGGTCACGATCGGATAGACCGCAAACGCATGCTCGCTGAACACCGCGTTCAGGCCGGGGGCCAGGTAGGCCCGCGCGACCAACTCGAGGATGTCGTTGGAGCCGTTACCCAGGGTTACCTGATCGAGTTCGACGCGGCACTGTTCAGCCAGCAGGGTCTTGAGGGCAAAACCGTTGCCGTCCGGATATCGGGTCAGCTCGGCGAGCTCTTGGCGAATGGCCGCCAAGGCCTTGGGACTGGCTCCCAGCGGGTTTTCATTGCTCGCCAGCTTGACGATGCTGGCCGGATCGATGTCCAGCTCGCGCGCCAGTTCGTCCACGGGTTTGCCCGGAACGTAAGGCGAAAGTTGTTGCACGCCCGGCTGTGCCAGAGCGAGGAAGTCACCACTCATTTTGCTATCGCCCTTAGAGAACTGCTTTCGGGTAGGAGCCCAGCACTTTGAGCGCCACGGCTTCCTGACTGATCTTTTCCAGGACACCTTTGATCAACGGATCACGGTGATGGCCGACGAAGTCGATAAAGAACACGTAGGTCCATTTACCGCTGCGCGAAGGACGAGTCTCGATTCGAGTCAGGTCGATGCCATTATCATGGAAAGGCACGAGCAGCTCGTGGAGCGCGCCCGGCTTGTTGCTCATGGACACGATGATCGAGGTCTTGTCGTCGCCGGTTGGCGGCACTTCCTGATTGCCGATCATCAGGAATCGCGTGGAGTTGTCCGGGCGATCCTCGATTTTTTCCGCCAGGCGCGTCAGCCCGTACAGGCCGGCCGCCATGTCACCGGCAATCGCCGCTGAATTCCATTCACCCTTGACCCGCTTGGCGGCCTCGGCGTTGCTGGAAACCGCCACACGCTCGACATTCGGGTAGTGCGCGTCCAGCCACTTGCGGCACTGGGCCAGGGACTGGGCGTGGGAGTAGATGCGGCTGATGCTGTCGGTCTTGGTGTTTTCACCCACCAGCAGATGGTGGTGGATGCGCAACTCGACTTCGCCACAGATCACCATGTCGTGTTCGAGGAAACTGTCGAGAGTGTGGTTGACCGCGCCTTCGGTGGAGTTCTCCACCGGCACCACGCCAAAATTCACCGCCCCCGCCGCGACCTCACGGAACACTTCATCGATTGCCGCCATCGGCTTGCTGATCACCGCGTGGCCGAAATGCTTCATGGCCGCCGCTTGGGTGAAGGTGCCTTCAGGGCCGAGGTACGCCACTTTCAGCGGCTGTTCGAGGGCCAGGCACGAGGACATGATTTCGCGGAACAACCGCGCCATCTCTTCGTTGCCCAGCGGGCCCTGGTTACGCTCCATCACGCGCTTGAGCACCTGGGCCTCACGCTCAGGACGATAGAACACCGGCACTTCGCCTTCGGCCAGCGAGGCCATCTTTACTCGCGCAACTTCCTGGGCGCAGCGTGCACGTTCGCTGATCAGCTCCATGACCTTGGTGTCCAGGGCGTCAATGCGAACGCGCAGTGCCTTGAGTTCTTGCTCAGACATTAGCCGTGTTCCTTCTCGAACTCTGCCATGTACGAAATCAGTGCGTTAACCGCAACGATATCGACGGCGTTATAGATGGAGGCGCGCATCCCGCCCACGGAACGGTGACCCTTGAGGTTGAGCAGGCCACGTTCGTCGGCACCGGCCAGGAACGGCTTGTCGAGACGGTCGTCCGCCAGGCGGAACGGCACGTTCATCCACGAGCGGTCGGACTTGTTGATCGGGTTGCTGTACAAGCCGCTGGCATCGATGAAGTCATACAGCGTGCGCTGCTTCACTTCATTGAGCTTGCCGATGGCTTCGACGCCACCCTGCTCTTTCAGCCACTCGAACACCAGGCCGGAGAGGTACCAGGCCAGGGTTGGCGGGGTGTTGTACATCGAGCCGTTATCGGCCGCGACCTTGTAGTTGAGCATGGTCGGGCACAGGGAACGGGCGCGACCCAACAGGTCTTCGCGCACGATGTTGACGACGATGCCGCTCGGGCCGATGTTTTTCTGCGCGCCGGCGTAGATCATGCCGAAGCGCGAGACGTCGATTGGACGCGACAGAATGTCCGAGGACATGTCGGCGACCAGTGGGACGTCACCGGTTTCCGGGACCCACTGGAATTCCAGGCCGCCGATGGTTTCGTTCGGGGCGTAGTGGACGTACGCCGCGTCTTTCGACAGCTGCCATTCGTTCTGGCCGGGAATGGCGAAGTAATCGTAAGGCTTGGCGGTGCCGGCAACGTTGACGTGGCCGTAGCGCGAAGCTTCTTCGATAGCTTTCTGCGACCAGATACCGGTATCGATATAGTCAGCGGAGCCGTTTTCCGGCAGCAGGTTCAGCGGAATCTGCGCGAACTGCTGGCTGGCGCCACCTTGCAGGAACAGCACTTTGTAGTTGGAGGGGATATTGAGCAGATCACGCAGATCCTGCTCGGCCTTGGTGGCGATGGACACGAACTCATCGCTGCGATGGCTCATTTCCATGACCGACAGGCCCTTGCCATGCCAATCCAGGAGTTCACCCTGAGCGCGCTTCAGGACAGCTTCAGGAAGCGCCGCAGGACCGGCACAGAAGTTATAGGCTCTCTTGCTCACATCCAATCTCGCTCTGATTTGGTGGTAGTCACGCAATAAATCACAACATCAATCGACACACGGTCCCTGCTGAAACACGGCTTTTGTAGGAGTGAGCCTGCTCGCGATGCGGGCGCCGCGTCATGACCGTCACACCGCGGTGATGCGATCGCGAGCAGGCTCACTCCTACAAGGGATCTCCATGGTGTCGATATTTTCGTACAGGACAAACAACAAGGGGGCGAATTTTCATCCGCCCCCCTGTTTTGCCCACTTACTCTTGTGGCTCTTCGTCGGCTGCGGCGTCGAGTTGCTGGTCCTCGGCAACGTCGTCGATCACGACCTCACCGTCGAACACTGCACCCTCTTCACCCTCTTCCAGTTCTTCGCCCTCGACCTCCGAAGGCTCCTGGACCCGCTCCAGGCCTACCAGCGTTTCATCGCTGGCCAGCTTGATCAGGGTCACGCCCTGGGTGTTACGACCCAGGCTGGAGACTTCGTCGACTCGGGTACGAACCAGGGTGCCCTGGTCGGAAATCAGCATGATCTCCTCGCCATCGAGCACCTGAACCGCGCCAACCAGACGGCCGTTGCGATCGTTGCTGACCATGGCGATGACGCCCTGACCGCCACGCTTGTACTCAGGGAACTCGGTGATCGCCGTGCGCTTGCCGAAACCACGCGCCGAGGCGGTGAGGATCTGGCTGCCTTCTTCAGGGATCAGCATGGAAATCAGCTTCTGCCCTTCTGGCAGGCGCATACCGCGAACACCGCGGGCGGTACGGCCCATGGCGCGTACGTCGGACTCTTTGAAGCGAGTCACCTTGCCGCCATCGGAGAACAGCATGACTTCACGCTCGCCATCGGTGATCGCGGCAGAAATCAACACGTCGCCTTCGTCCAGCTCCAGCGCGATCAGGCCGACGCTGCGTTGACGGCTGAAGGATTCCAACGGGGTCTTCTTCACGGTGCCTTTGGCAGTAGCCATGAAGATGAAGTGACCTTCGGTGTATTCGTCGACCGGCAGCATGGTGGTGATGTATTCATCACTGTCCAGCGGCAGCAGGTTGACCAGCGGACGACCACGGGCTGCACGGGACGCTTCCGGGATTTCGTAGGTTTTCAGCCAGTACACCTTGCCTTTGCTGGAGAACAGCAGCAGCGTGGTGTGGCTGTTGGCTACCAGCAGGTGAGCGATGTAGTCCTCATCCTTGACGCCAGTTGCCGACTTGCCTTTACCGCCGCGACGCTGGGCCTGGTACGCAGCCAATGGCTGGGTCTTGGCATAACCACCGTGGGAGATGGTCACGACGCGCTCTTCTTCCGGGATCATGTCACCCAGGGTCAGGTCGAGACGGGCATCGAGAATCTCGGTGCGGCGCACGTCGCCGTATTCGGCGCGGATCACTTCCAGCTCTTCGCGGATCACTTCCATCAGGCGCGTGGCGCTATTGAGGATGCGGATCAGCTCGCCGATCTGGTTGAGAATCTCCTGGTATTCAGCCAGCAGCTTCTCGTGTTCCAGGCCGGTCAGGCGGTGCAGGCGCAGTTCCAGGATGGCTTGCGCCTGTTCCGGGGACAGGAAGTACTTACCTTCGCGCAGGCCGTATTGCGGGTCCAGGGTTTCCGGACGGCAGGAATCGGCACCGGCGCGCTCAACCATCGCCACCACGGCGGAAGATTCCCACGCCGTGTTGATCAGTGCTTCCTTGGCTTCCGACGGAGTCGGCGAAGCCTTGATCAGGGCGATGACCGGGTCGATGTTAGACAGGGCAACCGCCTGACCTTCAAGGATGTGCCCACGTTCGCGCGCTTTACGCAATTCGAACACGGTACGGCGGGTCACGACTTCGCGACGGTGACGAACGAAGGCTTCCAGCAGGTCCTTGAGGTTGAGGATCCGCGGACGGCCGTCGATCAGCGCGACGATGTTGATACCGAACACCGCTTGCAGCTGGGTCTGGGCGTAGAGGTTGTTGAGGATCACCTCAGGCACTTCGCCGCGACGCAGTTCGATCACGACGCGCATGCCGTCCTTGTCGGACTCGTCGCGCAACTCGGTGATGCCTTCCAGCTTCTTCTCTTTGACCAGCTCGGCGATCTTTTCGATCAGGCGGGCCTTGTTCAGCTGGTACGGCAGCTCGGTGATAACGATCTGCTGGCGGCCACCGACCTTGTCGATGTCCTCGATGGTCGAGCGGGCACGCATGTAGATGCGGCCGCGACCGGTCCGGTAGGCTTCGATGATGCCGGCGCGACCGTTGATGATCGCGGCAGTCGGGAAGTCCGGACCAGGGATGTATTGCATCAGCTCATCGATGGTCAACTCGGGGTTGTCGATGAGGGCCAGGCAACCATCGATCACTTCACCGAGGTTGTGCGGCGGGATGTTGGTCGCCATGCCCACGGCGATACCGCTGGAGCCGTTGACCAGCAGGTTGGGAATACGGGTCGGCATGACCGCCGGGATCATTTCGGTGCCGTCGTAGTTCGGCACCCAGTCCACGGTTTCTTTGTGCAGGTCAGCCAGCAGCTCGTGCGCCAGCTTGGTCATGCGCACTTCGGTGTATCGCATGGCTGCGGCGTTATCGCCGTCCACGGAACCGAAGTTGCCCTGGCCGTCGACCAGCAGGTAACGCAGCGAGAATGGCTGCGCCATCCGAACGATGGTGTCGTACACCGCGGTATCACCGTGCGGGTGATACTTACCGATCACGTCACCGACAACACGGGCAGATTTCTTGTACGGCTTGTTGAAGTCGTTGCCCAGCTCGCTCATCGCGAACAGCACACGCCGGTGCACGGGCTTCAAGCCATCGCGCGCATCCGGCAGTGCCCGCCCGACAATTACGCTCATTGCGTAGTCGAGGTAGGACTGCTTCAGCTCGTCTTCGATATTGACCGGGAGGATTTCTTTGGCCAGTTCGCCCATGAGAAGCCTGATTCCTTTTTCTGGTGAAACCTCGTCACATCCATATGGGACGAACGAAGCTCGCCGCTGCAGGCTGAGTGCCATGCACCGACTTACGACAAATCAACGAGTTATGCCATGGATCTGCGCAGTAAAGGCAGCCACATCGGGCTACCTTGGAAACCGCCGAATGTTATCACAAGAGCCGCCACGCACCTATCCCCCTGATGCGCATGGAGTGTAGTTAGTTGACTGGTGGCGGGCTTGAAGGGGACGAGAGAAGCTCAGAGCCGCGCCGAATGTAAAAATTCGTCCAGGTTCGAAGGGATTTGTTGACTTTGAGGGCCTTATCGCGAGCAGACTCACTTCTACACCGGACATGCGCGGCTCTCAAATCACATCTGTAGGAGTGAGCCTGCTCGCGATAGCTATCTACCAGGCCCAACAAATCTTCAATGCAGACGCTTACGGCACATCAACTGCGCCATCTTCGCAGTGTCCGGGCGCTCGACAATGCCCTTCTCGGTCACGATTGCATCGATCAGGTCCGCTGGCGTCACATCAAACACCGGATTGAACGCATCGACATCCGCCCCGACCCGCTTGCCGCCGACTTCGAGCAATTCGCGCCCGTCGCGCTCCTCGATCGGTATATCGTCGCCACTGGCCAGTTGCATGTCGATCGTCGAGCTCGGCGCCACCACCATGAAGCGCACTCCGTGGTGCATGGCATTGACCGCCAGTTGATAAGTGCCGATCTTGTTCGCCACATCACCATTGGCGGTAATCCGGTCAGCGCCGACGATCACCCAGGTGATGCCCTTGGTTTTCATGATGTGCGCCGCCGCCGAGTCGGCGTTGACTGTCACCGGTATGCCTTCATTGGCCAGTTCCCAGGCCGTCAGGCGCGAACCCTGCAGCCAAGGCCGGGTTTCGTCGGCATAGACGCGCTCGACCATACCCTCGATGAAAGCGCCGCGAATCACCCCCAGCGCCGTGCCAAACCCGCCGGTGGCCAGCGCGCCGGTATTGCAATGAGTGAGAATCGCCTGGGCGTTGCCCTGGTGCTTGCGGATCAAGTCCACGCCTAGCTGGGCCATGGTCAGGTTGGCTTCGCGATCACTTTCATGAATGGCAATGGCTTCGGCTTCCAACGCCGCCAGCGGATCAGCCTGACTTTTCAGGCGATCCAGCCGGTCATGCATGCGCCCCAGGGCCCAGAACAGATTGACCGCAGTGGGACGCGAGTCGGCCAGCAAGGCGAAATCTTCTTCCAGCGCTGCATACCAGTCGCCACCCTCGGCCATGCGGGCGCGGGCCGCGAGCACAATGCCGTAGGCCGCACTGATGCCGATTGCCGGGGCGCCACGCACCACCATCGAGCGAATGGCCTCGGCGACACCTGCCGCGTTGGTGTAGGCGATCCAGGTTTCCTCGAACGGCAGAACGCGCTGATCCAGCAGGTACAGGGCGCCATCACGCCAATCGATGGCCTTCACTTTCTCCGCAGCCAACAGTCGATCGCGCATTATTCACCCCGCACTCAGAAACAAAGCCGCCGATTATAGCGATCCCCCCGCCAAGACGCTCGGGTATACTTCGCCATCCTTTACAAAAGCTCTGGAACCGATCCTCGATGCCGAACACTGCCGCTGCGCTCGACCTGTTATTGCTGCCGACCTGGCTGGTACCCGTCGAACCCGCTGGTGTAGTGCTCAAGGAGCATGCCATCGGCATCCGCGACGGACGCATCGTCTTTATCGGCCCGCGCGCCGCGGCATTGAAGCTTGAAGCCGGCGAAGTCCGGGAATTGCCGGACATGCTGCTCAGCCCCGGGCTGATCAATGCCCACGGCCATGCGGCGATGACGCTGTTCCGTGGCCTGGCCGATGACCTGCCGCTGATGACCTGGCTGGAAAACCACATCTGGCCGGCCGAGGCCAAGTGGGTCGATGAGGAGTTCGTGCGTGACGGCACCGACCTGGCCATTGCCGAACAGATCAAAGGCGGCATTACCTGCTTCTCTGACATGTATTTCTTCCCGAAGGTTGCCAGCGAGCGGGTGCATAACAGCGGTATTCGCGCGCAAATCGCCATTCCGATCCTCGACTTCCCCATTCCCGGCGCCAGCACGGCGGACGAAGCCATTCGTCAGGGCGTGGAGCTGTTTGGCGACCTCAAGCACCATGAGCGCATCAGGATCACCTTCGGCCCCCACGCACCCTACACCGTGGGCGACGACAATCTGGAGAAAATCCGGGTGATCGCCGAAGAGCTCGACGCCTCGATTCACATGCATGTGCATGAAACTGCCTTTGAAGTGCAGCAGTCAGTAGAGCAGCGCGGCGAACGCCCGCTGGCCCGGCTCGCTCGCCTGGGCCTGCTGGGGCCGCGCTTCCAGGCGGTGCACATGACCCAGATCAGCGAAGAAGACCTGCAGTTGCTGGTAGAAAGCAATACCAACGTTATTCACTGCCCGGAGTCGAACCTCAAGCTGGCCAGCGGATTCTGCCCGGTTGAGCGTTTGTGGCAGGCCGGGGTCAATGTCGCCGTGGGCACCGATGGCGCTGCCAGCAACAACGATCTCGATCTGCTCGGCGAAACCCGCACCGCTGCGTTGCTGGCCAAGGCCGTCGCCGGCTCAGCCACCGCCCTTGATGCGCATCGCGCGCTGCGCATGGCCACGCTCAACGGCGCCCGGGCGCTGGGGATCGATGCCGAGGTGGGTTCGCTGGAGGTCGGCAAGGCTGCGGACATAGTCGCCTTCGATCTTTCCGGGCTGGCGCAACAGCCCGTCTATGATCCGGTTTCGCAGCTTATATATGCCACCGGTCGCGACTGCGTGAAGCACCTCTGGGTCGCCGGCAAGCAATTGCTCGATGACCGCCGCCTGACCCGTCTTGACGAAGAACAGCTGTGCGCCACTGCCAAGGCCTGGGGCCAGCGCATCAGCGGCCGTACCGAATTGTAAGTCCCCCGGAACAGATTCCGGGGCTACAGGATTTTTCAAGTTTTAGAGGAATGAACCATGAGCAACGTCGACTACGCCGAAATCGCCAAATTCGAAGCCCTGGCCCATCGCTGGTGGGACCGCGAGAGCGAGTTCAAACCGCTGCACGACATCAACCCGCTGCGAGTCAACTGGATTGACGAACGTGTCAACCTGGTCGGCAAGAAGGTCCTCGACGTCGGTTGCGGCGGCGGCATCCTCAGCGAGGCCATGGCGCAACGCGGCGCGACGGTCATGGGCATCGACATGGGCGAGGCGCCATTGGCGGTTGCGCAGCTGCACCAACTGGAATCCGGGGTCACCGTTGAATACCGGCAGGTCACCGCCGAAGCCCTGGCCGAAGAAATGCCCGAGCAGTTCGACGTCGTTACCTGCCTCGAGATGCTCGAGCACGTTCCGGACCCGTCCTCGGTGATCCGCGCCTGCTACCGCATGGTCAAGCCGGGCGGCCAGGTGTTCTTCTCGACCATCAACCGCAATCCGAAGGCCTACCTGTTTGCCATCGTCGGCGCCGAATACATCATGAAGCTGCTGCCCCGTGGCACCCATGACTTCAAGAAATTCATTCGCCCCTCCGAGTTGGGCGCCTGGAGCCGCATGGCCGGCCTGACGGTCAAGGACATCATTGGCCTGACGTACAACCCGCTGACCAAGCACTACAAACTGGCCTCCGACGTGGACGTCAACTACATGATCCAGACCCTGCGCGAGGAGTAAGCCGATGCGTATCAGAGCGGTTCTTTTCGACATGGATGGCACGCTGCTCGACACCGCGCCGGACTTCATTGCCATTTGCCAGGCCATGCTTGCCGAGCGCGGCTTGCCGGCCATCAATGACAAGTACATTCGCGATGAGATCTCCGGTGGCGCCAAGGCGATGGTCGCAGCGACCTTCGCCATGGACCCGGAATCTCCCGGTTTCGAAGAGCTGCGCCTGGAATTCCTCGAGCGCTACCTCAAGGGCTGCGCGGTGCACAGCAAGCTGTTCGACGGCATGGGCGAATTGCTGGCCGACATCGAGAAAGCCAACCTGATCTGGGGCGTGGTGACCAACAAGCCGGTGCGTTTCGCCGAGCCGATCATGCAGCAACTGGGCCTGGCCGAGCGTTCGGCGCTGCTGATCTGCCCGGATCACGTGAAGAACAGCAAACCCGACCCGGAGCCGTTGATCCTCGCGTGCAAGATGCTCGACCTGGACCCGGCCAGCGTGTTGTTCGTGGGCGATGACCTGCGTGATATCGAGTCCGGCCGCGACGCCGGGACGCGGACGGCAGCGGTCACCTATGGCTACATTCATCCGGACGACAACCCACGGCACTGGGGCGCGGATGTGGTGGTGGATCATCCGCTGGAGTTGCGCAAGGTGCTCGATAGCGCCCTTTGCGGCTGCTGATCTTAATGGCGAACGCGCCCCGTAGGAGCCCGGCTTGCCGGCGATAGCGATTTCACAGAAGCCATCGCCGGCAAGCCGGGCTCCTACAAGAGCATGCCAACGCCCAAGATATTTATTTGTTGAGGTCTTTATGTTTGATTACTCCGCCCGCCCCGACTTGCTTAACGGCCGGGTCATCCTGGTCACCGGTGCCGGCCGTGGCATCGGTGCCGCCGCTGCCAAAACCTACGCCGCCCACGGCGCCACCGTATTGCTGCTGGGCAAGACCGAAGCCAACCTGACCCAGGTCTACGACGAAATCGAAGCCGCAGGCCACCCGCAACCGGCCGTCATTCCGTTCAACCTGGAAACCGCCCTGCCCCATCAATACGATGAGCTGGCGGCGATGATCGAAACCGAATTCGGCCACCTCGATGGCTTGTTGCACAATGCATCGATCATTGGCCCACGCACGCCGATCGAACAGTTGTCCGGCGAAAACTTCATGCGAGTCATGCAAGTCAACGTCAATGCCATGTTTATGCTCACCAGCACCTTGCTGCCACTGCTCAAGCTGTCCCAGGATGCCTCGGTGGTGTTTACCTCCAGCAGCGTCGGGCGCAAGGGTCGGGCGTATTGGGGCGCGTATGGCGTTTCCAAATTCGCCACCGAAGGCCTGATGCAAACGCTGGCCGACGAGGTGGATACCGTGGCACCGGTTCGCTCCAACAGCATCAACCCCGGCGCGACCCGCACCAGCATGCGCGCCCAGGCATACCCCGGGGAAAACCCGCTGAACAATCCAACCCCTGAAGAGATCATGCCGGTCTATCTCTACCTCATGGGCCCGGACAGTTCCGGCGTCAACGGGCAGGCTTTCAACGCCCAATAACACCGCACGTCGCCTGCGAGCCGCGTCGGCTTTACGCCGCGGCACGCATTGGGCGCTCCAACTGTGGGTGTATTAAGTCAAACATCCGCCGCCGATTTTCAGAAAAACTCCTTTACTCCAAATCAACCTGTTGATTTAAAAGTACTTTTATTCGAATGAACCGAATGGCATGAGTTTCGCTCTAATTTGCTCAGACACGCGAGTGATAGCAGATAGGGGCAGGGCTCCAGTCGATAGGTTACTAATCGTCGGCAAAGCGGACTAGACTTGGCACAGATGTCCTACGGGACTGACGGACCAGTATGACGCGCAGCCCAAAAGCCGCTCTCACCCAGCTTGTAAGACAGTCTTACTGCTCAGGGGCGCATGCCATATGAAATCACCTTCCCAGACCAACGCAATTGACTTCGACAGCGCCAAATTGCAGCGCCTGGGCTTTGGTCAACAGCCCCGGATTCTGGAAAGGCCCATCAGTCTTGCGCAGGTTCGCCAGCAACTGGTTCTGCAACTGCAAACCAGCCTGGAGCCACAGCGCATACTCGGGCTGTTTTTCCGCGAGATTCAGCGACTCGTACCGCTCGACGCCTTGAGCTATCAGCACAAGGCCAGCGACTTGCGCCTGGAATTCGGCCTGCGCGGCCATCATTCGATCAGCTATAGCCTCAGCCATGAAGGCGAACACCTGGGCGAGCTGACGTTCCGCCGCAATCAGCGCTTCACTGAACAGGAACAGGGCAACCTCGAATCACTGCTGTCGGCGCTGCTGTTTCCCATGCGCAACGCCCTGCTCTACCGCGTGGCCACGCAGAGCGCCTTGCGCGATCCGCTGACGGACACCGGCAACCGTGTCGCCATGGACCAGACACTGCAGCGGGAAATCGACATGTCGCGAAGGCACCTGCAGCCGCTGTCGTTATTGATGCTGGACATCGACCACTTCAAGCGTATCAACGACAGTCATGGGCACAGTGCCGGTGACGACGTGCTCAAGGCGGTAGCCGCCTCGATCAAGGGCCAGTTGCGCAATGTGGACATGGTGTTCCGCTTTGGCGGCGAAGAATTTCTGATTCTGCTGTCCAACACCGGCCGTGAAGCGGCAGCGATGATCGGCGAGCGCCTGCGTGTTGCCACCCAGTCTCAGGAATACCTTGCCGATGGCAAATCCGTTGAACTGACCGTCAGTCTTGGCTGCTCGACCCTGCTGCCCGGCGAATCCGCCGAAAGCCTGTTGCGCCGTGCCGACAGCGCGCTCTATGTGGCCAAGCGCGAGGGCCGCAACCGCCTGGCCATGGCTGGCTGAGTTGCCCAGCGGGCTCGCTTCTCAGGCGGCCCGCCGGGAACTGGCTCAGCGCACCGCGCCGCGCAGCTCGCCCACCAGGCTTTGCAGGCTGGCCGGCTCGGCCGCTTCCACCGGCACCGCAGGCCCGGCGACCAGGGTCACCCTCGACCACAATCGACGAAACAGGCCCTTGCCTGGGTCGCGACTGAAAAAACTTCCCCACAACCCCTGCAATGCCAGCGGAATCACCGGCACCGGAGTTTCTTCGAGAATGCGCGTCAAGCCGCCCCTGAACTCGTTGATCTCGCCATCGGCCGTCAGTTTGCCCTCCGGAAAGATGCATACGAGCTCGCCATCCTTCAGGTACTGGGCAATGCGCTTGAAGGCTTTCTCGTAGATCTGGATATCTTCCTGCCGCCCGGCGATCGGGATCGTCCCGGCTGTGCGAAAAATGAAATTCAGCACCGGCAAGTTGTAGATTTTGTAGTACATCACGAAGCGAATCGGCCGCCGCACCGCCCCGCCAATCAGCAAGGCGTCGACGAAGGACACGTGGTTGCACACCAGCAATGCCGCGCCTTCATCAGGAATCTGTTCCAGGTTGCGATGCTCGACGCGGTACAAGGAATGGCTGAGCAGCCAGATCATGAAGCGCATGCTGAACTCGGGAACAATGCTGAAAATGTAGGCGTTGACGCCAATGTTCAGCAGCGACACCACCAGGAACAGTTGTGGAATCGACAGCTCGAACACGCTCAGCAGTACGATCGAAACAATCGCCGATACCACCATGAACAGCGCATTGAGGATGTTGTTGGCAGCGATCACTCGCGCCCGCTCGTTTTCGGCGGTGCGCGACTGGATCAGTGCGTACAGCGGCACGATGTAGAAACCGCCAAAGACGCCGAGACCGAGGATGTCGATCAACACCAGCCAGGTATGGGCAAAGCCCAGCACTTCGATCCAGCCGTGGCCAGTCAGGCTGTCCGGAATGCCCCCGGAATGCCACCACAACAGCAGGCCAAACACTGTGAGGCCGAAGGAACCGAAGGGCACCAGGCCAATCTCGACTTTACGCCCCGAGAGTTTTTCGCAGAGCATCGAGCCGAGCGCGATGCCCACCGAAAACACGGTAAGGATCAGCGTCACCACGGTTTCGTCGCCGTGCATCCACTCCTTGGCATAGGCCGGAATCTGCGTCAGGTAGATCGCCCCGACAAACCAGAACCACGAGTTGCCGACAATCGAACGCGACACCGCCGGAGTCTGCCCCAGCCCCAGTTTCAAGGTCGCCCAGGACTGGCTGAAGATATTCCAGTTCAGCCGCATCTGCGGCGAGGAAGCGGCGGCCCGCGGGATACTGCGGCTGGCCAGATAACCGAGGACGGCGATGCCGATGATCGCGGTGGAGACGATGGGTGCGTAATGACTGGACGACATCATGATGCCGGCGCCGATGGTCCCCGCGAGAATCGCCAGGAAGGTGCCCATTTCCACCAGGCCGTTGCCGCCGACCAGCTCCTCTTCGTGCAACGCCTGGGGCAGGATCGAGTATTTCACCGGCCCGAATAGCGCCGAGTGCGTGCCCATGGCAAACAGGGCCAGCAGCATCAGCCACAGGTGGTCGAACATGAAACCGACCGCGCCGACCGCCATGATGGCAATTTCTCCGAGCTTGATCAGGCGAATCAGCGCGTCTTTGGCGAACTTCTCGCCAAACTGCCCGGCCAGGGCCGAGAACAGGAAGAACGGCAGGATAAACAGCAACGCACACAGGTTGACCCAGATCGAGCGATCGCCATCGATGGTCAGCTTGTACAGGATGGCGAGGATCAGCGACTGCTTGAATATGTTGTCGTTGAATGCCCCAAGCGACTGCGTCACGAAAAACGGCAGGAAGCGCCGGGTGCGCAGCAAGGTGAACTGTGAGGGATGACTCATCTTCCGTGTGTTCCCGTTTTGATGTTGGGTAATGAGTGGCTTGCAATCAGTGCATACAGTACTTGGAACGACCAATCCTGCTCCAGGCCACAAATTACCCGTGTTCGCCGTTGATTTCCTTAAACCTGCAATGCAAGGCGAGACAAACAGCTCGCCGCGCCATGCCCCCTGCAGTGTACGTTTGCCGACGATCAACCACATCACCGCGAGCATGGCCACCAGCAGGCAGCCGCACAGGCTGAAAAACATCAGGTCCAGCACGCTGGCCAGTTTTAGCGTGGCCAGCGCATACACGCCAAGGGGAAAGGTGAAGCCCCACCAGCCGAGGTTGAACGGAATGCCCGCGCGCAGGTAGCGCACAGTGATCAGCAGTGCGATCAGCATCCACCACAGGCCGAAGCCCCACAGGGTGATGCCGGCGATCAGGCCCAGGCCGGCGGCTATTTCACCGATGCCACTCATGCCATTGGCGGCAAATATCGCCGGTGCATCGCCGCCCAGCAGCAGCATGCCAAGTGCTCCAGTGCCGATAGGCCCCAGCGCCAACCAGCTGGAAGCGGCCATGTTTTCGTGAGGGAGTTTATGCAAGGCCATGCGCAGCATCAGGATAGTCAGAATGCTGAAGGCCACCGGCAGCGAGAACGCCCACAGTACATAGCTGGTCACCAGCATCACCAGCTGCGAATGCGCATCGGCCAGGTGCGGTGCGAGCAAGCCACCGCTGGCCGCCGCGACCTCCGCCGCCACCACCGGCAACAGCCACACGGCGGTCATCTGGTCGATGCTGTGCGCTTGTCGGGTGAACATCATGTAGGGAATCAACACTCCGCAGGCCAGTGCCATCATTACGTCCAGCCACCACAGCGCTTCGGCCAGTTGAATCACGCCATCGCCCCAGCGCGGCAGGCCGAATACCAGAAAGCCGTTGATGATGGTCGCCAGGCCCATGGGGATGGTGCCGAAGAACATCGATACTGTGGAATGCCCGAAAATCCGGCGCGCCTCATGAAAGAACAGAGTCCAGCGCGCGGCGTATAGCACTGTGAATAACGAGAACAACAGGATGTTGAACAGCCACAGCGCTTCGGCTGCAGCGTGCAGGCCGGGAATGTTCAAGGGCAGTTGAGCGAGGGCCAGCGCCAGGACGCCGGTGCCCATGGTGGCGGCAAACCAGTTCGGGGTGAACTGGCGAATGACTTCCCGCGGATGCTGCAAATGGCTGAAGGGTTTGAAACCAAGTTTGGCGGTTGAGGCTGTGCATGTCATGGCGAACTCCTGTCCTCTGGTGAGGTGGAATTCATGGTAGAACCGAATCGAATATCTATATAACGGGTAATATCTCTAACTGTTATCGGCTTAGCAGATATAGCCCATGCTGACGCCATCGCGAGCAGGCTCACTCCTACATTTGGCTTAGGCGCCCTCAATCGTTGTGTTCGCATAATGAGCCTGCTCGCGATGAGGCCGCTGAATGCACCAGCCCCTGCGCATGCGACACCCCGCCACGCCACGACCTTGGTCGACACTGACTAACCCCGTGCATCGTGCGAGACTGTCTGACCGGGCTGGAGTCCCGGATGTCTTTGCCCTGGAGTTCTCATGTCGCTGTCCAGCGGGCTGATCGCCGCCGTCGCCCTGGCCTATATGGCCATCATGTTCGCCATCGCCTTCTACGGCGACCGTCGCGCCACGCCGCTGCCGCCGCGGGTACGTGCCTGGGTCTATAGCCTGTCGCTGGCGGTCTATTGCACCAGCTGGACATTCTTCGGTGCGGTCGGCCAAGCCGCCGAACAGCTCTGGTCATTCCTGCCGATCTACCTCGGGCCGATCCTGCTGCTGGTATGCGCGCCGTGGGTGCTGCAGAAGATGGTGATGATCAGCAAACAGGAGAACATCACCTCCATCGCCGACTTCATCGCCGCACGCTACGGCAAGTCGCAGTCCCTGGCAGTGGTGGTGGCGCTGATCTGCCTGGTTGGAGTGCTGCCCTACATCGCCTTGCAGCTGAAAGGCATCGTGCTTGGCGTGAACCTGCTGATCG
Source organism: Pseudomonas sp. RIT-562 (assembly GCF_026241895.1). Classification (GTDB taxonomy): domain Bacteria; phylum Pseudomonadota; class Gammaproteobacteria; order Pseudomonadales; family Pseudomonadaceae; genus Aquipseudomonas; species Aquipseudomonas mandelii_F. Next base: position 100,150 of record NZ_JAPJIV010000023.1, on the reverse strand, counting down.
GCGCTGGTGCCGACGCCATGGGCGTGCGCGCCCAGGACACGGCGCTGATCGTGTCGCTGGTGCTGGCACTGTTCACCATCGTGTTCGGCACCCGCAACCTCGACGCCACGGAACACCACCGCGGCATGGTGCTGGCCATTGCCTTTGAATCGCTGGTCAAGCTGTTCGCGTTCCTCGCCGTGGGTGCGTTCGTGACCTACGGCCTGTACGACGGGTTCGACGACCTGTTCGACCAGGCCATGCTGGCTCCGCGCCTGGAACAGTATTGGAAGGAAACCATCAACTGGCCATCGATGATCGTGCAGACCGGGGTGGCGATGATGGCGATCATCTGCCTGCCCCGGCAGTTCCACGTGACCGTGGTGGAAAACATCGACCCGCAGGATCTGCGCCTGGCCAAATGGGTATTCCCCGCTTACCTGGCCCTGGCCGCACTGTTTGTGGTGCCAATCGCCCTGGCTGGGCAGATGCTGCTGCCCAGCTCGGTGCTCCCGGACTCGTTCGTCATCAGTCTGCCGCTGGCCCAGGCGCACCCGGCCCTGGCGCTGCTGGCCTTTATCGGCGGTGCGTCGGCGGCGACCGGCATGGTGATCGTGGCGAGCGTCGCGCTGTCGACCATGGTCTCCAACGACATGCTGTTGCCATGGTTGCTGCGGCGCAATAACGCCGAGCGTCCGTTCGAAGTGTTCCGCCAGTGGATGCTGTCGGTGCGCCGGGTCAGCATCGTGGTGATTCTGCTGCTGGCGTACGTCAGTTACCGCCTGCTGGGCTCCACCGCCAGCCTGGCCACCATCGGCCAGATCGCATTCGCCGCGGTGACCCAACTGGCCCCGGCCATGCTCGGCGCGTTGTACTGGAAGCAGGCGAACCGCCGCGGAGTCTTCGCCGGCCTGGCCGCCGGGACCTTCCTCTGGTTCTACACCCTGATCCTGCCGATCGCGGCGCACAGCCTGGGCTGGTCGCTGCATACTTTCCCTGGCCTGGCCTGGCTGCAGGGCAACCCACTGAACCTGCCGATCACCCCACTGACTCAAGGGGTAGTGTTGTCGCTGGTGGGCAACTTCACGTTGTTCGCCTGGGTCTCGGTGCTGTCGCGCACGCGGGTGTCCGAGCACTGGCAGGCCGGTCGATTCATTGGGCAGGAAATCAGCGCTCGCCCCAGTGCGCGCTCGATGCTGGCGGTGCAGATTGACGATCTGCTGCAACTCGCGGCGCGCTTCGTCGGTGAGGAACGCGCGCGCCAGAGCTTCATCCGCTTCGCTTATCGCCAGGGTAAAGGTTTCAACCCGAACCAGAACGCCGATGGCGAATGGATCGCCCACACCGAGCGCTTGCTGGCAGGTGTATTGGGTGCCTCGTCGACTCGCGCAGTGGTGAAGGCAGCCATTGAAGGCCGCGAGATGCAGCTCGAAGATGTCGTACGAATCGCCGACGAAGCCTCCGAAGTCCTGCAATTCAACCGTGCCCTGCTGCAAGGTGCGATTGAAAACATTACCCAGGGCATCAGCGTGGTGGATCAGTCGCTGAAGCTGGTGGCCTGGAATCGGCGCTACCTGGAATTGTTCAATTACCCGGATGGCCTGATCAGTGTCGGCCGGCCGATTGCCGACATCATCCGTCACAACGCTGAGCGCGGCCTGTGCGGCCCGGGCGAGGCAGAAGTGCACGTCGCCCGCCGTCTGCACTGGATGCGCCAAGGCCGCGCGCACACTTCCGAGCGGCTGTTTCCCAACGGCCGGGTCATTGAGCTGATTGGCAACCCGATGCCCGGCGGCGGCTTCGTCATGAGTTTCACCGACATCACCGCGTTCCGTGAGGCTGAGCAGGCGCTGACCGAAGCCAACGAGGGCCTGGAACGCCGGGTAACCGAACGTACCCACGAGCTGTCGCAACTGAACGTCGCCCTGACCGAGGCCAAAGGAACAGCCGAGTCTGCCAATCAGTCGAAGACGCGCTTCCTCGCTGCGGTCAGTCACGACCTGATGCAGCCGCTGAACGCGGCGCGGCTGTTTTCTGCCGCCCTCTCCCATCAGGATGACGGCCTGTCCAGCGACGCGCAGAAACTGGTGCAGCACCTCGACACCTCGTTGCGCTCGGCCGAAGACCTGATCAGCGATCTGCTGGATATTTCCCGCCTGGAAAACGGCAAGATCAACCCTGATTCGAAGCCGTTCGAGCTCAATGAACTGTTCGATGTACTGGGCGCGGAGTTCAAGGCGCTGGCCACGGATCAGGGCCTGAAATTCCGCGTACGCGGCAGCCAGTTGCGAGTGGAAAGCGACATCAAATTGCTGCGGCGCATACTGCAGAACTTCCTTACCAACGCGTTCCGCTACGCCAAAGGCCCGGTATTGTTGGGCGTGCGCCGACGCCAGGGCGAGGTGTGCCTGGAGGTCTGGGACCGTGGGCCGGGCATCCCGGAGGACAAGCGAAAGGTCATTTTTGAAGAATTCAAACGCCTCGACAGCCATCAGACTCGCGCCGAAAAAGGCTTGGGCCTGGGCTTGGCGATTGCCGACGGCCTGTGCCGAGTCCTCGGTCATCGCCTGCAAGTGCGCTCATGGCCGGGGCGCGGCAGTGTCTTCAGCGTGTGCGTGCCGCTGGCCCGAGCGCAGGCAGTGTTGCCGGTCAAGACGGCCGAGTTGAACGGCAAGCTGTTGAGTGGCGCCCAGGTACTCTGTGTCGACAATGAGGACAGCATCCTGATTGGCATGAACAGCCTGCTGACGCGCTGGGGATGCCAGGTGTGGACGGCGCGCAATCGCGATGAGTGCGCGGCATTACTCAGCGAAGGCATGCGCCCGCAACTGGCCTTGGTTGATTACCACCTGGACGATGGCGAAACCGGAACCGAGTTGATGGCCTGGCTGCGCACCCGTTTGGGCGAGCCGGTGCCCGGAGTGGTGATCAGCGCTGATGGTCGGCCAGAGATGGTCGCGCAGGTGCATGCAGCGGGGCTGGGGTATTTGGCCAAACCGGTGAAACCGGCGGCGCTCAGGGCGATGTTGAGTAAGCATTTGCCGCTGTAACCAGAAGGCGGCCTTGTAGGTGCCGCCATCGCCGGCAAGTCGGGCTCCTACAGGGATTGGTCCTACTCCGGCAATTCCGCCAACCCGTCCACATCCGTCATCGCCCGCTCCAGCAGATCCGCCGGCAGGCTCTTGCTCGCCCGCGCTCCGAGCAACTTCAGCTGTTCACTGCGGCTGACCAGGTTGCCACGGCCTTCCGTCAGCTTGTTCCGCGCTGAACTGTAGGCCTTGTCCAGCTGCTGCAGGCGATTGCCCACCTCATCCAGATCCTGGATGAACAACACGAACTTGTCATACAGCCAGCCGGCCCGCTCGGCAATTTCCCGGGCGTTCTGGCTCTGGCGCTCCTGTTTCCACAGGCTGTCGATCACTCGCAGGGTCGCCAGCAGCGTGGTCGGGCTGACAATCACGATGTTGCGGTCGAACGCTTCCTGAAACAGTGTCGGCTCCGCTTGCAGCGCGGCCGAGAAAGCCGCTTCGATCGGCACGAACAGCAACACGAAATCCAGGCTGTGCAAGCCGTCGAGGCGCTTGTAGTCCTTGCCGGACAAGCCTTTGACGTGGGTGCGCAGGGACAGCACATGTTGCTTGAGGGCAATCTGGCCGATGGCGTTATCGTCGGCCGCCACGTACTGCTGGTAGGCAGTAAGGCTGACCTTGGAATCGACCACCACCTGCTTGTCGCCCGGCAGATAGATAATGACGTCCGGCTGAAAACGCTCGCCGTCGGGCCCTTTGAGGGTGACCTGGGTCTGGTACTCGCGGCCCTTTTCCAGGCCTGCGTGTTCCAGTACCCGCTCCAGGATCAGCTCACCCCAGTTGCCCTGGGTTTTCTGCCCTTTAAGTGCACGGGTCAGGTTGGTGGCCTCGTCGCTCAAGCGCAGATTCAACTGCTGCAGGCGCTCCAGCTCCTTGGCCAGGGAAAATCGCTCACGGGCTTCCGCCTGGTAGCTTTCTTCAACGCGTTTCTCGAACGACTGGATGCGCTCTTTCAGTGGGTCAAGCAACTGTCCCAGCTGCTGCTGGCTGGTCTCGGCGAAGCGCTGCTCGCGCTCGTCGAAGATCTTGCCCGCCAGTTCAGCGAACTGGGCGCGCAACTCGTCCCGCGAGCCCTGCAGGTCACTGAGTCGTTGCTGATGGCTTTCCTGTTGCTCGCGCAGCTCGGCGTTAAGGGACGCCGCATGGGCGTCGAGACGGCGCAACTCAGCCTCTTTGCCAGCGCGCTCGATGTTCCAGGCGTGTGCGGCATCCCGGGCGTCGTCGCGCTCGATCTGCAGCAGCTCGACTTCGCGACGCAGTGCAGCAAGCTCGGCCTGCCTGGTGGTGTTGATCTGGCTAAGGTCAGCGATTTCATCGCGACTGGTTTCCAGCTGGGCATTCAACCCGTCCTGCGCCAGCAAGGACATCGCCAAACGCTCCTGCAGCAACGCAACTTCGGCCTGCGTCGCGCTGGCGCGGCGTTGCAGCTGCCAGGCTAGTACCAATAACGGCAGTGCAGCCCCCGCAAGACCTAGCAAGATGCTGGTCAAGTCCATAGCCATAACCACTCCTGCCTATTCGTTAAAGCGTGAAGGTTAACCAAGGCGTCAGGTCTTGCACAGCTCAGTCTTCGACCAGGCCCAGTTCGCGCTGGGCACGCACGTCCCCTGCCCGCGCCGCTTGGCGCAGCAGGTCCTGGCCGATGCGCCGATCCCGGGCGTTGCCACACTCGCGACACATCAGCTGGCCGAGGCGGCTTTGCGCGGCCACCACACCTTCACGTGCCGGCTGCTTGAGCAGACGTCCGGCAAAATGCTTCACATTAGGGTTTTCGCCCAGGCGCGGGCTGTCCAACAACCACTCGGCCACACGCATGGAAAAGCGCTTGGGTGGGATCGCGGCGGTGGGTGAAGAGGTTACGGAGACTGATACTGAACGAAACTTCATAAAACACTGTAGGGCAGATCGGAAGGCGCGCCACTCTACTCTTTTTTTCCTACAGGTAAAGCTTAAAAAACCCGGCACGCCCGTCCTAGAGCAAGCGCTCGGGACAATCCACAGAAGCTGTGGATAACTCAGTGGACAACCCACCTTGAACTCTCGCAAACCCCTGTGGAATGGGGCTCGCAGTCAAACTGACGATTTTTTCACCAGTAAAAAAAAGCGATGTTTTTCATTGACTTAAATTTTGGTTACAGGCAGCCACTGCGTCTGTAAGGCAGATGACAGTGCCGTGACAGTCTGCGCAACTAATGTGCACAAGTACCTTCGCCACGGTTATATCGACGCCCCATTTCGGCGCTTTTTGCTTAACAAGCCTGGGGATAAGCCGGTCAAAACCCCTGGTCCATGCAATTCATACACGCTCAACCAGCGGTCGGATTCCGTGCTACTGCTCAGCTGGACCGACCAACGGCGCCTCGCGAATTTGCTTCATTCCAGCCTTCCTGGATTTTTTTGCTTATGCCACTTCCATTGCCTGAAGCCTTTTGTTAGTATCCGCAGCGTTAGTACCAAGCTGAAAGTCAATTCTGGTCGAACAATCCCCCCGAACAGCCTTCGCAAACGAAGCCAGTCCGAACAAGCGGGATCGACCACCTCGATGGTTTACAGGTAAACCTTGCGTCAATACAGCCTTTGATCGAAAGCAAAGGGTATTGCCAGGCACACTTACTCTGACCGAACCAGCCTGCAAATTGATCAGGATCTTCACCCCGGGCCCAGAACCTTTGCCCTTGATGTGTTGCCTGCCCTCCTAAGTACCTACCTGCCAGCCCAAGCGCGCCAATTATTAGCGCTTCAAACTGGCTGCTTTGTTCCAGTCGGGTTCTTCGTTCGACCAACGGTGGTCGTCGTCGCTGGAACGTTTTAATTTTGCACGGCTCTTATCCGTGTCGCTTGTAGGAACACCCAATAATGACTACTCAAATCCACACCCAGGATGCTATCCGCACCCTAACCAACGCTTTTGCACCAATGAACTGCCTGATCATGGCTGCTCGCAAAGGCTGCTTCAGTTTCACTCTGGTCAACGAGCACGGCATCGCACGTCACAGCGAACGCCTCTACCCTGATCAGTACTCCAGCGCCGAGCCGCTGCAGGCCGTGATCGAGCGTACTCGTCAGGCACTGGTTGCCTGATACGCCAGAAAGACTGAAACATCAGAAGCCTCGCTTAAAACGCGGGGCTTTTTATTGCCTGATATTTCCCCGCGCGCCGACACGGGCTAAGCACCAACCGATATAACGGTTATAACTGGCAGCTGGAAATATTTTAAAAACAGGCCTTTACGTCGCGAATATGACACTACACTTCAACTCAAGCGGCTTGATCCGCTTCCGGCGAGCCTGAACCGATCCACCGCTGCCAAGGCCCCCTTTCAGGTTTCGCCGCCTACTTACGCTCCGAGGGTTTTATGGGTATCGCTGCCAGCGAACTGTGCCGTTATGTGATCCGTCCGACCTTGCTCTACCTCGGACGCCATAGCGCAACTGCCGAATCCCTGCTGCTGGGCATCGCCGCCAGCCAGTCAGCCCTCGGCTCCGCCCTGCACGACCGCCGCGGCCACGGCCTGTACCGAATCGCCGAACCGCGCCACCAGGCGCTCTGGGATCATTACCTGGCACTCGACCCCGAGCGTGCCAGCCTGGTGCGCGGCCTGGCAAGCCAGCACGCTTTTCTGAGCAGTCCGCACCTGGAATTAACCGTCAACCTGCGCTACGCCACTGCCATCGCCTGGCTGCTGGTAGAAGAACAAAACACCTCGCTCCCCGAAGCCGACGATCTGCTGGGAATGGCCCGCATCTGGCGCCAGACCTTCCAGCCCCAAGGCCGTCTGCGTGATTTCACCTACGCCTGGCACACCTGTGTTTCAACGCTGAATCAGGTAGCCTGCTGATCCGCCCACTTCACAAGATCGCCCAATAAGCGGCGAATTCGGTCGGATTGTCCTACAAAACCGCTCTAACTCAAGCATTACAGCCTATAGCGCTGGGACGAAAATGTTGGTAATTTTCGCCCCGGTGATCACCAGGAGTTCTAATAATGAAAAAAGTAATGCTCAAAACCACCCTTAGCCTCGCCGTTACCTTGGCATCCACCCAGATCTTTGCAGCTGGCTTTGCCATCAACGAACAAAGTATCAGCGGGATGGGTACAGGTTTTGCCGGGCGATCTTCCTCTGCCGATGACGCAAGTACTATTTTTGGCAACCCTGCCGGCATGTCGCGCATCAAGCGTGAACAAGTCACCGGCGGTGCTGCAATGCTCGACGCACACACCGATATCAGCCACGCCAGCTCCAGCCCGAACAGCGGAACCAACCACGGCGACATGGTGCCGTTCATCGCCGTGCCGATGGGCTACTACGTCAAGCCAATCGACGACAAGTGGGCAGTGGGCGTGGGCGTCTACGCACCCTTCGGCCTGGTGACCGACTACGAAAACAACTTCGCCGGCCGCTACTTCGGCAGCAAGAGCGACGTTAAAGTCGTGACCCTGCAGCCAACCGTCAGCTACGCCTTCAACGACAAAGTGTCGATCGGCTTCGGTCCGACCATCAACCGTATCGACGGCAAGCTGGAGTCGAACCTGTCGATTACCCAGGCCGCCGGCGATGGCGAAGTCAAGATCAAGGGTGACGACACCGCGCTGGGCTACAACATCGGCGTGCTGGTGCAAGCCACCGACAGCACCCGCCTCGGCCTGACGTACCACTCGAAAGTGAAGTACAAGCTGGAAGGCAACACCAAGGTCAACTACAACGTGCTGGGCCTGATCGGTCAGAACCCGAGCCAGAAGTACGACGCGTCCCTGGACCTGACGACTCCTGAGTCGGTCGACTTTTCGGTTACCCACCAGCTCGATGATCAGTGGACCCTGTACGCCGGCAGCACCTGGACTCGCTGGAGCCGCCTGAAAGAAATCACCGTGGAAAACAGCGGTGTACCTGGTGTGCTCAACGGCCAATTCGGCAGCATCACCGAAGACCAGAACTGGCACGACACCTGGGCTCACGCCATCGGCGCCTCCTACCAGCTGAACAAGCAATGGGTCCTGCGTACCGGCCTGTCCTTCGACCAGGCGCCGACCAACAACGCCGACCGCTCCCCACGCATCCCGACTGGCGATCGCAAGATTTTCAGCCTGGGCGCCGGTTGGAGCCCGACCGACGACCTGACCATCGACGTAGCGTATTCGTACCTGCGCGAAGAGGCAGTCAAGGTCAACAACAGCAACGACCGTGGCCAGACCTACAACGCCAAGTATGAAAACTGGGCGAACGGTTTTGGTGTGGGCGCGACCTACCGCTTCTGATGAAAGACGCCTCGCGCGCCTGAATCGAAAAAGCCCCGCTCTGTGCGACACAGGCGGGGCTTTTTAATGGGCGTCGCTCAAGGTTGCGACGCGATTGCCTTCTCGACGGCCGCGAGGAATTCAGGATCGTCCGGCTTGGTCAGGCTGGAGAAATTGGCGATCACCTTGCCCTGGCGATCGACCACGTATTTGTAGAAATTCCACTTCGGCGCGCCGGTCTGCTCGGCGAGCACCTTGAACAGATGAGTCGCATCGGCGCCGCGAACTTTCTGCGGCTCGGTCATAGTGAACGTCACACCGTAATTGACGTAGCAGACCTTGGCCGTCTCGGCCCCGTCCTTGGACTCCTGCTTGAAGTCATTGGAGGGCACTCCGATCACTTCCAGGCCCTGGGACTTGTACTTCTGATTGAGCGCCTCCAGGCCTTCGAACTGCGGGGCGAACCCACAGAAGCTGGCGGTATTGACCACCACCAGCGGCTTGCCGGCGAAGCGCTGGCACAGATCGATCGATTCCTTGGCGCGCAACTTCGGCAGCGAGCCCTGCAACAATTCCGGGCATTCGGCTGCCTGGGCCAGTCCGGAAAACGCTACCAGTAACGCGGGAACTGCAAGCCAGCGCATGAGCATATCGGTGCATCCTTGAGAAGGTCGTCTACACGAAGTTACTCGCGCACGCCTGCCTCTAGCAAGCGGCTATCCAGCATAAAGCTCGCTAACAAACAGCCATGCCCAACTGCATCAAGGCCAGCCCACCCCGCTGCCAGCCCCACCACACCAAAGCCAGCAGCAAGGCGCCAGCAGCCACCAGGGCAAACCGCGGCCAAAGACTGTTCATGACGCACTCAATTGAGTCTGCAACCGCGCCACCGGCCGCTCACGCACCGGCCAGTTCAGAGCCGCCGCCAGCAAACTGAGGAGAATCGCCACTTGCCAGATCAAGTCATAGCTCCCGGTTCGGTCGTACACCACCCCGCCCAACCAGCCTCCCAGGAACGAACCCAGCTGGTGAAACAGGAATACAATCCCACCGAGCATGGACAGATTTCGTACGCCAAACAAGGTGGCGACGGTGCCGTTGGTCAATGGCACCGTGGACAGCCACAGGAACCCCATGGCCATGCCGAACAGGTAAGCACTGGTGGTGGTGACCGGCAGCCACAGAAACAGACCGATGACCACTGCGCGCAGCAGGTACAAGCCGGTCAACAGTCGCGGCTTGGACATGCGCCCGCCGAGCCAGCCGGCGGTGTAGGTACCGAAGATGTTGAACAGGCCGATCAGCGCCAGCACCGTGGTGCCGACGGTAGCCGGCAGATGCTGGTCCACCAGGTAAGCCGGCAGGTGTACGCCGATGAACACCACCTGAAACCCGCAGACGAAAAAGCCGAACGCCAGCAGCCAGAAACCCGAATGAGAACAGGCTTCGCGCAACGCTTCAGACAACGTCTGCTCATGACCCAGAGACGGCAGGGGCTTGTCCTTGAGCATGCTGACCAGGGGCACGATCAAGGCCACCAGCAGCCCCAGCACCAGCAAGGCTGCCGACCAGCCCAGCCAACCGATCAGCCCCAGGGTGCCTGGCAGCATGGCGAACTGTCCAAACGATCCGGCCGCACTGGCGATGCCCATGCCCATGCTGCGTTTTTCCGGCGGTACCGCGCGTCCGACTACGCCGAGAATCACCGAGAACGAAGTGCCCGACAGCCCGATGCCGATCAATAGGCCGGCACTCAGGGACAAGGTCACTGCTGAATCTGAGAGCCCCATGCACACCAGGCCTGCCGCATACAGAACACCGCCGATCAGCACGACTTTGGCCGCTCCGAAGCGATCCGCGAGGGCGCCGGTGAAAGGTTGCGCCAGCCCCCAGATCAGGTTTTGCAGGGCGATGGCAAAGGCGAACGTTTCGCGGCCCCAGCCGAACTCGGCACTCATCGGCGCCAGGAACAGGCCAAAGCCATGGCGAACGCCCAGCGACAGCGCAAGGATCAGCGCACTGCCCAGCAATACCCAACCGCACGTACGCCACATCGATGTCATGGTTATTCTCCGGTAGCGGGTATATACCCGCTTATGATCGAACAAACCGGCCTCAAGCCAGCTCGTCCAGCAGTTTGAGCAAGATTTCGCGTTTCTCGGCGCCCAGGCGGTCAACCAGACGCTGTTGTGCAGCTTCCCAGGCGGGCAAGGCGGCTGCCAGGCGTTCAGCGCCGGCATCGGTGAGCTTGACGATGCGATTACGCATGTCCTCGCCCTCGACCAGCATCACCAGCCCTTCCCCCTCCAGCACCCGCAGGTTGCGCCCCAGCGTGCTGCGGTCCAGGCCCATTGCCTCGGCCAGGGTGGAGATACTCGGTTGGTCCAGGCGTTGCAGGTTGCACAGCAAAGAATACTGGGCAACGTTAATCCCGAAGCCGTCGAGAGCGCCGTCGTAATGCCTGCTGACGCCACGGGCGGCGCGACGCAGGTTGATACATAAACATTGGGAGTCGAGCATGATGCGTGTATATACCCGCGAGTCAGTTAAATCAACGAATTTTTGGGTTTACTGGTAGGGCCCTATCGCGAGCAGGCTCACTCCTCCAGGGGGATCTTCAGCAATGTAGGAGTGAGCCTGCTCGCGATAGGGCCGCAAAATCCTACGCAAATCAGACCAACACCAACCCAACCAACACCGTTACCTCCAGCAACTCCAGCATCGCCCCCGCCGTATCGCCGGTGGTACCACCCAATCGCCGCAGCATCACCTGCCGCAGCCAGGCAAACGCCAACCCCGCCAGTACCAGCGCAAACACACCTGGCCACCCCGCCAGCACAACACAGGCCAGCGCACTGACGGCCAATACCTGCTGGCCAGCCCGGCGCGGCAGATGATCAGCCAGGGCCTGCCCGAGTCCGCCGGCACGCACGTAAGGCGTGGTCAGGAACAATGCCAGCAAGGCCCCACGACCCAGCAGCGGCACAATCAGCAAATAAACACTCTGTTGCTGCTCGATCAACGCCAGTAACGCGGCAAACTTGAGCAGCAATACCAGGATCAGCGTGACCACCGCGATCGGTCCGCTGCGCGGGTCCTTCATGATGGTCAGGGTGCGCTCGCGATCGCCGAAACCACCGAGCCACGCATCAGCGCTGTCCGCCAGGCCATCGAGGTGCAAGGCGCCACTGAGCAACACCCACACCGGCAGCAGCAGCGCCGCGTGTAGCAATAGCGGAGCGCCGTGCAGCGCCCCGTTAAGGCCCCACAGAATCAACCCGAACAGCAGCCCCACCAGCGGATAAAACAGCAGCGAGCGCCCGAGCTCCCGAGGCTCCGGCATACCTGGCAGACGAATTGGCAGGCTGCTGAGGAATTGCAGGGCGATCCAGAATGGCAGCATGCTCAGCTCGCTTCCCGTAACAATCCGCCCGATTCAACGGCCAGCGCAAATAGCGCACCGTGGCCGACTTCGACATTCAGCAACTGTTCACGGGGTAACCCCCGGGCCCGCGCCAGCAACAGGCGCATCACGCCGCCGTGGCTGACCAGCAACACCCGCTCGCCTGCATAGGCAGCGTGCAAACGCTCGACTGCACCCAGCACCCGTGCGGAGAAATCTGCGACCGGCTCACCCTCAGGCGGGGTAAACGCATAGGGATCGGCCCAGAACCGGCCCAGATCCTGGGCATCGGTTTCCATCAACGCAGCAGCGCTCTGCCCTTCCCAGACGCCGAAGTGCAGCTCCTGCAAATCTTTGTCGTGATGCACCGGCACGTTCAGGCGCTCGCCGAGTTCCTCGGCAAAACGCGCACAGCGCTGCAGCGGTGAACTGATCAGACGGTCCCAGGGGCCCTGTTGCGCCACTGCCGCTCGCATCTGCGCCCAACCCGTTTCGGTCAGCGCGTCGTCAATGCTGCCGCGCAGGCCGCCGCCGAGTTCGGTTTCGCCGTGGCGCAACAGGTCCAGGCGCAGGGTCATGCCGGACGGTCCGCGACGGCGGCTTCGGCAAAGGTCGCCATCTGCCCGTGAAGATCGCACGCCAGGCGCAGCAATGGCACGGCCAGCGCGGCACCGCTGCCCTCGCCCAGACGCAGGCCGAGTTCGAGCAAAGGTTCGGCGCCGAGTGTTTCGAGCACATGGCGATGGCCCGGCTCGGCGCCAGAGTGCGCGAACAACAGCCATTGGCGGCATTGGGGATTGAGCTGCACTGCCACCAGCGCGGCGACGCTGCAGATAAAACCGTCCACCAGCACCGCCACGCCTTCCTGGGCACAGGCCAGATAGGCGCCGACCAGCGCGGCAATTTCAAAGCCGCCAAGATTGAACAGCGACTCCAACGGATCGCCCCGCTGGGCACTGTGCAGCGCCAGCGCGCGCTCAATGACCCGCGCTTTATGGCTGACCCCCGCCGCGTTCAACCCGGTGCCTGGCCCGGTCAGATGCGCCACCGGACAATCGAGCAGTGCACAGGCCAGGGCGCTGGCTGCGGTGGTATTGCCGATGCCCATTTCACCGCCGATAAACAGCTGCGCGCCGCCAGCAAGCGCGCGGTGCACGCTGTCGCGACCCGCCTGCAACGCCAGTGCGCCCTGTGCCGCGGTCATCGCTGCGGTCACGGCGAAATTCGCCGTGCCCGGGCCGATGTTCAGGTGCCGCACACCCTGGAGATCAAGGGCCGGGTTAACCGTGCCCAGATCCACCACTTCCAGGTTAGCGCCCAGCTGACGTGCCAGCACGCTGATCGCCGCTCCGCCGCTGACAAAGTTGAGCAACATCTGCCCGGTCACTTCCTGGGGAAACGCCGACACCCCCTCGGCAACCACGCCGTGGTCGCCGGCAAAGATGGCGATCCACACCTGATCCAGCCTCGGCTTCAGTTGCCCTTGCAGTCCGGCCAATTGCACCGCGATAGATTCAAGCCGTCCCAGCGACCCGGCGGGCTTGGTCAGTTGCTGCTGGCGTGCCTCAGCCGCTTCGACGACCAGGGTATCAATCGGTTGGCACGGGTTGAGCCACCAAGGTTGGGTCATAACGCAGTTCCTTTCAGAGTCAGGGGCAGGCCGGCAACGGTGAGGACGACTCGCTGGCAACGCTCGGCCAGGGCCTGATGCAGCCAGCCGGCCTCATCGACATAGCGCCGGGTCAGCTCGCCCAGCGGCACCACGCCCATGCCGGTCTCGTTGCTGACAAAAATGATTTCACCTGGCAAGTTCGCCAGGCAGTCGAGCAAAGCCTCGCGTTCGACCGCCAGGCGCTCGGCGTTATCGAGCATCAGCAGGTTGGTGAGCCACAAGGTCAGGCAATCCACCAGCAGGCAGCGATCGGCCCTGGCGTTTTCACGCAGTACGCGCGCCAATTCCAGAGGTTCTTCGATCAATGCCCATTCGGCCGGACGACGGGCACGATGATGGGCCACCCGGTCGCTCATCCCCCCGTCCAGGGGTTGGCTGGTGGCGATGTAAGTGACTGCCAGCTGACTGTCAGAGGCGAGTCTTTCGGCCAGGCGGCTTTTGCCGGAGCGGGCGCCGCCGAGGATTAGTTGCAGCATGGTTGATTCCTTAAGATCTTCGGTGGAGCGTAGGCCGTCATCGCGAGCAGGCTCGCTCCTACAGATGTTTCGTGAACACCGCAGCCCCCATGTAGGAGTGAGCCTGCTCGCGATGAGGCCCGCAAGATCACCTCAAATCCCACAGAGTTCACGCAACAACCGGGTATCCAGGTGTTCCTCCACCAGATCCGCCAACCGCTCGATATCGCGCTCGCGCAACCCGTGATAATCCACCTCCTGCACCTCCTGCAAACCGGCCCAGCGCAACAGCGCGCTGCACGCCGCCGGCGACTCGAACAGACCATGCAGGTAGGTGGCGAAAATCTGCCCGTCAACGCTCTGCGCTCCATCACAGCGACCATCATCGAGCAGCACTGCCGTCCTCTCCAGCGCAGGGCCGGTGGTCACGCCTGCGTGAATTTCGTAACCGCTGACCTCTGCGTCTTCCAGGGCCAGGCGACCTCGCACATTACGCAGCTGTTTCTCTGCTTCAAGGCGGGTTTCAAACGCCAGCAGGCCCAGCCCTGTGCTGGAACCCGGCACCCCTTCCAGACCCAGCGGATCATGCACCTGTGCGCCGAGCATCTGCAGGCCGCCACAAATCCCCAGCAGCTTGCCGCCATAGCGCAGGTGACGAGAAATCGCCGCGTCCCAGCCATTGGCCTTGAGGTACGCAAGATCGCTGCGCACGCTTTTCGAGCCCGGCAGAATGATCAAGTCCGCCGCAGGAATCGCCTGCCCGGGACCGATGAACTGCAAGTCCACTTGCGGGTGCAGGCGCAGCGGATCGAAATCCGTGTGATTGCTGATGCGCGGCAGGACCGGCACCACCACCTTGAGCACCTGTTCCGCCTTGTCAGTCTGACGCTGATCGATGCCGTCCTCAGCCTCCAGATGCAAGTCCATCACGTACGGCAGCACGCCGATCACCGGCTTGCCGGTGCGCTCCTCCAGCCAGTCCAGGCCAGGTTGCAGCAAGGCGATATCGCCGCGAAAACGATTGATGATGAAACCTTTGACACGTGCCTGCTCACTGGCGGACAGCAACTCCAGGGTGCCGACCAGATGCGCGAACACCCCGCCGCGGTTAATGTCGGCAATCAACACCACCGGACAATCGACCGCCTCGGCAAAACCCATGTTGGCGATGTCGCCGGCGCGCAGATTGATCTCCGCTGGGGAACCCGCGCCTTCGACCATCACCACCGGATACGCTGCGCTCAAACGTCGATGGGAAGCGAGCACCGCCTGCATCGCGATGGCCTTGTAGTCGTGATAGGCCACGGCGTTCATGGTGGTCACCGCGCGCCCATGGATAATCACCTGGGCGCCGGTGTCGCTGTTGGGCTTGAGCAGCACAGGATTCATGTCGGTGTGCGGTTCGAGATTGGCCGCCTGGGCCTGCACCGCCTGTGCTCGGCCTATTTCGCCGCCGTCGGCGGTCACCGCACTGTTCAGCGCCATGTTCTGCGGCTTGAACGGCACCACGCTGACGCCCTGGCGCACCACCCAACGACACAACGCCGTCACCAGCGTGCTCTTGCCGGCGTCGGAAGTCGTGCCCTGCACCATGAGAGTTGCGCCTTGCACCATCAAAGTAGTCATTGCCTTTCCCCAAAAAAAGCTTCAAGTGCCGACGCAAGCCGCGTCCAGTCCGCTTCCTCGGCCGGCAGGCCAAACCGCAGGCTGCTGTTGTGGGTAAACAGGCGCAACAGAATGCCGCGCCGCGCCATGAACACATGCAGGGTTTCGGCGTATTCGGTCATCAGCCACTGGAACAACGCGCAGCCACCCTGCGGCTGCAAGCCGTATTGCTCGAGCAACAGCGCCAGGCGTTCGCTGGCCGCCTGGGTGCGCAAACGCTGCTTGACCTGCCCCTGGGTATCCAGCAGACAGGCCTGCCCCAGTACCCGGGTCGGCCCGCTGACTGCCCAGGGCCCGACTTGCTCGGCGAGCAATTTGAGCAGTCTGCGCTCGGCCAGCACAAACCCCAGGCGCACGCCGGCCAGGCCGAAAAATTTGCCGAATGAGCGCAACACGATCAAGCCGACCTGGTGCGCATAAGACGCGACGCTCAATTGCGGGGTGTTGTCCATGAACGCCTCGTCCACCACCAGCCAGCCGCCACGCTGGGCCAGTCGCGCATGCCAGTCGAGCAGGCGATTGGGGGTCAGGCTCAGGCCCGTAGGGTTGTTCGGATTGACTACCACCAGCACGTCGAGGTTATCGATGAAAAAATCCACCTCCTGCTCCAGCACTTCCCGCACGATATAACCGTTGCGGCGCCAGGCTTCGGCGTGTTCGGCGTAACAAGGCGACAGCACGCCGACCTTGCCGGCACGGCGCAAACGCGGCAGGAGCTGGATCGCCATTTGCGAACCGGCCACTGGCAGCACCTGGGCAGCAGCGTAATAATCGCAGGCAGCCTGTTCCAGGCCGTCATCGTTTTCCGGCAGCCGCGCCCAGGCTCTCAACGGAATGTCCGGAACAGGAAATGGCCAGGGTGCCAGGCCAGTGGACAGGTCGAGCCAGTCGGCCTCGGCGATCCCATATTCGAGTGCCGCCTTGCGTAAGCGCCCGCCATGCTCAAGCATAAAATTCTGTCCCCACGCAGATAATCAGCAGCCACAACCATACCCCGCGTTGGACCAATTGCCAGCCACGGTCGATGGAGTCCGCATCCGCGGGAGCGCCCTCGCCCAGCTGCGGGCGCTGGTGCAACTCGCCGTGGTAGATCGCCGCGCCGCCCAGCTCCACCCCAAGCGCACCGGCGCCTGCGGCCATGACCGGACCGGCATTCGGACTGTCCCAGGTCGGCCCCTGGGTCCGCCAGCATTTGAGCGCCAGTCGAGTTTTGCCCAGGACGGCGTAGGTCAATGCCACCAGCCGCGCAGGAATATAGTTGAGCACGTCGTCGATTTTCGCTGCCGCCCAGCCAAAGCGCTCGAAGCGTTCGTTGCGATAACCCCACATGGCATCAAGTGTGTTGCTCAGGCGATAGAGCACTACCCCCGGCGCACCGGCGACGACAAACCAGAACAGTGCGGCGAACACTGCGTCGCTACCGTTCTCCAGGACTGATTCGGTGGCGGCGCGGGCGACTTCGGTTTTATCCAGTTTGCTGGTCTGGCGGCTGACCAGATAACCGACGCGGGTCCGCGCCTCGTCCAGGTCATCGCTGCGCAAGGCTCTGGCCACCGGTGCGACATGCTCGCCGAGGCTGCGCATGCCCAATGCGCAATAGAGCGCGAGGATTTCGACGATCCAGCCCACCAATGGCGCCCAGGACAGCGCTGTCGCCAGCAACGTCAACGGCAGCACGGCAAGCACCCAGGCGGTCACGCCATGGCTACGCCAGCCCCTGCCGCCACTATTGAAGCGTTGTTCGATGCGATCGGCAAAGCGGCCGAACGCCACCAGCGGATGCCAGCGTTTGGGTTCGCCCAGCAGCGCATCCAGCGCCACTGCGGCGACACTCAACAACGCCACACTCATTGATTCACTCCCCAGAGATTTTCATACAGCAATTCACCCAGCGGCCGCGCCTGCGCCCAGCCTTCGAGTACCAGCATCGGCGCTGGATAAAATTCTTGCACCGGTCCCAGGCACAGCACGGCCATCGGTTTGGCGCCCGGCGGCATGCCGAGCAGATCAGCCAGGGCTTGCGGCTCGAACAGCGAGACCCAGCCCATGCCCAATCCTTCCGCACGGGATGCCAGCCACAGATTCTGGATCGCGCAGGACAACGAGGCGATGTCCATTTCCGGCAGGGTGCGCCGGCCGAAGATGTGGCGTTCGCGATCGTCCATCAGCGCGGCGACCAGGACTTCAGCACAGTCGTTGATGCCTTCGACCTTGAGCTTCATGAACTCGTCGGTACGCTCGCCCAGGGCTTCGGCGGTGCGGATTCGCTCTTGTTCAACCAAGGACTGGATCTGGCTGCGCAAGCTGCGATCGCTGATGCGGATAAAGCGCCATGGTTGCATCAGGCCGACACTGGGGGCCTGGTGCGCGGCTTCGAGCAGGCGCCGCAGGAGCTCGGGCTCGACGGTGCCGCCGCTGAAGTGGCGCATGTCGCGGCGTTCGGCGATGGCGCGGTAGATTGCGTCGCGTTCGGCCTGGGTGAATGCGGTGTCCGTCATGGCCTCTTCGCGAGCAAGCCCGCTCCCACTTTCGATCGCATTTCTTCAGGCATCACATCGTCTTCTGTGGGAGCGGGCTTGCTCGCGATAACGGCCTCAAGGTCAGGCGCAAAAAGCGCAGCCACTGCCACCGGATTCGACGGAAAATAGAAGTGCACATAAGAAGCCGTCATCCGCCCCTCACGATAAACCGCCTCCGCGCCACGTCCGCCATTCGGGCTCAGCCCACGGGCAATCGGTGCCAGCTCGGTGCTGGTCAGCGAGTGATGGTAGGTGTGCCCACGTAATGCCCCCTCAGGCAGTTCCACCTCCTGCAAGGCCAATGCAGCCAGACGCTTTTGCATCACCGCGTCTCCCGCCAGCAACCCCACCAGCTCGGCACGCGTGCCGTCGACGTCGGTCAACGAATCGAGCAGATAAAGCATCCCGCCGCACTCCGCCAGCAGCGGTTTGCCCGCGCCATGGTGCGCGCGGATCGCCGCCAGCATCGAGGTGTTTGCAGCCAACGCCGCATGGTGCAATTCAGGGTAACCGCCTGGCAGGTAAAGGCTGTCCGCCTCGGGCAACAAGGCATCACGAATCGGCGAGAAAAACCGCAACTCGGCGCCCATCGCCCGCAACAAATCCAGGCTCGCACCATAAGTAAATGCGAAGGCCTCATCACGGGCCACGGCGATGCGCACGCCGGCGAGCAAAGGTTCGGCAACAATCACATCAGGCGCGGCAAATTCCACTGCAGGCGGCAATGCCACTTCACAACTACCGGCCAAGGCGTTCGCGGCGGCATCCAGTCGCAGGTCGAGGTCGTTCAATTCGCTGGCCTGCACCAGCCCGAGGTGACGACTGGGCAGCTCGATCCCGGTCTCCCGGGACAACGCGCCATACCAGCGCAACCCCTCAGTCAGGCTGCCTTCAAGCAACTGCGCATGACGCAAGGTGCCCACCCGATTGGCCAGCACGCCAGCGAACGGCAAATCCGCTTGATAGCGCGCCAGCCCCAGGGCCAGGGCGCCAAAAGTCTGCGCCATGGCGGTGCCGTCGATCACTGCCAGCACCGGTACGCCAAAATGCCGCGCGAGGTCGGCGCTGGAAGGTGTGCCGTCAAACAAGCCCATCACCCCTTCAATGAGGATCAGGTCCGCCTCGCCCGCGGCTTCCCACAACAGGCGACGACTGTCCTGCTCGCCGACCATCCACATGTCCAGTTGATAGACCGGCGCACCGCTGGCGCGCTCGAGAATCATCGGGTCGAGAAAGTCCGGGCCGCACTTGAACACCCGTACCTTGCGTCCCTGATTGCGATGCAACCTGGCCAGCGCGGCAGTCACGGTGGTCTTGCCCTGGCCGGAAGCCGGAGCGGCAATCAATACCGCCGGGCAATGACGAGGCTGACTCACAATTCGACGCCTTTTTGCGCCTTGATCCCGGCCTGGAACGCGTGCTTGATCACGCCCATCTCGGTCACGGTGTCGGCCAGCTCAATCATCTCGGGCTTGGCACCGCGGCCGGTCACCACTACGTGCTGCATTGGCGGACGGGCCTGCAGATCACTGAGAACCTGATCGAGATCGAGGTAACCGTGCTTGAGCGCGATATTCAATTCATCCAGCACCACCAGGCCGATCGACGGGTCTTGCAGCAACTCGCGGGACACCGCCCACGCCGCTTCGGCAGCAGCGATATCGCGCTGGCGATCCTGGGTTTCCCAAGTGAAACCTTCGCCCATCACATGAAACCGCACCTGCTCCGGGAAACGCCGGAAGAACAGCTCTTCACCGGTACTGTTACGGCCCTTGATGAACTGCACCACGCCGCACTGCATGCCATGGCCCATGGAACGCGCGAGCATGCCGAACGCCGAGCTGCTTTTGCCCTTGCCGTTGCCGGTGAGCACCAGCAGCAAGCCACATTCATTTGGGGAGTTGGCGATGCGCTCGTCGATCACGGCTTTTTTGCGCAACATGCGCGCCAGGTGGCGTTCGTCACGGTCGGGGGTATCAGTCATGGGGAAGCTCTCCGTTGGGGCTGGATAACGGCGGGCAGGCACAAGAATAGACGGCAAGAAGCCTGGCATCGCCCACCGTGATGCCGCTGGATGAATCAGGCCGGTCTCCGGGCTCATGAGCGGCTATTGGCCTGACTGCGCGCCTTCCCATGCCGATGGCTCGACACAGTGGCACAAGGCGCAGTCTTTACTCATTTACCGTTGCGGGGGCAGCGCCGGGATCATGCTCATTCCTGTTATGGAGTGATCACTCACCGGCTTCCCTGTTTCACCCTGTCGACCACGTCACAGGGCACCTGAAACAAGCGGCGAAGGTTAGAGGGTTGGGGGGGGAGCGTCAATTAAAGTCAGGCCTGGCGGGCGCAATTGATTGCCCCCCGTTGAACCATCGCGCATTTGCGCTTCTCTACTAATCAGGTCAATGCATTCATAGGGAAGGTCAGCATGCGCAAGCCCCAGCTAGTTTTTGTCATCGCGCTCGCCGGAGGACTCGCCGCCTGCGGTGAAACCTCCAGCCTGCAAGTCTCCGACGGCACCGGCCCGTCACCCAAATTGCCGGAACCGAACAAGACCCTGATGCCCACAGTGAACATCGCCCCTGCAGTCGGCTGGCCGGACGGTGCCAAGCCTACCGCCGCGGCTGGCACGCAAGTGGCCGCCTTCGCCGAAGGCCTCGACCACCCGCGTTGGCTCTACGTGCTGCCCAACGGTGATGTGCTGGTGGCTGAAACCAATGCCCCGCCCAAACCGGACGACGGCAAAGGCATCAAGGGCTGGGTCATGAAAAAAGTCATGGGCCGCGCCGGTGCTGGCGTTCCCAGCCCGAACCGCATCACGCTGCTGCGGGACAAGGATCACGACGGCATCGCCGAGACCCGCACTGTGTTTTTGGAAAACCTCAACTCACCGTTTGGCATGACCCTGGTGGGCAACGACTTGTATGTCGCTGACACCGATCGGCTGTTGCGCTTCCATTATGAAAGCGGCGATACCGCGATCAAGTCGCAACCGATAAAGGTCGTCGACCTGCCGGGCGGCACCCTGAATCATCACTGGACGAAAAACGTGATTGCCAGCAAGGACGGCAGCAAGCTGTACGTCACTGTGGGTTCGAATAGCAACGTTGCGGAAAACGGCATGGACCAGGAAGAAGGCCGCGCCGCCATCTGGGAAGTGGACCGCGCCACCGGCAATCACCGGATCTTCGCTTCCGGCCTGCGTAATCCCAACGGCATGGCCTGGGAGCCGCAGACCGGCGCCCTGTGGACTGCCGTCAACGAGCGTGACGAAATCGGCAGCGACCTGGTGCCCGACTACATCACCTCGGTCAAGGACGGAGCGTTCTACGGCTGGCCTTTCAGCTACTACGGCCAGCACGTGGATGTCCGCGTCGAGCCACAGAACCCCGACCTGGTGGCCAAGGCCATCGCCCCGGATTACGCAGTGGGCCCGCACACCGCATCGCTCGGGCTGACCTTCGCAGAAGGCAACACTTTGCCGGCGCAATTCAAAGAAGGCGTATTCATCGGCCAGCATGGCTCATGGAACCGCAAACCGCACAGTGGCTACAAGGTGATCTTCGTGCCGTTCAGCGCCGGCAAACCGACCGGGCAGCCGATTGATGTGCTGACTGGCTTCCTCAATGAAGACGAAAAAGCCATGGGCCGGCCGGTGGGCGTGGTGATTGATCAGCAGGGTGATTTGCTGGTGGCCGATGATGTAGGGAACAAGGTGTGGCGGGTTTCGGCTTCTAAATAAGCCCAGCGGTGATCTGTGTGGGAGCAATCTTTGCTCCCACAGTTTGTCGGGTCAGTCAGGGATTACGCGCCAAATGCTCCGGCTGCAACACTCGCTTGGCACTCAGATAAGCTTTCTGCCAATAAGCCTTGGAAAGACTATCCAGCTTGACCGTACCGCCCGTAGCCGGCGCGTGCACAAAGCGCCCTTCGCCGACATAAATCCCGGCATGACTGACCTGCGAGCCACCATTGGTGGCAAAGAAAATCAGGTCGCCGGTTTGCAACCCTTCCTTGCCGACACTGGCCGCCTGCATGCCGATCATCTCGCGAGTCGTACGCGGCAGCATGATCCCGGCGACATCGCGGTAGACGTAGCCAATCAACCCACTGCAATCAAACCCCGAATCCGGAGTGTTGCCACCCCAGCGATAAGGCGTGCCGACCAAACCCAGCGCGCGAAACAGCACATCTTCGGCTTCAGGCGAAAACGGTTGGGCAGGACCAAAAACCAGAGGAGCGCGAACGACCGGCGCCGGAGCGGGCGGCGGAGTGCGGCTGGCGCAGGCGCTGAGCAGCGCTGCGGTGATCAAGAGTACAAGGCGGGCCGACGTCTTCATTTACAGAACACCCTGATCTGGCTGGGGCTACTTCTACCGGGACGGCAGAAAAGAAAACCGCCGGCGCAGTGCGCAGGCGGTTAGCCATCAATAATAGATCAGGATTCTAGACGCTATACAGCAAACTTCAAGTAAGACTTTAAGTTCGCCTTACAAACTGTAGGCTTACTTGCGAGCGGTGACGATGGTGGGTGCCATCGCGAGTGCGCGCTTGGCCTCGATGAAGGTCTTGCTCCAGTAGCTGTCGCCCAAGCTATCAACCCGAACCCCACCACTACGGCGGCTGCTGGAGTGGATGAACTGATCATCGCCGAGGTAGATGCCGGCATGGCTGACGCGGCCGCGACGACCATTGGTAGCGAAGAACAGCAGGTCACCCGGCTTGAGGTTGCTGCGCGAAACCAGCGGCGCATCCACGTTGATCATTTCCCGGGTCGAGCGCGGCAGGTTCATGCCGGCCTCTTCACGGAACAGATAGCCGATGAAGCCACTGCAGTCGAAGCCGGCTTCAGAGGTACCGCCGAAACGGTAACGAGTACCGATGAGGGACATGCCGCGTTCGAGGATGCTGTCTGCCAGGACTGGCAGCTGGTACGACTTGCCGTCAGCGAAGCTGGCGAGCTGATTTTCGGTCGCCGACTCTTCCTGGAATGGAGTTTCCAGATAACGAACGGAAGAGGATTGGGCAGTAACGGCAGATTTAACCGGTTGCTGGGGCGCTGGCTCGGAAACTGGAGAGTGAGCGGCGCAGCCGAACAACAGGGTAACGAGTGCGAGAGGCACGAGGGGTGCGAAGCGATTTAGCATGGGCACGACCGTGGCTGATAGTTGTAAAGAAGCCGAGACTATGCCCGCTATCATCCTCATTTGCAAATTCAATCGAACTTTATGTGACTTTTCGGTTTCGCGATTTCATCTAAGCGCTAATGCCCCATTTAGACACCCGCGCGGCCTACACCTTGTAGGAAAGCGGATTTTTTCACGTCTGAAAAGCAGCAAAAGGCCTGTAGGGCTTGGGTTTTACCAGCCCAATGTCTCTTTCAGAAACGGAATGGTCAGCTTGCGCTGCGCCTGCAGGGACGCCTGATCCAGCTGCTCAAGCAACTCGAACAATGCACTCATGCTGCGGGTGCCGCGAGTGAGGATGAAGTGCCCGACCTCATCGGTGAGGTGCAAGCCGCGCCGTGATGCGCGCAATTGCAAAGCGCGCAACTTGTCTTCGTCGGACAGGGGACGCATCTGGAATATCAGGGCCAGGGTCAATCGCGATTTGAGGTCCGCCAGCTTCACTGGCAGCTCCCGCGGGGAGGTCGATGCGGCGATCAACAGGCGTCGTCCACTGTCGCGCAGGCGGTTGAACAGATGGAACAGCGCCTCTTCCCAATCCGCACGTCCAGCCACCGCCTGAAGATCATCCAGGCAGACCAGTTCGTATTGTTCGAGGTTATCGAGAATTCCGATTCCGCGGTCCAGCAGCTCGGCCAACGGCAGATACACCGCCGGCTCGCCCAGCTGCTCGAAGCGCAGGCAGGCGGCTTGCAGCAAGTGCGTACGCCCGACGCCGTCCTTGCCCCACAGGTAAATCAAGCTTTCGGTCCAGCCGGCGTCGGCTTCGCAGAGTCGCTCGACATAGCCGAGTGCAGCGGCATTGGCGCCTGGGTAATAGTTGATAAAGGTGGCGTCATCACGCAGACGCACACCTAGGGGCAGCTGAATCGGTTTCATGCTGACTGAACAGTTCCGACGGAACCGTTAGTGGCCTCTGTGTAAAGTTTGCGAAGTTTATACCCGTGAGGCTGACCGCACAATGCGACAGACCACAAGCAAAATCAAAGGTTTGCGTTAACTTGCCGGTTTAGTGACGGATTCTCTGGCGCTGGGGGCGGGTGTTGTACACCCGCCACCCACCGCCAGGTACAGGACCGGGCAGGTAGAGCGCCTCGATGACGCAGCCTAAAGTTCGGGCTCGTCCTCGCCGCTGTAGATGTCCGAATCCTTATACAAATCATGCATGTGCCGCACCAGCACCATGATCACCGCAGCAACCGGCAAGGCCAGCAGAATGCCGGTGAAGCCGAACAGCTCCCCGCCCGCAAGGATCGCAAATATCACGGCTACCGGGTGCAGGCCGATCCGGTCACCCACCAGCAACGGCGTCAGCACCATACCTTCCAGCGCCTGCCCCACCATGAAGACGGCAACGATGCCGATCATTGGGTACAGGTCGCCGCCAAACTGGAACAGCCCGGCAATCAACGCAGCTCCGATACCGATCACAAAGCCCATGTACGGCACGATGGCCGCCAGGCCTGCGATCAGGCCGATCAATAAGCCAAGCTCCAGGCCGACCAGCATCAAGCCCGCTGCATAGATAAAGCCCAGCGCCACCATCACCAGCAATTGCCCACGCACGAAGGCGCCCAGTACTTCATGGCACTCGCCTGCCAGGCTGACCACACGCTCTTCACGATCCCGTGGCAGCAGGCTACGGATCTTGGCCATCATCAGGTCCCAATCCCGCAGCAGGTAGAAGCTCACTACCGGAATCAGCACCAGGTTGGCCAGCCAGCCGATCACCGCCAGGCTGGAAGCGGTGGCCTGGCTCAGCACCACTCCGACGATGTCAGTGGTCTGGCCCATGTGCTCGCTGATCGCCGCCTTGAGCTTGTCGAACTTCCAGAAGCCGTCCGACAACCCGAACTTCGACTGGGCCCACGGCAACGCGGTGTGCTGCAACCAATCAAGCATCTGCGGCGCCAGCTCATACAAACGGAACATTTGCTTGGCCAGCATCGGCACCAGTACCAGCAGCAGCGCCGTCACTATTAAGGTGAACAGCGCGAACACCGCAATCACGCCCCAGGTTCGGGACAGGCCGGCCCTCTCCAGCCGATCCACCAGGGGATCGAACAGATAGGCCAACAGCAACGCCACCAGGAACGGCGTCAGGATCGGATGCAACAGCCAGACAAACGCGCAGAGCAGGACTACCCCACCCAACCAGAACCAACGCCGCGTATCGGCCATGAACCACTCCTGCTTTTATATAAGGGGAAAAAACTACCAGCGAAAACGTAACTGCGGGACCGGGGCTGGGGTTGGTACTACAGCGGGCGCCGCACCATCGACTGCAGGCTGTACCGGGGCCACCGGTGCAGGCGCCTCCCCTGCGGGCAACTCCTGCAATTTGGCCAGGGCCAACTGCGCTTTTAATTGCTCGGTGCTGCCGCGAACCCGATAGAGAATCCGGTCGCCGTTGACGCTCTGCAAGCGCATGCCAAAGGGTTCGAGCAAACGCCCGAGGGCGGCATAACGCTCCAGGTTCATGCCCTGGACCTCAAGCAGCTGTTCGCCCGAGGCGCCTGGCTTGACCACAAAACGTGGCGCCAGTCGCTCGCTGACCGCCAGCATCACCGCATCCGCTACAGCCGCCTGATCGGCGCCCTGTACGCTGCCCGCTTCTTTCTTGTCGCCCAGCCACAGGTTCCAGGTCGCCAGCCACTGGCCGCCCTCCTCCTTGGCGTGCACGGCGAGCAGGGCATCGGCGTTGTAGCGTTCCGAAGCGCTGCGCAGCGGGGCCGCATCACCGCCTTCCAGGGTCGGCCCGGTCGCCACCAGCTGTTCGCTCAAATCCGCCAGCGGCAAGCGCAATGGCAGCCCGCGATGCTGAGCCGCCCGACGCAGCGGCGTTGCACTGGCCTGACCATCGCCGACCAGGCTTGAACCTTCGGTGGAGTCGTTCAACCACCATCCGAGGATCGACGGCCGATTGGCGCCCCACAGGGACAACCCGGCACGACGCAATGCCTGCTCTGTGGTGGCAGGGTCAAAATCGACTTTTAATACTTGCGGTGGCCCCGCTTCAAAGCCGTATTGGCTGATGATCTGCTGCGGGTCCTTGCGAATGGCGGCCAGGCCGGGGTTTTGCGCAGCCTTGGCATCGCCGGTCAGGCGCAACACCAGGGTATCCAGCGCTTGCTGGGTCGCCTGGTCGCGAATCTCCGGCGACTGGCCGCTCACAGGTTGACGCACCTGGTACAGACTCTTAACCGTTTCGGCATGACCGACCAGGCTGAACAACGACAAGCAGCCCACAAACAAACA
The DNA here is from genome assembly GCF_026241895.1 of Pseudomonas sp. RIT-562. GTDB lineage: Bacteria > Pseudomonadota > Gammaproteobacteria > Pseudomonadales > Pseudomonadaceae > Aquipseudomonas > Aquipseudomonas mandelii_F. Next base: position 73,688 of record NZ_JAPJIV010000023.1, on the reverse strand, counting down.
TTTCGGAAAAAAACCCATGAAAGATTCCTGAATATTGGAGCGGCTGGAACAGGCCGCGTTAACCGGACGAGCATGGCTGTGACCACACCCCTCGGCAAATCATTCACCCGGCCCAGGCATGTTTTTGCACTGTCATAACGATAGACGGTTAATGGCGCTACCTTATACAGGCATGAGCCAGACGACCAATACGGCCTATGACGATTTTTTTCGGCCGATATGCCCCCTGCTGTCGGCCTGAGGATGGCCGCTGCCCTCCAAGCCTGATAAAATCGCGCGCCTTCGCAGACCGGCAACAGCCGGGCACCTTGGAATTCGCGCATGGCACCCGCCCTCGTCTGTTCCTGCGGTCCCGCTGGACTCGGTCGTTACCCCTGAATCCCCCCTAAAGGCCTGGATCATGAGCAAGCAACCCTCCCTGAGCTACAAGGACGCCGGTGTAGACATCGACGCCGGTGAAGCATTGGTCGAACGCATCAAGAGCGTCGCCAAGCGCACTGCGCGCCCGGAAGTCATGGGCGGCCTGGGCGGTTTCGGCGCCCTCTGCGAAATCCCGGCCGGCTACAAGCAGCCTGTCCTGGTTTCCGGCACCGACGGCGTCGGCACCAAGCTGCGCCTGGCCTTGAACCTGAACAAACACGACAGCATCGGCATCGACCTGGTGGCCATGTGCGTGAATGACCTGGTGGTTTGCGGCGCTGAGCCGCTGTTCTTCCTCGACTACTACGCCACCGGCAAACTCAACGTCGAGACCGCGACCCAAGTCGTGACCGGCATCGGCGCTGGCTGCGAACTGTCCGGCTGCTCCCTGGTGGGCGGCGAAACCGCTGAAATGCCTGGCATGTACGAAGGCGAAGACTACGACCTGGCCGGCTTCTGCGTCGGCGTCGTGGAAAAATCCGAAATCATCGACGGTTCCAAAGTCGCTGCCGGCGATGCCCTGCTCGCCCTGCCGTCTTCCGGCCCGCACTCCAACGGCTACTCGCTGATCCGCAAGATCATCGAAGTGTCCGGCGCCGACATCGAAAACATCCAGCTCGACGGCAAACCGCTGACCGACCTGCTGATGGCCCCGACCCGCATCTACGTGAAGCCGCTGCTCAAGCTGATCAAGGACACCGGCGCCGTCAAGGCCATGGCTCACATCACCGGTGGTGGCCTGCTGGACAACATCCCGCGCGTGCTGCCAAAAGGCGCTCAAGCGGTAGTTGACGTAGCAAGCTGGACTCGCCCTGCGGTGTTCGACTGGCTGCAAGCGCAAGGCAACGTCGACGAAAACGAAATGCACCGCGTGCTGAACTGCGGCGTTGGCATGGTTATCTGCGTAGCTCAAGAGCACGTTGAAACCGCCCTGAACGTCCTGCGTGAAGCTGGCGAGCAGCCTTGGGTCCTCGGCCAGATCGCTACCGCTGCCGAAGGCGCAGCTCAGGTTGAGCTGAAGAACCTTAAGGCGCATTAATGTCCGTCACCTGTGATGTGGTGGTGCTGTTGTCCGGCACCGGCAGTAACTTGCAGGCCTTGATCGACAGCACGCGGACCGGCGACAGCCCGGTCCGCATCGCTGCGGTGATTTCCAACCGCGCCGACGCTTACGGCCTGCAACGCGCCAGGGACGCGGGTATCGACACCCGCTCCCTGGATCACAAGGCTTTCGAGGGCCGCGAAGCCTTCGATGCCGCGCTGATCGAACTGATCGACGCCTTCAACCCCAAACTCGTGGTACTGGCCGGATTCATGCGTATTCTCAGCGCTGATTTCGTGCGTCACTATGCGGGTCGCCTGCTCAACATCCATCCCTCGCTGCTGCCCAAATACAAAGGGTTACACACTCATCAGCGCGCGCTGGAGGCCGGCGATACTGAACACGGCTGCTCCGTGCACTTCGTCACCGAGGAACTCGATGGCGGACCACTGGTCGTACAGGCAGTAATACCGGTAGAGTTGCATGATTCGCCGCAGAGTCTGGCGCAGCGAGTCCACACCCAGGAACACCTGATCTACCCGATGGCCGTACGCTGGTTTGCCGAAGGCCGCTTATCACTCGGTGAGCAAGGTGCTTTACTGGACGGGAAGTTACTCGCCGCCAGCGGTCACTTGATTCGAACCTAGGAGATATTATGCGTCGCGCCCTGCTCTTCGCTTGCGCTCTGCTCGCCCTGCCACTGGCGCAGGCTGCAGAACTTCAACCTTTCTCCGCCAGCTATACCGCCGACTGGAAACAGCTGCCTATGAGCGGCACTGCCGAGCGCAGTCTGACCAAGGGCGCCAACGGCGTTTGGACACTCAGCTTCAAGGCGTCGATGATGATCGCCAGCCTATCCGAACAAAGCACCCTGACCGTGGACAAGGACACCCTGCTGCCGCAGTCCTACCACTTCGAACGTGGTGGCCTGGGTAAAGCGAAGAAAGCCGACCTGGACTTCGACTGGACCACCAAGATGGTCACCGGCACCGATCGCGGTGACCCGGTCAAGCTCCCGCTGAACCGCGGCATGGTCGACAAATCCACCTACCAGCTTGCGCTGCAGCATGACGTCGCTGCCGGCAAAAAAAGCATGAGCTACCAGGTGGTCGATGACGGCGAAGTCGACACCTACGACTTCCGCGTGCTGGGTTCAGAAAAAGTCGACACCAAAGCTGGCCAGATCGACGCGATCAAGGTTGAGCGAGTGCGCGATCCGACTCAAAGCAAGCGCATTACCGTGCTGTGGTTTGCCAAGGACTGGGACTACCTGCTGGTACGCCTGCAACAGGTTGAAACCGACGGCAAGGAGTACAACATCATGCTCCTCGACGGTACGGTGAACGGCAAGGCTGTCAAAGGCAGCTGATCCGCATCGCTACAAAAAACCCCGCAATTGCGGGGTTTTTTTTGGCCCAGTGGTGAGGGAGATCGTGATTAACGCGAGATTGTGCGCGGCAGGATTGCGAGAAAATTATCGCGGGCGACCTTTTTGGCAACGTCCTCCGGCAACGCATCCAGAAACGGATCGAAGCTGCGCATTTCCTTTCCTAGCTTGTTGAAGCGCCCCACCACATCCGAGCCAATCATGAATCTCTCCGGGAAGCGCTCCACCAATGCCAGCCACTCCTGGCGCGGCTTGCCTTGCTCATCCAGCAGATACGGGGTCAGCAGGCTCCAGGACAGGTCGATGAATAGGTTGGGATAGGCCTCCAGCATCCGGGTCAGGGTCGGCAACAGGAAATCCAGCCGAACCTGGTGCCGATGAATTTCCGCACTGGTACCGGCATGGGCCCAGATGAATTGGGTGTGCGGGTGATTGCGCAATGGCTCTTCGATTTCCGCGAGGTAGAGCGGATTTTTCTCACGCTTGGAGGTGATGTTGGAATGCACCATCACCGGCAGGTCGTTTTCCGCGGCCAGATGATAAATCCGCGTCATGGCCTCGTTGTTGGCCCTCGGCGTGTCACCTGAGGTCAACGCCGTCAGGTCGTCATGCCGGGTAAAGACCTCGCCGATGCCCTGCCAGAGGCCCGGATACAGATCGAGCATGCGCTGGATATGCGCCGCAGAGTTTTTGTCGTTGGGATTGAAACCGGACAGGAACGGATGAAAGCGGTGGCGCTGCTCGGCAGTCAGCTTGCTCACTGCCGCCGCGACTATGACGTCGGTTGCGCTGTACCAATAAGCATCCGCATCATCGCCGGCGTAGTAACGCGGCCGCTTGGGCTCATCTTCATGCCATTTTTTCGCCACTGGAACACCGGAGATCATCACGTGTTCGATGCGATTGTCCGTCATGGCCTTGAGCAACTTGGGCATCCCCGCAGTTTCCTGGAAGAAATCTACGTAATGCAGATGCGCATCGCTGTAGGCATATTCGCGTGCACTGGCAGCAGCGCTTGATAAGGCCAGCAGGCAGGCAAGGCTGAGTCGGAACGGGTGCACGGGCAATCTCCAGCGGTCAGGAACAGCGTAGACCCTCGGGTGCGCATCAGGGTTCACCGGATAGGAAAGTGGAACGCGTACGGGTCAGAATGCTCTATAACTTCACGACCCGTTTTCATTGAATGATTTTTCCTACCGCCTGCGAGGTGCACCATGACAGTTACCGTCAATACCGTCTCCGCCGAAGGTTTTCGCCACAGCGTACAAATCGACGACCATGAACTCTTTGCCGATGTACCAACCACTTCAGGAGGTGAAGGCACCGCGCCGGAGCCCCATGACTATTTCGATGCGGCCCTGGGCGCCTGCAAGGCCCTGACCCTGAAGATGTACGCCAAGAAGAAAGACATCCCGCTGACTGGCGTCACCGTCGAGGTCAAGCGCGATAACGCTGAAGAGCAGAAAGGTAAATATGCCTTGCACGTCAAGCTGACGCTCAAGGGCGTACTCACCGACGCCCAGCGTGACGAACTGCATCGCGTGGCCGACCGCTGCCCTATCCACAAGCTGATGACCACCACCGACGTCAGCATCGAAACCCACCTGTCCGAAGGCGCATTCAGCCAATAGCGGCAAGGGCTGTGCAAGCGGGTTATGCTCTTGGCGTCACCCGCTCAGCCTGGAATGCACCATGAACTCTCCGCTCGTGATCCGCCCTCGCATCGAAGATGTCGCGGGCCAGCCGATTCTTCGCCCGTTGCCGTCGGCCAAGTGCCGCAGCGTCGGGCCCTTCGTTTTTTTTGACCACATGCTTGAAACACGTTATGCCGCAGGAACGGGCATGAACATCCGCCAACACCCGCACATCGGCCTCTCTACCCTCACCTACCTGTTTCAGGGTCAGCTGCAACACAAGGACAGCATTGGCTCCGATCAGGTCGTGGCGCCCGGTGACGTCAGCTGGATGACGGCAGGCAGCGCCATTGCCCACGTGGAGCGTACGCCTGCCGCGTTGAAGGAAAGCGGCTTCACGATGCATGGCCTGCAGGTCTGGCTCGCCTCTCCCAGGGAACACGAACAGGGTCCGGGGCATTACAGCCATCATCCCGCCGCCACCCTTCCGGTCAGTGACAATCTCGGGGTGCAGATCCGGATGATTGCCGGATCAGGCTTTTGCCTGGAATCGCCGGTGCCGGTGCTTTCTCCTACGCTGTATGCCGAACTCCACCTGCAGACCGCAACCACCTTGCTGATTCCCACCGAGCATGAAGAGCGTGCGCTGTATGTGCTGGAGGGTGAGGTGCAACTCGATGGCGAGCAGGTTGAACCCCATTCGCTGGTGGTGCTGCCGGCCGGAGCAGAGATGACATTGTTCGCCGAAAGCGACTGTCATGCCGTGCTGTTGGGTGGCGCGCCGCTGGATGGGCCGCGGCGGATCAACTGGAATTTTGTCGCAAGTGACCCGACGGCGATCGATGAAGCGCGGCGGCGGTGGGCGGCTGGGGATTGGTCGACGGTGCCGGGGGAAAGCGAGCGTATTGAGTTGCCTTGAGGTTTGTGGGGTTAGCGCCGCCGCCTTCGCGAGCAAGCCCGCTCCCACAGTTAAACCGCGCACCAATGTGGGAGCGGGCTTGCTCGCGAAGAGGCCGGTACCAACACAACAAGGGGTCACGGCAAAAAAAACCGCAATAAAAAACCCGCCGAAGCGGGTTTTTTATTACAGCTCGGTTAAACCGACAGTTCAACCAACAGCTTGTTGAGACGGCGCACATAGGCCGCCGGGTCTTTCAAGCTGTCACCGGCCGCCAGGGCCGCCTGATCGAACAGGATGTGCGACAGGTCGCCAAAGCGCTCGTCGCTCTGTTCGCTGTCGAGCTTCTCGATCAGCGGGTGAGCGGGGTTGAATTCGAAGATCGGCTTCGAATCCGGCACCTTCTGCCCACTGGCTTCGAGGATCTGGCGCATCTGCAAGCCAAGGTCCTGTTCGCCAATGGCCAGGATCGCCGGAGAGTCGGTCAGGCGGTGGGAAACCCGCACCTCGGCAACCGAATCACCCAGTGCAGTTTTCAGACGCTCAACCAGGCCCTCTTTGGACTTGGCGACTTCTTCAGCGGCCTTCTTGTCCTCTTCCGAGTCCAGATTACCCAAATCCAGGTCACCGCGCGCCACGTCGACAAACGACTTGCCGTCAAAATCGCTGAGGTAGCTCATCAGCCACTCGTCGATACGGTCAGTCAGCAGCAGCACTTCGATGCCTTTCTTGCGGAAGACTTCCAGATGCGGGCTGTTCTTGACCTGGGCGTAGGTTTCGCCGGTCAGGTAATAGATCTTGTCCTGACCTTCCTTGGCACGAGCCAGGTATTCGGCCAGGGACACCACTTGCTCGCCTTCCTCGCCCTGGGTGGACGCGAAGCGCAGCAGGCCGGCAATCTTTTCCTTGTTGGCGAAATCTTCTGCCGGGCCTTCTTTCATGACCTGACCGAAGTTTTTCCAGAAGCCCTTGTATTGCTCAGGTTCGTTCTTCGCCAGTTTTTCCAGCATGTCGAGTACACGCTTGGTCAGCGCGGACTTCATCGAGTCGATGATCGGGTCTTTTTGCAGGATTTCCCGCGACACGTTCAGCGACAGGTCATTGGAATCGACCACGCCCTTGATGAAGCGCAGGTACAGCGGCAGGAACGACTCGGCCTGGTCCATCACGAACACGCGCTGCACGTACAGCTTCAGGCCTTTTGGCGCTTCACGCTGGTACAGGTCGAACGGAGCACGGGCCGGTACGTAGAGCAGCGAGCTGTATTCCAGCTTGCCTTCGACCTTGTTGTGACTCCAGCTCAGCGGGTTTTCGAAGTCGTGGGCAATGTGCTTGTAGAACTCCTGGTATTCCTCGTCCTTCACGTCATTGCGCGGACGGGTCCACAGGGCGCTGGCGCGGTTGACGGTTTCCCACTCAACGGCTGATTGCTCTTCACCTTCGGCCGCCGTCACTTCTTTTGGCAGCTCGATCGGCAAGGCGATGTGATCGGAGTACTTCTTGATGATGTTGCGCAGACGCCAGCCATCGGCAAATTCGTCTTCACCGGACTTCAGGTGCAGGACGATGCGAGTGCCACGCTCGGCTTTCTCGATGGTTGCCACTTCGAAGTCGCCTTCGCCTTTCGACGACCAGTGCACACCTTCGCTGGCAGCATCGCCGGCACGACGGCTGTACACGTCGACTTTGTCGGCAACGATGAACGCGGAGTAGAAGCCGACGCCGAACTGACCGATCAGGTGCGAGTCTTTCTTCTGGTCACCCGACAGGTGCTTCATGAAGTCGGCAGTGCCGGACTTGGCGATGGTGCCCAGGTGCGTAATCGCGTCTTCGCGATTCATGCCGATACCGTTGTCTTCGAGAGTGACGGTTTTAGCGTCCTTGTCGAAGCTCACGCGGATTTTCAGCTCGGCGCCACCTTCCAGCAGCTCTGGCTTGGCCAGGGCTTCAAAACGTAATTTGTCGACAGCGTCAGAGGCGTTCGAGATCAATTCGCGAAGGAAAATTTCCTTGTTGGAATACAGCGAATGGATCATGAGGTGCAGCAGCTGCTTCACCTCGGTCTGGAAGCCCAGGGTTTCCTTTTGAGTTTCCACACTCATGGTCATCAAACTCCAATCAGATGGCAGTGGCCACGACCTTCAGGGTCGGCGGCGGGTTGTCATCAAAGTTGGGGGCTTGGATCAGGATTTCAAGGGCTCTTCGATTTTGAAATGCGCACGCGCCGTGGCAATGGGCTCGCCTTCGGTGCTTTGCCAGGCAGTAATGGCGACATTCGCGACCCGTCGGCCCTGGCGACACACCTGGCAGCGCGCCCAGGTATCACGAAACTGCCCGGCCCGCAGGTAATCCAGGGAGAAGTCGATAATTTTCGGCACGCCCGGCGAGCCGGTAAACACCAGCAGGTGCAGCGCTGCAGATAACTCCATGAACCCGGCAATGACCCCGCCATGGATGGCCGGCAATAAAGGGTTACCAATGTTGTCCTTGTTGGCCGGCAAGCGAAACAGCAGCTCATCCCCGACCCTCGAGCATTCGACTCCGATCAACTTGGCGTAGGGAATCAGGTGCAACAGCGAGGCATAGTCACCTTGCTCGTGAGCCTGCTGCAGTTGTGTCTTGAAAGCGTCATTCATTTTGTACCTCCGGCAATTGCGCCACCAAAGCCCTTGGTACCCTTGATCGTCTTGCCCATGCGCATGAATGTGCCGACCACATGGGCAATGGGTTGCTCGGGATCGTCCTGATAGGCGAAACCGCGGGCAAAAATCACATCCGTCGTCACCCGGTAACATTGTGCGAAGCCGTAGACGTCCTTGTGCGGCTCAGCGGCATGCATGTAGTCGATGCGCAGGTCGAGTGTGGGGCAGACTTCGAATTCGGGCAGCACACAAAGCGTGGACATGCCGCAGGCAGTGTCCATCAGCGTAGTCAGGGCGCCGCCATGGATGACCCCAGTCTGCGGATTGCCAACGATCTGGGCGCTGTAGGGCAGCACGACAGTGAGTCCGTCCTGGCTGGCGCTGTGCACACTCAGTCCAAGCACATGACAGTGACGCAGCGCCGACAGAAACCGCGTTGCGCGCTCAAAAACGGGGTTTTCAGCCATTTATCAAAATCCTTCCAAATGTTAAACAATCGCATCAAGCGATGTCGCCAAAAGTTCCAGTGAGAATATTCTTATATATCTGTGTGATATGAGGAACTTAACGCTGACGGCCATGCTCGAAAGGCCAGTAGATACTTTCCATAAGGAGAAACACCCCATGCAGAAGACTTTAGCTATTGCCTTGATGTTGACCGCTTCCCTTGGTCTCGCAGCTTGCGATAAAAAATCCGAGGACAAAGCTCAAGATGCTAACCAACATGCTGAGCAAGCCCAGCAAGACATGAACAAAGCACAGGATAAAGTGAACGACGCCGCCAAAGAAAACGCCGAAGCTGCCAAAGCTCAGGCTGAATCGAATCAGGCTGCACAAGAAGAAGCTGCCAAGAAGCAATAATTCGCTTTTTGGTGTGAAAAAGAAAACCCGCCAACTGCGGGTTTTCTTTTGCCTGTCATTTATTCAAAGGCTTTAGTTAGAGCAAAATCGTTCTAAAAGTCGGACTAATCATCAACAGTAACGAACACACTAATCCGACCAGCCACACCAGGCTGCGCTGCCAGGCCAGGTCTGCCCAATAGCACAGCAAGTAGATCACCCGGGCAATCACAAAGATGATCGCCAGCGAGTCGATCAGCCATCCCACCGTTTGCGTGGTATGCGCCATCAAAACCCCCACGGCAAACAAAATGAACGCCTCGATGCTGTTTTGATGCGCCGCCAAAGCCCGTGCGCCAAAACCGGTGAGTTGCGCCTGTTGCTGACGTGGCAAGTGATTGTTGTAGCCGCCCTGCTCTTTCATGGCCTTGGCCACCGGCATGCGGGCCACGTATATCAGTAGCGCACTGATAAACACGCACCAGAACGGAATACTCATCAAACTGCCTCCTTGTTTGCGTCAGGCAATGGTGCCTCTGTAGGGGTATAGACCATCACGTCAAGAACGTCGGAATGAAACTCGCGGCGATACAGCACCAGCACTACTCCAGCGCTCATCAACATGAACAGCCAGGGGCTGACAAACCAGGCCAGCATGGTCATGCCGAAATAGTAAGAACGCAGGCCGAAGTTGAACTGGTTGGCAGCCATCGAGATGACTCGCGCCGCACGCGCGGCGAAGGCCTTGCGCTCCTGCTCGGAAACGTGGCGCTCGCCCACCATCGGTGCCGAACCAATGAGAATGGCCGCAAAGTTGTACTGGCGCATGCACCAGCTGAAGGTGAAGAAGGCGTAGACGAACACCAGCGCCAGGCACAGCAACTTGATCTCCGACATGCCCTGTGACGCTTGCTGGACCATCGGAATATCCGCCAGCAGCGACACCGCCCGTTCCGACGCACCGAGTACTGTGAGGATACCGGCGAGGATAATCAGCGTACTTGAGGCGAAGAACGAAGCATTGCGCTCCAGGTTACCGACCACGCTGGCGTCGGCGATCCGGTTGTCGCGCAGCAGCATCCGGCGCATCCAGTCTTCGCGATACAGGTGCAGCACACTGGCCAGGCAGGCCGTATCGCGGCCCTTCCAAGTGGCATAGCGGGTGTACCCGCCCCAGCAGATGACGAACCAGACGGCAGCAAGGATGTGTATCAGGTTGGCGTGGATGAACGACATGCAGGTCCTTGTGATGTGTTAGCGCAGAAGTGAAAACCTGTGGGAGCGGGCTTGCTCGCGAAGAGGGCCGGCCAGGCAATATCTCTATTGAATGTTAAGCCCCCTTCGCGAGCAAGCCCGCTCCCACATTATTGATCAGCGTACGGCAAGAAAATCCAACCACAAAAAAAATGCCCCGTATCGATTGATACGGGGCATTTCGACTTTCTACCGGGGAGCCTCTCAGGCCAGCGCTTCTTCGCGCTTGCCCAGCAGACGGTCGCAGACCACGGCGACCACCAGGGTCATCACCGACGGTACCAACCACGCCAGGCCCTGCTCGCTCAGCGGCAGGTGGGTCAGTTGCGTCGGCATCCAGTCCGCCAGGCCCGCGCCTTTAAGAGCGTCGATCAGGCCGAAGATGAACGACACCAGCATCACCGGACCGACGATGCGGCCCTGCTCATGCCAGAAGTCCTTGCAGAAGCTCAGCGCTACCAGGGCGATGCATGGCGGATAGATCGCTGTCAGCACCGGGATCGAGAACGCGATCAGGTTGGTCAGGCCAAGGTTGGACACCAGCAGCGAGAACGCGGCGAGGATAATCACCAGGGTCTTGTAGGACAGTGGCAGCACCCGGCTGAAGTATTCAGCGCAGGCGCAAGTCAGGCCCACCGCAGTCACCAGGCAAGCCAGCGAAATCAGCACCGCGAGGAAACCACTGCCCAGGGAGCCGAAGGTGTGCTGGACGTAAGCGTGCAATACCGCCGCGCCATTGGTTGCACCGGCTGCCACTTCATGGCTGCCCGAACCCAGGCGGAACAGGCTGATATACACCAGCGCCAGGCCCACGCCGGCAATCAGCCCGGCGATGATCGCGTAGCGGGTGATCAACGCAGGCGACTCGACTCCACGGGAGCGGATGGCATTGACGATGACGATGCCAAACACCAGCGCGCCGAGGGTATCCATGGTCAGGTAACCATTGATGAAGCCCTGGGAGAACGGTGCCGCGACGTACTCCGGGGTGGCCACGCCGATATCGCCGGCCGGCAGCGCGAATGCGGCAATACCGAGGGCCGCCAGGGCGATGATCTTCAGCGGTGCGAGGAAGCGTCCGACCGTGTCCAGCAGGCGACCTGGATACAGCGAGATGAAAAACACCAGCAGGAAGTACACCGAGCTATAGAGGAACAGCGCCAGCGGGCTCTCGCCGGTCAACGGCGCCAGGCCCACTTCGAACGACACGGTAGCCGTGCGCGGCGTGGCGAACAAAGGCCCCACGGCGAGGTAACACGCGGCGGCCAGCAGGCCACCGGCAATTTTACCGATCGGGCTGCTCAAGGCATCCATTGCTCCGCCGACCTTGGCCAGCGCGACCACGGTGATCACCGGCAGGCCGACCGCCGTGATCAGGAAACCCAACGCCGCCATCCAGACATGTGGCCCGGACTGCAAACCGACGATAGGCGGGAAGATGATGTTGCCAGCCCCGACGAACAGGGCAAACGTCATAAAACCAAGTGCCAGGATGTCCTGGCCTTTCAACACTTTCATTAAGGAAATACCACACTACTGAATCGGAATTTAGAGAGGGATTTCCCTTGTGGGTGAGGGAAATGCTGTCGATCCGTATGGGACTGACCCGTTAAGCGCGTGGCTGCCTTGTGGGCGGCGGACGCAAAATGGCGGCTAGACTAACGAATTCGCGCGGCAAACGCACTGTTAGGGGGCGAACTATCCGATCTACGACATTATGATGTCGCGTTTACATATATAAAGGTCAAAGATCGCAACCTCGTTACTCCGCAGCTCCTACAGTAGGAATGCAATCGCCCGTAGGAGCTGTCGAGTGAAACGAGGCTGCGATCTTGTGATCTTCAGAAACGACAAAGGCCACCCGAAGGTGGCCTTTGTCAGCAGAGCTACAAGCTAAGCGCGAGGCTTACTTGATTGCCCAACCGGTCAGCTCGGACAGAGCCTTGCCGATATCTGCCAGCGAACGCACGGTTTTCACGCCTGCGTCTTCCAGGGCAGCAAACTTCTCGTCTGCAGTACCCTTGCCGCCAGAGATGATTGCGCCAGCATGGCCCATGCGCTTGCCCGCAGGGGCAGTCACACCAGCGATGTAGGAAACAACCGGCTTGGTCACGTGTGCCTTGATGTAGGCAGCCGCTTCTTCTTCAGCCGAACCGCCGATCTCACCGATCATTACGATCGCTTCGGTCTTCGGGTCTTCCTGGAACAGCTTCAGGATGTCGATGAAGTTCGAACCCGGGATCGGGTCACCACCGATGCCGACGCAAGTCGACTGACCGAAACCGGCGTCAGTAGTTTGCTTAACAGCTTCGTAGGTCAGGGTGCCGGAACGCGAAACGATACCGACCTTGCCTGGCAAGTGAATGTGACCTGGCATGATGCCGATCTTGCATTCGCCTGGGGTGATCACGCCTGGGCAGTTAGGGCCGATCAGGGTAACACCCAGCTCGTCGCACTTAACTTTAGCGTCCAGCATGTCCAGGGTAGGAATGCCTTCGGTGATGCAAACGATCAGCTTGATGCCGCCGAAAGCAGCTTCCAGGATCGAGTCCTTGCAGAAAGGAGCAGGAACGTAGATCACGCTGGCGGTGGCGCCAGTGGCAGCTACAGCGTCTTTCACGGTGTTGAACACTGGCAGACCCAGGTGCTCGGTGCCGCCTTTGCCAGGAGTTACGCCGCCAACCATCTTGGTGCCGTATTCGATGGCTTGCTGGGTGTGGAAACTACCTTGCGAACCGGTAATACCCTGGCAGATAACTTTGGTGTCTTTATTGATCAGGACGCTCATTATTTGCCCTCCGCAGCTTTAACGACTTGTTGAGCAGCGTCGGTCAGGCTGGTAGCAGCGATGATGTTCAAACCGCTTTCTGCCAGTACTTTAGCGCCCAGCTCAGCGTTGTTGCCTTCAAGGCGAACAACAACCGGGATTTTCACGCCGACTTCTTTCACTGCACCGATGATGCCTTCGGCAATCATGTCGCAACGAACGATGCCGCCGAAGATGTTGACCAATACTGCAGCGACGTTAGTGTCGGACAGGATGATCTTGAACGCTTCGGTTACGCGTTCTTTGGTAGCACCGCCGCCCACGTCGAGGAAGTTGGCTGGTTTGCCGCCATGCAGGTTGACGATGTCCATGGTACCCATGGCCAGGCCAGCACCGTTGACCATGCAACCGATGTTGCCTTCCAGCGCTACGTAGTTCAGTTCGAACTTGGCAGCGTGCGCTTCGCGCGGATCGTCTTGCGACGGATCGTGGAAAGTCTTCAGCTTAGGCTGACGGTACATGGCGTTGGCGTCGATGTTGATCTTGGCGTCGAGGCAATGCAGATCGCCGTCAGCCTTGATCACCAGCGGGTTCACTTCCAGCAGGGCCAGATCGTGATCCTGGAACAGTTTGGCCAGACCAACGAAGATCTTGGCGAACTGGGCAACTTGCTTGCCTTCCAGACCCAGCTGGAAAGCCAGCTCGCGACCCTGGAATGGCTGAGCGCCAACCAGTGGATCGATAGTGGCCTTGAGGATTTTTTCAGGAGTATCGTGAGCGATTTTCTCGATATCCACGCCACCTTCGGTGGAAGCCATGAACACGATACGACGGCTCGAACGGTCAACAACAGCGCCCAGGTACAGCTCTTTGGCGATGTCAGTGCACGATTCAACCAGGATCTTGGTGACTGGCTGACCGTTGGCATCAGTCTGGTAAGTCACCAGACGCTTGCCCAACCACTGTTGAGCGAATGCTTTGGCGTCTTCTTTGCTGCGAACCAGCTTTACGCCGCCCGCTTTACCGCGACCACCTGCGTGAACCTGGGCTTTGACAACCCACTCGGTCCCGCCGATTTTGTCGCACGCTTCTGCTGCTGCTTCCGGGGTGTCTACGGCGAAACCCTGGGATACTGGCAGGCCGTATTCAGCGAACAGCTGCTTACCCTGATACTCGTGAAGATTCATGCTTATTACCGTCTTCGTTAGGTACTGCGCATTCGGTGCTGCACTTGTTCAGTGCCGCACCACCTGTGACTGCTGCTTGCGTAGGTGTTCCGGATAACCGGTGAGACTACGCAAGGCTGCGTCCGGCGGACATTCCGCGGTGAGTCTTGCACGCAAGGCTCACGACGGGCCTTCCGCCGTGGTTTCTTATTGTCTTGTCTTAACGCTTCTTGCGGTTGGCAATGTGGATGGCGCCGCCATTCACTGCCAGAGCTGCTTCGTGCAAGGCTTCAGACAGGGTCGGATGGGAGAAAACCATCATGCCCAGGTCTTCAGCGCTGGTGCCGAATTCCATACCGATCGCGCCCTGCTGAACCAGTTCTGCAGCGCTCGGGCCAATCACGTGGACGCCCAATACGCGGTCAGTCTTGGCATCAGCGATAACCTTGACGAAACCACCGGTATCGTTGGCTGCCATGGCACGGCCAGAGGCTGCAAACGGGAAGGTGCCGACGTTAACTTCAACGCCTTCGGCTTTCAAGGTCTGCTCGGTTTTGCCAACCCACGCGATTTCCGGGTGAGTATAAATAACAGACGGGATCAGGTCATAGTTGATTTGGGCTTTGTGGCCCTTGATGCGCTCAACCACCATGATGCCTTCTTCGGACGCCTTGTGCGCCAGCATCATGCCGCGAACCACGTCGCCGATTGCGTAAACGCCCGGTACGCTGGTGGCGCACTGGTCGTCAACGAAAACGAAGCCACGTTCGTCGATGTTCACACCGCTGTCAGCTGCCAGCAGCTCGGTGGTCACTGGACGGCGACCAACGGCAACGATCAGCTTGTCGAACGTGATGTTCTGTTCGCCGTTGGCATCGGTGTAGTTCACCACGACTTCGTCGCCGTTGACTTTCGAACCGGTGACGCGAGCGCCCAGCTTGATGTCCAGACCTTGTTTGGTCAGGGTCTTGAAGGCTTCCTTGGAAACAGCTTCGTCAGCGGCTGGCAGGAACTTCTCCAGTGCTTCCAGAACCACGACTTCGGAACCCAGACGCGACCATACCGAACCCAGTTCCAGACCGATCACGCCAGCGCCGATCACGCCCAGACGCTTAGGTACGGTTTGGAATTCCAGCGCGCCAGTCGAATCGACGATCACGTTCTGGTCAACCGGAGCCGGTGGAATGTCGATAGGGCGCGAGCCGGATGCCAGGATCACGTTCTCGGCTTCGATGATTTCCACGGTGCCGTCTGGCTTGGTCAGCTCGACTTTCTTGCCGGCCAGCAGTTTGCCGTGGCCTTGCAGGGAAGTGACGCCGTTAGCCTTGAACAGGGTCGCAACGCCAGAGGTCAGGCCCTTGACGATGTTGGCTTTACGGCCAACCATTGCCGCCACGTCCATGGTCACGCCAGCGTGATTGATACCGTGGATCGCGAAGCCTTCTTTGGCTTCCTTGTACTTCCAGGAACTGTCCAGCAGCGCCTTGGATGGAATGCAGCCGACGTTCAGGCAAGTACCGCCCAGAGCCAGTTTGCCTTCCTTGTCGGTGTATTTCTCGATGCAGGCAGTCGAAAGGCCCAGCTGCGCTGCCTTGATGGCAGCCACGTAGCCGCCAGGGCCCGCGCCGATCACTACTACGTCAAATTTCTGCGACATTCAAAAATCCTCTTTTGGCAACAAGCTTGAAGCCGCAAGCCTCAGGCCAGGCTGCAATTGCTTGCACCCTGAAACCTGAAACCTGCAGCTGCTTCTATCAGATATCCAGCAGCAAACGAGCCGGGTCTTCCAGCAGGTTCTTGATGGTAAC
Organism: Pseudomonas sp. RIT-562; assembly: GCF_026241895.1. Taxonomy (GTDB): domain Bacteria; phylum Pseudomonadota; class Gammaproteobacteria; order Pseudomonadales; family Pseudomonadaceae; genus Aquipseudomonas; species Aquipseudomonas mandelii_F. Next base: position 57,830 of record NZ_JAPJIV010000023.1, on the reverse strand, counting down.
CAGGAAGGTCACAGCTTCTTTGCCATCGATCAGGCGGTGATCGTAGGACAGAGCCAGGTACATCATCGGACGGATAACGACCTGACCGTTGATCGCCATAGGACGCTGCAGAATGTTGTGCATGCCCAGGATGGCCGCTTGCGGCGGGTTGACGATCGGAGTCGACATCATCGAACCGAAGGTACCACCGTTGGTGATGGTGAAGGTGCCGCCGGTCATTTCGTCCATGGACAATTTGCCGTCACGGGCCTTCTTGCCGAAGGTGGCGATGCCGCCTTCGATTTCAGCCAGGCTCATCAGTTCAGCATTACGCAGGACTGGAACAACCAGGCCACGATCGCTGGAAACCGCTACACCAACGTCGGCGTAGCCGTGGTAAACGATGTCGGCACCGTCGATCGACGCGTTGACAGCCGGGAAGCGTTTCAGAGCTTCGGTGGCAGCCTTGACGAAGAACGACATGAAGCCCAGGCGTACGCCGTTGTGGCTCTTCTCGAACAGGTCCTTGTACTTCGAACGCAGGGCCATGACTTCTGTCATGTCGACTTCGTTGAAAGTGGTCAGCATCGCCATGTTCGACTGAGCTTCTACCAGGCGCTTGGCCACGGTAGCGCGAACGCGGGTCATCGGTACGCGCTTCTCGATGCGGTCGCCAGCAGCGAACACTGGAGCAGCGGCAGCAGGTGCTGCAGCCTTGGCAGGCGCGGCAGCCGGAGCGGACTTCTTGGCGGCAACAGCTGCCACCACGTCTTCCTTGGTCACACGACCGCCTTTGCCGGTGCCGGCAACGGAAGCAATGTTGATACCGTTCTCTTCAGCCAGCTTGCGAGCGGCCGGAGCAGCAACCGGATCGTCTTCGCCTTCGGCAGCAGGAGCAGCAGCTTGTGCAGCGGCCGGAGCAGCAGCGGCAGCGGCAGGCGCGGCAGCAGCGCCGCCCGCTTCGATAGAGCCCAGGACTTCGTCGGACAGAACGGTGTCGCCTTCGTTCTTGACGATTGCGCCCAGCACGCCGTCAGCAGTCGCCAACACTTCCAGAACAACCTTGTCGGTTTCGATATCGACGATCAGGTCATCACGCTTTACAGCGTCGCCCGGTTGTTTGTGCCAGGTGGCAACGGTGCCATCGGCAACCGATTCCGGGAAAGTGGGGGCTTTGATTTCGATAGCCATTATCTGTGGGTCCTTAAATTCGGTTTCAGGTGCGCGAAGGCGTTAAACAGTAAAGGCGTCTTGCAGCAGTTTTTCCTGCTGCTCGGCGTGCATCGATGCATAACCACAAGCAGGTGCAGCGGAAGCGTCACGACCGGCGTACTCGAGTACGAGTGCCTTGTTGTGATTGCCAACGATGCGGCGCATGTGGTGCTGGCTGCAGTACCAGGCACCCTGGTTCATCGGCTCTTCCTGACACCAAACGATATGTTTGAGGTTGGTATACGGAGCCAGGACTTCGTTCAAGTCGTCCTCAGGGAATGGGTACAGCTGCTCGATGCGCACGACGGCGATGTCGTCACGACCTTCGGCACGGCGTTTTTCCAGCAGGTCGTAGTAGACCTTGCCGCTACACAGAACAACGCGCTCGACCTTGGACGGGTCCAGTGCATCGATTTCCGGGATAACGGTCTGGAACGAACCTTCGGCCAGATCTTCCAGGGTCGATACGGCCAGTTTGTGACGCAGCAACGACTTCGGAGTGAGCACGATCAACGGCTTGCGCAGCGGACGGATCACCTGACGACGCAGCAAGTGGTAGATCTGGGCCGGCGTGGTCGGTACCGCTACCTGGATGTTGTGCTCGGCGCACAGTTGCAGGTAACGCTCCAGACGAGCCGAAGAGTGCTCCGGACCCTGACCTTCATAACCGTGCGGCAGCAGCATGGTCAGACCGCAGAGACGGCCCCACTTGTGCTCGCCACTGGTGATGAACTGGTCGATAACCACCTGGGCACCGTTGGCGAAGTCGCCGAACTGGGCTTCCCAGATAACCAGCGCATCAGGCGTGGTTGTCGAGTAACCGTATTCGAACGCCAGCACGGCTTCTTCGGACAGGAACGAATCGTACAGGTCGAAACGTGGCTGGCCGTTGTACAGGTTCTGCAGCGGGATGTAGGTGCCCGCGTCTTTCTGGTTGTGCAAGACAGCGTGACGGTGCGAGAACGTACCGCGACCGATGTCCTGACCCGTCATGCGAATCGGGTGACCTTCGAACGCCAGGGTCGCGTACGCCATGGTTTCGGCGTAACCCCAGTTGATCGGCAGGCCGCCGGCTTGCATTTTCTGACGGTCTTCGTAGATCTTCGACACCTGGCGCTGAACCACGAAGCCTTCCGGAATTTCCAGCAGCTTGGCGGACAGTTCCTGCAGGGTCTTCAGGTCGAAACGAGTGTCGTGACGCGCGGTCCAGGCGTGTCCCAGATACGGACGCCAGTCCACGAACAACTCTTTGTTCGGCTCTTTGACCAGGCTTTTTACTACATGCAGGCCGTTGTCCAACGCGTTGCGGTATTCGTCGACTTTCGCCTGAACACGCTCTGCGTCGAGCACTCCGCCCTGGGTCAGGCGATCAGCGTACAGCTCACGGGTAGTGCGCTGCTTGGTGATCTGCTGATACATGATCGGCTGGGTGCCGCTAGGCTCGTCGGCCTCGTTGTGGCCGCGACGACGGTAGCAGACCAGGTCGATCACCACGTCACGCTTGAACTGCATGCGGTAGTCGATGGCCAGCTGGGTCACGAACAACACGGCTTCCGGATCATCGCCATTCACATGGAGGATCGGCGCCTGGATCATCTTCGCAACGTCGGTGGCGTACTCGGTGGAACGCGAGTCCAGCGGGTTGCTGATGGTGAAACCAACCTGGTTGTTGATCACGATGTGCACGGTACCGCCGGTCTTGAAACCGCGGGTCTGCGACATCTGGAAGGTTTCCATCACCACGCCCTGACCGGCAAATGCCGCGTCGCCGTGGATGGAGATCGGCAATACCTTCTCGCCGGTAGGGTCGTTACGACGATCCTGACGGGCGCGCACCGAACCCTCGACCACTGGCGATACGATTTCCAGGTGGGACGGGTTGAATGCCATCGCAAGGTGAACTTCACCGCCGGTGGTCATCACGTTGGACGAGAAGCCCTGGTGATATTTAACGTCACCGGAACCGAGCTCGACCTTCTTCTTGCCTTCGAACTCGTCGAACAGCTCGCGCGGGTTCTTGCCGAAGGTGTTGACCAGCACGTTGAGACGGCCACGGTGGGCCATGCCGATGACGATTTCCTTGGTGCCGTAGGAACCGGAACGCTGGATCAGCTCGTCGAGCATCGGGATCAGGCTCTCGCCGCCTTCCAGGCCGAAACGCTTGGTACCCGGGTATTTGGTACCCAGGTATTTTTCCAGGCCTTCGCCGGCGGTGACGCGCTCGAGCAGGTGGCTCTTGATGTCGGCGGAGTACGTCGGACGACCGCGCACGCTTTCCAGACGCTGCTGGAACCACTGGCGCTGCTCGGAATCGGTGATGTGCGTGAATTCAGCGCCGATGGTGCGGCAATATGTCTGCTGCAACGCTTCGTGAATTTCGCGTAGGCTCGCCTCCTCTTTGCCGATGAACAGGTCGCCGGCACGGAAGGTCGTATCAAGATCGGCATTGGTCAAGCCGTAATGATTGATCGACAGGTCTGCAGGTGCAGGACGCTGCCACAGCCCCAGCGGGTCAAGCTGGGCTGCCTGGTGGCCACGCATACGGTAGGCCTGGATCAATCGCAGCACTTCAACTTGCTTCTTCTCGTGCTCACTGCTCACGCTGCCGGCGGAAACCGGTTGGGCGCGGCGCTGGTTCTTTGCCAGCAAGACGAAATGATCGCGAATCGTGGAGTGCGAAACATCGGTGGCAGTGTTGCCATCAGCAGGCAACTTCTGGAAGTAGGTGCGCCACTCTTCTGGCACAGCGTTAGGGTCGTGCAGGTAGAGCTCGTAGAGCTCTTCCACATAGGCAGCGTTACTACCGGATAGGTAGGCGCTGTTCCACATGCGCTGCATCACGCTTTCTTGCATGCTTGGTCACCCTCGGTTAGGGGAACACCACCGGCGTCGACACCGAGCACGCTTGCAGAAGTCCGAATGCAGCGACTAAAACAAGCCACCTAGGATCACGCTGATAGTCCGGGTACCAGCCCGGATGCCCCTGCTTGTCTCATTTCTTCAAAATAAGAGCTGCAGCTTTTTGAGCTGCTGCTCAGGTTAAAACTACGGCGCCGGTTGAAGCCTGCGCCGTAGCATCTACGGGTACAGCGGTGCTACAGCTGAATCACACGCCGCTTTGCAGCAACATGTTACGGATGTGACCGATGGCCTTAGTCGGGTTCAGGCCTTTCGGACATACGTTGACGCAGTTCATGATCCCGCGGCAGCGGAATACGCTGAACGGGTCATCCAGCGAAGCCAGACGCTCGGACGTCTTGGTATCACGGCTGTCTGCCAGGAAGCGGTACGCTTGCAGCAGGGCAGCTGGACCCAGGAACTTGTCCGGGTTCCACCAGAAGGACGGGCACGAGGTCGAGCAGCAGGCGCACAGGATGCACTCGTACAGACCGTCGAGCTTTTCACGCTCTTCAGGGGACTGCAGACGCTCGATGGCCGGAGCCGGCGTGTCGTTCTGCAGGTAAGGCTTAACCTTCTCGTATTGCTTGTAGAAGATGCTCATATCGACGACCAGGTCACGGATAACCGGCAAACCTGGCAGCGGACGAACAACCAACTTGTTACCTTTTACGACAGCGGACAATGGCGTAACGCACGCCAGGCCGTTTTTGCCGTTGATGTTCATGCCGTCGGAACCGCAAACACCTTCACGGCAAGAGCGACGATAGGAGAAACCCTCGTCCTGCTCTTTGATCAGGGCCAGCACGTCCAGCACCATCAGGTCTTTACCACCGGTATCGACCTGGAAATCCTGCATGAACGGCGCGGCGTCCTGATCAGGGTTGTAACGATAAACGCTGACTTTCAACATGGCGGCCACCCTTAATAAGTCCGAATCTTAGGTTCAAAAGTCGGAACAGTTTTCGGCGAGAAGTTCACGGCACGCTTGGTCACGCGCTTGTCACCCGGGAAGTACAGGGTGTGGCACAGCCAGTTTTCGTCGTCGCGGTCTTCGAAGTCTTCACGGGCGTGGGCGCCGCGGGACTCTTTACGCACTTCAGCAGCGATGGCAGTGGCTTCGGCCACTTCCAGCAGGTTCTGCAACTCCAGCGCTTCGATACGCGCGGTGTTGAAGGCCTGCGATTTGTCGTTGATCTTGACGTTGGCGATGCGCGCACGCAGGTCAGCCAGCTGGGCAATACCCTTCTGCATGTATTCGCCGGTACGGAATACACCGAAGTAGTTCTGCATGCAGCTTTGCAGCTCGCGACGCAGGGTTGCCACGTCTTCGCCATCGGTACGCTCGTTCAGGGCGGACAGACGCGACAGGGCCGCTTCGATATCGGCGTCAGTGGCGTCATCGTATTCGATGCCGTCAGTCAGCGCTTTTTCCAGGTGCAGGCCAGCTGCACGACCGAATACCACCAGGTCGAGCAACGAGTTGCCGCCCAGGCGGTTGGCGCCGTGAACCGATACGCAAGCCACTTCGCCTACCGCGAACAGACCATGGATGATCTCGTCCTGACCGTCAGCGTTCTGGGTGATCGCCTGGCCATGAATGTTGGTCGGAACACCGCCCATCATATAGTGGCAAGTCGGAACAACCGGAACTGGCGCAACAACCGGGTCAACGTGGGCGAAAGTCTTCGACAGTTCGCAGATGCCTGGCAGACGGCTGTGCAGCACTTCCTCGCCCAGGTGGTCGAGTTTGAGCATCACGTGGTCGCCATTCGGACCGCAACCGTTACCGGCGATGATTTCTTTAACCATCGAACGGGCAACTACGTCACGACCGGCAAGGTCTTTCGCGTTCGGAGCATAACGCTCCATGAAACGCTCGCCGTGCTTGTTGATCAGGTATCCACCTTCACCACGGCAACCTTCGGTAACCAGTACCCCGGCGCCGGCGATGCCGGTCGGGTGGAACTGCCACATTTCGATGTCTTGTACCGGCACGCCAGCACGCAGGGCCATGCCAACGCCGTCACCGGTGTTGATCAGGGCATTGGTGGTGGACGCGTAGATACGACCGGCACCACCGGTTGCCAGGACGGTAGCCTTGGCACGGATGTAGCTGGTTTCGCCGGTTTCGATGCAGATAGCGATAACGCCGACGAATTCGCCTTGGGCGTTTTTCACCAGATCAACCGCGTAGTACTCGTTCAGGAACGTGGTACCCGCTTTCAGGTTGCCCTGATAAAGAGTGTGCAACAGCGCATGACCGGTACGGTCGGAAGCGGCGCAAGTACGGGCAGCCTGCCCACCTTTACCGTAATCCTTCGACTGCCCGCCGAATGGACGCTGGTAGATGCGGCCTTGCTCGGTACGGGAGAACGGCAGACCCATGTGGTCCAGCTCGAACACCGCCGCCGGGCCTTCCTGACACATGTATTCGATAGCGTCCTGGTCACCGATATAGTCGGAACCCTTGACGGTATCGTACATGTGCCAGCGCCAGTCATCGTTTGGATCAGCGGAGGCGATGGCGCAAGTAATGCCACCCTGGGCCGAAACGGTGTGCGAACGGGTCGGGAACACCTTGGTGATCACGGCAGTCTTGTGACCGCCCTGGGCCAGCTGCAGCGCAGCGCGCATGCCGGCACCGCCACCACCAATAATGATGGCGTCGAATGAAATCGTTGGAATGTTAGCCATGAATCAGATACCCCAGAGAATCTGCACACCCCAGACGAAGTAAGCGAACATCGCAACGCCGCATACTGCCTGGAAAAGGAAACGTACTGCAGTCGCGGACTTGCCCAGCGCCATCGGCGTCAGGTAGTCGGTCGCGATGGTCCACATACCGACCCAGGCGTGAGCGCCCAGGGCAACGAGGGCCAGCAGACTGAAGATACGCATCCCGTTGTGGGCGAACAGGCCATGCCACTGGTCGTAGCCAATGCCCGGGTTCGCTGCGAGGTATCCGATCAGGAAAATGAAATAAGCCGCGAGAACGACCGCAGACACACGCTGTGCCATCCAGTCATAGAGGCCCGAACGCGAAAGGTTCGTAACGCTGGTTACCATATCCAAACTCCTGCCAGAACGATCAACACCACGGAAACGGCGATGATAATTTTCGAGCCCAGGCGGCCGCCTTCCAGCGTCTCACCGATGCCCATATCCATGATCAAGTGGCGCACACCGGCTACCAGATGATAAAGCAGAGCGGACAGGAGGCCCCATGCTACGAACTTGGCCAGCGGGCTGGTCAAGGTTGCCTTCACGTCGGCAAAACCTTCCTCGGAACCCAGGGATTTGCCCAATGCATAAAGCATGAAGCCAAGGCCCAGGAAGAGGATGATGCCGGAAACACGGTGAAGAAACGACGTAACGCCGGTGATGGGGAGTTTGATGGTCCTTAGGTCTAGGTTTACAGGTCGTTGGCTTTTCACGGCTTTTTTTCACACTGAAGAGCCCCTAACAATCAGGGCAAAGTTGTTGGGGAGTGCACTGGTCAGGTAACCACCACCCAGGGATGCGACCCCCAATAAAGCAGGCCCAAAAGCCCCTGGCGGTCGGTGGCCGAGTATAGACAGTTAGGCTACTAATGACAACGCGTTCACCTTCCCCTAATAGCGCATTGCACAAGTTGGATAAAAGGCGTAAACGGCAGGCAATTTCGAGGAAAAAGTCCGGTTAAAGCCTTCTGGGGCAAGACTTTAGGCAAATTGACATCTGAATTTATCTCACTATAGTGGTGCGGGCCCTGCGTGGGGGGTCTGTCTGATGATTTCAAGCATAAATAGGAGGCCACATGGCTGACAAAAAAGCGCAGTTGATCATCGAGGGCGCAGCCCCCGTCGAGCTGCCCATTTTAACCGGCACCGTTGGTCCCGATGTTATCGACGTTCGGGGCCTGACGGCCACGGGCCGTTTCACCTTTGACCCTGGTTTCATGTCGACCGCTTCGTGCGAGTCGAAGATCACCTATATCGACGGCGACAACGGCATTCTGTTGCACCGCGGCTACCCGATCGAACAGCTGGCTGAAAAATCGGACTACCTGGAAACCTGCTATCTGCTGCTCAACGGCGAACTGCCGACCGCAGAACAGAAGGCCCAGTTCGTCAGCACCGTGAAAAACCACACAATGGTTCACGAGCAGCTGAAGACCTTTTTCAACGGCTTCCGTCGCGACGCCCACCCAATGGCCGTCATGTGCGGTGTAGTCGGCGCCCTCTCGGCCTTCTACCACGACTCCCTGGACATCAATAACCCCCAGCATCGCGAAATCTCCGCGATCCGCCTGGTGGCCAAGATGCCAACACTGGCAGCGATGGTTTACAAGTACTCCATGGGTCAACCCATGATGTACCCGCGCAACGACCTGACGTACGCGGAAAACTTCCTGCACATGATGTTCAACACCCCGTGCGAGATCAAACCGATCAGCCCGGTTCTCGCCAAGGCCATGGACCGGATCTTCATCCTCCATGCCGACCACGAGCAAAACGCATCGACTTCCACCGTTCGCCTGGCCGGCTCTTCGGGTGCCAACCCGTTCGCCTGTATCGCCGCCGGCATCGCTGCACTGTGGGGCCCTGCCCACGGCGGCGCGAACGAGGCTGTCCTGACCATGCTGGATGAAATTGGCGATGTCTCGAACATCGACAAGTTCATCGCCAAGGCCAAGGACAAGAACGATCCGTTCAAGCTGATGGGCTTCGGTCACCGGGTTTACAAAAACCGCGACCCTCGCGCGACCGTGATGAAGCAGACCTGCGACGAAGTACTCAAAGAGCTGGGCATCAACAACGATCCGCAACTCGAACTGGCCATGCGCCTGGAAGAGATCGCCCTGACCGACCCGTACTTCATCGAACGCTCGCTGTACCCGAACGTCGACTTCTACTCGGGGATCATCCTCAAGGCGATCGGCATTCCAACCAGCATGTTCACCGTGATCTTCGCCCTGGCGCGGACCGTAGGCTGGATCTCCCACTGGAAAGAAATGCTCTCCAGCCCGTACAAGATCGGCCGCCCGCGCCAGTTGTACACCGGCTACGAGTCGCGTGACATTACCAAGCTGGAAGACCGCAAATAAGACCTGTCTTGCGATAACGTCTTGAGTTGCACCGCAAACGGCCTCTATGTGAATAGAGGCCGTTTTTGTTTGGCTGGTTATCAGGCATCTTGCTCCACATGCACCAACAAAAATGCCCCGGTCTCTCGACCGGGGCATTTGTTAACAGCCTAACGATGCGCTTAGTGCGAAACCGCCCCGCTCGCCCCCAGACCCGTCTGCGACCGGACAAATTGCGGGAAGAACAGCGCCCGCTCCCTGTCCGCAGCCGCCGACTTGTCGGTGATCGAGAAGAACCAGATCCCCACAAACGCGATGATCATCGAGAACAGCGCCGGGTACTCGTACGGGAAGATCGCCTTCTCGTGATGCAGGATCTGCACCCAGATGGTTGGGCCAAGGATCATCAAGCCAACAGCGCTCACCAGACCCAGCCAGCCACCGATCATCGCCCCACGGGTCGTCAGCTTCTTCCAGTACATGGAAAGCAGCAGTACCGGGAAGTTACAGCTCGCCGCGATGGAGAATGCCAGGCCCACCATGAACGCGATGTTCTGGCTTTCGAACAGGATGCCCAGGCCAATCGCCAGCACCGCCAGGGCGATAGTGGTGATCTTCGAGACGCGGATCTCATCCTTCTCGTTCGCCTTGCCTTTCTTGATCACACTGGCGTACAGGTCGTGGGACACCGCCGAAGCACCAGCCAGGGTCAGGCCCGCCACCACAGCCAGGATGGTCGCGAACGCTACCGCCGAGATGAAGCCCAGGAAGATGCTGCCGCCCACTGCGTTAGCCAGGTGCACCGCCGCCATGTTGTTGCCGCCCAACAGCGCGCCAGCAGCATCCTTGAAGGCCGGGTTGGTGCTGACCAGCAGGATCGCGCCGAAGCCGATGATGAAGGTCAGGATGTAGAAGTAGCCGATGAAGCCGGTTGCATACAGCACGCTCTTGCGAGCTTCCTTGGCGTCACTCACGGTGAAGAAGCGCATCAGGATGTGTGGCAGGCCAGCGGTACCGAACATCAGCGCCAAGCCCAGCGAGAACGCAGACACCGGATCTTTCACCAGACCGCCCGGGCTCATGATCGCTTCACCTTTCGTGTGAACCTTGATCGCCTCGGAGAACAGTGTGTTGAAGTCGAAGTTGACGTGCTTCATCACCATCACCGCCATGAACGTGGCACCGGACAGCAACAGCACCGCCTTGATGATCTGCACCCAGGTGGTCGCCAACATGCCGCCGAACAGCACGTACATGCACATCAGCACGCCGACCAGGATCACCGCAATGTGGTAGTCGAGGCCGAACAGCAGCTGGATCAGCTTGCCGGCACCCACCATCTGCGCGATCAGGTAGAACGCCACCACCACCAGCGAACCGCAGGCCGACAGCGAGCGAATCTGGGTTTGCCCGAGGCGGTAGGACGCCACGTCGGCAAAGGTGTATTTACCCAGGTTACGCAGGCGCTCGGCGATCAGGAACAGAATGATCGGCCAGCCCACCAGGAAGCCGATCGAGTAGATCAGGCCGTCGTAGCCGGAGGTGAAGACCAGGGCGGAAATACCCAGGAAGGACGCCGCAGACATGTAGTCGCCGGCAATCGCCAAACCGTTCTGGAAACCGGTGATCTTGCCGCCAGCCGCATAGTAGTCGGCTGCCGAGTTGTTTTTCTTCGAAGCCCAGTAAGTGATGTACAACGTGGCGCCAACGAACGCCACGAACATCAGGATCGCCGGAATGTTCAGCGGTTGCTTGACCACTGCACCAGTCAGGGCATCAGCCGCCCAGGCACCCGGCGCGAAAGCTGCAATGCTCAATAGAGCCATTAGACGCCGGATCATTGCTGAGCCTCCTTGAGAATCGCATTGTTCAGGTCGTCAAATTCGCCGTTGGCGCGTTTTACGTAGATGCCGGTCAGGATGAAGGCGGAAAGGATCAGCCCAACACCGATCGGAATGCCCCAGGTAATGGATGATTCAGGACTGATCTTGGCGCCCAGGATATGCGGCCCGTAAGCGATCAGCAGGATGAATCCGGAGTAAAGACCAAGCATGATCGCCGAGAGAATCCAGGCGAACTTTTCTCGCTTGCTAACCAGCTCCTTGAAGCGCGGGCTGTTTTGAATCGAGAGGTAAATGCTGTCGTTCATTGTTTTTATCCTCGCAGCACAGATTATTGTTGGAACGTTATCCACTCTATGCGGCTGCGGGCCAGGTTCCAGACGACCTTAGTATTAGAACGACATGACAGAATCGCCAATCTCAAGCATGCACAAATAAATGTAGGAGTGAGCCTGCTCGCGATGGCGTTGTGTCAGTCGACGGATTAGTCATCTGACAGTTTGCTATCGCGAGCAGGCTCACTCCTACAAGGGGGCCGGCGGTGTTGAGTTATTTGGTCCAGTCAGCCACGCGCTCCGGATGCTTGGCGACCCAATCTTTTGCCGCTGCGTCCGGCTTGGCGCCATCCTGAATGGCCAGCATCACTTCGCCGATTTCGTCTTTCGACGCCCACTGGAAGTTTTTCAGGAACTTGGCCACTTCCGGTGCCTTGGTCGCCAGCTCTTTACTGCCGATGCTGTTAACGGTTTCAGCCGCGCCGTACACGCCTTTCGGATCGTCGAGGAAGCGCAGTTTCCACTTGGCGAACATCCAGTGCGGCACCCAGCCGGTGACAGCGATGGATTCGTTCTTTTTCTCGGCCCGGGTCAGCTCGGCAATCATGCCGGCACCGGAACTGGCCTTGAGGGTGTAATTGCTCAGGCCGTAATCCTTGATCGCCTGATCGGTCTTGAGCATCACCCCCGAACCGGCATCGATGCCAACGATACGGCCTTTGAAGGTGTCGTCGGTCTTGAGGTCTTCAATCGACTTGGCCTTGACGTATTCCGGCACGATCAAGCCAATCTTGGCGTCCTTGAAGTTGGGGCCGTAATCGACCACCTGATCCTTGTTCTTGGCCCAGTAGTCGCCGTGGGTCACTGGCAGCCAGGCGGAGAGCATCGCATCGAGCTTGCCGGTGGCCACGCCCTGCCACATGATCCCGGTTGCCACCGCTTGCAGCTTCACGTCATACCCGAGCTTCTGCTTGATCACTTCGGCCGCCACGTGAGTGGTCGCGACGCTGTCGGACCAACCGTCGACATAACCGATGCTCAGGGTCTTGCTCTCGGCATTGGCCATTGTGGAGCCAATCGCAAGCACCAGAGCGGCACCCGCGCCTAAAAGTCGTCGCATCTTCATCGTTACTTCCCCGAAAGTGCTGCGCTCGACGGATGCCGAGTCGCGTCAACGTAGTGTTCTGGTGCGCCGCGCCCCCATCACGCACACCGCCAGCTCATTCGATCATCAGCTCGATTTTTCCGTGAGAGCACTGACGCCTCGATAATCAACCTCGCGCCGCAGGCGACCTGCTCTGCCAGCGACCTCAAGCCATCGAGAAACGACATCAGAACGCCATTAACTGCTGGCAACCACAGTCAACCGTTCAATACGCCCGAACATTGCATGTCAAAACCATGCGAGGCACCAAGCGCGGCGCAAATGCAGGTAACATGCCCGGCTTTGCTCCCAGACGGCCCGACCATGTCCGCGACCCCGCGCTTTCCTTTTTTTGCTTATCTGTTCGCCTGCCTGCTCGGGCTGTTTGCCCTGGGTGGCTTCTGGTACGGCCTGGGCAAACCGGTGATCCTGCCGGACGTCGCCAGCGCCACGCACAAACTGCAGTGCGCGTCCTATACCCCGTTCGACAAGGACCAGTCGCCGTTCGACGTGCCGTTCAAACTGCGCCCGGAGCGCATGGACGCCGACCTCGCACTGCTCGCCACGCGCTTTGAGTGCATCCGCACCTATTCGATGACCGGCCTCGAAGCCCTGCCCGATCTGGCACGTAAGCATGGCTTGAAGCTGATGATCGGCGCCTGGGTCAACAGCAATCCGGTGGACACAGAGAAGGAAGTCGACCTGCTGATCGCCTCGGCCAATGCCAATGCCGACGTGGTGACTTCGGTGATCGTGGGTAATGAAGTGCTGCTGCGCAAGGAAATCACCGGCCCGCAACTGGCCCGGCTGATCAACAAGGTCAAGAGCCAGGTCAAGCAACCCGTGACATACGCCGACGTCTGGGAGTTCTGGCTCAAGCACCCGGAAATCGCCCCGGCCGTGGACTTCCTGACCATCCACTTGCTGCCTTACTGGGAAGATGATCCCTCGAACATCGACGCCGCGCTGCAACACGTGGCGGAAGTGCGCCAGGTGTTCGGCAATAAATTCGCCCCCAAAGACGTGATGATTGGCGAAACCGGCTGGCCAAGCGAAGGCCGCCAGCGCGAGACAGCCCTGCCCAGCCGGGTCAATGAAGCCAAGTTCATCCGCGGTTTTGTCGCCATGGCCGAACAGCAGGGCTGGCACTACAACTTGATCGAAGCCTTCGATCAGCCGTGGAAACGCGCCAGCGAAGGTGCGGTGGGCGGTTACTGGGGGCTGTTCGATGCAGACCGCCAGGACAAGGGCGTGCTGGCAGGCCCGGTCTCGAACGTACCGTACTGGTCGCAGTGGCTGGTGGTCGGCGGTGTGATTTTCCTCGGCACGCTGTTCCTCGGTGGGCGCGTGCGCAGCACTCGCTCGGCGCTGGTGCTGCCACTGCTCGGCGCCCTGGCCGCCTGCTCGGTTGGCGCCTGGGGCGACCTGGCGCGTGTCACTACGCGCTTTGCCAGCGAATGGCTATGGGTCGCGTTGCTTACGGCGCTGAATCTGTTGGTGCTGGCCCATGCGGCACTGACCCTGAGCGCCCGCACTGGCTGGCGTGGTCGGGCATTTGAGGTGCTGGAGCGCCGCGCTGGATGGCTGGTCGCAGCAGCGGGTTTTGCCGGTGCCGTGATGATGCTGGAGCTGGTGTTCGATCCGCGTTATCGCAGCTTCCCGAGCGTCGCGTTCATCCTGCCGGCGCTGATCTACCTGTGCCGACCGGTGAACGTACCGCGGCGGGAAATCGCGGTGCTGACTTTCATTATCGGCGTCGGCATTGCGCCGCAGTTGTTTGTTGAAGGTCTGCAGAACCAGCAGGCCTGGGGTTGGGCGCTGGTGAGTGGGTTGATGGTGGTGGCGCTGTGGCGGTGTTTGCGGGCTCGCAGGAGCTGAGATCTTGCCAGAGTTGTCCGCAGGAATCAGGATGGCCTTCGGACCGCTTTGCCCAGCTCATCAATGCGGATGATATCCCTTACTTCAAAACCCGTCGCATCACGCCAACGTTGAATGGCCCCATGCATTCGAACGCCCGCCGAATGTAGAGCTGCATCGTCAGCAATGACTCTATTGAGGGTTGCATTTGCTGATTCTGAGTCCACCAGCAATTGATTGAAATCTTGAGCAGGGCCATTTTCCAGATTGCGTGGCCCCACAAAATCTTCGACCGCCCTTTTCTTGGCCAAGACGTAGTTTTTGGTCGCGGTAAAAGGGCGAGTGTCGGTTGAATGGGCGAGAATTTTGTTGTAATCGTCAATGCTCGCAAGCCTATCGGCATTAGTAGCCTGAACCAGCTCATTACGTTTGGTGAGTTGATAGGAAGGACGCAACTTTTGAATAGCATTGGTGACTCGCTGAGTTCCACGGCTCACTAGGCTTGCAGCGGCTGACGAAACTGAAAATACACGCTCCACAGTGTTGATGACTCGTTGTGCAAACATCGCCCCAATCGACCCGTTTACAAGCGCAGAAGCAAAATAGTGGCCCATCGGATCCACCCGACTTACCGGATCCCCCCCACAATAGGCGTAGGCGTTCACCCCACCCCTCCCAAACGGACTCAAACTGTCCGGGCTATTAAATCGCATCAACACCGGATTAAATGCGCGGTAACCATTCCCAAGCAAGTAATGCCCGGTCACCGGATCTCGGCGCTCGCCATTGAAGCCAAGCAGACTGAGTAGTCCACTCTCAGGAGAGCGATGCCCGTAAGGGGAGTAAACGGGGCTCTGATGATTGCCACCGGCAATGGAGTGCAAAACCGAACGCTGCAGATCTGTTGCCAGCAAAGCGCACTCAACTCTCCCCGACTGATGCTGTTGCTGTGCCAACAGCTGTTGTTCGTGCTCAAACAACGAGTACCGCGCCTGCCCCTGAATTTCAGTGGCCAGCCGATTTTGCCGGTAATAGCGTTGAACAGAATCCTGGTTCAGCTGAGCACAACCCACAACCCTATCCAGAGGGTCGTAGCTGTAGAGGCAAAGCAATATTTCTCGCTGACCCGTCATCGCACCGCTCCGATTCATATCCGAAAGTCAATGCGGTTAGATTCGGAGTTATCGGGATGACTGTCTACTATCAGAACTGCTAGTCAGCGAGCCGCCCGCACCAACCGCAAAGCCGCGATCACAACCGCAAACACCGCCAACGTGGTGTTGTACAACGCCAGTGCCGGAAACCCCAGCACCAGCGCCAGCACCGCCAGCCACCAGCCTGCCCGGCCTGGCAGCACAAAGCCAAGTACCGCAGCGGCTATCGCCGACCAGCCCAGCACCTTGAAATGAATCATCAACCCCAGGCTTGAGCGCGCCTGGCATTCCCAGCGGCTTGCCTCGTCGACGCAGATGCCCACCCACTGCGCATCTTCCATGAAGCCATACCGCGCGCCGTAACTGGCGGCCAGCCACAACGGCAGCAAAACAAGCAGCAGGATCACGGGCAGACGGCGGGACATGGGGTACTCCAATGGGCGAAAACGGCGGCCAGCTTAATCCCCCGGAGGATTTAAGCAAATGTGTGTAACAGATAAGTAGTCATGAAATAGCTGCAAAGTGTATCGTCCAGCTACTATTACCCGGAATTACGCCTGTTTCGTGCCGATGCGTGGCACTTTGGCGGCAAAGCTGTGGTCATAGCCTGCGAACTTCATCCGGCACCTTCCTCTAAGGGATCTAGTCATGCTCCGTTCCTTGCGCTTCGCCGCCCTGTTTGGCGGCCTTATTTTGAGTGCGTCCGCACTGGCGGTCGACATCGACGCCGCCAGTTATGGCTACCCCTTGACCAACCCATTTGAGGCCACCATTGCCACGACTCCACCGGACCTGCGCCCGGAGTTGCCGCTGGACGACGACATCAATCAGGAAGACCGCAGCATCACCCTGCGGCCGGAGCGTGCATTCGAACTGCCGGACAACTTCTGGGCGGTGAAGAAACTCACCTATCGGATCGCCACTCAAGACAAGGCGGCACCGCTGATCTTCCTGATCGCCGGTACCGGTGCGCGGTATGACAGCAGCCTCAACGAATACCTGAAAAAGCTCTACTACAAGGCCGGCTACCACGTGGTGCAGCTGTCGTCGCCGACCAGCTTCGACTTCATCACCTCCGCCTCGCGCTTCGCTACCCCGGGTATCACCAAGGAAGATGCCGAAGACATGTACCGGGTCATGCAAGCGGTGCGGGCGCAGAACCCGAAAGTACCGGTGACCGAGTACTACCTGACCGGCTACAGCCTAGGCGCCCTGGATGCAGCGTTTGTCGCGCATCTGGACGAAACCCGACGCAGCTTCAACTTCAAGAAAGTCCTGCTGCTCAACCCGCCGGTCAACCTCTACACCTCTATCACCAACCTGGACAAGCTGGTCCAGACCGAGGTCAAGGGCATCAATAACTCCACCACCTTTTATGAACTGGTGCTGGAGAAGCTGACTCGCTACTTCCAGCAGAAAGGCTACGTCGACCTCAACGATGCACTGCTGTATGACTTCCAGCAGTCCAAGCAGCACCTGACCAACGAACAGATGGCCATGCTGATCGGCACCTCGTTCCGCTTCTCGGCGGCCGACATCGCCTTTACTTCGGACCTGATCAACCGTCGCGGCCTGATCACTCCACCGAAGTACCCGATCACCGAAGGCACCAGCCTCACGCCGTTCCTCAAGCGTGCGCTGCAATGCGACTTCGACTGCTACATCACCGAACAGGTCATCCCGATGTGGCGTGCCCGCACCGACGGCGGCAGCTTGCTGCAGCTGATCGATCAGGTCAGTTTGTACGCACTCAAGGATTACCTGCAGGCCAGCCCGAAAATCTCCGTCATGCATAACGCCGACGACGTGATCCTCGGCCCTGGCGACCTGGGTTTCCTGCGCAAGACGTTTGGCGACCGCCTGACCGTTTATCCACTGGGCGGCCATTGCGGCAACCTCAATTACCGCGTCAACAGCGACGCCATGCTGGAGTTCTTCCGTGGCTAAATCTCTCCTGCTTATCGCAGCGTTACTCTGTGCAGGCGTCGCCCATGCCGACAACAGCAAAGCCAATGCGCCTATCGTCGTCGATAGCGATGGTTTCAAGGAGCCGCTGAGCAAACTCAAGTTCAACCCGGGGCTGGATCAGCGCGAGTTCGAGCGCTCGACGCTCAACGCGCTGAACGTCTATGACCCGCTGGAAGAGTGGAACCGTCGGGTTTATCACTTCAACTACCGCTTCGACCAATGGGTGTTCCTGCCGGTGGTCGATGGCTATCGCTACATCACGCCGAGCTTCCTGCGTACCGGCGTCAGCAACTTCTTCAACAACCTCGGCGATGTGCCGAACCTGATGAACAGCCTGCTGCAGTTCAAGGGCAAGCGTTCGATGGAGACCACCGCTCGGCTGCTGCTGAACACCACGATCGGCATCGCCGGCCTGTGGGACCCGGCGACCGCCATGGGCCTGCCGCGCCAGAGTGAAGACTTTGGTCAGACCCTGGGCTTCTACGGAGTTCCGGGCGGTGCCTACTTCGTGCTGCCAATCCTCGGCCCGTCGAACATCCGCGACACCGGCGGCCTGGCCGTGGACTTCACCGCCGAGTCGGCGATCAACTTCCTCAACGTTTCGGAAGTCAGCTCCAACCACCCGGAAGTCTGGATGCTGCGCGGAGTTGACCGGCGCTACCAGACCAGCTTCCGTTACGGCCAGCTGAACTCGCCGTTCGAATATGAAAAAGTGCGCTACGTGTACACCGAGTCGCGCAAGTTGCAGATCGCCGAGTAACAGCGGCGGTAACAAAAAAGGCCATTCGATGCAGATCGAATGGCCTTTTTTCATGCAGTTAACAACACCACATATTCCTGTAGGAGTGAGCCTGCTCGCGATAGCGATATGACATTCAACGTTAATGTTGACTGACACACCGCCATCGCGAGCAGGCTCACTCCTACAATGTTTAGTGCCAGGCTTTAGTTTTTGAGAGCTTTCCAGATCTTGCTCACAGCCATCACGCCGGCCAACACCACCGCACCGGCGACAATCCCGGCCACGGCATTGAGCAACATCGGCACGATAAACCCGGCGCCACCAGCACTCGCGCTGACTTCTTCGATCCAGTGATGAATCGCTGGTACGCCATGGGTCAGGATCCCACCGCCGACCAGGAACATCGCGGCGGTACCAATCACCGAAAGGCTTTTCATCATGTAAGGCGCGGCGCGCAGGATCCCGTTGCCGATGCTTTTGGCCATCTGGCCGGGCTTCTGGGTCAGCCACAGGCCGAGATCGTCGAGTTTGACGATGCCCGCCACCAGGCCGTACACCCCCACGGTCATCACGATGGCGATCCCCGACAACACGATGACCTGCTGGGTCAGCGAAGCACCCGCGACTGTGCCCAGGGTGATCGCGATGATTTCTGCCGACAGGATGAAGTCGGTGCGGATGGCACCTTTGATCTTGTCCTTCTCGAAAGCCACCAGATCGGTTGCCGGGTCTGCGACCGCCTCGACCAGCTGCGCATGCTCGGCTTGGTCTTCAACCTTGCTGTGGAGGAATTTATGCGCGAGCTTCTCGAACCCTTCAAAGCACAGATAGGCGCCGCCGACCATCAGCAAGGGCGTAACCAGCCACGGAATGAACGCACTGATCGCCAGCGCCGATGGCACCAGGATCAGTTTGTTCAGGAACGAGCCCTTCGCCACGGCCCACACCACCGGAATTTCGCGCTCGGCACGTACTCCGGAAACCTGCTGCGCATTGAGTGCCAGGTCGTCGCCGAGTACACCTGCGGTCTTTTTCGCGGCCATTTTGGTCATCAACGCCACGTCGTCCAATACTGCGGCGATGTCGTCGATCAGCAACAGCAAACTGCTTCCTGCCATGAATGAAATTTCCTGCAAAGAATGAATGCTGGGCAGCATAGCCTGCCCGAGGCGCTGCGGGGCATTCTTGAGCGGTGCGCAAAGCCGGTGCTACCATGCGCCACCGCCAGTACAGGCAAGGAACCACCTGGTTTATGAGCACTATCCGCGAGCGCAACAAAGAACTGATCCTGCGTGCCGCCAGTGAAGAATTTGCCGACAAGGGCTTCGCTGCGACCAAAACCAGTGACATCGCAGCCAAGGCGGGTTTGCCCAAGCCCAACGTCTACTACTATTTCAAATCCAAGGAAAACCTCTACCGCGAGGTCCTGGAAAGCATCATCGAACCTATCCTGCAGGCCTCGACGCCATTCAATGCCGACGGCGTCCCCAGTGAAGTGCTGAGCGGCTACATCCGCTCGAAAATCCGCATCTCCCGCGACCTGCCGTTCGCATCCAAGGTGTTCGCCAGCGAAATCATGCACGGCGCCCCGCACCTGAGTGCCGACCTGGTGGAGCAACTGAACGGTCAGGCCAAGCACAACATCGACTGCATCCAGACCTGGATCGACCGCGGCCAGATCGCCGCCATTGACCCCAACCACTTGATGTTCAGCATCTGGGCCGCAACCCAGACCTATGCCGACTTCGACTGGCAAATCACCGCCATTACCGGCAAGGCGAAGCTGGATGAGGAAGACTATGAAGCGGCGGCGCAGACGATTATTCGGTTGGTGCTGAAGGGGTGTGAGCCGGACAGATAGACCGCGGTGTCGGATTCGCGAGCAAGCCCGCTCCCACAGGGGGCTTAGCCAGTCACCTCATCCCCTGTGGGAGCGGGCTTGCTCGCGAAAGCGGCATCTCGGTCCCAAATCAAATCCAGACAGCATCCCACAGCGGATAGTCGCCAAGTTTCTCAACCAACCCCGCTCGCAATGGGTTTGCAACCACATACCGCGCAACTCTCAATAATTCTTCCTCTCGCCGCAGAGCATGGTCATGGAAACCTTGCTGCCAGAGGCTGCCAGCACGGCCGCTCGTCCCATTTATAGATCGGGTGCTCAACGATTTGGCTTGGCACATCAATTGGCTTAGCGATCCCTTGTGTAACTGGATCAACCAGTGAAAGTGGTCTGGCATAACCACAAAAGCCAAGGAGTCAGCAAACCCCTGAACCTGAGCCTGCCTGAATTGATGCACAACTAACCTGCCCAAGCGATAGTCCCTAAACACGGGCTCCCGCTTGAGAGTGTTGGCAGTCAGAAGATAGATGCGGTTGTGTTCGGCGTAGCGACCGATGCGCAAACGATGTGAAGCTGACAGTTCCGGCATTCCTTTGCCTCTCTCATCGATGAGTTCAAGAGAAGGCTAGATCAGCGCATTGCAAACCGAGCGGCACACTTTTAGCTGGATGTGTCTGTGAGATTGCTTTCGCGAGCAAGCCCGCTCCCACAGTGGCCTGAGGTGTTCAGACAATTTGTGTCCTGCACCGGAACCATTGTGGGAGCGGGCTTGCTCGCGAAGGCGATAGGCCAGGCGCTACAAAATCAAGCCACCACCCCCGCATCCGCCCGCAACCCCGACGCTTCAATCGCATTGATCGCGCACTGCTCGTCAACATCCGACAGATCGCCGCTGATCCCCACTGCCCCCAGCACATTCCCCTCCTGATCCCGAATCAACACGCCGCCCGGTGCCGGCACGACGCTGCCTTGCCCAAGGCTGTTCAAGGCCGCAATAAATGCCGGGCGTTGTTGTGCGTCCAGAGCCAGCAGGCGCGAGCCCTTGCCCAGGGCGATGGCGCCCCACGCCTTGCCGATGGCCACCTGCGGGCGCAGCAGGCTGGCGCCGTCTTCGCGTTGTAGCGTGATCAGGTGCCCGCCGGCATCCAGTACTGCAATGGTCAGGGGTGCCGCAGAGATCGCACGCCCGGCGGAGATGGCCTGATTGACCAGGTTGACTGCAACTTTCAAGGTTAAAGCGCTCATGGTGCCGTCCTCATTTTGTTATAGGGAAAGCCAGTGGCCTGCGCGCAAGTGCCGCAGGCCGATGCAACAAATAGAACACAATGAAGTATTTTTTTGTATACAATAATTATCGAAAAGCGCCACATGCGACGAAAAGCCACAGCAGGACAGGCTTCCGACGAATGAAACAGTCGCTTGAGAAAATGGATTGACCTGCGCCGTCCGCCGTGAATACACTCTGCGCAAAGCCACTTGTATACAATTACAAAACGTAAGAGGCACAAAACCATGAGCAAAATGAGAGCAATCGAAGCCGCCGTTCTGGTGATGCGCCGTGAAGGGGTTGATACCGCTTTTGGCATCCCGGGCGCCGCGATCAACCCGCTGTACTCCGCCTTGCAGAAGGTCGGTGGCATCGATCACGTCCTCGCTCGCCACGTTGAAGGCGCCTCGCACATGGCTGAGGGCTACACCCGCACCAAGGCTGGCAACATCGGCGTGTGCATCGGCACTTCGGGACCGGCCGGTACGGACATGGTCACCGGGCTGTACAGCGCCTCGGCCGACTCGATTCCAATCCTCTGCATCACCGGCCAGGCCCCCCGCGCCCGTATGCACAAGGAAGATTTCCAGGCAGTCGACATCACCGCCATCGTCAAGCCGGTGACCAAGTGGTCGACCACTGTCATGGAACCGGGCCAGGTGCCCTACGCATTCCAGAAAGCCTTCTACGAAATGCGCTCCGGCCGCCCAGGCCCAGTGCTGATCGACCTGCCGTTCGACGTGCAGATGGCTGAAATCGAATTCGACATCGACGCCTACGAGCCTTTGCCACTGGCCAAGCCGACCGCTAACCGCGTGCAGATCGAGAAGGCCCTGGCCATGCTCGACCAGGCTGAGCGTCCATTGCTGGTCGCGGGTGGCGGCATCATCAACGCCGACGCCGCCGAACTGCTGGTGGAGTTCGCCGAGCTGACCGGTATTCCGGTTGTCCCAACCTTGATGGGCTGGGGCACCATTCCGGACGATCACCCGTTGATGGTGGGCATGGTTGGCCTGCAAACCTCGCACCGCTACGGCAACGCGACGATGCTCAAGTCTGACCTGGTGCTGGGCGTGGGTAACCGTTGGGCCAACCGTCACACCGGTTCGATCGACGTCTACACCGAAGGCCGCAAATTCATTCACGTCGACATCGAGCCAACGCAGATCGGCCGCGTATTCACCCCGGACCTGGGCATCGTCTCCGATGCTGCTGCCGCGTTGACCGTGTTCATCGAAGTCGCTCGCGAATGGCAAGCTGCCGGCAAGCTGAAAAATCGCAGCGCCTGGCTGCAGGACTGCCAGCAGCGCAAGGCCAGCCTGCACCGCAAGACCCACTTCGACAACGTTCCGGTCAAGCCGCAGCGCGTGTACGAAGAAATGAACCAGGTGTTCGGCAAAGACACTTGCTACGTCAGCACCATCGGTCTGTCGCAGATTGCCGGCGCGCAGTTCCTGCACGTCTACAAGCCGCGTCACTGGATCAACTGTGGCCAGGCCGGCCCATTGGGCTGGACCATTCCGGCAGCACTGGGCGTGGTCAAGGCCGATCCGACCCGCAAGGTCGTGGCGCTCTCGGGCGACTATGATTTCCAGTTCATGATCGAAGAGCTGGCCGTGGGCGCGCAGTTCAAGCTGCCGTACATCCACGTTGTGGTAAACAACTCGTACCTGGGGCTGATCCGTCAGGCCCAGCGCGGTTTCGACATGGACTACTGCGTGCAGCTGTCCTTCGATAACCTGAACGCGCCAGAACTCAACGGTTATGGTGTCGATCACGTCGCGGTCGCCGAAGGCCTGGGTTGCAAGGCCCTGCGCGTGTTCGAACCGGCCCAGATCCAGCCTGCCCTGCGCAAGGCCCAGGAACTGATCGAGGAGTTCAAGGTGCCGGTCATCGTGGAGATTATCCTGGAGCGCGTGACCAACATTTCCATGGGTACCGAGATCAACGCCGTCAACGAGTTCGAAGACCTGGCGCTGGTCGGCAACGACGCACCGACTGCTATTTCGTTGCTTGATTAAGATGAACTGACGAGGTTCCCACTGTGGGAGCGGGCTTGCTCGCGAAGGCTGCGGCAAAGGCAACATTGATGCCGCCTGACACACCGCTTTCGCGAGCAAGCCCGCTCCCACAGGGATCCGGGAACGCCCACCATATATACACGGGAGACCACCATGCCGCGTTTCGCAGCCAACCTGTCCATGCTGTTCACCGAACAGGATTTTCTTGCCCGTTTCGAAGCGGCCGCCAAGGCCGGCTTCAGTGGTGTCGAATACCTGTTCCCCTACGACTTCAGTTCCGCCGAAATCAAGGCCACACTCGATGCCAACGGCCTGACCCAGGTGTTGTTCAACCTGCCGGCCGGTGACTGGGCCAAGGGCGAGCGCGGCATCGCGTGCCTGCCGGACCGCGTCGAAGAATTCCGCGCCGGTGTCGACCTGGCCATCGCCTACGCGCAAGTGCTGGGCAATACCCAGATCAACTGCCTGGCGGGCATTCGTCCACAAGGCGTGGATGACGCCACCGTGGAAAAAACCTTCGTCGCCAACCTCAAGTACGCAGCCGACAAGCTGCAGGCGGCCGGGATCAAGCTGGTGATGGAAGCGATCAACACCCGCGACATTCCCGGTTTCTACCTGAACAACACGGCGCAGGCCCTGTCGATTCGCGAACAGGTGGGCAGTGCCAACCTGTTCCTGCAATACGACATCTATCACATGCAAATCATGGAAGGCGACCTGGCCCGCACCCTGCAATCGCACCTGGGCGAGATCAACCACGTGCAGTTGGCGGACAACCCGGGGCGTAACGAACCGGGCACCGGCGAGATCAACTACCGCTTCCTGTTCGAACACCTGGACCGCATCGGCTACCAGGGTTGGGTTGGCTGTGAATACAAGCCGCTGACCACCACCGAAGCCGGTCTGGGCTGGCTGAAAACCCATAACACAATCTGACACAGACCCCCTGTAGGAGTGAGCCTGCTGCGATGAAATCACCTCGGTGCACCTGATGTGCCGCAGCGCCTGAATCGCGAGCAGGCTCACTCCTACATAAAGCAACAGCTCCCCTATTTGCTTGAGCTACACAAAAACAAGAGGAATTTCTCATGGCTAAAATCGGATTTATCGGCACCGGCATCATGGGCCACCCAATGGCGGCGAACCTGCAGAAAGCCGGTCACAGCCTGTTCCTGTCGGCGCATCACGACGCCGCCCCTGCCGACCTGATTGCTGCAGGCGCGGTCGCCCTGGCCAACCCGAAAGAAGTCGCCCAGGAAGCTGAAGTCATCATCATCATGGTGCCGGACACCCCCCAGGTCGACGACGTGCTGTTCCGTGCCGACGGCATCGCCGCCGGTGTTGGCAAAGGCAAGATCGTCATCGACATGAGCTCCATTTCGCCCACCGCAACCAAGGCCTTTGCGGCCAAGATCAACGAAAAAGGCGCCCAGTACCTCGACGCGCCAGTCTCCGGCGGTGAAGTCGGCGCCAAGGCTGCGACCCTGAGCATCATGGTCGGCGGTGATGCCGATGCCTTCGAACGCGTCCTGCCGCTGTTCCAGGCCATGGGCAAGAACATCACCCTGGTCGGTGGTAACGGCGACGGCCAGACCGCAAAAGTGGCAAACCAGATCATTGTCGCGCTGAACATCCAGGCCGTGGCCGAAGCCCTGCTATTCGCCTCGAAGAATGGCGCCGACCCTGCCAAGGTGCGTGAAGCGCTGATGGGCGGTTTTGCTTCTTCGAAGATCCTCGAAGTGCACGGCGAGCGTATGATCAAAGGCACCTTTGATCCAGGCTTCCGCATCAGCCTGCACCAGAAAGACCTGAACCTGGCCCTGGCCGGTGCCCGCGAGTTGGGCATCAACCTGCCGAACACCGCCAACACCCAGCAAGTGTTCAGCACCTGCGCGGCGATCGGTGGCAGCAACTGGGACCACTCGGCACTGATCAAGGGCCTGGAGCACATGGCGAATTTCTCGATTCGCGATAAATAAGCCCGCCGCAAAACCCTGTGGGAGCGGGCTTACTCGCGAAGGCGGTGGGTCAGGAGATATCAATATTGACTGTGCCGACGCCTTCGCGAGCAAGCCCGCTCCCACAAGGAACCGAGTTGCCCTTCAAATAACAAGAATTCCGGGAGCCTGCCATGTCGGTCGATCCGCAACAATTTCTTCGCGACCTGTTCGCCACCGCCATCGACGCGGCCCATCCGCAACAAGTTCTCGAAGCTTATCTGCCACGTGATCGCACAGGCCGGGTGATCGTAATCGGCGCGGGTAAAGCCGCTGCCGCCATGGCTCAAGTGGTCGAGCGCTGCTGGCAGGGCGAAGTCTCCGGCCTGGTGGTGACCCGTTACGGTCACGGCGCACCTTGCGAAAAAATCGAAGTGGTCGAAGCCGCCCACCCGGTGCCCGATGCCGCTGGCCTGGCTGTGGCCAAACGCGTGCTGGAGCTGGTCAGCAACCTGACCGAAGACGACCGCGTGATCTTCCTGCTTTCCGGCGGAGGTTCGGCTCTGCTCGCCCTGCCCGCAGCTGGCATTACCCTGGCCGACAAGCAGTCAATCAATAAAGCCCTGCTCAAATCCGGCGCCACTATCGGCGAGATGAACTGCGTGCGCAAGCACCTCTCGGCGATCAAGGGTGGCCGTCTCGGCAAGGCCTGCTGGCCTGCAACTGTTTATACCTACGCCATTTCCGATGTGCCGGGCGATCTCGCCACGGTCATCGCATCCGGCCCCACCGTGGCCGACCCAAGCACCAGTGCCGAAGCCCTGGCGATCCTCAAGCGTTATGCCATTGAAGTGCCTGCGTCCGTGCGTGAGTGGCTGCAAAACCCGGAATCAGAAACCGTCAAACCCGATGACCCGAGCCTGGCTCGCAGCCATTTCCAGCTGATCGCCCGGCCCCAGCAGTCGCTGGAAGCGGCCGCAGTCAAAGCCCGCCAGGCCGGTTTCAGCCCGCTGATCCTCGGCGACCTGGAGGGCGAATCCCGGGAAGTAGCAAAGGTGCACGCCGGCATCGCTCGGCAAGTCGTGCTGCACGGTCAACCCCTGCCCGCGCCGTGCGTGATTCTGTCCGGTGGCGAAACCACCGTGACCGTGCGCGGCAATGGCCGTGGCGGACGCAATGCGGAATTCCTTCTCAGCCTGACCGACAGCCTCAAGGGCCTGCCCGGCGTCTACGCCCTGGCCGGCGATACCGATGGCATCGATGGTTCCGAGGACAATGCCGGCGCCATCATGACCCCGGACAGCTACGCCCGCGCTGCAGCCCTGGGCCTGAGCGCCAGTGATGAGCTCGACAACAACAATGGCTACGGTTATTTCCAGGCGCTGGACGCCTTGATCGTCACCGAGCCGACCCGTACCAACGTCAACGATTTCCGCGCCATCCTGATTCTCGAGAGCCCTAAAAATGACGCCTGACAAGAAGGTTAAAATCCTCGCCACCCTCGGTCCCGCCACCGACGGAATCGACGACATCCGAGAGCTGGTGGAGGCCGGGGTCAATATCTTTCGCCTGAACTTCAGCCATGGCGATCACGCCGATCACGCTCAGCGCTACCAGTGGATCCGTGAAGTCGAACGCCAGCTGAACTACCCCCTGGGCATCCTGATGGACCTGCAGGGGCCGAAACTGCGGGTGGGCAAATTCGCCGAAGGCAAAGTGCAACTGGTGCGTGGCCAGGCCCTGCGCCTGGACCTGGATGCAACACCGGGCGATGAACGTCGAGTCAACCTGCCCCACCCGGAAATCATCGCCGCGCTGGAGCCGGGCATGGACCTGCTGCTCGACGACGGCAAGCTGCGCCTGCGAGTAGTGACCAAGTACGCCGACGCCATCGACACCACGGTGCTCAATGGCGGCGAACTGTCGGACCGCAAAGGCGTGAACGTGCCGCAAGCGGTGCTGGAATTGAGCCCGCTGACCGCGAAGGACCGCCGTGACTTGAGCTTCGGCCTGGAGCTGGGCGTGGACTGGGTGGCGCTGTCGTTTGTGCAACGCCCGGAAGACATCCGCGAGGCACGGTCACTGATTGGCGACAGGGCGTTCCTGATGGCAAAGATCGAGAAGCCGTCGGCCGTTACCCAGCTGCGCGAAATCGCCGAATTGAGCGATGCGATCATGGTCGCTCGCGGCGATCTTGGCGTGGAAGTGCCAGCCGAAAGCGTGCCGCAGATTCAGAAAAACATCATCAGCACCTGCCGCCAGCTCGGCAAACCGGTGGTGGTGGCCACGCAGATGCTCGAATCGATGCGCTTCTCGCCTGCGCCGACCCGCGCTGAGGTGACCGATGTCGCCAACGCCGTGGCTGAAGGGGCTGATGCGGTCATGCTCTCGGCGGAGACCGCGTCCGGTGAATACCCGCTGGAAGCCGTGCAGATGATGAGCAAGATTATCCGCCAGGTGGAAAACGGCCCGGACTACCAGACGCAACTGGATGTCAGCCGGCCAAAAGCCGAGGCTACGGTTTCCGACGCGATCAGCTGCGCCATCCGGCGTATCAGCAACGTGCTGCCGGTGGCAGTGCTGGTCAACTACAGCGAATCGGGGGCGTCGAGCCTGCGCGCGGCGCGGGAGCGGCCGACGGTGCCGATCCTCAACCTGACGCCAAACCTGCAGGCCGCCCGCCGCTTGACCGTGGCGTGGGGCGTGCACTCGGTGGTCAATGACCGGCTGCGGCAGGTGGATGAAGTGTGCTCGACAGCGCTGGAGATCGCGCAGGCCCAGGGCATGGCTGAGCGTGGCGATACCTTGCTGATTACTGCGGGTGTGCCGTTTGGACAGCCTGGGTCGACTAACTCGTTGCGTATTGAGACGTTGATCTAGCGCCTGTACTGACCTCTTCGCGAGCAAGCCCGCTCCCACACTGATCTCTGCTCAGCCAATGGATATGTGAACACCACAAATCCACTGTGGGAGCGGGCTTGCTCGCGAAGCAGCCAACTCGGTCCATCTGACACACTGAATAAAAATGCCTGCCAACCACTTCAACACCCACTGCCCCGATTGGGCGACTGCCCTGCTCAACGGCTTCAGCCAGATTTTCCTCCAGCGCCACCCGCTGTTTGGCTTGCTGTGCCTGCTGGCCATCCTTTTTACCGCGCCGGTGCTGCTCGGCGGAGCACTGCTGGGCGGGGTTGCCGGCTTGCTCACAGCCCAGCGCCGCGGCTACGCCAAGGCTGACCGCCAGGCCGGACTGTTCAGCTACAACGGCGTGCTGCTCGGTTTATTGCTGAGCCTGTATTTCCCCTGGTCCGCGTTGCTGCCACCGCTGATCATTGCCGCCGGGGGCCTGAGTGCGATGCTCACACAACAGTGGCTCAAGCGCGTACGGTTCAGCCAATACATGCCCGCCTACACGGCGCCCTTCGTCGGCCTGGGCTGGGTGCTGCTGTGCTTTGCCACGCCCTCGACCACTGCGCACCTGATCGAAATCAATCCGCAGAACGTACTCGCTGCCCCCTTCAAAGGCCTGGGCCAGGTGATGTTCCTCGGTCATCCGTTAGCCGGTGCAATGATTGCCGCGGGCTTGCTCATCGCAGATCGCCGTGCTTTCTGCTGGGCGATGCTGGCCTCTGTCGCAGGCATGGGCTGGAGCATGCTGCATCACGACTTTTACAGTGCATTGATCGGCCTCGGTGGTTACAACGCCGTGCTCGCCGCCCTCGCCTTCAGTTCGCCAGGCCAGAAACCTTGGTTGCCGCTGCTCGGTATCGCAGCGGCGCTGCTGCTGACGCCGGTGTTCGCCGCCATCGGCCTGCCCACGCTGACGGCGCCTTTCATCCTCGCCTGCTGGCTGATCCGCACGATTGTGCAAATGCTCGGCAAGGCCACTGTCACCCATACGCCTTGCGCTCTGGAGGAGAATCAACCTAGGCTTCGCTGATCATTGGTTCAGGCGGTATCCATGGACAGCAGCAAAAACTGGCGTGAAGAGCTTTACGTCATGGTTTTCCAAAGCGACACCAAAGCCGGACGGCGCTTCGACGGCATTCTGCTGTTGATCATCCTGGCCAGCATCGTGATTGTGATGCTCGACAGTATCGACCGCGTCCATCAGAACTACGCCAACGTGCTGGCGTATATCGAGTGGGGCTTCACGGTTATTTTCGCCATCGAGTACGGCTTGCGGCTGTACTGTTCTCCCAAGCCGTTGCGTTACGCATTCAGCTTTTACGGGCTGGTGGATTTGCTAGCGATCGTGCCCGGCATCATCGCGCTGTACTACGCCGACGCGCAGTACCTGCTGATCATCCGCATCATCCGCATGCTGCGGATCTTCCGTGTGCTCAAGCTCAGCCCGTACCTCAAGCAAGCCAACTACCTGATGTCGGCGCTGCGGGGCAGCAAGCAGAAGATCGTGGTGTTCCTGGTCAGCGTCTGCACCCTGGTGACGGTGTTCGGCACGCTCATGTACGTGGTCGAAGGGCCGGAACATGGCTTTACCAGCATTCCCAAAGGCATCTATTGGGCGATTGTCACGCTGACAACGGTAGGCTTTGGCGACATCGTGCCGAAGACCCCGCTGGGCCAAGTGATTTCGTCACTGGTAATGATCACGGGTTACTCGATCATCGCCGTGCCCACCGGGATATTTACCGCCGAACTGGCCAACGCCATGCGCGGTGAGCAGTTGCAACACGACTGCCCGGTTTGCCGCAAGAACAGTCACGAACACGGGGCCGCATTTTGCTCTCGATGTGGCAACGCACTGTTCAAAAAATTGGAATAAGCAAAGAGCTTTTTAATCTTTAAAGGACTATGCCGGTGCCGTTATAGTCGCTGGCAAATTGCCTCGATTTTGCTCAAAAACCTTAGAACACAATATCCAGAACAAGGAATTCGCAGTGAAAAAACTCTTTGGCGCCTCACTACTCGCCGCCGGCCTGGCCCTGACCAGCGTGGCCCACGCCGCACCGACCCTGCTCAACGTTTCCTACGACGTGATGCGCGATTTCTACAAGGACTACAACACTGCCTTCCAGAAGCATTGGCAAGCCGAGCACAACGAGAACATCACCTTGCAGATGTCGTTCGGCGGCTCCAGCAAACAGGCGCGCTCGGTGATCGACGGCCTGCCCGCTGACGTCATCACCATGAACATGGCGACCGACATCAACGCCTTGGCAGACAATGGCAAACTGGTCCCCGATAACTGGGTCACCCGCCTGCCGAACAACAGCGCGCCCTTCACCTCGGCCACTGTGTTCATCGTGCGTAAAGGCAACCCGAAAGCCCTGAAAGATTGGCCAGACTTGCTCAAGGATGGCGTGCAAGTGATAGTGCCGAACCCGAAGACTTCCGGTAACGGCCGCTACACCTACCTGTCGGCCTGGGGTTATGTGCTGAAAAACGGAGGTGACGAGAACAAGGCCAAGGACTTCGTCGGCAAGCTGTTCAAGCAGGCACCAGTGCTCGACACTGGCGGCCGCGCTGCCACTACCACCTTCATGACCAACCAGATCGGCGACGTACTGGTTACTTTCGAAAACGAAGCGGAAATGATCGCCCGCGAGTTTGGCCGCGACCAGTTCGAAGTCATCTACCCAAGCGTCTCCGCCGAAGCCGAGCCGCCAGTGTCGGTGGTCGACAAAGTCGTCGAGAAAAAAGGCACCCGCGCGGCCGCCGAGGAGTACCTGAAATACCTGTGGTCTCCAGAAGGCCAGGAAATCGCCGCAGCCAACTACCTGCGCCCGCGTGACCCGGCAGTCTTGGCCAAGTACACCGATCGCTTCCCGAAAGTGGATTTCCTTTCGGTAGAGAAAACCTTCGGTGACTGGCGCACCGTGCAGAAAACCCACTTTAATGATGGTGGGGTTTTTGACCAGATTTATGGCGACAAGTGATCGCTGAGTGGTAACGAAAAAGGCGACCTTTGCGGTCGCCTTTTTTGTGGGTGTTCTGCTGCCTGTAACCCACAGGACGGGCAGCATGAACTCATGCCCGCCCCAGATTCCTGTAGGAGCGAGCCTGGTCGCGAATAGCTGAAGAACACCACATTCATTCAGGCTACCCGCGTAATCGTTGACCTCCATCGCGAGCAGGCTCACTCCTACGTATAGACCGCTCTCATATTCATTGGACATCGCGATTGGAGTTGGCTTGCCCGCGATAGAGTCGCCCTGTTCGCTATGAGTGCGGATGTAAGTAAATGTATCATCGGCACCTCACAGGCACGCTGATCGCCCCATTCATTCCTCAAGCCAATGATCACTATCAATCCGAACCGGCTTCCGCCCTCCACCCTCGCGCCTTAGCCTGCACGCATTCCCCAATTGCTCAACGAGACATCCCATGACTCCAGCAAACCCAGTGCCTCATGGCACCGCGACAATGACCCGAGGCATGGTGCTGCTATTTGCCTTTTGCTGCGGAGCCATCGTGGCGAACATCTACTACGCCCAGCCGATCATCGGCCTGATCGCGCCGGATATCGGCCTGAACAGCACCATGGCCAGCCTGATTGTTTCGCTGACGCAGATTGGCTACGCGCTGGGCCTGTTCTTCCTGGTTCCGCTGGGCGACCTGCTGGAAAATCGCCGGCTGATGATCATCACCACCCTGGTGGCCATTGCCAGCCTGCTGGGCGCGGCGTTTACCGATCAGCCGAACGTGTTCCTGCTGATCTCGTTGCTGGTGGGTTTCAGTTCGGTGTCAGTGCAAATCCTTATTCCCCTTGCCGCACACTTGGCCCCGGAGGAGTCCCGTGGGCGCGTCGTCGGGGGGATCATGGGCGGTTTGTTGCTGGGGATTCTGTTGGCGCGGCCAGTCTCCAGCGTGATCGCGGACCACTTTGGCTGGCGCGCGATGTTCATAATCGCCGCCGTATTGATGGCAGCAATCAGCATCGTACTGGCCCTGACCATCCCCAAGCGCAAGCCTGATCACAGCGCGTCTTACGCACAACTGCTCGGCTCGTTGTGGACGCTGCTGCGTGAACAGCCAGTGCTGCGTCAGCGCGCGTTCTACCAGGGCTGCATGTTCGCGACCTTCAGTCTGTTCTGGACTGCTGTGCCGCTGGAACTGACGCGCAATCACGGATTGTCACAAACCCAGATCGCGATCTTCGCCCTGGTCGGCGCTATCGGTGCCATCGCAGCGCCAATTGCCGGACGGCTGGCCGATGCCGGGCACACGCGCATTGCTTCACTGCTGGCCCTGGTGTTCGCCAGCCTGAGTTTCCTGCCTGCCTTCATCCACCCGCTCTACAGCGTCATAGGCTTGGCGGTGACCGGCGTGGTGCTGGATTTCTGCGTGCAGATGAACATGGTGCTGGGGCAACGTGCGGTTTATGCCCTGGATGCCAAGAGTCGCAGTCGCCTGAACGCCTTGTACATGACCAGCATCTTCATCGGCGGCGCGTTCGGCTCTTCCGTGGCGAGTGCGGTGTACGAACACGGCGGCTGGTTGTGGATCGTGATTGTCGGCAGCGCGTTCCCGGTGTTGGCGTTGTTGCGGTTCCTGAGTGTTTCAGAGAAGCGTTCACTCGCCAGCGCATAACGGCTCTACGCTTCGCGGGCGAACCTGCCAATCCGCCCGCGTAGAAAAAACGGCTCAGTGACGAACCAGCTTCTCCATCGCCGCGTCGGCCAGAAAAGACGAGCGGCTCTTGATGTTATGGTCGCGCACATAACGATCGATGCGCTGGATGACATACCCGGGCAGCGTCACGTTAACCTTCTCGGTCTTGCCCATGTAGGGCGAGATATCCAACTCCAGCATGCCCCACCCCATGTCTGCGAAGTCGGGATTGCCGCGGTGCAAGGCCGCAGAGGTGGGCATTGGAATCGGATCCCCGCCGCCGGCAATCTCGTGCAGCATGATGTGGGCAATCTCGACGGCCGCGTTGTAAGCATCTTCAAACGTATCCCCAGCCGTAACGGCGCCAGGAATATCGGGGATCTGAATACCGATGGCGGTGTTCTCGTCGCCCCACTCGATACAGATTGGATATTGCATTATGGATCTCCTGCGTAACTGGCGGTCGGGTAGTCGAGCCCGGCGCGCCTCCTGATGCTTTTGACCGTGCCCACCGGCAAATCCTTTTTCGGGTGCGGCACGGGAATCGTGTATGGGTTATAGCGGTGAGTGAAGACGTGATGACTGCCAGTGACCCGATCCAGCACCCAGCCCGCCTCTTCCAGCTCCTTGATCAATAATCTGCTCTGCACCGCCAGCCTCCTTGCTACAACGAAATAAAGATAACCCTGGGGTTATCTTTATTCAAGCACAAAGATTCGAATGTTCACGCCCGAGTGTTTTGCAGCGTGTGATCAATTCGAGCGAGAAAGCCCGAGTTTCGTTTATTGCGATTTTCGATTATTTCGTATAGGTTGCATTCTTCTAATCCAAGAGTTTGGTAAATACCATGTCAGCTATCACCTATCCGCCAATATCTCTCCCTATCGAACGCGAAGTGCAGGCTGCCATCGAAGGTCAACGCGCCTTGGCAGCTTTTATCGCGACGGGTTTTGACACTCAGCACATTCAGATTTTCGACGAGCAAAACATGGCCCATAGCGTGGAACTTCCCACCTCTGCACTGCGTTTGCTGGTCGATATTTTGGCTGAGCTTGCAGCAGGCAATGCCGTCAAGGTCGTTCCGGTTCACGCGGAGTTGACCACACAAGAGGCGGCTGACCTGCTCAACGTCTCACGGCCACACCTGATTAAACTGCTTGAATCCGGCGAATTGTCCTACCACAAAACAGGCAAGCACCGACGTGTGCGTTTTGAACATTTGATGGAATATAAATCCCAGCGTAATGCAGCCAGCGAACAGGCAATGGCGCTTCTCGCAGAACAGGCACAGGCGCTAAGGATAGGATACGAGTGAGGCAATCCTCTTTTACTGCTTTATATGATGCCTGCGTGTTGTATCCCGCGCCCCTGAGAGATTTTTTGATGTGGCTCGCTCTCTCCGGATGCTTCAGAGCTAAATGGTCCGCGGAGATACACGGGGAATGGAAACGCAATCTGCTGAAAAACCGCCCGGATCTGACTGCAGAGCAATTAGATCGAACATCGAGTCTGATGGATCAGGCACTACCCGACGCGTGTGTGACGGGTTATGAAAATTTGATTGGCGGGTTGTCCCTGCCGGACGTCGATGACCGACATGTGCTGGCCGCCGCCATCCGTTGCAACGCGAGCGTCATAGTCACATTCAATACCAAAGACTTCCCTCGCGAAGCTCTGGATTCATTCGGAATTGAAGCTCAGCATCCGGACGAGTTCGTATGCAATTTATTCGGACTGGACAGTGCGGCCGTGATTGCCGCAGCTCAACGCCAACGAAAGCAGTTGAGAATGCCGCCAATGGAGGTTGTTAGTTACCTAGATCTTCTATTACGCCTCGGCTTGGTCCAGTCGAGTAAAACTTTGGCCCGCTATTCGGCAATTCTTTGAAAGATGTGGCGAACTAACGAACACATTCATGGCACTGCCTTAGTCCTAGCCGCGGGTCGACTCCCCATCAACACACCTCAACAAGCACTCCACCGTATCCTCCAGCGCCCCCGAATTATCGATGACACACAGCGTCGGATCGTGTTCCGCCAATACCTGCTCACTGAACCACGCATTGCGAGCCAGCCGGGCCCGGATCTCTTCGACTGATTCGCGCCCCCGCGCCAGCAAGCGCTCGCGCAGAACGCTCTGCTCCACGGTCAGCAACAGGACAAGCAAATCCGGATAACGCTGCCGCGTGGCTGGCAGGTGTCCGCGGGAGCCATTGACCAGCACGTTGTACCCAGCAGCCAGCCAATCGTCGATCTCACGGGGAATGCCATAACACAACCCGTTGGCGCGCCAGCTCAAGGCGAATTCGCCCTGGGCTTCGAGCTGGGTGAATTCATCGAGGCTCACGCCCCGCGCCAACTCTCCCAGCGCTTCAGCCGAGCGGGTAATCACCCGCCGCACGATGCGGCAGTTACGTTCGGTCAACCGCGTTCGTGCGGCATCCAGCAGGCTGTCCTTGCCCGAACCTGAAGGTCCGATGAGATAGATCAACCTGCCTGACATCAATTCACTCTCTTCACTTTTCGCAGGATTGGGTAAACGTTCGGCAATCAAGAAGGCGACCCTGAGGTCGCCTTTGCGTCACTTGAACTGCCGACCCAAACCGCTGGGCACGCCATGGATGTCAGTGTCTTCCCATGGACCATTCGGGCTGATGGAGCGGCTCCAGCCGTTGTTCCAGCGATAATAGGTGCGCTGGCGGTAGAAGGTATTGGTCTGGTCATCGAGCACATATACGCCAAGCTTGGCATCCCAATGGCTGTTGCCACCCGGCGGCGGCGCGAAGCTCGCCGAAGTGCGGGGTACCGGCTTGGCGGGTTTCGCCGGCACGCTCGGCTTGCTCGGCGTCGGCGCCGTAGAAGGCGTGGGCTTGGGCTGCGATGGCGGGATCGGCGGCAGCGGCGCTGGCTCGGGCCGCTGGACCGCACAAGCGCTTAACCCCAGGACCATACTGAGCAGGGTGATACGGGCGAAGGCGGTCATAAGCGGTTCCTGTTATTTATCCGGACTGTCGATGGTCAGTTGTTGTGGCGCGGCGGTGCTGCTGGCCAAAGGCTGGCTACGTCCGATCCACTCGCCGGCAGTCGGTTGGCCGGCACGGGAGACTCGCGCAACCAGTTGGACTTCAGGGAAGTTGGACAGTTTCAACTGCGGCATCATTGCATCGGCATCGCCCAGTTCAACGCTCGCCGGCAAGTCGGCAACGGTCAGGCGCTTGGCTGCCAGCGGTGCCGGAGGGCCGGAGGTGGCGCGAGCGAAGATGAACACACTGTCACCCGGCAGAACCTTGGCCTTCAACTCGGGAGCAAGATCGACGGTGACCTTCAGCAGTGCCGCCTTGACCACCGGCGCCTGGGCGACTTTGCCGCCGCCAGCTTCGAGTTTCTCACTGGCCCGGGCGATACCGCCTTGCAACGCTGCACGGGACTTGTCCTCTGGCGGCAATTGCGCCAGCAGCCGATTCCAATAGTCGATGGCCTCCTGGTAACGCTCGCCCTCGAAGGCCGCGATGCCCAGCAGCCCCAGGCTGGTGACTTCTTTCGGATCGGCCTTCAAGGCTTCGTCGGTCAAGCCCTGGACCTTGTCCGACCATTTCTTGCCGTCGGCGAAGTATTGCGCTTGCGCCCACTGGCCGAGCAGCTCAGGTTGACGACCGGCCAAAGCCACTGTGCGTTCGAACATCTTTGCCGCATCGCCAGGACGGTCCTGGGCCATGTAGGTACGACCCAGGAAGTACAAACCTTCTGCGGAATCGGGCTGAGCCGCGACCGCGCGCTCCAGGCGCAGGGTCATCTCTTCCATGGACTGTGGAGCCTGGGCAAATTCACGGGTCAGCTCGACTTTGTCGCTGGCACCGAAATGCAGGTACAGACCAAGGCCCAGCACCGGCACCAGAATCGCCGCCAACAGCGGCAAGGGTTTGCCCAGGCGCGATACACGCGGTGCCGCGACGCCTTCGGTGTCGGCCAGCAGTTCACGGGCCGCTTCGGCACGACCGGTGTCCATTTGCGCGGCGTTGAGCACGCCCTCTTCCTGCTGGGTTTGCAACTCAGCCACGCGCTCCTGATACAGCGCGACGTTCAGGGCAGTACGATCCTCTTCGAGCTGGGCGCGACGGCCACGCAAAACAGGGATCAGCAGAAAACTCAGGGCAACCAGAAGCAGCAGGCCTGCAGCGAGCCAGAAATCAATCATTCTTGGTTTTATCCAACAGGTGGTCGAGGCGCTCGCGCTCATCCAGGGAGAGCGAGTCCGGGCTATCGGTGCGCAGGACGCGGCGACGGCGAACTATCACGGCAATGATCACGAAACCACCCAGCAATAAGCCGGCGGGGCCGAACCAGAGCAGTGCAGTCTTGGCATTGAGTGCCGGTTTGTAGCGGACGAAATCACCGTAACGATCGACCATGAAGTCGATGATCTGCTGATTGTCCTTGCCCTCGCCGAGCATGCGGAAAATCTCTTTGCGCAGATCTGCGGCAATCGGCGCATTGGAGTCGGCGATGTCCTGGTTCTGGCACTTGGGGCAACGCAGTTCCTTGGTCAGCTCGCGAAAACGCTCGCGATCACCTTCCTTGGCGAACTCGTAGGTGTCGATGGCTGCATGGGCCACGCCGGCCATGCTCAAGCCCAGTACTGCGGCGGCAATCCAGCGCTTCATGGCTTGGCCTCGTCGACCAGCGCCTGATACTTGGCGGCCAGTTTTTCGCGCCAGACCTGTTCGTCGATAACCCCGACGAACTTGTCGCGGATGATGCCCTTGGCGTCGATGAAGAAAGTCTCCGGAGCACCGTAGACTCCTAGGTTCAGGCCCAGGGTGCCTTCGTCGTCGCGGATATCCAGCTGATAAGGGTTGTGGAACTCCGCCAGCCACTTCAAGGCATCTGCGTTGACGTCCTTGTAGTTGATGCCGTAGATCACCACGCCCTGCTCGGCCAGCTTGTTCAGGACCGGGTGCTCGACCCGGCAGGAAATGCACCATGTGCCCCAGACGTTGACCAGCGCCGGCTTGCCAAGGATGTCCGCCCGGGTCAGCGTCTTGTCACCCTGCACGGCAGGCAGGGAGAACTCCGGGAACGGTTTGTTGATCATCGCCGACGGCAACTCGGCCGGGTCCAGATACAACCCGCGGTACAGAAACACCGCCACCACCAGGAAAATCGCCAGCGGCAGCAACATCAACCAACGTCTCATGCAGTGGCTCCCGACATGCCCAGTGCTTCACGCACGCGGCTTTTGACCTTGACCCGATAACGCCGATCCAGCGCCGCCAGCAAACCGCCGAAACCGGTGAGCAAGCCGCCGAACCAGATCCAGCGCACGAACGGCTTGACGTGCACGCGTACGGCCCAGGCGCCTTCGCCCAGGGGTTCGCCGAGGGCGACGTAGAGGTCACGGGTGAAACCGGCATCGATCCCGGCCTCGGTCATGACTGAGTTCTGCACGGTATAGAGGCGTTTTTCCGGGTGCAGCACGCTGATTTCCTGGCCATCCTTGATCACCCGAACGGTGCCCTTGTCGGAGGTGAAGTTCGGGCCTTCGAAGTGTTTGGCACCTTCGAACACAAACTGGTAACCGCCCAGGCTCATGGATTCACCCGGCGCCAGGCGCAGGTCGCGCTCGGCACTGTTCTGGCTCGACAGCACGACGCC
This sequence comes from Pseudomonas sp. RIT-562, assembly GCF_026241895.1. Classification (GTDB taxonomy): domain Bacteria; phylum Pseudomonadota; class Gammaproteobacteria; order Pseudomonadales; family Pseudomonadaceae; genus Aquipseudomonas; species Aquipseudomonas mandelii_F. The sequence goes on along the minus strand of NZ_JAPJIV010000023.1, from coordinate 19,401 downwards.
CAGGGCGCACACGGCGATGCCCAAATGCGCGAGCTGCATGCCCCAGTAGCTGCGAGTGAGGGTCGGCAGGCCTTTGATCAGCCCCTTGTGACGAGTCTTGTCGAAGATGTCGCGCACGCCGGCCAGCAATACCCAGGCGGCAAGCATGAAAGTCGCGATGACGGCCCAGTTGAAATCGCCATAGGCGACACCGGCGATCACCGCCAGGGCAGCACTGCCGAGCAATACCGGGGTGAGCATGCCCACCAGCCATTTGACCGGGGTGTCTTTCCAGCGCACCAGCATGCCGACCGCCATCACCACCATCAGCAGTGCCATCAGCGGGATGAACAGCGCGTTGAAGTACGGCGGGCCAACCGACAGCTTGGCGCCGGTCATGGCGTCCAGGATCAACGGATACAAGGTGCCAAGCAGGATCATCGAAGCTGCAACCACCAGCACCAGGTTGTTGCCCAGCAGCAGGGTTTCCCTGGACCAGAGGTTGAAACCTACATGACTCTTCACCACTGGCGCGCGCAGGGCGAACAAGGTCAGCGAACCACCGACCACGAATAGCAGGAAGATCAGGATGAACACGCCGCGCTCCGGATCGGAGGCAAACGCATGCACCGAGGTCAGCACGCCGGAGCGCACCAGGAAGGTACCCAGCAGGCTCAAGGAGAACGCGGCAATCGCCAGCAGTACGGTCCAACTTTTGAACACGCCACGTTTTTCCGTGACGGCCAATGAGTGAATCAACGCGGTGCCGACCAGCCAAGGCATGAAGGAGGCGTTCTCCACCGGGTCCCAGAACCACCAGCCACCCCAGCCGAGTTCGTAGTAGGCCCACCACGAACCGAGGGTGATGCCGATACCGAGGAACGCCCAGGCGACGATGGTCCACGGACGCGACCAGCGCGCCCACGCTGCATCAAGACGACCGCCGAGCAACGCGGCAATGGCAAACGCGAACGCCACGGAGAAGCCCACATAACCCATGTAGAGCATCGGCGGGTGAACGATCAGGCCGATGTCCTGCAGCAGCGGATTGAGGTCGCGGCCGTCGGTAGGGATCTGCGGCAGAATGCGCGCGAACGGGTTTGACGTCAGGATCAGGAACAGCAGGAAACCGGTACTGATCATGCCCATGATTGCCAGTACCCGGGCCAGCATCACTTGCGGCAGCTGTCTTGAGAATACCGACACGGCAAAGGTCCAGCCGCCCAGGATCAATGCCCACAGCAGCAACGAACCTTCGTGCGCGCCCCACACGGCGCTGAACTTGTAGTACCACGGCAAGGCGCTGTTGGAGTTGCTGGCGACGTACTCCACGGAGAAGTCGTCCGCCATGAACGCATACGTCAGGCAACCAAAGGCAAACAACAGGAACGCGAACTGTCCCCAGGCCGCCGGTTGCGCGAGGCTCATCCACAAGCGATCGCCGCGCCAGGCGCCGAGCAATGGCACCACGGACTGAACCAGGGCAAAACACAGCGCCAGGATCATGGCCAGGTGGCCCAGTTCCGGGATGTACAGCCCGGCGCTGTAGAGTCCAGCAGTCATCAGTTAGCCCTCTTTCGCAGGAGTAGGTGCCGACATGCCACTGTCTTTCAAAGCCTTGGTCACTTCCGGCGGCATATATTTTTCGTCGTGCTTGGCCAGCACTTCGTCGGCCACCACTACGCCTTCGGCGTTGATTTTGCCCAGGGCGACGATCCCCTGCCCTTCACGGAACAGATCGGGGAGGATGCCGCGGTAGCTGATGGTCACGGTCTTGTTGAAATCGGTGACGTTGAACTTCACGTCCAGGGAATCGCCGGTACGTTGCAGCGAACCGGCCTCGACCATGCCGCCGGCGCGAATGCGTGTGTCCTGCGGGGCTTCGCCGTTGGCGATCTGGGTCGGTGTGTAAAACAGGTTGATGTTCTGCTGCAGGGCGCTGAGGGCCAGGCCGACGGCTGCGCCGACTCCGACCAGGATCGCGAGAATGATGATAAGACGCTTTTTGCGCAGCGGATTCACTTGCCGTTCTCCCGGCGCAGACGACGCGCCTCTTGTTGCAGATACCGCTTGCGGGCCAGGATCGGCGCCGCCACGTTAAGGGCCAGCACTGCCAGGCAGATGCCATAGGCGGACCAGACATACAGGCCATGATGGCCCATGGCGAGGAAGTCGCCGAATGAAGCAAAACTCATCGTGCGGCCTCCAGGCTGTTCTGCACTTCGGTTTTTACCCAGCTGGCCCGGGCCTCGCGCTTGAGCACTTCGAGGCGCATGCGCAGCAACAGGACCGCGCCGAAGAAGCAATAGAAGCCCAGGACAGTCAGCAGCAGCGGCAGCCACATTTCAGCGGGCATCGCCGGCTTTTCGGTCAGGGTAAAGGTCGCGCCCTGGTGCAGGGTGTTCCACCACTCCACCGAGTATTTGATGATCGGGATATTGATCACACCGACAATCGCCAGTACAGCGCACGCCTTGGCGGCGCTCTCACGATTGCTGATGGCGTTGCCCAGCGCAATGAGACCGAAGTACAGGAACAGCAGAATCAGCATCGACGTTAGTCGCGCATCCCAGACCCACCACGAGCCCCAGGTCGGCTTGCCCCAAATCGCCCCGGTGACCAGCGCCACGGCGGTCATCCAGGCGCCGATGGGCGCCGCGCATTGCAGGGCGACGTCGGCCAGCTTCATCTTCCACACCAGCCCGACGATGCCGCACACCGCCAGCATCACGTAAATCGATTGCGCCAGCATGGCGGCGGGAACGTGGATGTAGATGATGCGAAAGCTGTTGCCTTGCTGGTAGTCGGGCGGCGCGAAGGCCAGGCCCCAGACCACACCAACACCCATCAGCAGCACTGCAGCGATGCTCAACCACGGCAGCAGTCTACCGCTGATGCCGTAGAACCATTTGGGTGAGCCGAGCTTATGAAACCAGGTCCAGTTCATACTGTTTCCATCACGGTTGCTCTTCGCTATGAAGAGCCAAGGGTCTGCCTTTTTTTCAAAAGCGAGCGATCAAAAAATGACCAGACCTCATTATTATTCGCCGACGCTGATCTTCAGGCCAGCAGCTATTGCAAAGGGTGTCAGGGTTATCGCCAGGGCGGTCAGGCTACCAAGCCACAGGAGATAACCGGTCGCCGGCATCCCCATCAGCGCCGCCTGCAAGGCGCCACTGCCGAGAATCAATACCGGGATGTACAACGGCAAAATCAGCAGCGCCAGCAGCAAACCGCCACGCTTCAGTCCCACGGTCAACGCCGCGCCCACCGCACCGAGCAGGCTGAGCACTGGTGTACCGAGCAACAGCGACAGCAGCAACACTGGCAGACAGGCGGCAGGTAATCCGAGCATCAGCGCCAGCAGCGGTGCCAGCAACACCAGGGCCAGGCCGGAGAAGGCCCAGTGTGCCAGTACCTTGGCCAGAACCAGAAGAGGCAGGGGGTGCGACGAAAGGACCCACTGCTCCAGGGAACCATCTTCGAAATCACTGCGAAAGAGCCCGTCCAGCGAGAGCAGGACCGACAAAAGGGCTGCTACCCAGACCAGTCCCGGAGACAAGGTTTGCAACAATTGAGACTCGGGTCCGACTGCCAAAGGGAACAGTGAAACCACGATTGCGAAGAATACCAGGGGGTTTGCCAGTTCAGCCGGACGACGAAACAGCAGACGGGCCTCGCGGGCCACCAACAGGCCAAAAACACTCATACGGCCCAGTTCCCCAGATCAATGTCACGGTAGCCGGCTGGCATCCGGCTCAGCGTATGGTGGGTGGTCAACACCACCATGCCGCCGCGCTCGCAGTGGGCTGCCAGGTGCTCCTCGAGTTGCGCCACGCCCTGTTTATCCAGCGCGGTAAAAGGTTCATCGAGAATCCACAACGGCGGGCTGTCCAGATATAACCGAGCCAGCGCCACGCGACGTTGCTGGCCGGCGGACAGGGTGTGACAGGGAACGTCCTCGAACCCGCGCAGCCCGACGGCACCCAGCGCCTGCCAGATGGCTTCATGGGACGCTGGTTGATGCAGGGCGCAGAGCCAGCTGAGATTCTCTTCAGGCGTCAGCAAGTCCTTGATCCCTGCGGCGTGGCCGATCCACAACAGATTGCGCGCCAATTCGTGGCGCTGTTCGTTGAGCGGCTGACCGTTGAGCAGCACTTGACCGGCGGTCGGCTGCATCAACCCGGATAACAGGCGCAGCAAACTGGTCTTACCGCTACCGTTGGGGCCGCTGATTTGCACCATTTCGCCACTGGCCAGTCTCAATTCGAGATTTTCGAAAAGCAGCCGAAGGTCTCGCTCACAGGCAAGGGCAACGGTTTGCAGGACTGGACTGGTCAAGAGATCACGGGCCTTTACGGTTCAAGTCGGCGGTATTGCGGCCGCTAAAGAGATGCAGGATAAATGCATTGGCGGCCCGTTATGGAGAGCTGCGTCAAACAAATGCATCGTTTCGCGCGCCCCATAGACGACGGGGCGGCATTATACATGCCATCTCCTACTCTCAAGAGTGCAATTTCCTCAGGTTGTGACCGCGTATGACAGGCGAAATGAACATCCTCCCAATCTCGCAGAATGCGCCGGCCAATTCGCGCCCCCCGGCCAGCGGCGAGTTGCTCAAGCTGGCGACGCCCATGGAAGGCCTGATTTCCGCCGGCCAGTCCGCCAACGCCGAGGTGCTGTCACTCAAGCAAGCTGACCAGGCCTTCCAGCTGCTGTTGAAGATCACCCTGGAAAGCGGCCGCCAGACCACGCTTCAGGCCACCAGCACCCAGCCGCTGCCCCAGGGCACTAGCCTGGCGATCACCCAGCCCTCGGCGGGCAACCTGGCCATCACCCTGCAACAGGCCCTCGCCTCCAGCGCGGCCACCCTCAACCGCCTCGACACCGCGCAACTGCCGGCGGGTACCTTATTGCAAGGCAAGGTGCTGACCTCCCAGGTGATGCCGCAAGAGTCAGGGCAACCTACCGTGTATCGCTCAATGGTCAGCCTGCTCAACACGGCCTTGAGCGGCAGCACCCTGAGCATCGACAGCCCGACGCCGCTGCGCATCGGCACCCTGCTCAGCGCCCTGGTACAGGACAGCCAGACCTTGAAGTTCGTGCCCCTGGGCAGCCGTTCGGAGCAACTGGCGGTGACCCAGCAACTGGCCAGTCAGCAAAGCCGCCAGGGTTCTCTGGACGGGTTGCTCAAGCTGTTGCAAAACCTGCCCGCCACGGACCAGACCTCCAGCGACCTGCGCGCCGCAGTGGACAAGTTGCTCGCCGGCCTGCCCGATATCCAGCAACTGAGCAGCGCCAAGGGCCTGGCCCTGGCGCTGGCGAACAGCGGCGTCTTCCTCGAATCGAAGCTGCTTAACGGGCAAAACCCATCGCTGGCGCCGGATATGAAAGGTGATCTGCTCAGACTTATCGCCCAACTGAGCCCCGCTCCCAACACGCACCTCAACGCGATCATTGCCGCCAACACCCTGGCCCAGGCCATGCCGAGCTTCATGCGCAACGCGTTGGGCATGCTCAGCCAGGTCAGCGCCAAGCCTTCACCCACCAGCTTCCCGATCGCCGATCGCCTGTTGCAAAGCGCTGAAGGCGAAGATGATCTTGAGCACTTGCTGCGCCTGGCAGCGGCTGCGGTGTCGCGCCTGCAAAGCCATCAGCTATCGAGCCTCGAACAGACCGGCGTGACCGCTGATGGGCGCTTGATGAGTACTTGGCAACTGGAGATTCCGATGCGTAACCTGCAGGACATCGTGCCGCTGCAGGTCAAATTCCAGCGCGAGGACGCTCCCGAAAAAGAACCGCCAAAGGACCGGCACGAAGATCGCCCGCCCAAGCAGCAACTATGGCGGGTTGAACTGGCGTTCGACATGGAACCGCTGGGGCCATTGCAGGTTCAGGCGCAGTTGATCAGCGGCAGCCTGACCGGCCAACTGTGGGCCGAACGGCCGTACACTGCCAGCCTGATCGAACGCAACATGGCCGCCCTGCGCCAGCAGCTGCTGGATTCAGGCCTGAACGTCGGCGATATCGATTGCCACCTCGGCACCCCGCCCCAAGGCCCGCAAACCCGTCTCGAACAACGCTGGGTGGATGAAACCGCATGAGCAATACCGACACCCCACGCCAGGCCATCGCCCTCAAATACGACGGCACCCACGCCCCGACCCTCACGGCCAAAGGCGACGATGCGCTGGCTGAAGCGATCCTGAAAATTGCCCGCGATTACGAAGTGCCGATTTACGAGAACGCCGAATTGGTGAAGTTGCTGGCGCGAATGGAGTTGGGAGAGAGTATTCCGGAGGAGTTGTATCGTACGATTGCGGAGATTATTGCGTTTGCCTGGAAGTTGAAGGGGAAGTTTCCTGAAGGGCGGGACCCGGATGCCGGGATAGTGGAGCGCGACATCACTGACAAGGGCGATGATTATTAAATGGTTAAGTGTTGACTGTGCTCATTCAGAGCGCAGCCAACACAACTACTTCGACTTACACCTCACTCAACTATCGGACACACTTTCCGGCTGAATATCGCCAACGATTGTCTTACCATCCACTCGGTAAAGATGGAAAGAAATACGCAGACCTACAAGCGGCAGTGGACGATTCATCTGCATAGCTTCAACCCCGCGCAGTTCATAGAGATTACCATCGAGTGCGGAGCGAACCTTTCCTTTCGCCTTCGGCGTAATGACTGGCCAAGTCGGATCTTCCAACTCAAAAGATTCAATGACCCCATTATGGCGAACTGGTTGCTGTTCCATGCAATACATTCCTTAAAATCGAAATTAATGAATTTGTGTTCGAACTTGCACTGCAAGCTCGAACACAAATTAAAACTTTCGAAAGAATGGCACAACTAGCTAAAGTAACAGGGTAATGACGGTTAGTTCTTGTGCAACTTGCGCATCAATTCCGCCTCGGCCTGGGTCAGGCCGCAAGACGCCGTCAGCTCTTCGGCGCTGGCGCCCATGCCCACCAGGCGCGCGGCCTGGGCGAACGACAGGCTCGACGGGTCGCGCTGCTCGAGCTGCACCAGCTTGTCCGGCAATGGCCCGACCACCGCGCGCAGCTCCTGCAGCTCCTGACCCATGCGCACATTACCGTCCTGGTAATTCTCCACGCGCCTGGCCAGGTCCTTGATGCGCTGATCGCGCAGCGCGTCGCCCTCGGCCTGTTGCGCGGCGAGCAGTTTTTGCGCACGAACGTACGCCAGGAACATTGCCAGGGTGCCCGCCCAGAACAGGAACAGGACAATGAGCGCGACCTCAAGAATCAATCAGATGTTCTCCAGGTCCGACCATTCTTCTTCGCTCATCATCTTGTCCAGCTCGACCAGGATCAGCAGTTCGTTGTTCTTGTTGCACACGCCTTGAATGAACTTGGCGGACTCTTCGTTACCGACGTTGGGTGCAGTTTCGATTTCCGACTGACGCAGGTAAACCACTTCAGCGACGCTGTCGACCATGATCCCAACTACTTGCTTGTCGGCCTCGATGATGACGATACGGGTGTTGTCGCTGATCTCGGCGTTCATCAGGCCGAAGCGCTGGCGGGTGTCGATCACAGTGACCACGTTACCGCGCAGGTTAATGATGCCCAGTACGTAGCTTGGGGCACCTGGAACCGGGGCGATCTCGGTGTAGCGCAGCACTTCCTGAACGCGCATCACGTTGATGCCGTAGGTTTCATTGTCCAGCTTGAAGGTTACCCATTGCAGGATCGGATCTTCAGAACCCTTTGCCGCCGTCGCCTTATCATTCATACCCTGACCCCTCAAAAAACCGCCGTGGCGGTGTGTGTTCGGTGCAGCGGCCGTCAACCGGTCGCTGCCAGTTTTGTTATGTCGGCTGGTGAGCAGGCTTTTTGCCGCCCATGTGCCTTGCTCCGCCGCTGGCAATCAATTGCGCCAGCTCGGCAACATCGAGCAACGCACACATGTGTTCAATCACGGTGCCGGCCAGCCACGGGCGCTGGCCCCGCTGGCTGCGCCATTTGATTTCGTTCGGGTCCAGGCGCAAGGAGCGACTGACCTGATGCACCGCCAACCCCCATTCGTAGCCCTGGACCGAGATCACGTACTGCAAGCCCTGGCGAAAATCGTCGCGGTAGCGGTCGGGCATTACCCAGCGCGCGGTGTCGAGGACTTTCAGGTTGCCGGCCTGGCTTGGCAATATCCCGAGGAACCAGTCCGGCTGGCCGAATAGTGGAGTCAGTTCATGGCCTTCCAGGGAGTAGATCGAGCCCAGGCACACCAGCGGCACCGCCAGGGTCAGCCCGGCCACATCGAACAACAGGCATTCAAAGGGCTCGGCGGCCCAGGCGGGGCGACCGTTGCTTTCCACTGGCGGCAGGGTGTTGCCGGGCGGCAGATGGACTTCGACAACTGGAGGCACCAGGGCCTGGAGCAGCGGCGCGATGGTTGATACGGGCGCGGGCGCTTCGATCAGCACGACCGGGGCCTTCTCGACCGGGATAACCACCGATGCGCTAACCACAGCAGGCGTTTGCGCATCCCGGGCCTGTTCTTCAAGCACAGCCGCCTGGAACTCGTCCAGGACGGTTTCTAACTCGACCGTTTCCACTTCAACCGGCAGGTCTTCGGTCGCGTCCATCAGCAAACTGTCGAGATAGGACTGCAGCGCCAATTGTGGACGTGAGGTGACCTTCACTGGCCGATTCATGCGCACTCCTTCGTAGGAGCTGCCGCAGGCTGCGATCGTTTGACTTTGATCTTTTCAAGGGCGCCGCAAAGCCAGATCAAAAGATCGCAGCCTTCGGCAGCTCCTACAGGGAATGTGTTCATCTCATGCCTCCTGCGGCACGAGTTGCTGCTCAAGTAAATGCTTGAGCAACGAACGATACGCCAACACGCCGCGGCTCTTGCCGTCGAACTGCGACGGCGTGAGGCCGGCGCGGCTGGCATCGCGCAGGCGCGTGTCGACCGGGATGTAACCCTGCCAGACTTCTTCCGGGAACATGTCCTTCACGACGCGCAGCGTGCCAATGGACGCCTGGGTGCGTCGGTCGAACAGGGTCGGCACGATGCTGAACGGCAGCGGCTGCTTGCGCGAGCGATTGATCATCGCCAAGGTATTGACCATGCGCTCCAGCCCTTTTACGGCCAGGTGCTCGGTCTGCACCGGGATCACCAATTGCTGGCTCGCGGCGAGGGCGTTGACCATCAGCACGCCCAGCAGCGGCGGGCTGTCGATCACTGCGTAATCGAAGTCCTGCCACAACTGCGCCAGACTCTTGGCGATTACCAGGCCCAGGCCACTCTGGCCAGGCGACTGCCGTTCGAGAGTCGCCAGCGCGGTGCTCGAAGGCAGCAGCGAGATGCTCTCGTGGCTGGTCGGCAGCAACAGTTGCCCCGGCAACCCTGCAGGGACGCTGCCCTTATGCAGGAACAGGTCGTAGCAGCTGTGCTCCAGGGCATCGGGGTCATACCCGAAATAGCTGGTCATGGAGCCGTGGGGATCGAGGTCGACCACGACCACGCGCTTGCCCGCCTCGGCCAGCAACCCGGCTAAAGCGATGGAGGATGTGGTTTTACCAACACCACCCTTTTGATTGGCGACTGCCCAGACTCTCATTCGAATGATTCCTCCCGGTCGAAATGCCGACCGAGAAATAGCTCAGCGTGTTAATGCGGGTGACGGAGAATTGACGGCGCTCTCTCGTCCCGGCGGCTTGACGGGTGCAGGTGCAGTTTGTGTGCCAGCACGCTTCAACGCGGCGTCCGGCTGTGCATTGGCGGTACCTGTACCGGTCAGGCTGCGCCGTACATCAAGATTGCGCGATACCACCAGCACTACCCGGCGGTTGCGCGCGCGACCTTCGGCGGTGGCGTTATTGGCCACCGGCTGGAACTCGCCATAACCCACCGACGCCAGGCGCCCGGGGTTTACCCCTTGCATCGCCAGCATGCGCACGATGCTCGCCGAACGGGCCGAAGACAGCTCCCAATTGGTAGGGTATTGCGCGGTGCGGATCGGTTGATCGTCGGTAAAGCCTTCGACGTGGATCGGGTTGTCGAACGATTTCAGAATGCTCGCGACCTTGTCGATGATATTGAAGGCGATGTCGCTGGGCATGGCGTCGCCGCTGCCAAACAACAGGCTGGAATTGAGCTCGATCTCGACCCACAGCTCGTTTCCGCGCACGGTCATCTGGTTTGAACTGATCAGGTCGCCGAACGCCGCACTGATGTCGTCGGCAATGCTTTGCAAGGGATTGTCACCCGCCTGCGCGATGCCGGCGTCGAGCTGCTCGCTGTCCTTGACCAGCGGCTTGGCCGGAGTCACGGTCTTGGGTCGTTCATCGCCAATGGGGATCGGTTTCAGCGCTCGATCAGAGTCGTTGAACACGCCAATGAGCGCCTCGGAAATGACCTTGTACTTGCCTTCGTTGATCGACGAAATCGAGTACATCACCACGAAAAACGCGAACAACAGCGTAATGAAGTCGGCGTAGGAAACAAGCCAGCGCTCATGGTTCACATGTTCTTCAGGTTGCCGGCGACGTGCCATCGTCCTTTACTCCCATCAATCCATGAAGCCCTGGAGCTTCAACTCGATAGAGCGAGGGTTTTCACCTTCGGCGATCGACAGAATGCCTTCCAGCAACATTTCGCGATAACGCGACTGCCGCAGGGCAATGGCCTTGAGTTTGGCGGCGATGGGCAACAACACCAGGTTGGCACTGGCCACGCCGTAGATGGTGGCGACGAAGGCCACGGCAATGCCGCTGCCCAGTTGCGATGGATCAGCCAGATTGCCCATGACGTGAATCAGGCCCATCACCGCACCGATGATGCCGATGGTCGGCGCGTAGCCGCCCATGCTTTCAAAGACTTTGGCGGCTTCGATGTCCCGGCTTTCCTGGGTGTAGAAATCGACTTCGAGAATGCTGCGAATCGCTTCCGGCTCGGCGCCGTCCACCAGCAGCTGCAAGCCTTTACGCGAGTAATTGTCGGGTTCTGCGTCAGCCACCCCTTCCAGTCCCAGCAGGCCTTCCTTGCGGGCGGTGAGGCTCCAGTTGACGACGCGATCAACGCCGCCGGCCAGGTCCACACGCGGCGGAAACAGAATCCACACCAGGATTTGCATCGCACGCTTGAACGCGCTCATCGGTGACTGCAGCAGCGCCGCGCCGACGGTTCCGCCGATCACGATCAGCGCCGCCGGACCGTTCGCCAGTGCGCCGAGGTGACCACCTTCAAGGTAGTTGCCGCCGATGATGGCGACGAACGCCATGATGATCCCGATGAGGCTCAGTACATCCATCAGACACACGCCTCGACCAGGTGCCTGCCGATTTCGTCCAGGCTGTATACCGCGTCGGCGAGCTCGGCCTTGACGATGGCCATGGGCATGCCATAGATCACGCAGCTGGCTTCATCCTGGGCCCAGATGGTACTGCCGCCCTGTTTTAGCAGGCGTGCACCTTCGCGTCCGTCAGCACCCATGCCGGTCAGCACCACCGCCAGAACTTTGTCACCATAGGATTTCGCCGCCGAACCGAAGGTGATGTCTACGCACGGCTTGTAGTTCAGGCGCTCGTCCCCCGGCAGGATTTTCACCGCGCCACGGCCGTCGATCATCATCTGCTTGCCGCCCGGCGCCAGCAGCGCCAGGCCTGGACGCAGGATGTCGCCGTCCTCGGCTTCCTTGACGTGGATGCGGCAGAGTTTGTCCAGGCGCTCGGCAAAGGCCTTGGTGAACGCTGCCGGCATGTGCTGCACCAGCACGATCGGCGCCGGGAAATTCGCCGGCAGTTGGGTGAGCACCCGCTGCAGCGCCACCGGGCCACCCGTGGAGGTGCCGATCGCGACCAGTTTGTAGGCTTTGCGCTTGGGCACAGACGACGCCGCAGTTGGCGCAGAAGCACGCGGTGCAACCGGAGTTGGCGCCGGGCGCGCAGGCGCACTGTTGCCATAGCTGCCAACGCTCGTCGACGTTGGCGCAGGCGCCGCAACCGGTGCAGCGACCGGGGCCGGCGCGCTGTAGGCACTGGCCCGTCGATTACTGCGCGAGATGGTGTGGATCTTCTCGCACAGCAGTTGCTTGACCTTGTCCGGGTTGCGCGAGATGTCTTCGAAATTCTTCGGCAGGAAATCCACCGCGCCGGCGTCCAGCGCATCCAGGGTGACCCGGGCGCCTTCGTGCGTCAGCGAGGAGAACATCAACACCGGGGTCGGGCAGCGCTGCATGATGTGCCGCACCGCCGTGATGCCGTCCATCATCGGCATCTCGTAGTCCATGGTGATCACGTCCGGCTTGAGGGCCAGCGCCTGGTCGATCGCCTCTTTGCCGTTGGTCGCCGTACCGACGACCTGGATGTTGGGATCCGCCGAAAGAATTTCCGAGACGCGGCGACGGAAAAAACCCGAATCGTCCACCACCAGGACCTTGACTGCCATAAACACTCCGTTAGATGGAGCGAAGGCTCGATCGCCCCGCTCCACCAGAATCAAATACGCCGGGTGGCGTAACGCTTGAGCATGCTCGGAACATCGAGAATCAGCGCGATGCGGCCGTCACCGGTGATGGTGGCGCCCGACATGCCCGGGGTTCCCTGGAGCATTTTGCCCAATGGCTTGATGACCACTTCTTCCTGGCCCACCAGTTGATCGACGACAAAGCCGATCCGCTGGGTGCCCACCGAAAGGATCACCACATGGCCTTCGCGCTGCTCTTCATGAGCGGCGGAAGCGACCAGCCAGCGTTTGAGGTAGAACAATGGCAACGCCTTGTCGCGCACGATCACCACTTCCTGGCCATCGACCACGTTGGTACGCGACAGGTCGAGGTGGAAGATCTCGTTGACGTTCACCAGCGGGAACGCGAACGCCTGGTTGCCGAGCATGACCATCAGGGTCGGCATGATCGCCAGGGTCAACGGCACCTTGATGACGATCTTCGAACCCTGGCCCTTGGCCGAGTAGATGTTGATCGAGCCGTTGAGCTGGGAGATCTTGGTTTTCACCACGTCCATGCCCACGCCACGCCCGGACACGTCGGAGATCTCGGTCTTGGTCGAGAAGCCTGGTGCGAAAATCAGGTTGTAGCACTCGGTATCGCTCAGGCGATCGGCTGCGTCCTTGTCCATGACCCCGCGTTTAACCGCGATGGCGCGCAGGATGTTCGGGTCCATGCCTTTGCCGTCGTCGGAAATCGACAGCAGGATATGGTCGCCTTCCTGCTCGGCCGCGAGGATGACCTTGCCGCCACGGGGTTTGCCCGAAGCTTCGCGCTCTTCCGGCGACTCGATACCGTGGTCGACGGCGTTGCGCACCAAGTGGACCAATGGGTCGGCCAGGGCCTCGACGAGGTTCTTGTCGAGGTCGGTTTCTTCGCCGACCAGCTCCAGGGCGATCTCTTTCTTGAGCTGGCGAGCCAGGTCGCGAACCAGGCGCGGGAAGCGCCCGAAGACCTTCTTGATCGGCTGCATGCGGGTTTTCATGACCGCGGTCTGCAGGTCGGCCGTGACCACGTCGAGGTTCGACACGGCCTTGGACATGGCCTCGTCCGCGCTGTTGGCGCCCAGGCGTACCAGGCGGTTACGCACCAGCACCAGTTCGCCAACCATGTTCATGATTTCGTCGAGACGCGCGGTATCGACCCGCACGGTGGTCTCGGCTTCGCTGGCCGGCTTTTCCGCAGGCGGTGCGGCCGGTGCGCGGGCGGGCGCGGGTTTGGCTGCTTCGGCTTTGGGCTCGGGCGCTTTCGCCACCGGCTTGGGCGCTGCAGCCTTGGCCACCGGAGCGGCAACCGCAGCGCTGGTACCAGTAGCCGTGCCGACCTCGGTGAACTTGCCTTTACCATGCAATTCGTCGAGCAACGCTTCGAATTCGTGATCGGAGATCAGATCGCTGCCCACTGCGGCAGCAGTCGGTGCTGCCGCTACCGGCGCTACCGGGGCGGAGGCAATAGCCGACTCCAGCGCTTCGACGGCAAAGTTACCCTTGCCGTGAAGCTGATCAAGCAGTGCTTCGAACTCTTCGTCGGTGATGTCCGAGCTGTCGCCTGGCGCTTTCGGCGCAACCGGTGCGGCAGGTGCCGCTGGTGCAACCACTGCGTCGACGGCGAACTGGCCTTTACCGTGCAACTGATCGAGCAACGACTCGAACTCGTCGTCGGTGATTTCGTCGCTGGCTGCGGCGGTATTGCTGACTGGCGCGGGTGCCGCTTCGGCCTGGGCCTTGACCGCATTGAGCGAGTCCAGCAGTTGTTCGAATTCGTTGTCCGTGATGTCAGCCGATTCGCTTTCTGCCACAGGCGCCACTTCGGCAACCGGTGCAGCTTCGTCGGCCGATTGCGGCTCGGCCAAACGCGCCAGTGCCTCCAGCAATTGAGGCGTGGCAGCGGTAACCGCGCTGCGCTCGCGGACTTCGGTGAACATGCCGTTCACCGCGTCCAGTGCTTCGAGAACCACGTCCATCAGTTCCGAGTCGACGCGACGCTCACCCTTGCGCAGGATGTCGAACACGTTCTCGGCGATGTGACAGCACTCCACCAGCTCGTTGAGCTGGAGGAAGCCGGCGCCTCCTTTTACAGTGTGAAAACCGCGAAAAATTGCATTGAGCAAATCCGCATCATCCGGTCGGCTTTCCAGCTCGACCAGCTGTTCGGACAGTTGCTCTAGAATCTCGCCGGCCTCAACCAGGAAATCCTGAAGGATCTCTTCATCGGCGCCGAAGCTCATTAATGGGGTGCTCCTACAGGTCTAAAATCCAAGGCTGGATAGCAAATCGTCCACATCGTCCTGACCGGACACAACGTCTTCTCTTTTATCGGCATGAATCTGCGGACCTTCACCCTGAGAGAGATGTTTTTGTGGATCTTTTTCCGCGAGCATCGCTTGACGGTCATGTTCGATGCCCGCAAAGCGGTCCACCTGACTGGCCATCAGCACGAGCTTGAGCAGATTGCTTTCAACTTCGGTGACCAATTGAGTCACGCGCTTGATCACCTGGCCGGTGAGGTCCTGGTAATCCTGGGCGAGCAGAATGTCGTTGAGGTTGCCCGCCACCACACGATTGTCTTCGCTGCTGCGGGTCAGGAAACCGTCGACCCGCCGAGCCAGCTCGCGGAACTCTTCGGCCCCGACTTCGCGACGCATGAAACGCCCCCAATCAGTGCTCAACGCCTGCGCCTCCTGGCTCAGGCCGTTGACCAGCGGCGTAGCGTTTTCCACCAGGTCCATGGTGCGGTTGGCGGCGGCTTCAGTGAGCTTGACCACGTAACCCAGGCGCTCGGTGGCATCGGTGATCTGCGAGACTTCCTCGGCTTGCGGCATGTTCGGGTCAATCTGGAAATTGACGATCGCGCTATGCAGCTCGCGAGTGAGCTTGCCCACTTCCTGGTACAGGCCGCGGTCACGGGTCTGGTTGAGCTCATGGATCAGTTGCACAGCGTCGCCGAACTTGCCCTTTTCAAGGCTCTCGACCAATTCGACCGCGTGTTTTTTCAGGGTCGATTCGAAATCGCCCTGTGAAAATTCTATTTGCTCCATAGCTCCCCCGTGGCGCAGATACTCAACCAATGCGTTCGAAAATCTTCTCGATTTTTTCTTTCAACGCCTGGGCCGTGAAGGGCTTGACCACATAGCCGTTAACACCGGCCTGGGCTGCTTCGATGATCTGCTCACGCTTGGCTTCAGCGGTCACCATCAGCACTGGCAAGTGCTTGAGCTTTTCGTCGGCGCGCACGTGGCGCAGCAGATCGATGCCGGTCATGCCGGGCATGTTCCAGTCCGTTACCAGAAAGTCGATGCTGCCGCTGTTGAGGACCGGGATGGCAGTGGTGCCATCGTCGGCCTCGACCGTGTTGGTGAACCCAAGGTCACGCAACAGGTTTTTAATGATCCGCCGCATCGTTGAGAAGTCATCAACGATGAGGATTTTCATGTTCTTGTCCAATTCGACCTCCAAGCAGTCTTAAACGCGCCCAGCACCTGGACACGCCATTTCATTCAATCCGGCAAAGCACTCGATGACTGCGTGGAGCACAACAGATCGCGACCGGCGGATGTACAACCCGCCAGCCGGTTCGCAGTGTCCCCACACTGCCTTCAGCGCGCTCGCCACTCCCCCAAACGCCCCCGCAAACGGGCCGCGCACTGGCTGTGTAACTGGCTGACCCGCGATTCGCTGACACCCAGGACCTCACCGATTTCCTTGAGGTTCAGCTCTTCGTCGTAGTACAGCGCCAACACCAGTCGCTCACGCTCCGGCAAATTGGCAATCGCGTCCGCCAGCGCTGCCTGGAAGCGTTCATCTTCCAGGTCGCGCGACGGCTCCGTATGAGCACTCGCGCCATCCTCGTGCAGCCCTTCGTGTTCGCCGTCCTGCAACAGGTCGTCGAAACTGAAGAGGCGGCTGCCCAGGGTGTCGTTCAAAATCCCGTAATAATCGTCAAGACTCAATTGGAGTTCGGCCGCAACTTCGTGATCTTTAGCGTCGCGACCGGTTTTAGCTTCAATCGAGCGAATTGCGTCGCTGACCATTCGGGTATTGCGGTGGACTGAACGTGGCGCCCAGTCCCCCTTGCGCACTTCATCCAGCATCGCGCCGCGGATCCGAATGCCCGCGTACGTCTCGAAACTCGCGCCTTTGCTGGCGTCATATTTGGTCGACACTTCGAGCAGGCCAATCATCCCGGCCTGGATCAGGTCTTCGACCTGGACACTGGCGGGCAGACGCGCGAGCAAGTGGTAGGCAATCCGTTTTACCAGTGGCGCGTAACGCTCGATCAGCTCGCACTGCGCATCGCGGGCCGATTTCTTGTAGAGGTTATAGCCACTGGCGGTCATAGCACCGGTCCTGCCGTTTGTTGCACGAGGCGCTCGACGAAAAATTCCAGGTGCCCGCGCGGGTTCGCCGGCAGCGGCCAGGTATCGACCTTCTGCGCGATCGCCTTGAACGCCAGTGAGCACTTGGAGCGCGGGAACGCTTCGTACACCGCACGCTGTTTTTGCACGGCCTTGCGCACGCTTTCGTCGTAAGGCACAGCACCGACGTATTGTAAGGCGACGTCGAGGAAGCGGTCGGTGACCTTGGTCAACTTGGCGAACAGGTTGCGCCCTTCCTGCGGGCTCTGGGCCATGTTGGCCAGGACGCGGAAGCGGTTCATGCCGTAGTCGCGGTTGAGCAACTTGATCAGCGCGTAGGCGTCGGTGATCGAAGTTGGCTCGTCGCACACCACCAGCAGGACTTCCTGGGCGGCGCGCACGAAGCTGACGACCGAATCGCCAATACCGGCCGCAGTATCGATCACCAGCACATCGAGGTTATCGCCGATGTCGCTGAAGGCCTGGATCAGGCCGGCGTGTTGCGCAGGTGTCAGGTGCACCATGCTTTGGGTGCCGGACGCGGCCGGCACGATACGAATGCCGCCGGGGCCTTGCAACAGGACGTCGCGCAGCTCACAGCGGCCTTCGATCACGTCGGCCAGGGTACGTTTGGGTGTCAGCCCCAGAAGGACGTCGACATTAGCCAGCCCAAGGTCGGCGTCCAGAAGCATGACGCGCCGTCCGAGCTCGGCCAAAGCCAGCGACAAGTTCACTGACACGTTAGTTTTGCCGACGCCACCTTTGCCGCCGGTCACCGCGATCACCTGTACGGGATGCATGCTGCCCATGTTATTTCTTTACCTTGTCTTGCATAGACGGAGGCCACATTACTGGCTGCGCGTTCATCAACTGAACAATGCATGGCAGACCATCGATGTAGGTACAAAAACGATTCATTAATACCTCAGCCAACCTGCTTGGTGGGACTGTGGTAAATATCAGCGAACATGTCAGCCATGGCTTCTTCGCTGGGTTCTTCCTGCATTTGCACGCTGACTGCGCGACTGACCAGCTGATGCCGCCGCGGCAGATGCAAATCATCCGGGATCCGCGGCCCATCGGTCAGGTAAGCCACCGGCAATTCATGACTGATGGCCAGGCTCAACACCTCGCCCAGGCTGGCCGTTTCATCCAGTTTAGTCAGGATGCAGCCGGCAAGCCCGCAACGCTTGTAACTGTGATAAGCGGCGGTTAGAACCTGTTTCTGGCTGGTGGTTGCCAGGACCAGGTAATTTTTCGACTTGATGCCGCGCCCGGCCAGGCTTTCCAGCTGCATGCGCAGCGCCGGATCGCTGGCCTGCAGGCCGGCGGTATCAATCAGCACCACGCGCTTGCGCAGCAATGGCTCCAGCGCTTGCACCAGGGATTGCCCCGGATCGACATGGGTCACCGGCACATTGAGGATGCGGCCCAGGGTCTTGAGCTGTTCCTGGGCGCCGATCCGGTAACTGTCCATGCTCACCAGCGCGATATTCTGCGCGCCGTACTTGAGCACGTAACGGGCGGCGAGCTTGGCCAGGGTGGTGGTCTTGCCCATGCCGGCAGGGCCGACCATGGCAATCACGCCGCCCTCTTCCAGGGGTTCGATTTCCGGTGTCGCGATCATCCGCGCCAGGTGCGCGAGCAACATGCGCCAGGCCTGACGGGGTTCATCAATGTCACTGATCATTGCCAGCAGGTCGCGCGACAGCGGACCGGACAGGCCAATGCGTTGCAGCCGGCGCCACAGGTTGGCCTGGGCCGGGCGGCTGCCTTGCAGCTGATTCCACGCCAGGGAGCCCAGCTGCACTTCCATCAATTCGCGCAGGCTATTGAGTTCAAAACGCATCGAGTCGAATGCACGCGGGTCGACACCGCCAGTGGCCGCAGGTGCCGGCGCCGGGCGTGCAGGCTCGGTGTAGGTAGGCTCGACCAGGGGTTCGGCGGCGGTCAGCGGCAGGCCGGCGAACAGCTGGCGATTGGTCGCCTTGTCGCTCTCGCCTTCGCTGCGCAGGCTCAGTTCGGCCTGGGCCGTGACGATCCGCGACTGGGTCTTGCGCAGTTCATCCTCGAGTTCCATGTTCGGAACACGCGGTGCCAGCGCCGAGAGCTTGTAATCCAAGGCAGCCGTCAGCTCCACGCCGCCGGCGATTCGGCGATTGCCGATAATCGCGGCATCGGCGCCCAGCTCGTCACGGACCAGTTTCATGGCCTGACGCATATCGGCGGCGAAAAAACGCTTAACTTGCATAAACCACTACCTCAGCCGTTGGGCCCTACTGTCGCAACGATGGTCACTTGCTTGTTGTCAGGAATTTCCTGATACGCCAACACGTGCAAACCCGGGACTGCTAGTCGACCGAAGCGCGAGAGCATCGCGCGAACCGGACCGGCCACCAGCAGAATCACCGGTTGACCTTGCATTTCCTGACGCTGCGCCGCATCGATCAACGAGCGCTGCAGCTTCTCAGCCATGCTTGGCTCCAGCAGGACGCCCTCTTCCGAGCCTTGTCCCGCCTTCTGCAGACTATTGAGCAATATCTGTTCCAACCTTGGCTCCAGCGTGATTACTGGCAGCTCGGAGTCAGTG
>NZ_JAPJIV010000022.1 GCF_026241895.1 Pseudomonas sp. RIT-562 | reverse complement strand
GCCAAGAGTGTGGGGGTGGATGATGCGCAGGTCTGAGTTCGTTAAACGCTGCCAATCACAGGCAGTGAATGCCATGCCCCCGTCACGTTTACTTCCCGGCGTTTTGCTCATTTTAGTTTCGACATTTTACGTGCACGACGTGCACGCCAGCACCATCGAGGCCATCAATCACACGCACTGGGCCATCAACCATTTCAGTGTTGATGGTCGCTCAGGTCTGGATGCGATTGGTCCTTACCAAGGGGGAGGCGGAGGTTGTTGTTACATCGCACCAGCGCGCTGGAAACCTGGGATCACGGTACGGGTCAACTGGGAGACAGGGGTGGGCAGCTCTAAAGGCTACCCTGGGACTGCTGATTGGGCCAAGTACATGGCCTGGGTAAAAGGGCTCGATGCGCAAAAACGTCAGCACAGCCGGGCAGTGTCAGTCCCCGACTACACCGGCCAAAAAGTCTGCGGCATCACCGTCCATTTCCTGCCCTGCGACGAGATCCAGGTCAGCACCTCCTGCTACGCCTACGGCAGCCCCGAGTACCCGATCAAGACACCGTTGCAGTTGCCGGAGCCTCAGTCATGTCCGAAGTAAGGAACCTGTCTCACCCATACCCGCCACAAATCCCAGATCAAGCCTGCTTGCGCTTTTGTGCCTGGGTGTTCTCATGATCCCGGCTCCAAGGTTCGATCCTTATCCTCTCAAAGCGCAGCCGAACTGCTCACGTTGGATTATCAGGGGGGCAATGCTCATCGCTGGTAGTGGCGCGGTTCTGTCGCTGCTGGCGGAAAAACTGGAACTGAGCAATTTTTTCGTGGTTGTAGGCGTCGCAAGCGTTTTTATTCTATGGCTGCTGGCGTTTTTACTTCGCGTGTTGTTCTCCCATTTCAATCTACATAACGCGCAGTGCTATGGCGAAACGGCAAAAAAGATCGAGGACGCATGGTGGGCCAGCCATCGTCAAAAAGTCTCGCTCCGTGAAGCAGTGCTGGTGGGTGGTGCCTGCAGCAGCCCTGAACACAGGAAACATCTGTTCAATCCGGACCACCAGCCTCCCGTGCCTCAAAGCACCGAAGCAGGCGCCGCAATTCGTCTGCTTCAGGTGTTCGGTGAAGATACCGCCGAGCGCGAGCGGCAACTGGCGATGCTGCTGGTTCTACAGTGGCAGGTGCAGCGCGAGGAGACAGTCGCATTGCAGCCTCTGACTTGTTACTGGCAGGGATCCGCTGCGGCATGGCAAGGCTTTGTGGAACAAATGACCAAGTGTTTTCCGCAGGTTGAGTTACCCGACGAGCCCGAGCCGTGGCTTGGAAACCAAAGCCTCAATTCAATTATCAATCGCTTGCAAGGCGCTCCTGCAGAGGCTCGCATCCTTTGTGCCGGAAGCCAGTGTTCGCCTGCAGGATTGGACAGTCGCCTGCCGGCCGGGGAGGTGGCGTTGCTCTGGCTGATCGCACCGAAAGGCGGCGTGCGTCTCTCCCGAGGCGAGTGGTTCGATGCGAGTAGTGAGCTTCTCCCTACCGTGGCAAGTCGGGCTCAACAGCAGAGTGATCTGCAAGCCCCTCCTCAGTTCTGTGTGTCGTTTTCCCAACCTGACGAGCCTCATCTCCCTGCTCAAGGTTGGACCATCAGTCAGCATTTGCAAGATGCCAATTTTGGCGATCTGGAGAGGATGGAGGGCATGGTCGCGCAGACCCTGGCTGCCTCCTATGTCGAACAGCATCAAGTGCCTTGCGCCTGGTTAGCTAACGATCCTCATCACACCTTGACTCTAGGAATTGTGGAACCCGATGACTCAACTATTTGAATCTCAGAAAATCGCTCCTTGGCGTACGTCGCTGTTACTGGCTGTGATACTCGCTGTAGTTGTCGTTGCAGGTGCTGCGGTCTGGTGGTTGTGGATGGATGCTCGGCCTCTCAGCCGCGACGAGATCCGGGATGCACTAATGAAAGGTTCGTTGCTTTGGGCGACATTGCTTGTCATGGCAGTCCTGGCTTGGCAAATCGTGCAGAGCGGTATTCAGAAGCTGGTTGGTACTGCCCATCTTTTGCCCTCGAAAGTCACCGCTGAGCCGGACAAGCAGGTGCAATCATTTGCCGACATGAGAACGGTTTTGCAAAACCGCCACGGCCGCCGCTGGCGCCGCAAAATCCGCCTTTTACTGGTCGTCGGCGAACCCGACGAAATCAAAGCCATCGCCCCCGGCCTCACCCCCGACTACTGGCTGGAAGGCCAGGACACCGTGCTCATCTGGGGCGGCAGCCTCCAGGCCAAACCCGAAGCATTCCAGCTCGAACAATACCGCCGCCTGAGCCGCTGGCGTGCACTCGACGGAGTGGTCTGGGCCGTCAACCCGCTACAGACCACCGACGCCGCCGCCATGGGCGCGGGCGCGCGTCACCTGCAAGAGCTGGCCCGGCAGTTGAAGTGGCAGCTGCCGTTGTACCTGTGGCAAGTCTGCGACAGCCAGTGGCCGCAGCCGCAACGACCGTCGCAACCGGTCGGCTGCCTTCTGCCCGCGAACGCCTCGGTGATCGAACTCGAATCCCGGCTCGAGCAACTGATCAAACCCCTGCACGACGCTGGCTGGCTGCAGCTGCGAGCGGACACCACCTACGATTTCATGCTGCGCCTGTCCCGCGACCTGCAGGTGGAGGGCATTGCTCGTTGGCGTCAGGCGCTGCTGCCGCTGTTCGGCGAGTTGGGTCGGGATATGCCGTTGCGCGGGTTGTGGTTCAGCCTGCCGTTGCCCGTGCACAAAGATTATAAAAATCACCATTGGCCGGTCGATCCCGCCTGGCAGGGCGTGCTCGATGACAAGGCGCTACAGACTCGCCGCCTTGATCGGCACCCCATCCAACTGGGCGCCAAAATCGCCGTGTGTGTGGCACTGGTGTGGACCGCTGGTCTGCTGCTGTCCTACCTCAGCAATCGCACCCAAATCGCCCAAGTACAAAGCTCCCTGACCACGCTCAATCAAGCCGACCAAGGCGATGCGCAACTGCAGGCCCTCAATGAGCTGGTGCGTGAATTATCGCGCCTGGATTACCGCGCCACACACGGCACACCCTGGCATCAACGCTTCGGCCTGAACCAGAACCAGCCACTCGCCGACGCGGTCTGGCCGATCTACGTCGAGGCCAACCATCGCCTGCTGCGAGACCCGGCGGCGGCCAATCTTCAAGCCAAACTCAACGCCCTGATCAAGCTGCCCCCCGACAGCCCCGAGCGCGGCAAACGCGCTGGTGAGGCCTACGATCACCTCAAGGCCTACCTGATGATGGCCCGCCCGGACAAAGTCGACGCGGCCTTCCTGAGCAAGACCCTGATCAACGCCCAGCCCGAGCGCCAGGGCATGTCGCCGGGATTGTGGTTCGCGCTGTCGCCGAGCTTGTGGAAATTTTACACCGAGCAACTGCCCGCCCACCCAGATTGGCGCATCGAAGCCGATCCGACCCTGGTCGCCCAGGCCCGCCGGGTGCTGCTTGGCCAAATGGGCCAGCGCAACGCCGAGACCGCGCTGTACCAAAAAGTCCTCGACGGCGTCGCCAACCATTACCCCGACTTGACCTTGAAGCAGATGGTCAACGACACCGACGCCCAGGCGCTGTTCAGCACCGGCAAAACCATCCCCGGCGTGTTCACCCGCCAGGCCTGGGAAGGCCAGGTGCGCCAGGCCATCGACGCAGTCGCCGAAGCCCGTCGCGAGGAAATCGACTGGGTGCTCAGCGATCACCCTAAAGACCTCGCCGCCGAACTGACCCCGGACGTGCTCAAGCAGCGCCTGACCGACCGTTATTTCCAGGACTACGCCAGCGCCTGGCTGGACTTTCTCAACAGCCTGCGCTGGCAGAACGTCGCCAGTCTGGGTGCGGTGATCGATCAACTGACGTTGATGAGCGATGTGCGTCAGTCGCCGTTGATTGCGCTGATGAACACGCTGTCCTACCAAGGCCAGGCGGGCGTAAGAGGCCAGGCCTTGGCCGAGTCACTGGTGAAATCCGCGCAGAAATTAATCAACCAGGACCAACTCCCCAGCACCGACTTGAGCACCAGCCCACTCGACGCCACCTTCGGCCCGCTGCTGGCACTGCTCGGCAAAGAAGAAAACCAGGGCGAGCGCCTCAACCTGCACGCCTTCCTCAACCGCGTCACCCGCGTGCGCCTGAAACTGCAGCAAGTCAGCACCGCAACCGATCCGCAAGCCATGACCCAGGCGCTGGCGCAAACCGTGTTCCAGGGCCAGAACGTCGACCTCACCGACACCCAATCCTACGGCAGCCTGGTCGCCGCCAGCCTCGGTGCGGAGTGGGGCAGGGTTGGCGAAACGCTGTTCGTGCAGCCGCTGGAACAAGCCTGGCAGCGAGTGCTGCAACCGTCCGCCGCCAGCCTCAACCAGCAATGGCAGCGCGCAATCGTCAGCGACTGGCATGCCGCGTTTGCCGGGCGTTATCCCTTTGCCGCCACCGCCAGCGACTCCTCCTTGCCGATGCTGGGGCAGATGATCCGCGCCGATTCGGGGCGCATCGAGCAGTTCCTGCAACGGCAACTCGGTGGCGTGTTGCGCAAGGAAGGCAGCCGCTGGGTCGCCGACCCACGGCACAGCCAGGGCCTGCGTTTCAACCCGCAGTTTCTCGCCTCGATCAATCAACTCAGCCACCTGGCAGACGTGCTCTACACCGACGGCGGCATGGGCATCAGCTTCGAGCTGCGGGGCAAACCGGTGCGCGATATTGTGCAGACGATCTTCGTGCTCAACGGCGAAAAACACGACTACTTCAACCAGAAAGAAAGCTGGCAGCGCTTCAGCTGGCCGGGCTTTACCAGCCATCCGGGAACTCGCTTGAGCTGGGTCAGCGTGGAAGCGAATGAACGGTTGTTCGGCGATTACGAAGGCACGTGGGGCTTGATCCGCTTGCTGGAACAGGCGCGGGTTACGCCGCTGAGTGACAGCGACAGTTTGCACCGGCTGCAGGTCAGGGCGCCGGACGGGTTGGACCTGACGTGGAACCTGCGCACCGAGTTGGGAATGGGGCCGTTGGCGATGTTGAAGCTGAGGGATTTCACCTTGCCTACGCAGATATTTTTGAGTGAGAACGACCCCGCGCAACACGCTGTGCAAAAGAGAAAAAAACGCTGAGCTTGGATCGCTCGTTGCCTCTGGAAATGCGCTGCGCGACGCAATGACGCCGACAAATCATTCATCAGGATTTTAATTTTGAGCAAAGACAACCTGACACTGCATTACTACGACGCCGAGATGCGCTATCTGCGCGAAGCCGGTAAGGAGTTTGCGCAAGCCTTTCCCGATCGTGCCGCGCAGTTGAACCTGGATAAGCCCGGCGCCAGCGATCCTCATGTGCAACAGCTGTTCGAGGGGTTCGCCTTTTTGATGGGGCGCTTGCGCGAGAAGCTCGACGATGATTTGCCGGAGCTGACCGAAGGCTTGGTCAGCCTGTTGTGGCCGCACTACCTGCGAACCATTCCGTCGCTGTCGATTGTCGAGCTGGCGCCGGATATCGCCCGGCTCAAAACCGAAGAAACGCTCGCCTCGGGTTTCGAAGTGCTGTCGCAACCTGTCGGACCACAACGCACTCGTTGCAGCTATACCACCACCCAGGATCTGAAGTTACGCCCGATCGCTCTGGAGTGTGTGCGCGTGGCGCATCAAGCGGACGGACGTTCGCTGTTGCGACTGCGCTTCACCCGTGGTGCCTTGTGCCCTTGGAGCGATATCGACCTCGGCCGGTTGCCGTTGTATCTGAACGCTGATGCGCCAATGGCCAGCGCGCTGCATCAAGCGCTGACGCTCAATGCTCAAGCGATGTACATACGCCAGGCAGGCGAAGAGCGCCGGTTGTTCGAGGGCTATTTTTCGCCCAAGGGATTCGGCGACGAAGACCGCCTGTGGCCCAAAGGTGATAGTACCTACAGCGATTATCAGTTGCTGCTGGAGTACTTCAGCTTCCGTGAGAAATTCATGTTCGTGACCCTTTGCGGTCTGGAACATCTCAGTTTGGCGCCGACGGCGACCTGGTTCGAGCTTGAAGTGGTGTTGCGTGAGGCGTGGCCACAGACCTTCGAGCTGACCGCCGAACATGTTCGAATGCATGCGGTCCCGGTCATTAATCTGTTCGCGCTGGAAGCCGACCCGCTGGAGCTGGCGCCGTTGCAGACCGACTACCTGCTGCGGCCGATGCGTTTGCAGGATGGCCATATTGAAATTTACTCAGTGGATCAGGTTAGCGCTGTCAGTGTTTCCGGTGAGCAGGACTACGTGCCATTCAGTAGCTTTCGCCACAAGGGCGGCATGCTCCGTGACGAAACCCCCGAGCGTTACTTCCACACTCGTTTGAAGCGCGGTGCCGACGGCTTGCATGAAACCTGGTTGATCCTTGGAGGCGAGGGTTTTGACGCGGACGCGCTGAGCGATAGCAGAAATCTCTCCTTGAAATTGACTGGCACACACGGCCAACTTCCCCGCAAAGCCCTGCAAAGTACCCTGCTCGACACCCTCGCCAACGCCTCCACCATCGACCTGCGAGTACGCAACCTGTGCGCCCCAACCTCACCGTGCTACCCGCCCAGCCGGGAGCGTTTCCACTGGCGAGTCCTCAGCCACCTTGGCTCGAATTTCCTTCCGATGCTCGATAACGCTGAAGTATTGCGCGGCACGCTGGCCCTGTACGACTGGACCGACGGCGAACTGAATAAACGTCGTCTGGAAGCCATAGTCGAAGTCAAACACCACCTGTTGCAGCGCTTCGAAAAAGGCATCCTGCTGCGCGGCGTAGACATCGAAGTGACCCTGGATGCCAACGGTTTCAGCGGCGAAGGCGACATCAGCCTGTTCGGCGAAATGCTCCATCGGTTCTTTGGTTTGTACGCCGACATCCACCTGTTCAACCAGCTCACGCTGATCCTTCAACCTACCGGGAAGTGCCTGCGATGGGGCGAGATACACAGTCAGCGGATTCCCGGCTGAGCGTTACAACATCTACAGCAAAGCCGCGCCGATCAACCCGCTGACCACCCCGATTGCCATGGTCATCAGCGCCACAGTGATCAGCACTCGCCCATCGAAATCCTTGCGCAGCATCAGCAGCGACGGCAGGCTGATGCTGGGCAGGGTCATCAACAGCGCTATGGCCGGAGCGGTGCCCATGCCCAGGGTCATCATGGTTTGCACGATCGGGATTTCTGCTGCAGTGGGGATCACGAACAAGGTGCCAACGATTGCCAGCGGTACCAGCCACATCAGGCTGTTGGCCATGGCGCCATCGATGTGCGGGAACACCCAGACTCGCACAGCCCCCAGCACCAGCACCGCCAAGATGTAAATCGGGATAGTGCTCCAGAACAACTGCCACAGCGTGCGACCCCAGCGCACCAGGAACGGTTGCGCATCCACCGTACTCGCCTCGGTCACCGCTTCGACCGCCGCTTCAGGCAGGGCCTCGGGGCCGGACATTCGTTGCGCGACCCAGGACACACCAAACACCAGCACGATCCCGGCCACCAGGCGCAGCGCGGTAAAGCCCCAGCCCAGCACAAAGCCCATGAACACCAGCGTGGCCGGGTTCAGCACCGGATTGCCGATCCAGAACGCCAGCGCGGCGCCCACTGAAACATTGGAGCGGCGCATGCTCGCGGCCACAGGAGCTGCACAGCATGAACACATCATGCCGGGCAGGGCAAACAGGCCGCCGCGCACCGTCGAGGCAAAACCGGCGCGGCCGAACAGGCGCAGCAGCCAGTCGCGGGGAATCAATACCTGCAGCAGCGAACCGAGGATCACCGCCAGCACGGCAGCTTTCCAGATCGCCAGGAAATACACCTTGGCGTAGGTCAGCGCTGCAGCCAGGGGGGAGGTCTGGGCGTCGTTGAGGATAGAGGCGCCGATGCTGTGGTTGTCAGCCGCGAGAAATGCCTTGGCGTAGTAGGGCGACCATTTGACGTAATACAGGCCGATGCAGGCGACCAGGACGAACAGTGCAGGTTTCCACCAGAACGACCAGCCCCGGGCGGGGGCAGTTGCGGACGAAAGCGACATGGAGAGGTTCCGGGGCAAGAAGGAGAGGGTTGATGATAGCCCAGCTCCTCCCTGGCGCGGGCACTTAGGTTGGGCAGGTCTCGCGACCGTTATCCAGGCCTTGCTTGTAGGTGTGGCTTTCCAGGCTGGCCTTGCCGTTGTGCCAGGTCAGGGTCAGCACATACAGCGAGTCGAAATCGCTGGATTCCCAGTCTTCGGTGATCTTCTGCTTCTTGCCGACGGCGTCGCCAGCCACCTTGTTGATCAGCTCCGGCAGGTAGCCGTGGGACCAGGCGGTGTAGATCACCGAATTGTGGTACTTGTCGTCGAGCAATTCATCGGCCAGGTCGCTGGTATCGTTGGCCGAGAAGTTGATGTTCACTGGCAAACCGAGCTTGATCGCGCTGGGGCTGATGGTCATCAGGGGACGGATGTAGCTGTAGGAATTGTCCAGCTCGCCTTCCTCGACATTGCGCGTCGGGTTGGCCGCAAATACGTAGTCGGCCTTGCCGAATTTTTCCGGGAGCAGGGTGGCCAGGTCAATGGCGCGATTCAAGCCCTGGCAGTTAAGCTGCCCCAGGCCGCCCTCGGGTTTTTCCGCATGCCGCAGGAACACCAGGGTCTGGGTGCCATCAGCCGGCTGGGCGCGGCTTTCGCTGGACTCCAGTGACAGGAACAGCGCACTGGTGGCGAGCAGTGCCGGCAGAAAAAGATAGGCGCGATGCTTGAAGCGATTGGCAAATTTCAAGAGATTCATCATCGAATAAGGGGGTCTTCAGCGCATTCGGTTAAGGCTGACAAACCTTTACACCTCGAGCTTCCAGCTTCGGGTGATTCCATGTCGTTGAGCCGGTCCGTTTCCGAAGGGGCATAGCTCAGAGTGCCTGAAGCCCATTTGGTTCGATCCCGACAGGTGCGCCGCACTCTACCGGGATGCTTTCTCGGACGTAGGAAAAGTTACCGACAGGATGTTACAAGTCGATGTTGGATTATGATCAACGTACATTTTTCCTTTGGATGCTCCCATGACCGATTTGTCCGAGTTCCCCATCACGCAAAAATGGCCGGCCCAGTACCCTGAATGGATCCAGCTGTATTCGCTGCCGACCCCCAATGGCGTCAAAGTCTCGATCATGCTCGAAGAGATCGGGCTGCCTTATGAGCCCCATCGTGTCAGCTTCGAAACCGCTGATCAGTTGTCCCCCGAGTTCATTTCGCTAAGCGCCAACAACAAGATTCCGGCGATCCTTGATCCCCATGGTCCGGGCGATCAACCGCTGGCGCTGTTCGAGTCTGGCGCGATTCTGATCTACCTCGCCGACAAGAGTGGGCAGTTGCTGGCCCAGGAGTCGGCGGCACGGTACGAGACGATTCAGTGGCTGATGTTTCAGATGGGTGGCATCGGGCCGATGTTCGGCCAGGTCGGCTTCTTCAATAAATTCGCCGGCAAGGAATACGAGGACAAACGCCCGTTGGGTCGTTATGTCGATGAGAGCAAACGCCTGCTGAAAGTGCTCGATACCCGCCTGGATGGACGCGACTGGATCATGGGCGAGCGCTACACCATCGCCGACATCGCCACGTTCCCCTGGGTGCGCAACCTGATCGGCTTCTATGAAGCGGGCGACCTGGTGGGCATCAACAATTTCAAGAATGTCACGCGGGTGCTCGAACGTTTTCTGGCTCGACCGGCTGTCATGCGCGGGTTGGAAATACCGAAATAATCCACTTAACAAGACCAGGGACAGGCCATGCATTCATTCGATTTCAAGCAGGTAGATGTTTTCAGCCGCGCCCCGCTCAAGGGCAATCCCCTGGCGGTGGTATTCGCCGCCGATGAACTGAGCGACGAGCGCATGGCGGCCTTTGCCGCCTGGACCAACCTCAGTGAGACCACATTCATCCTGCAGCCCCGGGACCCGCGGGCGGATTATCGGGTGCGGATTTTTACTACGCTCAAAGAGTTGCCCTTCGCGGGTCATCCGACCCTGGGGACTTGTCATGCCTGGCTGGAAGCCGGCGGCCTGCCCAAGGGGGAGGAGGTGATCCAGGAGTGCGGAGTCGGCCTGGTGCGGATCCGTCGTCAGGGCGCGGAGCTGGCTTTCCTGGCGCCCCCGCTGATCAAAACCGGGCCGGTAGAACCCGACGTGGTGGAACGCGTGCGCCGCGGATTGGGGCTGGAGCGCGGCGCGATAGTGCGCAGTCAGTGGGTCGATAACGGCGCCGACTGGCTGGCGGTGATGCTCGAAGATCGCCAGCAAGTGCTCGACCTGCAGCCCGATCATGCACAAATGCTCGGCCTTGCGGTCGGAGTGGTGGCGCCCTGGCAGCCGGCGCGGGACGGTGATGCCGCGCAGTTCGAGGTGCGGGCGTTTATCAGCGGCGACGGTATGCCGGAAGACCCGGCGACCGGCAGCCTGAATGCCGGACTGGCGCAGTGGCTGCTCAGAGAGCGGCTGGCACCGCCGTCCTACGTAGTCAGCCAGGGTGTGACCATGGGTCGCGCCGGGCGCATCCAGGTCGACCAGGTGGGCGACGAGATTTGGGTCGGCGGCCCCGTGGTGACGTGCATCAGCGGCACTCTGCAGCTCTGACGCCTGGGCGCCGCAGTCGCTGCGGCAGGCGATTATTGCCCCGCCGGTAATGCACTATTGGTCAACAAGCGTTTGTGCGGTACGCCGCACAACGCATAAGCTTTCGCCCCTACGATTTTCGTCTTGTCCCAGGAACCCCCATGTCCAGTCAGTTCCCCGAAGCACGTCCACGCCGTCTGCGCCGCAATGCGAGCCTGCGCAGCCTGTTCCAGGAAACCGAGTTCAGTCTCGACGACCTGGTGCTCCCGATCTTCGTCGAAGAAGAAATCGACGACTTCGTACCGATCAAGAGCATGCCCGGCGTGATGCGTATTCCCGAATCCAGGCTCGCCGGTGAGATCGAGCGCTACGCCCGTGCCGGCATCCGCTCGGTGATGACGTTCGGCGTGTCCCACCACCTGGACAGCAACGGCAGCGATACCTGGAACGAAAACGGCCTGGTGTCGCGCATGTCGCGCATCGCCAAGGATGCCGTGCCGGACATGATCGTGATGTCCGACACCTGCTTCTGCGAGTACACCGACCATGGCCACTGTGGGGTCATGCACAACCATGAAGTCGACAACGACCAAACCCTGATCAATCTTGGCAGACAAGCCGTTGCCGCAGCCCAGGCCGGTGCCGATGTGATCGCGCCGTCGGCGGCAATGGACGGGCAGGTGCAGGCGATTCGTCGAGCCCTGGACGCCGCCGGTTTCACCCAGACGCCGATCATGGCCTATTCGACCAAGTTCGCTTCGGCGCTATACGGCCCGTTCCGCGAAGCCGGCGGCAGTGCCCTCAAGGGCGATCGCAAAAGCTACCAGATGAACCCGATGAACCGCCGCGAAGCGGTGCGCGAGTCCTTGCTGGACGAACAGGAGGGCGCCGATGCGCTGATGGTCAAGCCGGCCGGCGCGTACCTGGACATCATCCGCGACATCCGCGAAGCCTCGCGCCTGCCCCTGGCGGCGTATCAGGTCAGCGGCGAGTACGCGATGATCAAGTTCGGCGCCCAGGCCGGTGCGATCGACGAAGACCGGGTGGTTCGCGAAAGCCTCGGCGCGATCAAGCGTGCCGGTGCCGACCTGATTTTCACCTACTTTGCGATGGACCTGGCATTGGCGGGTATTTGACCCGCTACACATCTCCTGAACTGGCACAACCCTGTAGAAGTGAGCCCGCTCGCGATAGCGGCCCGTCAGCCAGTACATTCGGCGCCTGCTAAACCGCTATCGCGAGCAGGCTCGCTCCTACAGGGGGGTATCAATTTTGCAGAGTGGTGTGTCAGGTAACGCCAAAGAACGGCCGAATCCCGTGATCTCGAAAATAGCGTTCGATCACCTTCGGGTCCGAGCTGTTCTCGGCGATCGCCACGTAGGTGTCCGGGCGCAACAGGTAGAACCCGTTGCGCCCAAGGCCTGCCGCCTCGAACGCAGGTCGCCAGGCAAACACCTGTAACGGCAAGTGATGCTCCACACACCAGGCGATCATCTCATCGCTGGTGTCGCCATACACATGCACCTGCCAGGTCGGTTGTTTCAGCGATTCGTAATTGTCGCCCTCGCCATCGTGCGCCCAGGGCAGACGATCGCCGCCATGGACGTGTCCGGCCACTCCCACACTCAAGGCCATCGCCCGATAATTCAGGGTGATCTGCGATACCGTGCGAAACAGAAACTCGCGGGAAGTTTCGAATGACGCCATTTTCGGAATCAGCAACGGCGCCAGGCGGGTGCGCAGCAAGTCGGCCACGGGGCCCTGGGCTGTGACAAAACTGAACACCCGGTCGGTGGTGGCGACCAGTTTGCGGGCAAACGCGATGCGCTCCGGCTCATAACTGTCGAGCAACCGGGCCTCGGCGCCGCCGCTCAACACTGCCGCGAGTTTCCACGCCAGGTTGATCGCGTCACCGATTCCGGTGTTCATGCCCTGGCCGCCGACGGGACTGTGGACGTGGGCCGCGTCCCCCAGCAGGAACGCGCGCCCGGTGCGAAAGTGATCCGCCACCCGATGATGCACGCGGTAGGTGGAAAACCAGTTCACCTGCTCGATCTGCACTTTCATGCTCTGGATCGCGTGACTGCTGATGTCCTCGAATCGCAGGTTTTCCGGGTGTTCGGCGCGCTCGTCGCGCACTGTGCCAATCAGCCGCGCGCGACCTTGCTCGGCCATGGGAAAGACCGCAAGGAAGTCGGCTTCATCGAGGTCCACGTGCAGTTCTCCATTGAGTGCCTCGCCGCTGGCGTGCACATCGGCCACGTAGAAAATCTGCTGGTAGGTGCCTCCGGGAAAATCGGTATCCAGGGCCTTGCGCACGATCGACCGGGCGCCATCACAGCCTGCCAGGTAACAGGCCTGGCAAGTTTCCTGCTGGCCATCTGGCAGGCGCAACTGTGCGCTGATGCCATCGCCGGTTTCCTCGAAGCTTTCCAGTTCGGTGCTGCGCTCGACCTGAATGCCGAAAGCTTCGAGACGACTGATCAACAGTCGCTCGTGCTGGTCCTGGGGAAATATCTCCAGGAACGAGTAGGGCGTCAGACCTTCGCCGACGGCGGTCAGCGGCAGGCGCGCGACAGGCCCGCCCTTGACCCAGAAATTCGCGGCGGCCACTCGATGGCCGTTTTCGACCACGGCGTCGGCGAGGTCGAGCTGACGATATAATTCGAGTGTGCGGGCCTGCACCGCCAATGCCCGGGAAGTGGTGCCGGGCGCGGAGGTCTTGTCGATGATCCGCACGCGTATCCCCAGCTTGCTCAACCACAATGCCAGGACCAGTCCGGTCGGACCGGCGCCGACAATCAGCACATCGCTTCGATTCATCACCTGAGCTCCTCGGCGTGTTGCTCAAGTATGGTCCAGCTCGGCATCGCGTCCAGACTGCCCGCCAAACGGAAAAAGCCCCGCAGCCGTGAAGCTGCGGGGCCTTTTTTGGTGGTTTTGCCGATCAGAAATCGATAGTGCCCGACAACTTCGCCACCCGTGGTTCGCCCTGGGTCAGATAGCCGCCCTGGGCCGACTCCCAGTATTTTTCATTGGCCAGGTTCTCTACACCCACCCGCAGCGTGACGTCTTTTTGCGCCACTTTGAAGCCATAGCGCGCACCGGCGTCGAAGCGGTTCCAGGTTGGCAGGCTGAGGTTGTTTGCCGCATCGGCGTATTGCCCACCGGTGCGCAACATCCGCGCATTCAGCGCTACACCTTGCAAGCCCGGCACATCCCAGTCGACTCCGGCGTTGAACTGGAAGGTCGGGACACCAATGGCGCGGTTGCCGTCGTTGGCGCCATCGCGGGTGTCCTTCAACTCAGTGTCCATCAGGGTCAGGCCGCTGATCAGGCGCAGGCCCTCGAGCGGCTCGCCGAACACGTTAAGTTCGACACCCTTGTTGATCTGTTTACCTTCGCGAATGAATTCGGCAGTCGTCGCGCTGGTCGCGACGGCATAGCCATCCCCAGGCTGCTCGATGCGGTACACCCCGAGACTGGCGCCGTAGGTGCCCATGTCGACCTTGACCCCGGCTTCAAGCTGCTTGGAGCACGCCGGAGCGAACGCCTGATTGCCGTTGGTCACGACCAGGTTGCCAGAGGTGGTCGGTGAGGTCGGTCCCTCCGCCAGGCCTTCGATGCGGTTGGCATAGAAGGACACGTGGTCCCATGGCTTGAACACGATGCCGTACACCGGCGTGGTGATCGACTCGTCGTACTTGGAGGTACGGGTGCCGGTGCCATAGGCAAAGCCCTGGACCACCAGCTGTTGCCGACGCACGCCGACGGTCACCAGCAGGCGATCATCGAAAAAGCCCAGGGTGTCGGAGGCTGCGCCGCTGCGCACGAAGGTCTTGCCGGTGATGCCCGGATCGTGGAGGTCGCCGCCGGAGAAATTGCCGGTCGGTGCGGGCGGACCTACCGGGTGGTAGATGTTATTCGCATCACCGCTGAGGTCGAAATCGTAGGCATTGCGCTGTTCGGTCCAGATACCGGCCAGGCCGAAGTTGAGCTTGTGGCTGATCGGCCCGGTGGCGAATCTGCCGTTGAGGCCAGCCATGACGCTTTTGTTGTCTTCGTCGTGGGGGATAAATGAGCCGGTGGTGATGGAGTTGCCGTTATTCCCGACCAGGGTCGTGGAGTTGTAGCGCCCGACTTCACGGGTGTGCTTGGCGCCCCCGGCGGCGTAGGCGGTCCAGCTGTCGTTGAGGTCATATTCGGCGCGCAGCATGCCGAAGGTGTCTTCGATCTGGGTGAAGCCCCACTTGGGCGCGTAGTTGGTGTCGGCGGATGGCGCATCGGGAATGTGGGTGGTGGTGGCGCCGATGTTGACCGAGTTGCGACCGCCATTGACTCGCTGCTTCTGGTAGGCAAAATCGCCGGACACGCGCAGGGCATCGCCGCGGTAGTCGAGCCCGATGGCGAACAGCTTGGAACGCTGGTTCTCGTGATCGATGCCGGTGTCGCCTTCGCGCTGCGCCAGGTTGACCCGGGCGCCAAATCGGTTGTCTTCACCAAAGCGCTGGCCGAGGTCCAGGTGCTGGCCGATGCGACCTTCGTCATTGATGTCGGTGGTAAACCGGCGCAACGGTTCGTCGCCGGCGCGCTTGGGCTGCAGGTTGATGCCACCGCCGATGCCCGACCCGGTCGGGGTCACTCCATTGATGAAGGCGTTGGGGCCCTTGAAGACTTCCACCCGCTCCAGTGCGTCGGTGGAAATGATCTGCCGGGGCAAGACACCGTACAGGCCGTTGTAGGAAATATCGTCACCGGTAAGGGGCAGGCCGCGGATCATGAAAATCTGTGACTGGTTGGAAAACCCGCTGGCCTGCCGCACCGAGGAATCGTTGAGCAGCACGTCGGCGACATCTTCAGCCTGCTGGTCCTGGATCAGTTGCTCGGTATAGGAAGAAACACTGAACGGCACATCCATGATGTCCTGGTTGCCCAGCACACCCAATTGCCCGCCACGCGCGACTTGTCCACCGGCAAACACCGGGGGCAGGGCGGATGGGGAAGGGGCCTGGGCGTTGACGTTGACGTCGTCCAGCACCAACGCCTTGCCGTTGTTTTCGGCAGGCGTAGCGGCCTGGGCGGTAGCGCCAAGGGCACAGAGTAACGCGAGAAGCGTCGGGCGAAAGGGCACGCCGAATCGGGCTGGAGCAGTCATTTTTCGTTCCTGGCGGTGCGGCGCAGGTGAGATAAATCGGGACGGCGCGGGAACTCCTTGCGCAAATGCGACTCCAGGCGCGAATGATAGGAGTTCCCAGTCATGCGGTGCAATGGGTTTCTTATGATGGGGCGAATCTAATCCAGGAGCCTGCGGGGAACAGTCGGGGGAGGTGAGAGTCATAGCCTGCGCCATGCCAATGATCGTATGGTTAACCGTCTCAAGGATCTGCTGGAGCACCATGCACGCCAATCGATTGATCATCAGCATCATCGCTCTGCTGGTACTGGCCGGTTGCGCCACGCAACGGCCGGCGCAACCGCCTGCGCGCAAGCCCGCCGAGGTCAAGGCTGAATTGATGCGCCTGCTGCCGGCCAAAACCGTCGATCGCCAAGGCTGGGCCTCGGACATCCAGGCTGCATTTGCCGCGCAGGGCATTTATCCGAGTACGCAAAACTTGTGCTCGGTGCTTGCAGTCACCGAGCAGGAGTCGACCTTCCAAGTGGACCCGCCGGTACCAGGGCTGGGCAAGATCGCCCGGGACGAGATCGACCGCCGGGCCGCCAAAGTGCACATACCCAGCTTGCTGGTCAGTGGCGCGCTGCAGGTCAACTCGCCCAACGGCAAAAGCTACAGCACTCGGCTCAATGCCGCGCGCAGCGAGAAGGAACTCAGCGCGATCTTCGACGACTTCATCGGCATGGTGCCGATGGGTCAGACGCTGTTTGCCGGGTTCAACCCGGTGCATACCGGTGGGCCGATGCAGGTCAGCATCGACTTCGCCGAGCAACACGCGCAGGACTACCCCTATCCGGTCGACAAGACGATTCGCCGTGAAGTGTTCAGTCGTCGCGGCGGCATGTATTTCGGTATCGCCCACCTGCTGGGTTACCCGGTGAGCTACCAGCAACCGCTTTACCGCTTCGCCGACTTCAACGCCGGCTGGTACGCCAGCCGCAATGCCGCGTTCCAGAACGCCGTCAGCCGTGCTTCGGGCATCCCGCTGGCGCTGGACGGTGACTTGGTGCGTTACGACGCGATCATGCCCGGCACCACCGAGCTGGCGGTGCGCAGTTTGGGCAAGCAGCTGGACATGCGTAATCCGACCATCCGCGATCAACTGGAGAAGGGCAAGAGCCTGGAGTTCGAGGAGACGAAACTTTATCGGCGGGTGTTCGAGTTGGCAGAGCAGGCCGAAGGCCGGTCATTGCCCCGTGCGGTGTTGCCGGGGATTGTGCTGCAGAGCCCGAAAATCACTCGAAAACTGACTACCGCCTGGTTTGCCAAGCGGGTGGATGAGCGTTATCAGCGGTGCATGGCCCGGGCACGGTGAATGCGGCTAGCCTTTGTGGGAGCGGGCTTGCTCGCGAAGGCGATATTCCATTCACAGCATGTGGGGTGCCTGACCCATCGCCTTCGCGAGCAAGCCCGCTCCCACAGGGCCGGGTGTTTGCATCAGACTGCCCGGACTATCCGCGTCAAATCACTTTAACCGCCCGGCCAATAAACTGGATCGGCCCGGTCGGTTTGCCGATCGGCGAGCCATTGGGGTTCTCCAGGGTCAGCTCGAACAACTGGTCTGGCACCAAGGGCGGCAGTTTATCCAGCGGCACCGACAGGGTTTGTCCCGGCTTGACCAGGCCCAGGGACACCGGCCCTTGCCAGCCGTCGGCCTTGGTCCAGAATTCCAGCGCCTTGTCGGCGGGAACTTCCACTACCCCCAGCGGGATCAGCTGGATTTCCCGTGGGTTGCTGGCCTGGATCACCCAGCCCGGCGCCTTGTCCTGAGGGCCGACCAACACCACCAGATAGGTCGGCTTGGCCGTGGTCTGGGTCAGCAGCAAGGCGCCGAGCAGCAGGCTGGCGGCCAGCCCGGCTCCGGCCAGCCCGCGCCATAACGGCAGCAGGTTCCACCAGGATGGCGCACGCGCTGCGGGTTTGGCTTGCAGGGCCTGCACGCTGCGTTCGATCCGCGGCCACAGCTGGGCCGAGGGCGGCGTTGGCTCAACCAGATCGGTCAAGCCGAGCAGGCGGCGCTCCCAGCTGTCGACCGCCGTGCGCAAATCTGCGTCGTCCTGCAGGCGCAGCCGGACTTGCTCTCGCAGCTCAGCCGAAAGCGTGCCCAGCACATACTCACTGGCCAGTTCGTCGCGCTCTTGCGCGGTTTCGTTGGAAGGTCTGCTGATCATCCCATGCACTCCCGCAATGCCGTCAGGCTGCGTTTGATCCAGGCCTTGACTGTGCCCAGCGGGGTGCCGAGCTTGAGTGATATCTCGGCGTGGGAATAACCGTCGACGTAGGCATGCACGATGCAACTGCGCCGGGCCGGTTCCAGTTGTTCCAGGCAATGATGGATGCGCCCGCAGTCGTGCTGGTCGTCGAGCTCCAGGGTAACGTCTGGCAGGTCGATTTCGTCATGGCTTTCGCGACTATGGTCACGCAGGAAATTCAGCGCCAGGTGCCGGGTCACGCTATACATCCAGCCCCGCGCCGAACCTCGCGCCGGATCGAAGCGCGCGGCGCCGTGCCAGATTTTCAGGAAGGCGTCGTGGACGATATCTTCGGCCAGCGCCGTGTCGCGTACCAGGCGTTTGGCTACGCCCAGCAGGCGCGGGCTCTCCTGCAGGTACAGCGCCCGCAACGCCTGCTGCTCGCCACGTCCGCAGGCGGCCAGGTGAGCTTCGTAATCGAATAGAGGTTCGGGCAAGGACACTGTGCTCAGCCGTTGATGGGACCTGGAGTGCAATCTAGCAAACAAACACAGACTCTGTAGGAGCCTGGCGGTTGGCGATGGCGATCTTCGCGACGCCATCGCCAGCAAGCTGGGCTCCTACCGGTACTGCAGCGGGATCAGCTCGCCGCCCAGAAGATGTAATCCGCCTGATACTTCACCACTTCCTGCTTGCCCTTGTTGGCGGCTGTGCATTCAGTTCCCGGCGCCACGCCGCCCTTGAGCGCCACGCGCTGGATGTAGCTGACGCCGTTCATCGCGCCCTTGCCTTCGGCCGGGTTGGCTTTGACCAATTGATAGGGCAGGTTGCCCGGTGTCGATGGCGCCACGGCCAGTTGGGTGCCGGTGACTTTCGAACCGTCCTGCGCCTGCCAGGTGGCTGGCGGGCCGAAATAAGTGCCGACCTGTTTACCGCTGCGATCGTTGAGCACCGCTTTGGGGCCGACGAACACCCATTCGGTCATGCCGGCGGCGTTAGCCTTGTCGCGGCACTCATAAGTGATTTCGCCGACCCCGGTGGTTTCCATGGCCACCTTGTGCCCCTCGGGCACCTTGATGCTGTCGGGCAGGCCCGCCTGGGCGAAGGCGGCGGGGGTGGTCGCAAGCAAACCGGCAAGGCACATCAGCTGTTTGGCGTTCATCGATAGCTCTCCGAAAATGAGTAATGCGCTGTGCAGCATCAGGGCTGCTACAGGTACTACCCGCCACGGGGCGATTTGGATGCAGGAGCGAAAAAAGAAATTTTCCCGCAGGACCAGAGTCAGCTGCTACAAAGAGAGAACTGCAAAGGAGGTGTGTATGTACCAGCTCTACGGACACAAGAACTCCGGCGCTGCGGCGATTGAGGCGGCGTTGGAACTGTGCGAGATCCCTTATCGCTTTATCGATGTCGAGGCTTCTGCGGAGTCAGCCAAGGCCCTGGAGAAACTCAACCCGCTGAAGCAGATTCCAACCCTGCAGCTGCCCGACGGCGGCATCCTGACCGAAAGCGCAGCGATCCTCATCCACCTGGGGCTGACGTTCCCCAAGTCGAACCTGCTGCCGGACGAAGTCGCCGAGCGCGACCAGGCCATTCGCGGCCTGGCGTTCATCGTCAGCAATTGCTACGCAGCGATCGGCATCATCGACTACCCCGAGCGCTGGCTGGCCGAGGCTGATGAGTCCTCCCGGCAGAACCTCATGGCTGGGGCCCGCCAGCGTTTGCACTGGAGTTGGGAAGTATTCGCCGACCAGTTTTCCGGCGAGCTGTACCTGGGCGACGAAGCACCGGGGGCGTTGGATGTGCTGGCCGCCGTCGTGAGCCGCTGGGCGGGCAGCCGCGAACACCTGCGCGGCGCCCGGCCGGGGTTTTATGCGTGGCTGGAGCGAATCGACCGGCACCCGACATTGGCACCGGTGTTTGCCCGGCATTGGCCGGGCTGAGAATCATCAGGCTGCGATTATTCGCCGCGAATGTACTGCTCCAGTTGCCGAATTAGCTCGGCCTGTTCGGCAATGGCTTCCTTGACCAGGTCGCCGATCGACAGCAGGCCAATCAGCTTGCCATTCTCGACCACGGGCAAGTGACGCAGGCGTTTGTCAGACATGATGCCCAGGCAGGTGTCGACGGTCTGGTGGGTGTCCACGGTGATTACATTCGCCACCATGATGTCGCGCACCGGCGTCCCGACCGAAGATCGACCATGCAGCACCAGTTTGCGCGCGTAATCGCGTTCGCTGATGATCCCCACGACCCGGTCGTCTTCCACTACCAGCAAGGCACCGACGTTCTTTTCGGCCATCTTCATCAGCGCTTCCAGCACCATGTGGTCGGGCTTGATCTGGTGCACTTCCTGATTCTTCTGATCTTTCAACTTGAGCAGTTGGGCGACGGTCTTCATGGTGGGTACTCTGGTGTTGTCGTTGTCCTAGAAGAATCATAGACCCGGGCGCCGAGGGCAAGGCGCAAAGCGGCGGATATGATGCAAAAAACGCCATTTTGCCAAATTTTCTGCAGATTCAGCGCTAAACCCGTAGCAGCTGTCGAGCTGGCGAGTCTGCGTTCGGCTGCGTAGCAGTCGTCAATCCTGGCCGCGCGGTGGGCCAGATATGCCGCGTTCGCCGGTTTTGCGACTGCTGCGCAGCCGAACGCAGCCTCTCAGGCTCGGCAGCTGCTACAGAGATGCGCGTAGAATCCCCTTCTGAACAGTTATCGAGGTTGTACTGGTGGATCTACAGCAGGGTTTTGTCCTGACCCGGCATTGGCGCGACACCCCGGCCGGTACGGAAGTCGAGTTTTGGCTGGCAACCGATAACGGACCCCGGTGCATTCGCCTGCCCCATCAACCGTCGGTTGCGTTCATTCCCGCAGAGCAGCGCGAGCGCGCGGAACAGCTGCTTCAGGATGAAAAAAATGTCGAGCTGCGGCCCCTGGCCCTGCTGGACTTTGAACATCGTCCGGTGCTCGGCCTGTATTGCCAGCAGCACGGCCAGTTGATCCGCCTGGAAACCGCGCTGCGCAAGGCCGGTGTCGAAATGTTCGAAGCCGATGTACGGCCACCGGAACGCTACATGATGGAGCGCTTCATCACCGCACCGGTGGTGTTCGGTGGCACACCGAATGCCGATGGCCTGGTGCTCGATGCGCAGATGAAAGCCGATCCCGCCTACCGGCCAACACTCAGGCTGGTGTCCCTGGACATTGAAACCACTGCCCGCGGCGAGCTGTATTCGATTGCGCTGGAAGGCTGCGGCGAGCGTCAGGTGTACATGCTCGGCCCACCGAACGGTGACGACAGCGCGGTGGATTTCCAGCTGGAATACTGCGATTCGCGCACTCTTTTGCTGAAAAAACTCAACGAGTGGTTCGCCCGTTTCGACCCCGACGCGATCATTGGCTGGAACGTCGTGCAGTTCGACCTGCGGGTGTTGCACGAACATGCTCGGCGCCTGGCGGTGCCGCTCAAGTTGGGGCGTGGCGGCGAAGAGATGCAGTGGCGCGAACATGGCAGCCGCAATCATTATTTCGCTGCCGCGGCCGGCCGTTTGATCATCGATGGCATCGAATCCCTGCGTTCGGCGACCTGGAGTTTCCCCTCGTTCAGCCTGGAAAACGTCGCCCAGACCCTGCTGGGCGAGGGCAAGGCGATCAGCACGCCCTACCAGCGCATGGACGAAATCAATCGCATGTTCGCCGAGGACAAGCCGGCCCTGGCCAAATACAACCTCAAGGACTGCGAGCTGGTCACGCGGATCTTCGCCAAGACCGAACTGCTGACCTTCCTGCTCGAGCGCGCCAGCGTCACCGGTTTACCAGCGGACCGCAGCGGTGGCTCGGTAGCGGCTTTCACTCACCTCTACATGCCGCTGATGCATCGCCAGGGTTTTGTCGCGCCGAACCTGGGTGGCCGACCACCGGAGGCGAGCCCCGGTGGTTTTGTCATGGATTCGCAACCCGGGCTCTACGAGTCGGTGCTGGTGCTCGACTACAAGAGCCTGTATCCCTCGATCATCCGCACATTCCTGATTGACCCGGTTGGCCTGATTGAAGGGCTCAAGCACCCTGACGACCAGGACTCGGTGCCGGGTTTTCGCGGCGCGCGATTTTCCCGGACCCGGCATTGCCTGCCAGCGATTGTCTCGCGGGTCGCCGAAGGTCGGGAAACCGCCAAGCGCGAGCATAACGCCCCATTGTCCCAGGCCCTGAAGATCATCATGAACGCCTTCTACGGCGTGCTCGGATCCAGCGGCTGCCGGTTCTTCGACACACGCCTGGCGTCGTCGATCACCTTGCGCGGGCACGAAATCATGCTGCGCACTCGGCAGCTGATCGAAGCGCAGGGGCACACGGTAATTTATGGCGACACCGACTCGACCTTCGTCTGGCTGCGTCGCGCCCATGGCCAGGAAGAAGCCACGCAGATCGGCCGTGGCCTGGTCGATCACGTGAATCAGTGGTGGCGTGACCACGTGCAGCAGCAATACGGGCTGCAAAGCGCGCTCGAACTGCAGTATGAAACCCACTACACACGCTTTCTCATGCCGACCATTCGCGGTGCGGAGGAGGGCAGTAAAAAGCGTTATGCAGGACTGGTGCGCCGTGCCGATGGTAGCGACGAGATGGTTTATAAAGGTCTGGAAGCGGTGCGTACCGACTGGTCGCTGCTGGCGCGGCAGTTCCAGCAGGAACTCTACTCGCTGATTTTCCACCGCAAGCCGTATCAGGATTATGTGCGCGACTACGTGCGCAAGACCTTGGCCGGCGAATTCGACGAGCGCCTGGTTTATCGCAAGCGCCTGCGCCGCACCCTCGACGACTATGAGCGCAACGTCCCACCTCATGTGCGGGCTGCGCGCATCGCCGATGACTATAACGACCAGCAGGGCCGGCCTCGGCAATACCAGAATGGCGGCTGGATCAGTTACCTGATCACTGTCGCCGGACCAGAACCGCTGGAGGTGCGCAGCGCGCCCATCGACTACGACCATTACGTCACCCGGCAGCTGCAACCGATAGCGGACGCCATCCTGCCGTTTGTTCACGATGACTTTTCAACCCTCATTGGTGGGCAGCTGGGCCTGTTTTGAGTCAAGCAACGACAGGGTCCACTCGTCCTGGATCCCGTGGTGATAACGGTTCAGGGCTTGGTGGTACACGCTGTCGGGGGAGCTGAACTGGGCAAACAGGGTCATCGAGGAGTGAAACTTGAGGTTGTCCGGATGACCGAAAATATCAGTGATCGACCGATGCCGGGTATTGAGCACTAATTGAGTGCAAGTTCGCAGGCGTGGACCCAGCAGTGGATGGGCCAGATAGGCCGCAGCCTCTGCAGCAGATTGAATAGCGAAGTGCCGCGACATTTCGCTGCCGCCGAGCCCGGCGATCTGCGGAAAGATGAACCACATCCAGTGCCGGCGCTTGCAGCCGGCACGCAGTTCTTCGAGCACGTGGTCGAACACCGGGTCCTGGGCCTGGATAAAGCGATCCAGGTTGAAGGAGTCCAGCGGATCGGTGCTTCTCATGTAGAAGCCCTCTGATGAAACCGATGGCCTAGACCATGGCCAGTCGCTGTTTGCGTTGTGGCGCATGAAACGCTTGGTCCAGCGCCTCCAGATCCCCGGGTTCAAGCCGTATGTCATGGGCTTGGGCATTGAGCTTGACGTGTTCCGGCCGGACCGCCTTGGGGATGGCGATCACTCCTTCCTGCCGCAGAATCCATGCCAGTGCAACCTGCGCCGGTGTCGCGGCGTGACGGGCTGCCACCTGTTTGAGAGTCGCGTGGGCCAGCATATGCCCACCCTGGCCAATCGGACAGTAGGCCATGACGGGTAGCCGCTGTTGCTGGCTCCAGGGCAACAGGTCAAATTCAATGCCGCGCTGCTCCAGGTTGTACAACACCTGGTTGGTAGCGCAGGCGGGGTTGGCCAATTCGTGCAGGTCGTCCAGGTCAAAATTGGACACGCCCCAGCGCCCGATCTTGCCGGACTCGCGCAGGCGCTCAAAGGCCTCGACGGTTTCCTCCAGCGGATATTGGCCACGCCAATGCAGCAGGTACAGATCGATGTAGTCAGTGCCGAGGCGCTTCAGGCTGCGCTCGCAGGCCAGGGGAATGCCCTGGCG
Organism: Pseudomonas sp. RIT-562; assembly: GCF_026241895.1. GTDB lineage: Bacteria > Pseudomonadota > Gammaproteobacteria > Pseudomonadales > Pseudomonadaceae > Aquipseudomonas > Aquipseudomonas mandelii_F. Next base: position 99,116 of record NZ_JAPJIV010000022.1, on the reverse strand, counting down.
ACTGGCGTTGTGCGGGTACACTTTACTGACCAGGAATACCTTGTCGCGCTGGCCGGCGATCGCCTCGCCCACCACTTCCTCGGCCCCGCCCTCGGCGTACATTTCAGCGCTGTCGATCAGGGTCATGCCCAGCTCGATGCCTTGGCGCAAGGCCGCTACTTCGCGGGCGCGTTGCGACGAATCTTCGCCCATGCGCCAGGTGCCCTGGCCGATGACCGGTACTTCGACGCCGGCCAATTGCAAAGTGCGCATTCAAACCTCCTGGTAGATCGGGTTGTTTATATTCGGCAGCGCGAACGGCATGAGGTTCAGTGGGCTCGAGCACCAGGCTCGCGGGCTTACGGACCGTCGGCACTGCACTTTTTCACCATTCGCGGCTCTATCCATGGCCAGCCTGCGGCGATCCCCACCGTCGGCCAATGCCCAAGTCGCACACTACATGGCTCGATTGTTGTCCCTCATCACCGCGAAAATTCACGGCCGACGCCGATTGCTGGCTTGCCTGGCGCTGCTGTTCGTCACCGGTTGCAGCCAGCAACAGGGGCGCGACGTCATCAGCCAGTTCCGCGAAGGCAAGCCCCAGGAGTTTCTGCAGACCAGCGTCGATCGCATGGCCACCCTGACCATGCGCGACAACCTCGACAGCCTCTACCTGCTGATGAACAAGCTGTACCTGCGCAACCCCGACGAGTTGAAAAAGTCCGGCTTTCTCGACGCCAGAATTGCCGAAAAACAGGTGCGCATGGCGATCGAGCAGCAGCAGCCGTTGCCCACACTGGGGGGCAAGAAGGATCTGGCGGCGCTGAGTTATGCCATGAGTCCGGAATTTCTTGGCGACCGGGTCGGCGCGTTCATCTACGCCATCGGCAGCATGCTGGTGACCGCGCACGGCGACCGGATGGAGTTCTACATGACGGATGCGATCAACCCGACTTTCGTCAATAACGCCGCGCGCAACATCGAGAAAGCCACCTGGATCCTCAGTCAGCGACAGAACGCCCAAGGCGGACCCTTGCTGTTTTCCAACGAGATATCGGAGGAGGGCAGCAACCTGAGCTTCGCTGTGGAGTTCGGCAAAATCGTTGCGCGCCTGGACTTGCTGACCCAGATGCTCGACGAACGTTACCGACGGATCGGCCTGAATTACGCGCAAAGCCTGCTGTTTCTGAATTTTTTACCGGTGCAGTGATCCGAGTCAGTTACAGTGTGAAGTTGTATACAATTTGTTCGCTTGAAAGGGAGCTGCAACCGTCATGACTGACCAGGCCACCGTGGAATGTGCGCGCACCGAACACGCCTCTGCCAGCGAACAGCTGCCTTACGCGGCGCTGCTGGCGTTCGCCATGACCGGTTTTATCGCCGTGCTCACCGAAACCCTGCCGGCCGGGTTGCTGACGCAGATCGGCGCGGGGTTGCAGGTCAGCGAGGTGTGGACCGGGCAGCTGGTGACGCTGTATGCGCTGGGCTCGATCATGGCGGCCATTCCGCTGACGGTGGCGACTCGCGGCTGGCGACGCCGGCGAGTGCTGATGATGACGGTGTGCGGCTTCCTGCTGTTCAACACGGTCACGACCTTTTCCAGTCACTTCGGGCTGACCCTGGTGTCACGCTTCCTCGCGGGAATGTCGGCGGGCCTGGCCTGGGGGATCCTGGCCGGGTACGCCCGGGGCCTGGTATCACCACGGCTGCAAGGGCGGGCGCTAGCGATCGCGATGCTCGGCACCCCGGTCGCGTTGTCGCTCGGCACGCCTGCGGGGACCTGGCTGGGTAACCTGATTGGCTGGCGGGCTTCGTTCGGCATCATGTCCGCCTTGGCGCTGCTGCTGGCGGCCTGGATCATGGTTGCGGTGCCGGATCGCCCCGGCCAACCGGACACCGAGCGCCTGCCATTGGCGAAGGTATTTAGCATCAAAGGTGTGCGCCCGGTGCTGTTTGTGGTGCTGACGTGGATGCTTGGGCACAACATTCTCTACACCTATATTGATCCGTTCCTGACTCATGCTGGCCTGGGTGAGCGGGTGGACCTGGTGTTGCTGGTGTTTGGCGTCAGTTCGCTGGTGGGCATCTGGATTATTGGCCTGCTGGTGGACCGCTGGTTGCGCCGATTGTTGTTGATCAGTCTGGCAGTCTTTGCGGTCACCGCGCTGGTGCTGGCGGTTTTGGCTTCGACGCCTTGGGTGATTTATGCCTGCATGGCGGTGTGGGGGCTTTCGTTTGGCGGCTCGGCCACGCTGTTGCTGACAGCGGCGGCGGACTCTGCGGGTGAGAACGTCGATGTAGTGCAGGCGATGTTGACGACTTCGTGGAATGTGGCGATTGCCGGTGGTGGGTTGTTTGGTGGTTTGCTGCTGGATCGGATGGGGGCGATGTCGTTTCCCTGGGCGCTGCTGATTTTGTCGCTGGTGGCGTTTGCCACGGTGTTTGTGAATCGGCATTACAGCTTTAGACCGGGGCGGCGGTCGCACTGATGTTGGTGGTTTTGCGGTGGCTTTGCGGTGTACATATCCATTTCTCCGGCCCCTGCTTCAATCGGTTCCGCTTTTACAGCGGGTCACTTTCGAAAAGCGCGAAAGTAACCAAAGCGCTCTTGCCCCACCACTCGGCACCTCGCTTAGGCTCGGTGTGCCCGAACGCAGGCATTGCGCAGCGGGTCGCTGCGATGGGCCGTCCCTGGCCCAGCGCAGCTAAACCGGCATCCTTGCCGGTTTACCCGCTGCGCAATACCTGCGTTCGGCCAGCGTGGTTAACGGGGCGCCTGCGATCAACGACCTCGCCGTGGCGGCCTTCGGGCCGACCAAGGCATCAAGCCGGCTCGCTGCGCTCGTTTGCGTGTACATCGCCCTCAATTTGAAAAGACATTTGAGGAATGTGATAACTGTGGGAGTTGATAACAGTGAGAGGTGATAACTGTGGAGGTTGATACCTGTGGAGGGTGCTACCCCTGGAAGGTGGTACCTGTGGGAGCAAAGCTTGGTCCGGGCGGCGTTCCGACGATGGACGTGAACGCTAACGATCACTTCCTGAATAAACGCCATCCCCTGTAGGAGCCCGGCTTGCCGGCGATGGCGATCCACCATCCAACATCAATACCAAATCCACACCGCAATCTCACGACCTCCACCACCCCATATCGAATTTAGACATAACGATAGTCCGCATCGATATAAGTAGTTATAAGAAAAATCGCTATGCTGCGGGCCAGTTTTTTCCTGCGGTTTGTGTGGGCGGTTTATGGATTTCGGAAACCTCGGATTAGTTGTTGCAGGGTTGGTAGTCGGTTTTATCGTCGGCATGACCGGCGTCGGTGGCGGGTCGTTGATGACTCCGATCCTGCTATGGTTCGGCGTCAATCCCGCCACGGCAGTCGGCACCGACCTGCTGTACGCCGCCATTACCAAATCCAGCGGAGTCCTGGTTCACCGCAAAAACAAGAATATCGACTGGGCAATCACCGGTTGGCTGACCCTCGGCAGCGTGCCAGCGGTGGTTATGACGTTGTGGTTCCTGAGCACGCTGCACAGCTCTCCGGATGCCATGAATGCCGTGATCAAGCAGGCCCTGGGTTTTGTGCTGTTTGCCACCGCCCTGGCGATTTTCTTCAAGAAGCGCCTGCTCGATTTCGCCCACAAACGCGCCGGCGGCAATTACAACCCCAGCGGTCCGCGGCTTAATGTGATGACCGTCATTACCGGTCTGGTCCTCGGCACCATGGTTGCCCTGACCTCCATCGGCGCGGGTGCCTTGGGTACCGTGGCGTTGTTCATCCTGTATCCGCTATTGCCCACCCGGCGCCTGGTCGGAACCGAAATCGCGCACGCAGTCCCGCTGACCCTGGTTGCCGGCCTGGGTCATGCGAGCATGGGTAACATGGACTGGCACGTGCTGGGCTATTTGTTGATCGGCTCGTTGCCGGGGATCTGGCTGGGCAGCCATCTCACCGGGCGCATCTCCGACGAAGTGTTGCGACCGTGCCTGGCGACGATGCTGGTATTGATCGGTTACAAACTCGCGTTCTAAGCAAGTCGTGCATCAAGCGGTGGTACCAGGCGCTTCATCACAGTGATCTCGAGCCCCTCGTCATCCACTGTATCCCCGACGACTTCCCAACCCAGCCTGGCATAAAGCGACTGGGCGCTGTCGGTATAGAGATACAACTCGGCAATGCCCAGTGCAGCCGCTTCCTCGACGATTCGGTTCACCAGCGCCGAGGCAACGCCCCGTCCACGATGCTCGGCCTTCACATACACGCCGGCCAGCCACGGCGTCAGTTCCGGCCGGGAGTCCAGGTCGCTGTCGATCAGCAGGGCGCCGCCGAGCAACTGCCCCTCTTCGATGGCGACCACAACCGAGGGCACCGCACCTTTGCCACACGCCGCCCGCATGCGTTCGGTTCTGGCTTCCAAGGTATCGCCGGGACGGTAATGCCCCCACTCGTTGAAATTGAGCTCGGCCAGTTCGGGGATGAGCGCCGGGTGGTCGCACAGGTAATCGATTTGCATGGCAGTTGAAGCTCCTTTTCATGGTGCTGACACAGTGTTGCTCGACGATAAAACGTTCGGTTGAGGTATTCAATCGTGCACGGGACAGCGGTTGCGCAATGTCTGCCCTGACCTAAGCTTGGGCTTAAGCAAAACACAATTGCGGTGCCTAACCCGGAACAATCACCGCGATGCGCAATCATTAGAGCGTGGATTACAAAAGGAGATGCGCATGCTCATCAGGTCATTGACCCTGACTACCTTGCTGGTATTTGCCGGCCCTTTGCTCGCCGCTGATGGCGACACACCGCTGGACATGGACAAGGGCCGGTCGCGGCCGCTGATCGTGATTGCGCCCAGCACGGTGGACCCGACGTGGGTCAGCCTGAAAAAGTCCCTGGAAGAACCTGCGAACAAACAGGGTTTCACCGAGCGCAACATGGTGCTCTATTCGGTGATCAACACCATGGGGCAGCGCGAAGGAAAAGATCTCGACCCGCAAAGCACGATGGCGCTGATTCGTGCCCTGAAGCTCGGGGCGAAGGCGCAAACTCAGGTGGTCCTGGTGGGCAAGGACGGGGAGAAAAAACTTGAGCAGCTGGGGACGGTAAACTTGAAGGAAATCTTCGACACCATCGACGCCATGCCGATGGCTGAAAAAGAAGCGGCGGCGGCAGCGTCCGTTGCGGCACCGGCCGAAGCTGAGCCGGCCAAAGGCGCGAAGGGCGCAAAACCGGCAAAACCGGCCAAGCCCACCAAGCCACCTGAAATGCCCGACGATTGAATACAAATCGTTGTAGCAGCAGGCCAAGCCTGGGTTTCTAAAATGGGCGACCTTCACGGCTCGCCCATTTTGGGTTACCCGATACGGTAGTTTTCGATCAAGGCGCCAACACGCTCATAATCGAGTGAGCGATTTTGATTCGGTCCGCAATCGGGAAGTTCTTGTTCGCCAGGATAACGACTCCAGCGTCGATAGAGGGCACGAACACCACGTAGGCACCAAAGCCGCCCGTCGATCCGGTTTTGTTGAATAGCGTGTTCTGCGACTGACGTTGTGGTGGGTTGAGCCAGCGAACTTCATGCGCCTGCATCGCCATTTCCGTTGAGTTTCCCGCCATCAACTGGTCGAGAGTGATGGGGTAGTGGTAAAGCTCCCAACCCAGTCCCTGAGTCATGTTGCCGACGCTGTAGTAACCGGTGTGGGTGGTGGCGATCGCCTGCTGCAGCGGTGCGTCCAGCTGCGTCGGTCGCATGTTTGCCTCGACATAGCGCAGCATGTCGACGGCGCTGGTTTTCACCCCATACGCCTCTGAATCCAGGGCTCCCGGGCCGACCCTGACCGGTTTATCCTCTTTGTTGTAGCCTTGGGCGTACAGCGGCATTTCGGCCTGGGGCACCTGGAGCCAGGTATGGGACAGCCCCAGTTTCGGGAGCAAAGTCTGTTGCATCACCTGGTCAAACGGCGCTCCCATGCTTTGCGCTGCCAGATAGCCAAACAGGCCCAGGCTCGGGTTCGAATATTGTCGATGACTGCCGGCGGCGTAGGTTGGTTTCCACTGCTGGAAATAGCCGAGCATCTTGTCTGGCGAGTCTGAATTTTCAGGGAACTGCAACGGCAGGCCACCGGCAGTGTAGGTGCCCAGTTGCAGCACGCTGATGTTGTCGAAAGCGCTGCCGCGCAACGTCGGGAGAATCTGGCTGGATTTTGTCGACAGGGACAGTTTGCCGCTGGCCTCGGCGTAGGCTGCGAGAGTCGCGGTGAAGGTTTTGCTGACTGAGCCTATCTCGAACAAGGTGTTTTCAGTGACCGCCTTGCCGGTTTCCCTGGAGGCTGCGCCGAAGTTGAAGTAATGCGCCTGGCCCTTGTAAGTGACGGCGACTGCCATGCCCGCGATGTTTTGTTGCTGCATGACGGGAGTGACGGCGTCCTTTACGGTCGCTTCGATCTGTTGATCGGCGGGGCTGGCGGCGATGCAGTGAGTGGTGGCGAGGAGGAGTCCGAATGTGCTGCAGGCCAGGGTTTTTCTGAGGCTGGAGGTATGCATGAGGGCAGGCTGTCCTTGGTTTTTTGGACAGTGTACCTGCTGGGTGGGGAATGAATCCTGTGGGAGCGAACTTGATTGTGGGGCGACGTGTCTTGCCGGCGATGACGATCTCGCGGACGCCATCGCTGGCAAGCCAGACTCCTACAGAGGCGCGAGGAAAGAACCTAACGCACCAGACAAGGCCGCTTGTTGTCGAACGTCCAACCTGGAATCAGGAACTGCATCGCCACGCTGTCATCCCGCGCTCCTAATCCCATGCCTTTATAAAGCTCATGTGCCTTGGCCAGTTGGTCCTCATCCAACTCGACCCCCAACCCTGGTTTCTTCGGCACCTGCACGCACCCGCCGACAATCTGCAGCGGCGCCTTGGTCAGGCGTTGGCCATCCTGCCAGATCCAGTGAGTGTCGATCGCAGTGATATCGCCCGGCGCCGCTGCCGCGACATGGGTGAACATCGCCAGGGAAATATCGAAGTGATTATTGGAATGCGAGCCCCAGGTCAGGCCCCACTCATGGCACATCTGCGCCACCCGGACCGAGCCCTGCATCGTCCAGAAGTGCGGGTCGGCAAGAGGAATATCCACCGACTGCAACTGGATCGCATGACCCATCTCCCGCCAGTCTGTGGCGATCATATTGGTGGCGGTTTTCAGTCCCGTGGCGCGGCGGAATTCAGCCATCACCTCACGACCGGAATAACCGTTTTCCGCTCCGCAGGGGTCCTCGGCGTACGCCAGCACATGATGTTGATCCCGGCACAGGCGAATGGCTTCTTTCAACGACCAGGCGCCATTGGGATCGAGGGTAATACGCGCCTCAGGAAAGCGTTCAGCCAGGGCCGTCACGGCTTCGATCTCCGCATCGCCTGACAGCACCCCGCCCTTGAGCTTGAAGTCTTTAAATCCGTATCGCGCATGGGCCGCCTCGGCCAGGCGAACCACGGCGTCGGTGCTCATGGCTTGTTCATGTCGCAGGCGGAACCAGTCGTTATCCGCGTCTGGCTCGCTACGATAGGCCAGGTCTGTTGCATTGCGATCCCCCAGGTAAAACAGATATCCGAGCATCTTCACTTCATCGCGCTGCTGACCCTCACCGAGCAGGGCGGCAACCGGCACCTCCAGGTGCTGGCCGAGCAGGTCAAGCAGCGCGGCTTCCAGGCCGGTCACCGCGTGGATAGTGATGCGCAGATCGAAGGTCTGCAAACCCCGACCACCGGCATCGCGGTCAGCAAACGTCTGGCGCACCTGATTGAGAATCTTCTGGTAAGTGCCAATCGGACTGCCCACTACCAGCGCCCGAGCGTCCTCCAGCGTCTGGCGAATACGCTCGCCCCCCGGCACTTCGCCGACTCCGGTGTGCCCGGCGTTGTCCTTGAGGATCACGATGTTGCGCGTGAAAAAAGGGCCATGGGCGCCGCTCAGATTGAGCAGCATGCCATCGTGACCGGCCACGGGAACCACTTGCATGCTGGTGATGATCGGGGTTTTTACGCGTTCTTGTGCGTTCATCTTTTTATCCTTGTAAGCGTGTTCAGGCGTGGTTGGGCGCTGGTTTGCCCAGTGTTACGTCAGGTGCAGGCTTGGGTTTGTTGCGGGCGGCAAAGACGATGATCGCGGCGATAATCGAGGTGGCGGCCAGGCCGTACAGCCCGCCCTGGATCGAACCGGTGTGCTCCTCCAACAGGCCGAAGGTAGTGGGTGCGACAAAACCGCCGAGGTTGCCCACCGAGTTGATCAGCGCAATCACTCCGGCAGCGATCCGCGCATCCAGATAGGCCTGGGGAATTGGCCAGAACAGTGACGAGGCCGATTTGAAACCCAGCGCCGCAAAACAGATCGCCACGAAGGCAAAAATTGGCCCGCCTGTGGTCGACATGAACATCCCGGCGGCGGCTATCAGCAGCGCGGCGGCAACCCAGGCTTGCTGGTGTTTCCATCTGGCTGACAGGGAAGCGAAGACGTACATGCCGATGATCGAGAGCAACCACGGGATCGAGTTGAACAAGCCGACCTGAATGTCGCTCAGGTCGCCCATCTTCTTGATGATGCTTGGCAGCCAGAATGTTGCGGCGTAGATAGTCAGCTGGATAAAGAAGTAGATCACGCAGAACAGGATGATCTGGCGGTCCTTGAGCAATTTGCCCAGTGACGGCTTGATCGGAGTCGCCGCTTCGCGCGCCAATTGCTCATCGTCGATGGCCTTGACCAATGCATCCTGTTCGCTGCGGCTCAGCCATTTGGCGTCATGGGGTTTGGAGTCCAGCCAGCACCACACAAACACGCACAGGCACACGGAGAACATGCCTTCAATGAAGTACATCCATTGCCAGCCGTGCATCCCCAATCCGTTGATTTGCAGAAGTAGCCCGGACAGTGGGCCGGAGATCAGCGAAGCAATCGCCGACCCGCTGAGGAAGATCGCAATAGCCTTGCCGCGCTCCACGCCCGGTAGCCAGCGGGTGAAGTAATAGATCACTCCGGGAAAAAATCCGGCTTCGGCTACGCCCAGCAGGAACCGCAGGATGTAGAAGTGCGTTTCGTTCTGGATGAACGCCATGCACGCGGCCACTAGGCCCCACGTCAGCATGATGCGGGTCAGCCAGATACGTGCGCCGACTTTTTGCAGGAGGATATTGGAGGGGACTTCGAACAGCGCGTAGCCGATGAAGAACAGGCCGGCACCGAGGCCGTAGGCGGCAGCGCCGATGCCCAGGTCGTGTTCCATGTGGGCGCGGACGAAGCCGATGTTCACCCGGTCAATGTAGTTGACGATGAACATGATGACGAACAGCGGTAAAACGTGGCGTTTGACTTTTGAGATAGCGGAACTCAGGACCGGATCGGCGCCCTCGTGTATCCCGTTCATGGATGATTTCACTGATTTTCTCCCACTGATTATTTTTATGCGGGGTGTGGCGGGTGCTGCGTTGTTGATAGACATCATACAACTGCTTTTTTTTGACGTGCAAGGCGTTTCGCCCATAAAAATGGAGATTAATAGCTGGTGAGTCCGTTGATTCTTCTATGGGCTGGCCCTGAAAAAAGCGAATTTTTCGAAGATTGTTGAGTGTTGTCATACAAGTGGCTCGCTGTTTCAAGAGATTCCCTACGACCGCAGTGCTACGATTGCCGCAGTTCCGCTTTCGGATGAGCCCATGCAAGAAGACTTCGACGCGCCTGCCCGCAAGCGCACCCATAACCTGGCCCATGACCTGGTTGCCAAGCTGACCCAGAGCATCCTGCTGGGGCAGATGCAGCCTGGAGACAAACTGCCTTCGGAGAACTCGATCGTGCAGGAGCACGGGGTCAGTCGCACGGTGGTGCGCGAGGCGATTTCCAAGCTGCAGGCATCGGGTTACGTAGAGACACGCCATGGTATCGGCACCTTTGTGCTGCAGCGCGAAACGCAGCAGGGCCTGCGATTGAATGTCGATACGGCGCTGGGCGTGCGCAGCATCCTGGAGCTGCGAATGGGCCTGGAAACCCAGGCTGCGGCTTTGGCAGCCATTCGCCGATCCGATCAGCAGTTGGCTCAGATGCGCGAAGCGCTGGACGATTACCAGCGCCTCCTGGCAAATCAGGACAGTTGCGTCGAAGCCGACAGGCGCTTTCACCTGCTGATCGCCGAGGCCACCGGCAATGCCTGCTTCAGCGAAATCATGCAGCACCTGGGCAGCGCGATGATCCCTCGAACCCGGGTCAACGCCGCCGAACGCGGCGCGGCGGATCTGAGCAAACTGGGATTGCTGGCCAATCTCGAGCACGAGGCAATTCTCAACGCCATCAAGCGTCAGGACGCCGATGCAGCTCGGGCCGCCATGTGGCTACACCTGACCAATAGCCGCGACCGCTTTCTCGCCGACCACACCTGACCGTCCGTCTTGCCGACAGCACGCGTGTGTCACGTGCTTTTCCAAAGAGTACGGCCCAGATTTGCTGGACCTCATCAATGAGGTGCGTCATGGCTAACGAATCGACCTTTCCCGGTGGCACTCCCAACACCGATCCCACCAGACCCATGCCCGGCACGGACGAGCCGTTGATGGATCACGATGCTCCTCCCGGCATGGACCCTTCGCGGGACCCGGCCGAGGCCGATGCTGACAGACCTGAAGACTGGATGGACCCAACTGCGGACGAAGATGTGCCACCCGCAGATGAGCCTACCCCGCTGTCTGATGACAGAAGGTAGAAAGAACCCAGTCGCTTGTTCAGTCGGGAGCCTGGCATCAGTGTGTCGGGCTCTCTTCATTTATAAGATGCCAGAGGAAATCATTGAGCAAGATTAATAGCATTGATTAAAGCGCTGTAACAAGTGTCAGGTGTGAGACGTTTGTTTTTCACAGGTCAGTTGTTATCGTGGTCCGGTGCCGAAGAGTTGGCACAATCACTGTTAAATACAAGGATGTTAATCATGGCTGAACAATATCAATCTTTTACTGCAACGATGAGTATTCATGGGCGCCCAGTGACTCTGGTTTCTGCTTCCATAGGTCCAGCGTCGGTGGCGACTCAGCGCAAGCCCACCGAGCCACTGCTATTTCGATTCTATTACGCCCCGGACGGTACGTACAAAATCAACGTCGCTGCCGGTAAGCAGCAGGGGCAATGGATTGGCATTGGCCACGAATACGGGCTTGAAACCAGTGACGAAGCATGTAAGTTTTTCATATATTTAAAAGGGGTATCTCTTACACCATCTGATTGGCAAGCCGACGACGCAACGATATACATGCAGAGTTTGAAAGGCGGTTCTGTGCAACAGCGCATGGATCCAGACACTGTGTTCGATGACTTGGATGAACTGTTCAATTTCCTGCTTGCGGTTCCCAAGAAAGATCGTGGGGATGGAACTTATCTGGCAATGATAGAGGATGAGTGGGTAAAAAAACCGCTTAAGTATAATGCGCCGCACGTAAAGATAACGTTGAATAATATAAGCATCGAAAACCAATAACAGACTCCAGCGCCCATCAGGTGGGGGTCAAGCGCATGCAGCAGTAGCTATTTGCGTTCTGACCCCGTTGCCGACCGACCCTATTGCCGACACCATTGCCAATTAGCCCCGACAAGCGACGCAGGCGCGATGTGGCGCGAAACGTCGGCTTCGATCCGGCGCGAGAGGTGTTTGCAGGGATGTTGCGAGAGGAACTCATCTGATCACCATCTATGCTTAATCAACAAACGGATGGCACTCGCGCGAACCGTGGCGGACTAAGCATCAGGTCGCGCACTTGCGGCCTGTGGACTGACATGGATCGGACATGAACGAAAAGACGCTACAGAATAAATCGCTGGTGATATTGCTGTTCGTGGTGACCGCCGCCTTCATCTGGATCCTGCTGCCATTTTACGGTGCAGTATTTTGGGCGGTGATTCTGGGGATCGTCTTTGCGCCATTGCAGCGACGGTTGCAGCTGAGATTTGGCCGGCAGCGCAATGTCACCTCGCTGTGCACTCTGGGAATCTGTCTGGTGATCGCGATTTTGCCGGTGATCATCATCAGCGCCTTGCTGGTGCAGGAAGGCGCGGTATTTTACAAGAGCGTCGAGAGCGGCGAGCTGGATATCGCGGCCTACGTGGCGCAGTTCAAGCACAGCCTGCCCATGTATTTCCAGCACCTGCTGGACCGCACCGGCATGGGCGAATTGAACGGCCTGCGGGAAAAACTGGTGAAGAGTGCGATGACGGGCGGCCAGGTGCTGGCCAGCCAGGCGTTCAGTTTTGGCCAGGGCACGTTTGAATTCATCGTGAGCTTTTTCATCATGCTCTACCTGCTGTTCTTCTTCCTGCGCGATGGCCCTGAACTGGCGCGCAAGATTCGAGCAGCGGTGCCGTTGCAGGAACACCAGAAACGTCGACTGCAGCTCAAGTTCAATCGAGTGGTGCGTGCAACGGTCAAGGGCAACCTGTTGGTCGCAGTGACGCAGGGCGCGTTGGGCGGGCTGATCTTCTGGTTCCTGGATATCCCGAGCGCGTTGCTCTGGGCGGTGCTCATGGCGTTCTTGTCGCTGTTGCCAGCGGTGGGCGCAGGGATCGTCTGGGGACCGGTAGCGGTCTACTTCCTGCTGACCGGGGCGATCTGGCAGGGCGTAGTGCTCGCATTGTTCGGAGTGTTCGTGATCGGCCTGGTGGACAACGTGCTGCGTCCGATCCTGGTGGGCAAGGACACCAAGATGCCAGACTACATGATCCTGATTTCAACCCTGGGCGGTATGGCAGTCTTTGGCCTCAACGGCTTTGTGATTGGGCCGCTGATCGCCGCGCTGTTCATGTCGAGCTGGGCGATCTTCAGTGAAACCAAGCCGCGGGTGCAGTTGCCTTAAGCACTCCAGCGGCCCTGGTCGATACGCTGCGACAAGGCCTGGGCCGCCGGCAGGGAAGTCAGCGGGCCACTGATCGGCTCGCCGTCCTGCACAAGGTACCAGCAAGCCAGCAGGCCCAGCTCTCGCAAGGGAGCGGGGACTGCACTGCCAATTACGGACATGATCTGAACCTGGGACATAAGTACCTCCATCAATCGATGGGGCTACCTTACGGACCCGACGCCGACAGGAACAATCAACGCTTTCGATAGTCGTCATTGACGCCAGTGAGTCTGGGGCTCAGTCGACCACCAGGTCGAGCATATGCACCACTTCCTGCTCGTTGAGCAGTCCCTTGCGTACCAGGTTTTCGGCGAGCAACGAGAGAAACTTGGCGCTGCGGTGGCCCTCCAGGTGCTTGAGTTCGGTGAGGGTGTCATACACCTTGCTTGAGGTGCAGAGGCCGACATTGCGGTGCGGATTCTGTGTGGGCATTAGGTCGTCCTTGTTGTTATCAACCTGTTATTGGCGGACAGGCCCAAGCTTGCGGACCTGACATGACATAAATATGACCGGTATACCCAAAGTGGGGGAAGCGGTTCGAGTCAATCTTGCCGGTTTTGTTTGCAAACATTGTTCCGACAGCGACCCCAACGAGATCGATCCAGACCTGCACCGATCAACGGCCCCAAAAAAAAGCCCCGCTTTAAGCGGGGCCTGATGGGTCCGTCAGTAGTGCGGGCCGCCGTGATAACCACGGGGCGGGCCGTAATAGCCGCGAGGTGGGCCGTAGTAGCCACGGGGCGGACCGTAGTACACCGGGGCTGGCTGATAATAGACCGGTTGTTGCACGTACACCGGCGCCGGCTGGTAATAAACCGGTGGCGGCGGTTGTTGCACATACACCGGCTGGGGCTGGACGTACACCGGCTGCTGCACGTAAACCGGGCGATTGGCGTTGATCAGGGCCGAACCGACGATGGCCGAGCCCACAATCGCACCGAATACCGCTGGACCTTGCCAACCGCCACCACCGCCATGGGCCTGTGATTGCCCTGTGACAGCGAGAGCGCCGATCAGCAAGGCCACTGTGGAGATTTTACGGATCATGATAATTCCTCGGTTCTTCGACCCGGCGCTTGCGTCTGCAATAGACTCAAGGATCGTCGCGGGGATACATCTAAGACAGCACTTTGTGCAAAATCAGCACAGCCGCTGGGTAAATTTTGTGTAAGGTCTGTACCGGCTTCCGACGGTCCCGTTCCCAGGCGAACGCTGGCCTTAATGATCGATCAGAACTGGATGGAGTGGCCAATCCCGTCCATCTGAAAGTGCACTTGATGGAGATTTTTTCATGCAGATGAACCCCAACCGAGATACCCAACTGTGCATGTCCCTTTCAGCACGGCCGGGTAATTTTGGCCTGCGATTTCACAATCATCTGTACGAGCAATTGGGGCTGAATTTCTACTACAAGGCGTTCAGCAGTCAGGACCTGACAGGTGCGGTGGGCGGCATCCGTGCCTTGGGCATCCGTGGCTGTGGCGTCTCCATGCCGTTCAAGGAAGCCTGCATCGCCCTGGTCGATGAGCTGGACGCCTCGGCGGCGGCCATCCAGTCGATCAATACCATCGTCAACACCAATGGCCATCTCAAGGCCTACAACACCGATTACATCGCCATTGCGCAGTTGCTGGAGACTCACCAGGTGCCCAGGGATTCGACCTTCGCCTTGCGCGGCAGCGGCGGGATGGCCAAGGCGGTGGCGAGTGCGTTGCGCGATGGCGGTTACTCCAACGGCCTGATTGTTGCCCGCAACGAACAGGCCGGGAGGGCTCTGGCGCAGTCCCTGGGTTATGAATGGCAGGCAGAGCTGGGGGATCAACGCCCGCAGATGCTGATCAATGTCACGCCGATTGGCATGAACGGTGGCCCGGAAGCCGGGCAGTTGGCTTTTGCGGCAGATGCGATTGAGCACGCGCAAACCATCTTCGACGTGGTGGCGATCCCCTCGGAAACGCCGCTGATCGTGCGCGGACGTGCCGAGGGTAAGCGAGTGATCACCGGGCTTGAAGTGATTGCCATCCAGGCGCTGGAGCAGTTTGTGCTGTACACCGGCGTGCGACCGACGGATGAGCAGTTTCGCCTGGCGGTGGAGTTTGCCCGTAGCTGACGCTTGATTTCACGCGATTGTGGCGTTTATTCCAACCGCGCCAACCGCTCTTCCAGCGCCGCAATCCGCGCTTCAAGTTCTTCGATCCTTTCCACCGACACGCCGTTGCTCGAGCCGCGCTCAACAGGGTTGTGCCGTGCGGCGAGGATCACTTCGATATCCGCCGGATCGCCCAGCGCATGCATGTAGCGATCTTCGCGTTGCCCGGCCTGGCGTGGAATCAGCAGCGCCAGCCCGCGGGCGATCAGACGCTCCAGCTGGTGCACCACCTGTTCGGCATCCTCGAAATCATGCATGCGGCCGCTGCGCGTCAGCAGCTCATTGACCGTTTGCGGACCGCGCAGGAACAACAGCCCTGCGAGGATTACCTGAGCCGGCACCAGCTCCAGCGCCTTGTCGATTTTATGTTCCCAGCGGTCGGCGCGACTGCCCATCACCAGTTTGGTAAAGCCGCGGCCTTCCAGGGCGCGCAGGCTCTGGCCCACCTGGCCCTGGGTGAGGTTCATTACTGGCTCGCGGCTGGTTTTCTGGTTGCAGGCAATCACCAGGGCGTTGAGGGTCAGCGGATACGTTTCCGGGCTGGTGGCCTGTTTTTCGATCAGCGATCCGAGGATGCGGATTTCCGTGCTGTTGAGCCGCGGTTCATCGACGGTCGTTGGTTGTTCAATGCTCATTTTTTTCTATCCCTAATTGGCAGTCGGGTCGGCAACCACGACTTATCCCCATTTGAATCGAGCCGGGAATCTTGCGGTAAAGCAAGTTCCCGATTCCAGCGTCGAGGTGACGCTCAGGTTTCCGTTGTGTGCGGTGGTAATTTGCGCAGCGATATACAAGCCTAATCCCAAGCCTTCGCCCCGTTGGCCCGCCTCGGCGCGCGTGAAGGGTTCGAACAGTAAGGGCATCAATGCCGGTGAAATCGGCGGGCCCTGGTTGGCGACCGAGATCACCAGCTCATCGGCTTCGGGGTAGACCCTGACACTGACGGGGGCGGCGCTGCTGCCGTGGGTGACCGCATTGCCCAGCAGGTTCGACACCAGCTGGCTGATGCGCAAGGCATCGCAATAGATGGCGCCCGGTACATCCAGCGAGTGAATCAACTGCAAATTGGGATGCGAAGCCTGGATTTCTTCCAGAGTCAGCTTCACCGTACGTCCGAGGTCGTCGACCAGCTGGCGCTTGACCGGAATCCCTCCACCCATGCGCCCCCTGGCGAAATCGAGGACGTTTTCGATCAGCACGCCCATGCGCGTAGAGCTATTGCGGATCGCGGATATGAGGCCCAAAGAGCGTTTGTCCTCGACCTTGGTCTCCAGCAGGTCGGCACTCATGCGAATAGCGCTGAGCGGAGTGCGCAGGTCATGCCCTAGCACGGCGACAAATTGCTCACGCAGCCGGCCATGTTCCTGAGCGGCGAGCAGCGCCTCTTTGGTGATCTCCAGATGGGTCTGAGAATCAAGGCTCATCGCTATCAGCTGTGCGAAGAGGGTGAGTGTCTTGGCGATCGCCGGCTCGTCGAGATTGGCCGGGATCGAGTCGATGGCGCACAGGGTGCCAAAAAAATCGCCGTTGGCCTGCACGATCGGTACGGAAATGTAGCTTTCGAGGCCATAGGTGCGGGGCGTGTGGTGCAGGGAAAAGATCGGGTGTTGGCTGGCATGGCCGAAAATCACGGGTTTGCGGTGCTGGCGGATCTCGTGACAAATAGTTGATTCAAGCACCAGTTCGCCACCGGGTTTCAGGCCGAAATCGATGGAGTCATCGACCGCGCAGGCAACCCACTTTGCTTCGGTTACCCGGGCAACCGCAGCAAAACGCATGCCGGTGAGGTGCTTGACCATGCTCAGTATCACTGGCACCGCTTCAATATTGCCGATGGCGTTTATGTCTGTGGTGAAATCCGGATGGGTCATGAGCCTGAGGACTGCGCGGGAATGTGTCCTGAGATTATCCCTTATTGGACAACGTGGCCAATGGACACTCGCGCAGGCACATCAGCGTGCCGATCCGTTCCAAGGCTATAATCGCCCCCACGTTTCCCTCCTGTCATCACACGAGACTGCCATGACCATTTCCCTGTACGACGCTTCCATCCCGGTTTTCAAGCAAATGCTCACCGCCCTGAGCGACGTTTTGCACAAGGCCGAAGCCCACGCTACCGCCAAGAACATCGATCCAAACGCATTGCTGCAAGCTCGCCTGTTCCCGGACATGTTCCCGCTGGTGCGCCAGGTGCAGATCGCCGTTGATTTCGCCAAAGGCGTTTCTTCGCGCCTGGCCGAGGTTGAAGTGCCGAAGTACGAAGACAGCGAAACCACTTTTGCCGAGCTGCAAGCGCTGCTGACCAAGGTCCTGGGCTACATCGGCGAGATCAAGCCTGAGCAGATCAATGGCCAGGAAGGTATCGAGATCGTGACTCGTCCGGGCACACCTAAAGAGAAGCGCTTCAGCGGCCAGGCATACCTGCTGACTTACGGCTTGCCGCAATTCTTCTTCCACGTGACTACCGCTTACGCCTTGCTGCGTCATAACGGTGTGGAAGTGGGCAAGCGCGATTACATGGGCGCGTTCTAAGCCGCCCAGGCACAAAAAAGCCCGCCAAGGTTCGCGCCTTGGCGGGCTTTTTGTTTTTAAAGGCAAAGATCGCAGCCTGCGGCAGCTCCTACATGGGATTTTTGTTCAGCCTGTAGGAGCTGCCGAAGGCTGCGATCTTTTAATCTTTAAGCCAGGCGCTGAGCCTTCTCTTCTTCACCCAGGCAAGCCGCCGCCGTAAACAAAACATCCGTCGACGAATTCAACGCAGTCTCCGCCGAATCCTGAATCACCCCGATGATAAAACCGACCGCCACTACCTGCATCGCGATCTCGCTCGGGATGCCGAACAGGCTGCAGGCCAGCGGGATCAGCAACAGCGAACCACCCGCCACCCCCGAAGCGCCGCAGGCGCAGATCGCCGCGACCACGCTGAGCAGAATGGCTGTCGGTATATCCACGGCAATGCCCAGCGTATGTACGGCCGCCAGGGTCAGCACGGTAATCGTGATCGCCGCGCCGGCCATGTTGATCGTCGCACCCAGTGGGATCGAGACCGAGTAGGTATCTTCGTGCAGGCCCAGGCGCTTGCTCAGTTCCAGATTGACCGGAATGTTCGCCGCCGAGCTGCGGGTGAAAAAGGCCGTGATGCCGCTTTCACGCAGGCACATCAGCACCAGCGGGTAAGGATTGCGCCGCAGTTTCCAGTAGACGATGGCTGGGTTCATCACCAGCGCCACGAACAGCATGCAGCCCAGAAGCACGGCCAGCAGGTGCAGGTAGCCGACCAGTGCGCCAAAACCCGAGGTGGCAAGGGTCGAGGCGACCAGGCCGAAGATCCCCAACGGGGCGAAGCGGATTACCACGCGCACAATCAGGGTTACGCCGTTGGAGAGATCACCCAGCACTTCACGCGTGGTGTCGCCGGCGTGACGAATGGCGATGCCCATGCCGATCGCCCAGGCCAGGATGCCGATGAAGTTGGCGTTCATCAACGCGCTGACCGGGTTGTCCACCACACTCAACAGTAGGCTTTGCAGCACCTCGCTGATACCTCCCGGTGCCGTCACGGCCACGTCGTGGGTGGAGAGCACCAGGCTCGACGGGAACATCATGCTGGCGACGACTGCGACCACTGCTGCGGCGAAGGTGCCCAGCAGATACAGGAACAGGATCGGGCGGATATGGGTTTCCTGGCCGTGCTTGTGGTTGGCGATGGACGCCATGACCAGCACGAAGACCAGAATTGGCGCGACTGCCTTCAGGGCCGAAACGAAGACTTTGCCGATGAACGCGGTGGACTTGGCCAGGTCCGGCGCGAGCAGCGCCAGGGCAATCCCGGCGATCAGGCCGATGATGATTTGCGTGACCAGTCCGGTGCTTTTCAGGCGGTGCAGCAGGGAAGGGGATGAGGCGGTCATAAAGCGGGCATCTCTGATTTTTTTAGGTGCGGGCTGGCCGATGAATAGGGTGTACGTATCGCGGGGCGCGGACTTTATCACAGCGTAGGCTGGATCCTTCAGACCTGTGACGATCTGCCGCCAGGATGTTCAACCGGATTTGCAGGTTCGTGCAACCCGGTGTCCGGACACTTCTGTTAGGATTGCCCATCCTCATTTTCAAGTTCTGCCAGTGGGCCTCCGGGCCAGCACTGGTGTCGTCGTTTTCCTGGAGTTCTGCATGCTGTTGCCCATCCTTCTGTTGTCGGCCGCCGGTTTCACCGTGCTGACCACGGAGTTCATCATCGTCGGCCTGCTGCCGGCGATCGCTCGAGACCTGGCCGTTACCATTCCGCAAGCGGGTCTGCTGGTGACCCTGTTCGCCTTCACAGTCGCGGCGTTCGGCCCGTTCCTCACGGCGTACTTCGCCCGGTTTGAACGGCGCAAACTGTTTATCTCGGTGCTGATCATGTTCGGCCTGGCCAACACCCTCGCCGCGTTTGCGCCGAACATCTGGGTCATGGCTGCTGCGCGCCTGATTCCGGCGTTGGGGCTACCGGTGTTCTGGGCACTGGCCAGTGAAACGGCGGTGGACATCGTTGGCCCTGACTTCGCCGGGCGGGCCATCGCCAAGATCGGCTTTGGCATCGTCTGCGCCACAGTGTTCGGCATCCCGGTCGGGACGTTGATTTCCGATGGGTTCGGCTGGCGCAGTGCCTTTGGCATTCTGGCGGTCATCGCGTTTGCCAAGGCGTTGCTGCTGTTCATCTACCTGCCGAAAACCAGCCTGCACCAGCACCAGGTGAGTTTCCGGTCGCAGTTCAAGATCCTGCGCAGCCCGTTGATGATCGGGCATGTGCTGCTGTCGATCCTCGTGTTCAGCGGCATGTTTACCGCCTACACCTACTTAGCGGACATCCTCGAGCGCCTTGCCGGCTTCAACGGCACCCTGGTCGGCTGGTGCCTGATGGGCTTCGGCGCAGTCGGCCTGATCGGTAACTCCCTGGGTGGCCGTGCCGTGGATCGCCATCCGCTGATTGCTTCGGTGATGTTCTGTGCATTCATGATTGCCGGCATGGTGACGCTGGTGCCGAACATTCATTCCACCCTGGGCCTGGCGGCGGCAATGGGCATCTGGGGCGTCACCCAGGCTGCATTGTTCCTGGTCAGCCATGTGCGCCTGATGAAGGCCGCACCCGAAGCGCCGGCGTTTGCCGCGTCGCTGAACATCGCCGGGGCCAACCTCGGCATCGGCCTGGGCGCCATGGTCGGCGGACGTGTGATCGACAGCGTCGGCCTGCAAGGCCTGGGGTTCGCCGGGGCGGCGTTTATCCTTGCGTCGATCCTGCTGGCCATCGCGCTGATGACCTTCAAACCCCGGGAAGTCTGCGCCTGAGGTTTTAAACCCCGGTAAACAGCTCGCGTCGAGCACCTTCGGTAATCGCAACGATACCGGGGTGCTTGACCTTGCGCTCCACCGAGATGGCGTAGAACGACTCGGTGACGGCGTCCGTCTGACCAATCAGCTCCACGCCATATTGGCGCTTCACTTCATCGGCAATCACGCTGGGGCCGATGAAAATCCCGCTCCCGGATTGGCCGAAGGCCTGCATCAGGGCGCTGTCATCGAACTCACCGACAATTCTTGGTTGGATCTGCTGCTCGGCGAACCAGCGCTGCAGGCGACTGCGCACCACGGTTTCCGGCCCGGGAATTAACAGTGGGGCGCCATGCAGGCTGCGGGGAAAATCCTGACCGTATAACGTCGCCAATTGCGCAGTGGCGAAGAAGCTGATGCCGCATTCACCGAGTTTCTGGCTGTAGCCCTTGATGTCGAGGTGCGAGGGCATGGGACTGTCGGAGATCACCAGGTCCAGGCGCTGGATCGCCAGGTCGGCGAGCAGGCGTTCGAGTTTGTCTTCGCGGCAGGTGATACGCATCGGCTCGCTCAACTCCATGGTCGGTGCGATCAGGCGGTAGACGATGGATTTGGGCACCACGTCTGCAACCCCCACCCGAAACAGGATCTGTTGCTCATTGGGCTGAGCGCGCAGCATCAACTCGAGTTCGCCGCCAAGCTGAAACATCTGCTCGACGAAGGGCAGGGTCTGGCGCCCGGCTTCGGTGAGTTCCAGCTGCCGGCCCACTCGCTGGAACAACTCGATGCCGTAGGTTTGCTCCAGCAGCGAAATCTGTCCGCTGATGGTTTGAGGCGTCAGGTTCAGCTGTTCGCAGGCGCGCACGATGCTCCCGGTTTTAGCGACCACCCAGAAATAATGCAGTTGACGGTAATTAAGCATGCTTGATTTTCCTGCATAACTTCGTAAAAACCGAAGTATACCAGGCAAAAATACGAATTTTCCTGAAGTGTCTCCTTCCCTAGAATGCGACGCTATCAACGGGCCACTGCAACGGCTGCGTTTGTTCTAACGAGGAAACACCATGAAGCTTAAAACCACGGCGCTGCTAGTCGCGTCCCTTCTGCTCCTGGCCGGTTGCGACCAGGCCGAAAAAAGCGCCCAGCAGTTGATGGGCAAGGCTGCCGAGACCGCCAAGCAGGCCATCGACGATACGCACAAGGCCGCCGAACAGGCGATCAGTGATGCCACCGGCGGCTTGATCAGCAAAAAAGAATCGTCGGCCGAAGATAGCGAAGAGCGCGAATCTTCGTCCCAGGAAATTTAAACCGTCTCACACCCGTCAGGACTGACCCATGGAATATCTTTTAGAACTTGCTGCAAGCCCTACCGCCTGGGTCGCCCTGGCTACATTGGTGGTGATGGAGATCGTGCTCGGCATCGATAACCTGATCTTCATCTCGATTCTGACCAACAAACTGCCCGAGCAGCATCGGCAGAAAGCGCGCCGCATCGGTATCGGCATGGCGTTGATCCTGCGCCTGGCACTGTTGAGCACCATCGCGTTCATCGTCCAGTTGACGGCGCCGGTGATCGAGATTCTCGGCCACGCGTTCTCCTGGAAAGACATGATCCTGATCGCCGGCGGCCTGTTCCTGTTATGGAAGGCGACCACCGAGATCCATCACAGCATGGACCCGGCGCCAGAAGATCCGAAGTCGGCGACTTCCACCGTGACATTGGGCTTCGCTGCGGCGATCGGGCAGATCCTGATGCTGGACATGGTGTTCTCCATCGACAGCATCATTACCGCTGTCGGCATGACCGAGCATTTGCCGATCATGATCATCGCGGTGGTGGTGTCGGTGCTGGTGATGTTGCTGGCGGCTGATCCCCTGGCCAAGTTCATCAACGACAACCCGACGGTGGTGATGCTGGCGCTGGGCTTCCTGATCATGATCGGCATGACGCTGATCGCCGAAGGCTTCGGCGCCCATGTGCCGAAAGGCTACGTGTATGCAGCCATGGCGTTCTCGGCAACGATCGAGTGCCTGAACATGATGTCGCGCCGGGCCAAGCAGAAGCGGGTACCCGCTGAAGCGTAAACAGCGTTGAAAACAAAAAACGGCCGCCTGCAGATCAGGCGGCCGTTTTTGTTTATGAGTCCTGCAGAAGTCAGTGTGCGGAGACGGTTTTGCGGGCCTGCGCCACCGGTGCCGGTTGCGCCGGGTGATGATGGCGACGAGCAATGCGCAGCACGCCCCATAGCATGGCGGCGGCCACGGCCAGCCATCCGGTTACCAGCATCAGTATGATCATTGCCAGGCTCATCAGTGCCTCCTCTTTGCCCTGCTGCGGGCAACCACTCTTGCTAAATGACAGTCTAGCCGTTGCCATGTTGCAGGCTATTGACCAAAGGTCGCCTGTCACTAACCAGTTCGCTCTATCGAAGCGCCTCAACTGCTACTTGAGGCTATACCGGGGCTGTTGCGCGCCCTATGATCGACGACCAAGCCGGTCGCTCGATTGCCGGCACTTGAACAAGAGAGTGATGATGCTACGGGTATTTATTCAAATGATCGGTGCAGCCCTGCTGGCGGGAAGCCTTGCAGGCTTGGCGGGTTGTGCCGGGAGTGTTTCGCCGGACATCAAGCGGCTGCCGGAACGGGTAGAGCTCAGTGGCACCTTCTACCGCGGGCAGACCAACCAAAGCGGCCCGCAGGTGCTCGCCAGCCTGCTGTCGCAGCAGGGCATCTCGATCACTCCAGGGTTACTTGAAAAGCCGCTGCACCTGCCGGGTGCCGAAGCTCAGTTGCAGCAGAACATGCTCAATCTGGCTCGGGAATATGGTCTGGTGGTCTACCCTCTGGACGACAGCCTCCCAGCATTGCTCGCCCAGGTAGCAGCGGGTTATCCAGTGATGGTGCGCTTCACCGAAGGCTCGGCGTTCTGGGCTGAACCGCGCTATGCCATTCTGTCCGGTTACAACACCCAGAAGCAGACCGTGCTGCTGCGCGCCGGGATGAACCGCCGGACGCTGATGAGCTTCAGTTCGTTCGAGTCGGCGTTCAAGGGCGCTGGCGGCTGGGCGGTGCTGGTCCAGAAGCCGGACCAGCTCCCGGCCAATGTCGATCAGCAACGCTGGTTGAAGGCAGCGAACGATCTGGCCCAGGCTGGTCAGGAGCAAGCGGCGGCCCGGGCGAAGAAGGCGCTCGCCGCCCAGTAAGCCCGTTCGTCATCTGCCGGGCACCGTGACGCGGTGCTGCCCTCTGAAGTACAAGGCCCGGATTTTCCGGGCCAGACCAAGGAGGCGCCCATGGCACATTCAAATACTCCCGCAGGCCCGCACTCATCGGAGCATTCATCCGGTGACGACCTGGGTTTTGATCCTGATTCGCCTGACGCGGCTGATCCACAGGTGGATCCCGTCGGGCCCGCCATCGCGCCGCTGGATAAAGACCCAAACAAGGACGAGAAGGCGCCGGCCAAGCCTTATGACCCGCTAGGTGACCTGAAACCCTGACTTCCCGTGAGGTGCGTATGTCTACCGATTCGAGTTTCAACGACAAACGTCCGGACAGTGTTCCGACCACGCCTGATAACGACATCGATCCAGTCCTGGATCCAGACAGTCTGCAGCGCGATCCGCTGGCTCGTCCCCTGGTGACCCCGACCGAGCGTGGCCCGAGCGCGGGCGATGGCATTCCCGATGATGACCAGATGCCGTTGCCAAATGATTGAACCCTAGGCAATAAAAAGCCCCGATTGATCGGGGCTTTTTGTCAGGCCAGATTTATTTGGAGGCTTCGACCACGCCGCTTTGACGGCTTTTCAGGTTCTTGTCCGATTTGTACTGCAGGGCCACCGACGGCACATTCGCGCCCTTGCCGGTCTCTACCCAGCTGCGAATCCGGCTGGCATCGGCAAAGTGGGTGTACTTGCCGAACGCATCGAGGATCACCAAGGCCACTTGACGGTTACCCATGGTGGTCACCAGCACCAGGCAGTGTCCGGCCTGGTTGGTGAAGCCGGTCTTGGTCAGGCGGATGTCCCAGTTTGGCTTGTTTACCAGATGGTCAGTGTTGCGAAAGCCCAGGGTGTAGTTGGGCTTGCGGAACGACACGGTTTTTTCCTTGGTGGTGCTCAGCGTGGTCAGCAGCGGGTACTTGTGGGCGGCTACCAGCAGTTTGCTCAGGTCGCGCGCGGTTGAAACGTTGCGCGGGGACAGGCCGGTAGGTTCGACGAAGTGCGTGCTGGACATGCCCAGCGCCCTGGCCTTGGCGTTCATGGCGGCGATGAACGCGACGTAACCACCTGGGTAGTGATGAGCGAGACTGGCGGCGGCGCGGTTTTCCGAAGACATCAGGGCAATCAGCAGCATCTCTCGGCGCGGCATTTCACTGTTGAGCTTGACCCGGGAGAACACGCCCTTCATTTCCGGCGTGTCGCTGATATTGATGGAAATGTATTCGTCCATGTTCTGGCGCGCTTCAACCACCACCAGGCCAGTCATCAGTTTGCTGACTGAGGCGATGGGCACGACCACGTCCGGATTGCTGGCGTAGATGACTTTGTTGGTCTGCATATCCATCAGCAACGCGCTGCCGGAGGCAATCTTCAGTTGGGTAGCATCCCGAGGCGCCGAGGTGGTTTCGGCGGCGTTGACCGTTGGCGTGATGAATGTCCCTGTAACTGCAAAAACCAGGGTCAGGATGGAAAGACGGATTTTCACGCTGGCAGACTCATAAGAGGTGGATAAGCCGTTTTGTAACGGGCTGTTTCTTAAAACCGACGCATTTTAGGAGTATGGCTGAAGAACTGTCGATGGTTGATCAATTAACAGGTGAAAGTCCTTGAAAAGACGTACAAAACAGCGGGTTTCCGGCGAATGGTAGGGTGTATGCGACGGCCACAAAAAACCCCGCCATTGGCGGGGTTCGTTTACTTAATACGCACGGCACAAAATGCCATCAGCCATGCAAGGTTTCCGCTGCGTACAAAGTGTTTTCCAGCAGACAAGCGCGCGTCATCGGACCGACGCCGCCTGGCACCGGAGTGATCCAGCCGGCGCGGGGTAGGGCGGTCTCGTAGATCACGTCGCCGACCAGCTTGCCGTCATCCTGACGGTTGATGCCGACGTCGATCACGATCGCGCCTTCCTTGATCCACTCGCCCCGTACCAGTCCTGGCTTGCCTGCGGCAACCACCACCAGATCGGCGCGACCGACGTGGCCGGCCAGGTCCTTGGTAAACCGGTGGGTGACAGTCACGGTGCAGCCGGCCAGCAGCAGTTCCATGGCCATCGGGCGACCGACGATGTTCGAGGCGCCGACGACCACGGCATTCATGCCGTACAGGTCTGCGCCGGTGCTTTCCAGCAAGGTCATGATGCCCTTGGGAGTGCACGGGCGCAGCAGCGGAATGCGCTGGGCGAGGCGGCCGACGTTGTAAGGGTGGAAACCGTCCACGTCCTTGTCCGGGCGAATGCGCTCCAGCAATTTGGACGCGTCCAGATGCTCCGGCAGGGGCAGTTGAAGCAGGACGCCGTCGATTGCCGGGTCGTCGTTGAGGCGATCGATCAGCTCGGTGAGTGCTTCCTGGGTGGTTTCTGAAGGCAGGTCATAAGCTTGGGATAGGAAGCCGACCTCTTCACAGTCTTTACGCTTGTGCGAGACATAAACCTGAGAGGCAGGATCGCTGCCGACCAGGATCACCGCGAGACCGGGCGTGCGCAGGCCTTGCTGGCGACGCTCAGTGACGCGTTTGGCGATCTGCTGGCGCAGGCTGGCGGCGATCGATTTGCCGTCGATTAGTTGTGCAGTCATTGCGCGTGATTAACCATCGAGAGGGGAAAAAAAGAGAACGCATTCTCGCATGTCATGAGGTGAGGGCAAAGGCGCTTGGTCTGCAAATTCCCCTAACCCCTTTAATTAAATGAATTTTTTTTAAAAAGGATTTGACGCCCTTTGGGCCGGTCTATACTATTCGTCGCACTTGTCGGGCACAGCCTAGCACTGGTTAAGAAGGTTGAGCGGAGTTCCGATTCTGCGAGACTGAAAAGCACTTAGTTTGTAGTCGTCCAAGAGTACAGATTAACAAGGCGCCCGTAGCTCAGCTGGATAGAGCATCCGCCTTCTAAGCGGATGGTCGCAGGTTCGAGTCCTGCCGGGTGCGCCATTTAGGCAGCTTTGGCACAAGTAGCGCGATATGGTGGGCGTAGCTCAGTTGGTAGAGCACGGGATTGTGACTCCCGTTGTCGAGGGTTCGATCCCCTTCGTCCACCCCATATTTCAAAAGGCGCCAGATTAACAGTCTGGCGCCTTTGCTTTAACAGCTTCAACCCGCGGATGTGGTGGAATTGGTAGACACACTGGATTTAGGTTCCAGCGCCGCGAGGCGTAAGAGTTCGAGTCTCTTCATCCGCACCAAATAATGCTTCAGTCAGGCCGCTTGGCTTGAGTGGGGTTCGACAGGAAGCTTCGGTGACTTGTCATGCTACATGGTGGGCGTAGCTCAGTTGGTAGAGCACGGGATTGTGACTCCCGTTGTCGAGGGTTCGATCCCCTTCGTCCACCCCATATTTCGAAAGGCGCCAGATTTAACAGTCTGGCGCCTTTTTTGTTTCAGTGGTTCCAGTGATTCACGACCGCAGGTATTGGGTCGCAGCAGCGGGGCGTTTCGTCGTATTTATGTTTCTCGATGATGCCGCGTTGCCCGCCGGCCTTGTTCGCAGGGTTGGCTGTCCGGGGTCTGCCCGGCAACCGCTTCTATATATAGAAGGGTTAGCGCAGAGCCTTGGCGTGATTGACCGTATTTGCCATCGGGGCGGGATGCATTGATGTATCCGCCCCTATAAATTGCCTGCTGCGTTTTTACCCGTTTTCAGTAGGGTGACTTCTTGAGTTTGACCTACTAGAATGCATGCCCTTGATTCTGGGGTCGGAAACGGCCGGCCAACGTCTGTGCAACGAGGAATATCCATGCAAGTTTCTGTTGAAAATACTTCTGCTCTTGAGCGCCGCATGAGCATCACCGTGCCGGCTGAGCGCATCGAGACTCAGGTCAACAAGCGTCTGCAGCAGACTGCCCAAAAGGCCAAGATTGCTGGCTTCCGTCCAGGCAAAGTGCCGATGAGCGAAATCAAGCGCCGTTTTGGTGCTGATGCCCGTCAGGAAGCTGTTGGCGACGTGATCCAGTCTTCCTTCTACGAAGCAGTGGTCGAGCAAAAGCTGAACCCGGCTGGCGCTCCTTCGATCGAGCCAAAATCCCTGGAAGCTGGCAAAGATCTGGAATACGTAGCCATCTTCGAAGTGTTCCCTGAGTTCACCGTTGCCGGCTTCGACGGCATCGCTGTCGAGCGCCTGAGCGCTGACGTGACTGATGCTGATCTGGACAAGATGCTGGACGTGCTGCGCAAGCAGAACACCCGCTTTGAAGAAACCGATCGCGCTGCTCAGACCGATGATCAGCTGAACATCGATTTCGTTGGCAAGGTCGACGGCGAAGTATTCGCTGGCGGTTCCGCTAAAGGTACTCAGCTGGTGCTGGGTTCCGGTCGCATGATCCCTGGTTTCGAAGACGGCCTGGTTGGCGCTAAAGCCGGCGAAGAGCGCGTTCTGAACCTGACCTTCCCAGAGGACTACCAGAACCTCGACCTGGCCGGCAAAACCGCTGAGTTCACTGTTACCGTGAACACTGTTTCCGAGCCAAAACTGCCAGAGCTGAACGAAGAGTTCTTCGCTCAATTCGGCATCAAGGAAACCGGTCTGGAAGGCTTCCGCGCCGAAGTTCGCAAGAACATGGAGCGCGAACTGCGTCAGGCCATCAAGTCCAAGGTCAAGAATCAGGTAATGGATGGTCTGCTGACCACCAACCCGATCGAAGTGCCTAAGGCTCTGCTGTCCAACGAAGTTGACCGTCTGCGCGTGCAGGCTGTTCAACAGTTCGGCGGCAACATCAAGCCTGACCAACTGCCTGCCGAGCTGTTCGAAGAACAAGCCAAGCGCCGCGTTGTACTGGGTCTGATCGTGGCTGAAGTGGTCAAGCAGTTCGACCTCAAGCCTGACGAAGCTCGCGTTCGCGAAATGATTCAGGAAATGGCTTCGGCCTACCAGGAACCTGAGCAGGTTGTGTCCTGGTACTACAAAAATGACCAGCAACTGAACGAAGTTCGTTCGGTTGTGCTGGAAGAACAAGTTGTGGATACTGTTCTGCAGAAGGCTAACGTGACCGACAAATCGGTCTCTTACGAAGAAGCAGTCAAGCCGGTAGAAGCTGCACAAGCCGACTGATCGTTTTTGCGCTAAGAAGTACACACATAAGCCAGCCTTCGTGCTGGCTTATGTGTATTCAAGACATAACTATTTGGGAGCGACTGCAGAGCATGTTCCGTAATTCTTATATTCAGCAGAACTCTGATATCCAGGCCGCAGGCGGCTTGGTCCCGATGGTTGTCGAGCAATCCGCTCGTGGCGAGCGCGCCTATGACATCTATTCGCGTCTCCTCAAGGAGCGCGTGATTTTTCTGGTTGGCCCGGTAGAGGACTACATGGCTAACCTGATCTGTGCGCAGCTGCTGTTCCTTGAAGCGGAAAACCCGGACAAGGACATCCATCTCTACATCAACTCCCCAGGCGGTTCGGTCACTGCAGGCATGTCGATCTACGACACCATGCAGTTCATCAAGCCGAACGTGTCGACCACCTGCATCGGACAAGCCTGCAGCATGGGCGCATTCCTGCTGACGGCCGGTGCTCCTGGCAAGCGTTTCTGCCTGCCGAACTCGCGCGTGATGATTCACCAGCCACTGGGCGGTTTCCAGGGCCAGGCTTCGGATATCGAAATCCATGCCAAGGAAATCCTGTTCATTCGCGAGCGCCTCAATACGCTGATGGCCAAGCACAGCGGGCACACCCTTGAAGAAATCGAGCGCGATACCAACCGCGATAACTTCATGAGTGCGGAAGCCGCGCGTGCTTACGGGCTGATCGATGAAGTGATCGCCCAGCGCCCAGCTTAAAATAAGCAGCTCAAAATGAGGCTGGTCAGCCTGTCTGATCACTTGCGGACTTGAAAAAGCCCGCAATAGCCTTCATCTTGTGTTGCAAGCCTATCGGATTTGGATCGATCGAATGACTGACACCCGCAACGGCGAGGACAACGGCAAACTGCTTTATTGCTCCTTCTGTGGCAAAAGCCAGCATGAAGTGCGCAAATTGATTGCCGGTCCCTCGGTCTTTATTTGCGACGAGTGCGTCGACCTGTGCAACGACATCATCCGTGAGGAGGTGCAGGAAGCCCAGGCTGAAAGCAGCGCGCATAAATTGCCATCGCCTAAAGAAATCAGCGGCATCCTTGATCAATATGTGATTGGTCAAGAGCGTGCGAAAAAGGTTCTGGCCGTAGCGGTGTACAACCACTACAAGCGTCTGAACCAGCGCGACAAAAAGAACGACGACGTCGAACTCGGCAAGAGCAACATCCTGCTGATCGGCCCGACAGGCTCGGGTAAGACCCTGCTTGCCGAAACACTTGCCCGCTTGCTGAACGTTCCGTTCACCATCGCCGACGCCACCACCCTCACCGAGGCGGGTTACGTAGGTGAAGATGTCGAGAACATCATTCAGAAGTTGTTGCAGAAGTGCGATTACGACGTGGAAAAGGCTCAGATGGGCATTGTCTACATCGATGAGATCGACAAGATCTCGCGCAAGTCCGACAACCCGTCGATCACCCGGGACGTTTCCGGTGAAGGCGTGCAGCAGGCTTTGCTCAAGTTGATCGAAGGCACGGTTGCTTCCGTTCCACCACAAGGTGGTCGCAAGCATCCGCAGCAGGAATTCCTTCAGGTCGACACCCGTAACATCCTGTTCATCTGCGGCGGTGCGTTTTCCGGTCTGGAGAAAGTCATCCAGAACCGTTCCACCAAAGGTGGCATCGGCTTCAACGCCGAAGTGCGCAGCAAGGAAGAAGGCAAGAAAGTCGGTGAGTCCCTGCGTGAAGTCGAGCCTGACGATCTGGTCAAGTTCGGTCTGATCCCGGAATTCGTCGGTCGTCTGCCGGTACTTGCTACGCTGGACGAGCTGGATGAGGCTGCGTTGATGCAGATTCTCACCGAGCCGAAAAATGCTCTGACCAAACAGTATGCCAAGCTGTTCGAGATGGAAGGTGTTGACCTGGAGTTCCGGGCTGACGCACTGAAATCGGTTGCCAAACGTGCCCTGGAACGCAAAACCGGTGCCCGTGGACTGCGCTCGATTCTCGAAGGTGTACTGCTCGACACCATGTACGAAATCCCCTCGCAGTCCGAGGTGAGCAAAGTGGTGATCGACGAAAGCGTGATAGAAGGCAAGTCCAAGCCACTGTATATCTACGAAAACAGTGAGCCGGCTGCCAAGGCCGCGCCAGACGCTTAAGCGTCGCGCAGCTGGAACAAAGAAGGGGCCTTCGGGCCCCTTTGCTTTTGTAGGAGCTGCCGAAGGCTGCGATCTTTTAAGCGGTTTTTTAATCAGCTTGTTTTTTTCGAAAGTAGCCCCCATCTTGGTTTCAAGCTTACTTCCATCTGTTTACGGCCTTATGGCCGCCGTAGAGGCGAAATCATGAAGACAACCATCGAATTGCCTCTCCTGCCATTGCGTGATGTTGTGGTTTATCCGCACATGGTTATCCCGCTGTTCGTGGGGCGCGAGAAATCCATCGAAGCCCTCGAGGCAGCGATGACGGGCGACAAGCAGATCCTTCTGCTGGCCCAGAGAAACCCTGCTGACGACGATCCCGGTGAAGACGCCCTTTATCGCGTAGGTACCATTGCGACTGTCCTGCAGCTGCTCAAGCTGCCTGACGGCACGGTCAAGGTCCTGGTCGAAGGTGAGCAGCGGGGCGCCGTCGAGCGCTTCAGCGAAGTGGACGGCCACTGCCGTGCAGAAGTCTCCCTGATCGACGAAGTCGATGCCCCGGAGCGCGAATCGGAAGTTTTCGTTCGCAGCCTGCTGGCCCAGTTCGAACAATATGTGCAGTTGGGCAAAAAAGTCCCGGCTGAAGTCCTGTCGTCGCTCAACAGCATCGACGAGCCAGGCCGCCTGGTCGACACCATGGCCGCGCACATGGCCCTGAAGATCGAGCAGAAGCAGGAAATCCTCGAAATCATTGATCTGTCGGCCCGGGTCGAGCACGTTCTGGCCCTGCTGGATGCCGAGATCGACCTGCTGCAGGTCGAAAAACGCATTCGCGGTCGCGTTAAAAAACAAATGGAGCGCAGCCAGCGCGAGTACTACCTGAATGAGCAGATGAAGGCCATTCAGAAAGAGCTCGGCGACAGCGACGAAGGCCACAACGAAATCGAAGAGCTGAAAAAGCGCATCGATGCTGCCGGCTTGCCAAAAGACGCCTTGGCCAAGGCCCAGGGTGAGCTGAACAAGCTGAAACAAATGTCACCAATGTCTGCGGAAGCGACCGTGGTGCGTTCCTACATCGATTGGCTGGTGCAGGTACCGTGGAAGGCGCAGAGCAAGGTTCGCCTGGATCTCGCGCGCGCCGAAGACATTCTCGACGCCGATCACTACGGCCTGGAAGAAGTCAAAGAGCGGATCCTCGAATACCTCGCCGTGCAAAAACGCGTGAAGAAGATTCGTGGTCCGGTGTTGTGCCTGGTCGGTCCTCCTGGTGTGGGTAAAACGTCCCTGGCAGAGTCGATTGCCCACGCGACCAACCGCAAATTCGTGCGCATGGCCCTCGGTGGCGTGCGTGATGAAGCGGAAATCCGTGGCCATCGCCGTACTTACATCGGTTCGATGCCAGGAAGATTGATTCAAAAGATGACAAAAGTGGGCGTGCGCAACCCGCTGTTCCTGCTCGATGAAATCGACAAGATGGGCAGCGATATGCGTGGCGATCCGGCGTCGGCACTGCTGGAAGTGCTCGACCCCGAGCAGAACCATAATTTCAACGATCACTATCTGGAAGTCGACTACGACCTGTCCGATGTGATGTTCCTGTGCACCTCCAATTCCATGAACATCCCGCCGGCGTTGCTCGACCGGATGGAAGTGATTCGTCTGCCGGGCTACACCGAAGACGAGAAGATCAACATCGCCGTCAAGTACCTCTCGCCCAAGCAGATCACTGCCAACGGCCTGAAGAAAGGCGAGCTGGAATTCGACGCCGAAGCGATCCGCGACATCATCCGCTACTACACCCGCGAAGCCGGTGTGCGGGGGCTGGAGCGCCAGATTGCCAAGGTTTGCCGCAAGGCGGTCAAAGAACACGCATTGGAAAAACGCTTCTCGGTGAAGGTCACTGCCGACATGCTGGAGCATTTCCTGGGCGTGCGTAAATTCCGTTACGGCCTGGCCGAATCACAGGATCAGATCGGTCAGGTCACCGGGCTGGCGTGGACCCAGGTGGGCGGCGAGCTGCTGACCATCGAAGCCGCAGTCGTTCCCGGCAAGGGCCAGTTGATCAAGACCGGTTCCCTGGGTGATGTGATGGTCGAGTCGATCACTGCAGCGTTGACGGTTGTGCGCAGCCGGGCCAAAAGCCTGGGGATTCCCCTGGACTTCCACGAGAAGCGTGACACGCATATCCACATGCCGGAAGGGGCGACCCCGAAGGATGGCCCTAGCGCAGGTGTAGGCATGTGCACGGCCCTGGTATCGGCCTTGACCGGGATTCCGGTACGCGCGGACGTTGCCATGACTGGCGAAATTACCCTGCGTGGCCAAGTGCTGGCGATTGGCGGTTTGAAGGAAAAACTGCTCGCGGCACACCGCGGCGGAATCAAGACCGTGATCATTCCTGAAGAGAACGTGCGTGATTTGAAGGAAATTCCGGACAATATTAAGGCGGATCTGCAGATCAAACCGGTTAAATGGATTGACGAAGTCCTGCAAATTGCGCTGCAATACGCGCCGGAGCCCTTGCCGGATGTGGCTCCGGAGATTGTCGCGAAGGATGAAAAACGCGAGTCCGATTCCAAGGAAAGAATTAGCACGCATTAATACGCATTTGCCTGAGGGGCTTCCTTGACAGCTTTTTAGAGCCCTTGTTATAAAGCGGCTCTTATAGTGTCTGTAGGCCATTCAGCACTCGTTTTTGCTTTCACCAAAAAACTTAGAATCATACTCAATAGATATAAGGGGACTTAGAGTGAACAAGTCGGAACTGATTGATGCTATCGCTGCATCCGCTGATATCCCGAAAGCTGCTGCTGGCCGTGCGCTGGACGCTGTAATCGAATCCGTCACTGGCGCTCTCAAGGCCGGCGACTCCGTTGTTCTGGTTGGCTTCGGTACTTTCTCCGTGACTGACCGTCCAGCTCGCATTGGTCGTAACCCACAGACCGGTAAGACGCTGGAAATCGCAGCCGCCAAGAAACCAGGTTTCAAAGCCGGTAAAGCGCTGAAAGAAGCTGTCAACTAAGTTCGATTCAGGTTTTTGCCTATCCGGGTCGGGGTCATGCCTGACCTGGCAGCGGAGCGGTAGTCCAGACGGCGAGTCGCCGGTCCGAGACGCCGAGGGTCGCACGTTCGATCCCCTCGGTCCGCTCCGCCAGTTACGAGAAGGCGCATCCTCGGATGCGCCTTTCTTCTATCCGGATTCTACCCACGCTCCACGGTTGCCTAATTTTGAAGTTCAACCGTTTCTGGGGGACGCATGCTGCAGAATATCAGGGACAATTCACAAGGCTGGATTGCCAAAACCATTATCGGGATCATCGTTGTACTGATGGCGTTCACCGGTGTCGAAGCCATATTCCAGGCGACGAGCAACAGCCAGGACGCGGCCAAGGTCAACGGTGAAGAAATCAGTCAGAGCGAGCTGAGCCAGGCGGTCGATATGCAACGCCGCCAGCTGATGCAACAGCTGGGCAAGGATTTCGATGCTTCGCTGCTCGACGAGAAAATGCTCCGCGAATCGGCGCTCAAGGGCCTGATCGACCGCAAACTGCTGTTGCAGGGTGCCCAGGACTCGAAGTTCGCATTTTCCGAAGCCGCTCTGGATCAGGTGATCCTGCAGACGCCTGAGTTCCAGGTAGACGGCAAGTTCAGCGCCGAGCGCTTCGATCAGGTTATCCGTCAACTGGGTTACAGCCGGATGCAATTCCGTCAGATGCTGACTCAGGAAATGTTGATCGGCCAATTGCGTGCAGGCCTCGCGGGTAGCGGTTTTGTCACCGATGCCCAAGTGCTTGCATTTGCTCGCCTGGAAAAACAGACCCGCGATTTCGCGACGTTGAATGTCAAGGCCGATCCGGCGGCAGTCAAGCTCACTGACGAAGAGGTCAAGGCTTACTACGACGAACACGCCAAGGAATTCATGACGCCGGACCAGGTGGTCATCGACTACATCGAATTGAAGAAGTCGTCCTTCTTCGATCAGGTCAGCGTCAAGGACGAAGACCTGCAGGCGGCGTATCAAAAAGAGATCGCCAACCTGTCCGAGCAACGTCGCGCTGCGCACATCCTGATCGAAGTGAACGACAAGGTCACCGAGGCGCAAGCCAAGGCGAAGATCGAAGAAGTTCAGGCTCGTCTGGCTAAAGGCGAGAAGTTCGAGGCATTGGCCAAGGAGTTCTCCCAGGATCCAGGTTCTGCGAGCAACGGCGGCGACCTCGGCTACGCAGGCCCGGGTGTTTATGATCCGGCGTTCGAAACGGCTTTGTACACGCTGACCAAGGATCAGGTTTCCGCACCGGTGCGTACCGACTACGGTTTCCACCTGATCAAGCTGCTGGGCGTGGAAGCGCCTGAAGTGCCGACGCTTGCCAGCCTGAAGGACAAGCTGACCCGCGAGCTGAAAACCCAGCAAGTGGAACAGCATTTCGTCGAGGCTACCAAGCAGCTCGAAGACTCGTCGTTCGAAGCCTCTGACCTGGCCCAGCCGGCGCAGGACCTGAAGCTGACCGTGCACACCTCCAAGCCGTTTGGCCGTGAAGGTGGCGAAGGAATCACGGCCAGTCGTGCCGTGGTCACTGCCGCATTCAGCCCGGAAGTTCTGGATGAAGGTGCCAACAGCACTGCCATCGAGCTGGATCCTGAAACCGTTGTCGTACTGCGCGCCAAGGAACACCTGAAGCCTGCGCAACTGCCGCTGGAAAGTGTCAATGCCAGCATTCGTTCGCAGTTGGCCAAGGAACACGCCAGTGCTGCCGCCAAGACCAAGGCTGATGAGCTGATCGCCAGCTTGCGCGAAGGCAAGGCTCCAGCGGACAAGGCTATCGATGGTCAAGGCTGGAAAGTCATCGAAGCCGCCACTCGCGTGCAGGAAGGGGTTGACCCGGCTGTGTTGCAGGCGTTGTTCCGCATGCCGAAACCGGCTGCCAAGGACCAACCGACCTACAGCAGTGTGACCCTGGCGGATGGTAGCCTGGTGATCGTGCGACTGAACGGCGTCAACGAAGCCGCTGCACCGACTGACGAAGAAAAGGCTCATTACCGCCGCTTCCTCGCGTCGCGCATCGGCCAGCAGGACTTTGCGGCGTACCGCAAACAGCTGGAAAGCGCTGCGGACATCAAGCGTTTCTGATGCCTTAGCGAGCTTCACGCTAGACAAAGAACCCCGGCCAATTGGCTGGGGTTTTTTTTTGGAGCGGCGTGGCACCGATGATGGCGTAACGGCCACCATCGAATCGCGAGCAAGCTTTGCTCCCACAGGTGCGCGCAGCGCGCCGGCTTGATGCCTTGATCGGCCCGAAGGTCGCTACGGCTATGCACCCGCCCAATACGAATCAGCGCTGCAACGCACCTGTAATTGTTACAAGACGCAATCGATGCGACGCTAAGCATCGATCTGTTGCACAATACGCCCCGAACCGTTTTCCTCAGGATGTTCAATGTTTAGATCATTTCCCATGCGTGTTGTCGGGCTGGCGTTGGTGCTGGGTGCTGCTGCCGGCTGTTCGTCGAAGAAACCCGCCATCTACGAGCATGAGAACTTCGATGACTCCGGAACGTTTTCACGCAATTACCCGGTAACGGATGCGCAAAGCTGCGAAGCCGCTCGTCGGGCTCTGCTGAGCCAGGGCTATATCATCACCAGCAGCGATCCAAAACTGGTGAGTGGCCACAAGAGCTTTCAGCAGACTGGCGAAACCCACATGGAGATCAGCTTCAGTGTGGTGTGTGCCGATGACGGTAGCGAAGGGCACCATGCGACGATGTTCGCCAACGCCCTGCAGGACCGTTATGCCTTGAAGAAGACCAACAACTCCGCCAGCCTGGGCGTTGGTGTGTTGGGTTCGGTGTCGATGCCGATCGGTTCGTCCGATGACTCGATGGTCAAGGTGGCCAGCGAGACGGTATCGTCCGCCAAGTTCTACGAACGCTTTTTTGCCTTGGTCGAGCTGTTCCTGCCACCGGAAGCAAAAAAAGCCGCGCACATTCCGGAAAAGCCGAAAACCGATCTGGGCATGCCTGAAACCAAGGCCGCGCCGGCAGCATTGGCACCGACAACAACACCAGCGGCAACCTCAGCCCCCGCCGCCGAGCCGGCACCCGCCGCCGCACCGGTAGCGGAACCTGCGGTCGAGCCCACCCCGGCAGCTTCAGAGCCAGTCGCACCACCGGCCGACGCGGCGCCGATCACGCCGGTTGAAACCAGCGAACCTGCGCCGGCTACGCAAGAAACTGTTACACCACCACCTCAATCGGACCTGCCGCCTCCCAGCGAACCGATCCCGGCCATGCCCCAGTAACCTCCAGATAAAATGATCCGCGTCACCCAGGCCGCAGTTCTGCGGCCTGTCTCGAAAAATACCTGCGATAAATTCCTCGACCCCTGCTACGTTTTATTGAGGAGTTGCCGAGCGGTCGTGCCTGCGTCATTTTTCTTTCATGCGGGCACTTTATGCTGCAAGCGCTGGTCATTTATTCAGGCATTTTTTTTAACGAGCAGTGAGGGACGTAACAATGGACGAATATCAAGAAGAACTGCTCGAGTATCAGGCATTTGAACTCGACCCGCTGGAACCTGCTGAAGACGCGACCGAGCTCTAGGCGTCAGGCGGATTGGCGATGGCTTCGGCGAAACTCGCCGGGGGTCTGGCCGCTCCAGCGTTTGAACGCCCGCTGAAAGGCTTCGGCTGAAGCGAAGCCCAGCAGATAGGCGATTTCCCCGAATGCCAGTTCGGTGTCACGAATGTAGGTCATGGCCAAGTCGCGACGGGTGTCGTTGAGGATTGCGCGAAATTGCGTGCCTTCCTCGGCAAGCTTGCGCCGCAAGGTCCAGGTGGGCAGCTTCAGGCGCGCCGCCACTTCCTCCAGGTCGGGTTCCCGGCCACCATTCAACAACGGCCCCAGCAGCTGAGTGATGCGTTCACGCAGGCTGCGAGTGCGGGTCAATTGTTCCAGTTCCCGTTCGCACAGCTGCAACAGGTGGCGCCAGGTGCTGGGGCAGTGCTCCGGGTTGCGCTGGCCGAGACTGGCGAGGCTCAGGCGCAACTGGTTATGTTCGCTGCCAAACTGAATGGGGCAGTCACCCAGCTGTGCATAAGCCTGAGCGTAATCTGGCGTGTCGAACTCGACCTCGATGCGTTCGGCGCGCAACGGGGCAGGGCTGAGGCTCGACAGCTGATGCAACCAGCCAGAGATGATCGAATCCACCACGAAGCGGTTATAGCTGTTGTAGGGGCTGATGGAATAGAACCGCAACCATGCTCCCTTGGCGTCCTCGTGAAAGCTCGACTGGCCACGATAATTGGACCCGTACAAGGCTTCAAAACGAATTAGGCAACGTGCGCCTTCACGCACAGTCGGCGCCTGTGCGGCAGTGATGCCTGCCAGCCCGGCCTGACTCAGGCGACTGAGCTGGCCCATGCGCAGGCCCAGCGCGGGATTAGCGGTCAGTTGAATGGCGCTGTGGCCCAGGCGCATGTAGCGCGGAATCGATAATCGAGCCCCGGCTTCGCTCAAGCGGGCGGCGTCCAGGCCGTACTGTTCGAGCAGGGGTTGCGGGTCAAGGTCGTGGCTACGCACCGCATCGGCCAAACTGTGGACGAAGCCCACCGACAGGTCCCCAAGGCGCATCGGCCGCGGTTTCATGGCTTACAACCAAAGGTTCAGCAGTCGCGCGCCACGGGCATCACCGTCGGCGAAATGCTGGCCGTTGCTGCTGAGGAAGCTATGACCGGCGCTGCCTTTGTCCCAGAACTGACCACGCAGGAACACGCTCATGCCGCCAATGGCCTGGCTGCTCGGCGGTTGCGCGGTCAGCGTCAGACGTTGCCACGCCTGACCTTCACTGAGCTCACCGGCCTTGAGACTGACCGAGCTGGGAGTCGCCAGGCCCTTGTAGCCGCGCCATGGTTTATCCCACGCCCCGCGGCCGGCGACATAGGCCGGCACGGCAACCAGTTGCGCGTGCTGTTCGTTGAGCTTGCGGTAGTTGTCCGGGTACCAGCTGTCACTGCCGATCAACACGCCCAGGCGTCCAGCCGGAGTGTCGACGACATTCATCGCGTGCTCGCCGTTGGCAGCGAGCACATCACTCTGATCAAACACGGGGTGGATCTGCCGTTGCGGCTGGCCAATCGGCAATCCGTCGCGACCAAATACCACGCTGCTGTTGAACAGCGCGCCATGGCCGATTTTCAACCTGCCGTCGATCACGCTGGGTTCCGGCAGCACGATGGAGCCGGCGACCAGGGTCACCTTGAATTCTTTAGCCAGGCCACCGAACAGCGCCTGATAGTCCTTGGCCATACCCTTGGCCTTCATGCGCAGATGCGCGTCGTCCAGACGGTTCTCACCTTCGGCGCTGATCCACGCCCGGGCGAACTTCAAGGGGTTACTCGCCGCCAGCCAGTTCATCGCTTCTTTCAGCGTGGTGGCCTGGTACAGCTCGTCCTTTTCGCCACTCACCATCAGCCAGGTGCCGACGTGTTCCGGCAGCACGACGATGGTTTTATCGTTGAGCAGGCCCTGTGCCTGGGCTTTTTGCAGATAGGCCGCGAGTTTGCGATGCAGGCGCGCCGGGCTCTGATAGTCAGTAGGGAACAGTTCGGGCTGAATGCCCAGCAGGTTGCCCTGATTACCCGGGGTGCCCTGGTCAACGGCGAGATCGATGCGCAGGTCGGAGAGGTAATGCCCCACCGGACGGTCTGCGGCCCACATTGCGTAGGTCGTGAGGGCGGCAATCAATGCCATGGAGAAGGTCAGGTACAGAAGTTTGCGCATGGGAAAACAGTCAACAGCCGCGTGCAGGGTTTACGATTTTGCATTAATAAGCTGCTCGGTTCTACCGTAAAGGACCAGTCGTTCATTAATGCTGATTCAACAATCCCGGGGTACTGGCATATTTGATTGCGGTTTTTTGTTATTTGAAATAATACAAATAGCAACATTCAAGAGTATTTCACTGAGCTGCGATTCACGGGTTTCCAAGGCGTACCAATGCGTCTGGCCAAATAAAACTAAAATGATTGCACTGGTGCTTGGGCAAGATTCCCCGGCGGGCTTGCTGGCGCTGCGGTTAAGCTCGGCGATGATGTTGCGCAACACGGATGAGTAAGTGTTTTTCAGCTGGATGATCCGCAGCTGCTGTTGTTGATCAAGATTGGCAAACTCGTGGGTAATCAGCGTCAATCGGTATTTTTCATTCAGATTAAAAGCCGTGAAGGCTTGAATGAACAGGTTCAAGCGCTTGCCAGGGCTACGTATTCCTTTGATTCGTCCCACAGTATCGGACAATAGATCCGTTAATGCGGACTCTATCAACTCGTATAACAGCGACTGTTTATTCTCGAAGTGATGATAGAGCGATCCGGCATGCAGCCCGACATGGCTCGCCAGATCGCGTAAACCTATGGCCTGGAAACCCCGGGTGGCGAAGAGTTCCAGGGCGGCGTCGAGCAGGCGGTCGCGGGCGCTATGGAGTGGACTGGCTAAGGCGTTAGTGGCGGGCATATGAATTCGTCATCTGGAGAAAACAACGGAGTGGGCAAATTACTCAGCATGGCGATAGCC
Organism: Pseudomonas sp. RIT-562; assembly: GCF_026241895.1. Classification (GTDB taxonomy): domain Bacteria; phylum Pseudomonadota; class Gammaproteobacteria; order Pseudomonadales; family Pseudomonadaceae; genus Aquipseudomonas; species Aquipseudomonas mandelii_F. Next base: position 58,829 of record NZ_JAPJIV010000022.1, on the reverse strand, counting down.
CGTTGCGCGCGCGTGATGCGCGGTACGCATCAGCAACAACACCGAGAAAATCACCGGCAGGTTGACCAGCAACAGCGCGTACCGCAGTGATTGCTGGCCCAACACAGGTTGCAGCATGTCACTGAACAACCCGGTCATCAGCGGGCCGACACCCACTCCTAAAAGCGTGCTGATGATGGTCTGCAAGGCCATGGCGCTACCCCGTCGATTGGCCGGCACCAGCTGCGTAACCAAGTTGTATGAAGGGGCGACCCACCACACGGCAAAAAAGGCATACAGGGCACACCAGAGCATGGCCACTGGAATCGGTACATCACCCAGGTGCATCAGCAGGGCATCGGACCAGAGCAGATAAGGGGCCAGCGCGCAGAGACCGAGCAGGTGGCCGAGTATTGGAATGGACACTTGCCAGTGTGGATGGCGGCGGCACAGGCGGTCGCTCAACCAGCCACTGAACAGGCCGCCGGTGCCAGCGCAGACACCGCAAACTACGCCCACCAGGAGTCCGGCATGTTGCAGCGACAAGCCGTGGGAGCGCATCAGGAAACTGGTGTTCCACATGGCAATGGCATAGGCGCTCAAGGTGGTCAGGCCGCCGGCAAGAATCAGGCAACGGTAGGCAGGCAAGGCCCACAACTTGCGGGCTTCGGCGCCCATGCTCAGCAGTGCAGGTTGTGTATGGGGCTGTGGGGCAAGGTCCCAGCGGCCACGCTTAGGCTCGCGCACAAAAAAACCAAGAATCGCGCTGAACGCCAGGCCCGGCAGGGCCAGGGCAATGAAGCCGCTGCGCCAGCCGTAGTGCTGGACTACCCAGGCGCCAATGCTCAAGCCGACGATCGAGGAAAACGTCGGTGCTGCGGTAAAACAACTGATGGCGAAAGAGCGCCGTTGTGGCGGATACAGATCGGCGATCAACGACAGCGACGCCGATGTGGTCGGCGATTCGCTGACGGCCACCAGCATCCGTGCCACGGCCAGCGCCATGAAGCTGCCAGCCAACCCGCAGGCCATGGTCGCGACGGCCCAGAGCAGGCAAGACATCGCCAGCAGGCGCGTACGCGGCATGCGATCGACCAGCCGGCCCGCTGGCAACCCGACCAGCGCATAAACCGACGCAAACGCCAGCCCCGAGATCAGCCCGATTGCAGTATCGCTGATAGCGAATTCGGCTTTGATCGGTTCGACCATCACCGCGAGTATCTGCCTGCCGACAAAATTGTCGGCAAACACCAGGGCCAACAGCACCAGCAAGCCGTGGCTGCCCCAGCCGACCGTGGCCGGTGGCAACACGCCTGCGCGAGCGGTCATCGCGGAGCCCACAAATCCGGCAAGCCGGGGTCACTGACGACAATCGCGCGCTTGAGCAAAACTTTCAGGGCTTGGGCGTCGGCAGCTCCCAACTTGGCCGAGAGGTCTTCTTCAACGGCCTTGGCCAACGCCAGTTGGTGCAATGACACTTCACGGCCCTGGGCCGTAAGAACGAAGCGCAGCGACTCAGCCGAACCCTCGAACGCCACCAGGCGCTGGCGCTCGAGAAAACGCATGCTGGCCAGCGTCACTTCGCGACCGGTGTATGTCACGAAAGTATTGATTTCATCGAGCGTCATGTTGTCGCGAATGCACAGGATCGACAGGATAAAAAACGTTTGTTCGTCCAGTTGCTGACTGTTCAACAGTTGCCGCAGCGCATTGAGCGCCTGGTAGTGGGCGCGCCCCAGCAGGTAGCCGAGCAGGTCCTCGGTGTAGCTGCATTCGGGTGGCGGCGGTGTGGTCGCCAGGCGCAGTTCGCTGCGTGGCTTGCGTGTCGCCAGGGCGTATTGACCGCTCTGGAACGCTAGCGGGGGACGGTCGCTGTGATCGAAGGCGAGGACTTCGCCGACAAAGATCACGTGATCGCCGCCTTCGTACTGGAACGCCGTGCGGCACTGGAAACGCGCCGTGCAATCCTGCAGCAGCGGTGCGGCACTGACGCCGCTGTCCAGTTCGATTTCGGCGAACTTGTTTTCGCCCTGGGTGGCGAAGCGTCCCGACAGGGTCTCCTGCTCGGTGGACAGCACGTGCACGTTCCAGTGCTTGCCGCTGCTGAAAATCGGCAGGCTGCGCGCTTGTTTGGACAGGCTCCAGAGCACCAGTGGCGGGTTGAGTGATACCGAATTGAAGCTGTTGGCAGTAATGCCTACCGGCGAGCCGTCTTCGGTGTGGGTGGTGATGATCGTGACCCCGGTAGTGAACGTGCCGAGCGCGGCACGAAATGCCTGGGGATCGAAGCTGGTGTTTTGCATTGCCATGACTGGCCTCATGGAGTGGGGATTTTCGTATGGCCAGTATTGAGTGAATGCGCGGGCTGAACATCGTCTCAACGGACTAACACTAATGCAGCAACCTCGTCCGATTGGACGAGGCGCGGCAGCGGTTCGCGCAGCTAGGGTGGCGCCAGGCGCATCGGGCGCTCACCGGCCATCGAGCCAACCTGCAAGGGGATAACAATGAGTTCAGACACGTCTTCTGTCCAAGTCCTTTCCAGCCTGCTGGCGCAACAGCAAAGCGCCTTTGCCAGTGCCGGCAGCGTCAGCGCCGAAACCCGTCGCCAGCGTCTGCAGCAAGTCATCGACCTGTTGGTCGACAATCATGCGGCGCTGACCACGGCGATCGATCAGGACTTTGGCGGGCGGCCTGCCGGTTTTTCCTTGATGAATGATGTGCTTGGTTCCCTCGCTTCCCTCAAGTACGCCCGTGACCATCTGCAGGAGTGGATGCAGGACGAGCCGCGCGAAATGTTTTCTCCCTATGACCAGCTCGGCGCCCGGGCCTGGGTCATGCATCAGCCCAAAGGCACGGTGGGCATCATGGGCACCTGGAACGCGCCGCTGTATACCTTGTTCAGCCCGCTGGCCTCGGCGCTTGCCGCCGGTAACCGGGCGATTCTCAAACCTTCGGAAGTGGTGCCGCGCACGGCCGAGCTGGTGGCGCAACTGTGTGCCCGGCACATGGATCCGCTGGTGGTCGCGGTGGTGAATGGCGGGCAGGCACTGGGTGAAGCTTTCAGCAGCCAGCCTTTCGACCACCTGGTGTTCACCGGCGGCACGGCGATAGGTCGGCACATCATGGGCAACGCTGCAAAAAACCTGGTGCCGGTCACCCTGGAGCTGGGTGGCAAGTCACCGGTGATCGTTTCGCGCACTGCCGACCTGAACAAGGTTGCGTTCAGCATTGCGGCGGGCAAGTCCACCAATGCCGGGCAGATCTGCATCAATCCGGACCTGGTCTACGTGCCCAAGGCTCAACTGGAATCGTTCCTCGATGCCCTGCGCGGGGCTTACCGCGACCTCAATCCGACGGTGGTCGGCAACCCGGACGTGGTCGCGGTAGTCAACCAGCGCCACCTCGATCGGGTCGAAGGCCTGGTGCGCGACGCCGAGTCACGCGGTGCCCGCATCGAGTGCCTGCCAGAACCGTTGCCGGTGGCTGCACAAGAGCGTCGTCGGCCGTTGCGGGTGGTGGTTGATCCGGCCTCGGACAGCCTGATCATGCAAGAAGAAATCTTTGGCCCGGCCATGGTGGTGCTCAGCTATGGCGACCTCGATCAGGTGATCGCGCAAATCAACGCACGGCCACATCCCCTGGCGCTGTATTACTTTGGCGAGGACGCACAGGAGCAACGTCACGTATTGGAAAACACCGTGTCCGGCGGGGTCACCATCAACGACGTGATGATGCACGCGGCCCTGCATGATGCGCCGTTCGGTGGAATCGGTGCCTCGGGCATGGGCCACTACCATGGCCGTGAAGGCTTTCTCGAATTCAGTCACATGCGCACCGTGTTCAAGGCGCCAGCTCACGACCCGCGCCGCGAGTGGGGGCTGCTGCCGCCGTATGGCGAGCACTACCTGGCGACCATGTTGGCCGGGGTCACTCGCGACTGACGTCAGCTCAGGGTTTCCCGAAGCAACAGTGCACTTCGCAAAATAACAATCAACCAGGGCGCGAGCATTACCATGGATAACCACGAGTCCGCACCACTCAATTCCATCACCGACTGGCCGCGCCGCAGCGTGCTCAAGGCCGGTGCCGTCGCAATCGGCGTCGGCCTTCTGGGGCGTTTTGCCGACGCCCGCGCGCAGGGGCTTGCGGCCAGCGACTATCAGTCGATGGACGCCTGGGCCATGAGCCAGGCCATCCGCAGTGGCGAGTTGAGCGCCGAAGATCTGTTGGCCGCGGCGCTGTCCCGTTACAACGAGGTCAATGCCCGGATCAACGCCGTGAACATGCTGCATGAGGACTACGCGCGCACATTGCTGGCGCAGCGCCGCGCTGCCGGCAGCCATGACCAGGGCTCCCTCGCGGGTGTGCCGTTGCTGTTCAAGGACTTGAACACCTCGCTGCAGGGCACGATCACCAGTAACGGCAGCCGGTTTTTCAAGGATTCACCCGCCGCCGCCCGCACCAGTACCTTGATCGCCCGCTATCAACAGGCCGGGGCGGTGCCGTTCGGCAAGACCACGTCCCCCGAGTTCGGCTTGACCACCACCACTGAGTCCCTGGCCTGGGGCCAGACACACAACCCCTGGAACCTGGCCATGAGTGCCGGCGGATCCTCCGGTGGCTCGGCGGCTGCAGTAGCGGCGGGGATCGTTCCCGTGGCGCACGCCACCGATGGCGGCGGCTCGATCCGGATTCCGGCTTCGTACTGCGGCGTGGTCGGGCTCAAGCCCAGCCGTTATCGCACCCCCAGCGGGCCGCTGCATTTTGAAGGCGCGTTTGGCGCCAGCGTGGCCAATGTCGTGTCGCGCACCGTGCGCGATACCGCGTTGTTTCTCGATGCCGGCCAAGGCCACGAAGCGGGCAGTGCTTACTGGTGCCCGCCGCTGGTCCGGCCCTATGTGGAAGAACTGCAACGTGATCCGGGCAAACTGCGCGTCGCCGTGGTGCGCCAATCACTGACTGGTGCACCACTGGAGCCGGCCATTGCCGCCACGCTCGAACAGACCATCAAGCAACTGCTGGCCCTCGGGCATGAGGTGGATGAGTTGAGCCTGAACGTCGATCCGCGCCAGTTGTTCGGCGCCCATGGCACGGCGCTCGGCACGGCCTTGCGCGTGCAGATCCACGAACGCGAACAGGTGCTTGGACGGGCTGTGACTGCAGCGGATCTGGAAAAGATCACCCTGGTCAACCTGGAACGCTCCAAAGGCACCAGTGGCGCAGACCTGTTCCGCGCGCGGCAGGCGTTCGAAAGTGTCAGCGCCATCATGGAACGGCACTTCGAACGTTTTGACGTGATCCTGTCACCCGTCACCGGCAGCCTGACCCCGCAACTCGGCCTGTTGTCCCTTGACCAGCCCTGGGACAGCTACGCCCACCACGCAATGGGCAGCGCCGGCTTCACCGTGGTCGCCAACGTCAGCGGCCAGCCGGCTATCTCCCTGCCTTTGGGCCAGAGCGACAACGGCTTGCCGGTGGGCATGATGTTCACCGCGCAACTGGGCGGGGAGGACGTGCTGCTGCGTCTGGCCAGCCAGCTGGAACAGGCTCACCCATGGGCCGCGAAACGCGCCTCTGTATAACCCAAACCCCGCTGCGTCGGCGGCGGTTTTCTGACCTCAGCTAATGGCATAACAACAATGACGGCTCAAGTTCAGTCTCAGACCCACTACGACGTAATTGTCGTCGGTTCGGGCGCAGGTGCGATGACTTCGGCGGTGTTCCTCGCCGACCAGGGTTTAAGCGTACTGGTGGTGGAAAAAAGCGCTCAGTACGGCGGCACTTCGGCAATCTCCGGGGGCGGCATCTGGATTCCCAACAACCACTACTTCTCCCGCATCAGCAGCAACGACAGCTATGCCTCGGCGCTGACCTACCTGAAAGCGGCGGCAGGCGAGCATGTGGATGAAGTGCGGCTGCGTGCCTATCTGGATAACGCGCCAAAGATGATCGAAGCGCTCACCCGCATCAGCCGGGTGCGTTACGCAGTTGCCGCCAAGTACCCTGATTATTATCCGCACCTGCCGGGTTCCCTCGCGGGAGGGCGAACGCTGGACCCGGAGCTGTTCGACACCAGCCTGCTGGGTGACGAACTGGCGAACTTACGCAAGCCGTCGCCTTCAACCCTGTTGATGGGATGCATCGCCTGGACTGCGCGAGACGCGCACAAGGTCATGGCGCGCAGTTTCGGCTGGCGCCTGCTGATCATGAAACTGATGCTGCGTTACAAGCTGGACTTCAGCTGGCGGCGCAAGAGCAAGAGCAAGATCGACCGTCGCGCCTCCCTGGGCAGTTCGCTGGTCGCTTCGTTGCGCCGCTCGCTGATGGACCGCAACGTGCCGCTATGGCTCAACACCGATTTTTCCGCGCTGATCACTGACAACGGTAGGGTGAGTGGCATTACCGTGCAGCGTGACGGCAGTGAACGGCAACTGTACGCGCGCCACGGGGTGATCCTCGCCTCGGGTGGCTTCGAACAGAACCAGTCCCTGCGTGACCAGTACTTGCCCAAACCCAGTCGCAAGGCCTGGAGCGCGACACCGCCGGGCAACAACACCGGCGCGGCGCTCATCGCCGGCATTGAGCAAGGGGCGGCGACCGCGTTGCTGGATTGGGCCTGGTGGGCGCCGACGATCGCCGTACCCGGGGAAGAAAAACCCCGGGGGATCTTCGCCGAGCGCGCATTCCCCGGCGCGATCGTGGTCAATGGCCTTGGGCAGCGCTTTGTCAACGAAGCGGCACCGTACCTGGAGTTCGTCGATGCCATGCATCAGGACAATCAGAAGACCGGCGGAAGGTCAGTGCCGGCCTGGGTGATTTTTGATGCCAGCTTCCGTTTCAACTATGCCATGGGCCCGTTGATGCCTGGCCAGATCATGCCCGACAGCCGCCTGCGCAAGGAGTGGCTGAACAACCTGTATTGGAAGGACGACACCCTGGCGGGCCTGGCCCGGCAGATCGGCATTGACCCCGCGGGTCTGGAAACCACGGCGGACAAGATCAACCGTTATGCCGATTCCGGCGTGGACCTGGACTTCGCCCGGGGCGGCAATGTCTTCGACCGGTACTACGGGGACAGCAACGTCAAGCCGAACCCCTGCCTGGCACCCCTGCGCAAGGGCCCGTTTTACGCCATGCGCCTGGATGCCGGAGACATCGGCACCAAGGGTGGCCTGCTGACCAATGAGCATGCCCAGGTGGTGCGCGAGGACGGCACGGCCATTGACGGGTTGTACGCCATTGGCAACTGTTCGGCGTCGGTGATGGGCACCAGCTATCCCGGTGCCGGCGGCACCCTGGGGCCGGCGATGACCTTCGCTTATGTCGCTGCCAACCATTTGGCCCGCAAGTCCTAGGAGGGCAGATGTCCATTTCCGATAATCTCCCCAGCACCGACGTGCAGCCGCCCTTGCAGGTGGCTGACGGGGAAAGCGTGCACTGGGACGAGCAATGCGATGTGCTGGTGGTTGGCTGGGGCGCGGCCGGTGCTTGCGCGGCGCTCGAAGCTCGCGCTCAGGGCGCCGATGTGCTGATTGCCGACCGTTTCACGGGTGGTGGTGCCAGCGCCAAGAGTGGCGGGGTGGTGTACGCCGGTGGCGGCACTCGCCATCAACAGGCGGCGGGGTTCAACGACAGCCCCGAAGCCATGCTCGATTACCTGCGGCACGAAACGCAGAACGTGGTCAGCGACGAGACTCTGCGCCGGTTTTGCACGGACAGCGTCCGCAACCTTGAATGGCTGGAAAGCCACGGCGCCCCCTACTCACATCAGATGCCGCCGGGCGGCAAAACGTCGTACCCGCAAGACGGCTACTTCCTCTACTACTCGGGCAATGAACTGGTGCCCGCTCATGGCGGCCCTTTACCCCCCGCACCACGGGGTCACCGCACCGTCGGCAAAGGCCAGGGCGGAGCAGTGCTGTATGCCCATCTCAAGGCCGCGTGCCTGAAAGCCGGAGCGCGTGCGCTGTTGCAGGCGGCAGCGCGGCGACTGGTGGTGGATTCGCAGGGGCGCGTGCTCGGTGTCGAGTTCTGGTGTCTGCCCGAAGGCAGCAAAGAAGCGCAGCTGCATGCGCGACTGGCGGCCCGCGCCGAACGCTTGCAGAATTTCGCACCGGGCTATTGCAACAAACTGCGGGCAAAGGTCTGCCAGCTCGAACGCGATTTCGCCCGTCCGCGGCGAGTGCGGGCGCGCGACGGGGTGATCCTGAGCACCGGCGGTTTCATCTTCAATCGCCAGTTGCTGGAGCAGCATGCGCCGAAGTTCCGGCGCAACTTCAAGGTCGGCGCGACCGGCTGCGATGGTAGCGGTTTACGCCTGGGGGCCAGTGTCGGCGGCCAGGGGCGTGGGCTCGAACGGGTATCGGCCTGGCGTTTCCTCAACCCGCCATACAGTTGGCACAAAGGCATCGTGGTCAATCGCGAGGGGCGGCGCTTCTGCAATGAGGAAGTCTATGGCGCCACGCTGGGTCAGCCCTTGATGGAAGAGCAGGGCGGCAAAGCCTGGCTGATACTGGATGCGCCGTTGCGCAGGAAAGCCATTCGCGAGGCGTTGTTCGGTGGTTACTGGTGGTTCCAGAGCTTTCCGGCCCTGGCGCTGATGCTGTTCAAGGTGCGCAAGGGCAAGAGCCTGACGGAGCTGGCCAGCGCAACGTCCATGGACCCCGCGGTGCTGCGTGACTCGGTGCTGGCGGCCAACGCCGCCGCCCGTGGCGAAGCGCCGGAGCCGTTTGGCAAGTCTGAAGGTGGGCGCCAGGTGCTCGATCAGGGGCCGTTCTATGCCTGTGATATCTCCGTGACCAACCCGGTGTTTCCGCTGGGAGCGCTGACGCTCGGCGGGCTGCGGGTGGACGAGCGCAGCGGCGCGGTACTGGATGAGCAGGGCCAGGCAATCGCCGGTTTGTATGCAGCCGGCCGCAGTGCCCTGGGCATTCCTTCGCACTTGTACATCAGCGGCCTGTCCCTGGCCGACTGTGTATTTTCCGGCCGCCGTGCCGGCGCCGCTGTCGCCCGCAGACAGGGTCAACCAGCGCAGCCGATCCACGAGAACGTGATGTAGGAGCCCGGCTTGCCGGCGATGGCGATCTCACGGCCGCCATCGCCGGCAAGCCAGGCTCCTACGGATTTTGCGGGCGCCTCGGGTTACATGCCATGCCCAAACATTGTAGGAGTCCGGCTTGCCGGCGATAACGATTTCACGGCCGCCATCGCCGGCAAGCCAGGCTCCTACGGGTTTTGCGGGCGCCTCGGGTTACATGCCATGCCCAAACATTGTAGGAGTCCGGCTTGCCGGCGATGGCGATCTCGCGGGCGCCATCGCCGGCAAGCCGGGCTCCTACGGATTTTGCGGGCGCCTCGGGTTACATGCCATGCCCAAACATTGTAGGAGCTCGGCTTGCCGGCGATGGTGATCTCACGGCCGCCATCGCCGGCAAGCCAAGCTCCTACGGGTTTTGCGGGTGCCTCGGGTTACATGCCATGCCCAAACATTGTAGGAGTCCGGCTTGCCGGCGATGGCGATCTCGCGGGCGCCATCGCCGGCAAGCCAGGCTCCTACGGGTTTTGCGGGCGCCTCGGGTTACATGCCATGTCCAAACATTGTAGGAGTCCGGCTTGCCGGCGATGGCGATCTCACGGCCGCCATCGCCGGCAAGCCAGGCTCCTACGGGTTTTGCGGGCGCCTCGGGTTACATGCCATGTCCAAACTTGTAGGAGCCAGGCTTGCCGGCGATAACGATTTCACGGCCGCCATCGCCGGCAAGCCAGGCTCCTACGGATTTTGCGGGCGCCTCGGGTTACATGCCATGCCCAAACATTGTAGGAGCTCGGCTTGCCGGCGATGGCGATCTCGCGGGCGCCATCGCCGGCAAGCCAGGCTCCTACGGGTTTTGCGGGCGCCTCGGGTTACATGCCATGCCAAACATTGTAGGAGCCCGGCTTGCCGGCGATGGCGATCTCGCGGCCGCCATCGCCGGCAAGCCAGGCTCCTACGGGATTATGTGCAACGCCGAAAAATTTAATGCCCTTCGAATTGCGCCGGGCGCTTGTCGATAAATGCCTGCATCCCTTCTTTCTGATCCCGCGAGGCGAACAACAGCGCATTGGCCTTGCGCTCCAGCGCCAGGCCGGCCTCGAGGGGCGCATCCATGCCGGCGAGAATCACTTCCTTGATTTGCTCCGCGGCCAGCGCCGGCATGGCTGCGATGACTCGCGCCAGTTCCAGCGCATGGGCCTGCACCTGGTCATCGTCCACCAGGTCACTGATCAACCCCGACACCCAGGCCTCCTCGGCACTGATCGGCTGTCCGGTGAGTGCCATACGCATGGCCTTGACCTTGCCCACCGCGCGTACAAGCCGCTGGGTGCCGCCGATGCCGGGCATGATGCCGATGCGGATTTCCGGCTGGCAAAAACGCGCACTGCGCCCGGCGACGATCAGGTCGGCGTGCATCGCCAATTCACATCCGCCGCCATAGGCGTAACCGCACACGGCCGCGATCAGCGGTTTCGGGCAGTGCTGGATCGGCCCCCAGACGCGCTCGGTATGGCGCTTGTAGATATCGATGGCACCGACCCCAGCCATGCTGTTGATGTCGCCGCCGGCGGCGAACACTTTGTCACCGCCCGTCAGCACGATGCAGCGCACCTCGGGATCAATTGCCAGCTCGGTGAAATAACGCGACAGCAGTGCCTGCAACTCCAGGCTCAAGGCGTTGGTGGCGTGCGGGCGATTGAGTCGCAGCAACGCCACGCCGGGCAGTGGACGTTCGAGCAGAACCGGTGCTGCGGATGAGTCGGACATGGGCATCCTCGAATGCATGTAGGAGCGAGCTTGCTCGCGATGAACCTGAGAGCGCCGAAGGCCACCAGGCTCTGCGCAACCGACAAGCTGTAAATAGCGGCCAGTGTCCTGCTCACAAGGCTGAATTTTCATCGTCCGTTCAGACGTAGTTTGGCCCGCAGTTCGCCCCTAGAGTGATCCTTGTCAGTAGAAAAGGAGCACATGATGGAGCTGCATTCGGGTCTTGATTACAGCGGCAAGGTGGTGCTGATCACCGGTGGCACCAAAGGCATCGGCGCGGGTATCGCACTGGGGTTCCTGGCGGCGAATGCACGGGTGATCGTCTGTGCTCGGCGCGAACCGGAACAGGTGCCGACACTCGGTGGCAAGAGCGCAACCTTCATCGCTGCCGATGTGCGTGACCATGATTCCCTGCAACGCCTGTTCGCTGCCGTCGAGCGTGACTTCGGCCGTCTCGACGTGGTGATCAACAACGCCGGTGGTAGCCCGGCGGCCGAAGCGGCCACGGCCTCGCCGCGGTTTCATGAAAGCATCATCGGGCTGAACCTGATCGCGCCACTCAACGTCGCCCAGCACGCCAATCGCCTGATGCAGGCGCAGGTGCAAGGCGGCTGCATCGTCTTTATCGGCAGCATCAGTGCCCTGCGTTCCTCGCCAGGCACTGCCGCTTATGGTGCGGCCAAAGCCGGGGTGCTCGCCCTGGTGCAATCGCTGGCGGTGGAGTGGGGGCCGAAAGTGCGGGTGGTGACGGTCAGCCCGGGGCTGGTGCTGACCGAGCAGGCACATCTGCACTACGGCTCCGAGGCCGGTATCGCTGCAGTCGCGGCCGGTATTCCGGCGGCACGCATGGCAGTGGCCGAAGACATCGCCAATGCCTGCCTGTACATCGCATCACCGCTGGCCAGTTACGCCAGTGGTTGCAACCTGCTGTTGCATGGCGGTGGTGAACGTCCGGCATTTCTCGGTGCCGCGCAAGTTTTGCCCACCTGATCGACCTATTGCGGCGACCGGGTTCGGTGGCCGCCTTCAATGTGAAGGAGACGACTTTGGCTGATCCACAATTGCTATCCGATGCGCGCGCCCTGGTGGGGCGCCAATACGGCCGCGTGTACGCCTGGGACGAGGTCAACGCACCCATGATTCGCCAATGGTGCGAAGTCATGGGCGTGGACAACCCGGTCTACAGCGATCGCGATTTCGCCCTGGGCACCGCGCATGAAGGCTTGATCGCCCCGCCGGCCATGTTGCAGGTGTGGACCATGGAGGGCTTGCACGCCAACAACTATCCGCCTGGCTCGACCGACGAAAACCCTTACGAAGTACTCAAGATCATGGAGGCGCACGGCTACCTGTCAACGGTGGCCGTCAACTCCGAGCTGACGTTCAATCGGCCGCTGCGAGTAGGCGAAAAACTCTACTACACGACTCGCCTGGATGCGGTCAGCGACGAGAAAACCACGGCCCTGGGGACAGGTTTTTTCGTCACCCTGGTCATGAGCCATTTCGTCGAAAAAGCCGCTGGCGACGAACCGGTGGGCGAGTTGCTGTTTCGAGTATTCAAGTTCCGTGCGGCCAATGCCCAGGCGCCAGCCAAGGTGGAAACCGCAGCGGCCAAACCCCGTCGCCCGCTGCCGGGTATCAGCGATGACACGCGGTTTTTCTGGGAGGGCTGCGACCAGGGGCAATTGCTGATCCAGCGCTGCAGCGCCTGCCAGACCTTGCGTCATCCACCGGCACCGGTGTGTATCGAGTGCCACAGCTTCGATTGGGACACCGTGCAGGCCAGCGGCCGGGCCACCTTGTATTCGTTCGTGGTGATGCACTACCCCGAAGTGCCACCGTTTGATTACCCAAACCCCATCGGTCTGATCGAGTTGGCGGAGGGCGTGCGCCTGATCGCCGGGCTGGTCGGAATCGAACGCGAACAGCTGCGCATTGGCCAGCCATTACAGGTCGAGTTCCAGACCTTCGATGAGCAGTTGACCTTGCCGATGTTCCGCCCGGTAGAGGCATAGGAGCCACTATGGATTTCGAATTCAGCGAAGACCAGCGCGCCATTGCGCAAATGGCCGACGGACTGTTTGTCGACCATTGCCATGACGACTACATGCGCCAATGGGACACCAGCGGCGAACCCATGATGGCGCCGCTGTGGGGCTTATGCATCGAGACCGGGCTGCATGCCCTGGCGATCCCCGAAGAATACGGCGGCAGCGGGCTCGGCATGACCGAGCTGATGCTGGTATTGCAGGCTCAAGGCAAAGCCCTGGCCCAGGTGCCGTTGTGGCGTCATCAACTGGCCGCGGCGACCCTGGCCCGTTTTGATCCCAGCGACCGTTCCGGCTGGGTCGCCAAGGCGGCATCCGGGGAGGCGTTGCTCAGCCTGTCCCTGGATGGCTTGAACAGCGCATTGGGCATTGAGCTGCTGGCGCAGCCAACGGCCGAAGGCTGGACGATCAGCGGCCGGGTGGCGGCGCTGGCCCTGGGTGATCAGTCCCGGGCCGCGCTGGTGCTGGTACAGGCCGAGGGCGTGCCGCGCCTATTGCTGCTCGACCTGTCGGCGCCCGAGGTTCAGCGCATATCGGCGGTGCTGACCCACGGCGAAGCCGTCAGCGATCTGCACATCGAAGGTTTGACCGTGGACGCTGCAGCGCTGTTGCCGCCCGAGGCGGTTGCCTGGCTGGAGTTGCGCAGCGTGGCCGCGTTGGCCGCGCTGCAATTGGGAGTCAGCGAAGAGCAGATCCGCCGCACGGTGATCTACGTCAGCGAGCGCAAGCAGTTCGAACGCAGCATCGGCAGTTTTCAGGCCGTACAAATGAGCATGGCCGACAACCATATCGCCGTCGAAGCCTTGCGCACGGCACTGTGGCAGCTGGTCTACCGCATCGATGCCGGGTTGCTGGCGCCCTGCGAAGCCTTGGCCACTGCCTGGCTTGCCTGTGAAGCGGGGCATCGCATCGGCCATCTCGCGCAACACGTGCATGGCGGTATCGGCGTCGACCTGACGTACCCGATCCACCGTTTTCTCTACTGGAGCCGTGGCCTCGGCCTTGCCTTGGGTGGTTCGGCGGCAAACCTGGAACGTCTGGGCGACTGGCTCAACGATAACGACAAGCTGGGATGGAAATATGACCTCGAAGAACACCAAGCGCTTTGACGACGTACGTCCCGGCGAAGCTCTGCCGGAACTGGCGGTGCCGATCACGGTGACCCTGATCAACGGCGGCGCGATTGCCACCCGTGACTACTTTCCCGGGCACCACGACGCAGAGGCTGCACGTGCCTTGGGTTCGCCCCATGTGTTCATGAACATCCTCACCACCAACGGGTTGGTGCAGCGATTCATCGAGCAATGGGCCGGGCCGCTGGCGCAGTTCACCGCGCTGAAAATCAAGCTCGGTGCGCCCAATTATCCCGGCGATTGCATGACCTTCAGTGGCAGCGTCACCGGCGTTGATGCGGACACTCGTTCGGTGGAAATCACCTTGAGCGGTAAAAATTCCATGGGCAACCACGTGACCGGTACGGTCGCGCTGGTCCTGCCCTGACAGCCGGAGAGACATAGATGACTGATTCATCGATTTCCGGGCGTGCCGCGATCGTTGGTCTGGGCGCGACCGAATTTTCCAAAAACTCCGGACGCACGGAATTGCGCCTGGCCCTGGAGGCCACCTTGAGCGCGCTCAAGGACGCCGGCATCGATCCGAGTGAGGTCGAGGGCTTCAGTTCGTACTCGGTCGACAAGGTTCCGGAATACGAAATTGCCCGCCTGCTCGGTTGCAAGGACGTGAAGTTTTTCTCGCAAGTGCCCCATGGCGGTGGCGCCGCCTGCGGGCCGGTGATGCACGCGGCCATGGCCGTGGCCACCGGGGTGGCCAAGGTTGTCGTGGTGTATCGGGCGATGAACGAACGCTCGTGGTATCGCTTCGGGACCGGCGCCTATGGCTTTGCCTCGACGCCGACCTTCGATAACGTCAACTACGGCTGGTACATGCCCCACGGTTTTCACACGCCGGCAGCCTGGGTTGGGATGTTCGCCCAGCGCTACATGCACACCTATGGCGCCACCAGTGAAGACTTCGGGCGGATCGCCGTGGCGGCGCGGGATTTTGCCGCGACCAACCCCCAGGCGTTTTTCCACGGCAAACCCATTACCCTCGAAGAGCACCAGGCCTCGCGCTGGATCTGCGAGCCTTTGCACTTGCTCGATTGCTGCCAGGAATCCGATGGCGCCGTCGCGCTGGTCATCACCTCGGCCGAGCGTGCGCGTGACTTGCGGCAAAAGCCGGTGACCATCAAGGCGGGCTCCCAGGGCATCAGCCATGGCCAGCAGAGCATGACGTCGTTCTACCGCGAAGACATCACCGGGCTACCGGAAATGGGCGTGGTCGCCCGCGAGCTCTATCGCCAGTCCGGCCTCGGTCCCGAGTCGTTCCAGACTGCGGTGATCTATGACCACTTCACCCCCTTCGTGCTGCCGCAGCTGGAGGAATTCGGCTTCGTCAAACGCGGCGAAGCCAAGGAATTCATCCGCGCGGGGCACCACGCCCGTGGCGGCAAACTGCCGATCAACACCCATGGCGGGCAACTGGGCGAAGCCTATATCCACGGCATGAACGGCATCGCCGAAGCGGTGCGCCAGGTCCGTGGTACGGCGGTCAACCAGGTGGCGGATGTAGAGAATGTGCTGGTCACCGCCGGTACTGGCGTACCCACCAGCGGCCTGATACTCGGCGCAGCCTAAGGAGCACCCCATGTTCGTTGACCTCACTCCCGAACAACATGCCCTGCGCCTCAAGGTGCGGGATTACTTCCAGGCCCTGATGACCCCGGACAAACGCGACGAGTTGCGCGGCAAGGAAGGCGGCGAGCTGTTTCGCCAGACTATCCGCCAGATGGGGCGTGACGGCTGGCTCGCGGTCGGCTGGCCCAAGGCCCATGGCGGTCAGGGTTATGCCGCCACCGAACAGTTGATCTTCTTCGAAGAGGCCAACATTGCCGGGGCACCGCTGCCGTTCGTGACCATCAGCACCGTTGGCCCGGCATTGATGACCCACGGCAGCGAGTTGCAGAAAGAGCGCTTCCTGCCGGGCATCGCCGCCGGCGAAATCATGTTCGCCATCGGCTACTCCGAACCCGGTGCCGGCAGCGACCTGGCGGTGCTGAAAACCAGCGCCCGCCAGGACGCCGAAGGCTTTGTGGTCAACGGCAACAAGCTGTGGACCTCGGGTGCCGAATCTGCCGACTTCATCTGGCTGGCAGCCCGCACCGACCCGAGCCAGGCACGGCACAAGGGCATATCAGTGATGATCGTCGACACCACGACGCCGGGCTTTTCCCACACGCTGATTCGCACCGTCGGCACCCCGACGGCGGCCACTTACTACGACAACGTGCGCGTGCCCAATGAAATGCTGGTGGGTGAGTTGCACGGTGGCTGGAAGCTGATCACCTCGCAGCTCAATCACGAGCGTCTTGGCCTGGGCACCTGGTCGGACAAGGTCGTGGCACTGTTTCGCCGGGTCTACCTATGGGCCCGGGCCCGCGATGAACAGGGCCGTCGGGCGATGGATAAAGCCTGGGTGCGCAGTGCCCTGGCCGAGTGTTATGCACGCCTTGAAACGATGCGCCTGATCAACATGCGCATCGCCGCCGACCTCGAGCTCGACCGCATGAGTGTCGCGCTGAGTTCGACTACCAAGGTCTATGGCTCGGAGTCGGCCATCGAGATCCTGCGCAAGCTGGCGGCAATCGTCGGCGCCAATGGATCGATGCGCAGTGGTTCGGCGGCGACGCTGTTGCAGGGAGACCTGGAGTACGAAGTGCGCTCGGCCACCACCCTGACCTTTGGCGGTGGCACCAATGAAATCCAGCGCGAGCTGATCGCCCAGTTTGGCCTCGGCATGCCGCGCACCCAGCGCTGACGTTCGTCCATCAAAAACAACAACGCACTCGCCCTGAATCCGGGGCGAGTCGAAGGGGACATTCATGAGCACTATCGAGCAATTCCGCCAGGACACCCGTGCCTGGCTGGAAGCTAATTGTCCGCCGTCAATGCGCACCGGCATGGCCGAAGGCGATGTGGTGTGGGGCAGCCAGCATCCGCAGTTTCCCTGTGAAGACGCACGCCTGTGGTTTGAACGCATGCGCGACAAGCGCTGGTTCTGCCCCGAGTGGCCTGAGGAATACGGCGGCGCCGGATTGAACGACCAACAGGTGGCCGTGCTGGAAAGCGAGATGCGCCGCATCAAGTGCCGGCCGCCGCAGATCAGCCTCGGCGCCTGGATGCTCGGGCCAGTATTGCTGGCCTACGGCAGCGAGCAACAGAAACGTGATCTGCTGCCGCCGATAGCCCGCGGTGAAGTGCGCTGGTGCCAGGGGTTCTCCGAGCCCAACGCGGGGTCCGACCTGGCCAGCCTGAAAATGGCCGCCCGCGATGCCGGCGATCACTTCGTGGTAGACGGCAGCAAGATCTGGACTTCCTACGGCGATAAATCCGATTGGATGTATGCCTTGGTTCGTACCGACTTCACTGCGTCGAAACACGAAGGCATCAGCCTGATTGTGCTGGACATGCGCAGCCCGGGGGTCACGCCGCAGCCGATCGACCTGATCAGCGGCAAATCAGCGTTCTGCCAGGTGTTTTTCGACGGCGTGAAAGTACCCAAGAGCCAGTTGATCGGGCCGTTGAACGGTGGTTGGAACCTGGCCAAGTACCTGCTGCAACACGAGCGCAAGGCGATGTCGAAATTTGGCGAATTCAGCCTGCCATCGCATGTCGATCTGCTCGGTCTGATGCGCGAGTACGTACCGGCGCCCCAGAGCCAGGGTGAACATGCATTGCACGCGCGGGCCGCCGCTTGCGCGATGAACGAACATGCCTACAACCTCACCGTGCAGCGCATGGGTGAAGAAGCGCGGGCCGGCGATGACATCAGTGGCCTGATGTCGATCATGAAGTATGTGCATACCGAACAGGAACGCGACAAGTTCGAAGTGCTGCTGGATGCCATGGCCGAGCGTGCCTTCGGCTGGCAGAGCGAGGCGTTCAGTGAACAGGAGCTGACAGTCTCCCGGTCCTGGCTGAACAGCTATGCGCTGACCATTTCCGGAGGGTCTTCGGAGGTACAGTTGAACGTCATCGCCAAGCGCGTGCTGGGCTTGCCCGACGCGAAAAAAGGAGTCAACCCATGAGCCTGCGTTATAGCGACGAACAGCGTTTGCTGACCGACAGCGCCCGGGATTTTCTGGCTGCGCGCAGCCCGGTCAGCGCCCAGCGTCGTCTGCGGGATGAGGCGGCGGCCCTGGGCTTCGAGCCGCAGGTGTGGCGTGACGCGGTGGAGTTGGGCTGGAGCGCCATTCCTTTCCCCGAAGACTTCGGTGGCCTGGATTTCGGCTGCCAGGGCCTCGGGCCGATCTTCGAAACCATGGGGCGTAACCTGTCGGCCATGCCGTTGTTGTCCAGCGTAGTGCTCGGCGGTTCGCTGCTGTACCTGGCGGGCAATCCGGCACAACGGGCGCACTGGCTGCAATCGATCATTACCGGTGAACAGCGCCTGGCGCTGGCGATAGACGAGCGTGCGCGTCACGATCCGAGTCGTATTGCGCTGCAGGCGGTGGCCTGTGGTACCGGGTATCGCCTGCACGGCGACAAGTTCTGTGTGGTCGATGGCCTCGGGGCGGACGCTTATGTAGTGGCGGCCCGCAGCTCCGGGCAACCGGGTGACACGCAAGGCATCAGCCTGTTTCTGCTGCCGGCTGGTACGCCGGGTTTGACGGTCAGCGCCTTGCCGCTGATTGATTCGCGCAATAGCGCCCGTTTGCAGCTGGATCAAGTGCAAGTGGGCGGCGAAGCATTGCTGGGCACCTTGGGTGATGGCTGGGCTGCACTTGAAACCGCGCTGGATCGTGGCCGCACCTGCCTGGCGGCAGAACTGCTGGGGATGGCCGAGCAACTGTTCGAGACCACGCTGGAATACCTCAAGACCCGAGTGCAGTTCGACACGCAGATTGGCACCTTCCAGGCCCTGCAGCATCGTGCCGCGAAACTCTACATCGACCTGGCGTTGAGTCGCAGTGCCCTGATGGCTGCGCTGGCGACCCTGGATGACGCCGGTCACGATGCCGCGGCCCGCGCTCGACTGGTCAGCCTGGCGAAATGGAAGGCCGGCGACACGGCAATCAAAGTGGCCAACGAGGCGGTGCAGATGCACGGCGGAATTGGGGTCACCGACGAACTGGATGTCGGCCTGTACCTCAAGCGTGTGCGTGTCGCACAGAGCTGCCTGGGAGACCGGGATTTCCATTGCGAGCGCTATTCGGCGAACGCGTAAAAGCATTGCTGCTGCCCTGTAGGACTGAGCCTGCTCGCGATGGCCCCGTGTCAGTCGACATCAATGTTGACTGACGCGCCGGCATCGCGAGCAGGCTCGCTCCTACACAGAGGCCGCTGAGCCAACGACACCGGTTGTCCTGGAGAAAACAATAATGAGCATTGAACGCTGGCAAACCGCGTGGCGCGATTTAATCGCCCCCGGTGCGCCGTTTGAAGTGGTGACGCCCGATGACGGCGGCCCGCGCTATTTCCGTCACGCCGCCCGCGACCTGCTGCAGGTGCTGGACGCCGGTCGTGTGCATGGCGACCGCGAGTTCCTGGTCTGGCAAACGCAGCGCCTGAGCTTCAATCAATACTACGAACAGGTTGACCGGCTCGCCGAGCAGATGGTCGCGCGTTGCGGCCTGCAGCCCGGCGAGCGGGTGGCGATCGCCATGCGCAACCAGCCTGCGTGGCTGGTAGCGTTTGCCGCGATCCTGCGCTGTGGCGCGGTGTGTGTGCCGCTCAACAGTTGGGGGTTGCGCGACGAGTTGCAATACGCGCTGCAGGACAGCGGTTCGCGTCTGCTGTTGTGTGACGAAGCGCGACTCGAAACCTTGCGTGAAGACCTCGCTCGTGAGCAGCATCCGACGATCGTCGTCGGCAGCCAGGCCGCCCCGTTGCCCGAGTACTGCCTGCGTTACGAAGACTTGATCGGCGCCCCGGCCACGCCGTTGGCGGCTGTGGCAATCGACCCGGACGTACCGGCATTGATTCTCTACACCTCGGGCACCACCAGTCGCGCCAAGGGGGCCGTATCGTCCCACCGGGCCATCTGCCAGGCATTGTTTGCCCTGGAGTTCCAGGGCGCGTTTTGCGCCATGAGTTCACCGGAACGCATCGCTGGGGTGATCAACAGCGGCTTTGCGCCGACCACCCTGGCCGCTGTTCCGCTGTTCCATGTCAGCGGCTTGCATGCGCAATTCCTGTCGGCGTTGCGCGGGGGGCGGCGGTTGCTGCTGATGTACAAGTGGAACGTCGAACAGGCGATCGATCTGATTCGTGACGAGCGTTGCACCCAGTTCAACGGCGCCCCGGTCATGATGCAGCAATTACTCGCCTCGCCGCGGTTTGCCACGGCGCAGACCGCCAGTCTGTCCGGCCTCGGGTTGGGCGGCGGAGCGTCGTCTGCGGGGGTGCTCGACACCATGCTCAGGCTCAAACCCGAGGCCATCGGCGGCGTCGGTTACGGCCTGACCGAAAGCAACGGCATCGGTGCTGCCCAGGGCGGTGATCAGTTCGCGTACAAGCCCGCGACCTGCGGATGGGCGCTGCCGATTGTCGATATCCGCATCGGTGACAGCCCCGAGCAGCCGCAACCTGCGGGCACTCGCGGGTCGATCTGGCTGCGTTCGCCAACCCTGATGAACGCTTACTGGAATCTGCCCGAGGCGAGCGCGCAAACCTTGCGCGACGGTTGGCTCGAGACGGGCGATATCGGCTACCTCGACGATGAAGGTTTCCTCAGCATCACTGGCCGGATCAAGGAGCTGATCAACCGCGGCGGCGAGAAAATTTCCGCCGCTGAAATCGAAACCTGCGTGCTCGACATGCCCGGTGTGCTGGAAGCGGCAGCGTTCGCCATTGCCGATCCGCTGCTGGGTGAGGTGGTGGGGCTGGCGGTGCATGGCCAGGCTGCGTCGCTGCCGCAGGAGGCGCAAGTCTGCGCGTTCATCGCCGAGCGCCTGGCCGGCTACAAAGTGCCGGCACGGGTTTATCGCTCACTCGAACCGCTGCCACGCAACGCTACCGGCAAGGTGCTCAAGGCACAGCTGCAGGAAAAATTGGGCGCATGAACGCCGGGTAGTCTTTCCGGACGATGTCGGGGCCGGCAGAACACGAACAATGGGTCCATACCACACAGCCTTATCAGCGTAGGAGGCATTACATGAAAATAACAAGAACAGGTCTCATGCTCGCGGTCGCAGTCACAGCCAATAGTGGGCTGATGGGTTATGCGTACGCGGCAGTGTCACCTCAGGAAGCCGCCAAACTGGGCAAGGAGCTGACCTGCGTCGGCGCCGAGCAGGCCGGCAACGCCGCGGGCACCATTCCGCCGTACACCGGCAAATACCTGGGTGAAGTCCCAGGCTGGAATCATGTGAAGTTTTCCGGCGACCAGCCGGTGGACCCATACGCTGCCGAGAAACCGATACTGGTCATCACCGCAGCCAACATGAGCCAGTACGAGTCGCACCTGACCGAAGGCCAGAAAGCGCTGCTGAAGAAGTACCCCAGCACCTACAAGATGAACATCTACCCAGGACATCGGGATTTCCGTTATCCGGATTATGTGTGTCGCCGTGCGATGGACAACGCCCTGAACGCCAAGCTGGTGAACGACGGAGCGGGTTTCACTGGTCTGGGCCAGGTGCCGTTTCCAATTCCCAAGAACGGCATGGAGCTGCTGTGGAACCACCAACAGCCGGCGCGTGCCTACACCGAGGAAAAGACCTCCGACCTGGCCTCGGTCCTGCCCAACGGCAGCATTGGCTGGGGACGTGCCTACGCGCGTAACCTGGCGATGGCCAACTCACCCACCGTCGATGCCCGCACGGAAGACAAAATCGCTGCAATGAGCAACAACATGACGCTCAAACCGGCCCGTGACAACGGCACGCTGAGCATTTCCCATGAACCCTACAACTTCGTGACTGACGCGCGCCAGGCCTGGTCCTACAGCCCGTCGACCCGGCGCGTGCGGCAACTTCCGGGCTATGGCTACGATCAACCGATGATCGGCACCAACGGCACCATGACCGTTGATGAGGACCGCTTGTTCAACGGATCGCCGGAACGTTTCAGCTGGAAACTCGTTGGCAAGCGCGAGATCTACAGCCCGGCCAATGCCTTCAAGCCCAACAGTGCGAGCATCAAGTATGCCGACATGCTGACGCCCAACCATCCCAATCCTGATCTGATGCGCTATGAGCTGCGCCGTGTCTGGGTACTCGAAGCGGATCTCAAGGAAGGCTATCGCCATGTGTATGGCAAGCGCGTGCTGTTCCTCGATGAAGACACCTGGAACGCGGTCATGTCCGACAACTACGATGCCCGTGGGCAGCTGTGGAAACACGCCATGGTCAACTACTACTACCACCCGGACATGAGCGGCTGGCAGGCCGGTTCGCAGTTCTTCATGGACTTGAACTCCGGTCAGTACACCGGCTACGGCATGACCAACGAATCGAAGAAAGGTCCGATTCTCAACGAAGGCAAATTCACCCCCGACCAGTACACCGCAGATGCGGCGCGGGCCATCGGGCGGTAAGCCCCAGAGCAGGGTGTACGAAAAAAGCCGCGTTCATACGCGGCTTTTTTACGTCAATTGTTTGGGCATGGCAGGTAACCCGAGGCGCCCGGCTTGCCGGCGATGGTGATCTTGTGGATGTCATCGCTGGCAAGCCAGGCTCCTACAGGTGATGCGGGTGTATGCGGGAGTTGGGCTCGACACAAATCCGTAGGCGCCCGGCTTGCCGGCGATGGTGATCTTGTGGATGTCATCGCTGGCAAGCCAGGCTCCTACAGGTGATTCGGGTGTATGCGGGATTTTGGTTCGACACAAATCCGTAGGAGCCCGGCTTGCCGGCGATGGCGGTCTTGCGGGTGTCATCGCTGGCAAGCCAGGCTCCTACAGGTGATCCGGGTGTATGCGGGAGTTGGGCTCGACACAAATCCGTAGGAGCCCGGCTTGCCGGCGATGGCGATCTTGTGGATGTCATCGCTGGCAAGCCAGGCTCCTACAGGCGATCCGGGTGTACGCGGGATTTGGGCTCGACACAAGTCCGTAGGAGCCCGGCTTGCCGGCGATGGCGGTCTTGCGGACGCCATCGCTGGCAAGCCAGGCTCCTACGGGTGATGCGGGTGTACGCGGAATTGGGTTCGACACAAATCCGTAGGAGCCCGGCTTGCCGGCGATGGCGATCGTGCGGACGCCATCGCTGGCAAGCCAGGCTCCTACGGTTGATGCGGGTGTACGCGGAGTTGGGTTCGACACAAATCCGTAGGAGCCCGGCTTGCCGGCGATGGCGATCTTGTGGATGTCATCGCTGGCAAGCCAGGCTCCTACTGTTGATCGGGGTGTATGCGGGATTTTGGTTCGACACAATCCGTAGGAGCCCGGCTTGCCGGCGATGGCGGTCTTGTGGACGCCATCGCTGGCAAGCCAGGCTCCTACAGGTGATCCGGGTGTACGCGGACTAACGGCTCGACACAAACCCGTAGGAGCCCGGCTTGCCGGCGATGGCGGCCAAGAGATCGCCATCGCCAGAAAGCCGGGCTCCTGCAGTTCAGGCCGTTACAGGTCGGGTCGGTTCGGCAAGCGGGGCGGGGTTGTTGATTTGTTGGCGATAACGCGGCAATGCGAAGGTCAGAAACACACAGGCCAGTACCAGCATCGACACCGACGAAGCCAAGGCATAACGCAAGGATTCACTGCCCAGGGTCGGCACGAAGAAATCGCTGATCACTCCGACAAACAGTGGCCCGATACCGACGCCGAGCAGGGTCATGGACATGACAAAAATCGCCGTAGCCTGGGCCAGTCGCGTAGCCGGGAACAGGTGGGTAATCGCGCTCAGGCACGGTGTTGCCCACCACACGCCAAAGAACGCGAACGCACTGTAGAACAGAAACGCCTGCGGCACGGCGATGCTGCCGATATGGAATGCCGTGCCCTGGGGCCAGAGGAAATAGGTGAGGGCGAAGGGGATGCTGATCAGCGTGCCCAACAGAGGGACGCCAATTTGCCAGCCAACATCACGTCGCGCCATGCGGTCGGTGAGCATGCCGCATATCAAAGTGCCGATGGTTGCACCGCCGCCACCGACCACGCCCACCAGGAACCCGGCCTCTTGCATATTGAGGCCGTGGGAGCGGATCAGGAAACTTGGGCTCCAGGTGCCGATGGCGTACCCGGCAATCGCCGCCACACCGCCGGTCAGCACCAGCCAGACGAACGAGGGCATGCGAAACAGCTCGACGAGCGTCTTCAGCCAGCCATCCTGCAGCAGCGCGACGCTGCTCAGCGGCACCACCGGTTTAGGTGTACGCACAGTCAACAGCAGAACCAGCCCGAGTAAAATTCCCGGTGCACCAATCAGCAGGAAGGCGAAGCGCCAGCCGTGATGCTGGGCGATCCAGCCGCCCAGGCCGAGGCCGACAATCGCGCCCAGACTGGAACCGAGCATCAGCACCGACAGGGCGGTGGAGCGGCGGTTCGCCGGGTACAGGTCCGAGACCATGGCCACCGACGGCGCCGTGCCGCCGGCCTCACCGACGGCAACGCCAATACGCGCCAGCACCAGGGTCAGGAAATTACCCGCCATGCCGCACAGCATGGTCATCAAGCTCCAGGCAATGCAGCTGAACGCGATGACCGGCTTGCGTCCGATGCGATCCGACAGGCGCCCCAGCGGGAAGCCGAACACGGTGTAGAACACCGCGAAGGTCACCCCCGACAGCAAGCCGATCTGCGTATCCGAAATGCCGAATTCGAGCTTCACCGGCTCGATCAGAATCGCCATCAACTGTCGGTCGATGTAGTTGAAGACATAGATCGTGGCGAGCATGAACAGCGCGTAGTGCGTTCGCCATGTGACGGGGGTGGATTGGTTCACTGCGGGTGCTCCCGGTTTTGTTCTGGTTGTCTTGATGCTCGGCCCATGACGGCTTTTTCTCATCGTCCGTTCAGACCATTTTCCGCTTGCCGCAAGGCCCAGGCGCACGATAGCTGACCTAGTCCTGTCGGACGATGTTTCGCTCGCCTCCAACGTCAATCATTGCGCCCATATTCGCTGGCGCACCAGCACTTGCCCAAGCAATGGCAAGCCTGCGACAGCCCGAAAACAATAAGAAGCTGAGGAAATCAAATGAGCGTCTTGTTCGAGCCGGTCGCCCTGGGCGAGCTGCAGTTGGCCAACCGTATTGTCATGGCGCCCATGACCCGCAGCCGCGCCCTCGTCGATGCGATACCCGGCAGCGATATGGTCGAGTACTACCGCCAGCGCGCCGGTGCCGGGTTGATCGTCGCCGAAGGCACCGCACCGTCCGCCAGCGGCCTGGGCTATTGCCGCACGCCAGCGATCTACAGTGCCGAACAAATGGCGGGCTGGCAGCGGGTGACCGAGGCGGTGCACGCCGAGGGCGGGCGCATCGTGCTGCAACTGATGCATGTCGGCCGCGCCGCCAGCCTGCACAACAAACCAGCCGGCGCGGCCACCGTCGCACCTTCGCCATTGCGCGCTCGCACCCAGGTGTTCAGCGACAGCCATGGCCTGGTGGACACCGACGAGCCACAAGCGCTGACCTTGCAAGGCATCAGCGACGTCATCGAAGAGTATCGCCAGGCCGCACTGAATGCGCGCCAGGCCGGGTTTGATGGCGTCGAGCTGCACTGCACCAGCGGTTATCTGCCGATGCAATTCATGGCGACCGGCAGCAACTTGCGCAGCGATGCCTACGGCGGCGATGTGACCGGGCGGGTGCGTTTCGCCAGGGAAACGATCGAGGCGATGGCCAGCGCCATCGGCGCCGGTCGAGTGGGTTTTCGTCTGTGTCCCGGCAACCCCTACAACGACATCGAAGACCACGACCCGGCGGCCACCGCCGCGGCGTTGTGCGAAGCCGTGGCGCCCTTGTCCCTGGCCTACCTGCACATCATGCGCTCGCCCCTGGAGGGGCTCGATGCCTTTGCCCTGGCGCGCCGGCACAGCCCTCATGCGTTGATCCTCAACGATGGTTTCGACGGCCCATCGGCCAGTGCCGCTCTCGCGTCGGGCGAGGGGGCTGCCGTGTCGTTTGGCCGTCACTTTATTGCCAACCCTGATCTGGTGGAGCGCTTGAGGCGTGGCCTGGCGCTGAGTCGCTTTGATCGCAAGACACTTTATACGCCGGGTGCCAGCGGCTACTCGGACTATCCCGCCTATCAGACGAGTGCCCAGGAGGTGGCGCAATGAACCTTAACGATTTGCCGAATATCCTGCCATCGCAGCCAGTCCCTCGGGAACAGACCCAGGCGCTGCTCGACCTGCGTTCCGTCGCCGTCGGCAAGATCAAGCCGCGTGACCTCTACACCATGGCCGACCGCCTGGAACACCAGGCGCGTGAGCAAGGCGAGCGCCCGTTCCTGATCTACGGCGAGCAGACCCTGAGCTACGCCGAAGTCGATGCCCGAGCCAATCAGATGGCCCACACGCTTTACGCCAATGGCCTGCGTGCCGGCGATGTGTGTGCCCTGGCCATGGAAAATCGCCCCGAGTTTTTCTGTGCCTGGTTCGGCCTGGTCAAGCTCGGGGTGGTGGTGGCGTTTATCAACAACCAGGTCCACGGTCGCCCGCTGCTGCATGCATTGCAAACCACCGACGCCAAGGCGTTGCTCATCGGCGAAGAATGCCTGGCCAATGTACAGGCTACTGACGGCTTCCCGAACCTGCCGTGCTGGCTGATCCGCGATGCGGAAAATCCCTGGATCGGGCCGCTGCCCAAAGGCATCGATGGACATTTCGATACGCGCCTGGAGAAGGCCCCGCGCACGCCGTTCCCCCGGGATATCCGCGCGCACATCGATGCCCAGACCACCACACTGCTGATTTTTACCTCGGGCACCACCGGTTTGCCCAAGGCGGCGCGCTACAGCCATATGCGCTGGATGTCCTCGGGCGATGCCATGGAAGTCACCCTGCCGGCCACTCGCGATGATGTGTTTTATTGCTGCCTGCCGCTGTACCACGGCGCGGCGGCTACCTCGGTCACGTCTACTGCGCTGAAGGCCGGTGCCGCCATCGTGGTTCGGCGCAAGTTCAGTGTGCGCGAATTCTGGAAAGACGTGGCGCGCCACCAGATCACGATCTTCCAGTACATCGGCGAGATCTGCCGCTACCTGCTCAACCAGCCAGTGCGTCAAGGCGAACGGGAGCACAGCTTGCGCTGCATGCTCGGCGCCGGGTTGTCAGCCGATTCCTGGCAACGCTGGCTGGACCGCTTCGGCCCGATCCAGGTGTTCGAGGGCTGGGGAGCCACTGAAGCCAACGCCGCAATCATCAACGTCGACAACTATCTCGGTTCCTGCGGGCGGGTGCCGGACTGGAACAAGACCAATGTGCGGCTGGTGCGCTACGACGTTGAAAACGACTGCCATCCTCGGGACGAAAACGGTTTTTACCAGGTTTGCGAAGTCGGTGAGGTCGGCGAGGTCATGGGCTTTATCGTCGACCATCCAGACATCGGCGGCGGGCGTTTCGAGGGCTACACCTCGGCTGAAGCCACCGAGAGCAAAATCCGCCGCAATGTGTTCCGCGACGGCGATGCCTACTGGAGCTCCGGTGATCTGCTGCGAGTCGACGCCGACGGCTACTGCTACTTCATTGATCGTATCGGCGATACCTATCGCTGGAAGAGCGAGAACGTTTCGACCCTGGAAGTCGCCAACGCGCTGGGCGATCTGCCAGGGCTTGAACTGATCAACATCTATGGCGTGCAGGTCCCGGGCCATGAAGGCCGCGCCGGTATGGCCGCTGTCCTGATGCAGGAGGGCCGGGCGTTCGATCCCCAGGCGCTGTTCGCGCTGACCGAACAACGCTTGCCACGCTATGCCGCTCCGGTGTTCGTGCGGGTGACCCAGGCGGCGGACCTGACCGCCAGCTACAAGCTGCGCAAGGTCGATCTGCAGCGTCAGGGCTACTGCCCGGATCGGTGCAGCGATCCGCTGTTCATCCGCGATGAACAGGCTGGCACCTATTTGCCCTATTCGGCGCAGGTGCTGGCGCGAGTCGGCCTCGCACCTTTTGAAGTGAGCCAGCCATGACCGATCTCGATGCCAACGGTCACGAACTGCGCAGCGGCCTGCGTTATCCCTGGCCGCAGGCGCCGGATCCGGGGCAGGTTCGCGAAGTGGCACCGGGCGTGTGGTGGCTGCGCATGCCGCTGCCGTTTCGCCTGGATCACATCAACCTGTACCTGCTGCGTCACACCGATGGCTGGGTCGTGGTCGACACGGGCATGAATACCGAACAGACCCGGGAAGTCTGGGATCGGGTGTTGAGTGAAGTGTGCGGTGGCTTGCCGCTGGTGGCGGTGGTGTGCACCCACTTTCACTCCGACCATGCTGGAGTGGCCGCCTGGCTTTCCGAGCGTTTCCAGTGCCCGGTGTACATGACCGCCAGTGAGTTCCAGTCGCTGCACGTCAAGTTCCCCGCCGGTCAGCCACCGGGCTGGGACTTTCTCGATTTCTACCGCAAAGCTGGCGTGGCTGACGACCAAAGCGCCGAGATGTTCGCGGTGATGAGCAATGCGCATTTCCTGCCGGCGCCACTGAATCATTTCCGCCGGTTAGAGGAAGGCAGCCTGCTGGAGATCGGTGGTCGTACCTGGCAGGTGGTGATCGGCCGGGGTCACTCGCCGGAGCATGCCTGCCTGTATGCCGCCGATGACGGTTTGCTGATCTCCGGCGACCAGGTGTTGCCACGCATCACTTCAACCGTCGGCGTGCATGCCACCGAACCCTTGGCCAATCCGCTGGGTGAATGGCTCGATTCCATCGAACACCTGCGCTCATTGCCGGACAGCGTACTGGTTCTGCCGGCGCATGAGCGCCCGTTTTTCAATCTGCATCAGCGTCTTGACCAGCTGGAAGCTCACCACAAGCAGCATCTGGCGCTGATGCTGGCCAGCTGTCACGAGCCGTGCACCGTGCTCGAACTGATGTCGGTGTTGTTCCCCAGGTTGTCGGGTCGTTTCGACGAATTGATGGCGCTGGGCGAGACGTTGGCCCACGCCAACTACCTCGTGGCCCAGGGGTCGCTGGTGCGGGAAGAGGGCCGGGGGCGATATCGCTACCGGTGCGCTGTAAGGGGAGCGTGCGCGGTGACTGCGCTCAAGGTGTTTTGAGCGGGCGACACGGCGGCAGTGTTGAACATTCCAGGCAGCCAACCGGTTGCCCTTCAGGAGAGTCAGTGTGATCAACAAAAACAACAATAACTCTACGGTCATGGCTTCGGGCACGTTTCAGGTCAGCAGCCTGGCGGCGGCGATAGCACTGGTGTCTACACCGGTATGGGCTGGTGAAACCTTCGAGTTCGACAACGGCGCGACCATCGACTGGTCAGTGACCACCAGCTACGGCATCGGCATGCGCACCGGCAGTCAGAGCGATCGCTTGCTGACGGTCAACGCCGACGATGCCAACCGCAACTTCGATCGTGGCAGCCTGACCACCAACCGCGTGGGCGCCTTGGCGGAGATGATTCTGCGCAAGGACAACTACGGCGCCGTGGTGCGTGGCAGTACTTTCTACGACGATGTCTATCACCGCAAGAACGACAACGATTCGCCCGCCACCGTCAACAAGTCCGGTAGCAACGACGAGTTCACCAGTGACACCCGTTACTACAGTGGTGGTCGCAGCAAACTGCTGGATGCCTATGTGTTCAGCGGCTGGCGCTTCGACAACGACACCATGCTGGACGTCAAGGCCGGGCGGCACATCGAATCCTGGGGCGAGAGTCTGTTCTACCCGGGTGTGAACGGCGTCCAAAACCCCTCTGACGCGGTAAAAGCCTCGCAGCCGGGTGTCGAGGTCAAGGAAATACTCTTGCCGGTGGGCCAGTTCTCCGGCTCGTTCCGCCTCAATCCCCAGCTGACCTTCGGTGCATACGTGCAATACGAATGGAAGGGCACTGAACTGCCGCCGGTGGGCAGCTACCTGTCGGGCAGCGACGTGGTCGGGCCTGGGCGCGAGTTCATCTACGCCAACGGTCAACGGGTTGCCTACCGCGGCACCGACGAGCCGCGCGATGGTGGCCAGTGGGGCGTGCAGGTGCGCTACCGCCCGGTACCGGCGATCGAAATGTCACTGTTCCACGTCAACTACCACGACAAGAACCCGGCCACCGCCCTGGTGGGCTACGACCCGCTGCCAGTGGGTGGCGGCCTCAACGCCTTCACCATGAATGGTTACCGGATCAAGTACTTCGAAGACATCAAACTCACCGGCATCAGTGCCACGACCAAGATTGGCGACACCCAGGTCGGCGCCGAGTGGTCGTACCGCGATGGTGCGCCGGTGATGGTCAACACCGGGCTTGGCGCCGTGCCGGCCAAGGGCAAGGGCCAGCAAATGCAATTGTCGGCGATGCGAATCCTGGGGGACCGGCCCTGGGCCAGCCAGACTACGCTGACGGCCGAAGTCATCCGCGTGCAGGTCGACAGCGTCGAAGCCACTTCGGCCGCGCCGAACCTGCAAGGTTTGAACCTGTTGCCCTCCGTGGCACCTCTAGTGGGCTCTTCCGATGACTACACCTACAGCACCGCCGCAGGCTATCGCACCAAATCCTCCAGCGCCTACACCGTGGGCGCATCGTTCAGTTATCCGGGAGTTTTCCAAGGCTGGGATCTGGAAGTGCCCTTCAGTTTCTCCAACGTCTTCAGCGGGTCGACGCCCATGGCCGGCAGCATCTCCGGAGTCGCGGGCGACCGACGCCTGAGCATGGGCACTACGTTCAAGTACCTGGGCAACCTGGAAGTGGGCTTGAAATACATCGCCTACCTGGGTGAAGCGGACCCGATCAATCGGCCGTTCGCCGACCGCGACTACGCCACGTTCTCGATGAAATACACCTTCTGATCAACCACTCGAGATCCGGGCGCCTTCCCGTGCCCGGACTTTCAACACCACTGGAATCGGCCGCAGCGTGACGCTGGGGCATGGAGGCATTATGGGGCTCAAAGGGCATGCGGCCATTGTTGGCACCGCACAATACAAACCGGAAAAGTACGCCACAGCGCCCAAGATGTTCCATCTTGAGCAAGTCGCCGACCTCGCGGCCCAGGCCCTGCGTGACGCCGGGCTCAAGGCCTCGGACCTCGACGGGCTGGTGATCAACGGCCCGCACTTTCACGAAGCGTCGGTGTTCGTACCGGCGATGGCCGCCGAGTATCTGGGGCTGCGCCTGAACTTCGCCGAAGTGGTGGACCTGGGCGGGTGCACCTCGGTGGGCATGGTCTGGCGTGCTGCTGCGGCCATCGAACTGGGCCTGTGCCAGGCGGTGCTGTGCGTGATCCCCGCGCGCATGGCGCCTTTGGGGCCCGACGAGGACCCCGGCTGGATGGCCCGGTCCATGCGTTTCGGTGGGCACAGCACGGCATTCGGCGCACCTGAAGCCGAGTTCGACCTGCCTTACGGACACATGGGCCAGAACACCGGCTACGCGATGATCGCCCAGCGTTATGCCGCCCAGTACGACTATGACCAGCGAGCGATGGCCAAGATCGCCGTCGATCAGCGCACCAACGCCCTGGCCAACCCGCAAGCCATGTTCTACGGCCAACCGTTGACCATCGAACAGGTCCTGGCGAGCAAAATGGTCGCCGACCCGTTGCACGTCCTCGAGATCGTCATGCCGGTCGCCGGTGGCGCGGCGATGATCATTACCAACAAGGAAGTGGCCGCGCGCTCGCGCAAGCGTCCGGCGTTCATCACCGGGTTCGGCGAGCACCTGGCATTCAAGTCGCCGTCCTATGCCCAAGACATGCTGAACACGCCCATCGGCCCTGCGTCCCAACGGGCGTTTGGCATGGCCGGGCTTAAACCTGCGGACGTCCACGCGGCGCAAATCTACGACTGCTACACCATCACGACGTTGCTGACCCTGGAAGATGCCGGTTTCTGTGGCAAGGGCGAGGGCATGGCGTTCGTGCGCGAACACGACCTGACCTGGCGTGGTGATTTCCCGATGAACACTCATGGCGGGCAACTCAGCTTTGGCCAGTCGGCTTCGGCCGGTGGCATGAGCCAGGTGATCGAGGCGGTGACGCAGATTGCCGGCGAGGCCGGTGAGCGGCAACTGGGGCTGTGTGACAACGTCTATGTCTCCGGTACCGGCGGCGTCATGAGCGAGCAGGGCGCATTGATACTTCAGGGAGCATAAGCACATGTCCAACAACAAACCGATGCCGGTCGCCACGCAGATTTCCGCGCCATTCTGGGAAGGCCTGAAGGCTAGGCGCCTGCTGATCCAGCAATGCAACGCGTGCGCGCAGTGGAATTTCTACCCGCGCCGGCATTGCCCGGCCTGCCTTGAACACGACCTGGCGTGGCGCGAAGTCGACGGTAGCGCGACGCTCTACAGCTACACGGTGACGCGCATTGCGACCTTGCCCGATTTCATCGATGAGATGCCGCAGAAGCTGGCGGTGGTCGAGCTGGCGCAGGGTGTGCGTATCAACACCAATCTGGTTGGCCTGGACGAGGATGAAATCGCCATCGGCATGCCGCTCAAACCGGTGTTCGCCGAAGTGGACGCCAAGGGTAATCGCCTGTTGCGCTTCACCGGGGTGGACAAGGACGCGGCCCGCTTTGAGGCGCTGCCGACCCTGGACAGCGAACCGGCGCCCGCTGCGTCCGGCTCAGTGCCTGTGCGGCAGATTGACCTCAATGACGGACCGGCCTTGCAAGCGTTGGTCGGCGAGGAATACAGCGGCTGGAGCAACGTGGTGGTGGTCGACCAGGCGCTGATCGATGCCTTTGCCCTGTTGTCGGGTGACGATTACTGGATTCATACCGACCCTGAGCGGGCGCGCCTGCAAAGTCCTTTCGGCGGCACCATCGCCCACGGAGCATTGGTGCAGGTGCTGCAGTCGCGGATGAAGCTGGACCTGGGTTATGAGATCAGCGGTTTCACCACCCAGATCAACTACGGCTCCGATCGCCTGCGCTTCCCGGCGCCAGTGCCGGCGGGGTCGCGTATTCATTCGCGAGCCCGGGTGAAAAAGGTCGAGATCATGCCCCGAGGGACCCAGTTGACCCTGGAGCTCAACACCCATGTGGTGGGGCAGGATCGGCCGTCGGTGATCAATGATCTGGTGATTCTCTATATCGCTTGATGGTTGACGGGGTGGCTTGATGGGAGGAGGGACGCACCTCCTGCTCCCTCAGCACCGTTTGTTCAAATGGAGGGCCGTTGTGCCTTCCACATCGACCAATACACCGGCCAAGGTGATGGTGCCATCGTGGTTCATAACCAATTTGCTCGCACCCACCTCCAGGATGATGGAAGTCGCTGCCTGGATTTTCACTGCGCTTTTATCGACAGTGACGGAATATGCTCCCTCTTCCACGGCAATGCTGGTGTCGTGCTTGATGGTTTCCGAATGCCTGCCGCCGACGGTGATCTGGCGGCTACCTGCGACACTGAGGGTTTCGTCTGCCTCAACCTCGGTGTCCATGTTGCGCTCGGCGTGGACGATCACTTGCTCGGCACCGGCCTTGTCTTCGAAGCGCAAAAAGTTCGCGTGACTGCCTCGGCCTTTCATTGATCGGGTCAGGAAGCCACTCTGCGTCTTGTTCGCCGGCAGCGCCCACGGAGGGTTGTTCTCGCTGTTGTAGAGGCTGCCCATGATCAACGGGCGGTCGGGATTGCCGTCGAGGAAAACCACCACCACTTCATCGCCAACTCTGGGAATGAGGATGCTGCCAAAACCGCCGCTGGCTCCGGATTGGGCGACGCGCACCCAGCACGAACTCTTGTCGTTGAAATCGCCATAACGGTCCCAGTGAAACTGCACTTTTACCCGGCCGAGTTCATCGGTGTAGATTTCCTCACCTGGCGGACCAACGACGATGGCGGTCTGCGGGCCAGTGATGGTGGGTATCAGTGTCTCCAGCTGGGGACGGAATTTGATTTTCTTGCGCACGCAATAAAACGTGTTTGCGTAACCCGCCTGGTTTGCGGTGAGATAATTATTGCTGCCTGCGTGTTCAATGCTCATGAGCAGAAACTGGCGGTCGTCTGTAGAGCCGCCGTCATGCTCGTAGTGCTGAGTAAGTTCGAACGTAAAACCCGGGCGCATCGCTCTGCAGTTACTCTGGCCGCGAAACTCCTTGCCCTTGAGCTCTAGCGCCTCTATCCGGTTTCTTACCAGGACCTCGCCATCGTCGTAGGTGCCATGAGTGTACTGGCCCATGAAGTCGTTAATTTCGTAGATAGGCACATCGCCTTGCTGATTGAGGCTTTTCATACTGACCGGAAGCCGGTTTGCCGGCTGACGATAATCGAAGGTCTGAACCGAAATACTGCTCGACTGCAATTCCCGCGCGGCGCTCCAGTGTGTGATCGAGTCGGCGGTTTCAGTCACTGAAGCACGGTGGAAGCGCACTTGGGGCTGTTCTGGCAATGAGGGCAGCAGGGTCGAGTCATCCATGATGATCATCGTGTGACTCTCAGCGCAGTGCTCGAAGTAGAAGAACAGCCCCTCGCTTTCCAGAAGCCGCATGACAAATTGGCGATCACTTTCACGATAGCGGGTGATGTAGCTGTGCTTTTTCAGCAGGCGATCGACACGGAACTTGAATCTAGCCACCGCTGAATGTCGGCTGAACACTTCGGACACGACTTCTTCAATCGTTTGATCCTGGTAAATCCGCGAGTCGTACCGCTGCTCCAGCAAGCTGAACCACGAACCGAGCACCGCCGAATAGCGACAGATCCCGCCGTCACTGCCATTGTTGGCAAAGCGCAGCACATGCCCACTGATGAATCGACTGGAACCGTCAGCCAATTCGATTTCGATGGTGGCTGACTGGCCCATGGCTGTTTTTAGTTTGATACCGGCGTCTTCGGACAGGAGCTCCAGTTGATATCCGAAGTCTGCGGATAACCGCTCTTGCCCAACGAACGACTCAAGGAGTAATTCATGACCTCTTTTGAAGTTTAACGATAGTTTGAACAGGCGGCGGTGTTGAGGGTTAAATAGGGGTGAGATATCAACTGGCATGAACAAGTCCTTTTTGTTTTTGTATAGGTGGTTTCTAAGCGATGCTCAGGCCGAGGGTTGTTTGTGCTGGGAGGCGATCCATTTGAACAGCCGACCAAGCCACCATTGGCTACGAGCCTCTCGAATCTCGTCGATTTGCATAAATGTGAAAGGAGTGGGCATAGCACGCTCTAAATTATGCAGGGTGCGAAGACCTCGGATGACATGACGCCCCATGAACAGAATGTAAATTGAAATTGCCGTGCATCCACAAACTATAATTAAACCAGACGCATAATCACTTGCCACATTCAACAATACACTGCCTAAGAAGGTCGAGATGCCCCCTGCCAAACCCCCATTGTAGCTGCTATGTCGCGACAACTTACCCTTCACTGTGACTCTGTTTCCGATAACCTCAAATGGAAAAGATGACGATTTACTGAAGAAGATGACGGCTAGAACTACACAAGCCAAGGTGAAAGGAGCTACCCATAAAGCGCTTCCACGTGACCAGATGGTTTCAAAAGAGGATGATATCCAGTAATGCATTGCACTGCTTGCCATGTATGAAAAGACAAGTGCGATAGGCAATGTGTAAGAAGTTAGGAATAAGACATATCGTTCGCAAACATATGTAATATATACTGTCCAGATCAGGTGTAAACACACAAAGGCCAAATAAAAAAACCAAAAGCCACGCAAATTCCACGGCCCAAAAAATCCGAAAAATGCGACTCCAAAAAAAATAATCCAACAATTCTTTCGCATGGTCTTTACGTCGATCATAATCCAAACTCTTTTACGATATGATTTCCGACTGCCCGATCAGCACCTTTATGTTGTATTAGATACTGAAGTCCAGCTCCTGCAATGAGACCTACGCCCAAGACTAAAACTAACGGAGCAGTACCAAAACCTGCTACAACGCATACAAAGGTGAAGGATGCGCTAGCCAATGCTCCCCCGACTAACGCTGCTACATTAGTCGGCTGACTGTACGCAGACTTCTTGAAGAACTCCCCCATCGTCGATGAACTGCTGTAGTCAAAATACGCCTGCGGCCCAACAGCTAACACAGACCCGACTGTCCCCCCGGTCATCAACTTGAGCCCACGCGACGCACCATTCGCATGCAGCATCGCCCTGCTATCTAGTACACCCTTTGTCCCGAATGCCGGGATATGCGCAAACTGCTGCCCCACCTGACCTAACACCCTGTAACTCTGCGCTTGAGCTGTAACAGGCACTTCAAAATGCAGCTGCCCTGCAACACGAATCAATTTGACCCTGCCCCTGAACGCTTTTTTCGCCGATTGGGAACTCGCACTACCTCGCGAATTAGCCCACTGCACCAGCTTCTTCTTGTCAGCGGCTGAGAGATCCAGCAGATCAACCAGAGCCTTGGATTGAGCTGCTGCGGCGATGATGGTACCGATGGCGAGCAAAGTGCCGGGCAAACTGGTGGGCGAAAACAGGAGCGGGCCGATCTGCGGAATGGCTTCTGCCATCTGCTGTAGTTTCTTGAACGCTTCGACCGGGATGTTCGGCGCAGCACGCAGGCGCTTGAGCAAGGTGCACAGCAAGTGAACCGATTCCTGCGCCTCGACCGAGGTCATCTCTGCGTCGGGGGCAGACAGTTCGTAAGCCAGGAACATCGCGGCGTTGTAGTCGCTGGTTGCGTAGTAACCGGCAAAATTTTCCATGATGGGAAACGAGCGCGAGGCGATCTCGCTGGGGAAGGGCAGGGTGCCGGTTCCGAGCAATCCAGGTTGCCTGCGCAACCCGCGGGGATTGGCGGCGGTGCAGGGCCATATTTTTCCGTCCATGGGATTTCTCCTTGTTTCACAAGACTTGAGGGTCGAGAGAAACGTAACGAGAAGTCACAAAAAGCGATGTAGGACGTTTCGTTAAAAACCGTATGAATCTTCTGGATTCCGGCTTTTGGCACCTCCTCTCAAAAGCCCGGCCACAAGCCATTCCTGCCATTACATAAGCCATTTGGACGATGTGTACCCCCGTCCTTGCGCCGACTATCCGTGCAGGAGCATCGCTCGTTTCGATGGCTTCACCTGCCTTGGTGCCTGACAAGAACAAGAGGATTGGCCCTATGACTTGCCCTATGCACGCGTGTCTGGAACAGGAGCCTTACGTATGCGCTCTGTGATCGGCTACGTCGTCTGCCTGGTGGTCGCCTTGACCATTGGCTACACCTTTTCCCCGAAAACTCCGCCACAGGCCGAACTGTTGGTGACTCACCCGGACCGGGTACAGATCAACGGCCTGCTCAACCTGGGCTCACGGGTGGTTGCGGTTGGCGAGCGCGGCAGCATCCTGCTCAGCGACGATCAGGGAGTCAGCTGGCAGCCAGCCAGCGTCGCCACCCAGCGCAACGCCACCCTGACCGCTGTCATTGCACTGGATGACAAGCGCTTGCTGACTGTCGGGCATGACGGCTGGATCCTGCGCTCCGAAGATGCCGGCAGCAGTTGGCAGGAAATTCGTCACGACAGCGACCTCGGCGAACCCCTGCTGGGCGTCTGGAGCGGGGGTGGCGACAGCGTCATGGCCTTCGGCAGCTTCGGCAAGTTCTACCAATCCCTCGATGCCGGCAAGACCTGGTCGCCGCAAGCGTTGGATATCGACAGCGCCCACCTCAACGGCATGGCCGGCGGCAACGATGGCCGACGCATGCTGGTGGGCGAGCAGGGCCTGGTATTGCGCACCACCGACGGCGGCAAACACTGGCAGACCTTGCCCGCGTTCTACAGCGGCTCGCTGTTCGGCATCGTGCGCCTGAGCGCATCCAACTGGGTCACCTACGGCATGCGCGGGCATGTATTTGTCAGCCACGATTTCGGCGAGACCTGGACCCAGATCAAGGTCGGCAATCAACTGCCGCTGTACGGCCATGCTCTGCTGCCGGATCAATCGGGCCTGGTAATCGTCGGTGCGGGCAGCTCGGTGGTGCGTCTGGACGCCAAAGGTGAGCTGGTCGGCGTCGGACGCCTGGCCGGGCTCGGTACGTTGACCTCGGCGACCGTGGTTGGCTCGCGCCTGCTGGTGGGCGGCGAGCGCGGCGTCTTGCAGGGTTCAGGTGGCAGCGTCGCTGCCCTAGTGACCACACAGGTCACCCAGTAAATGAGAGGCAGGCAATGAATCAAGGTAAACACTGGGTGACGCGCTGCGTCGAAACGTGCGCAGACCTGCTGATGGCCTGGCGCAAGGGACTGCTGTTGCTGTTCGTCCTGGTGACGCTGGGCCTGGGTTATAGCGCCACCCACACGCAGCTCGATCCGGGGTTCAACAAACAGATCCCGGTGCGTCATGAGTACATGGTCAATTTTCTCAAGTTCAGTCGCTACTTCACGGGCGCCAACCGGTTCCTGGTCAGCGTGCGCTGGAAGGGCGAGGGCGACATCTATAACACCGAGTACCTGGAGACGTTGCGCAAAGTCACCGACGACGTGTTTTTCATCTCCGGTGTCAGTCGTCCCAGCGTCACTTCGTTGTTCACCGCCAACGTGCGCTACATCGAAATCACCGAGGAAGGTTTTTTTGGCGACGTAGTGGTGCCGCCGCGCTTCAGCGGCACCGCCGAAGACCTGGCGCAGGTGCGCAGCAACACGGCGGCGTCCGGCCAGGTCGGGCGGCTGGTGGCCAACGACCTGAAGTCGGCGATGGTCCGGGCCGACCTTCAGGACGTTGATCCGAAGACCGGGCAACCGGTGTCCTACGTCGACATCGCCAAGCGCCTGGAAGAAATCCGCGGCAAGTACAACAGCCCTGATATCGAAATCAACATCGTCGGCTTCGCCAAACTGGTGGGCGACGTGGTCGAGGGGCTGAACACGGTGATCGGCTTCTTCGTCGTGGCCTTCGTCATTACCGGTTTGCTGCTGTGGCTGTATTCCCGCTCACTGCGCCTGACCGTGGTGGCGCTGCTGGTTGCGTTGCTGCCGGTGGTCTGGTTGCTGGGTCTGTTGCCTCTGGTGGGGCTGGGCATCGACCCGATGTCGATTCTGGTGCCGTTCCTGATTTTCTCCATCGGCGTGTCCCATGCGGTGCAGATGACTAACGCCTGGAAGCAGGACGTATTGGCCGGCAGCTCTTCGAAGGAAGCAGCGCGCTCGGCGTTCTGCAAGATCTTCATCCCCGGTTCCCTGGCCTTGCTGATGAACGCTCTGGGGTTTGCGGTCATCATGATGATCGACATCCCGATCGTTCACGAACTGGGAGTGACGGCCTGCATCGGCGTGATGCTGATGATCATCACCAACAAATTGATGTTGCCGATCATCATTTCTTACCTGCGCCTGGAACCTGCGCTGTTGCGTCGCGCGCAATCGCGGCCGGCGGGCAGGCATCGCCTGTGGTGGCGGCTGTCGGCCCTGGCCGAACCGGGGCCGGCCCTGGGCGTGTTCGTGGTCAGTCTAGTGCTGCTGGCGGCCGGAGCCTACAAGGCTCGCGACCTGGCGGTGGGCGATATCGGCGCCGGCGCGCCGGAGCTGCGGGCCGACTCACGCTACAACCAGGACAACGCAAAAATCATCAGCAGTTATTCCATTGGCCTCGATGTGATGTCGGTGTTCGTCCAGGTCAAAGGTGTCGACGAGGGTTGCCTGTCGCCCGCCGTGATGCGTGCGGTGGAAGCCTTCGACTTCCGCATGCGCACGGTCACAGGCGTTCAGTCGATCCAGAGTGTGGCGGACATGGGCAAGCGAGTGATCGCCGGCAACAACGAAGGCAATCCGCGCTGGGCGGCCATCCCGGGTTCGCCCCGTGGCCTGAGCCAGGGCGCGCGGGCGTACATGCCGGATGACGGCCTGGTGACCGACGGATGCCAGCAGATGCAGATCCTGGTGTTTCTCGCCAACCACGAGGGCAGCACCGTCAGCCATGCCGTCGCGCAGGCCAGGCAGATCATTGCTGAAGTCAGTACACCGCAAGTCGAATTCCTTCTGGCCGGCGGCAACGTCGGGGTGATGGCGGCATCGAACGAGGCGGTCAAGCGCGCGGAAGTGATCATGCTCGGTGCGCTGTTCGGTTCAGTGGCGCTGTTTTGCTGGCTGACCTTCCTGTCTATCCGCGCGGTGCTGTGCATTCTGGTACCGCTGGCGATTGTGGCGATCCTGTGCAACGCGCTGATGACGATGCTCGGGATCGGTCTGAAAGTCGCCACCTTGCCGGTGATGGCGTTGGGGGTTGGCGTGGGTGTCGACTATGGCATTTACCTGTACGAACGGATCCAACACGAAATGCTTCGCGGCGCGAACCTGCGGGAGGCGTTCTACGAGGCGATGTGCCAACGCGGGACTGCGGCGGTGTTCACGGCCGTGACCATGGCGATTGGTGTCTGCACCTGGGCCTTCGCTCCGCTGAAGTTCCAGGCCGACATGGGAGTGTTGTTGTCGTTCATGTTCCTGGTCAACGTGCTGGGGGCGATTTTTCTGCTGCCGGCGCTGGCGGCCTGGTTCAACCGCGGACGCCCGCTGGTCGCCGAGCGGGCTCGCCAGCCATTGCCGGCACAAGGTCAGTTCCGCCTGAAAAACAGCCCGGCTGCACGTGACTCCCGGGAGTAGAAAATAAACCTGCCGGGCCTATTGTGGAGTGCGCAGGCGATAGAGAAACTGAAGCCGGTCCCGTTGCTGGATTGCGCTGGCAGGTAGCGGTCAAAAAGGGGGCGCCTCGGGGCCCCCAAGCCGAAATTATAAAAATAATAAGGGGAGGACCAAGTCCTTACCCGCGCGAGGAGAAGACTATGCAAGATGTTGTCTTGACCCAGGAAGATTTGGCCAGCGTTGGCCTGGACCTTTCGCGATACAGTGAGCTGGTCGGCGAAATCTATGAAGGTGCGCTCGATCCGAAGCTGATGGCCCGCGCCCTCAGAAGCTTTCTCAAGCTCTACGACGCCAACTTCGTCACCCTTATCTTGCGGGTGCCAGATGAACCGGACACCGGGGTGATGATCCTCGTTGGCGATATCGAAGGGGCCGGTGACGTCAACTACATGACCTACCCACAAACCAATACCCCGTTCGCCAATCAGCCGTTGGACCAGGTATTCACCGTGGACGACATCATGAGCTCCAAGGAGTGGGAGCATAACGCCTACTTCAAGATGTTCTGCGGCCCGTTTGACGTGTACCACCTGATGGGCGCCGACATCTCCACCCCGGACGGCGGCAAGCTGCGCTTTCGTATGACTCGCCCGAAACATGCACCCAACTTCAATGCCAACGAGCGGGCGCTGTGCGCCAGTTTCCTGCCGCACCTGCGTCGGGCCTCGCAGCTGCATAACCTGCTGGACCGCAGCGAGTCGCTGAGCGATCTGTACTCGCAGGCCATCAGCCGTTTGTCGGTCGCTACCCTGGTGCTCGATGAGAGCGGCAGCGTGTTGCGGATCAATCCAGTAGCCGAGGAAATCCTCGCCCGTTCCGATGGCCTCAAGCTGGTGGGCGGGCGCCTGGAAGCGACTTATCCCAGCGATAACCGCGAGCTGCAACGCCTGATCCGTAGCGCCTTCGACCCGGATGCGCCGAAGAGCGCCGAGGCCATGTCGGTGACGCGACCCTCGGGGCTGGTCAATCTGGGCGTGGTAGTGGAATCGATTCCTTCCCTGGACTGGGCGGAGGAGAAGGGCCAGCCGGCGGCACTGGTGTATATCCGCGATGCATCGAGCAAATCCCTGGCCAGCGAAGTGGTGACCAAGCAGCTGTTCAACCTGACCAAGGCCGAAACGGCGCTGGCCATGGAACTGGCCAACGGCTTGTCCCTGGAAGAAGCCGCCGAGGTCTTGAACATCCGGCGCAATACCGCGCGAGCGCACCTGCGCTCGATCTTCTCGAAAACCGGCGTGCGCCGCCAGACCGAACTGGTGCGCATCATGCTTAACAGCGTGGTGGCCCTGGGCAAACCGAAAATGGCCCTGAAAGTCTCCGATAAAATCAGAATCCCACCGCCACGCTTGGCTGTTCCGGTGTATCGCCACGCCTGATGGTTTGGCAGTGACTTTTTAGTCCGCTCAGACGATGCCATGGCGTTATCGCTCTGCCGATACTGCGCGGACCTTTCACGGAGAACAACAATGCCAATTACAGCCATTACCGGCAGCGCGTCGGGCATCGGCGCCGCCGTTTGCGCGGCCATGCGTGAAGCCGGGCACCAGGTCATCGGTATCGATCGCAGCAACGCTGAAGTGGTCGCCGATCTGTCTACCCCACAAGGACGCGACGCGGCCATCACCCAAGTGCTGGAACTGTGCGGCGGGGTCCTCGATGGGCTGGTCTGCTGCGCCGGCGTTGGAGTCACGGCACCCAATTGCGGGCTGGTCCTGGCGGTCAATTATTTTGGTGTCAGCCAGTTGCTCGAAGGCCTGCGGGGGGCTCTGGCCCGGAGCAAGCAAGCGGCGGCGCTGGTGATAGGTTCGGTGGCGGCGACGCATTCCGGACCGGATGGCCAGCCCATGGTCGAGGCGATGCTGGCCGGCGATGAAGTCCAGGCGCTGGCATTGGCCAACGCCCTTGGCCAGCCGCATGTTGCCTATGCCGCGTCCAAATATGCGATCAGCCTGCATGCTCGAAATCTGGCAGTGAGCTGGGGCAAGCAGGGCCTGCGCTTGAACGTGGTCGCGCCCGGCGCAGTGGAAACTCCGTTGCACCAGGCGTCCCTGGACGATGCACGGTTTGGCCAGGCGACTCGCGATTTTGTCGCGCCGCTGGGACGCTCCGGGCGTCCTGACGAGATCGCCGCCGTGGTGGCTTTCCTGCAGTCGCCGCAAGCGTCATTCGTCCA
The DNA here is from genome assembly GCF_026241895.1 of Pseudomonas sp. RIT-562. Taxonomy (GTDB): domain Bacteria; phylum Pseudomonadota; class Gammaproteobacteria; order Pseudomonadales; family Pseudomonadaceae; genus Aquipseudomonas; species Aquipseudomonas mandelii_F. The sequence goes on along the minus strand of NZ_JAPJIV010000022.1, from coordinate 16,131 downwards.
TGGCAGTGTGATGTTCGTCGACGGTGGCATCGACGCCATGGTCCGCGCCGCGCGTTTTTGAAGGAAATCAGCATGAACAAAGTGGCATTCATTACCGGCGCCAGCCGGGGGATCGGTCGCGAGGCGGCGCTGGCGTTTGCCCGCGCCGGTTTCGACGTGGCGATCAGCGCCCGCACGCTCAATGAGGGTGAGCAACATGAGCATGCCCTGCGCGATGCCAGTGGAGCACCGCTGGCTGGCAGCCTCAACGGCACGGCGCAGGCGTTGCGCGAACTCGGGTGCCGGGTGTTCGTGGTGCCGATGGACCTGCTCGACAGTGCCTCGGCCTTGGCGGCATGCGCGGCGGTGCTGGGCGAGTACGGGCGCATCGACGTGTTGATCAACAACGCGATCTACCAGGGCAGTGACCTCAATGCCGGGTTCATGGATCTGCAGGCGCAAACCCTGGAGCGGATGTTCCAGGGTTACATCCTCACGCCGTTCCTGTTGACCCGGGCAGTGGCCGAACACATGGTCGAACGCGGTGGCGGGGTGGTGATCAATGTCACCTCCGGCGCCGGCGAAAGCGATCCGCCCGTGGCAGCGGGCAAGGGTGGTTGGGGGTATGCCTACGGTGCCGGCAAGGCGGCGGTGTCGCGACTGTCCGGGGTGCTGACTACGGAGCTGGGTGCGGACGGCGTGCGGGCATATACCCTGAACCCGGGAGTGGTCACCACCGAAGCGCTCAAGGCAACCATCGGCGACAAAGGCCTGATCGCCTTGCGTGCCGGCAGCGCGCCACCGCATGTCCCGGCGGCGGTGATGCTGTGGCTGGCTACTGCCGATGAAGCTCCAGCCTTCCAACGCCGGACCATCGCGGCGCAGCCGTTTGCCCTGGAACATGGGATTGTCGCTGACTGGCGCTGACACCCCATCAATTCACGCGACCCCTTTGTAGGAGTGAGCCTGCTCGCGATTGCGGTAAATCAGTCAACACATCCGGTGACTGACATACCGCAATCGCGAGCAGGCTCGCTCCTACAGGGGGTGTGCAGCTTTATGCCTGGCGCCGCTGGCGGGCGAGGGTCATGGCGGTGTCTTCGATCATGTCTTCCTGGCCGCCGACCATGCCGCGCCGCCCCATCTCCACGAGGATTTCCCTGGCCGACACGCCGTACTTTTTCTCCGCGCGTTTGGCGAACAACAGGAACGAGCCATAGACCCCGGCATACCCCATGGTCAGCGCGTCACGGTCGCTGCGGATCGGGAAGTCCATGATCGGCACCACCAGGTCTTCAGCCACGTCCTGGATGCCGAACACGCTGACACCCGTATCGATGCCCATGCGGTCGCACACCGCCACCAGCACTTCCATCGGCGTGTTACCGGCGCCGGCACCAAGGCCCGCACAGGCGGCGTCGATACGGTTGGCCCCGGCGGCAATCGCGGCGATTGAATTGGACACGCCCATCGACAGGTTGTGGTGACCATGAAAACCGATCTCGGTCTCCGGCTTCAGGGCGGCGCGCATCGCTTCCACCCGGGCGCTGACGTCGTGGGGCAACAGGTAACCCGCCGAGTCGGTGAGGTAGATGCAGTTGGCGCCGTAGCTTTCCATCAGCAGGCCTTGCTTGACCAGGCCCTCGGGGCTGTTCATGTGGGCCATCATCAGGAAACCCACGGTGTCCATGCCAAGGCTGCGGGCGTGAGAGATGTGCTGTTCGCTGACGTCCGCCTCGGTGCAGTGGGTGGCCACGCGAATGGTGTTGACCCCCAATTCATGGGCCATCTTCAGATGGTCGACGGTACCGATCCCTGGCAGCAGCAGGGCCGAGACCTTGGCTTTTTTCATCAGCGGGATCACCGCCGACAGGTACTCCTCATCGGTGTGCGCCGGAAAGCCATAGTTCACCGAGCTGCCGCCCAGGCCATCGCCGTGGGTGACTTCGATCAGCGGCACGCCGGCTGCGTCGAGGCCGCAGGCGATGTCTTTCATCTGTTGCAGGCTGATCTGGTGACGCTTGGGGTGCATGCCATCGCGCAGGCACATGTCGTGAACGGTGATGCTTTTGCCGCGAAGATCCATGGTCGGCTCCTTATGCGTTGGCGTGTTGGGCAGTGGCGTGCAGCACCAGCTCGCCCTTGAGGATTTCCTCGGCGAACATCTCGGCGGTGCGTGCTGCGGCGGCGGTCATGATGTCGAGGTTGCCGGCGTATTTGGGCAGGTAGTCGCCCAGGCCTTCGACCTCCATGAAAATCGACACTCGATTGCCGTCGAACACCGGGCCGTTGACCAGCTTGTAGCCGGGCACATAGCGCTGCACTTGCTCGATCATGGCTTCGATGGCGGCGGTGATCGCCGGCTGGTCGGGTTCGCTGGCCGTCAGGCAATGCACGGTGTCGCGCATGATCAGCGGTGGCTCGGCTGGGTTGATGATGATGATCGCCTTGCCCTTCTTCGCGCCGCCGACTTTTTCCACGGCGCTGGAGGTGGTGCGGGTGAACTCGTCGATGTTCTTGCGGGTGCCCGGGCCGACTGATTTGGAGGCGGCGGTGGCAATGATTTCGGCGTACTCCACCGGTTGCACGCTGGACACCGCCGCTACCAATGGAATGGTCGCCTGGCCACCGCAGGTGACCATGTTGACGTTCATGATGCCCAGGCCCAGTTGCGCCTTGAGATTGACCGGGGGCACGCAGTACGGGCCGATGGCTGCCGGGGTCAGGTCGATCATCAACACGCCCAGGGCATTGAGCTTGCGCGAGTTCTGCGCGTGTACGTAGGCCGAGGTGGCGTCGAAGGCGATCTGGATCTGATCCTCGAGGACGTGGGGCAACAAGCCGTCAACCCCATCGGCGGTGGTTTTCAGGCCCAGTTCACGCGCTCGCGCCAGGCCTTCGGAGGTCGCGTCGATGCCGACCATCCAGACGGGCTCCAGCACTTCGCTGCGCATCAGTTTGTACAGCAGATCAGTGCCGATGTTGCCCGGCCCGATCAGCGCGCATTTGATCTTTTTGCTCATGGTCTTTGGTTCCAGGGAGGAAGGGGGAATCAAGGGACAAAGCGCAGGCTGGCTTCACCGAGCCCGCTCATGGACAGGCTGATCTGGTCGCCTGCAATTACCGGCACCAGTGGGGCCAGGGCCCCGGAAAGAATGATTTCGCCGCGGCGGAACGGGATGCCCAGCTCGCCAAGGGTGTTGGCCAGCCACGCCACCGCCGCGCAAGGATGACCTTGCACCGCCGAGCCCAGGCCCGCGCCTGCCGGTTGGCCGTTTTTCAGCAACTGCATGTGCACCGCGGCGAGGTCCAGGGAGCGCGGATCGATGCGTTGGGTGCCGAGGGCGAATACGCCACAGGAGGCGTTGTCGGCCACGGTGTCCTGGATGCGGATCTGCCAGTCATCGATCCGCGAGTCGACGATTTCGAAACACGGCACCACCCATTGGCTGGCAGCGAGCACGTCGTCGGCACTGATGCCCGGACCGTGCAGATCTTCGCCGAGGATGAACGCAATTTCGCCTTCGGCCCTTGGCTGGATCAGGTTGTAGCGAGCCAGGCTGACCTCGCTGCCATCCTCGACCTGCATGGCGTCGGTGAGGAAGCCGAAGTCGGGCTGGTGGACATCGAGCATCTCCTGCACGGCGCGGCTGGTGACCCCGATTTTCTTGCCGATCACCTGCTCGCCAAGGGCTTCGCGGCGTTGCAGGAACTGCAGGGAAATCTGATACGCCTGCTGCAGCGTGATCTGCGGATAGCGGCGAGTCAGGGGCGCCAGTGTCTGGCGGCTGCGCAGGGCGTTGAACAGTTCGTCGCCGAGGGCGTTGATCAAATGGGTGTCCATGGCGGGGGCTCCAGATGGATCGCAAAGCGTGTAAAAAAACAGGCCCGCCCCCAAAGAATCAGGGGCGCGCCCAGAGGAGTTGGTCAGCCGGGCCACACCGATGAGTCGGCGCCGCCATCGACATCGATGATCTTGCCGGTGACCCAGGCCGAGGCGGGGCTGGCCAGGTACAGCGCCGCGGCGGCGATGTCCTGCGGGGTGCCCAGGCATTTGAGCGGGGTGTTGGATTCCATGACTTCGCGCATGGCACTGGGCATCACGCCGTTGAGCGCTTCGGTCAGGGTCGGGCCGGGCGCGACCGCGTTGACGCGGATCTGTGGCGCGAAGTCCTGGGCCAGCAAGCGGGTCAGATGGCTGAGCGCGGCCTTGGCGGTACCGTAGGCACTGAAGTGGCGCTGGGCATAACGCGCCGCCACCGAACTGATATTGATGATGTTGCCGCCGCCGGCTTCGCGCATCAGCGGCACGCACAATTGGCAAAAGGCATAGCTGGTGGCGACATTGAAGTTCAGCACCTGGGCGAACTCTTCAGGGGTCATGACCAGCGCGTCATTGGGCCCGCCACCGCCGGCGTTGTTGACCAGGTGAGTGATCCGGCCCATCTGTTCGACGCTGTGCCTGACCAGGGCCTGGCGCTGCTCGGCATCGTTGACGTCACAGGCGAAGGCCACGGCGCGCCGGCCCAGGGCGCGAACTTCATCGGCTACGGCCTGTATGTCGTCAAGCGAGCGTGCCGAACACACTACATCGGCGCCGGCTTCGGCATACGCCAGGGCAATTGCCCGACCAATGCCACGGCCACTACCGGTGACGATGGCGACGCTGCCGTGCATCTGGAAACGCTGCAAAATACTCATGGGCCCTTGCTCCGTGGGGTCGATTGTCGATGCACTCAATATCGCCGCAGCGGTCGCCGCCAGCATCGTCTCAACGGACTATCAAGCACGCCACATACCTTGTAGGAGTCTGGCTTGCCAGCGATGGCGCACCCGAGATCGCCATCGCCGGCAAGCCAGGCTCCTACGGATTTGCGCCAATCCCAATTCCGCATACACCCCAATCCCTGTAGGAGCTCGGCTTGCCAGCGATGGCGCACCCGAGATCGCCATCGCCGGCAAGCCAGGCTCCTACGGATTTGTGCCAATCCCAATCCCGCGTACACCCCGATCCCCGTAGGAGCCTGGCTTGCCAGCGATGGCGCACCCGAGATCGCCATCGCCGGCAAGCCAGGCTCCTACGGATTTGTGCCAATCCCAATTCCGCGTGCACCCCGATCCTGTAGGAGTCTGGCTTGCCAGCGATGGCGCCCCTGAGACCGCCATCGCCGGCAAGCCAGGCTCCTACGGATTTGTGCCAATCCCAATCCCGCATACACCCCGATCCCTGTAGGAGCTCGGCTTGCCAGCGATGGCGCACCCGAGATCGCCATCGCCGGCAAGCCAGGCTCCTACGGATTTGTGCCAATCTCAATCCCGCGTACACCCCAATCCCCGTAGGAGCCTGGCTTGCCAGCGATGGCGCCCCAGAGACCGCCATCGCCGGCAAGCCAGGCTCCTACGGATTTGTGCCAATCCCAATCCCGCATACACCCCGATCCCCGTAGGAGCCTGGCTTGCCAGCGATGGCGCACCTGAGATCGCCATCGCCGGCAAGCCGGGCTCCTACGGATGGGTGCTGAGCGCAAATACCGCGTACACCCAGACCCACTAGTCCGCTTTGACGATGAATGATTGCTCGCTCAATCCGATGATCCATCACACCTCGCGCAGTGGCGCAGTGAGATCGGGAGAATTGAGTGATGCACAGCATGCGAGAAAAGACCCAGGACGAGTGTGATCTGCTTGAACGTGCACGGGCCCTGGTGCCGGCACTCAAGGCACGCACGGCGCAGGCCGACAAGGACTTGAAAGTGCCCGTGGAGAGCATCGTCGAGTTGCAGTCCGCCGGCTTGCTGCGGGCCTTGCAGCCAAGGGCGTTTGGCGGTTACGAAGTCGACCCGCGGACCTTCTTTGAAATCCAGACCATCCTTGCCGAAGGTTGCATGTCCACGGCGTGGATCTACGGCGTCATGGGGGTTCACCCCTGGCAACTGGCGCGGTACCCGATCGAAGCGCAGCGCGACGTCTGGGCGGATGACCACAGCGCGTTGATCTGCTCGACCTACATGCCGGCGGCCCGGGTCACGGTGGTCGAAGGTGGTTATCGCATCAGCGGGCGATGGGGTTTCTCCAGTGGCAGCGAACACTGCCAATGGGCGTTTCTCGGCGGCATCCTGCCACCCGATGGCGACCTGGCTGCCGAACACGGCACCTTCCTGCTGCCCCGTAGCGACTACCAGATCGAACGTAACTGGGACGTGCTGGGCCTGCGCGGCACCGGCAGCCATGACATTGTCGTCGAAGAGGTTTTTGTCCCGGCCCACCGCGTGCAGCGCACCAATAACTTCACGCTGGAAGCGACCCCAGGGCGTCTGGTCAACACCAACCCGATCTACGCCATCCCGTTCGCCCAGGTGTTCTCTCGCGCCGTCTCGACCTCTGCTATCGGCGCCCTGCAAGGCGCGATCAACGAATTCCGTGACAACGCCGCGCGACACATCGGCAAACACGGCGCCCGCACCGCTGAAGACCCGGTCGCCCAAACCGCGATTGCCGAAGCGATGATCACGGTCGACAGCTTGCGCCTGGTGCTGGAGCGCAACTACGAACACTTGATGAGCCTGGCCCGCGCCGGCGAATACCCGGATACCGAGACCCGCCTGCTGTATCGCTACCAGTCGGCCTATGTCACCAACATCTGTGCCGAGCGGGCCAACGACCTGCTGCGCAGCATGGCGGCCTCAGGTTTGTACAACACCAATCCGGTGGCCCGACTGTTCCGTGACCTGCATCAGGCCCGCGGCCACATCGCCAACAACTACATGGCCTACGGACGCAGTTACGGCGCGGTGATGCTCGGCCTGCCCAACCCGGATCCCTATGTCTGAGGCCATGGCGCCCGTTTCGATGCCCTTGGGTTTCCACCTGTCCGTGCTGCACGGGCAGGTGGTCATGAGTACCTGACCTATGAACAATTATCTTGCCCTGCGCGTGGCGCGAGTGATCGAGGAGACCGCCGATGCGCGCTCCCTGGTGTTCGATGTGCCCGAGCATCTGGGCGAACGCTTTTGTTATCAGCCCGGCCAGTTCCTGACCTTGCGCGTGCCATTCGAGGGAGGCTGGCTGCCCCGTTGTTACTCGTTGTCCAGCACTCCGTTGGTGGGCGAGCCGTTGCGCGTGACGGTCAAGCGCGTGCACGACGGGCGCGCGTCGAACTGGCTGTGTGGCGAGCTGCAGGCCGGCCAGACCCTGGAGGTGCTGCCACCGGCCGGGGTGTTCGTGCCGCGCAGTCTCGACGGCGACTTCCTGCTGTTCGGCGCAGGTAGCGGAGTGACGCCGGTGCTGTCGATCCTGCGTTCGGCGCTGCTTGCCGGAACGGGTCGGGTGTTGTTGATCTATGCCAACCGCGATGAAGCCTCGGTGATTTTCAAGGATGAGCTCAAGGCCCTGGCCAGCGCTCATCCACAACGCCTGCAGATCGTCCATTGGCTCGATTCGGTACAAGGCATTCCGAGTGTCGGCCAGCTGGCCGAACTGGCGCGTCCATTCATCGATGCCCAGGCGTTCATTTGTGGACCGGGTCCGTTCATGGATGCCAGCGCCAGCGCCCTCAAGAGCCTCGGCATGCCTGATCGGCGGGTGCACATCGAGCGCTTCGTCTCGCTGCCTGGCGAAGGTGAACAGCCATTGGTGACCAGCAGTGAGGCGGCCGTGCCTGCGCAGCTGGCGGTGCGCCTGGATGGTGAAGAATTCGAATTGTCCTGCGACAGCGGCGAAACCGTGCTGGCCGCCATGGAGCGCGCCGGTCTCAACCCGCCCAGTGCCTGTCGAGTCGGCGGTTGCGCCTCGTGCATGTGCACGCTGGAAAGCGGCGATGTCGAGTTGCTGCACAACGACGCGTTGGATGCCGGCGAACTGGCCGAGGGCTGGATTCTGGCCTGTCAGGCAGTGCCCACCAGCGCGCAACTGCGTATCCGCTTCCCCGAATGATGAGCACGAGCCCACGATGAATCAGAGCCTGAACCTTGCCGCGCAACCGAGCGCAGCACCTGTCACCCTGGCCCAATTGGTCTTCAGTAGCGCCGAGCGTTTTGCCGGGCGCACCGCCATCGAGGACAACGGTGAATGCCTCGATTTTGCGCAGTTGCCCGAACGCGTCATGGCGTTCACCCGCAGCTTGATGGCCCTGGGTATCCAGGCTGGCGACCGGATCGGCATCTGGGCACCGAACAGTGGCGACTGGATCCTCGCGGCGCTGGGCATCCAGTGCGCCGGAGCAGTGCTGGTGCCCATCAACACTCGCATGAAAGGTCTTGAGGCCGCCGACGTGCTGGAGCGCAGCGGCTGCCGATTGCTATTTATCCAACAGCGTTTTCTCGACACCGACTATCCCGCGCTGCTCGCCGCGCATCGCCCCGCCAGCCTCGAACACCTGGTGATTATCGATGGCGATACCCCCGATTTGTCCGCGGACCTGACCCTTGCCCAGTTCCTGCGTGGCGCTGCAAGCATCGATGGCGAAAGCGCCAAGCGTCGCGCCCTGGCGATCGGTCCCGAGGCCATGTGCGACCTGTTGTTCACCTCCGGCACCACTGGTAAACCCAAAGGCGTGATGAGCGGCCACGGGCAGAATCTGCGGGCCTTCAGCGAATACGCCAAGATCATCGGCCTGGTGCCGGGCGACCGCTACCTGATCGTCAATCCGTTTTTCCATGCCTTTGGCTACAAGGCCGGCTGGCTGACTTGCCTGATCGGCGGCGCGACCATCCTGCCGCACGCGGTGTTCGATGCCGAACAAGTGTTCCAGCGCATCGCCCGCGAGCGCATCAGCGTGCTACCCGGTGCGCCCACCCTGTACCTGTCGCTGCTGGCCCATCCGCAACTGCAGCAGACTGACCTGTCGAGCCTGCGTATCGCGGTGACAGGCTCGGCCAGCATTCCGCCGAGCCTGATCGAGCGCATGCGCAACGAGTTGGGCTTTGCCGTGGTCACGACCGCCTATGGCCTGACCGAGTGCGGTGGCCTGGCGACCATCTGTGATCCACAAGACTCGGCGCAGGTGATCGCCGGCACCAGCGGGCGGCCGATTGCCGGCACCGAAGTGAGCATCCGCGACCCGCAAAACCAGGCACTGCACGTCGGGCAGACCGGCGAAATCTGCCTGCGTGGTTTTCACATCATGCAGGGCTATTTCCAGGACCCGGACGCGACCCGCGAGGCAATAGATATCGACGGCTGGTTGCACACCGGCGATGTCGGTCGCCTCGACGCGGCCGGCAACCTGATCATCACCGACCGCTTGAAAGACATGTTCATTGTCGGCGGTTTCAACTGCTATCCGGCGGAAATCGAGGCCGCGCTGATCCGGCATCCCGCCATTGCCCAAGTGGCGGTGATCGGAGTCGCCGATGAGCGCATGGGCGAAGTCGGCTGTGCCTGTGTGGTGCTGCGCGAAGGTTATGAGCTTGACGCGGCACAACTGATCGCCTGGAGCCGCGAGCAGATGGCCAATTACAAAGTACCGCGCCAGGTGCGCTTCTTCAGTGCCTTGCCACTGAACCCGTCGAGCAAGGTAGCGAAGAACGAACTGCGTGCAGCAGTGGGCAATGAGCGGCACCCGTAAAAACAACAAAAAAGGAGAGGAGCATGTTTACGCGAAACACTGTTGCGCGCCGTCCGGCCAGCCTGACTGCCAGCCGCCAACTGTTGGCGACGGCCATCACCCTGGGCAGTGCCACGGCCTACGCCGCGCCGACCATTCAGTTGGGGGAAAACACCACGCTGGACTCGTCGCTGACAGTCAACTACACCGCCTCGATGCGCACGGCCAAGCAGGCGAACCAGTACCTTGGGGACCCGAACTACGACGACGGCACCCGTAACTTCAAGCGCGGCTCGTTGATCAACAATCGCCTGAGCCTGTTCGGCGAGTTGCAGCTCAAGCACGACAATCTCGGGGTGGTGCTGCGCGGCAGTGACTTCTATGACGATGTCTATCACCAGCGCAACGCCAACGACTCGCCGGACACGGTGAACAAGCTCGGGCACAACGACGGTTTCAGTGACAAGACCCGCCAGCTCAGCGGCGGCACCGCACGCCTGCTGGACGCCTATGTGTATGGCAACTTCGATGTCGGCGAAACCCAGTACCTGTCGCTCAAGGCCGGGCGACACCTGGTGGCCTGGGGCGAGAGTCTGTTCTGGTCCAACATCAGCCAGGGACAGGCGCCGGTCGATGCCACCAAGTTCAACGTGCCAGGTACCGAGGCCAAGGATTCGTACCTGCCGGTGGGGCAGGTTTCGGCGTCGTGGTCGCTGAATGAAGATCTGGCGCTGGTGGGCTACTACCAATACGAGTGGGACAAGACCCAGCTCAACCCGGTGGGCGATTATTTCGGTAGCGACACCTTCGGCCCGGGCGCGGAGTTCTTCCGCCTCGGCAGCGGTCTGGTCAGCAGCCTGCCCAATGGTGCGGCCGTTGCCTATGCCGGTGAAAAAGACGCCAGCGACAGCGGTCAGTGGGGCCTGGGTGCGCGCTACCGGATTACCGAAAACACTGAAGTGGGGCTGTTCCATTATCGCTACAACGAGCGAGTCGGTTCGTTGTTCTTCGACTTCAGCGGCGCCACCCAATACTCGTCGCTGAAGAATATCGGCCACACCGGCCAGGCGATGACTTATCGCATGGGCTACTTCGAGGACGTCGAGTTGACCGGCGTCAGTTTCAGCTCGAAAGTCGGTGACTCGGTGCAATACGCCGGTGACCTCAGCTACCGCAACGGTGCGGCGGTTTATCTCGATAACGGCGCACCGACCACCGGGCAAATCTGGCAAGGCAACCTCAACGCCTCGTACATCCTCGGCCCGAGCATCCTCGCCCAGCAGACCACCTTCATGGGCGAAGTGGTGCATCAACACATCGCCGGCGTGGACAGCGTGACCATTACCGGCGGCGGGCCTGGGGTAGACGGCACATTCGACAACTTCGAATCGAAGACCCAGACCCGTGGCTCGACGCTGCTGGGTATTGGCGCCTACATGGACTACCCGTCCATTGCCACCGGTCTCGACCTGAGCACCAAAGTGGTGTGGACGCAGAACGTCGACGGCAGTGCCTATCAGGGGCTGGGCCGCGACGAGAAACGCCTGACCGTGGGGGGCGACTTCAAGTACCTGGGCAACTTCCAGGTCGGCATGACCTATGTCGCCTACTTGAGCTCGCCGGATGTCGCCCAGGGCCGCTTGCTGACGGATCGCGATTACCTGTCGTTCAACGCCAAGTACACCTTCTGATGATCCCGGCTGCGTGGCGATCCGGCGACGCGGCCACCCTTTGTAGCCTGATAAAAATAAAGAGAGGCCTGTGATGAATTCTCGTCCGAACCCGTCGCCGTTCAGCCCCATCGCGATTGGCCCGCTGACCCTGAAAAACCGCTTTATCAAGGCCGCCACCAACGAGGGCATGAGTGTGCAGGGCGTGCCTTCCAGGCAGTTGGTCAAGTTGCACTCAGACCTGGTGGCCGGTGGTATTGCCCTGACCACTGTCGCCTACTGTGCGGTGAGCAATGACGGCCGCACGCTGCCCAATCAGCTGACCCTGAATTCGGCAAGCCTGCCACACTTCAAGGCCCTGACCGACGGCGTACACCAGGCCGGTGGCCTGGCCAGTGCGCAGATCACCCACGGCGGCTGTTTCACGTTCATTCGCGAGCGCTCGACCAAGCGTCCGTTATCCGCCAGCGGTGGCTTCAACAAGATTGGCCTGATGAGCGGCATGTTCCTCAAGCAGGCGATGAACGAAGCCGACATGCAGCAGGTGGTGCGCGACTTCGCCCAAGGCGCGCGGCTGGCCCGCCAGGCCGGTTTTGATGCGGTGGAAATCCACATGGGCCACGGCTACCTGCTCAGCCAGTTCATTTCGCCGATGTACAACAAGCGTCGCGACCAGTACGGCGGCAGCCTGCAAAACCGTCTGCGCTTTCCGCGCCGGGTGCTTCGCGCGGTGCTCGATGCGGTCGGCCAGGAAATGGCGGTGATCTGCAAGTACAGCGTCACCGAAGGCGTGAGGGCGGGCAACAGCGCCGAGGACGGCGCGCAGATCGCGCGGATGCTCGAGGAGGAGGGTGCGCATCTGCTGGTGCTCAGCGCCGGGATGAATGCCGAGTCGATCACCACTATGTTCGGTTCGTCCTTTCCCAAGGAAAACCGCGTGCAGCAGAAGAACAAGATCATCGCCCTGGCCATGGCGATCCAGCGCCGCAAAGAGCCGACTGTGGAGTTTCGTGAGCTGTATCTGCTGGAGCACGCGCGCAAGGTGCGTGCGGCGGTGAAGATGCCGCTGGCTTATCTGGGCGGTGCCAGGAGCCTGGCGAGCATCGAGCAGATCATGGCCGAGGGGTTTGACCTGGTCGCCATGGGGCGGGTGCTGCTGGCGGAAAATGACTACGTCAACAAGCTGGCCAGTGGGGCCAGTCGGGATTCGATCTGCACCGCTTGCAACCGCTGTGTGGCGATGATGTATACGCCTGGCGGTACGTCTTGCGTGCTGGGCAAACCGGGTGATGCGCAGTTGAACAGTCAGCCGGCAGCCGATCGCTAACCTCTTGTAGGAGCGAGTTTGCTCGCGAAGGTCGTTAACGATAACGCGTGTTGGCTGGATGAGCGCGTTGTCCTTGAGTCCTTCGCGAGCAGGCTCGCTCCTACAAAGAGAGATGATCAGCCGTGTTGCAGAAACTCGACGCAACTACGGTTGAACAACTCACGGTGTTCGACCTGCACCCAGTGCCCACAGCGGTTCAACACAATGAACCGTGCATTCGGTGCGCCGTCGATAATGCGCTGGGCACCGCTGACCGGATTGAAGTTGTCGTTGTTGCCCCAGAACCCGAGAATCGGGCACTGGATCTCACCCAGGCGCGCTTCCATGTTCTGCACCATCATCGTGCTGAACAGGGTCTTGGGCTGCAGCACCGCCACCGCCACGCGCTCCTGCAACAGGCTTTCCGGGAGGATCGAGGGATCGAACAATTGCAGGCTCATCATGCTGCGCATTTCGCTCATGCCGACAGGGCCGGCGGCGAACAGGCTGACCATGCGCACGATGCCTTCCATCTTGAAGTAGGTTTCCCGCTCCTCGACACCGCCCGGTGCCAGCAGGATCAGGCTTTGAGGCAGTTGCGGCAAACGCAGCGCCAGGCCCAGGGCGATCGCGCCGCCCAGCGAGTTACCCAGGATCGTGCAACGTCGCACTCCGATGCATTCCAGGAACGCCGCTACGCAATCGACGAAAAAATCCAGGTTGTACTGCACGTCTTCGGGCTTGTCCGACCGACCAAAACCCGGCAAATCCAGCACGACATTGCGATACCCGGCGGCGACGAACTGCGGGTAGTTGCCCTTGAAGTTGCTGAAACCACTGGCGCCCGGCCCGCTGCCGTGCAGCCACAGCACCACGGGGCCAGTGCCCTCATCCAGATAGTGCAGGCGCAGGCCGTTGTTGGGCAGCGTTGCGTAATGGCCGACGGGCAATGGCAAGTCTACGGGTTGGTTCATGGGGTTCTCCATTTCTGCGGATTCGTAAAGCACAGCCGCGTCAGGCGCGCCAGCGAGTTGAAGGGGAACGCTGCACCTGACGGGGCGTGCACCGGTCAATGCTGGGCGCGCGGGGGATTGCCGGCATCGTCCGTTCAGACCACTTGGCGGTAGTCCCATCGGACGATGTGCTCCGGGGCTCTGGGCGCTAATCATTCAGGGAGCGGCGCTACTGCAGGGGCAGGGGGTCGCAGCGTGATTGCTCATTTGGAGATTGCTAATGAAGTTACTCAACAAAGTGGCCTTTGTGACCGGTGCAGCACAGGGCATGGGGCAAGCCATCGTCCGTGGTTTTGTCGCCGAAGGCGCCAAGGTGGTAGCAGTAGACCTCAATCAACAAGCCTTGGCCGAGAGCCTCGCCGACCTGGGCGACAAGGTCCTGGCCGTGGCCTGTAATGTCGCTGACGGCGCCTCGGTGGCCGATGCCATGGGCCAGGCCGAGCAGCACTTCGGTGGTCTCGACATCCTGGTCAACAACGCAGGCGTGGGCGGGCTGGACAGCTTCCTCGAAACCTCGGACGAGAGCTGGGCACGGGTAATTGGCGTGAACTTGAGCGGCACGTTCCTGTGCTGCCGGGAAGGCGCCAAGTTAATGGTCAAGGGCGCGCGCAAAGGCGCGATCATCAACCTGTCCAGCACCGCTGCGCTGACCGGTGACGGCCCAAGCCACTACTGCACCTCGAAAGCCGGCGTGATGGGCCTGACCCGCTCGATTGCCCGCGAACTGGCCGCCAGCGGCATCCGCGTCAACACCCTGGTACCGGGGCCGACCAACACGCCGATGATGGCGGGGATCCCGGATGAATACATGCAGGCCCTGCTGAAAAACGTGCCCTTGGGGCGCATGTGCGAAACCGACGAAATTGCCAGGGTTGCAGTATTCCTCGCGAGCGAAGACGCCAGCTTCATGACCGGGCAGAACATTGCCGTCAACGGCGGCATGGCCTTTATCTGATCAGGGAGACACTCATGAGCAATCGTCTGCAAGGAAAAATCGCCTTTGTCACTGGCGCCGGTTCAGGCATCGGTGAAGCCACCGCCCTGCGATTCGCCGAAGAGGGCGCGACGGTGGTGTTGTGCGGTCGGCGTATCGAACCGCTGCAAGGTGTGCAGGAAAAAATCCAGGCGCTCGGTGGCCAGGCCGAAATCGCCGTCGCCGACGTCAGCGATGAACAGGCTTATGTCGACGCACTGCAAGCTACCGCGCAGCGTCACGGACGCCTGGACATTCTGGTCAACAACGCGATGGCCTACACCTGGGGTGGCATCGACGCGATGACCACTGCCGACTGGCACGCCAACTTCGCTACCACCGTGGATGGCACGTTCTGGGGCACTCGAACGGCGATGCAGTTGATGAAGGCGCAGGGTGGCGGTTCGATCGTCAACATCGCTTCCATCTGCGGCTTGTTTGGCACGGCGTGGATGGCCGGTTACTCGGCGGCGAAGGCGGCGGTGATCAACTTCAGTCGGGCGGCGGCCAGTGAGGGTGCACCGCACAACATCCGCTGCAACGTGATCATCCCGGGCGTGGTCGACACTCCGGCCACTGCCGGCATGCTTAGCGATGCCAAGGCACGCGCCAACACCGAAAAAGTCATCCCGATGAAACGCGTCGGCCTGCCCGTGGAGCTGGCTAACGCGATTGTGTTCCTGGCCAGCGACGAAGCTTCGTATGTCACCGGCGCCAGCCTGGCGGTGGATGGCGGGCGCGGTTCCGACCTGTACACGGTGTTCGAGTGATGGGCGAGGACAGCAGCGCCTTGCTGGCGCGCATCGACCGCCTGGAGTCGCTGGATGCGATCCGCCAACTGGCCGGCAAGTACGCCCTGGCCCTGGACATGCGCGACATGGATGCCATGGCCAACTGCTTTGCCCCGGACGTGCGCGTGGGTCGCGACAAGAGCGGGCGCGCGCATCTCAAGGCCTGGCTGGACGAAACCATGCGCAAGCAGTTCCACGGTACCTCCCATCACCTGGGGCAACACATCATCGAGTTCAGCGATGCCGATCACGCCACCGGCGTGGTCTATTCAAAGAACGAGCATGAGACCGGGCCGGAGTGGGTGATCATGCAGATGCTGTACTGGGACGACTACGAACGCATCGACGGGCGCTGGTGTTTCCGCCGTCGCCTGCCGTGCTACTGGTATGCGACTGACCTGAACAAACCGCCGATTGGCGGTTTGAAAATGCGCTGGCCGGGCCGTGAGCCCTACGCTGGCAGCTTCCATGAACTGTTTCCGTCGTGGGATGAGTTCTGGGCGCAACGGCCGGACAAGGACGCCTTGCCGCAGATCGCCGAACCGGCACCGCTGGAAGGCTTCCTTAATACCCTGCGGCGTGGAGCGGACACCCCGAAAATCCGCGTGCGCTGATCATCCCGCTGTAGGAGTCCGGCTTGCCGGCGATGGCGATCTCAGGTCTGCCATCGCTGGCAAGCCAGACTCCTACGGGATCGCGGTGTGACGAAAATCGGGTGCCCTGACGCAGAACCCGTAGGAGTTCGGCTCGCCGGCGATGGCGATCTCCGGGGCGCCATCGCCAGCAAGCAGGCTCCTACGGGATCGCGGTGTGACGAAAATCGTGTGCCCTGACGCAAAACCCGTAGGAGCCCGG
>NZ_JAPJIV010000021.1 GCF_026241895.1 Pseudomonas sp. RIT-562 | reverse complement strand
GGCACGTGTCCGATGCAGTATTTGTCTGTTGACACGCGGCAGTCCCAATGATTCCGAAGTCAGGTTGGCGCGCAGCCAGGCAGAGACCTTCCGTTGTACTGGCAGTCGGAGCAACGCTATTGATCGGCGGAGCATTGTTTGCGCTTTATCGTCATGGACGGCGAGAACGTGATCTCTACGAAAGCGAATAGTTAGAGTCGCGGAACTGCACGGCGGGTATTGTCAGAGGCGCTGCAGGCGCCTCTGACAGTCGGAGTGCTACTTACTTTTTGGAACCTCCAGGCAATACAGCTCCAAGAATCTGCTTAGCGGTTTGCACAATGACGCCAGCTTCATCCGGATCGCCTTGCAACAAGGTCGAGGCAAATTTCTTCGCCTGTTCCAGTTTGATATGCGGCGGGAGTGGCGGCACATCCGGGTCAGTCTTGAATTCGATCAGCACGGGAGTATCTGAAGCCAATGCTTTTTCCCAGGCGTCGGCAACGTCCTCTTCGCGATCTACAAAAATGCCCTTCAGCCCGATGGAAATGGCGAACAGGTGATAGGGTACGTCGGGAATGTTTTGCGAGGCTTCGAATTTCGGATCACCCTCCATGACCCTTTGCTCCCAGGTGACCTGATTGAGGTCTTCATTATTGAAGACAGCACAAATCCATTTCGGGCTTTTCCATTGCCGCCAATATTTGGCGACGGTAATCAACTCAGCCATGTTGTTCATCTGCATCGCACCATCCCCCACCAAGGCAATCACGGTACGTTGCGGGTGAGCGAATTTCGCCGCAATCGCATACGGCACAGCGGCGCCCATGGATGCCAGGCCACCGGAGAGCGAACACATCATGCCGCTCCGAATCTTCAAGTCGCGCGCGAACCAGTTGGCGCACGACCCTGAGTCACTGGTGATGATGGCGTGCTCAGGAAGGCGCGGTGAGAGTTCGTAAACCACCCGTTGCGGGTTGATCGGATTAGCCTTGGCCAAGGCGCGTTTTTCCAACGTTTTCTCCCATGTGGCGTGCCAGCCTTCCACCTTTTTACGCCACTTGCGTGAGGTCTTGTGCTCCAGCAATGGCAGCAGCGCCGCCAGAGTTTCGGCCGCATCGCCCACCAGATTCACCTCCATCGGATAGCGCAAGCTCAGCATGTCCGGTTGAAGATCAATCTGAACCCCGCGCGCCTGGCCTTCTTTAGGCAGAAATTCGGAATAAGGGAAGCCTGACCCGATCATCAGCAAGGTGTCGCACTCGGTCATCAACTTGTAGCTTGTCTCGGTACCGAGCAAGCCTATGCTGCCGGTGACCCACGATAAATCGTCAGGCAGAACCGCTTTACCGAGCAAGGCCTTGGCCGCGCCGGCACCGAGCTTCTCGGCAACGGCAATGACTTGATCGGTCGCAGCCAACGCACCAGCGCCCACCAGGATGGCGACCTTCTCGCCGGCATTCAGTACATCCGCCGCTCGTTGTAGATCCGACTCATACGGAACGACCCTCGGCTTGCTATAACCAACCCCTGAATGAACGGTACCGTGTTCCCTTCCGGGCGCTTTATACTCGGCTTCCTGCAAGTCATTGGGTAGGATCAGTGCAGTCACCCTACGCTCGCCAATCGCAGTACGCACTGCCCGGTCAACCAAGTGACGGACTTGCGACGGCGTCGAGGCTTGTTGCACGAAGGCACCGGCGACATCCTTGAACATCGACAGCAAATCCAGCTCTTGCTGATAGTGTCCGCCAAGCGCTGCACGGGCTTGCTGACCAACGATGGCCAACACCGGCATATGATCCATTCGCGCATCGTATAGACCGGTGATCAAATGGGAAGCGCCGGGGCCAGAGGTCGCAATGCATACGCCTAGCTCTCCGGTGAACTTGGCGTGAGCGGAGGCCATGAACGCTGCCATCTCTTCGTGCCGGGCCTGAACGAATTCGATCTTTCCTTGGGCACGACTTAGCGTACCAAAAACCCCATTGATACCGTCACCCGGATAACCAAAAATCCGCGTCACGCCCCATTGGCTGAGTCGTTCAACCAGAAAATCGCTGACTGTCGTTGTCATTAAGATCCTCGTCTTTCACCGATGCATAGAGTCGCTGCTGGAACGGGAGTGCAACTCAGCTAACCTTGTCGCTGTCCTGTTCAGGCGTTTCATGGCCAAGTTCATCTTCAAGGGCGTGGGGGTAACCTGGTAATCCCCGAGCGTCATTGTGCGCTTGGCGATGGCCTGGCAACTTTCCTTTCTTGTCCCAGTCGGTAGTGGCATTCGGGTCTTCATTACGACCAGCTGTGCCTAGCACGCAGCCGTCATCATTGGGGTCGCTCTGATCCTCTATGGGAATGTCCGGGGTCGGTGGATGAGTTTTCATAGATGCCTCCAATGCAAGGTCATGAGACTCTTTGGAGATACGGCCGGCGCCAGAGTGCAGCTCAATTGACGAATGGTGAACGCGACTTTCACCACCGATTTCAAGGTCAAATTGACCAGTCGTCTTGAAAAGCGCCGCGCTCAACCGGGGTAGCCCACGACCCCAAGACCGAAAGGATCTAAAGCATCTGAAGGCATGGGGTATACACTCATTGGTGAGCCCCTAGCCAATAAATTAGGTTAAGCCCTATCAAGCGCGTACCTTCGCGGCGCTTCCTCATTTACACTTTAGACAAAAGTCATTTGGCTGGCTCCCGTCGAGACAAGCCACATGCTATCTACTTTAGAAATCCGTCACTTGATAGAACAAAGTTTTCTGCCCACTCGTTGCGAATGTACAATCGATTCGGGAACCGCTCTGACTGTAAGATTTTTCCACAACACTTCGAATCAAGAAATTCTTGTTGTCACTGGTATCTCTTTAGCTCAACTGTGTAACGGGCTTGCCATCGCAGGTCTTGTTGAAGGACTACGACAGGATCTTGAATTCGTTTCTTGTGCTCCTGGCTATACAGTTAGTGATCCAGGTTCTACGTTGCACCGGCGGTGATAGAAGTTGACTGCATTTTAACTGATGGCACTGCAACGCTTTAATTTCTTCGAATGAGATGAAGTAACTTCCATCAAAATCTCGCGGACATTCGAGCATGATTATGAAGCGGTTCCTGATTGTTACACTCACCCTAGCCATCATCGGCGCGATGACCTATGGACTGCTCCAATGGAAAGCCATCGACAAGCAGAATCAAGAATTTTTCGTGCAATGAAGCGAAGCAAACCTTAAAAAAAGTGGAGATTCGCGCTCGAGCGCTGGATGCCGGCATGACCGTAGAGGACGCCTCCATCCACCACGAGCAACTCACCGGTGATGTGACTCGCTTCAGGTTCATTGCCACATGGTCACGGCAAGCCACGGTGGCCGAGAACATTCGTGTTAATGCAGCCATGGTACGCAGCGTGCTCGCCGCCATTTGCCGAGCCAAGAGCGTTGAGCACGTAGCACTGGTTACTGGGCTGAGACACTACCTCGGCCCATTCGGAGCGTATGGTAAAGGTAGCCTTTCGCAAACACCGTTCCGTGAGGAGCAGGGTCGTTTGGATGTCGAGAATTTCTATTACGCCCAGGAGAACGAACTCTTCGCTGCTGCTGAAAAGGACGGCTTCACTTGGAGCGTTCATCGCCCGCATACCGTCACCGGAGTCGCCGTAGGCAATTCGATGAATATGGCAACCACCCTCGCCGTCTATGCCTCGATTTGCAAATAAACCAATCGCCCTTTTGTATTTCCCGGATCAAGAGTGCAGTGGGACAGCCTTACCGATATGACGGATGCTCGGCAGTTGGCGAAACAACAACTGTGGGCGGCCACTACGCCTGCTGCGGCTAATCAGGCATTCAATGTTATTAATGGCGATGTATTTCGTTGGAAGTAGATGTGGAGCCGAATTGCCGATTACTTCGACATGCCTGCTGCCGATTATCCTGCTTCACTCTCACCCCTTGAGAAGCAGATGGCTGACGACCAAGCCATATGGACGCAAATAGTCGCGGAACACGGTTCGAAAGAATCTGATATTAGTCGCCTAGTGTCCCCATGGCACACCGATGCAGATCTTGGTCGACCAATCGAAGTTGTCACAGATATGTCGAAAAGCCTAGCCATGGGCTTCACTGCCTACCAGGCGAGTGATCAAGCATTTTTCGACATGTTCGACAAACTACGCGAGATGAGCTTGATACCCTAGGTCGTGCCAGAACGGATAGGCCATCCGCCATGCGGGTTGATTCAGGAAGAGCTCGGGACAGGCGAGATATCATCTACGATCTACGAACCAGATCATCAAGGAAGATACCGATGCCAGATAGCTCGGAAGCGAATATAGCCACCGCAGACGCTCTCACACTGCTGCTGCACAACCAGCACGCAATATGCGCAGCCATTGAAGAAGTGACAAAGTGGCTCCTTGAGAGCGGATTAGAAAACATAGCCGCTAATGCAATCGGGGCGATGGAGACGCTGGACAAGAATGCCCAAGGCATCACTGATGCCATCATGCGCCTACGTCAATCTTAGGCGTAAAGGACATCCTGTCCGTCCTCCATTAGCCAGTCCCTAACGTCCCCATGAATCTTGCTCGTTCCTTCCAATGGACGCACTATGGCCTCACCCGACGTAGCCTGTTAAGGAAGTGCCATGTCTGTCTTTAGGATGATTGCCAGTCTCGGACTTGCGGGATTTATCTCAACCGCTGCTTACTCGGCTCATTTTGTGGGAGAGCAGATCGCATATCTGCATCAAAAGCTTTCTCATACGGCGGGAGCCTCTAATCTCGCAGCCGATTGGCCCGCGACAGAAGCAGCCCTCCCAAAGTTGGAAGACCAGCTTGCGGGCCACTTGCGGACGACGTATGCGGCAACGCTATCTGATTTCTCCACCGAACCAACCGTGCTACTTCCATCACGATAATTTCACATTTGCGGGTGTACGGTTGTGACAGCTCCTTAAGTGTTTCCCGACCCGTGCCCCCATCGCGGGTCTTTTTTTTGCCTAAAAA
The DNA here is from genome assembly GCF_026241895.1 of Pseudomonas sp. RIT-562. GTDB lineage: Bacteria > Pseudomonadota > Gammaproteobacteria > Pseudomonadales > Pseudomonadaceae > Aquipseudomonas > Aquipseudomonas mandelii_F. Next base: position 122,480 of record NZ_JAPJIV010000021.1, on the reverse strand, counting down.
AGAGATGGCCGAGCCTTTTGTGATGCATGCACTCCACTCTCTGACTCTTCGGGCTAATCCTTATCTCGCACAGCTGCCCTGGCTAGTCCAACAGGACGCGTGCTGATACACGGTCAGCGTGGATCCCGTTGCTTATCCATCAATGCATGATCCGTCTCCTCCCGCACACGCTCAGGGTCTAGCCCGACGCCGTCATCATCAAGCGGACGTTCTCCTTCGTTATTCGGCAGCTCGTCAATCCCCTCCTCCTTCATTGGGTCACCTCAGTACGCCCAGGACTCAATGGATCAGGTGACGTGGGTATTAGGTTGTCCTCACCCATACCGCCTTGAAGCTTAGGATCGTGATTCAAACACCCCTATCAGTACCCTAAATGGTTGGGGCATGTAGCTAGGAGAGGGTTCGTATTTCGGAGTGTTCGATTTATCGGCTCACCTACGGTCGCCATCCTGCTATTAACCTTTCAGTCATCTCGATGGAACGTTGCGCCAGACCCCATCCTCTATCGCAACACCAGCGAATCTGAGGGCTTCATCATGATTGACCCAGCAACCGGTATGAAGGCAGGCGAGCGTTACATCGTAGAAAGTCTCGAACGCACAAGACATTTCCCAGGCTTCTTCCTCGACGGGAAATATTACCTTGGCCCCGAATTGATGACGGCCATAGGTTGGCTGGAAGGTCAGCAGTTTTATTACGATGAGCTTGATCCCACGGGTGAGCCGGTTTTTCCAAATCGACTTGCCGGCACGGTCGAAGACCTCACCCTCGTTCTCGCAGACGGTGCGCGTTTACCTTTAAACGAAATGCCCTACGAAGCAGAGATCGATCCCTCTGACATTCCGATCAGCCGTAATCCATCGTCATCGGGACATCGCCCTACTTCAACAAGCGATCAACAAGGAGTTGAGGGCGTCTGGATGTCAGGTAAACATCCCTATCCCATACTCCTGGCGGCGGGAGCAGCGCTATTACTGGGAATACTGTTTGGGGTCAAACAAGCTAAACGCCTTCCTACCCGAAAGCTGAGGTAGTCGTCCTTCGTGAATTCTCTGGAGAAGCGCCCTTTGAAAGGTCGTAGAGAAGTAATGCATCCAGTGACCCCAGACGGTCGTTACTTCGTTGTCCAAGGACAGCTGTGGCGATGTTCCAATCCTGCCCTGAAAGACGATGAGCGGCAGAGTCTTGTAAACGAGCTTATGGCAGCTCGACGTGACGTTAAGAAAGCAAAGGCTTCGGGAGACGCCTCGCAGGTTAAGTTGGCTCGGGAAAACGTACTAAAAGCCAAGGTAGCCCTCGGGGAACGGGGCCCTGTTTGGTGGAACGATGGGAGGCAAGACTTCAATATGCACCAGGTCACCAATTCACCCTATGCTGAGTGGTTCAGCTCGCTTCTTGAATCTGATTAATTTCCGGTTCAAGGTCGATATCTAATTAACACAGTCGGCTAACAAAAAAGGCCCTCAAGGGCCTTTTTTGCACTCAATGCTGGAAGACCGACTCTTTCAACACAATCGCCTTCCACGCGTCCCCACCGCAAGAGCGGATTGCAAGAAGATATCGATTGCAATCGAAGTCATATGATACGCACTGCGCTCAATTTTTTTTTGCAAGCAACTTTTCCACTAAATCTATGACTTCCAAGATTTTGAAAGGCTTGCGCAGGAATGAAGCGTAGCCAGAGCATCTTTCCGCCACAGTAGGCTCGGGCAAGGAACTCATCAGAATTATGGGAATTTTCTTTAGCTCTGGATGGTTGGACAGGGAGGCAATTAGCGCAGCCCCATCCATAACCGGCATCATAAAATCGGTGATCACCAGATCTGGACGCGTTTCACCCGCTTTTTCTAATGCTTGCCGTCCGTTAGCCGCAAGGATCGAACGATGGCCCTCATCCTCAAGTACGTCCTCAAGGAGGCTGGCAATACCAAACTCATCATCGACGATCAGGACGATAGCCATAATTAGTCCTTGCCTTTCGGTTGCAGCGCAGCCGAACTTGCAACTGTGATCCGCTCCGCTGTTGGGTCGACTTGTGACAGGATGGTTTCGGCAGTTTCGTATGTATCGTTGATGATCAGCCCGGAATTAGTGATGGTGTATTCGTGTAGGGACGGATTGAAATTGCTGTTTCTCACTTTCAAAATTGAGAGCAGCCGGTACAGACTGGATCGTACTTCGACGAAACGTAACAGCACCATATTCTCAGCGATGCTAGAGATATCATTGACGGGTATTCGAATAGCCGGGCCCAAGATGTCAGGCACTTCCAAAGAATAAACAGTCGTTACGCCTAGCACTCGCAGCTCATTAGCCAGCGCGGTGAAAAAATGATCCATTCTCGCTGGCTCAACTGCTGCCTTGGTAAAGCCTCCAAGCCCGTCTATGAACAGTCGACGGACTCCGCGTCGTCGGATGGCCGCCAGCAATCTTTCACCGTAGGCGTCAAGCAGGTCGTCGGTGGGAGGCTGCCACATGATTTCCACGGTGCCTGCATCGATCATATTGGCTAAAGTTGTGCTCATCACCTCGACTTTGGCCCGAGTGCGCTCGGGGGTTTCATAAAACCCGAACATTAGGCCAGGCTCATCTTCTGATGACTCAGATAGGAAGTGCAGACCAATTGTTGTCTTTCCGGCTCCCGATGGCCCCATGACCATGGTCGTTGACGCAGCAGGAAGGCCTCCATCAAGCATTTCATCCAGCCTGGCGAGTCCGGTTGATGCTCTTTTGGTTATAAGTGCTTCCTTCTGAGAGGGGCGGCCAAGCAATGCCTCTATTCGGGGGTGCACGACAAAACCTGCATCCGTAATCTTGTATGCGTGACGTCCGCGCAGAAACGCGCCGCCACGAAATTTGGTCACTTGCAGGTCGCTCTCTGAGCGCCAACCGTAATTTTGATCTCTCAGCCTTATTAACCCATCCACCATTGTTTGCTCGGGTGATACCTCGCCCATACCAGCATTGTTCGTCATGATCATGGTGCAATCGGTTGCGAGCGCGATTTCCTGCAAGCTGTGAATAAACTCTTTGAATGCCTGATCAGTTTCCGCAGTGGTTTGCGCCGAGACTATTCCGTCAATCACCAGCAACGAACATCTGCGGCGTAATATTTCACGGCGCAGGAGAGTGGTGAGCCCTTTGGTGCCATCCTCCCGCAGCGCGTTGAAGGCGCTGAGATAGGTCAATCCATCGGGAATGCGACTTTGATCGAAGAAGGAGAGTCCGCGCAGATTACTCATCATCCGAGCATGGTTCTCGGCGAGTAGGGTAACGAACAGTGCTCGACTACCTTCCACCTTGGAAATATGGTGGAAGCAGATCTGATTCGTAAGGATCGTCTTACCTGCTCCGGGGTCGCCTTGGACGATGTAAATCCCTCCCTGCATAAGACCACCATTTAAGATGGTATCGAGTCCCGAAATGCCCGTTGGCAATCTCTTAATTTCCGACTCTTTTGATAAGACAGGGGTGTTCATTTTGTGTCCTTCGCTAGTTGCAGAGGCATCGTAATAGTAAAAGCCGAACCCATGCCTGGTTCAGAGTACACCGTGATTGCGCCACCCATCGCCTCTGTCAGTTGACGCACAATCCACAACCCGACGCCAAAACCTGTCACCTGCTCCCCTGGTCGCACCGCTCTTTCAAAACGTTCGAAAATACGGCTCTGATCGGCAGGTGCAATACCTGGCCCGTTATCGCGGACGCAGATAACAGCAGTGTCGTTTTTAAAGTCTGCGGTCGCAGTGATCAAAATCGGAGTTCCACCTCCGTACTTGACGGCGTTGGAGATCAGGTTGTCAATGATCTGTTCCAGTGACAGGCGGTCACCAAGAATGGTCAATCCTTCCGGTTGGAGCTGAAGATCCAGAGTCGAACCCGCATGCTCAGCAAGAGGACGAACGCTTTCGGCTATCTCCCGGATGAGTGGGCAAACATTGACTAGGACTGGATCGAACTTGAGGTGCCCGGAAGTGACTCGCGCTATGTCGAGCAGCGTGGTCGCTCGCTGGATATACCGCGAAATAAGCCATTCAATGTGCCCAAGGCTTTTCTCAATCTTATCTGCTGAGCAGTCAGGTTTGCCAACCATGTGGCGCAGAAGGCTCACCCTTCCAAAGATAGGTGTCATCGGATTTCGAAGTTCGTGAGCAGCAATTGCAAGAAAAGCATCGCGAGACGAGATTGCCTCCCGCAGCCTGGCGTTTTCTTCCAGCAACTCCGCATTGCGGGTGCGAAGCTCATCAGGGCTTGGGCAATTGGGTGGCACGGAATTTTATTCCAATGTTCGATCATACCTGGCTCGGCTGCCGAGTTTCAGATAGTCACGTGTGTGGTAGACGATATCACATTATCACCATAGCCGATCCTACTACCGGTATCGCGATCACGCCGCCCTTTTCTACAAAACCCGAGCTGCTGTATAGCTTTGTAGGTTGCTCAGCCACTGGTTAAATTCATTTTGCTGTCAGTTATTGAAGGGTGGGCATTGCAGGTTGTACATGCCTTTGGCGTCATAAGCTGGCCACCACAATGGCGATATGGGGTTTCAGCTACCGTCACTGACTCCGAAGGTCATAAAATGGTGGGCATTGCCAGCGGTCGGGCTCGTTGCTACTCGGCGGCCCGGATGGTCATGAACATGAAGTCAGTCAAGCGACGTGCTGCTACTGTCTCCCGGCATTGGCCACTGCGTTTTAGAATCAAGCTGACACTTTCTGGCTGTCGTTGCTTTTCAACATTGAGCTCACCGCGTGCCATCCAATACTCTCGCGCCAAATTGATTGATACCCCTCAAATCCACTCGAACCATTCCTTGCAGCCATTCGTCCTATCTATACCAATATCCCCCGATAAGCTTTCCGGAGCCGCCAATGCTCATTCATCCAAAAGCCCATTTCAAACCATATAGACATGCAAGTGGTGGCTGGGGATCCGCGAACTCCGTGATGAAAATACTTTGGCGTGAGCAAGCTTTTTCCAAGGCTCCCAAAGCCCTTCTAAAGCAGAACAAGCCGGATGGTTTCGCCTGCGTCAGTTGTGCTTGGGCGAAGCCAGGACACCCACACGCATTGGAGTTTTGCGAGAACGGTGCCAAGGCAACTGCCTGGGAGCTGACATCGAAAAAAACCGACCCTGCCTTTTTTGCCAACCACACCCTGAGCGAGCTTCGGCAATGGCAGGATTATGATCTGGAGCAACAAGGTCGGCTCACCCACCCAATGCGATACGACTCGACGAGTGATCGGTATCGGGAAACTACGTGGGAAGAAGCGTACCGCGATATTGGTGCGAAGCTGAAAACCATGGAGCCCGACAGCGTGGTGTTTTATGCCTCGGGCCGTGCCTCCCTGGAAACCTCGTTCATGTACCAGTTATTCGCCAGGGCTTATGGCACCAACAACCTGCCCGACAGCTCGAATATGTGCCACGAAAGCACGTCTGTGGGTTTGCAAGAAAGCATCGGTGTGCCGGTCGGTACGGTCACGCTGGATGACTTCAACCACACCGACTGCCTATTTTTCTTTGGCCAGAACGTCGGCAGCAACGCTCCGAGGATGCTTCATCAGTTGCAGGACGTGCGCAAACGTAACGTCCCCATTATCACCTTCAACCCGTTACGTGAACGAGGGTTAGAGCGCTTCGTTAACCCGCAGTCACCCACAGAGATGCTGACGCCAGAATCTACTGTCATCAGTACCCAGTATCACCAGGTCGGCATCGGTGGTGACACCGCAGCTATGATCGGCATTGCAAAGGCATTGCTAGAACTTGACGATGACGCGCAACGAGATGGCGGCAATTCAATTCTCGATAACGACTTCATTGCCAGGCACACCGAAGGTTTCGAGGCTTTTGCGACATCAGTTCGCACTCATCATTGGCAGCACATCGAACGTAAATCTGGTTTGACTCGCGGCGCACTTGAAGCGGCGGCCACCACTTATGCACGTAGCAAACGGGTGATGATGATTTACGGAATGGGCTTGACCCAGCATCGGCACGGCGTGGAGAACGTGCAGATGGTGGTAAATCTATTGCTGATGCGCGGAAACATTGGCAAGCCCGGTGCCGGTGTTTGCCCGGTAAGGGGCCACTCTAACGTCCAAGGTCAGCGCACCGTAGGCATTACTGAAGACCCTAAAAAAGTACCCACCGAGTTGATCGAGCAGCATTTCGGTTTCAAGGTGCCGCAGCAATTGGGACTGTGCACTGTCGACGCCTGTGAAGGCATTCTGGCCGGTGAAGTACGAGGCTTCATTGGCTTGGGTGGCAATTTTCTGCGAGCTATTCCCGACACGGCACGAATGGAACCCGCTTGGCAGACGTTGGAACTGAACGTGCAGATCGCAACCAAACTTAATCGCACTCACTTAATTCCAGCAAACAACGCCTGGCTTTTGCCGTGCCTGGGACGCATTGAAATAGATAGGCAGAATGGGACAGAGCAAACCTATACCACGGAGGACAGCACCGGCTGCATCCACGGATGGCGTGGCAATGCCGAACCGGTTGGCCCACACATAAAAGCAGAAACCAGCATCGTCGCTGGCTTGGCTCTGGCCACCCTTCCCGCTGGTCATTCAATCGATTGGCAGGCATGGTGCGACGACTACTCAAAGATCAGGACGGCCATCGGTACTATTTACCCGGCAATCTTCCATGACATGGAGTCTCGCATGGCGGAACCAGGTGGATTTCATCGGCCCATCGCTGCCGCCAGGCGGGAGTGGTCGACTAAAAGTGGCAAGGCTCAATTCATCACCCCGGTCACTCTCAACGAAGATGACGACACCACGCCCGAAGTCATGCCGCGCGATGTACTGCAACTGATGACGTTACGCAGCAACGACCAGTTCAACACCACCATTTACGGATACGAGGATCGCTTTCGCGGTATCAGCGGTACGCGTGAGGTGGTTTTCATGCACCTCAACGATATCGTTCGGCTGGGATTTGAAGTCGGAGAACGAGTGTTAATCACCACGGCTGTAGAACCTGAAGTGAAGCGTCAAGTAGGGCCATTTGAAATCGTTGCCTATGACATTCCAGAAGGTTGTGCCGCTGCTTACTATCCAGAATGTAATTCGCTCGTACCGCTCTGGCACCATGCCGAGCGCAGCAAGGTGCCAGCGGCTAAATCGGTGCCGGTGCGGATGAGTTCAGTACGACTGTATTGAGGAATTTGCGGTATCTCTCACAGAAATTTCGAGATCCATTCCCACGACATTTGTAGTGACGACCAAGGAACGAAAGCGAGATGAACAGTAATGACCTTGTTTACGACTTCGAAAAAATAGGTAGCGGCGTAGACGTAGTGGGAGCAACGAGCGGCGAACTGTTACCCGGGCGCAAAAGGTCGAAAGATCAGCGCTGTGAAGGTCTGTTATTAAGGGCGAGCCCCTAGCCAGCTTCTGCCACATCGATTTGACGCGGCACGTGCGATTTTGCAAAGACTTACCGCGCCCGACACTTCAATTAATGTTCAAGCGCATAACGACGACAATGCTCCAAGTAACCTTTCTCATGACTTCCGACCAACTGAACAACGCTCGACCAAAGCCAAGAAGGTGCATCGAGTGTCTTTGATCGGCAAGCTTGCAGGTCGCCAATCCAAGAAGACCGAGTAGCCTTGTCCATCTGCCTTGCATGAGCAATTCCAACCACTCTCGCCAGGTAACCGGCAGCAAGCATTGCATCTCGTTGGCTCAACTGATCCAGTTCCAGCTTCATGTCTTGAGGGAGCAGCTCGCGAATGAAAAATCCATGATCTAACACACGTGTCGCCAGCATCCGATTTCCCAAGCCGGGCGAAAGAAAACGAGCGCCCTCGACGACTCGCTTACTCGTTGACGCCAAAGGCACTTAACGAACTTGAATCGCCTAGTAGAGCCACGTTAAAGACGGCACTGCTTTCTCGTTCAAAGCGCTGATTAATAGCACCCCTTTCACTCTCGATCATTCGACGCAGCATTTCCGTTGTGAGGATACCTGCGCGCAGAAAAAAGGAATAACAACAATGAATATCCTTATCCGCTCTGCACGGCCCAAACTTTCTGCTGTAGCTGTACTAGGTGCTATTGGGTTGCTGTTTTCCACAGCCTCCATGACGGTCTTCGCCGAGGGATTTGCTGATGGTGCTAGCGCCTCAACGGTGCAGGTGGCGGCTCCCTGGCGAACGACAGCTTTATCACTAGCTATGACAACGCCGGAGAAAAGTCCTGGCAACTGCGACATGACTACGACTTTGTCGGCTGGGGCATTCCAGGTTTGACGTTGATGAACCGGTACATCTCGGGTGACAACGTCCACATCGGCAGTACGGAAAACGGCAAGGAGTGGGGACGTGAATCCGAGATCGCCTATGTCATTCAAAGCGGTGCGTTTAAGAACCTTTCGCTCAAATGGCGCAACTCGACGCTACGGCGAGATTTCAGCAATTTCAGCATGGATGACAACCGAGTGATCATCAATTACCCCGTGAAATTCCTTTAACCAATCCCTCCCCCCCTTACCAAGGAAGCCAGATGACTGATCAAAAGCTAAGCGGAATCGATATCCGAAAATCCGTAATGGGTGATGATTTTGTCGATAATGCTATGAACGATGCGTCCGCCTTCAGGCAACCCCTCCAAGACTTTATTAACGACCATGCATGGGGTGGCGTGTGGACTCGGCCTGGTCTGTCTCTTCAAACCCGAAGCCTCATAACGCTTGCAGCGTTGACTGCACTCAAAGCGCCTCAAGAGCTCGCCGGGCATGTACGAGGGGCAATTAACAATGGCTGTACCGTGGAGGAGATCCGTGAGGTTCTCCTCCACTGTGCCGTGTATGCAGGTGTTCCTGCGTCAGCAGAAGCTTTTCGAGCAGCCCAGGCTGTTATCGATGCTATCAGCCATATTTCTACTGAAGGTGTAATTGAATGACCACTCAAACTGTTGGCGTCATCGGTGCCGGCACCATGGGCAACGGAATCGCGCAAGTATCTGCTGTCGCGGGTTATCGCGTGCTCATGCTTGATATCAATGACGAAGCTTTGGAGCGCGGGCTCTCGGCCCTCAAGCGGAACCTTGAACGCCAAGTGTCAAAGCAAACGCTATCGAGCGCGCAGGCAGAAGACGCAATAGCACGAGTGCAGACCTCGACTGATTACTCGCTGTTGAATGGTGCAGATGTCGTTGTGGAGGCGGCCACAGAGAACCTGGACTTAAAGCTGCGGATACTCAAACAGATTTCACATTACGTGCGCCCGACCTGCGTCATCGCGACAAGCACATCATCGCTTTCGATCACCCAGTTAGGCGCAAGCGTGAATAGGCCGGAACGATTCATTGGCCTGCATTTCTTCAACCCTGTACCAATGATGGGACTGATCGAAATAATCCGGGGGCTGCATACCTCCGACGCCACCCACGCCCAAATGATTGCCCTGTCGGATCGCCTTGGTAAAACCGCGATTAACGCCGGAAATCGTCCCGGCTTCGTGGTAAATCGAATTCTGGTTCCAATGATCAACGAGGCAATCCTGGTTCTTCAGGAAGGGCTATCTACCGCGAAAGACATTGATTTGGGGATGCAACTCGGATGCAACCAGCCGATTGGGCCACTCGCACTAGCTGACTTGATCGGTCTCGATACGCTGCTAGCCGTCACCGAGTCGCTTCACGACGGGTTTAACGACAGCAAATACCGTCCAGCTCCCTTACTGAAAGAAATGGTGGCGGGTGGTTTACTAGGAAGAAAAACTGGGAGAGGATTTTATCAGTATTAGCCGAGTCGGCGATTGGCAAAAAGGTAGGCGCAGTATGGCTGCGCCTCGTCGAAGACACGCGGAACGCACCATGCCTAAAGTACGTATGAAATAGGCACTCAGAGGGCCCTGTTGACTCACTTGGTCAGCCAGGACTCAACCGTCGCGGAGCCGTGCTCAGCTTTCCACTCTTTAAGAGTCTTGTGGTTGCCGCCTTTGGTTTCGACGACTTCACCGGTGTTGGGGTTTTTGTAGATCTTCACCTGGCGTGGCTTCCGAGTACTGGCTTGGGTCTCAGCGACTGGTGCACGACGACCAGACTTCGGATCAAGCAGATTGATCAGGTTCGGCAGACTGTAGCCGTACTCGGCAAGCAGAGCGCGCAGCTTGGTTTCAAATTCGATTTCTTTCTTAAGGCCAGCGTCGCCTTTGAGGGCTTCGAGCGCTTGGAGTTGTTCGGCGAGGTGTTTTTCGAGCTGGCGAAATTCTGCGAGTTTGGACATGGTCGTTCCCTAGGTAGTTAGTTGCCTAACAATACATCAAAAAGAGCAATTAAAATTTTGACTCAGCGTCCTACTTCATTTTTTGAACAAATTTACTTCCACGAATATCGCAGCAGCCCTGATTCCTGCAGGCACCTGGGTTATCGCTGTAGCGGTATTGCTCGGACTTTGGGGCCTTATCGCGACGGCAGCACCCGTGGGCTGGTGGAGCTGGATTGCAAATGCCTTGCCTGATCATGCAGAGGCCGGCGGCGGCCTGATGGTGGCGATTGTTCAATTGGCTAGACGCGCAGGTGACGCATGTCATTGAAGGCCAGGCGATGGTCAAGGTTCAGCTTGGCAAGCAGGTCACGGGGTAACGGCTCCGTGGCCAGCACTAGCGAGTAAAGCGGGATGACGAAGCGTGAGTAACCGGGTTGTTGCGAGGTGAACGCCTCCGTGGCACGTACAGTGAACTCTGCCCTTACCAAACCGTGCGCAGTTTTGACGACGCCTGGTGCATGCTCCGTAACGGCTGAGCGCTCGTAGATCTTCGCCCCCATTTTCTCAACCAACTTCGCCAACCCACGCACCAGTTTCCCAGGGTGAATGAGCGCACAATGCTCGGTATACAGCCCTCCCAACGCACCTTGGGCACCGAGCCGGGCACTGGCTTGCTGCCCATCCAAAGCTTGCCACTGGTCCGGTAAACCGAAGCGCGTCGAAGCCTCCACCGTTGCCCGTACCCGTTCAAGCTGAGGTGCACTTCGGGCCAGAGACAGGAAGCCCTGCTTGGCGTAGTCCGCCTCGACTCCCTCCAGGCTGAGAACACGACCGATTTCATCGACCGTATCGTTCATGGCGCCCTGAAGATTCAGGGCAGCCTGGTGGGAGTACATTTGCGCCACTCTGTCGAGGGAAATAGGGAAGATCGCCGAAGCCCACCCGCCATTTCGCCCAGAGGCCCCGAAACCGACCTGGTGCTTTTCCAGCAGCACCACGCGTAGGGACGGATCACTCTTGAGCAGATAGTAAGCCGTCCATAGACCGGTGTACCCCGCGCCGATAATGACGACATCGGCCTGCTCTGTTTTTTCCAGGCGTTCCCGAGGCTGGCTGGCCTCGAACCAAAGCGGCTGGTTGGGCAATTGGGTCAAATCAAATTTCGCTGACATTTTGGCTTCCTACCCTGAACATGGGTCGTATCTGAAACGGCTTAGTGCACTAGAGAGTGCTTGCCGAACCGGCCTTGGCGGTGGCGCTGCTTTGACGTGAAGACACGCGCAGCAGTACGTATGAGGCAGCTATCGCAGCTATCGCGAGCAGGCACTGCAAAAGGCTGATCTGCATCGATGGGTCAAAGGCCATGCTGACCAGCACGGCGAGGATCGCAGCGGTAACCAGCAGCGGCAGCCAAGGGTGCCCCCACATGGCGAACTTCAGCGTCCCCTCGGCCACCCACTTGCGGCGAAGCTTGATCTGCGAAAGGCAGATCACCAGGTAAACAAACAGGAACACCGTGCCGGAGGAATTGATAAGGAACTGGAATACGGTATCGGGCCAGAGTGCCGCGATGACCACACAGCCATAGCCCACCAGGGTCGAGGCAAGCACACCACGTACCGGCACGCCCCTTTTGCTTACTGCGGCAATCCAGCGTGGTGCTTCATCATTGGAAGCAAGCACGTACAGCAGACGCGACGAGGTATACAGCCCAGCATTCAGTACCGAAAGCACGGCTACCAGGATCACAACGGTAAGCATGTCGCCGGCACCCGGAATGCCAATGTGCTCCAGGGTGGTCACGAACGGAGACTTGCCTGGGACGATGTCGGTCCAGGGCTGTGCAACCACGATGAAGAAGGTTGCCAGTACGAAGAACACCAGGATGCGGACCATCACGGTATTAACGGCCTTGCGGATGTTGCGCGATGGATCTTCGGACTCGGCCGCAGCCAGGGTGGCGACTTCCACACCAGTCATGGAGAAGATGACTACGACCACACCGGTGAACAAGGATGTCACGCCATGGGGCAGGAAGCCGCCATGTTGAGTAAGGTTACTGAAGCTTGCCGTCGACCCCGGCCAGAGGTTGAAGACATAGATACCAGCCACTGCCAGGAACACCACGATGGCCACAACCTTGATGCCGGCGAACCAGTACTCAGCTTCGCCGAAGGAGTGCACCGACATCAGGTTCAGCAGGGTCATGCTTGCCATCAGCCCAAGGGCTATTACCCAGACCGGGAGGTCCGGGAACCAGCCATTGATGATCTGCCCGCCAACAACAGCTTCGAAGCCAACCACGATGACCCAGAAATACCAGTAGAGCCAACCCGTCATGTAGCCTGCCGGGCGACCAAAGGCCATGCGGGCGTAGTCCACGAACGAGCCTTTTGAAGGATGCGCAGCAGCCATCTCACCGAGCATGCGCATCACCAGGGCGACGATTAGACCGGTTATGGCATAGGTGATGAAAGCACCAGGGCCAGTTGAAGCAATGACGGCGCTGGATCCTACAAAAAGGCCCGCGCCAATGACCCCGCCAAGGGCCAGCATACTGATGTGTCGCGTCTTGAGTGCACGCTTCAAGCGTGGATCGTGTTCTGACTGAATAGGCATTGCTCGTCTCCTCTTGTTTTAGTAATCGACACTGCCTATTCCGAAGGGTATGCACGCACGACACGCGTGAAAATCGTCAATTTCCACGCCGCGAATAGCTCGACTGTACAAATGTATGAATGGGAAAACGAATATGGAAAGGCGAGGAGAAGGCTTTGCGAAAGGAGGAATTAGAAGCTCGCCGACGTGCGGCTAACCCGCTTGGGGCTGCGTTTGGTAATTACGACTTTGCCAGAGGTAGCTATGGGTCGAAAGCAGCCCGTCTTCAAGGGCTGCTACCGGCCATTCACAGATGTTCGCCATGGGGCCATAACTGCCCTTTAACCATTCACCGCCCCCGGCCAACCCGCCTGACGCAAGGCTTTAAGCAACGTCTCGCTATCCAGCCCCGGCACGGCATGCCCGTTACCTTCAGCCGTCTCGCCAGCCAACAAGGCATTGATGATCGCTTCCTCGACCGCTTCGGTAGCGGCCAGGAACAGTTCGCTGATGTGATCGTTGTTGACCATGCGCAGGTTGTCGCAGGTCGGCGCTTTCTTGCTCTCGTATGCGGCGGGCGGCATGTCGTTGCCGGTCGCGAAAGCGATGAAGATGTCGCCGCTGTGATCTTCGTTGCCACCGCCCGTGCGCGCCAGGCCGAGGCTGGCGCGTTGAGCCAGGCGTGTGCACTGGTGCGGCAGTAACGGCGCGTCGGTGGCCAGGCAAACCACAATCGAACCCATGCCCGGGTGCGGCAGCGAGGCTTTTAAAAACGGTGAATCGGCCTTTTCCATGTGCCGTCCTACCGGGTAACCATCGACCCGCAACTCGTTGCGGATGCCGTGGTTGGCTTGAACGATAGTGCCGACGGTCCAACCGCCTTGGGCACTGCTCAGCCGCCGCGAAGCCGTACCGATGCCACCCTTGAACTCATGACAGATCATGCCGCTGCCGCCGCCAATATTGCCCTCGGTGACCGGCCCACCGACCGCCGAGTGCAGGGCTTGGGCTACATGCTCGGGCTTCACATGAAAGCCGTTGATGTCGTTGAGCAAACCGTCGAAGGTTTCCAGCACGACGGGCATGTTCCAGTAGAGCCGCCCGTCATCGGGTTGCTGCTCACGGTCCAGCACAATCAACGCATCGCGCACCACACCGAGGCTATGGGTGTTGGTGAACGCGATCGGGCTGGTCAACAACCCCGCTTCGCGAATCCACTCCAAGCCCGTGGCATCGCCATTGCCATTGAGCACGTGGACGCCGGCAAAGCACGGCTGCTGGCTGGTCGAGCCGGCTCGCGGTTCAATAATGGTGACGCCGGTGAGAATATCGCGGCCGTTGGCGGACTTTCCGCGCACATTGCTGTGGCCGACCCGTACGCCTGGCACATCGGTGATGGCATTGAGCGGGCCGGGCTGCAGTTGGCCGAACTGGATGTTGAGATCGCGGGCACGTAGTTTCGTCATGTCGTTCATGATTTTCACTTTGAATGGGCTTTATAAAAATGGCGTTGGTGGGCAGCGTGACAGCCAGTGCGCCAATCAAGTGCCGGTCTTGACGGTGTTCCAGGTGCGGGTGCGTACGCGCTCCATCTTCAGCGGCAGGGGTTCCAGCGGAAACAATGTGTCCAGCACCTCCTTCGACGGGTACACCCCGGGGTTGTCGCGGATCTTCTGCTCGACGAGCGCAGTCGCATCCTTGTTGGCGTTGGGATAGCTCAAGTAGTTGGATGCCTGGGCGATGACTTCGGGGCGCAGCATGTAGTTGATGAAGGCCAAGCCTTGCTCCGGGTTGGGGGCATCGTTGAGTTGCACCAGGCTCTCTACCCACACCGGCGCACCTTCGCGGGGAATGCTGTACACGAGGTTGCGCTGGTTACCCGCCAGTTCGGACGCCTTCTGCGCATCGGCCACCCCTCCGCCCCAGCCCAGCACGACGCAGACGTTGCCATTGGCCAGGTCTGAGATGAATTTGGAAGAGTCGAAGTAGACGATATGCGGGCGCAGCTTGAGCAGCAGCGCCTGGGCTTTTTTGTAGTCCTCCGGGTTCTGGCTGTTGTAGGGCAGACCGAGGTAGTGCAACGCGATGGGAATGACCTCGCCGGGCGCGTCCAGCATGGCGACACCGCACTGGCTCAGTTTGGCGAGGTTTTCCTCCTTGAAAATCAGGTCCCAGGAGTTAACTGGCGCATCGGGACCGAGTATCGATTTGACCTTGTCCGCGTCATAGCCGATGCCAGTGGTGCCCCACAGGTAAGGGGCCGCGTAGCTGTTTGCGGGGTCGTTGCTTTGCAACTTGGCGAGGATGTCAGGGTCGAGGTGCGACCAATTGGGTAGCTTTGAGCGATCCAGTTTTTTCAGCACACCGGATTTGATCAGGTTCGGTAGCAGGTCGGCGCTGGCAACGACCACGTCGTAACCGCTGCGCCCGGCCATCAGTTTGCTTTGCATGACGTCACTGTTGTCGAACACATCGTATACCGCGCTGATACCCGCTTCTTTCTCGAAGTCTTTCATCGTGTTCGGCGCAATGTAGTCATACCAGTTGTAGACGTGCACGCTGGATTTGGCGGGCTCGTCGGCCTTGGCGCAGACCAGGCCGACGCTGAAAAACGTGGCCAGCACCCATTGCATGTAGCGAGTGGATTTCATCGGGATACTCCAGAGCACAAGTGCCGAGTCCAGGGACACGCGCACTGCTCCTGCAGGTTTGTGATTGTTGTTGTGGCAGGGGTAACGTGCAGCAAAACGCAACGAAGCCTGGTGTACTCACGCCCCTCGCGTGTGGACAGGGATCAGCAGTTCGCGTCGACCATCAGCGTGCTCGACCTGTTCGCCGGTCAGGTGCAGGCGCCGGTCCTTGAGGTAGTCGTACTCATGGCGGGCGGTGCGCAGCAAATCGAGATCCAGCTCAACCACCTGCCGACACTCTTCACGCCCTGCTTCAAACAGCGTGCGCCCAAAGGGATCTATCGCCGCACTGCCACCGGCGAAGACGAGGCCTTCATCGCCCTCCCCGACCCGATTCACCATCACCGCGAATGCCTGGTTTTCCTGGGCTCGAGCCATGATCGCGGTGCGGTGGACGGGGCCGTAGGGGTCCATGTTGCCGTTAGTCACCAGGATCAGCTCGGCGCCAAGTTGGCCGAGGGCGCGAGCGCTTTCCGGCAGTTCGATGTCGTAGCAGATCAGCAGGCCGACGCGCACGCCATTCCAGACCGCAGTCGCATAGCGATCGCCCGGCTGGAACAGGCCGCGCTCCGACGGCCATAGATGAGTCTTGCGATAGGTCAGCGCGATCCCTTGCGGGGTGATCAACAAAGAGGTGTTGTAGAAAGTGCCTGCGTCGTTTTCCGCCATGCCCACGACCACGCTTACATCGCGTTCGCGGCAAGCGCGCTGGACGGCTTGGACACTTGGCCCGTGCAATGGCTCGGCGACCTTGGCCAGCTGCTGCGCACTGGCGAACCCCATCAACTGCGTCTCGGGAAATATCAGCAGATCGGTGTCCACTGCGCAGGTAGCGATAGCCTGCAAGGTGCGCTGCAGGTTATAAGCGGTGTCACCGTCGCGACCGTCAAGTTGTACGAGTTCAATCTTCATCGGTAGTCCTTTCACGTATAAATGGGCTCACAATTGCCAAACCAAACAGCACTCGCCAGGGCTGGATAAAGTATGGAGAGCCGTTCAACGGAAAGTAATTACATCGATGGGGTAACCCCGAATGGGTAGAAGCGTGAGCATTACATTGCAGGACATCGCCTGGCACCAGGCGGTAGGCAAACTGATCGAGGGCCTTGACCGCCCCAATTTCTGGCTCGCGCTGGTGCGTCTGCTGGATCGCTACATTGCGGTCGACAGTTGGGTGGTGCTGGTTTTCAGCGATGGCCGCCCGCAGGTACTCGCCGAATGCCCAGGCAAGGATGGCGGCCCGGACCCGCTTTTCCAGGACTACCTCAAAGGCCTGTATCTGCTCGACCCCTTCTACCTGGCCAACCGGGAAGCACCGCAGAACGGTTTGTTCTGGCTAGCCGACGTGGCGCCGGAGTGCTTCGAACAGACCGACTACTACCAACGCTACTTCCGCCTCAATGTCGTTGCCGACGAAGTGCATATCAACGTCCAGCTTGACGCGGAACGCACCCTCAGCCTTTCGCTGGGCAGTGAGGGCCTTTTCAGTCCAGAACAGATGGCTCTGCTTACGCTGATCCAGTCCTGGGTAGCCCCGCTGATGCGCCAGCGCATGGCGTTCGAGCGCGAAGTACTGGAGCAGACCACTTCGCCAACACCCAGCTGGCAGAGCTGGCTGGATACCACTGACCGGCAGCTGGACACCCCGCTCTCGGCCCGCGAACTGGAGGTCGGCCGGCTGATGCTGAGCGGCTGTTCGAACAAGGAAATCGCGCGCAAGCTGGCAATTTCCGCCGAGACGGTGAAGGTCCATCGCAAGCACATGTACAGCAAACTCGGGATCAAATCGCAGTCTGAGCTGTTCTCCCTGTTTCTGAACGCGCAGAGCTGAAGCCGCCAGGCCCGGACGGCTGCCATCACCTGTTTGCGCAGCGCGCCTTGGAATCAGCCAACCTGCCTCCATAACATAGTCATACCCAACGTCTCCGAGAGGAAGGACTTACCATGACCAGTCAAACCGAAACTGCCATTCTCGCTGGCGGCTGCTTCTGGGGCATGCAGGACCTGCTGCGGCGCTACCCCGGCGTGTTGCAGACGCGCGTCGGTTATACCGGCGGCGATGTGCCGAATGCCACCTACCGCAACCATGGCAACCACGCCGAAGCCATCGAGATCGTCTTCGACCCTGCCGTGATCAGCTACCGACAGATTCTTGAGTTCTTCTTTCAGATACACGACCCCAGCACCCCCAACCGTCAAGGCAACGACCGCGGCCCCAGCTACCGTTCGGCGATTTATTACCTCAGCGAACAGCAACGCGACGTCGCCGAGGACACCGCCGCCGACGTCGATGCGTCAGGCCTGTGGCCAGGTCGGGTGGTGACCGAGATCGAACCGGCTGGAGCATTCTGGGAAGCGGAACCGGAGCACCAGGATTATCTGGAGCGTATTCCGAACGGCTATACCTGCCACTTCATTCGTAAAGACTGGAAATTACCTAAACGCGATTGATCGCCGAGTCCGACTACCGGGCAGCAAATCTGAGAGGTAACCCCAACCTTTCACCTAAGCTGTTAACTGATGCGACTGCATGCAGAGAATACCAGCCACTTGGGCTGCCTATCGCCCAAAAAGGAGCCTCCCATGTTCACGCCCGGTCATTTGAATCGTAGCAATCCCGAGGGCACCCCCGGCGTTCCGGAATACAATATCGATGTCTTCTATGAAGTTCGACACGACCCCAAGGAAGGCATGCTGATGCACTTCAAGATGGCTGGGGTGGTGTCGGGAAGCAGCTTTACCGAAGAATTTGATATGCACCGGGATACGGCCTTCAACTTTGCCAGTCGAGTGGCCAAGGCTGCGGTCAAGCATGGACTGCCCGCCAACGCCAGTCTGATCATGCGCGGGCACGATGAGTACGACGCGATGTTCGAAGATATCCGCGCCAAACTCGGTGTTCAGCCGGGCGAGCCGATCAATCTGGATAACGCTGAGAACGACCGTCGCTGAGTGACTCCAACGCTACTCAGCGAGCCTCGGCCTGCCGACTCACGGGATCAATCTCCAGATAGCGGCTGACTGCATCATCTATGGTTGGAAAGAATGCTGTTTCGCCAAGTCTGGCGAACAGCCCGAATCGCTTCAGCTTGTCCTTGACCGGGTCCTTCATCTCGGCCACGCATAACTTGATGCCCGCCGCGTGCAAGGTGTCGTCCAGTTCAGCCAACATGTCGGCAGAGGTCACGTCGACACTGGTGACCGGCTCCGCTGCAACGACCAGCCAGCGCACGGGCGTGGGCGATGCCGCCACTGCGTCGAGCACGCGCTCGTTGAACAGTTCGGCGTTGGCAAAAAACAGCGGTGCATCCCAGCGAAACAGGACCAGGCCAGGTATCAGGCTCGCGTCGGGATAACGCTGGATGTCGTGGTAGCCCTTGACGCCCTTGGCCTCCCCCAGCACTGCAGAATACGGCCGCCAGCCATCCCATAGAAATTCAATGACGGCGATCACGATGGCCAGCCCGATGCCCTCGATCGCGCCAAATACAGCCACGCCCACGGTACAGGCAATCGACAGCCAGAACTCCCAGCGCTGAATACGATAAATTCGCCGCAGGTCGGCGACCTCAATCAAGCCGATGGCCGACGCGATCACCACCGCTGCCAATGCGCTGCTGGGCAGATTTTCCAGCAGGTTCGGTGCTACCACCAGCAGCAGCGCAACTGCCACCGCGCCGACAACGCCGGTCAATTGGGTTTTGGCGCCCGCGGCTTCGGCCACGGGGGTACGCGAAGAACTGCTGCTGATTGGAAAGCCCTGGAAAAAACCGGCCGCCAGATTGGCAAAACCGAGCCCTGCCATCTCCTGGTTCGGGTCCACGTAGGTACGGGTGCGCGCCGCATAGACTCGCGACAGCACGCTGGTGTCGGCGAACGAAACCAGCGCCACGGCACAACCGCCGATGAGCACGGGGACGATATCGGCACGGGTGATCCAGGGGATGGCGAACGCAGGCAAACCCTGTGGAAGAGCGCCGAGCACCGATACCCCGGCGCGGGCACCAAGGTCCAGCACACCGACGGCGATCGTCGCGCCGACCACTGCGATCAAAATGCCTGGCACCCGCTTGTAGGGTTTGAGCGCAAGGATCACCACCAGGGTGGCTGCACCGATCATGAACGCGGTCCAGTTGGTCTTGCCTTCCATTACCGCGGTGGCGATAGCCCAGATGTTTCTCAGCGGGCCGTCGGCCTCAATCGAAAAACCAAAAAACTTGGGTAACTGGCTGATCAATACGGTGAGCGCGATGCCATTCATGTAGCCGTAGCGGATTGGTTTGGACAGCAACTCCGTAATGAAGCCCAAACGCATGATGCCCGCCAGGATGCACACGACGCCTGAAACGATCGCCATCATGCCCGCAAGAGCGATAGCGCGATGCGGGTCGCCACCCGACAGCGGCAGGACGACAGCCAGGATGACGGCGGCCAGCGAAGAATCCGGGCCCAGCACCAGTATCCGGCTAGGCCCGAACAACGCATATGCGAGTAGCGGAACGATGGTCGCGTAGAGGCCATAAATGCCCGGCACGCCCGATGCCACGGCGTAGGCGATGCCCACGGGTACCAACATTGTGGTGAGCACCAGGCCGGCCATGATGTCGTGACGCAACCAGGCAACCTGGTATCCGCGCAACGTGCGCAGTCCAGGAAACCAGCGGCTCCAGCCGGTCGCGTCGCCGGCATCCCGGCGGGTAATACGGCCCGGTTCCAGGACGGGAGGCGAAGATTGCGAATCGCTCATAGAGCTGTGGCCTATAGGTGTCCAGCGCAGACTCGCGTTACATGCCCGTCAGAATTTTTCGCTGACTTGCCGGTGCGGATAATCCGGGTCGCGATAACCACCGGGCTTCTGCCTCTTGGGCAAAATCACTTTCTCGCGCGCGACCTCCTTGTACGGGATGCGGCTCAGCAGATCGGAGATGATGTTAAGGCGCGCCCGCCGCTTGTCGTTCGAATGGGCGACCAGCCATGGGGCATGTTCAGTGTCGGTCGCCAGGAACATGTCGTCACGAGCCCGTGAATAGTCATACCAGCGACTGTACGACTTGAGGTCCATCGGGGTCAGTTTCCAGATTTTGCGTCCGTCATTGATGCGCGCCTGGAGCCGCCGGGTCTGCTCGTCTTCGCTGACTTCCAGCCAGTATTTGAGGAGGATCACACCTGAGTCGACGATTGCCCGCTCCACCAGCGGCGTGGTCTTCAGGAAACTGGCGACCTGCTCTTTGGTGCAGAACCCCATGACCCGCTCGACGCCCGCCCGGTTGTACCAACTGCGATCGAAAATCACCACCTCGCCAGCCGCAGGCAGGTACGGCAAGTAGCGCTGCACATACATCTGGCTTTTCTCTCGATCACTCGGCGCCGTGAGCGCCACCACCCGAAAGACCCGGGGGCTCACCCGTTCGGTGATGGCCTTGATCGTGCCGCCCTTGCCAGCGCCATCGCGCCCTTCGAAGACGATACAGATCTTGATGCCCTTGGCTTTTACCCACTCCTGCAATTTCACCAGTTCCACGTGCAGACTGCGCAGTTGCTGCAGATAATCCTTATTCTTCAGTTTCGGACTTTCTGCAGTCTTACGCTTAATGTCTTTGTTTTTTTGCTTGGCCATTACCTGGACCTCACAACTGGCAATCACGGCCAACTGAGGTTAGACCAAGTGTCAGCCCTCTACCTAGCGGCCACAGACTGTTGGATCATGAGGAGCATCCTTGATATAGCGATAGCGCTTAAAATGCATTAACACGTGGAAGAAAGTTGGAGGCTGGAATGACCACCATCGATGTGAAATCCCGATTCGAGGCACAGCTTCTTCGTCCGGCAAAGCCTGGTGATGATACTTCGTGGGCGTTTGTCGTCTTGCCAAGAGACGCCAGTGAACAGCTTCCCAGGCGCGGGCGGACGACGGTTGAAGGCACACTCAATGGGCACCCTTTCCAGGCCACCCTTGAGCCGGATGGTCAGCTGAGCCACTGGCTGCAGGTCAGTAGAGAGCTATACGAAGCCGCAGGCGCGGCCGTTGGCGATGTCGTTACGCTGGAACTGGCCCCGGTGAAGAACGAGCCCGAGCCTGACATCCCGGCAGATTTTCAGCAGGCACTGGCAACCGCTCCTGAGGCTCGACACGTCTGGAACGATACGACGACCCTCGCCCGAGTAGACTGGATACACTGGATTACTTCAGCCAAGCAGCTGAAGACACGCGCCAAGCGCATCGGTGATGCCTGCGAGATGCTTGCATCCGGCAAGAAGCATGTTTGCTGTTTCGATCAGTCTGGCTACTACAGCAAGGCCTTCCGTGCGCCCGAGGCAGACAATTCATGAATGGAGCATTCTGTTGAATGCGGCATCGTCCTTCCGTTCGTGCGGCGTAATCCCGATGACTAGACTATGGTTCAAACGCGAGCGTATCTGAACGTCCGTGAATGGAAAAACCAAAAAGGATAGGTTATGCACTCATCCGCTATTTTTCGTCCGGCTGCGCCTGGTCGGTCGTTGCTTCTCTCGCTGGGTCTGCTCGCTGCAGGCATCACCTCGGGCGCATGGGCTGACGATTACCCCCACGCCCAGGAACCGATTGGCACCGTGGAGCAGATCTACGACGGCGCCATGCTCCCCGATCTGGCGGTCAGTACTTACCGCAACATCGACCGGCTGTTCCCTACCCACAAGATCAAAGCCGGCGATCACCCGTATCCGCTGCCGAAATCGGACAAACAGCTGCCCAATGTTCGCTTCACCGTCGGGGACAAGAAGTACGACCTGTATGACTTCGTCGCACTCGACAGCATTACCGCGATGCTCGTGCTCAAGGACGGCAAGATCGTGTTCGAGACCTATCAGCGTGGCAACACCGAGAACACCCGATGGATGTCGATGTCGATGGCCAAATCCATCACCTCCACGCTGGCAGCTGCAGCGATAAAAGATGGCCTTATCAAGGGCCTCGATGCGCAAGTGGTGGATTACGTTCCCGAGCTCAAGGGCAGCGCCTATGAAGGCGTGACCGTGCGCGACGTGTTGATGATGTCTTCGGGCGTGAAGTGGAACGAGACCTACACCGATCCAGCGTCTGATCGCCGAGCGCTACTCAAGGCGCAAATATCGCAGAAACCGCATTCGGCCATGGCATTGATGGCAAGTTTGCCGCGAGCGGCTGAGCCCGGCACGGCCAACAATTACAGCACTGGCGAGACGCAGGTACTCGGCGAAATTGTTCGTGGCGCTGTGAAGATGCCGCTGGCCGATTATCTATCGCAGAAGATCTGGCAGCCATTCGGCATGGAAAGTGATGCGCGGTGGTGGCTCGATTCGCCTGACGGCGTGGAAATCGGTGGCAGCGGTATCAGCGCCACGCTGCGCGATTATGGACGCTTCGGGCTGTTTTTCATGAACGACGGCAAGATCAATGGCGCTTCGATTCTGCCCGAGGGCTGGGTCAAGGAGGCGACGCTGCCGACCACCCTCAAAGGCGGCAAATCACTGGACTACGGCTACATGTGGTGGACGGCGTGGACCGAGCCGTCGGTGAAAGACGGCGCCTATGCGGCGGTGGGTATCCAGGGCCAGAACATCTACGTCAACCCCGCCAATAACGTGGTGATTGTCACCTTCGGTGCCCAGCCCAAGCCGGTGGATAAAGAGCCGATCGACCCGATGGTATTCTTCGATGCAGTGGTAGCTGCGTTGAAGTAACTCGCCGCTTGTTCGTTCAGCCTAATGGGCTCAGGCGTATTGTTCAACGCTCTGCTGGATACCTTCAAAAAGGACGCTACATCATGCACACCCACTTCTCTCAAATCTGCGAGCGCTTGAACAATCGCCGATTTACCGTGGCAAACAACGCTCAAGGACTCTCGGGTTCGGGTACCGTGTTTCATTATCAGGTCCAGCAAAATGCGATTTCGGGGACTTATGAAGGCGGGCGGATCCGCTTGGGTCATCAAGTTGGGCGCGCGACAGGCCCGGATAGCATAGAGCTGCTTTTCCAATGCCTGACAACGGAGGGCGAAATGCTTGCTGGCTGGTCTCGTGGCACGGTAGGCGTTGATCACGAAGGCCTTACCACCCTTGACTTCGTATGGGGTTGGTTGTCGGGTGCCACTGGTGGGGGTGAATCCAGCTACGTCGAACTTCCCGCGTAGTCTTTCAACGCTGCGCAAAGTATGCGCTTTGGCTGGCCGGAACAATGCAAGAAAGGATAAGCACGATGAGTCGCGCCAGCCACATCTGCCTGATGGCAACCTATAACGAGTGGATGAACGCAAAGATCTATGAGGCCGCCAGAAGCCTGCCAGATGATGAACTGTCAACGGACAGGAAAGCCTTTTTCGGTTCAATTCTCGGCACGTTGAATCACTTGGTAGCCGGCGATACGGTCTGGCTCCAGCGCTTCGCCAGGCACCCGGCGAACTACCTGGCCCTGCAACCCATTCTTCAGCTCCCCGCCCCTGCAAGCCTCAACCACCTGCTGTACTCAAATATCCGCGAGCTATCGGCACAACGCGTGTGGCTCGATCAGCTAATTGTCGAGTGGTCGCGCTCCATTGCAGAGGCGGATCTGGACCACGTGCTCAAGTACGCGAACATGAAGGGAGTTCCGGCTGACAAGAACTTTTATGCCCTGGTCATGCATTTCTTCAACCATCAAACGCATCACCGCGGGCAAGTCACTACCTTGCTTTCACAGGCGGGCGTGGACGTAGGTGACACGGATCTGGTCGCCCTCATCCCGTCGGAGCACCACCCGTAGCAGCTGGCGAAGCCTGCGTCGGGGCGCGAAGCGGCCCCCAGCGTTCCAAGGCCAAACCGCATCGCCCGATATAGCGCCTGCTACGCAGGCGAACGCAGCCTTCGGCAGCTGCTACAAAAAGCCCATCCACCACGAACCTTGTAGCAGCTGGCGAAGCCTGCGTTGGGTCGCGAAGCGACCCCCGGCGTTCCAAGGCCAAACCGCATCGCCCGATATAGCGCCTGCTACGCAGGCGAACGCAGCCTTCGGCAGCTGCTACAAAAAGCCCATCCACCACGAACCTTGTAGCAGCTGGCGAAGCCTGCGTTGGGTCGCGAAGCGACCCCCAGCGTTCCAAGGCCAAACCCAGCGCCTGCTACGCAGGCGAACGCAGCCTTCGGCAGCTGCTACAAAAAGCCCATCCACCCCAACCCTTGTAGCAGCTGGCGAAGCCTGCGTTGGGGCGCGAAGCGGCCCCCAGCGTTCCAAGGCCAAACCCAGCGCCTGCTACGCAGAGCGAACGCAGCCTTCGGCAGCTGCTACAAAAAGCCCATCCACCACGAACCTTGTAGCAGCTGGCAAAGCCTGCGTTGGGGCGCGAAGCGGCCCCCGGCGTTCCAAGGCCAAACCGTATCGCCCGATAGAGCGCCTGCTGCGCAGAGCGAACGCAGCCTTCGGCAGCTGCTACAAAAAGCCCATCCACCACAACTCCCGTAGCAGCTGGCGAAGCCTGCGTTGGGTCGCGAAGCGGCCCCCAGCGTTCCAAGGCCAAACACAGCGCCTGCTGCGCAGAGCGAACGCAGCCTTCGGCAGCTGCTACAAAAAGCCCATCCACCACAACTCCCGTAGCAGCTGGCGAAGCCTGCGTTGGGTCGCGAAGCGGCCCCGGTTTTCCAGCGGACATCAAAGCGTCTGGCAGCGCCCGCCTCCCCCTCACTCCTGATCCATAACCTCTACCACGCCCTTGTCCTCGCCCAGAAACCCGCCGCTTTGATGCTGCCACAGCCGCGCATAGACGCCGTTCTTTCCGAGCAGTTCGCTGTGAGTCCCCTGTTCGATGATGCGCCCGTCATCCATGACAATCAGCCGGTCCATGGCCGCGATGGTGGACAGCCGGTGGGCGATGGCGATCACCGTCTTGCCCTGCATCATTTCATCAAGGCTTTCCTGGATGGCGACTTCGACTTCCGAATCCAGCGCGCTGGTGGCCTCGTCGAGCAGCAGGATCGGCGCGTTCTTGAGCATCACCCGGGCAATTGCGACGCGTTGGCGCTGGCCGCCCGACAGCTTGATGCCGCGCTCGCCCACCAGGGTGTCGTAGCCGGTGTGGCCTTGCCGGTCACTCAGCTGGCTGATGAACTCATGGGCCTGGGCATTCGCTGCGGCGCGATGGATTTGTGCGTCAGTCGCGTCAGGACGGCCATAGGCGATGTTGTCGCGAATGGAACGGTGCAGCAGCGACGTATCCTGCGTGACCATGCCGATGGAGCTGCGCAGGCTGTCTTGCGTCACTTTGGCGATGTTCTGGCCGTCGATACGAATCTCCCCGCTGTCGACGTCGTAGAAGCGCAGCAGCAGGTTGATCAACGTGGATTTGCCAGCGCCAGAACGGCCCACCAGGCCGATTTTTTCGCCCGGGCGGATATTCAGGCTCAGGCCATCGAGCACCTGGCGTTCGCCGTTATAGTTGAAGCGCACGTTATCGAAAGTCACCGCGCCGCCGGACGTCGCCAGCACTTCTGCGTCCGGCGCATCCTGCACCTTGGTGCCCAGGGTCAGGGTTGCCATGCCATCCTGGACGGTGCCAATGCTCTCGAACAGCGAAGTCATCTGCCACATGATCCAGTGCGACATGCCATTGATCCGCAGCGCCATGGCGGTAATTGCCGCCACCGCCCCGGCGCCGACCTGTCCCTGGTGCCACAGCCACAGGGCGTAACCCCCTGCGGCCATGATCAACGCTACTACCAACGCCTGGTTGACGATTTCGAACTGGCTGACCAGGCGCATCTGGCGAAAGCCGGTCTGCTTGAAATCTTCCATCGCGGCACGGGCGAAATGCGCTTCACGGTTGGAGTGGGAAAATAGCTTCACCGTGGTGATGTTGGTGTACGCGTCCGAGATCCGCCCAGTCATCATCGACCGCGCATTGGCCTGCTCCTGCCCGACTTTGCCCAGGCGCGGCACGAAGTACAGCATGGCCAGCCCGAACAGCAGAATCCACGCCACGAAAGGCAGCATCAGCTTCAACGCGAAGCCGCCGGCCAGTGCGATGATCGCGATGAAATAAACCCCGATGCCGGGGGCGATCTCGATAAGCGTGAACAGCACGTCGCGCACGGCTAGCGCCGTCTGCATGACCTTGGTCGTAACCCGGCCGGAAAACTCGTCGGAAAAAAATGACAGGCTTTGCCGCAGCATCAGGCGATGGAAGTCCCAGCGCAGCCGCAGCGGCAAGTTGATTGCCAGGATCTGGTGCTGCACCATCGTGCGCAACGCCACCAGCCCGACACTGCTCACCATGACGATGCCCATGCCCCACAGCACCCGACTTTCCTGCGCTGCCGCATCACCGCCAGCCTGCCAGATGGAGAGCAGGTCCACGACTTGCCCGAGGAACGCAAACAGCCAGGCTTCGTAAATCGACACCCCGGCACTCAGCAGCGCAAACGCCAGGATGTACCCGCGGGCGCCCCGCGTGCACGCCCACAGGAACCGCGCCAGGCCGTTGGGTGGCGGCGGTACCTCGTCAGGAGGAAAAGGGTCGAGCCTTCGTTCAAACGCACGAAGCATAGTGTTCTCCAAAACGATCAAGTTACGGGGATTCTGCCATTGAACGGTGGCTTTGAGGGTTTTGTGGCAGATAGCGTCGGCTCAGTAATGATAAAGTCGCTCGCCGCACAATGACCTGACAGGTCATCGACACTCTCCACATGGACAGGCAGAGTTGAATTCATGGGTCACTATTCCTTTCATCCTGCGCAGCCGGTATCCAGCACTGCTGCTGGCGAGCAGCTGCGACGCTTGCGTCAGCAGGCAGGGCTCAGCCAGCTGGATCTTTCCCTGCTGGTCGGCGTGTCTCAGCGTCACCTCAGCTGTGTCGAGACAGGTCGTGCCAAGGCGAGCCCCGGCACTTTGCATGCGCTATTAACAGCCCTCGACGTCCCCCTCGAACACTGCAACGCGGTGTTTGTGGCGGCTGGTTATGCGCCCCGCTACGTGGCTTCTGCGCTCGACGCTCCGGCGCTGGCGGTTGTGCACACGGCGATCGAGCATTATCCTGCAAGCCAATAACCCGGCGCCGGCCATAGTCATCAACAGCAACTGGGACATTACTGCAGCCAATGCCAGTGCGGGATTGCTGTTCGAGATGGCCGGAGTTGCAAGCGCTGGCGAGTCGGGTCTCAACCTGCTCGATACGCTGCTGCGTCCCGGCGGTCTGGGTGATTGCCTGGTGAATGCACAGGAGATACGCGCCATTGCGTGGCAACGCGCCGCAAGGGAAGCCATCGGCAATCCCGGTCTAACTCGCCTTCTGCAAGACCTGTCTGGCCCGACGGAAGCCCCCCCGGCGTCAACACCCTCCCCCTTGATACTGACTCGAGTGCGCGCCGGAAACGCCGAACTGCGGTTTTTGTCGACCTTCACCACATTCGGAATGCCGCTCGATATCACCGTTGCGTCACTGCGCATCGAGCACCTTATTCCCGCCGACGCGGCGACCTGGCAGAAGATGAAAGACGCTTACGATCAGTGGTCGGCGGTTGCGACGCCGAAGGGCTAGACCAGTGCCGACAGTTACCCTTTTAGATAACAAGGCCACACAACAATGAAATTACTGCTCATCGCTTCGCTGGCAATTTTGTCGCTAACTAAGCCATTAGTATCTTTGGCAGACAATCTGAATGGCAAAACTATCTTTCAACAAAGATGTGCCATGTGCCACGGCGCCGATTTAAAAGGAACGGGCCCACTGGCGCATAAAAGCAATCCGCCCACACCTGACCTGACCACTTCCGCCTTCAAGAAACGGCTGGATGATTATCCGGGCGTTATTGTCTCGTCAATAATACTGCGTCCAAATGGCGACCTGATCCCAAGGACCTTGCGAGAAAATGGAGTCAGGCTGCCGCCGTTCACCTGGAGGGTTCAGGATTTCCGAGATTTGAATCAATACATGACCGGAGCGATATCAAGTAATCGCTGACGAGCAGATAAAACCCCCGCGCGCCCTTCCACCTGAACCGCGCCATGGACAACGGCCTGACCCGGGAACAGGCGGCGGAAGTGGTGACTCACCTGGCGTTCTATGTCGGGTGGCCGAAGGCGATGTCGGCGGTGCCGGTGCTCAAGGAGGTGTTTGCTGGGCGTGGTACGCAATGATGGGCCGTTGCTGCCTGGATGCAGCAACGGCCATTGCTCCTGAAGAATTAGTTCCGACACTCCGATAACACCACTTTGCAGGTCGTCGGCGTGCCGCCGGATCTGCCGGCATAGCGGATGCAATTGTTCAACGATTTCTGCCGCGCGATGCTCAAGGTGCTGCCCCAGGCCAGACCGCCTTCGCCTGCGGTGGGCAGGGCCTTGGCATAGCAGCTGGAACCCACGTTCGCCGCAGCATAGCGAGCTGAAGTGGTCCTGCCGGAACACCCGGTGGTCAGCACCAGGTTAATGGCGAGCAGCGAGGATATGACCCAGGATGAGCGGGGATGAGCTGGTTTGGCGGTCATTCCCATGCTCCCCGTAGAGACGTGATGATGGTGGTGACCTGTTCAGCGTAGTCGTTTTTCGCAAGCCAGGTTCGTGCTCGGGGTGTACGCAGGATTTGGACCCGGCATAGATCCGTAGGAGCTCGGCTTGCCGGCGATGGCGGTTTAGCGGGCGCCATCGCTGGCAAGCCAGGCTCCTACGGGTGATCGAGGGTGTATGGGGGATTTGGGCCCGGCGCAAATCCGTAGGAGCCCGGCTTGACGGCGATGGCGATTTCGAGGACGCCATCGCTGGCAAGCCAGGCTCCTACGGGTGATCGAGGGTGTATGGGGGATTTGGGCTCGGCGCAAATCCGTAGGAGCCCGGCTTGCCGGCGATGGCGGTTTTGCGGGCGCCATCGCTGGCAAGCCAGGCTCCTACGGGTGATCGAGGGTGTATGCGGGATTTGGGCCCGGCGCAAATCCGTAGGAGCCCGGCTTGCCGGCGATGGCGATTTCGAGGACGCCATCGCTGGCAAGCCAGGCTCCTACGGGTGATCCGGGTGTACGCGGGGATTTTGGTTCGGCACAAATCCGTAGGAGCCCGGCTTGCCGGCGATGGCGGTTTTGCGGACGCCATCGCTGGCAAGCCAGGCTCCTACGGGTGATCCGGGTGTACGCGGGGATTTTGGTTCGGCGCAAATCCGTAGGAGCCCGGCTTGCCGGCGATGGCGATTTTGCGGGCGCCATCGCTGGCAAGCCAGGTTCGTGCAGGTGATCGGGGTGTACGCGGGATTTGGGTTCGGCACAAATCCGTAGGAGCCCGGCTTGCCGGCGATGGCGGTTTTGCGGGCGCTATCGCTGGCAAGCCAGGCTCCCCCCCCGGCCCTGCCAGGCCGGTCACTCCAATGCCAGAAGCTCCCGGGCCTTGGCAATGACGAGGTCGATATTAAACGGCTTTTTCAGCACCGCATCGAACAGGTCCGAACGCTGCATGCCGATATGAGCCTGGGCGCCGCTGATCAGGATGATCGGCAAATGACTGGTCGACGGCAGCGCCCGCACCGCCTTGGCGAATTCGAGACCGTCCATCACCGGCATCATGAAGTCGGTGATAATCAGCGAAGGACGCTCGCGGTCCAGCACTTCCAGTCCTTTTTGGCCATTGCTGGCCTTTACGACCATGAACCCCTCATCCTCCAGCGCGTAGCCGAGGATGTCAGCGATCAAATATTCGTCGTCGACGACCAGGATGGTGGTCATGTCAATTCAACCCGACTCACAGACTTAGGAGATTGAACCGGGCAGCGTTGAATCATTGGGGACTGCCGTCGCATGTCGTGAGGCCTTCTTCAGTTCAACGCCGTGTGCATGGATAACCACTTCAAGTAGCGAGGGGTCATAGAAGCTGTCTCGTACTTTAAGAATCGAAAGCAGTCGTCGGAGTTCAGACTGATTTTCGGAGAACCGCATCAGCATCAGGTTATCGACGATGCTCGACAGGTCCGGCGTCGGCGTACTGACCTCGGAACCGAACAGATCCCGCATCTCCCACGAAGCAAATACCGTCACCCCGCGGGCGCGCAGTTCGCTCATCAGCGCACTATAGAAATCGGTGATGCGCGCCGGCGTGGTCGACACCCGTGCCATGCCGCTCAGGCTGTCGATGAACAGGCGCTTGATGCCCTTCTGCTCGACGATGCTCAGCAGGCGTGCGCCCAGGCTGTCGAGCAAACCCTCGGTGGTGGGCTGCCAGGCGATGCTCAGCGCGCCACTTTCTTCCATGCCCTTGATGTCGATGCCCAGCGACTGGCCCTTGAGCCGCAGCCGTTGCGGGCTTTCATAAAAACCGAAATGCAGCCCGGGTGCATCCACCGTCGACTCGGCGAGGAACTTGAGGCCCAGGGTAGTTTTGCCCACTCCGGAAGGCCCCATGACCAGAGTCACGGAGGAACTGTGCAGGCCGCCGCCGATCAGGCCGTCGAGCGCACCAATGCCACTGGCGATGCGCGTCAGGTCCGCGCTGTCGGGCATCGACGGATGGCTGTAGAGGCTTTCCAGGCGCGGATAGACCACCAGGCCGTTGTCGGTGATTTCGCACTCGTGTAGGCCGCTCAGCGCCCCGCTGCCGCGGGTCTTGCGCATCTGGATACGGCGCACGGATCGGGTGCCGAACAGCTCTTCGCCGATTTCAATGACGCCATCGACCATGGTGTGTTCGGGGCTGCCGTCATCCAGCCGGGAGCTGGTGAGGAACAGCACGGTGCAGCCGGCGAAGGCGGCATGGCCCTGCAGTTCGGAGATGAATTTTTTCGTGTCCATCGGCGAGTCGGCCTTGGAGCGCGCATTAAGCAAGCCGTCGACCACCATTACCGTAGCCTTCTGCCGGCTGATCTCACGCCGCAGCAGCTTGACCACCTCGTCCAGCCCTTCGTTTTCCAGGGTGTCAAAGGCGCTGACAAACTGGATTTCGGCGCCGACCCGCGCCGGCTCGAAGAAGCTCAGGGTCGAGAGGAACTGGAACAGGCGATCATGGGATTCAGCCAGCAGCGTCGCGACCAGGACCCGGCCGCCATTGCGCGCATGATGGAACCCGAGCTGGTTGGCAAGGATGGTCTTACCAGAGCCAGGGCGTCCTTGAACGATATAGGAGGACCCCGCGACCAGCCCGCCCTTGAGCAGAGCATCAAGCCCCTCGATTCCGCTTTGAAGGCGTTTTAGCTTTTCCACTATGCAACCCTGATCTGAACAACAGGCCATCAGGCCGAAGGTCTACGATGCTAACGCCATTTTCGCGTTCGGGCTATCCATGCGCTCGCTTAAGCGCAAGGTAAATACAAGGTGAAGACACTGCCTTGGCCCAAGCAGCTCTCCACGCGGATTTCACCGCCAGACTGCTTGGCAAAACCGAACACCTGGCTCAGGCCCAGGCCGATACCCTGCCCGACTGTTTTAGTGGTGAAAAAAGGCTCGAAGATTTTCTCGATGCAGAACGGTGCGATACCCGAACCGTTGTCGCCAACCGAAATGGCGATGAACTTGCCGTCGAGGGACGGATCCCCGCGGGTTGCCGGAATACCGTCAGCCCGGACCACGCTAATCACCAGCTCGCCAGTGCCGCGCATGGCTTCACTGGCGTTGTTGGCCAGGTTGACCAGCGCGGTTTCGAACTGACCAGGATCGGCGTGTATCGAGCAGGACTCGTCAGGCAGGTCGATGACCACGTTAATCCCGGGCCCAACCCGCAATGTCATGGCCTCGCCAATCGCCATAACGCTGGCATTCACATCCAGCGCTGACGGATTGAGCGCTTGGCGGCGCGCAAATGACAGCAGCTGACCGGTGAGGCAGCTGCCTCTTTCCACGGCCTCGGAAATCGCTTCGACCAGGCGCAGGCGGCGCTCTTCAGAACTGCCCGGGCGCTTGAGCAGGTCACAGGAAGAGCGGATAACGGTCAGCAGATTGTTGAAGTCATGGGCAAAACGCCCGGTCAATTGCCCCACCGCCTCCATCTTTTGCGACTGGCGCAATTGTTCCGTGCGCTCCTGCACCTGGTGTTCCAGCGAAGCGGCCAGCTCGCGCAGATCATCCCTGGCGCGGCAGCGCTCGGTGGCCATGCGCGTGCGTTCGGCGACTTCGCGAATCAGCGCCAGCTCATCATCCGACCACTCGCGAACCTCGCAATGGTTCAGGTACAGCAGCGCCACTGGCCGGCCTTTTTCAGTGATGGGCATATTGATGAACGAATAAGCACTGATCGCCTTGAGCTGCTGTGCACTGTCGCGGGTTCGGGGGTCCTCGGCAACGTCGCGAACGATGACTGTCTGGCTGTTTTTCAGATCATCGATGTAACTGCCGTAGTCGCGAAAGCTCAAGACGCCGGCCAGGGATTCGATTCCCGGTGCGTTCCAGTCGCGCTCGATGGTGATGGTCTCGGCAATCGGGTCGATGGTGCCGTAGCCAACCCTGCTGACCTGCAGGGTCCGTCCAAGAATTTCCGCCGACGCGTACGCCAGCGCTGGAGTGTCATCCAGGTCGCGAATCCGCTCGCCGATTTCTATCAGGGCCAGACGGTGGGTGTCGTAGGCCAGGGAAGCCGCACCGGCCCCTGGTAAAGAGTTCGTTGGCATGTCGAGTTCGGCTCGTTGTAAGACTGCCCATTCGTGCACAGGGCAATGTCGTCTGTTGTAAAGCCAACCTTTGCTATTTGCCCACCTTGCGGCGAACGCAAAATTGCCCCCTATGGGCGATGGATTGCAACTTACGATAAAAGGTTTCAAATTTTTATTGCAAGCACCACTTCAATCAAATGACGGCCCTTGGCTCGCGCAGGAAAACTTCCAGTTCCTGGACCGGCAAGGGTCGACTGAAGAGGTAACCCTGCACCTGATCGCAGCCGTTTTGCGAGAGGAACGCCAGCTGCTCGGGGGTCTCCACGCCTTCGGCGATCACCTGCAGGCTGAGACTGTGCGCCAGCTCGATGATGGTCCGGGCGATGGCGGCGTCCTGAGGGTTGCTGGTGACTTCGCGGATAAACGCAATGTCGATCTTCAGTTTGTCGATCGGGAAGCGTCGCAGATAGGCCAGGCTGGAATAGCCAGTGCCAAAGTCATCGATGGAGACTTTGACGCCCAGTTGTTTAAGGGTTTGCAGGCTGGCGATGGTGTGGGCGGTGTTTTCCATCAACGAGCTTTCGGTCAATTCGATTTCCAGGCAGTGCGGATCAATCTGATTGTCGAGCAGCGCCTGGCGGATGCTGGCGATCAGATCGCCCTCGATGATCTGCTGGCCGGACACGTTGACCGCGACCTGTAATGGCCCCTGCCCGGCAAGTCGCCATTCGGCCATTTGCTGACAGACCCGGGTAATCACCCAGGTACCCACCTGGGTAATCAACCCCATGCTTTCCAGGATCGGCACGAACACTGCGGGCGACACATGCGCCTGCCCCGGACGCGGCCAGCGCAATAGGGCTTCGAGCCCGCAGACCTGGCCATCCACCAGGCCGATCTTGGGCTGGTAGAACAATTCAAACGCCTGCTGCTGGACGGCTTCGCGCAAGGCGGTTTCCATCTCCTGACGCGCCGACGCTTCCACGTTCATCTGTGCGGTATAGAACCGATACGTATCGCGCCCGATCTTCTTCGCCCGGTGCATGGCCGTGTTGGCGTGCTTGATCAGGCTGTGGGCGTCGTCAGCGTCGTTGGGGTACAGGGCAATGCCGATACTGGCGGTCATCGAAGTGTCCTGGCCGTCGAGCTGAAACGGCAGGCGCAGTACTTCGCGAATGCGCTCGACGGTTTGTAGCGGGTCCGCCTGGCCCTCGCGGATCATCAGGATCAGCGCGAACTCGTCACCGTGCAAGCGGCCCAGGGTATCGCTGACGTTAAGGCAGCCCGTCAGGCGCTGACCCAGTTCAGCGAGCATCTGATCACCCAAAAGGTGGCCCCAGGTTTCGTTGATGCTGTTGAAATCGTCCAGGTCAACGGTGACCACCGCCAGTTGCCAATGGCTGAGCGCCGCCTGGGTGAGGCCCATCTCCAGGGTGGTGAAAAACAGGTTGCGGTTGGGCAAGCCAGTCAACGTATCGTAGTGGGCCATTTTCAGCATGCGCTGGTCGGTTTCCTTGCGCTGGGTGATGTCCCGCGCGATGCCGACAATGATCCAGTCGTCGCCGGTCTTGTAGGCCTGGCGATGGATTTCCACCGGCAGATAACTGCCGTCCTTGCAGCGGATGCGCGACTCGGTCGGCTCGATCGGCCCGGTACCCGCAATGATCTGGTCATATAAAAGCTTCAGCTCTTCGATGCTGGCATCGCTGAGGTCCGCAGGGGTCATCAACAGCAGTTCTTCGGAACTGAAGCCCAACACCTGGCTGGCACGTCGATTGAATTCGATCAGTTGCATGGTGCTGCGATTGACCAGGAAAATCGCATCCCCTGACGCATCCATCGCCGAACGAAAACGCTCCAGGTCGATGGTGCGCTGCTGCAGCTGTTCTTCCAGCATCAGGCTGTGGCTTTTCAGGTAGTCGCCGAAGGCTTTGAGTCGCAGCAGGTTGCGCACCCGCAGCCACAATTCGGCACTTTCCACCGGCTTGCTGAGGAAGTCTTCGGCGCCCGCCTCCAGGCCTGAAATCCGCGCACTGTGCTCACCCAGGGCGGACAGCATGATGATCGGGATGTTCGAAGTAGCCTTGTTGGTTTTCAGGTGCCGGGCGACTTCGTAGCCGTCCATGCCGGGCATCATGATATCCAGCAGGATCAAGTCAGGCGGCTGTTGCGCAACCATGGCGAGTGCCTCTTCCCCCGAACTGGCGGTGAGGGTCTGGTAACCCTGGTTCTGCAGGAGGATCTGCAGCAGTTTGCGCACATGGGTTTCATCGTCGACGATCAACAGGGTAGCGGCGGTGTCGGACATGTAGAGAGCTCAGGTAGAGGGCTGTTGAGGCAGAGTGTTTTGCAGCAACGTGTCGATGACCTGGTAGAGCTCCTTGTAGCGTAGTGGTTTGATGATGTAGGCGTTGCACCCGGCCTGACGGGTCTTTTCCGCGTCTTCCTTCATGGCCATGGCCGTGAGCGCGATCACCGGAATGGCCGCAGTCGCCACGTCACTTTTGAGCAACGAGGTGGCTTTGAGGCCATCCATGCCCGGCAGCTGGATGTCCATCAGGATCAGCGCGGGCTGCAGCTCGCGCGCCAGCTTCAGGCCGGTTTCCGCATCAGCGGCGCAAATCACGCTGTGGCCGGCGCTGGTAAGCAGTAACCGGGCCAGGCGCATATTGGCGGCGTTGTCTTCGACGATCAGGATTTCGGCCACGGCGCCTCCACAGTGGTTGTACGACGGATGGGCAACCAGGCCACGAAACGTGCTCCGGCCCCTGCCCGGCTGGCGACTGCGACACTGCCACCTTGCAGCTCAGTCAATTGCTTGACCATCGCCAGGCCCAGGCCAGTGCCCTCGAATTTACGGGCCAGGCTGCTGTCGATCTGGCTGAAGGCCTTGAACAACTTGTCCATGTTAGCCTGGGCGATGCCAATCCCGGTATCGCTGACGCTCAGTTGCAAAAATTGCTCATGCTCGCTGGTCGGCAGTTCAAAGCCATGCACCGGCCAGTCGCCGTCGAGGGTGCCGACCTGGTCCCGCGGCACCTGCTTCACCGCCAGGGTGACCACGCCTCCCGGGGCGCTGAACTTCACCGCGTTGGCCAGCAGGTTGTAGACGATCTGCTTGGTCTTGCGCAGGTCCAGCTCGAAGGTGCCGAGGTCGTCGTCGGTTTCCAGCTTCAATTGAATGCGCTGCAGGGCGGCCTTTTCGCGCACGATCAGCAGGCTGTTGCTGAGCAGGCCCTGCAACTCCACGGGCTCGAGTTCCAGGGCCATCATGCCGGCTTCGACCTTGGACAGGTCGAGGATGTCATTGATCAGCGACAGCAGGTGCTGGCCGCTGGTGAAAATATCGCTGATGTATTCGCGCTGGGTGTCGGTCATGTCGCCCACCATCCCGTCCTTGAGCGCTTCGGAAAATCCGATCACGGCGTTCAATGGAGTGCGCAGTTCGTGGGACATGGTTGCCAGAAACTCGGATTTCATCAGGCTGGCATGTTCGAGCTCGACGTTCTTTTCTTCCAGGGTGCGCTCGAAGCGTTTGCGCTCGGTGACATCCCGGGCGGCGGCAAATACGCCCTGCAGCTTGCGGTCACGGTCGTGGAAAGTCGCTGCGTTATACGACACCACGGTTTCGGTGCCGTCGTAGGCGCGCACCGTCAATTCGTAGTCGCTGACTTTATTTTCGCTGAGCACTCGCTTGATTGCCGCATCGGCGCGCGCCGGGTCGGTGAAGAAGTTGCGGCACGGTGCGCCAATCAATTCGTCACGGGTGCGGCCGGTCAGCGCCATCATCTGTTTGTTGACGTCGGAAATGATCCCCTGGGGGTTGGTCATCATCAGCGCATCAATGTTCGACTCGATCAGCGAGCGGGTATAGAACTGCTGGTCGCGCAGGCGTTGATCGAGCAATGCCTGGGTGGCTTCCTCCTGCTTGCGTGCAGTGTTGTCGGTACCGATCAGCAGGTATCCGATGATGATTTCGGCGCTGTCGCGCAATGAGGTGACCGACACCATCGCCGAGAGACGGCTGCCGTCCTTGCGGATATAGGTCAGCTCATAAATATCTTCGATGCCTCGGGACGCCTTGAACACCAGCGCGTCGAAGCCCGGGGTGATCTCCGTCTTGAGTTCCAGGCTCAGGGCGGCGGCGCGGGTGATCAGCTCGGCAGGGTCGGAAATGTCGGCTGGGGTGATCTTGTCGACCACGTCTTCGGAGAGGTACCCAAGCATGCGCTCGGCGCCGACGTTGAAGATCTGGATAACGCCTTTTTCATCGGTAGCGATGCTGGAGAAGTAGGCGCTGTTAAAGATCGCGTCTTGCAGAGCACCGGTCTTGAGCAGACTTTTCTGCCGACGAAACTCGACGATCTTTTCGGCGCGCGACAGGGGCTCGGAGGGTGGACGGTCTACTGGCGGGGTGTCCATTGTGCGTTTCCCGTTAACTCGCAAACCTGACCGTGATGACGGTGCCGTAAAGCGTGCTTACGGAAAATCGCCCGAATGAGCGATTAGAGGCTTTCTTACGATAGCAGAGCTTGGGTTGGAGGGTGCGCCTGAAAGCTTTCGTCAGGCTTTCAGGCGAGAACAAAATCCCGAGGACCGCCAAGGGGCAATCAACCCCCTCGACGGTCGCCGCCGCTACAGGCTGAACAGGTCAACACCCAGCTGGAACGCTACCCACAACGCCAGGCCGGTAGCAAACAGCAGCGCGATGTTCTCGAACAGGTTGTTGCGGTACTGCTTGTCCAGCAACGACTTCTGGTTAGACATGATCAGCAGGCCCAGGGAAATGACCGGCAAACCGATGATGTTCAGCGCGCTGACGCCAATGGTCAGGGTCACGAAGTCGGGCATGCCCGGCAGTGACCAGATCAGCGGAGTCACGAGGATGAACAGCATGAACCACTTGTGCATCGGATCGTGGTGAAACTCTTTGCCGTACGTGTCGCGACGCTTGGGGCGCACGTGCTGGAAGGCATCGGTGATGAGCATCGGGAAGGCGGTCGTTTTACCGGAGATGCTGGCGAACAGGGTTGCAAAGACGCCGATGAAGAAGACATACCAGCCGATCGGGCCGAAGAAGATTTCCAGCGCCTTGCCCAGGTCGCTCAGGGTTTTCACTTCGATGCCGTTGGGCCGCAGGATTTCCGCGCCGACGATCCAGATGGCCAGGTTGATGACGATGCCGACGAACACCGCGAACAACAGATCGTTACGCTGGATGCGCTTGTGCTGCGGGCCGATCCAGCCCTTCTGGCGCATCACATAAGGGTGCACGAAGTTGGCAATGGAGCCGGCCACCGCGCCGATCACCGACACCGCTACGAGCAAGGCGCCATGCACGCCCTCATCGGGCGGAATGCTGAAGCCGATGGTGCCTTTGATGATGCCGGTCACGTCGGGACCGGACATGACCGCCAGTGCGATGAACGCCAGGGTCATGATCGCCAGCAGCACCTTCATCACGCCTTCGATCATCGAGTAGATGTTGCGCCCCACCAGCAGCCACACCGCCAGCACCACTGCCAGGGAGCACAGCAACGGCTGGTCAATCCGCAACAGCATGGCCAGGGATTCACCGGCACCCTTAATCATGTAGGCGTTCATCAGATGGCCCATCAACAGGGCGTAAACCAGCATGAACCAGGCGAAAAACGGGTTGAGCTGGGCATAACCCTGGAGGATGGTCATGCCCTGGTTATTGCACAACTGGAAGCGGGCAATGATGTTGACGATCAGGTAGCGCAACAGCAGGGAGACAGCCAGCACCCACATCATCGCATAGCCGTAGTTGGCCCCTGCCACGGAGGACGTGATCAGATCACCGGCGCCGAGCCAGGACAAGACGGCGATGATGCCCGGGCCCAGCAGCTTGAGTATTCGGGCAAAGCGGTTTTGCGCGGGCGCCGCGACTTGGCCTTCGACGGAAGGAATGCTCGTCATGGAAGGTATCTCCGTTTATTTTTTTTGTGAGAACCGGCGCATTCCAACACAGTACGTACGACGTCGTACAACTACTAAGATAATGAGAGTATTAGCAAATGTTTCCGCAAGATTTCCGAGCGCTGGCGCTTTGGCCTGAGGTACGCGGCGCTCGGATTTTGCGGTTATCCCCTTGGGCCAGCCCAACAATTGCCGCTGCTGCGAATACAGCTTATTGGATCACCCGCGCGTACACCCCGCGATCGACGTTGCCTCCGGAGAGGATCACCCCCACCTTCCTGCCCGCCATAGCCTCACGCTCCTGCACCAGTGCCGCCAGCGCCGAAGCGCCCGCCCCTTCTGCAAGGTTATGGGTATCGGTGTAGTAGATGCGCATCGCCTCGGCGATCTGCCCGTCGTTGACGGCGACAATCCGCGCCGCGCCCTCGCGGTAGATGGCAAACGCCTCGGGAATCGGCCTGCGCACCGCCAGGCCATCGGCAAAGGTATTGGCCGATGACGTTTCGCAGATCTCGCCGGCTTCGAACGACAACCTGGCAGCGTCAGCCTCGGTGGACACCACGCCCACCACCTGGGTATCCAGCCCCAGCGCATCGCGTGCGGCAATCACTCCACAGATGCCCGAGCCACAGCCGATCGGCACATAGACGGTGTGCAGGTCGGGCACCGCCGTGAACAGCTCCAGTGCATAGGTCGCCACGCCCTTGACCAGTTCGGTGTGGAACGGCGGCACCAGTAACAGCCCATGCTCCTGCGCCAGGCGCGCCGCCTCGACGCGGGCATCATCGAAGTCGCGGCCGCATTCCACCACCTCGCCGCCGAAGCCACGCATGGCATGGTTCTTTTCCACCGAGTTGCCTTCGGGCACCACGATCAATGCACGCAAGCCCAGGGCACTGGCCGCCAGCGCCAGGCTCTGGCCATGGTTGCCGCGGGTGGCAGTGACGATGCCCTTCACGTCCGGGTGCGTGCGCTTGAGCCAGTGCATGAAGGTGATGCCGCCGCGCACCTTGAACGCGCCAGTGGGGGTGTGGTTCTCATGCTTGACCCACACCGTGCAGCCCAACCGCTCTGCCAGCAACGGCCAGGCGTACTGGGCCGTGGCGGGCATCACCTGGTACACCTGGCGGGCCGCTTGTTCGATGTCGTCGCGAGTCAAACTGTGCATGGGCAATCTCCCTGTGGTTTTGCCCAGTCTAGGCGCAAGGTCGATACGTCGGCTTTCAGAAAACCGACCTGACTTTTTGCCTCTTTCTTCACTACTATGCTCGGCATGAACCCGCACAATCGCCTGCCATCAACGCACCAGACCGAACCGGTCCGCCGGGTCGAAGCCGGGCCGTGGGCGATCGAGTTGTTGCCCGCCTCGGCCTACGCAACCCGCTATGTGGCGACCCAGGCAGCCATCGGCTTCGCCTTCGACAGCCAGTGCGGCGTGCACGCCATCGGCAGTGACCGGGTGCAACCCTTCCTCGCGCACCCCAACGGCCTGGCGTTTGTGCCCGCCGGTTGTGACGTCTTGTCCGAGTCAACACAGGGTGGTGAGTACCTGCGGGTGGTACGCACTGATGGCCTGGAGTTGCCGGGCGAACAGGCTTTCAACAATCGCATCGATCCACAGGCAATCAGCCTGGCGCTGGGCATGCGCAATGGGTTGCTGCGCGCTGCACTGGATAACGACTGGGAGGCCTGGGCACTGGCCCTGGCGGAGCGCGCGACGGCGCACACGGCATTGCCTGCGCAGCCGGCAGGCTCGATCACCGCCA
The DNA here is from genome assembly GCF_026241895.1 of Pseudomonas sp. RIT-562. Taxonomy (GTDB): domain Bacteria; phylum Pseudomonadota; class Gammaproteobacteria; order Pseudomonadales; family Pseudomonadaceae; genus Aquipseudomonas; species Aquipseudomonas mandelii_F. The sequence goes on along the minus strand of NZ_JAPJIV010000021.1, from coordinate 81,713 downwards.
ACCGCCTGCGCCAGCTGGATGAGTTCATTGATGCAGGCCTCGACGGGCCGCTGAGCGTACAGGCGATGGCTGGCCTGCTTGAACTGTCCGAAGGTTTTTTCATGCGGGCGTTCAAGCAGGCCACTGGTAAAAGCCCGCACAGTTACCTCATCGACCGCCGCCTGGCCAAGGCTCGGGCTCTATTACGCGATTCAGCTGCCAGCCTGTCGCAGATCGCCCTGACCTGCGGCTTCAACTCCCAGGCGCATATGGCGACGGCGTTCCGACAACGGCTGGGAGTGACTCCGGTGCAACTGCGGCGGGGTTGAAGACCCCGCGCCCATTCAGGACTGCACAAACGCCAGCAGATCGGCATTCAACCGATCCTTGTGCGTGTCGGTAATGCCGTGGGGTGCACCTTCGTAGACGATCAGCTTACTGTCCTTGATCAGCTTCGCCGAAGCCCGGCCGGCGGCATCGATCGGCACGATCTGATCGTCATCGCCATGGATGATCAAGGTTGGCACATCGAACTTCTTCAGGTCTTCGGTGAAATCGGTTTCCGAAAAAGCCTTGATGCTGTCGAGGGTGTTCTTGTGTCCGCCGAGCATGCCCTGCATCCACCAGGCATTGATCACGCCCTGGGAAGGTTCGGCGCCCGGGAGGTTGTAGCCGAAGAAAGGCCCGCTCGGGATGTCGATGAACAGCTGCGAGCGGTTGGCCAGGAAGCCCTGGCGAATGCCGTCGAAAACCGAGACCGGCAGGCCGCCGGGGTTGGCGTCGGTCTTGACCATCAGCGGCGGCACTGCGGAAATCAGCCCGGCTCGTTTTACCCGGCCGGTACCGTGCCTGCCGATGTACCTCGCCACCTCCCCGCCTCCGGTGGAAAACCCGAACAGGGTCACGTCCCGCACATCGAGGTGCTCGAGCAACTGCGCCAGGTCATCGGCGTAATGATCCATGTCGTTGCCATCCCAGGGTTGGCTGGAGCGGCCGTGGCCTCGACGGTCATGGGCGATGCAACGAAAGCCGTTGGCCGCGAGGTGATACATCTGCGATTCCCAGCTGTCGGCGTCCAGTGGCCAGCCGTGGCTGAACACCACAACCGGGCCCTTGCCCCAGTCCTTGTAGTAGATTTCTACGCCTTCTTTGGTAGTGAAAGTACTCATGGTGGAGTGCACTCCTTTCGATTGTTCCAGGTGGATTTCGGGCCAGGAGACGGCGCGGCGGCCTGGCTGGGAATAACCTTAGCTTGCGCAAACGCAGGCGTTTACTTCTACGTAAATTCGGCACGTTGCACAGCGGCATATATGCGTGATCAACCCGCCGTTTAACCCAAAGCTTGCCTGTTTTACGTAGTCGACTGCGCCTGATCGAGACACTCTGGATCAACCTGAACGAGCTTGATGGCAGGTTGAAATGGACAAACACAAGGCCCGGCTACCGAGTTCAAGTCTTACCCCTACAGCGCGAGTCAGTTGGCAACAGGCCAGGCGTCAAGCCAGTGCCGCCCGGGTGCTGACGCTGCTGCAGCAGTGCGATGTGCAATCCTTGAGCCTGGGCGAGCTGTGCCGCAAGGCGGGTGTCAGCGAGCGCACCCTGCGCTCGATTTTCCAGCAGGTGTTCGGTATCGGGCCCAATCGCTACCTGCACATTCGCCGCCTGCATCTGGTTCGTGCAGCGCTGGCACTCGCCAATCCGGACATCGAATCGGTCAGCCTGGTGGCTGCGCGCTTCGGCTTTACTGACAGTGGCCGCATGGCTGCGGACTATCACCAGCTGTTTGGCGAATACCCCAGCCAGACCCTGATGCGCTCGTTGTCGTGACTGCCTAGCCATGCGGCCGCGCCGCCCTTGCGGCTTTCAGCGACTGCGCCGGCAGCGTGCCGAAATACTGGCGGTAGAGGCTCGCCAGCCGCCCAAAATCCCACACACCGAAGCGCGCGCAGATGCTGGTGACGGTGTCCTGCGGACCAGCATGGCGGATAGCCGCGCGGATGGCGTGCAGGCGGCGAATCATCAAGTATCGATGCGGGCTCATGCCCAGGTATTGGTTGAACACATTACGCACGGTGCGCTCGGAGGCGCAGGTCGCCTGGCAGATGTCTTCGGTGTAGACCGTCTGGACCTCCAGCACTTCGAGCAACTCCAGCGCGCGCCTGATGATTTCCTGGTGATCACGATTGTGTCGCGCCGTGGCGTGCGGCGGGTCGACGGGCAACAGCAGGCGAAACACCACGTCCATCACCTCCATGCGCGCCGCGTGCTCGGCACTCTCGCTGTGCAAGGCTTCGGGAGAATGTGCATCGATGTGGAACAGCCGTTGCGCCAGCCAGAGCAGCGGCCCGAGGTTGCGCTGGGCATTGCTCACCAGGTTGCGGTGCAATAGGGAAAAATCGAATTCGTCCTCGCGCAGTGACGCCCAGTGCAGCACCAGCTCGCAGGACATGGCGACCGTCAGCCAACTGGCGGGATGCGTGGCGTTGATATGAAACATTGCATTGGGCACCATCCAGCCAATGCGCCGACGATCGAAGCGGTGGCCGTCGACCACCGTGGTCTCGTGCCCGGTCAGGGGCACAAAAATATTAAAATAGCCGGGCAGACCGATACCGGTGTACACGGTACCAGCGCCTTCGCGGCCGCTCATCAGCGCCACCCCGTTGAGGTCGACCACCTTGAGTTGCCAGTCCCGCTGCTGGCGGGTCCGCAGGACGTAGCGGCCCTGCACGCCATACAGGGCTTCTTCGAACTCATCGAATTGCGAGCAGATCAACTGCACCATCGACGTTCCTCAACTCCCGGACAGCTATTGGCAGCCTCCATGCCAGTCGGTCCAGGTGATCAGCGTAGACCACAAAAACAGCAGGCAAATGGACGACCATGGCCGTCCATCTGCAAGGCCGCTGCAGCGGATCAACGGTTCAGGTATTCACTGGTGGAAATGACCGGCGCGTAGCCGAAACTCAGGGCCGCCATGAATGCGGCGTGCACCTGCGCCGCAGGCACCTTGACCCCATTGAACTCAAGGTCGAGGGTGGCGCAGGCGTCATGCAACACCGTGGTGGTGTAGCCGAAGTCCACCGCTGCGCGGGTCATGCCGTCGACGCACATGTGACTCATGTTTCCGACCACGACCACCTCATTGATGCCATGCCGGTCGAGGATGGCTTTCAGCTCGGTCTCGCGGAATGAGTTGATGTAGTGCTTGAGCACCACGGGCTCGTCCGCACGGTTTTTCGCACTCTCGTGAATCTGCGCGCCCTCGCTGCCGGGTCGGAAGAAAGGCGCATTGTCGTCCTTGAATTAATGGCGGATATGCACCACCAGGTCGCCGCGTTCGCGGAACCGGTCGATGACTCGCGCCGCTTGCCCCGCAGCGTCTTCGACGTGGGTCAGCGCCCATCGGCCGCCGGGGAAATAGTCATTCTGGATATCAACGACCACCAGGGCTTTCTTGCTGGAATCGGAACTGCTCATGATAGTTTCTCCACTGACAGGTTGCCGCAGGGTGCAAGGATTTACAGGGTGGCGGCGGTATCCGCCACGGCCAGGCTCAGGCCCAACGCTTGGGCAACGCCAGCACCGTAGGCGGGATCGGCCTGGGTGCAGTTGGCGATGTGCCGCCGCTTGATCATCTCTGGCGCATCACCCATCGCCCGGGCGGTATTGTCGAACAGCGCCTGCTGCTGGAAGGGCGTCATCAGCCGGAACAGATTGCCAGGCTGCTCGAAATGATCCTCCACGACGCTTTGATCCCAATGGCCGGCATCGCCATCCAGCGCCAGGGGCGGCTCGTGCAATTGCCGGTGGTCCTGCCATTCGCCGAAGCTGTTGGGGAAGTAGGACAAGGTCGAACCCAGGTTGCCATCCGTGCGCATTGCGCCGTCGCGGTGATAGCTGTGGAAGGGGCAGCGCGGCGCGTTAACCGGGATGTGATTGAAGTTCACGCCAAGCCGATAGCGCTGCGCATCGCCGTAAGAGAACAGCCGCGCCTGGAGCATTTTGTCTGGCGAGAAGCTCACGCCCGGCACCACATTGGCCGGGGAAAAAGCCGCCTGCTCAACCTCGGCGAAATGGTTGTCGGGGTTACGCTCCAGGCGCAATACGCCCACTTCTTGCAGCGGGAACTCGGCATGAGGCCAGACCTTGGTCAGGTCGAACGGGTTGTGTCGATGCACGCGTGCCTGGTCTTGCGTCATAGTCTGGATGCACAGTTTCCAGCAGGGAAATTCACCCCGCTCAATGCACTCATAAAGGTCGCGCAAGTTGCTCTCGCGGTCGTTGCCAACCACCTGCGCCGCCTCTGCATCGCTGAGGTTGGTGATGGACTGCTGGCAGACGAAATGAAACTTGGCCCAGACTCGCTGGTTGTCGGCATTGATCAGGCTGAAGGTGTGACTGCCAAAACCATGCATGTGCCGGTAACTGGCGGGGATGCCGCGGTCGCTCATGACGATCGTGACCTGGTGCAAGGCTTCGGGCAGCAGTGTCCAGAAATCCCAGTTATTGGTTGGTGACCGCAGGCCGGTGCGCGGGTCGCGCTTGACCACATGGTTGAGGTCGGAAAAGCGCAGCGGGTCGCGGAAGAAGAACACCGGGGTGTTATTCCCGACGATGTCCCAATTGCCCTCATCGGTGTAGAGCTTGACCGCAAAACCGCGAATGTCGCGCTCGGCGTCGGCCGCTCCGCGCTCCCCGGCCACGGTGGAAAAGCGCACGAACGCCGGAGTCTGCTTGCCCACCTGGGCAAAGAGGCTGGCCTTGGAATGACGAGTGATATCGGCGGTGACGGTAAAAGTCCCGTAGGCGCCCGCCCCTTTGGCATGCATGCGCCGCTCGGGAATGACCTCGCGGTCGAAATGCGCGAGTTTTTCCAGCAGCCAGATGTCTTGCAATAGCGCGGGCCCACGTGGCCCGGCAGTTTCGATATTGAGGTTGTCGATCACCGGCGCGCCGGTGGCGTGGGTTAGTTTTTTATCATTCATCAGGGTGACCTCTCAGGACACTGGGAGCCATCCAACCCGATCGAGTCCTGGTCGAACGCCTCATGACCGGACGCATGATCGGAAAAAGCCCCTATGCGAGCTACGTAAAAACGGCAAATAGTCGGCCACCCAACCAAAAGCCCCTTGCGCCGGGGCAGCGTCATCCATCGCGATAACTTGACAAGCCGCAGGCGCGGAGTTATCCCGGTTTTCGGCCACGTCCTATCGCAACGCCAATACCGGCAAGAACAGAGCGTCAAAGCGCCAATGAATTTGATCGAGCAAGACCCCTATCCCACCGATTCGCTGTCCCAACCGCGGGCCGTGGTATTCCTGGCCTACCCGCAAATGGGCCTGCTCGACCTGACCGGCGCCCAGACAGTGTTCTGGGCGGCGTCCAAAGCCATGGCCGAACGCGAACTGCCGGGCTACACCCTGCACACCGCGAGCCTGGAAGGTGGACTGATCACTACCGCCGAAGGGCTGTCGGTGCACACCACCTCCCTGCACCTGTTCAACGAGCACGCGGTGGACACGCTGATCGTGCCGGGCGCCCCCAACATCCGCCAGGCGATGATCGACGGCGTGGCACTGGTGGACTGGTTGCGCGCAGCCTCGCCCAGGGCCAGGCGCACCGCTTCGGTGTGCAGCGGCACCTTCCTGCTGGCCCAGGCCGGATTGCTCGAAGGCCTGCGCGCCGCCACCCATTGGGCGATGTGCGACATGCTCAAGAGCGGCTTCCCGACCATCGACGTCGACATCGATGCGATCTTTATCCAGCAGGGCACGGTCTGGACTTCGGCAGGCGTCACCACCGGTATCGACATGGCCCTGGCATTGGTCGAGGCTGATTGCGGTCGCGAAGTTGCGCTGCAGGTGGCCAGGGAACTGGTGGTGTTCCTCAAGCGACCTGGGGGCCAGGCGCAGTTCAGCCAGCTGCTGCAATCGCAGACCGACGACAGTGCCGGCTTTGACGAGCTGCACCTGTGGATCAGCGCCAATCTCAGCGAGCCAGGCCTGACCGTCGAGAAGCTGGCTCGGCAGGCCCAGATGAGCCCGCGCAATTTTGCCCGGGTGTACAAGCGCCAGACCGGACGCACGCCGGCCAAGGCCATCGAAATGTTCCGCATGGAAGCCGCACGGCGCCTGCTCGAAGACTCCCAGCGCAACATCGACCAAATCGCCCAGTCCTGTGGCTTTGGCGACGAAGAGCGCATGCGCTACACCTTTCAGCGTCATCTCTCGATATCCCCCCGCGAATACCGCAGCCGCTTTTCCCGCTGACGGCAGCCTTTACCTGGCGTGGCCAAATCGCCGTGCAGGCAGGCGCTTGGCCGTTTTTCAGGGGTATATGTCCTATCAGGGCAGGACCGATTGCTTCTACGATATGCCACCCAGACTCCGCCCCCCCCCGACATCAGGAGTGCATGACCGAAATGAACAACAACAGGTCTGCCAGTGCGCGCGAAGCGCTGCCATTTTTCTTCGGTTTGTTGCGCAAGACGTCCCGCACACCCCACCTGCGCAGAGTCGATCCCGCTATCAGCATCAGCCCCAATCCATTGGTCAACGCCCTGGGCTGGGTGATCGGCCTGGTGGTGGCGTGCGGGATCGTGGTGATCAACTCCGAGACTCACACCGACCTGGCGCCGACCATCCTGTACATCACGTTGCTGTTGATGGCGGCCAATCTGTTCTCGATCAACGTGGTGATCTCGATCGCGCTGATGTGCATTGTGTTGCTTACCGCAATCTTTCTATACAACGGCGGCTATCAGCGCTGGGACTCGACCACCGGTTTTTTCCGCTGCCTGACCGCGCTGTCGGCGATTACCTTCCTGGCCCTGCGCAGCAAATACGCAGCGGACCGCCTGCGCCACAACGAGGTGTATCTGCTGGGGGCCCAGCGTTTGAGCCGCACCGGCAGCGTCGGCTTTCGCGGCGATAGCGAACGCATGACCTGGTCGGACGAAGCGGCGCGGATTTTCGAATGTGCGCTCAGCGAGTCGCCCACGGTTTCCATGGTCCTGGCCCGAACTCATCCCGACGACCTGCCGCTGGCCCACGAGGTGTTCGCCAAGGCGGCGCGCGGGGAAGCGCTGATCGAAGTCAGGCACCGACTGCTGATGCCCGACGGCCGCATCAAGCACATCCACATGATCGCCAGCCCGCTGTTTGAACAGCACGAACGCTGCGAATACATCGGTGCGCTGATGGACGTCACTGCCACCCGAGAGGCCGAGGCCGCGCTGTTCTGCGCCCAGGCGCAACTGGCCCACGTCACCCGCGTCACCTCCTTGGGCGAACTCGCCGCGTCCATTGCCCATGAAGTGAACCAGCCACTGACGGCGATCACCAGCAGCGGCGAAGCCTGCCGGCGTTGGCTCGATCGCCCTGCCCCGGACCTGCCTGAAGCCTTGCAGGCGCTGGATCGGATCATCGCCAGCGCCGGTCGCGCCAGTGACGTGATCAGCCGGATCCGCGCCCTTTCGCGCAAAAGTGATCCATTGCGCCAACACGAGTCGCTGGACGATATCGTCAGTGAGACCCTGGGCCTGGTGCAGCAGGAGCTGGCGCACCACAAGATTCGTCCGACTGTGGAACTGGCTGCGCATGGCCGCCTGGTGGATGTCGATCGGGTGCAACTGCAGCAGGTCATCATCAACCTGATCATCAATGCCTGCCACGCCATGGATGCGGTCAAGGTGCGTGATCGCCTGCTGCACGTGCGCACCTGGGTCGCGGATAACGAAGCCATGGTGGAAGTGGCGGACCGGGGCATGGGCATCGCCCCCGAGGTGATGAATGCACTCTTCACCCCGTTCTTCACCACCAAGGACAGCGGCCTGGGCATGGGGCTGTCGATCTGTCGCTCGATCATCGATTTTCATGGCGGACGCATCTGGGCCACCAGCACGCCCGGCCACGGAACCTCGTTGCGGTTTGCGCTGCCGGTGCTGCTGCCGGAGTCGACCAACAGTGCCGGAACTGCACTCACGCACTCGATGGAAACGTCATGAACGCACATCATCCTCTGAACAGAGTCGCCAACCACGAGCCCCTGGTGTTCATCGTCGATGACGATGCGCCGTTGCGCGAGTCCCTCGGCAGCCTGTTGCGCTCCATCGGCCTGCAGGTGGCGCTGTTTGCTTCGGTTGCCGAGTTCATGAACTACCCGCGCCCGGACATTCCCAGTTGCCTGGTGCTCGATGTGCGCCTGCAAGGTACCAGTGGCCTGGATTTCCAGCGCGAGCTGGCAGAGGCCGGGATCAACCTGCCGATCGTATTCATGACCGGGCATGGCGACATCGCCATGACGGTGCGGGCGATGAAGGCCGGTGCCGTGGATTTCCTCGCCAAGCCGTTCCGCGAACAGGACCTGATCGACGCCGTTTCCGCCGCCCATGCCCGGGACAAGGTGCGCCGCGAATCCGAGCGCAGCACCGAGCAACTGCGCAGCCGCTACACCACGCTCACTCCCAGGGAGCAGACCGTGATGGCACTGGCGGTGTCGGGGTTGATGAACAAACAGATCGCCGGGGAAATCGGCTTGAGCGAGATCACGGTGAAGATCCACCGCGGCCAGGCCATGCGCAAGATGCTCGCCCGCTCCTTCGCCGACCTGGTGCGCATGGCGCAGGCGCTTGGGGTGTGAGGATCCCCTGCAGGAGTCTGGCTTGCCAGCGATGACGTGCGCAAGATCGCCATCGCCGGCAAGCCGGGCTCCTACGGATTTGCGCCGAACCCAAATCCCGCACCCCTCCGAATCCCTGTAGGAGCCTGGCTTGCCAGCGATGACGTCCGCAAGATCGCCATCGCCGGCAAGCCGGGCTCCTACAGATTTGGCGGCGCGCGCGGCTTCAGCGCTATACCCACGTATACTATTGCGCCCGGCAGGACGGCGTATCTTGCGGTGAAGGCGGATGCCATCAATTGGCTATCCACGTTCATCCGGGTATGGAAATGTCCCACTCCGCAATTATTGCCGTTGTCGACGATGACGAGTCCGTGCGCATTGCGCTGGACAGTTTATTGCGTTCGTACGGCTACACCGTTCGGGTGTTCGCCAGCGCCGAGGCGTTCCTCTCCTCCAGCGCAGTGCAAGGCACTGCCTGCCTCATCTCCGACATCCAGATGCCCGGCATGTCGGGTATTCAGCTGTACGACGACCTATCCGCCAGGGGCCTGACGATCCCCGTCATCTTCATCACCGGCTACCAGGGCCAACCTCCCCAAGTCGGACCCCACTCTCCCGAGCCTGTCGCCTGGTTTCCCAAACCCTTTCCCTGCGCTCAATTGCTCGCCTGCATCGAAGCCGTGCTCGATCGCCGCTAATACTTCGGTATACCCCACTCACACCAAGGCATGCCGGCCCTGACCCTTGGTAGAAGTGCCGCGCCACCTGCCCGTCGATACCATTTCCTGCAGCGAATCGGATCAGCCACCCATTCAACGATCGACTGTCTTCAGGAGCAATCCCATGAAACAACACATCCTAGTTATTGGCGCAGGGTTCGGTGGGGTCTGGAGCGCCTTGAGCGCCGCCCGCCTGTTGGACAAGCACGATCGTACCGACGTGCAGATCAGCGTCCTGGCCCCCCAGGCCGAGCTGCGCATTCGTCCGCGTTTTTATGAGCCGAATGTCCACACCATGCAGGCGCCGCTGGGTGATTTGTTCGAGGCCACAGGGGTGAAATTTATCAAGGGAGTGGCCGACAGCATCGATACCAACAACAAACAGGTGGCCTACTTCGACCCCGCTGGCACCCGCGGCACTCTGGCCTACGACCGCCTGGTGCTGGCCGCCGGCAGCCGCGTGATTCGCCCGGCCCTCGAGGGCATGATCGAGCACGCTTTTGACGTCGACCAGATTGAAGAAGCCAGCCGCCTCGAAACGCACATCAAGGCCCTGAAGGACCTCCCTGAAACGACCGCCCGCAACACGGTGGTAGTGGCCGGAGGCGGTTTCACCGGGATCGAAACCGCTACCGAAATGCCCGCACGCCTGCGGGCGGCGCTGGGTGACGACGCGCAGATCAGGGTCATTGTGGTCGATCGCGGCCCGCAGATTGCGGCATCGATGGGGGATGGCATTCGTCCGTCGATCATAGAAGCGTCCGAGCACCTGGGCATCGAGTGGGTGTTGAACGCCACAGTCGCCTCGGTGGATGCCGGTGGCGTAACCCTGGCCGACGGGCAGCGCATCGAGTCGAACACGGTGATCTGGACCGTGGGCTTTCGCGCCAGTCCCCTGACCGAACACGTGGCCGGCACCCGCGATCCGCAAGGTCGCCTGCACGTGGATGGCAACCTGAAAGTGCGCGGGCACGCCGACATTTACGCGGCCGGCGACGTCGCCTACGCCGCCACCGATACCCTGGGCAATTTTGCCGGCATGTCCTGCCAGCATGCCATCTGCCTGGGCCGCTACGCCGGCAACAACGTTGCCGCTGACCTGCTGGGTGTGGCGCCGATGACCTACAGCCAGCCCAAATACGTGACCTGCCTGGACCTGGGCGCCTGGGGCGCGGTGTTTACCGAAGGCTGGGATCGTCAGTTGAAACTGGTCGGGCAGGAAGCCAAGGAACTGAAGACGCAGATCAACACAGTGTGGATCTACCCGCCGGCAGCTGATCGTGCCGCTGCGCTGGCGGCCGCCGATCCGTTGATCCCGGTGGCCTAAAACTCACGAACCTGTAGGAGCGAGCCTGCTCGCGATGAGCCTGAGGGTGCTGCGGTGAATCAGACTTCCGGCGCTATCGTTGACGTCCATCGCGAGCAAGCTTTGCTCCCACAGGATAAGTGGCAACACTTCAAAATGGGGTCAGATTTATTTACCCGGCCCAAGGACCTGTAGGAGCGAGCCTGCTCGCGATGAGCCTGAGGGTGCTGCGGTGAATCAGACTTCCCGCGTTATCGTTGACGTCCATCGCCGGCAAGCCGGCTCCTACACGGGACGTATTTATTCAGTAGGTACGCGTCAGCGTCCATCGCGAGCAAGCTTTGCTCCCACAGGATAAGTGGCGACACTTACCCCACCTCAATCAGAATCGGACAAGGAGCATTCTGCAAAACCTCATACGCCACCGAGTTTCCCACCAGCCGCTCAAACGTCGACATATGGTGATGCCCCATCACAATCAAATCGCAGCCCAGCTCTCTGGCATGGTTGCAGATGGCGTGCTCAGGGTCACCCGCAACAACCTCAGCCGTGCACTCAATATGCCGAGCCTCAAGCAACCGCCGGGCCTTTTCGACAATTTCTTCGCAGTGCAGCTGCTCTGCCCACGAAGCCGGAGATGCCTGCCGGGACTCGAGATCAGGCGCACTGAACTCAAGCGCGATCACACTCACCACATGCACCCGCGTCGAGTCATGGGCCACTCTCATGGCCAACTGAAGGACCTTGTCGCTCTGGACATTGCCATTGATGGCCACCAGGATTTCACTGAACATCATTGATCCCGTTTTGATTGCTGGATAAGAAAACTGCAGAGATCGCGAGTCTAGCAACGGCCAAATCCCCCGATAACTGACTTGTGAGCACTGTATGAGTGCGCCCCACGCAGCAATCGCCACACTTGGGTTGGCTACTATCCGCACTACAGCGACACCTGATTTTCCAGATTGCCCAGCGGAAAAAATCCATGCGCGATCTGTCCGGCAGCGGCGTTTTTCGTCCGTGCTCGCTTAATTCCTGGACGTACTAATCTACCAGTGCAGTTTTTCCACTCTGGAGATTCGAAATGAAATTCAGAAACTCGTTGGCATTGCTGATCACCATCACCCTGGTCGGGTGCACCACTCCAGCCCAGAAGGGAGTGTCCGTGGCGCTGCAGGCTACCCGGCATAACACCGGGCAAATCGGCAACGTCACCCTGGCCAGCTGGGGCAAGAAAACCGGATTCAATTTCATCATCAGTGGCGTTCCGACCGGGGCATCCCTGCCGTTGCGCCTTTACACCTTTATCAACAAAGGCAGTTGCGAGCAGCCCGGCCCCGTCGCCTACACGATGAACGATCAGGTCAACACCGAGCGCCAGGCCATTCGCGGCTGGATATTTTCAAGGAGTGCGCCGGTGGAGCTGCCCGTGTTGCTGGCCGGCGAGTACTCGGTCGTCGTGCGGACTGCGCCGGACAGTGGCAACCTCGATATTTTTTGCGGTGATATCAAACGAGGGAACACGGTGAATTGATCATCCGGCGAGGGAATCGGCGGCGTTAGTTTTTCGGCAGTTATGTGCTCCCTTCGGCGTTGGCTGCGTCGCACTTCTCACTGCCCGCCGCATTCACCCGGAGTTTCCCTATGCCCTCACCCAATTCCTTCCCGGCAGCCCTGCTGGGCCTGGCCCTTGCCTGCCCGGTCAGCGCTGCAGCCCAGGGCATGGAGCTGGGACAGGTGTTGATCGAAGCCGACGGCCAAGGCGGCGCAGACCAGTCGGTCGAGGACGCCAGGGAGCGGCTGGCCCAAGTGCCCGGCGGCACTAATGTGGTCGACCTGCGCCGTCCGCTGCAGGGTCGAGTTGCCAGTAATCAGGATGTGCTGGCGTACCAGCCGGGGATTTATGCGCAGTCTGCGGGCAACGAAGGGGTGAAAATCTCGATCCGCGGCTCGGGGATCAACCGCGCACCGGGCGCCCACGCTTCGGGGTTGTACGCCATGCTCGACGGCCTGCCGTTGACCGGTCCGGGGGGCACGCCTTATGAGTTGCTGGAGCCGCTGTGGCTCGATCATGTGGAAGTGCTGCGTGGCGCCAACGGCTTTGATCGCGGTGCGTTGGCCTTGGGTGGGGCTATCGACTACGTCAGCCATACCGGCTACGACGCTGCGAAATTGCAGGTGCGCTACGCCATGGGTAGCCACGGCTATCAGCAGCGCCAGATCAGTTCCGGGCAAGTGTTGGGCGCCGTTGACTACTACGTGGCAGTGACCGACGCCAGCGCCGACGGGTATCAGGATCACACCGCCAGCAAAAGCCAGGGGGTGATCGCCAACTTCGGTTATCGCTTCCACCCGAACCTGGAAACGCGCTTCTACCTGCGGCACCGCCAGACAGACAACGACCTCGCCGGCCGTGTCACCAAGTACTCCATCGAGCATGACTCACGGGCCGCCAACCCGGCGTATGTTGCGCGAAACGACAGCCGTGACCAGCCGGGCAGCACTTTTATCGGCAACAAGACCACCTGGTTCATCGATGACGACTCGAGCATCCAGACCGGGCTGGTCTACCACGACTATCCGATGGACCTGCGCGAAGGCCCTAACCGTTTGAAGGTGGCGTACTCGGATGTCAGCGGCACGTTCGACTACAAGCGGCGCGATACGCTGTGGGGCCTGGAAAGCCAAAGCACTGTCGGGCTGCGGGTGACCAAACACCTGCCCAACGCCGGCGCCAGCGAATCGGTGCGCATCCCCACCGGCAACACCGCCGGGTACGCGCCCGGCACCGCCATGCGCAATTTCACCTACCAGGGTTCGGACACTGTGCTGCACGCGGGCAACGACCTGCAGATCGCCGACGACCTGTGGCTGACCACCGGCCTCGCGGCCATCTATACCCGCCGCGAAAGCGCCGTGACCTACCCGGACGGTGGCGGCAAGACCAGTCTCAATGACTGGGACTACGCCCCGCGCCTGGGCCTGCGTTACCAGGTGACACCTGACCTGCAACTGTTCGGCAACCTCAGCCGATCCGTCGAAGGACCACATCCCTGGTCGCTGATCTACAGCGCCAACCAGCGCTTCCCGGCGGGCAGCGGCGCGGCCACGGGCACTCAACGCGACCCGGTCAAGCTGCAAAACCAGACCGCAACCACCCTGGAACTCGGCGGCCGCGGCGACAGCCGGCTGGGCCAATGGAGCCTCGCCTGGTACTACACCCAGGTGCACCACGAATTGCTTTCTGTGCTGCCAGACGCCAATGCCACCACGCCTTACGAGCTCAACGCCAGCCCCACCGCGCACCAGGGCGTCGAAGCCGGCCTGCAGAGCAACCTCTGGTCCCGGGAAGACGGTGGCCAGCTGAGCCTGCGCCAAAGCTACACCTTCAGTGATTTCCATTACCGCGATGACGACCGCTTCGGCGACAACCGCCTGCCGGGCCTGCCGATGCATTACTACCAGGGCGAACTGCGCTACGACTGGCCCCAGGGCTTCTTCGCCGGGCTGAACACGCAGTGGGTGTCCAAGGTGGCGGTCGATTACGCCAACAGTTATTACGCCGACCCTTATGCGTTATTTGGTGCAACCGTCGGCTACAACTCGCCCAAGGACGACTGGCAAACCTGGCTGGACCTGCGCAACCTGACCAACAAACATTACGCCGCCACCGTCACACCGGGCTACGACGACAAGGGCCTGGATGCCGCACGGTCGACGCCAGGCGAAGGCCTGGGCGTGTATGCCGGGGTGTCCTGGAGCTTGCGTTGAGACCTGCACGCCGCTGAGGGCTGGTCTACGCTTGCGAAAACTTTTCCATGTTGCGTAGATCGGCCGTATCAGAGGGAGGTGTGATGAGCAACTTCGCCATCGTAGCCACGGTGCTCTCCATGATCCTGGGGTTGTCCGTTACCCGCCTGCTCCTGGGTGCCCTGACCGTGTTCCGCATCCGCCGGATTGCCAAACCGGACTGGGTGCCCCTTGTTTGGGCAGTGATGCTGTTCGCCACCCAACTGGATTTCTGGTGGGCGGTGAACTCGCTGCCAGCGGTCAAGACCACCTTCTCGTTCCTCGAATTCCTGCTGCTGGTGCTCCTGGCGTTATCGCTGTTTGTCGCCGCCGCACTGTTGGTGCCCAGCCGCAGTGAAGACGAGCAGCACGGCCTGCGTATCTATTTCGAACAGGACGGCCGCTATGCGCTGCTGTCGCTGTCGACTTACCTGCTGCTCGGGCTGTGCGTCAACGTGGCGTTGTTCCATGCCTCGCCGATCGCGTTATGGGGAGCGCTGGATGTGATCATGATCATCCTGCCGGTCTGCGCATTCCTCGCCAGGTCACGTAAGGCGTATTCGATCATCACCCTGATCTATGTGCCCATCACTGCGTTCGACCTGGCCATTTCACTGTCCACTTAGGCTGGCTTTGCCTAGCCTTTGAAGGCTTCACGCCGGGCGTATGGTTCTGCGGTGAAAGCTGATCCGGCTTGCCAGCGATGGCGCCCACAAGATCGCCATCGCCGGCACGTACGACCTACACCACCACGGTGACCCATGCCGATACCAGCAGCAACAAAGCCAACGCCGTGTTCATCCGGCTGAACGCCCGGGGCGAAGCAAAGGCCCGGGCGCTGCCAACGCCGAGTAAGGCCCACAGGGTCATGCAGGGCACGGACACCAGCAAAAAAGCTATCGACAACTTCAGCACCTGCAAGGCCTCGTCGCCGTCACTGGCAAACACGCTGACTACCGCCACAGCCATCATCCAGACTTTCGGATTGACCAGCTGTAGTGCCGCAGCGCTCATCACCCCGAATCCCTCGTCAGGCCGGCCGGTAGCGGCCAGGGACGGCGGTGCGCTGCGCAATATCTGCCAGGCCAGCCAACTCAACCAGAGCACTCCGCCCCAGGCCATGGCTTGCTGCACTCGCGGATACTGCAGCAGCGTCTCGCCGACCCCAATCCCAACCGCCAGCACAATCAGCGCCGCCGCCGCGCAGGCGCCGACAATCATCGGCAGCGTCGCAACCAGCCCGCGCCGTGAGCTGTGACTTAACACCAGGATATTGGTCGGCCCCGGCGTGATCGAGGCGACGAATGCAAACAGCAGGAACGGCAGCAGTGACTCCATGGCGAACACTCCTTGATGATCAGGAGGCCATGGTCGCGGCAACGCGCAGTTCAGTCTGGAAGGTTTGAGCAGCGCTTGCGGTAATCTGCAGGCGTGAGCTGGTAGGCGCGGCGAAACCAGCGGCCTAAATGGCTTTGATCGGCGAAACCAAGGGCACTGGCCACCTGGGCCGGCGACTCACCTCGCGCCAGCAGCTGTCGCGCCCTGGCCAGGCGCAGCTGGATCAGATAAGCATGCGGCGCCAAGCCGAAAGCGGCCTTGAACGCCCGGCTCAGCCGAAAACGATCCACCCCACAGGTCCGCGCCAGATCATCCAGCCCGATGTCCTCAAAGGCATGCGCGTGCAGATAATCCCGTGCCACCTGGGCCACCAGCGGCAGGCGCGGGTCCAGGGCCTGCCGCTTACGCCACTCCAGGTGATCAGTCAGCGAGGCCAGCAAGGCGTCGATGGCATTCTGGCGGACCATGCGCAGCTCGCCGGCGTGCAGCGCATAAAAAGCTTGGGAGACGGCTGTGGCCAGGCGCGGGTCCTGACTCAGGGTGTCGGCAAAACCCGGCTGACCGTTGCTCGGCGCCTGCTCGAACAAGGCCAGCAATTCACGCTCCAGCCAGTGCGGATCAAGGTACAGCATGGAGTAAGTGAACCCCTCCTCCGTCGGCGCGTGACCGTCGTGGATTTCCCCCGGCTCCAGCAGGAACACCTTGCCCGGCGTACTGAAATGCCGCACTCGCCGACAATTGAACTGCTGCACGCCCTGCTCCGTCACTCCGACCAGAAAACTGTCGTGCCAGTGCGGGTCGTAGGCATGCCCCTGGAAATGCGCCCGAATCGATTCAATCCCGGTATCGGCATCCTGGGACAGCTCGATCCAGTTGCGTTTATTCACGGGCGGCTCCAGGGGGTCAAGGCAGTGCGGATGGTTAACTTACCGTGCATTGGCGAGGCATGTTTAGAAGAATTTGTGCAGCGCCTTGATCATAGAAATTCATTAATTTTATGCAATGCATTGCATTTCCAAGGGGAATGCGCCTAGTCGAGGACCTGAATCTGCGTCAGCCCAACCACCTCGGCTTGTTGCAGGATCTCTTCCGGAGTTGCATCCGCTGGGGGCATGATCAAGCCGTTTTCCGCATCCCCCAAATGCAGTTCCAACAGATGCATGGCTGCATCGTGGGCAGGTAATTGCGCTTGCTTGAGCTCAAACACGTGAGAGCGGGATTCGCCGTTGAACAGGTATTGCACAGTGAAATTGCGCATCATGTGGTCCTCGGAATGAAAGAAGTGCTGCTGATTATCCTGACCGCATGGTCAGTTTTTAGTTCGTAAACACCTCTAATCCTGTAGGAGCGAGCCTGCTCGCGAAAAACTCAACAACACCGCTCTCATCCGCGATTCTCGCGTTTACGTTGACGACCATCGCGAGCAGGCTCGCTCCTACAGGGGCGTAAGCGATTAGGGCGTTTTGCGCACCACGTTGCGCCGCAAGCAAAAAATAACGCCCAGCTGTGAATTATTTAGTGTCTCGATGTATCTGAACTGCAAGAGGCCATGACATCAAAAAGATGGCATGGCCAAGGCAAACCCGTCTATTCCGCGCTACACAGGGAGGGCGGCTTGCATCAAGACTGATCAGTTACAGAGTGGCTCGCATGCAATCATCTGATAAAAACGTCAATCCGATCGGGTTGAAAGACATCACCATTGTCGACGACACCAAGATGCGCAAGGCGATAACAGCCGCCGCACTGGGCAACGCCATGGAATGGTTCGACTTCGGCGTGTACGGTTTTGTCGCCTATGTCCTCGGCAAGGTATTTTTCCCCGGAGCCGACCCTGGCGTGCAGATGATCGCCGCCCTGGCGACCTTCTCGGTGCCCTTTTTGATCCGGCCCCTGGGCGGTTTGTTTTTCGGCACCCTGGGCGACAAATACGGCCGGCAGAAAGTCCTGGCTGCCACCATCGTGATCATGTCGTTGAGCACCTTCGCCATCGGGCTGATACCGTCCTACGCCTCGATTGGCATCTGGGCGCCGATACTGCTCCTGCTGGCGAAGATGGCCCAGGGTTTCTCCGTCGGCGGGGAATACACCGGCGCCTCGATCTTCGTCGCCGAATATGCGCCGGACCGCAAGCGCGGCTTCCTCGGCAGCTGGCTCGATTTCGGCTCGATCGCCGGTTTCGTCCTGGGCGCCGGGGTGGTGGTATTGATCTCAACCATTCTCGGTGAAGAACAGTTCGAGTCATGGGGCTGGCGCCTGCCGTTCTTCCTCGCCCTGCCCCTGGGCATGATCGGGCTCTACCTGCGTCATGCGCTGGAAGAGACCCCGGCATTCCAGCAGCATGTCGAGCAACTGGAGCAGGACGATCGCGAGGGCCTGGAGCGCGGGCCGAAAGTATCGTTCAAGGAAGTCGCGACCAAGCACTGGCGCAGCCTCCTGACTTGCATCGGCGTGGTGGCGGCGACCAACGTCACCTACTACATGCTGCTCACCTACATGCCCAGCTACCTCATGCACAACCTGCACTACAGCGAAAATCATGGCGTATTGATCATCATCGCGATCATGGTCGGCATGTTGTTCGTGCAGCCGCTGATCGGGCTGATCAGCGACAAGATCGGCCGCCGCCCCTTCATCATCTGCGGCAGCATCGGCCTGTTATGCCTGGCGATCCCGGCGTTCATGCTGATCAACAGCGGCAAGCTCGGCCTGATCTTTTCCGGCTTGCTGATGCTGGCCGTGCTGCTGAATTTTTTCATCGGGGTCATGGCCTCCACCCTGCCGGCGATGTTTCCCACGCACATCCGCTATAGCGCGCTGGCCAGCGCCTTCAACGTCTCGGTGCTGATCGCGGGCCTGACACCGGCCATCGTCGCCTGGCTGGTGGAAAGCACCCAGGACCTGTACATGCCGGCGTATTACCTGATGGTGATTGCGGTGGTCGGGCTGGTCACCGGCGTGACGATGAAAGAGACCGCCAACAAACCCCTGCGCGGTGCAGCGCCAGCGGCTTCTGACCTGGAGGAGGCAAAGGAGCTGTTGCAGGAGCATCACGACAACATCGAGCAGAAAATCGAGGACATCGACGCCGAAATCGCCGAGCTGCAAGCCAAGCGTGAGCGCCTGGTGCAGCAGCACCCGCGGATTGACTAACGGCTTTGCCTGGGTGATTCGCTCAAGTGTCGGCGAGCGGAAAACCCAGGCTGAAACGCGTACCGGACTTGTCACTTGCAACGGTCACCCAACCGCCATGCAGTTGCATGATCGAACGAACGATGGCCAACCCCAACCCACCGGAATCATCCGGCTGATTGCGCGACGGGTCGCAGCGGTAGAAGCGCTCGAACAGTCGCGGCAGATGTTGCGCCGCAATCGGCGGGCCCTGGTTATGTACCGTAATTTCCACTCGGTCCGGCAGCAATAGGCTGCTGATCGTCACTGCAGAATCGGGCGTGGCGTAACGCAGGGCATTGGCCAGCAGGTTGGCCAGGGCCCGGCGGACCAGGCCTGGGTCCGCCACCAATCGATCATGGGCCTGGTTGACCAGCGCTACATCGCGCTCCTGCGCCACCCCTTCAAAATACTCACATAGCTGCTCGATCAGCTCATGCAGGTCAATCTGCGTGGCCGTCACCGCCGCATCCGACTGCTCGGTGCGGGCAAGAAACAGCATGCTGTCGATCATCCGCGCCAGGCGCTCGTATTCTTCCTGATTGGACACCAGCAGGTTCTGGTAGTCCTCGATTGAGCGACTGTGCCGCAGGGTCTGCTGTGTATGGCCCATCAGGTTGCTCAGTGGAGTGCGCATCTCATGGGCGAGGTCCTCGGAAAAACGTGACAGCTGGGCGAATCCATCTTCAAGGCGCGCAAGCATCTGATTCAGCGCATGACTCAACACCTGCAGCTCACGCAGTTCACTGAACTCATCGAGGCGCAAATGCAGGTGTTGCACGTCGATCCCGGCAGCACGCCTGGCCAGCAGGCGCACCGGGCGCAAGCCGCGCTGGCTCACCCACCAGCCGAGGACAAACGCCAGCAGCGCGCCGACCGACATGGCCAGCCAGAGCTTGAAGCGATAGGCCCCCAGCATCTGCTCGCGCTCACTCAGCAACTTGCCGGCGATCAGAGTGAGTCCTCGGTCACCCTGGGCGACATCCTTCCAGGCCAGGCGTACGGGCTCGGCAGCGTCACCGTCCGCGACTTGCGCCTGGGGTGTCGCAGGCAGCCTTGGCAGGCTCATGTGCACAGGGTTGATTTCGATCAACACCTGGCCTCTGTCATCAACAATCCACAGCAGATTGTCGCGATTACCCAGCATGTTTTCGTAGAGCTTGGGCCGGCTGCGCAGTTGCTCGATGCTGTCGCTGTCGTTGATCAATGCCTGCATGCGCTCCAGGCGCCCGAGCAAGGCCTGGTCGTCGCGCCAGGCAATCTCCCGCTCCAGGGACTGATACAGGTAGAAGCCGATCGCACCCAGCAACAGCGCGCTGACCAGCGCGAACATGAGTGCCAGGCGCAGGCTGAGGGCGTGGGGGAACAGTTTCAGGATTGCACCTCGAGCATGTAGCCGATACCGCGCACGGTATGGATCAACTTGAGTGGGTAAGGATCGTCGACCTTGGCTCGCAGTCGACGGATCGCGACGTCGACCACATTGGTGTCACTGTCGAAGTTCATCTGCCAGATCTGCGAGGCGATCAGCGAACGCGAAAGCACCTCGCCTTCACGACTGAGCAGCAGGTGCAGCAGGGCGAATTCCTTGTTGGTCAGGATCAGGCGCTCGCCATTGCGCGTGACCTTGCGCCGCAGCAGATCCAGGCTCAGGTCGCCGGCGATGAAATGCTCGACCTCCCGCGGCGGGCCCCGACGCAGCAGCGTGCGCACCCGCGCCAGCAGCTCGGCATAGGAGAAGGGTTTGACCAGGTAATCGTCGGCGCCCAGCTCCAGGCCCTTGACCCGATCCTCCACCGAATCCCGCGCGGTCAGGAACAACACCGGGGTCTGCCATTTGCGCCGGATGATCTGCAGCAACTGCCAGCCATCCAGGCCGGGCAGCATGACGTCGAGGATGATCAGGTCGAACTCGCTCTCCTGCGCCAGGTGCTGGCCGTCCAGCCCATTGAGGGCGACCTCGACCACGTAGCCCGACTCCGTCAGGGCCTTGCGCAGGTAATCCGCTGTCTTCGCTTCGTCTTCTACCACCAGGATGCGCATTTTTTCCTCCAGGACTGGCGCATAGGCTAGCCCGCTTCGCCGGGTTCGCACATTACATATTGGTAATGATCGAGCAATCATCCTGTGCGGACCGGCTGGGCATCATGCAGACCAACGACTCAACCCGTCCCGATCAAGGAACACGCATGCGCACCGGTCTATCGACTTCTTTGCTGATCACGCTCGCCCTGAGCCCGGTATTCGCCCACGCCGCCCCGCAGCCAGCGCCGCGGCTGGACGTCACCCTGGCGGTGGCCAATGACTTGCTCAATGCCACGCTGGACGCCTGTCACGCCGATGGCCGCACGGCCGTTGCCGCCGTCGTCGACCGTGGTGGCAACCTGGTTGCGGTGCAGCGCGACGACAACGTCGGCCCGCACAACACGCTGGCCGCTCAACGCAAGGCCTACACCGCACTATCGACCAAGACCGCGACGCGACTGCTCGCAGAGCGGGCACGCAGCACTCCGGATGCGGAAAATCTCAACACCCTGAGTGAACTGTTACTGCTCGGCGGCGGTGTGCCACTGGCATTCGAGGGCCAAGTCATCGGCGCCATCGGAGTGGCCGGCGCGGGTGGCGCGCAATTCGACGAAGGCTGTGCATTGGCCGCCATAAACAAAGTTTTGCCTACCGTTAAACACTAAGGAAATCACCATGACTGTATTAAAATCGCTCTTCGCCGGCGTGGTCCTGAGCGCCCTGTCGACCCTGGCATCGGCCGCAGCCAACCCGCTGAGCGTGCACGTGCTGAACCTGCAGGACGGCCTGCCCTCCCCTGGCGTCAATGTCACCCTGGAAAAACAGGACGGCAAGAACTGGGACATGCTCAACAGCGCCGCAACCAACGAGCAGGGCCGAGTCACCGGGTTGTATCCTGAAGGTCAGGAGCTGCGCAAAGGCACCTACCGCGTCACCTTCAAGACCGGCGAGTGGTTCAAGGCGCACAAAATTGCCAGTTTCTTCCCGGAAGTGCCGGTGATCTTCGAAGTGGACGGCACCGTGCCGCACTACCACATCCCCCTGCTGCTCAGCCCTTACGGTTTTTCCACCTACCGCGGTAACTGAAACGCAAAAAAAACCCCGCGACCGAATGAGGTGCGGGGTTAAAAAATGGCTGGTTGCGGCCAACCAAAGGAGCTCTGTAGAAAGCGTTACACCTTAGATGCAGTCCTGTGCAGCTCGTTCAAAACTGGAAGGCAGCAGGTTCGAAGCCAGCAAGTGGCGCTCGTAGATGAACACCTTGCCGCCGTTGCCGGCCTTGTAGGCTTCCAGCACGTTGTCCGCCGAGATCTTGCTCGGCACGACGATCCGGTAGCTGCGCTGCGTCTGCGAGACGGTCGGGTGTAACGCACTGCCTTGCAGTTTGGGCACGACGCAGTCGGCGTACTGCGCCGGGGTTTTGCTGGTCTGCAATGTCAGCGTCGGGTCGTTCGGCGCAGACGCGCAACCGGCCAGCAGCAGCGCGGCGAACGCCATGAAAGAAACCAAAAGAGCGCGCATCGATCTCGTCCTGAAAATAAAAAATGTCGGTGAATTCAGCAGCAGAACTGCGTCGCCGTGTTCGATGGCGGTGATTTTCCGGGTATTCCCTGCAAAGTAGAACTTGCCTTTCGTGATGGTCACTATTACTTCTAGCAATAGTTGTCCGCCGTGCAGGTGGGCAGGCCACCTAACAAGATCGATGAGGGTCGCTACTTGAGAACTTTTGACTTTATCCGCGACGCCGTGTTGCCCGAATACCGTGAACGGGTGTCCGAATATCTGGTGCAGTATGAAAGCGTGCTGCTGGGCGATCCCGCGCCAGACCCGGACCTGGCGCGGGACACTGCCAATCAGTTGCGTGGCTACCTGCGTGGCCTCAATACCACCCGAGTGCTGGGCATGGCGGACCTCGAAGAGCTGGAGCGGCGGTTAACAGACACCTGGCCGTAAATTCGGCGAGCGCCCCCTTTATGTGCAAGCAAAGCTTACTCGATACCTGTGGGAGCAAAGCTTGCTCAACACCTGTGGGAGCAAAGCTTGCTCGCGATCGGGCCACTGCGGTTCCAAGCTCCAGCCCAACAAGCAGTCAATAATCCCAAAACGCCGCCACCCAGCGAAAGGCATCACCCTCGACAGCCACCCGGCCCACCGAAGGAAAAGGCAAGTGAGTCGCCACCAGCAACTCACCGCTGGCCGCCGCCTCGCGCATCAGGCGCACCCTGACGCGCACTGACTCTTCGGGGTCATGCTCAAAACCGTTGTGCCAGTCCGGGTGTTCGAAGGCCACCGGGAACAGCGCATCACCCGCGAAGGTCAACCGCTCGCCGCCCGAATCCACATACACCACACTGTGCCCCGGCGTGTGGCCGCCAGTCAGCTTGACCACCACCCCTGGCGCCACTTGATGTTCGTCTTCGAACGTGCGCACGTTGTGGCGATAAAGGTTGATGAACTGATTGGCCGTTGCCCGCAGCACGTCCGGTACTGGCGACGGCATGTCGGTGTAAGTGAAATCCGGTGACTCCCAGAACTCCACCTCCATCGCCGCCACATGAATGCGCACATCCGCACGCAGACGGTTTTTCACCTCATCCACCAGCAGCCCTCCGACATGATCCATGTGCATGTGAGTGATGACGATGTCGGTCACCGACCCCAGGTCGATACCCGCCGCCTGCAGCCGTTTCGGGAACTGCCCGGCCCGCGGAAACCCGGGGAACTGCCCACCCAGCCCGGCGTCGACCAGGATGACCTGCTCGCCACTGCGCACCACCAGCACATTCAGCGCCCAATCGAACGCATCCGGCCCCAGGAACATGTCCTTGAACCAGGCCGCGCGGGCGACGGGGTCGGCATTGGTGGACATGGTCGAAGTCGGCAGCGGCAGCACGCCATCGCTGACCACCAGCACATCGATGTCACCGACCCGCAATGCGTAGCGCGACGGCACCAGCTCTTCAAAACCGACTGCGCCTAGAGAGGCGGTGGCGTGATGGGCTGATTCGGCGGTGTTGCTCACAGACTTAAGCATGATCGCTCTCCTGTTCAGGTGAGGCAAAAAGCCGCTGTCTCGAGCGTGAGAACGGCGGTTCGCCTGGAGAGCAAGTGTGCAGCGCAGGGAGAGGGTTCGGTAGCATACGCAGGTATAGATTGGGCATGCTTTAGCTTGGTTGGTTTGGGGATTTGCTGCGGACTGTGCAGCGGTGCGCAAAGTTCTTGCAGGAAAGAAATCCCATTCTGGGAGCAAAGCTTGCTCGCGATTGCTTGTTCGGGGTGCACTCCCAGGATCAACCCAAGCCCACTGTAGGAGCCAGCTTGCTGGCGATGGACGTAAACGATGATGCGTGCTTTTTGATCGGAGACTCGGGGCTGCCGTAGGCGTAGCAGAAGGTGCTGACCTGGATCTCGTCGCTGGGCAGGAAATGGACGGTGATGCCGCAGACTTTTTGGCCGGTGTAGTCGGGGAGCATTTGACCCATAATTACTCTGGCAACCTGCTCGCCATGCTTCGTCTCACTCGATCTCGATCTCAATTTCGAATGTTCGACCGTCATCGCGAGCAAGCTCACTCCTACAGGATCAGCGCCTGCCTTTCGTGTCCTCAATCAATCTTGATAACCACCTTCCCGAACGCCCCCCTCGCCAAATGCTCGTAGGCTTGCCGTGCCTGTGCAAACGGATAGACCCGATCAATGACCGGCCGAATCCGCTGTTCACTCAAGAACGCATTCATCCGGTCAAACGATGAGCGCGGTGCCACGGCAATTCCGCGCAAGGTGGTCTGGCGGAAGATCAAGGGCATCAGGTTGAGCTCGACGGTCTGCCCGGTCAGGAAACCAATTTGCGCGATACGCCCGGCTGCCTTGGTGGCCGCGATGGATTGATTGATGCCTACCCCGCCGGCCACATCCAGCAGCAGATCAACGCCTTTGCCGTCGGTGAGTTTGAGCACCTCCTCTGCCCAATCGGGGGTGGTCCGGTAGTTGATACCTGCCACGGCACCCAGCGCCATGACGGTTTGCAGGTTCTGGTCGCTGCTGGAGGTGGCGATGACTCTGGCGCCGAGCGCCGTGGCGATTTGCACGGCGAAGATGGAGACTCCGCCTGTGCCCTGGACCAGCACGGTTTGGCCTGGCTGAATCTGCCCGAAATCCACCAGCGAGTACCAGGCAGTCAGCGCGGCAATCGGCAAGGTCGCGGCCTCTTCATCACTCATGTTGTCGGGCGCACGCACTGCGCTGTCCTGGTGAATGATCATGTACTCGGCCAACCCGCCTGGCAGTGGCGAGCCGAAGCAGTAATCCGGTTCATGGGGCCCCGGCTCTCCATCGAGCCAGCGCGAGTACAGGTGCGAGTTGACCCGGTCGCCGACGGCGAAGCGCGTCACGCCGTCGCCGACTGCGACCACCGTACCGGCGGCGTCACTTACCGGGATCAGGTCTTGCGGCACCTTGTGCGGTTCATAAATGCCATCGACGATGGCCTTGTCGCGGAAGTTCAGCGACACGGCGCCGACCTTTACCAGCAGCTCGCCAGCTTTGGGCTCGGGGGTAGGGACTTCACCCTGTTGCAGATTGTCGAGTCCGAAATCTTTCAGTAGCCAGGCTTTCATTGTGAATCTCCAAACAGCGGGTGGCGGCACCTCTGTGCCCTGCATGCATCTTTCCCTGTTGAAGGAACGCAATAAATGCGCATGAAATGACATGATTGTTCTGTTAAAAAGCAACAAACGCCTTGGGAGAAGCGCCATGCAATTGCTGCAATCGATGCAACTGTTCGCCAGGCTTGCCGAGCTCGGGAGTTTCACCAAGGCCGCCGAATCCCTGGACATCGGGCGCCCCCAGGTCACCCGGTACATCCAGGAGCTGGAGTCGTCGCTGGGCGTGCGCTTGTTTCAGCGCACCACGCGCAAGGTGACGCTTACGGCAGAAGGCGAGCGATTTTATGAGCGTGTGCAGGAAATCCTCGGCAGTATTTCTGCCGCGACCTCGATGTTCGACCGAACCGGCGCGACGCTGGGCGGACGGCTGCGTATCGATATTCCCACCGCCTTCGCCCAGGTTGAATTCATGACCAGCCTCAAGGAGTTCACCACGGATTTCCCGGGCGTGAGCATGGTACTTGGGGTCACCGACCGTACTGTCGATCTGGTTGGCGAAGGGATTGACTGTGCCCTGCGCATCGGCGAGTTGCCGGACTCTTCCCTGATCGCCCGGCCCATTGGCATGGCTACCATGGTGACCTGTGCCGCCCCCACTTACCTGAGTGAGCACGGCGAGCCGACCAACCTCGATGAGCTGGTCGCGCATCGCGGGGTGAATTTTCTTTCCGGCCAGAACAACCGGACGCTGCCGTGGCACTTCTCGGTCAAGGGCCACGACCAGGCATTTATCAGCAACCCCGGCATTACCGTTACCGAGTCGAACGCCTACGTGCAATGCGGCGTTGCGAGTTTCGGGATCATCCAGGCGCCGGGCATTGCCGTTAGCCAATATCTGGCCAGCGGCGCCCTGGTGGAGATTCTCCAGCCCTACCGCCCTCAACCACGCCCGGTCAGCCTGCTGTACCCGAGCCGCACGCACCTGGCGCCGCAAGTGGAGGCGTTTATCGTGTGGTTGCAGGGTCGGTTTCCGACGCTGCATTCGGCTTGGTTGGAATGACAGTTGAGGCCACTTTTAGTACTCAAGCTGATAATGGGGTTTGGGGAGCAATGGAACCAAAAAAAAACCAACGTAAGCTCTACCACCTCCGCTCAGAACCTTCTTCCCACCCGGTGCTGGACGAGGATCTGTCTCGGCTGTCGCCGCTGATCTTCGAGCACATCAATATGTTGGGACGGTACTCTTTCGCGGTACCGGAAGAGGTCGCCCGAGGTGAGCTGCGGCCACTGCGTAATCCAGACGACGATATTTAGGTGCGCAAGCGCCTTAGCTTGAGGGAGGGACAGTCGTGCCCATATTGATCTGAGCGGGGTCATCCTGGGCGATGACTGATTAGATCTGAGTTTACCTTCGAGAAAACCAGCGTCTCGGTTTTTCTTTGCTGCTTGGGTCCTTTGGTGTGAGAGCCTGGATTCTACCAGCGGTGAGTTCTCAGTCTCTTGCTTCAAGCGTTGCACTTACCCCATGAATTTAAGGTATATTAGTTTATGGATCTATAGCCAAGGGATTTTATAGGGCATGTATACGATAAGATATCTAGTAAGTTTGGGATTGGTTGTTATCGGCTGTTCTATGGGCTATACAATGATTGTTGTGTGGGGGATAACAAAAGTGTTCCCCCTGGAAGGCACACCCTATTGGGTTGTCAGCGGCGTTGTGTTCCTTATTATCGTCACCTTTTGCTTGCGTTTTTATATTCCCAGACTACGTAATGTATGGTGGCCAAAATCGCCATTCACTTGTTTTTTATTTTAGGTCTTTCTACGGAAATCATAGAGTTAATTGTAATTGAATCAACTAAGGCTTCGAAAAATAAAGCTAACTTACCGGTTTGTTGGTATGCCGACTCATAATTCAGAGGATCTCGCCTGAAGAGTTGTACTGAATCCGTCTTGCGTATTGGCCGCATCATACCACCAGCAGACAAAATTAAGTCGATGGTTCCATATGCTATATCCCCCTTATAATCATCCCCCAAAAAGGATTGATAGGCTCGCCTAGTAGGCCCCTGTGCTGCCGGGCCAGCAAGACCGTTATAGATATTCATCCCACCTTCATACATGTTATTAACGCCGTGTGCGACAAAAAACGCACCTACTGGTGCTCCCAAACCATATGAAGCCCCCGTAACCGCGATGCCTACCTCAACCTGAATGGCCCCGGCACCAACCCCGATGCCGTTTTGAGCATAGAAAAGAGCCTTGGAAGATAAGTCAGCATATTCCTCCCTTATCTCTTTCACTCCCTCCCAAGCACTTACTACACCGTCATTAACATCCTTTATAACTTCGTTCACATAAATAGAGACAATTGAACTGAACTGAAGCTGGGTAACGCCATCATAGAAATTCGAAGCGCCAATCGTACACCCTAATGCAACTAGGTCAGAAGCTGCTTTGGCTACATCATGAATATCACATGACTGTTCATTCACCTTCGCTCCCCCAAGAGCTATAGGCGCTTGTACTTGCTTGGTGGTGTACCCAGCTAATCTCACGATATCTAATGGCCATAAGCTCCTGTGGCTGCGCGTCGCCCATATGAATGGCATGCGGTACTTGAACGCTTAAATTGGCAATACGGCCGCCACCTAGCATTACAGTAAAATATTTTTCGTGAAAACCAGCAGATGAAGTTCGATAAAAATTAATTTTACACTCAATTTCTTCGCCTTCATGAAGAGCACTAGCTAACAAAGGCGTAGATTTGTCAATGTTTTTTGTAAGAACGACGGGCATATGTTTACCACGGCCACCTGACGTGGTTCCGTCATTACCAGCGGCCATATTATGAGAATAAGCCAGCACCATAATTTCGTCTTCATGGCCAGTTTGACACTTGTTCCCAATAGAGTCCTGGCTGGAACAACCAGCGGAAATCAGACCTTGTTTTTTTCCGGTGATGGTCATGTAGCTGTGATTAGCCATACGTTTCACTCCTTGTGCTCAGAGTGGGCAGTCTATTGAGACGGGAGCAGGCCGAATGTAGGGCATTTCCGAAAAGATATACCAAATATGTCGCACCCAGCTCCAGCGGCAGCTCCGTGAAAGACCTGATCAGGTAAATCTGTGGGCATGTCGCGAAACGATGCGCAATTGCTTTATCGAAGCGGATGCCTGGGAAGAGGTCTCTGAACAGAGGTGGTAGGGCTTACGTTGGTTTTTGGTTCCATTGCTCCCCAAACCCCATAATCAGGCATTAAACGCCGAATCACGCGCATTCGATCAAGCCGGTTGAACCTACCCGCAGCCGCACCCCTCGGATATTAAAACCAGATCGGGTATACCCATGGACATCGAGGAGACATTGCTGCGCCAGCGCAAGGTGCTTGCCGAGTTTGGCGAGCTGGCCCTGGTGTCAGATAATCTTGAGCACATCCTCGACGAAGCCTGTCGATTGGTGGGTGACGCGCTGGAAACAAACCTGGCCAAGTTCATGCTGCTGCAGGAAGACGGCATCACGTTCCTGGTGCGCAATGGGATAGGCTGGACGCCGGATGTGGTGGGCAAGGTCCAGGTGCAAGCCTGTGAAGGCAGCCCGGAGCGGTACTCCCTGGACACGGATCTGCCGGTCATTTCGGTGGATATCGCCACCGAAACACGCTTCCGCTATCACGATTTCCAGACCCGGAATGGGGTGAAAGCGTTCGTCAACGTGCTGGTGCACGGGGCAACCGATCAGCGCCCCTTCGGGATTTTCGAAGTCGATAGCCGTTGCCCGCGGCAATTTACCGACAGCGACATCGATTTCCTGCGGGTATACAGCAACCTGCTGGGGGCGGTCCTCAAGCGCTTCAACACCTTGCGTGTCATGCGCTCAACTGAAGAGAAACTGCGCGAAAGCGAGAAGCACTACCGGATCGCGGCGGAGCTCAATCCGTTGTGGCCCTGGAGTGCCGACAGCAACGGCGCACTGATTTCCATCGATCAGCGCTGGTACGAATACAGCGGGCGCAGTTCGGCGCAAACCCAAGGTCGTGAATGGACGCATGCCGCTCACCCTGACGATCGTCAATCCCTGGTCCAGCAATGGGATCACTCGCTGGCAACCCTGGAACCCTTCGACCTGCAAGTTCGACTGCACAAACACAGTGGCGAGTTTCTCTGGTTCAGGGTGCGCGCCCTGTGCAGCCTCGACGCTGGCGGACACAGCGAACAATGGTACGGCACCCTGGAAAACGTCGACGACCGGGTGCAACTTGAGTCCGCCCTGCGTGACTGGAATGACTTGCTGGAGGACCGAATCGCCCAGCGCACCGTACAGCTTGAAGCCGAACAGCATGAACGAGCCATGGCTGAATCCAAGCTTCGGCAAAGTCAGAAAATGGAAGCGGTCGGCCAGTTGACTGGCGGCATCGCCCACGACTTCAACAACCTGCTGGCGGGCATCATCGGCAGCCTCGAACTAATGCAACGTCGCATCGACGCCGGGCAATACAATCAGCTGACCCGCTACAATTCCGTCGCCATGACCTCAGCCTCGCGGGCAGCAGCCCTGACTCAGCGTCTGCTGGCATTTTCCAGACAACAATCACTCGAACCTGAACTGCTCGAACCGCGCACCGTCGTCGCCGGCCTGGAAGAAATGATCAGGCGCTCGGTAGGCCCCAGCATTGTGGTCGAGTGCTCGTTCAGAGCGAGCGACCGCATCCGCTGCGACCTCAATCAGCTGGAAAATGCGTTGCTCAACCTCGCCATCAATGCCCGGGATGCAATGCCTGATGGCGGCACCTTGAGCCTGATGGTCGATCGTTGCACCATCGATTCGGCAGCGTCATTCGACAAGAACATGCCACAGGGCAGCTATGTCAGCATTTCGGTCACCGACTCGGGCACCGGTATCAGCCCGGATATTCTGTCGCGGATCTTCGACCCCTTCTTCACCACCAAGAAAATCGGCGAAGGCACTGGCCTGGGCCTGTCGATGATCTACGGTTTCACCCAGCAATCCGGCGGTCAGATCAAGGTTCACAGCAGCCTCGGCGTGGGCACGACCGTCACCATGTACTTTCCGGTTGATCATTCGACGCCTGCGCGCAGCCGCAAAAAAACCGCCGAAGCGCATTCCACTCACCCCACTGCAAACAATGAAGTGATCCTGCTGGTGGATGACGAAAAAGCCATCCGGCAGATGGCATCGGAGTTCCTGGGCGATCTGGGCTACCGCGTGATCGAAGCCGTGGACAGCGTGTCAGCCATCAAGCAGGCGGAAAAGCTCGACCGTCTGGACTTGTTGCTCACAGATATCGGCTTGCCCGGGGTCATGAACGGGATCAGCCTGGCTGCGGAATTCAGGGCCAGGTATCCATCGCTTAACGTGTTGTTCATCACCGGGTTTGCTGCGGGATCGAGGATGGTGGCGGTGGATGCGTCGACCCAGGTGTTGGCCAAACCGTTCAGCCTCAACGACCTGAGTCATCGGGTGCGGGGGCTCCTCGATTCCGGCCAGAGCGGCATTTAGCAGCCGTTTCTGGCCTTGGGCACCCTCCCCGTTTTACTGCCAACGAGCTAGGTCGAGGGGTTATTTGTCGGACTTGATACTGGTCCAGACCCGAGTACGCACCCGCTCCAGCTTCTGCGGCAGTGGCTGCACCACATACAGGGTTTTCAACGCTTCGCTGGTGGGAGTGAGGTTCGGGTTGCCGGTAATGTCTTTGTTGATCAGCACCAGCGAGTCTTTGTTGGCGTTGGGGTAGCCGAGGAAGTCGCTGATCGGGGCAATGACTTTCGGGTCCAGCAAGTTATTGAGGAACTGGTGGGCCTCCTCGACGTTCTTCGCACTTTTGGGAATGGCGAAGGTATCGAACCAGATCGGCGCGCCCTCCTTCGGCAGGCGGTAATCGACGACTACCCCATTGCCCGCTTCCTTGGCGCGGTTGCCGAACTGATAGAAGCTGCCGGAGTAGCCAATGGCAACGCAGATGTCACCGTTGGCTATGTCGGTCATGTATTTTGCGGAGTTGAAGTAGGTGACATACGGGCGGATCTTCATCATCAACGCCTTGGCTTTTTCGTAGTCGTCCGGATTCTGGCTGTTGGGGTCCAGGCCCAGGTAGTGCAAGGCCAGCGGCAGGATTTCCGTCGGCGAGTCGAGCATGGCGACGCCACACGACTTGAGGTTTTCCATGTTCTCGGGCTTGAACACCAGGTCCCAGCTGTCGACCGGCGCATTTTCGCCGAGTGCTGCCTTGACCTTGGCCGGGTTGAAGCCGATCAGCACGGTGCCGACCATATAGGGCACGCCATACAGGTTGCCGGGGTCGTTCTTGCTCAACAGCTTGAGCAGTTCGGGGTCCTGATGACTCCAGTTGGGCAGCTTGGACTTGTCGAGTTTCTGGAACACGCCGGCCTTGATCTGGGTTTCGAGGAACTGGTTCGACGGCACCACCAGGTCGTAGCCGGAGTTGCCGGTCAGCAGTTTGGCTTCCAGGGATTCGTTGGTGTCGAAGGTGTCCCAGGTCACCTTGATCCCGGTTTCCTTGGCGAAATCCTTGGGTACCGAAGGCAGGATGTAGTCGGCCCAGTTGTAGACCCTCAGCTCGCGTTGTTCGGCGTGCACCGCGCTGGCCAACAGCGTCAGCCCGCAGAGGCCGGCACCGAGAATGCGTTTGATCGTTTGCATTGTTTTCCCCAAGTGTGACGTCAGTACGTTGGTTTTTATGTTCTGTACACGGCAGCAGGCTTGAAAAAAGCCAAAGGCAAGAAGCAGCTGAAATCTGGTCGTCGTGGCGACTTCTACCGATTCTTGCTGACAGTATGGTTGGTTCACAGTGGGGGGTTGGCCAAAAGGGGATCGAAATGGCCAAAATGAATGTCCGCAAATGGACGTTGCAGTGGCAATGCGCAGGCAATGCAGAAAACGAAAAAGCCCGCGCAGGGCGGGCTTCGACTTTCGAGTAGGTGGCCAGTGCTGGTCTCCGGCTTACAAGGTTTATCAGGACTCCCACACAAGCGCTTTGTACGCTAGTGCTTCACACGGCATAAGGGCTGGATCTCAGCGCGGAGATCTTTCTAACCGTGTACCCTTCGGAACGCTACCCCGCGTTTCCTCGCTATCCGCTTGCGCATCAGTCTGCGTCTTCACCTACAGTTTCAAGGATAGCAAAACCCCCGGGAAATCAAACTTCGGGGTTAGATTGATTTGCTCTGACCATAGAAGCCCGGGAAGTTAAAGCAGCAATCACGGATCCACCTGCCCCATCAATTCGGCAACGGTCTCCTGGCGCTTGGCATAACGCTGAGCAAGCACGGCGCAGACCATCAACTGAATCTGATGGAACAGCATCAGCGGCAGGATCAGCACGCCGATGGTGCTGCCGGCGAACAGCACTTGTGCCATCGGCACTCCGGTGGCCAGGCTCTTCTTTGAACCACAGAACAGGATGGTGATGCGGTCTTCCAGGTTAAATCCGAAAGCCTTACCCAGCACTGTCGAGGCCACTAGCACCAGCGCCAGGAAGATGCAGCACACCAGCACCAGGCCCGCCAGCTCCCACAACGGAATCTGCTGCCAGATACCTTCGTTCACCGCCTCGCTGAAAGCTCCGTAGACCACTAGCAAGATCGAACCCTGGTCGACGAATTTCAGCCAGCTCTTGTTGCGCCCCACCCAGGCACCAATCCAGCGCCGGGCGATTTGCCCCGCGATGAACGGCAGCAGCAACTGCACGCTGATTTTCAGGATGGCATCGAGGGTTGATCCGCCGTCGCCGTGCACGTTCAGCAGCAATGTCACCAGCAAGGGTGTGAGGAAGATCCCGAACAGGCTGGACGCCGCCGCGCTGCAAATGGCCGCCGGGATGTTGCCCCGGGCCAGGGACGTGAAGGCGATCGCCGACTGCACCGTTGCCGGCAGCGCGCAGAGGTAGAGCATGCCCATGTACAGGTCGTCGCCAATCAGTGGCGAAAGCAAGGGTTTGAGCGCCAGGCCCAGCAGTGGGAACAGCACGAAGGTCAGGCTGAACACCAACAGGTGCAGGCGCCAGTGACCGGCTCCGGCGATGATCGACTCCCGGGAAAGCTTGGCGCCGTGGAGGAAGAACAGCAGCGCGATGGCGATATTGGTCAGCCAGCCAAAGCCCACCGCGACCTGGCCGCTGGCCGGCAGGACACTGGCGAGAACGACTACGCCGATCAGGGTGAGGGTGAAATTGTCGGGCAGGAAGCGCGGGCGGGTCATCTGATCATCCAGGGGTTGCCAAATACGTGGGTTCGACTCTAACGTGCCTGCTGATTACCGACTAACGCCGATGAGCCAGCTGATGCCGCCTAAAGGACATGAAAAAAGCGTAAGGCGCAGTGTTCCCGGGCTTCCAAGCCTGCCAAGACCGGTATACGGACGCACCGAATCACTGCCCAACCGTGCATTGACCCGCCGCCACAGTCACCCATGGGTGCAGTTGTCGTACGCGATTCAGGGTGTGTTGGAGGTGCAGACCAGCGTCGGCCGTTTCGTCGCGCCACCCGAGCGCGCGGTGTGGATTCCGGCGGGCATGCCGCATCGGGTGTTCAGTTCGCCGCGCACGGAAATGCGTAGCCTGTACCTGGACTGCAGCGTGACGCAGTGGGCGCCGCAGCGTTGTCATGTGCTGGGGGTCAGCGACCTGTTGCGCGAGTTGATCCGGGCGTTCAGTAAAATCCCCGTGGAATATGAACAGGACGGCGCCCATGGGCGCCTGACCCAGGTATTGCTGGACCAGCTCGCCGAGGCGCCGCCGATCGATCTGATGCTGCCGCTGCCTCAGGATCTGCGCTTGCGGCAGATCTACCAGAGCCTGCAAGCCCATCCCGAACAGCAAACGACCCTGGCGCACTGGAGCCAGAAATTCGGCGTGACGGAAAAGACCCTCAGCCGCCTGTTCATGCGCGACACCGGCCTGACCTTCCGCGCTTGGCGCCAGCGCCTGCGCCTGCTGGGAGCGCTGACCCCGCTGGAACAGGGGGAGCGAGTGACTGATGTGGCGCTGGCTTGCGGCTACGATTCGACCTCAGCGTTCATCGCGGCATTCCGGCAGCAATTCGGCGAGACGCCGGGGGAGTTTTTCCGCTAGCTCTGGCTGGCCGCAAAACCGCCATAGCCGGCAAGCCGGGCTCCTACGGATTTGTGCCAATCCCAAATCCCGCGTACACCCCGGCCACCTGTAGGAGCCTGGCTTGCCAGCGATGACGCCCGCAAAACCGCCATCGCCGGCAAGCCGGGCTCCTACGGATATGCGCTAAGCCCAATTCCCGCATCCACCCCGATCAACCGTAGGAGCCTGGCTTGCCAGCGATGGCGCCCACAAGATCGCCATCGCCGGCAAGCCGGGCTCCTACGGATATGCGCCAAGCCCAACTCCCGCATCCACCCGGATCAACCGTAGGAGCCTGGCTTGCCAGCGATGACGCCCGCAAAACCGCCATCGCCGGCAAGCCAAGCTCCTACGGGTTGCGTCGCGCCATAGCCTATGGGAGCGATCAGATCATCGGCGAAGTGCTGACCACCCGCAGCGCCAGCCCCTCATAGGCGTCCAGGGTAATGGTGAACTCACCCTCTGCCGTCAGATCGCCCTCAACCCTTTCATTGATGATATCAACCACCGGCCCCGGTGCGATGTTGGGCAGGTGCAGGGTTTCGGTGATCGGCGTCGAGCCAAAATTCAGTGCGGTGATCTGCGTGCCTTTGCCCGCGGGCAGCTCATGCACCATCACCAACAACCCCGGATGTTCAACATCCGGCACCAGAATCTGGCGGCTGGCGGCGATGTCATAGGCGCGGCGCGCCGCGAGGATTTTCTGCAGCTGGGACGCGAAGGAATCCGGGTCCTGCAACTGGGTCGGCAAGCTGCCATAAAGGGTCTTCGGCCGCGGCATCTGCCCCGCTGACAGTGGCGCATCGGGGTTCAGATCGACCAGGTCATAGGCCCCGCGATGAATCCAGCGGGTATCGCCATCGGCCATCAGGTGCTCCACCTGTTCGGCCGGCAACGGCAAGGCGCCCACCAGATCCCACCCGGACAACGCAAACACCCCTGGCTGCATGGCGTTGTACATCACCAACAGCAAATGCACCTGACGGATCTGCGCGATATCGGCCGCAGTGATCGCCTCCAGATCGCGAATTCCCAGCGCCGCCGTGATGATGCTCGCCGTGGTGCACGAGACCCCGTTGGTGACGAACTTCAGGTTATAGGGCGCATGCTCCCCAGCGAGGCGTTCGTACATCTGCTCGCGGATGTGTTCGCGCAGGATGCTGCCGGGAAAGGTCTGGCCTTGGTACAGGTAGGTGTCATGGGCATGCAGCGTCCAGAAATGCACCAGTTCAAGGGTCAGCTCATCATGGTTTTGCAACGCATGAATCAGCGAGCCCGGGTCAATGCCCAGGGTGTGCATCTGCCGCAGCATCAGGCGCAGGAATTCGGTATCGCCCATCAGCAAGGCATGTTGATAGGCCGGGCGGGTGATGAAGTCATAGGACAGGTCCGCACCGCCGTGGGACATGGCGGCAATGTCATCGACGGTCAGGTTCAGCTCCTGGAAACTGAAACCACCGGCCTTGCGAATCGCCCCGGCCAACAGCTGGTTCCCGGTGATCGACAACGGATGGCTCTCCGACCAGGCGGTGCCGTCCAGCTTGCGCTCCACTCCGAGAAAGCCGTTGGCGTCCAGGCGCAGGATCTTCGCGCCCATCACGTCGATGGCGTGCAACGCGTCGCCGATAATCATCTGCTGCGCCGCAAAGGTCGGGTCCAGCCAGTTCAGCGACGGCTGGCCCTCCTTGAAGTAATGCAGGTACACCCAGCGCCGCGGCTTGCCATCGACGCCGATGACCACCGGGGTGGCGCTCCAGTCCGTCTCCTTGACCCCAGGCTCGAAGAAGATCACCCGCTGCAATTGGCCAACGATGTAATGCTTGTCCCGCAGCACATCGACCTGTTGCGGGCTGAGATTGTGCGCGTCGCGACCTTCCTCGATCTCCGGCAGCAGCGGCCAATCTTCCTCGCGGATCTCGACCATATGGTAGAGGCCCGGATAATCCTCGTACGCCATCTCCGCCAAGCGAAAATCCGCGCCCTTGCCGGTGTGCGAAGGAATCACGTCGTCGATGATCACCGCGTTATGCGCGGCGGCCATGCGGGTCAGCGCCTGCAACTGCGCCTCGGTACCGAGTTGCGGGTCGATCTCGAAGCTGATGCGGTCAAAATTGCCGTCGATGGTCGGGGTTTGCTGGGTGCCGCGCAAGCCACCGGACATTTTCAGCGGACCATTGTGAATACCCTGGATGCCGATTTTCGACAGCGCATGCCACAGGGTTTCGTCGCCCAGGGCCTCGAGCACGGTACCGTCTTCGCGGGTGACGATGGAGGCCGGGTACGCAGTGAACCAGACCGACGACAATGCCGACGCGTCCCGAGGCCGGGTGTGGGCAAAAGGCTGTTGCCACAGGCGGCCCTGCCCCGAATAGAGCTTTGCGCGCTGGCGGGCAGCGTGCAGCATTGATTGTTCGACCAGCCAGGCCACATGGTTATTTTCCGCTGCCGTCATATAACAATCACCTGTGTTCGGGAATCGAAATCGCAGTCGGCCATTGCAAGTCCAATGGCACCGCTCGTTTTCATATGAGGGCGCAGGGCGGCATTCGTTGCATCCCTGGCGCCGACCAAAGCCACTATCGAGTGATTGCAGTGGCCAGCATCTCGCAGGTAATATTGAGAGCGATTCTCACTCACATCTGGAAAGCCAACCGGTGCAACCCTCCTCGACCCGCAAGCTGGGCTTCTTTTTCAGCGACCATCACCGCTGGTTGCTGCAGCACATCCAGCAACGCCTGCGCAATCATGCGGATGCCGAGGACACTGCCGCAGATACTTTTTGCCAGTTGCTGGCAGCCCGGGTCGATCCTGACAGCATCGACCAACCGCGTGCCTATCTGTCCACCATTGCTCGCCGGCTGATCTTCGACCGGCACCGTCGACGCAAACTGGAGCTGGCTTACCTGGAGCGTCTGTCGCTGCTGCCGGAAGCACTGGCGCCCTCCCCCGAAGAGCAGATGCTGCTGATTGACGCGCTGGTCGCGATCGACAAGGCCATCGATGGCTTGCCGTCGATCGTCAAGGCGACCTTCCTCTACAGCCAACTCGACGGCCTGAGCTACGTGGCCATCGCGCAGAAACTGCAACTGTCCGAGCGCACCGTGAGCCGCTACATGAAACAAGCCCTGCGCCAGTGCTACCTGAGCGAGATGACGCCATGAGCAAATTGCGCCTGGACCCGGTCAGCGAGCAGGCCATCGACTGGATGGTCAAGCTGCGCGCCGGCACCCCGGATGCCGCGTTGCAAACGCGCTTCAATGCCTGGTTGGCCATGGACCCGGCTCACCTGCAGGCCTGGACCAAACTGCAAGACCGCCTGGGCGCCTCGTTCAACCCGGTGCGCGCCCTGGATCGCCGGGTGCCGGGCCAGGCCAGCGAAGCGCGGCAGATCCTGCTGCAACCCCAAGCCTCGCGCCGCGATGCGCTGCGGGTTATCTCCGGGCTGGGCCTGCTCGGCGGCGGTCTCTGGCTGGGCGCGCGCAGCCCGCTGGGGGATTCCTTGCTGGCCGACCTCAGCACCGGGCGTGGCGAGCGCCAAGCCTTCGACCTGGCAGACGGCAGCCGCCTCAACCTCAATGCCAACAGCGCGGTGGACCTGCGCTTCGACGCCCAGCAACGCCTGGTGATTCTGCGTCACGGCGAGCTGGTGATCCAGGTCGCGCCCGACCCACAACGCCCCCTGCGCGTGCGCACCGCGCAAGGCCAGGTGCAAGCGCTGGGAACGCGCTTTCTGGTGGCCCAGGAGCAGGACGCCACGCGGGTCGTGGTGCTACAGCACTCGGTGCAACTGCGTCTGCCGGACGGCACTACCCGGGATCTGCAGGAAGGTCAGTCGGCCCTGCTCACCACGGCGCGCATCACGCCAACCGAGGGCGACCAGCGCGGTCGCGCCGACTGGCTGCTCGGGCGCCTGAACGTGCTCGATGAACCCCTCGATCAAGTGGTCGCGGCCCTGCGCCCCTACCAGCGCGGATTTATCAGGGTTGCACCGGACATTCGGCACTTGCGGGTCCAGGGTGTATTCCCCCTCGATGACCCGACCCGGACCCTCGCCGCACTCGCGGAAACACTGCCGATCCGGGTGGACAGTTACAGCCCATGGCTGACATTTATTCGGGCCCGATAACCGCCGCTGTAAAATATTTTTGAAAATACTTCTTATTCGTGTCCGGTTTTCATTTTTCATCCCACCTATCTCCTGACACTTTCCACATCATCAGGAGAACGCTGTGTTCAACCCGTGGCCCCACGCCCTTTCCGTCGCCGTTGCCCTGGCAACCCTGGCCAGCCCTGTGCTGGCTCAGGCGCAACCCCTGACCTTCAACCTGCCGGCCGGCCCCTTGGCGGCGACGTTGAACGCGATTGCCAGCCAAAGCGGTCATATCGTCTCGCTGGAACCTGTACTGGTGCAGGGCAAGCAGGCGCCAGCGGTGGTGGGTCGTATGCTCCCGGAGCAGGCGATGAATCAGGCACTGGCCGGCAGCGGCCTGCAATTGCGCGTCACCGGGCAAGGCAACTTCAGCGTCGAGCCCGCCGCCGATGGCAGCGCAGCAGTACAACTGGGCGCCACCAACATCGTTGAGAACAGCATCGAGGCCACGACTGAAGGCTCCGGCTCCTATGCCGCCAGGGCCGTGACCATCGGCAAGGGCACCCACACCCTCAAGGAAATCCCGCAGTCGGTCACCGTGATGACCCGCAAACAGATGGACGACCAGGGCCTGACCGACCTCAAGGACGCCGCCAACCAGACCACCGGACTGGTCGGCGTGCAGGGCGTGGGCAAAGGCATGATCCTGACTTCCCGCGGCTTCCAGATCGATGACTGGCAGTACGACGGCGTGCCGATCCCGCGCAACACCTACGCCCTGGGCAACTGGGCGACCCAGGACCTGATCTTCTTTGATCGCCTGGAAATCCTGCGCGGCGCCTCCGGACTGCTCCAGGGCACAGGCAGCCCAGGTGGCGCGATCAACCTGGTGCGCAAGCGCGGGCAGAACGCACCGACCGTGAGCCTCACCGGCAAAGCCGGCTCGTGGGATCGCTACGGCCTGCAACTGGATGCCGGTGGCCCGCTGAACGACAGCGGCACGGTGCGCGGACGCCTGGTGGCCGATGAGGACGACAGCCATTCGTTCATCGATTACGAATGGAGCAAAACCCACTCGCTGTATGGCGCCCTGGACTTCGATCTGCGCGAGGACACGACCCTGGGCCTGGCGGTCAGTCGCACCGATGCCGAGTCGCGACCGATGATCCGCGGCCTGCCGCGCTACGCCGACGGCACCATGATCGACGTGCCCCGCTCCACGTTCGGTGGCTCGACCTGGAACCACTCGCAAATTGACGTCACTACGCTGTATGCGGACCTGGAACACCGCTTCAATGACGACTGGGCGTTCAAGGTCGGCGCCGTGCGCATGACGGAGAACAATGACGCCAAGAACCAACGGCTGCAGTCCATTGACGACAGCATCAATGCCGATGGCAGCGGCGTGCAGTATGCCGATTTCGTCACCGACTTCGATGCGACCAAAGTGGGCGTGGACATGAATCTCACCGGACGCTTCGACGCCCTGTCGATGGCCCAGGAAGTCATGATCGGCAGCAACTATTCCAAGCTGCATTCGGACGATAAATTCGCCCGTACCTTCAACGACAGCACGGATACGATCTTCGGCATTGACCACCATCGTCCCGAGATCAGCTACGAAGGCCTGCTCAACACCGCCGGCGGTCGCGCGACCGTGAGCGAATACGATATTCGGCAAAAAGGCCTCTACGGCAGCTGGCGGGTCAAGCCGATTGAGCCGCTGACCCTGGTGCTCGGTTCCCGCGTCAGCTGGTACGACTACAGCTACAAGTCCGCAGACCAGCGAGCCTTTTCCGACGTCGCCACCACCAACGCGCCAAGCACCATGAATGAGAACGGCGAAGTCACGCCTTACGCCGGGATCGTCTATGACCTGAACCGCGAGTGGGCGGTCTACGCCAGCTACACCGACGTGTTCGAACCCCAGACCGCACGCACCGTCAGCGGCTCGGTGCTCAAGCCGGTCATTGGCAGCAACTACGAGATCGGTCTCAAGGGTGAACTGATGGATGGCCGGGTCAACACGTCCCTGGCGCTGTTCCGCTACGACCAGGAAAACCGCGCAGTCAACGACCTGGCGTCAGGCTTTGCCTGCGACGGCTGGTATTGCTCCACGGCCTCAGGCAAGGTCCGCAGCCAAGGGGTCGAGGCGGAGATCAGCGGGGAAGTCATGGACAACCTGCAACTGTTCGCCGGCTACACCTACAACACCACCAAGTACCTGGACGACCCGGAAAATGAAGGCAAAACCTTCAGCACCTGGACGCCCAAGCACATGTTGCGGGTCTGGAGCGACTACCAGTTCAGTGGCGACTTCAACCGCCTCAGCACCGGCCTGGGCTTCACCACGCAAAGTCATACCCTGGGCTACGAACACACTTACGATGTGCCGGGTTATACCGTGTGGAGTGCACGAGTCGGCTATCAGCTCACCCCGGAGATCGGCCTGGCCGTGAACGCCAACAACCTGTTCGACAAGAGCTACATCACGGCGGGGTACAACCAGCTCAACGGCAACAACAACTACGGCGATCCACGCAACCTGATGTTCAGCGTGAAATACACCCCGAACTTCTAGCGCACATCAGTCGTCCTCATGCAGCTTGATGCCCCGGGCATGCAGCAGCGGCGGGACCACCAGCACCAGCAGCGTCAACGCCAGGAACGCAGCCGATATCGGTTGCGTGACGAAGATCAGCCAGTCGCCCTCGCTGATCGACAGGGCGTTGCGCAGCTGTTTCTCGGCCATGGGCCCCAGCAGCATGCCGACGATCACCGGGGCCACCGGAAAGTCGAACCGGCGCATCAGCACCCCGCCCCAGCCGATTCCCAGCATCAGCAGCAGATCGAACGAAGAATGGCGCATGCCATACACGCCGATGGTGGCAAACACCAGGATTCCGGCGTTGAGATAAGGCCTGGGGATCTGCAGCAACTTGACCCACAAACCCACCAGCGGCAGGTTCAACACCAGCAGGATAACGTTGCCGATGTACAGCGAGGCCACCAGCGTCCAGACCAGGTCGGCCGAGGTTTCAAACAGCATCGGCCCGGGCTGCAGGTTGTAGTTCTGGAACGCCGCCAGGAGTATCGCGGCGGTGGCTGAAGTGGGAATGCCCAGGGTCAACAGCGGCACCAGCGAGCCGGTGGCGCTGGCGTTGTTCGCCGCTTCGGGACCGGCCACCCCCTCAATGGCGCCCTCGCCTTTATTGGCGGAAAACTCCTTGGGGAATTTGCTCAGCTTGCGTTCGGTGGAATAGGACAGGAAGGTCGGAATTTCCGCGCCGCCGGCCGGGATCGAGCCGAATGGAAAACCGATCAAGGTTCCGCGCAGCCAGGCTGGCACCGAGCGTTTCCAGTCCGAGCGGGTCATCCATAACGAGGTCAGGCGATGCCGGCCGGAAGTTTCCTCTTTCTGGTACAACAGGCTATACAACGCCTCCCCCACCGCGAACAAGCCGACCGCCACCAGTACCACCTCGATGCCGTCCACCAGTTCCGGAACTCCCAGGGTGTAGCGGGCGATGCCGGAGGTCGAGTCCAGGCCGATCAGGCCGATCGTCAGACCCAATCCCAGCGAAGCAAAGCCCCTCAGCATCGAAGCGCCAAGCACGGCCGACACCGTGGTGAACGACAACACCAGAATCGCGAAATACTCCGCCGGCCCGAAGTTCAGCGCCAGCCTGGCCACCACTGGGGCGAACAGCGTCAGCAGCAACGTGGCGATGGTCCCGGCGACAAACGAACCTATGGCCGCCGTGGCCAGGGCCGGGCCAGCCCGACCGTTGCGCGCCATGAGATTGCCTTCCAGGGCCGTGACCATGGAAGACGACTCACCGGGTGTATTGAGGAGAATCGAGGTGGTAGAGCCGCCGAACTGCGCACCGTAATAGATCCCGGCGAACATGATCAGCGCGCCGGTGGGGTCGACCTTGGCGGTGATTGGCAGCAGCAAGGCGACTGTCAGGGCCGGCCCGATACCCGGTAATACACCAATCGCGGTGCCGAGCAGGCAGCCGATAAAACCCCACATCAGATTGATCGGCGTCAGCGCTGCGGAAAAACCCATCGCCAGGCTTGAGAGAATGTCCACCGTGCTGACCTCCAGTGTTCAGATCCAGGCATTGACCAGAGGCGGCAGGGAAACCCCGAGCCCGGCATTGAACAACCAGTAGATGGGCAACGTCAGGGCCATGCCGATAGCGAGGTCGCGCACTGGCCGGCGGCTGCCAAAACCCCGGGCCGCGCAGACGAACAGCAAGGCGGCGGCGAGGACAAAACCAATCACATTGATCAACAGCGCCACCGCCACCAGCCCCACCGTTACCCAGGTCACTCCGGCCCTGCCACCCGGCAGCGCCTTGGCCGACTCCCCGTCGTGATCCGCCAGTTCGCGAAACCCGCCGGTAACCGCCTGGTAACACAACAGCAGGCCGACTCCGCCGACGAATGCCGCCAGGGCATACGGATAGACATACGCCGGCAGGATCACAAAGCCCATCTCGGGCGGAAACTGCCAGGCGCCATACGCCAGCACTGCGCTAAGGGCGATCAGGCCAATGCCGATCGCCAGTTGCGCGGGCAGGATCGAGCGGGTGCCGGCCATCTCAGAGCAGCCCGACCTTGACCAGCATCGCGCGCAACCGCACGTGTTCTTCTTCAACGAATTTACCGAACTCGTCGCCGGTCAGGATGCTCGGCGACCAGGCGTTGGTTTGCACATTGTCCTGCCAAACCTTGCTCTTGGTGGCTGCGACGACCGCCTCGGTCACTTGGGTACGTTGTTCGGCAGTGAGGTTGGCGCCACCGTACACCCCGCGCCAGTTACCGATGGTCACGTCATAGCCGCTCTCTTTGAGCGTGGGCGCATCAATGCCCTCGACCCGGTTCGGCGCGCCAATGGCAAGGACGCGAAATTGGCCGTTCTTAATGTACTGGCCGAGCTCGGCATAGCCGCCGGTGATGACCTTGATCTGGCCGCCAAGGGCCTGCGCCACCACTTCACCGCCACCGGCAAAGGCGACGTAGTTGACCTTGTTCACCGGGATATCCAGCTTGCCGGCCAATTCGGCGATGCCGATATGATCGATCGAGCCCTTGGAACCACCGCCGAAGGTGACGCTTGTGGGTTTGGCCTTGAACTCCTTGATCAGGTCGTCCAGGGTTTTGTAAGGCGATTCCTTGCGCACGGCGAGGACGTTGTACTCGGTGAACAGGCGGGCAATCGGCGTCACGTCCTTGAGGCTGATTTGCGCTTTGTTCTGCTCGATGCCCGCGACCATGATTGCGCCGACTACCAGCAAGGCGTTGGGATCGCCCTTGGTGCTATTGGCGAACTGCGCCAACCCGAGCGTGCCGCCTGCGCCGCCCTTGTTTTCGAAAGTAACCGACTTGGCCGTGCCGGCTTCAACCATGGCCTTGCCGAGAATCCGCGCGGTCTGGTCGTAGCCGCCACCGACGGAACCTGGGGCCATGAACTTGACGGTGTCGAGGGCGAACGCCGGGGTGGCAAGAACGGCGGTGGTAAAGGCGACGGCGATGCAGCGGCTGAACGGAGCAAACATTGAGGATTCTCCCAAAATTGTTGTTTTTATAGCCTGCGATTCACCACAGCGTAGTACACCTGTAGGAGCGAGCTTGCTCGCGATGGGCGTTGCCGATAACGCGGGGGCCTGACACCCCGCAGCGCGCTCAGGTTTTTCGCGAGCGAGCTCCTACAGGGGGACGGGTTCAACGATTTACTTGAGCTGCATATTGAGCCGCAAAAACTCCATCAACTCCGCCGCCGCTGGCGACAGGCTGCGGTTCTTTCTGCTCAGGATGCCGATCTGCCGCTCCACCCTTGGCTCGGCCAGCGG
Source organism: Pseudomonas sp. RIT-562 (assembly GCF_026241895.1). Classification (GTDB taxonomy): domain Bacteria; phylum Pseudomonadota; class Gammaproteobacteria; order Pseudomonadales; family Pseudomonadaceae; genus Aquipseudomonas; species Aquipseudomonas mandelii_F. The sequence continues at coordinate 37,076 of NZ_JAPJIV010000021.1, read as the reverse complement.
CACAAACACCAGATGTTTATTACCCGCCGGGAACGCCAGCGACGGCAGCGTGGTAATCCCGATGTCCTCTTCCAGCATCGCGATCAGCGAAATCATGTTGGATACAAACAGCAGGCTGCTCTCCAGCAACACTGCGGCCTCGGTCTTTTCCAACAGGCGCGAAGTGCCGTTACGCACCAGTGGATAGGCTTGCAGGCTGGACCAGTGCAACTCTGCGCCAGCCGCCGCCAACGGATGATCCTTGCGGCACACCACCCCCACCTGGTCGCTGAGGATCGGCAGGAAATCAATGTTCTCGTCCGGCATCCAGACACTGCTGATGCCGAAATCCACCTGACCTTGCATCAACAGTTGCTGCACGCTGTCGGCGTTGCCGTCCTGGATACTGATCTGGATTTTCGGATGCTCGCTGACAAAGCGGGCCAGCAGCTGCGGCAGCAGTCGGCTGGCCACCGAGGGCACGGTCGCGATACTCACCTGGCCGATTTCGTGCCGGGCCAGCAGGCTCACTTCACTGGCGATCCGGTCGTGGTGCGCGAGTAAGTCCTGGAACAGCGGCAGGCAATGTTCACCGAATGGCGTCAGTTCGGTCTTGCCGCCCTTCTCAAACAGCGCCTGGCCCAATTTCTGTTCCAACTCGCGCACGGCGAGGGACAACGCGGGCTGGGTGCGATACGCCTGTTTCGCCGCGCCATGGAAGCTTTTCAGCTGCGCGACGAGCACGAAATAGCGCAATTGGGTAATTTTCAGCTCGGGCAACACGGTAAGTTTTCCTTATCATTTCATATTTATTATTAATTTTTGTTTGCACACTAATACTCGCAAGATAGGAACCACGCAATCGGAGGTTCCCCATGGCAATGCAAACTCATAAAAACTACATCGCTGGCGACTGGTGCGAAGGCGTGGATATCATCGCCAACCACAGCCCTTCGGACGTCGACGACCTGATTGGCCATTATCACCAGGCCAGCGCCGAACAGACCCAAAGCGCCATCGCCGCAGCCCGTGACGCCCAACCCCTGTGGGCCGCGACCGGCCTGGAACAGCGCCAACAGTGGCTGATGGCGATCGGCAATGAGCTGATGGCGCGCAAGGAAGAGCTCGGTCAACTGCTCTCCCGCGAAGAAGGCAAACCACTCGCCGAAGGCATTGGCGAGGTCAATCGTTCTGCGCAGTTCTTCCACTACTACGCCGCCGAAGTGCTGCGCCAGCTCGGCGAAACCGCGGCCTCGGTGCGCCCGGGCATCGAGATCGAAGTGCAGCGCGAGCCGGTTGGCGTGGTCGGGATCATCACCCCGTGGAATTTCCCCATGGCCACCGCTGCGTGGAAGATCGCCCCGGCCCTGGCCTTCGGCAACGCCGTGGTGTTCAAACCGGCCAACCTGGTGCCCGCCAGCGCCTGGGCCCTGACTGAAATCATCAGTCGCCAGGGCCTGCCCGCCGGCACGTTCAACCTGGTGATGGGTAGCGGCAGTGTGGTGGGCGAAAGCCTGATCCAGTCAGCCGATATCGATGCCCTGACCTTTACCGGTTCCCTGTCGACCGGACGCCGGGTCGCCGTTGCAACGGCAACCAACCTGGTGCGCTGCCAGCTGGAAATGGGCAGCAAGAATGCCTTGGTGGTGCTCGACGACGCCGACCTGGAAATCGCCGTCGAGTGCGCCTTGAATGGCGCCTTCTTCGGCACCGGCCAGAAATGCACCGCCTCGTCCCGCCTAATCGTCTGCGACGGCATTCATGACCGTTTTGTCAGTGCACTGACCGCCCGCATGCGCCAGCTGAAAGTCGGGCACGCCCTCGAACAGGGGGTGCACATCGGCCCGGTCGCCGAAGCCCGCCAGCTGCAACAGAACCTTCAGTACCTGGAACTGGCCAAGGCAGAAGGCGCCACGCTGGTCGAAGGCGGCGAAGTGCTGACGCTTGCGCCTGCCGGCCACTACATGCGCCCGGCGCTGTTCATCGATAGCCACAACGACATGCGCATCAACCGCGAAGAAGTGTTCGGCCCGATTGCCTGCGTGATCCGGGTCAGCGATTTCGAACAAGCGCTGGCGGTGTTGAACGACACGGAGTATGGCCTGACCGCCGGCATCATCACTCAGTCCCTGCGCCATGCCAGCGAATTCAAGCGCCGTGCCCGCACCGGCTGCGTGATGGTCAACCTGCCAACGGCCGGCACCGATTACCACGTGCCGTTCGGCGGGCGCAAAAACTCCAGCTTCGGCCCGCGTGAACAGGGCCAGTACGCCCGCGAGTTCTACACCGTGGTCAAGACCACCTACGTGCGGCCCTGAATCGGAGAGCACCATGCACGACTTATTGATGATCGACGGCTTGCAATACTCCAACTGGAGCGAAGAGATTTTTCGCCAGATGCAGGAGGGTGGCCTGAGCGCCGTTCACGCCACCATCGCGTACCACGAGAATGCCCGGGAAACCCTGTCGCGCCTGGGTGAATGGAACCGCCGTTTCGAGGCCTGGCCCGAGTTGATCCGTCCTGTGCGTGAAGCAGCCGATATTCGCCGGGCACACGAGGAAGGACGCGTCGCGATCTTCTTCGGTTTCCAGAACTGCTCGCCCATCGAAGACGACATCAGCCTGGTCGAGATCTTCCGGCAGCTGGGGGTGCTGGTCATGCAACTGACCTACAACAACCAGAGCCTGCTGGCCAGCGGGTGCTACGAACGCGAAGACAACGGCATCAGCCGTTTCGGGCGGCAGGTGATTGGCGAAATGAACCGCGTTGGCATGTTGATTGACATGTCCCACAGTGCCGAACGCAGCACCTTGGAAGCCATCGAATTGTCGAGCCGGCCGGTGATCGTTTCGCACGCCAACCCGTCGAGTTTCCATGCCGCCAAACGTAATAAATCCGACGCGGTACTGCGCGGCATCGCCGAGTCCGGCGGCCTGTTGGGTTTCAGCACCTACCCGTTCCACCTCAGGGGTGCGTCCGGCTGCAGCCTCGAATCGTTCTGCGACATGGTCGCCAACACCGCCGACCTGATGGGCGTCGAGCACATCGGCATCGGCACCGACCTGTGCCAGCAACAACCCCTGAGCGTACTGGAATGGATGCGCAATGGCCGCTGGAGCAAGGACAAGGACTACGGCGAGGGATCGGCCGACAACGCCAACTGGCCGCAACCGCTGCAATGGTTCCGCGACAGCCGGGATTTCCCGGTGATCGCCCAGGGCCTGCGCGCCCGTGGTTTTGCCGAGGACGAAGTACGCAGCATCATGGGACTGAACTGGCTGCGCCTGCTGGAAACCGCCACCACTGCAATCGCCTGACCCCTGCTACCCACCGTGAGGACACCATGAAAAACAACAACAATAGCCTCCCGTTCATCTCCCCGATCGGCGATGCACAGCCTCAAGCGCGTATTTTGGAGGCATCATGAAAACTTCCACTACCCTGCAAGCCGACGCCCAGCCACTGGCCCCGGCGTCAGCGAAAAAAGACCTGGACTGGCCGCTGTTCCTGATCAGTGGCGGCTTCCTTGGCGCCTTCCTGATTGCCGCGCTGGTCGACATCGAAGGCACCTCGAAGTTGGTGAATTTGCTGTTCGCCTGGTCGACCCGATTCTTCGGCCTGTACTGGCAAATCCTGATGCTGCTGACGTTCGCCGTCAGCCTGTTCATCTGCTTCAGCAAATGCGGGCGGGTGCGCCTGGGTGGCATTGACCAGCGACCCGACACCAGTACCTTCAACTGGATCGCCGTGATCATGTGCGCCCTGCTCGCAGGCGGTGGTGCATTTTGGGCAGCTGCCGAGCCGATGATGCATTTCGCCAGCCCGCCGCCACTGTTCGCCGGAGTGCAAGCGCATACCGAGGCCGCAGCACATGCCGCGCTGGCGCAGTCCTTCGTGCACTGGGGGTTCCTTGCCTGGGCGGTGCTGGGCAGTTTGCTGTCGATTGTCCTGATGCATTTGCATTACGACAAAGGCTTGCCCCTGGCACCGCGCACCCTGCTCTATCCGCTGCTCGGCGAACGTGCGCTCAAGGGCCCGATTGGGACCCTCGCAGACGCTACGTCAATTATCGCCGTAGTCGCCGGGACCATTGGGCCGATCGGGTTCCTGGGCCTGCAGATCAGCAGCGCATTGCATTCGGTGTGGGGCATCCAGAATGACCTGACCACCCAGGCCATCACCATCATCCTGGTCACGGTGATGTACACCACCTCGTGCCTGGTCGGCCTCAAGGGCATCCGCTTTGTCAGTGAGATCAATGTGTGGCTGATGATTGGCCTCGCGGTGTTCATGGTGGTATTCGGGCCGACTGCGTTCATTCTCGGCGGCTTCCCGAGCGCGTTTGCCCTGCACGTGGAACAGTTCATCCCGATGACGCTGTTCCGCGCCGATCCGAAATGGCTCGATTGGTGGACGGTGTTCTACTGGGGCTGGTTCATTGGCTATGCACCTATGGTCGCGCTGTACGTGGCGAAAATCTCCCGCGGCCGGACTATTCGCGAAGTGATCATGACGCTGTCGATCATCGCGCCGATCGTGACCATGTTCTGGTTCACCGTGGTCGGCGGCACCGGCATCGGCATGGAACTGCAATCGCCGGGCATCGTCACCGCCAATGGCGCGCAACCTGAAGCGCTGCTGCTGGGTGTCACGCAGAACCTGCCCCTGGGCGGCCTGGTTTCGGCGCTGTTCCTGTTCCTGAGTTTCATCTCGGTGGCCACCAACGGTGATGCGATGGCGTTCACCGTGGCCATGGCGATGTCGAGTAACGACAAGCCGAAAAAATGGCTGCGGGCCTTCTGGGCCATCGGCATGGGCCTGGCCGCCGTGGTCTTGATCACCATTGGCGCGGGAGGTGTGACCGCGCTGCAATCGTTTATCGTGATCACCGCCGTGCCAGTGTCGCTGCTGATCCTGCCGTCGCTCTGGGATGCGCTGAAAATCGCCCGGCACATGGCCCGCGAGCAGGCGGTCTGAACATGAATAATCCAGGAAGCGTCACGATGTCGTACTCTCCTAGCGCACCATCGCAGCCGGCAATGCGCCCCGCCGCTCAGGTCATGGACCTCGATCGCCTGGGCAGCCAGTTCCAGAGCCGCCTGAGTTTCGTGCGCAGCAGCATGCGCCGCATGATGAACCAGCAATGGCGTATCCAGCGCAGCCAATTCGACCTCGACAGCGAAGGTTTCGGCACCGCCATTTATCGCATCGACACCCCAAACGCGCATTACCACTGCGTGATTTTATCGGCCTACCTGCCCCCGGAAAAACGCAGTGACCGGGTGATCGCCGACCAATGGGACGTGAGTTTTGTCCTGCTCGCCGGTGATGTCGATGACCAGCAACTGCAGGACTTGCGCCGCAACGTGCCACTGCAGGAGGCCGGGCGTTTTGACTCGCGAGTCCTGGTACTGTCCCGGGCCAATCGCAGCCTGCGCAACTTCGACCGGTTCGTCGCGGCCCTGGCCGAAGGTGTCCAGCCACAACCGCAGCAGCTGGCTGAAGTGGGCTACCTGTATCGCACCACCGCCGTGTACGGCAACGGCAAGTTCGGCATCGCCGACTTCAGCTGCCTGCAAGGCAATGAGGATTTCAACCAGCCGTTCAGCGCGCAGATGTTCACCGTGTACCTGCTGCGCCATTTCAGTATCGAGCAGATCGAACACATGGCGCGGGCGCGCAATCCACAACGAGCGGTGGGCCTGGACGTTGCCCTGCAACGTTACCTGGGTGTCGGCAACTCAACGGGGCTGGGCATGGCGCCGTTCCTGATCAATCATCCGCAGTTGGTCAACCAGTGGGTATGGGCGCGGGAAACCGCATTGGCCCAGGTCATGGAGCAAGCGGCGGATCTGCCCCACATTGCGCGCCTGCGATCGCTGCTGGAGCGCGCGCACCGACATGTGCAGCAGACTGTGACTGACGACCAGCGCCAGGCGAGCATCGATCAGCGCACCCTGGCTGACCTGGCGAATCTGCTTCAGTGGTTCGACGCGCAGCCTGCAAGTGCCGACCTGTGGCGGCGAGTCCAGGCCTGGACTCAAACCTATGGCGGCACAGGCTGCCAGGAACTGCTGGTGAGCCTGCTGCTGGAGTTGTACCCGCAACGGGTCGATCCGCTGGCGGAACAGATGGCCGTCAGCGAAGGCTTTCGCCTCAACGCCGACATGCCGCTGAGCGAGCTGCGCGCCTTGATCGAGAACCACTACCGCTGGGCCCTGGATTTTGATCTGGGCAGCCCCGCAGCCAATCACTTCTTCTGGTATCGCTCGGCTGAAAAAGAAGAGCCGCGCCTGGGTGAGCGTGCCCTGGAGCCTGGTGCGGAAAAGGAAATGCAGCTGGGTATCGCGCACAACATCCAGCGTTGCCACGCGGCACTGTTGGTCTACATGGAGCAACACCCGCAGCAGCTGACTGCGCACTTTCTGCTCGCCCGACCGCACTTCAAGGGCACCGTGTGCCGTCTGCAAGGGATGGCCCGCTGCGCTTTTGGTGAGATCCGCGCCAACCTGATGGATCGCAACATGCTGCCCATCGACCTGTTGCGCTGCAAGCTGGCGTTCTTCGGCGCTGGCAAGTTCGATCCGAAATCCAGCCGCTGGGTGCGCATCACCTTATTCCAGGGTGCGCCCCTGGTCAGCGAGATCGGCCAGCCTTTCGACGACGACTGGAACTTCGCGGTCATGCCCACACTGGACGGAGAAGTCTGATGCGTGTTTCGTTCAATGAAGTACAGGTGATCTGCCGCAAGGCCTTCGAAGGCCTGGGCTTTGCCCCAGGGGATTGCGACGACGCCGCCGAGATGATCGCCCGCCTGCAGCTGCAAGGGCTGGACGGCATCGGCGCGCTGAAAAAAGCCTTGGCGTTTTTGCATGACGAGGTCGATCGACCTATCGAAACCCACTACGAAGATGCCGCGCAATTGACCCTCGATGCCCACGGTCAAAGCGTCCTGCGCTGCGCCGCCCAGGCCGTCGAGCTGGGAGTGAGCAAAGCGTTGCGCGGTGGCAGCGCATTCATCCGCATTCGCCATTGCCACAACCGCATCCTGCTGCTCGGCTACCTGGCACGCTGCGCCGATCAAGGCCTGAATTTTTGCGTGTACTGGCGCGATGCTCGGCAGGAACTGGTGGCCACCTTGAGTGCTGGCGACAGCCAGCCGTCCTTGCGGGTGCATGATCTGCCGCAACCGGCCATGGCCGATGAGCAAAGTATCAATGTGTTGATCTCCCGCCACTTCACCCTGCTGCCACGCCTGAGCCTCACCGCCAGACCAAGCCCGCAGCCGCCGGGAGGGCTGGAGGTGGATGATGAAGTGTGGCTGTTGTTGAAAAAACTCGGCGAGCGAGTGCTGGTGGAAAGCACCGAAGAGTCCCGACGGCGCGGTGCCGGTGAAAGCAGCGACGGCTGATCCCCTCTTTACCAATGCTTCAGGAATATTTGCATGAAATACGCAGTCAAGACCGATCTGTTCGCCTCTCGCGCCCCGCTGGAATGGGCCGTTGTCGGCAACGGCACGCTGTACACAGCGCAGATCCCCATCGATCGCGAGGGTCAGGTGGTGCCGGGCGGCATCGAAGCCCAGACCCGCCAGACCCTGGACAACCTGCGCCACACCCTGGAAGCGGCCGGCAGCTCGCTGGACGCCGTGACCCAGGTGCTGATCTACGTCACCGACCGCAGCTACCTGGCGACGGTGAATGGCCTGTACACCGACTACTTCAAGGCGCCCTTCCCCAACCGGGCCGCGGTGGTGGTAGCGGGGTTGGCAAGGGAGGAGATGTTGGTGGAATTAGTGGTGTACGCCTGCGTTGAATGAATACCCTGGGGGCTGGTCGGCGATTGCGCTGGTGAATGTCAGGCCGCCATCGCCGGCAAGCCGGGCTCCTACGGATGTGTGCCGAACCCAAATCCCCCATACACCCGAATAATTGTAGGAGCCTGGCTTGCCAGCGATGACGTCCGCAAGACCGCCATCGCCGGCAAGCCGGGCTCCTACGGACGGCCCGCCAACGTCGGCGAATGCTCAAGCAACGTGCGCGTATAGGCCGCTTGCGGCTGATCCAGCACCGCGTCCACCAATCCCTGCTCCACCACCCTGCCCAACTTCAACACCAGCACTCGATCGGCAATGGCGCGCACCACTCCAAGATCGTGGGTGACGAACAACAAGGTCAGGCCTTCAAGCTGCAGTTGCCGCAGCAACCCCAGGATCGACGCCTGGACCGACACGTCCAGCGCCGAGGTGATTTCATCGCAGATCAGCAATTTCGGTTCACACACCAGCGCCCGGGCGATTGCCACGCGTTGGCGCTCGCCGCCCGACAGACTGTGGGGGAACAGGTCGGCCACCGATGGCGCCAGCGATACCCGCTGCAGCACCGCGTTCACGCGCTCGCGCGCTGTTGCGCCCTTGATGCCGAAGAAGTGCTGCAGCGCTGCGCTCAGCGTTTGGTACACGGTCTGTCGCGGATTCAGCGCACGGTACGGATTCTGGAAGATGTACTGAATCTGGTGCCGTTGCCGGCCATCCCGCTGGCGGGCCGCCAGGCTCAGCGGCCTACCCGCATACAGCAACTGGCCTTCGGCATTCTCCCCCAGCCCGGCAATCGCCCGAGCCAGGCTGGTCTTGCCGGAACCGGACTCGCCCACCAGGGCCAGGCATTCCCCGGCGGCCACCCGCAGGGACACGTCGAACAACACCTGGCGATCGTAGGCCACGTTGAGATCCCTGACCTCCAGCAAAGGCGCCCGCTCCACCGGCACATCGACAGTCGGCAACGGCGCATGGGCCAGCAACTGCAGGTTCTGAAGATACGGATCAAAACACGCCACTCGCTGGCCAGAAGCCAGGTCGCGCAAGGCGGGCTCAGCCTGCGCGCACTCAAGCATAATGCGCGAACACCGGGGCGCAAACGCGCAGCCTTGTGGTCGCTGCCCCGGTGCCGGCGCATGCCCCGCTATCGCCTGCAGATCGCGACGCTGCGCCACATCCGGGATCGCCGCCAGCAGACCGCGGGTGTACGGATGCGCCGGCCTGGCGAACAACGCCTGCCGGTCGGCGACTTCAACGATTCGCCCGGCGTACATCACCATCACCCGGTCCACCAATTCCTTGATCACCGCCAAGTCGTGGGACACATACACCGCCGCCACGCCCAGGTTTTTGCACAAGCGGCGCAAGGTGGCGAGGATATGCGCCTGGGTGGTGACGTCCAGCGCAGTGGTCGGCTCATCCAGCACGATCAGGCGCGGACGCAGGACAAACGCCAGCGCCAGCATCACTCGCTGCTGCTGCCCGCCGGACAATTGATGGGGAAAACGCCGCAGGAACGCCGGGTCGTCTGGCAGGCCCACGTCCCGCAGAGTGTCGACGATGCGCTGCTGTTGCGCTTCGCGGTCCAGCTCAACCTGGTGCGCCGCGAGGGTTTCGCGCAGCAGGCTGCCAATGCGCAGCACTGGATTCAACGCCGTCGCCGGGTCCTGGGCGACGTAGCCGATCAGGCTGCCACGGGCCCGGCGCAACGCTTCCCCGTGCAGCGTCAGTAATGACTGGCCGGCCACCTCGACGTGCCCGCCAACAATCCGCGCACCTCGTCGGGCATGGGCCAGCAACGCCGTGGCGAGGGTGGTCTTGCCCGAGCCGGATTCGCCAACCAACCCGAGAATCTCCCCCGGCTCCAGGCTGAACGACACCCCGGACAGCACATCGATCTGCCCCGCCAACTCCACCCGCAGATCCCGAACCTGCAATACCCCCGCCGCGCTCAACGGCGCACGGGATTCGATCGCGGCAAGCCCATTCATGACTGCTTTTCTCCGATTCGTGAACTGCTGCGGCCGATGCCCTCGGCGAGGATGTTGGTGCCGTAGGCGAAAATACCGATCAGGATGGCGGGTGCCAGCACCGCCCAGGGTTGCACCAGCAACCCGGCCTGGTTTTCATTGATCATCAGCCCCCAGTCAGCGGTCGGTGGGGCCACCCCGTAGCCGAGGAAACTCAGGCCCGAGAGCATCCCGACGCCCCAGGTCAACATGTTGCCGAAGTGCACCAGCAGCGGCGTCAGAATGTTTGGCAGGATCTCCCGGAACAGAATGCGCCGCCGCGAGTAACCCATCATCTGCGCCGCCTCGACGAACTCCTGCCCCGCCACCGCCACCGCGCTGCCACGGGCCAGGCGAATTACCCCGGGGGTGAAGGCGATGGCCACGGTGAGCACGATCAACCACGGCTCGCGGCCGAGCATCGAGACGATCAGCAACACCAGGATCAAGTCGGGAAACGCCAGTGACACGTCCGCCAGCCAAGTGATCAGGTGATCCAGCCGGCGCCGGGAAAATCCCGCGAGCAGCCCCAACGCACTGCCGACCAGCAACGCAATCGAAGCCGCCGCCACGGACATCCACAACACCGACAGGCCACCGCTGAGCAAACGCGACAGCACGTCGTGCCCCAGAAAGTCGTAGCCCAGCACCGCCGCGCCAACTGGGGCGCCGTACACCGAGCCAAGCATCTGCGTCGGGCTGTGGGGTGCCAACCAGGGGCCGAACAGCGCCAGCGCCACCACCGCTGCAGTAATCAGCGCGCCTTTGCGGGTTTGCGGTTCCGCCAGCCAGATTCGCCAGCGCGAACGTCGGGTATCAGTCATGTTGTACCTCTCAAGGCGCTTTGGATGGGGAGCGGCGCCACCACGGCAGAATGCCCCGGCGGCTGCGCTGGATCAGGGTGACGCGGCGCGCGGTGCGCAATTTTGGCGTGAGCAGTACGGTCAGCAGGTCGGCGAGCAGGTTGATCAGGACCACGCCCAAGGTGATCACCAGCACGATCGCCTGGACCATCGGCAAATCGCGCATCTGGATCGCCGAATTCAGCGAAGTACCAATGCCTGGATAGCTGAAGATCACCTCGGCCAGCAACGCCCCGCCTATCAGCGTGCGCAGCGTCAGCGCCACACCCTGGATTGCCGGGATCAGTGCGTTGGGCAACGTATGGCGCCAGACGATGCGCCACTCTGGAACACCGCGCAGGCGTGCGGCCACCACGTAATCGGACTCCAGCGCCTCGATCATGGACGCCCGCACCATGCGCGTCAGATACGGCAATGCCGACAGACTCAAAGCCACCACCGGCAGCACCAGGAATTGCAATTGGTGCAGGAGTGATTTGTCCGGATCGAGGATCGACACGGCGGGCAGCACGTCCATATGCGGCATGGAAAACAGCAGCACCAGGCCGATGGCCAGGAGGAAACCCGGTGTGGCCTTGAGGAAGATCAGCAGCGACAGGCTCCAGCGGTCCAGGCGACTGTCCCGGCGTAACGCCAGGAACACCCCGAGCGACAACGCCGCCGGCACCACCACGGCGATCACCCCGGCGAGCAGCGCCAGGGTATAGCCAAATCGGCCGAACAGAATGCTGCCCACTGGCGCATTGGAGTCGAGCGACACGCCCAGTTCCCCACTCAGCGCCTGCCCCAGCCAGCGCAGGTATTGTTCGAGAATCGGTCGGTCCAGGCCCAACTGGCGTTGCAGGGTCAGGATGCTTTCCAGCGGCGCATCGGGACCCAAGATGACCCGGGCCGGGTCCGATGGCAGCGCCTGGGTGGCGATGAACACCACCAGGCTGATCACCCATGCGGTCAGCACGCCGTAGGCCAGGCGGCCGACGAACCAGGGCAGCCAGGCCGGAGTGCGCGGTTGCTTGCAGGAAGCCTCAGGCATGGTTCACCCACATCTCGTCAAAACGCCAAGAGGCAAAAGTCGTCTGTTCCGGTTGCAGGCCACCGACCCGGACCGAGGCCGCGTCGAGCACATCATTAAAACCCCAGATCAGCAGGCCACCGCGCTCGTGCTGAATGGCCTGCGCTTCATGCACCAGCACCTTGCGCTGCGCAAGATCAGGCTGAGCCAGGGCCTGGCGATACAACGCACTGAAGCGCTCATCGTGAAAGTTGCTGCGGTTGTAGATGGCTTGGGGCGCGTCGTTGTGCAGCGCCGAGGCGAGGAAGCCCCGGGCCGGTGTGGAGCCCGGCGACAGCAGCCAGTTTTCCCGTTGCGGCCCATTGAACACCGAGCCATCCACCTGGTTGACCTTGATCTCGACCCCGGCTTTCTTCGCCTGCTGCGCGAACACCAGTGCCGCGTTCACACCCGGCCCGGGAGTGGTGGTCAACTCGACGCGCAGGTCGCTTTGCCCGGCCTGACGCAACAGCGAGCGCGCCTGTTCCAGGTCGTACGGGCGTTGGGCAATGCCGTGGTTGTAGGTGGGGTCGTGGGGCGAGTACAGGTCATTGGCGATGCGCCCGAAACCATTGAGGCCGCGATCCACCAGCTCGCGACGGTCGGCCAGCAGACGAAACGCCTGGCGCACCCGCGGGTCCTGGAACGGCGCCTTGGCCAGGTTCAGATTGAACCCGGTGAACGAAGTGCTGGGCGAGGCGTATAACCGCAGCCGCGAATCAGCCTTGAGCAGCGCACTGTGTTCCGCCTGCACGCCACTGGCCACGTCGATCTGCCCTGCACGCAGCGCGGCGGCGCGGGACACCTGGTCCTTGAACTCGATGATCTCCAGTTCATCGGCGTAGGGTTGGCCGGGCTTGTAGTAATTGTCGAAGCGTTGGTAGAGCGAGCGCTGCCCGGGAATGAAGCTCTTGAGCTTATAGGGCCCGGCGCCCACCGGATTGCTCACGGGATGATAATCGGTGGGGACGATGCCGCCGAAACTGATCAGGGTTTCATCCAGCGGATAAAAACTCTGGCCTTCCTTGAAGCGGATTTCGATGGTGCGTGCATCCAGTTTGCGCAGCGCATTGCGGTCGATCGCCCCGACCAGGCCGGCAAACGGCGACGCCAGTTGCGGATCGGTCAGGCGCAGGATGGAGAACAGCATGTCATCGGCGCCAATGCTCTTGCCGTGGTGGAACTCCAGGCCCGGTTTGATCCGGATGGTCCAGGCGCTGGCGTCGGCATTGGGTTCGGCGAACTCGGCCAGGGCCAGGCGGGTACTGACGTCGGTGTTCCATTCCCAGAATTTGCTGTACAGCGCCCAGCCTCGAATGATCCCGCCGCCCACGGGTTTGTGCGCATCGAGGTTACCCGACTGGTCGCCATCGATGATGCCCACGCGCAAGCGCCCGCCGCGCACCGGGGTGCTCGCCAACGCCGCCGCGCCGCTGACCTGTGCCCCGCTGTCGCAACCGGAGAGCAAGCTGCTGCCGAGCAGCAGCCCACCACTGACGGCCAGGCCACTGCCCAGGAACTGGCGTCGGGAAAATTCGTTCATGGTTAGCTCCTCAAACCGGCTCGACCGCTGGCGCCCGCGGGTGTACGCCGAGGGCCGGCACTTCGAAGCCGTGATCCAGGTCGAGCAGCGGAAACAGCAGGTCCGCGACCCGGTGCGCCTCGTCAATCAAAGGAAAGCCGGACAGGATGAACGCCGATGTGCCCTGGGCTTCGTATTCACGAATGCGTTCGGCGACCTGCTCGGCGCTGCCCACCAGGTAGGTGCCGGCAGCCGGGCCGAGGATGTTGAAACCGAACAGGCTCGGGCCGAGCCAGACGTTCGGGTAGATCTCCAGGTCCCGGGCACTGGGCAGGCGACCGGCACGAATGGTCTCGACGTTGCGCTGGATCTGCGGGTCTTCGCTGTGAAAGCTGTCCAGGGTTTCGCCCGCTGGCAACTGGCGCTCGATGGCCGTACGCGCAGTCTGCAGCGAGGTGCGCTGCAAGAGTTTTTCGGCGTGGGCCCAGGCTTCTTCCGCGGTTTCGCGTACGATGATTTGCAGGCGCGTACCGAAGGTCAGTTCGCGGCCGATTTTTGCGGCTTCAGCGGCGACCTTGCGAAATTTCTCGCCAAGTTTCGGCGGGGTGTTGGCAAAGCTCAGGTAGACGTCGAGCAGTTGCACCGAATGCGCGACACCGGGCCCTGACGTCCCGGCGCCCCACAGCGGGATACCGGGCCTTTGCTGCGGCGGATGCCAGCCACCCAGCGGGTGATTGGCGGCAGCTGGCGAACGCGGTGCGAGCTTGACGTACTGGCCTTCGAACCCCGAGGTGTCGCCTGCATAGAAGCGCTGGAACGCGCGCCAGTATTCGAGGCTGAAGGCATAACGTTCGTCATGCGGGTAGTGCACGCCAAGGGTCGCCAGACCGGCGTCATTGCCGTTGACCACGTTGAACAGCAGGCGACCGTTGGAGAACTGATCGAACGTTAGCGCCCACTTCGCCAACACCGCCGGCGAAAGTTCGCCGGGGTGTTGCGCGACCAGGAAGCGCAGGCGCTTGGTGGCATCGATCAGGGCCGCCGAAACGGCCAGGCTTTCGTTGGGACTCGAGCCCAGCAGCGAGCCGTAATAACCGAGGCGATCACTGGCGATGGCGAGCTGCTTGAGGTGTTCGAAATCGGTTTTCCAGCGGCCCTCGGGCTCCCACGGATAGGGCCCGTCGGGGGTGGTGAGGTACCAGAGAATTTTTACCGCCATAGGGGTGTTCCTTTGAGAGGTGTAGCGAGCTTGCAGCGCTGTAAATGCGCCCTTGTAGGAGCCGGCTTGCCGGCGATGAGCCTGGCGTCGATCTCGCGGACGCCATCGCTGGCAAGCCAGGCTCCTACAGGGTTTGCGCCGGCCGGGGATTCAGGGTTTTACCCGCCGAAAAAATCGCCGGTTAGCTGCTTCGATCGAAGGCGGGCACCAGTCCCAGTTCGGTAGCCTGGTCATACAGCCCGCTCATTTTCCATTGCTGGGTCAGCACGCCAGGGCCATAAGCACGGGAGCCGCCGAGGGCGTCGGCCAGCAGTTGCAGTTGCGCCCCCTCCTCCAGCAGCAGGATGAATTTCGCAGTGGCGCGCAGGCCCTGCTTGCCCCACACGGTAGAGCCGCCGTTGGCCTCGAGGATCGCCAGGTTGAAGGGGTTTTCGGCAATCTTGTCGAGGATGAAATCCACTTCCGGCTGGCGGCGGTCGATGTACACCGGCAGTTCGCGGGCGAGCTGATAACGCTGCACCGGCACGTAATGGAAGGGCAAGGTGCGGTGGGTTTGCGCCCAGGCGCCCAGGTAGGGCGAGTGCACATGGGACACGGTGGTGACGTCAGGATGTTGCTGGAACAGTTTGGTGTAGCGGCCCAATCCGCCCTTGCCCTTGCCGTAGATCACCTTGCCGGCGAAGTCGGTGACCGTGGCCTGCAGGGGCTTGCGGTAATTCCACGGACCACCGTAGTTCACCGATACCAGCAGTTCCTGGCCCGGTACGCGCTCGATGAAGCCGACGGTGCCATTGGCGGTGATGGTGTTGGTTTCACGGAACACGGTAAAGGCTTCTTCGGCCTCGACCAGCACCTTGTCGATGAAGTTTTTCAGCTCTTCGCTGATCAGTTGCTCGTTGATGAGGACGGTCATGGCGGTGTTCTCCGAATCAGGCGCGGCGCTTGGCCAGCAGTTCATGGGCGGCTTGCAACGGGCGCGGATCGACCCAGTCGGCGATGGCAAAATCGCGTTCGAGGAACCCGTGCAGGTAGAGGAAATCTTTCTGGATATCGAGGAACTCCAGGCGCTGCGCCGACAGGTCCGGGGCGAGCGTGGTATGGAAGTCACCGCGATAGGCCTCGGCGACTCCGGCGCTGCCGGCCCGGGTTTCTTCTTCAAGGATCGCGTTCAGCGCGTCGCGGTTGCTGGCGGCCCAGTCGGCAGCACTGAGGGTTTGCGCGAGGAAGCGCACCACCAAGTCAAAATGGTTGCCGAGCAGGCTCTGGTGCACGGTGATTGGCCGCGGCGTGCCGTTGTTGATCCGGTAGCGCGGGTCGCTGATCTGGTCGAGGTCGATACCCACCACCAGGCCAAGGCGCCGCGCCGCATCGGCCGCAGAGGCGCCCTTGACGTACACCGCATCGACTTCGCCGCGCACCAGGTAGTCGAGGCCCGACCACAGGCGTTGCAGACCCTCTTGGGGATTTGCCGCCTGCTCCTGATTCTGCAGGGCAACTTCCACCAGTTCCACGTCGTCGAAGCCCAGCCCCGCCAGGCTTAGCGCCCCTTTGTAGCCGTGCAGGCTCATGGCGCGAGCGATGCTGCCAGGACGGTTCTCACCCCAGGCCGGCAGCGCCAGGCGCTTGCCCTTGAGATCTTGCGGACCACGGATGCCGGAGTCGGGACGGACCAGGATGGTCTGCCATTCCTCGATCCAGGTCAGGCCAATCAGGCGACTCGGCGCGCCCGCCGCCCGCGCCGCCAGGGCCGGGACGTTGCCGCCTTCGCGAAACAGGCCTGGCAGTTCGTGATCGTAGTGATGGTGCCCCAGTTGCCGGGCTTCCTGCAGGGTCGATACGGGCAGGCCATCAGCGGCAAATTCTTCGCTGAGCCAACCGAGTTTGTAGGCAATACCGGAAGCGGTCGGCACCGGGCAGCGGGTGAACCAGATCTGCTCCAGTTCGGCCTGGACAGCAGGTAGGGATTGTTTGGCAGCAAGCGTCATGGGCAGCTCCGTTGAGTTGGGCAAGCGACTGTTGCCAAGCCATTGCAGCGCTCGTGCCAACAGCTGAAAAGCCCGGTTTGCGCGGGGTTGCGCCTGCCACCGAAGCCCCGCCAGGCGCTGATTGCTGGCCTGCCAGCAACAATTGCGCGGTGACTGCTGCTGGCCGAGCAGTCGCCTCGCCGAGGGTGCTGCTGCAGCAACACCCACCGCCCGCTGCCCCCCGCGCAGTGGGCGTTCGGGCGTTTGGCGCAGAACTTGCTCAAGGCCTGATAACGCCTGCCCTTGTAGGAGCTGGCTTGCCAGCGATGGCGCCCTTGAGCCTTGCATCGATCTTTCTGACGCCATCGCCGGCAAGCCGGCTCCTACAGGGAATTACGCAGCTTTTGTAGGAGCTGGCTTGCCAGCGATGGCGCCCGCGACTCAACAAACCAATTATCAGAGGTATAACAATGAGCAAAGTTGAACACGATCCCGCCGGACAACTCATTCAAGAGCAGGCGCCAATCCGCCTGTTGGACAGCGAAGCCCAAGCCATTGCGGTGGCCAGGGAAGTCGCCCTGGAAATCGCGGAAATCGCCGCCGACGCCAGTCAGAACGGCCAGCTGCCACGGCGTCAGGCGCAACTGCTATCGGAAAGTGGCTTGACCGCCATTGGCGTACCCAAGGCATTTGGCGGACTTGGTGCGTCGGTGGAAACCATTGTGGAAACCGTGCGCCTGATTTCGGTGGCCGACGGCGGTGTCGGGCAACTGCTGCAAATTCATAACGTGATGCTGCGAGGGATCTTCAGCGGCTACCCTGACGCAATTCGCGACCGCCTGGTTCGCGACGTGCTGGCCGGCAAACGCTTTGGCAATGCCTTGGCGGAGGTGGGCGGCAAGAACAAATTCGCCCTCAAGACCCGGGTCGAACGCCGCGCCGACGGCAAGCTGATCCTCAATGGCAGCAAGTTCTACTCCACCGGTTCGTACCTGGCCGAGTGGATCTCCCTGACCGCTGCCAGTGATGACGGCGGCGCCGGGGTGCTGCTCAATCGCAATACACCGGGCCTGACGCTGGTGGACGACTGGGAAGCGTTCGGCCAGAAAAATTCGGTCAGCGGTACGGTGATTTTCGACAACATCGAACTCGATGAAGGTTTTGTCTCCCAGCGCAAAGGGCCGATGAAACGCACCGGATTGACCTTCCCGCAGATCCTCCACGCGGCGATCGACACCGGCATTGCCGAAGGCGCACTGTCTGCGGCGGTGGACTATCTCAATCACCACGCCCGCCCATGGGTGGAAAGCGGCGTCGACCAGGCCAATCAGGAGCCGCACATCATCAAGCAGATTGGTGAATACGCCGTGGCCCTGCGTGGCGCCCAGTCGTTGCTGCGCGACGCCGCCCGGGTGTTCGACCAGCATGAACTGGACCCCGACAACAAAGCCTTGCAGGACGAGCTGATCCTGTCGGTGGCCACCGCCCGCGCTCACTCCGACGCGGCTTCACTGAAGATCTCCAGCGATATTTTCTCCCTGCTCGGCGCCAGCTCGTCGTTGAGCAAATGGAACCTGGACCGCTTCTGGCGCAATGCGAGGGTGCATACCACCCACGATCCGATTCGCTGGCGTCTGCACCACGTGGGCAATTTCTACCTCAACGCAGTGGACCCGGGCGAGTACACGGCGATCCTCAATGCCAAGGAAAAACAGGGTGCGACCACCGAGGTTCGGTGATCCGCAAATACCCCTGGAAATATCCGGCGCGGCTTGCCGCGCACACCACACAGAGCTTTTTCATGATCGAAAAACACCCTCTCTTGCGCAGCCTGGCGATCTACCGGGAGATGCCCTGGCGCTTCGCCCTCGTGGCGGCGTTGTACATCGCGGTGAACCTCGGACTGGTCTGGCAGCAATGGCTGATCGGCCACGCGGTCAACGACGTCAGCGCCGGCCGCGCGGTGGTTCGCCACGCCGACGGCAGTCTCGACGCCAGCCTGGGCTGGTCCTGGCTGTGGCTGATGCTGGCCGTGGCCCTGGGCCGGGGCGTGTTGCAATACGCCGCCAGCGTGTTGTCGCTGGTGCTCAGCCAGGAACTGCTGACCCGCCTGCGCGAACGAATTCTGCAGCAGGTGCAAACCCTGCACCTGGGTTATCACTGGCAGCACGGCATGGGCGAAATGATCACCCGCACTACTCGCGATGCCGACAAGGTGCGCGATGCGCTGATCAGCTTCTGGCGCCAGGTGGTGGAAACTCCGCTGGTGGTCCTGGCCACCGTTGGCCTGCTGAGCTGGTACAACCCGCTGCTGGGTGCGGTGCCGCTATTGCTGACGGTGTTCGGCCTGTGGATATTCGTGCGTCAGACCGATCGCCTGGTCAGCCTCGACCGCGCCGTGGGTGAAGCCTATGACCGGGTCAATCAGGACCTCAGCGAAGGCATCGGTGGCGTGCGGGTAATCAAATCCTTTGGCCTGGAGCACAGCCGCATCCAGCGCTTCGCCGAGCAGGTGGGCGTGTTCGCCGAGCATGCCCGCCAGGCCCTCGCCTACTCCAGTTCGCGGATTCCCCTGCCCCAGGCGGTGGTCGCGCTGGGACACGTGTGGATTCTGGTGTACGGGGCGCACCTGGTGGCAAACGCGCAGCTGGGCATCGGTGAACTGGTGACCTCGCTGCTGATTGCCACCACCCTGGTATTTCGCATCGAAGGCATCGGCCGCGTGATGCAGACATTCGCCGATGCGCGCTCCAGCGCCGAGCGCATCTGGCAATTGCTCGACGAACCGGCGGCGATCCGCAGCGGCAGCGCCAGCCTCCCCGACACGCCGCTGGGGCTGAAACTGGAACGGGTCAGCGTCAGTGCTCCCGGCGGTGGCCTGGACATTTTGCGCGACTGTTCGCTGAGCGTGCAGCCCGGCGAAATTGTCGCCCTCGTCGGCGCTACCGGCACCGGCAAAAGCCTGCTGGCGAGCTTATTGCCACGCCTCAGCGACGTCAGTAGCGGACGCGTGCTGATCGGTTCGGACAGCGCCGGCTGGCATGACATTCGCCAGGTCAACCTGGAGCAACTGCGGCGCCGGGTACACGTGGTGCCGCAGGAAAGTTTTCTGTTTTCCGACACCCTGGCGGCCAATCTGCGACTGACCGCCCCCCACGCCAGCGATGACCAGCTGCGCCAGGGATTGCGCCTGGCCGCTGCCGAGGACGTACTGGAACGCCTGCCGCAAGGCCTGGCCACACCCCTGGGCGATCGCGGCGTGACGCTGTCCGGCGGGCAACGCCAGCGCTTGAGCCTGGCGCGCGCACTGCTCGGCGAGCCGGACATTCTGTGCCTGGACGATGCCACCAGCGCCCTCGACGCCATCAGCGAACGCCAGGTGCTGGGCAACATTCGCCAATTGCGTCGCGACCAGGGCCGGGCCACCACACTGCTGGTGATCTCCAGCAAGCTCTCGACCATCCTCCTGGCAGACCGCGTGCTGATGCTGCAGGACGGCAAAATCAGCGCCAGTGGCCGTCACGAAGAGTTACTCACCACCAATCCGGACTACCGCGACCTGCTGGGGATCGACCATGGCTAACCCAATCGCCGGCAAGGCCTTGAGCGATATTGAAATTGAAGAAGTGCTTGCCAGGAAGGCCCTCGACCGCAGCATGTTCAGCCGGCTGTTGCCACTGTTGCGACCGATCCGCCGGCCTATCTTCGGGGTCATCGGCATCGAGATACTGCTGGTGTTTACGGTGTTCCTGCGACCGTGGTTCGTGCGCGAGTTGCTCGACCGCGGGCTGATCCAGCAGCACGATCACTGGCTGCTGGACGAGCGCCTGGTGCTGTGGCTCGGCCTGGGCCTGGCCGCCAGTTGGCTGGGGCGCTTCCTGCTGGCGGGCGTCTCGCAGTTCATCGCCGGCAGCGCGGCGATCCGCGTACTCAACGAGTTGCGCGTGCGGGTGTTTGCCCATGTGCAGAGCCTGAGTGTCGGCTACTTCGACCGGACCAAGGCCGGGCGCATCATTTCCCGCGCCGACCGCGACGTCGACGCCCTTGAACCATTGCTGATCCAGGGCCCGCCGGAATTGCTGGGCGCGCTGCTGCGCTGTGGGTTGGCGGCGGTGATGTTATGGCGCATCGACCCGCGATTCTTTCTCAGCCTGGCGGCCACCGTACCGCTGCTGGTGCTGGCGACCTGGAGTTTCAAGCGCATTTCCCAGCGCAACTGGGCCAAAGTCGCGGAAAATCGCAGTCGATTCACCGCCCATCTGGTGGAGAGCGTCAGCGGTGCGCGAATGTTGCAGCAATGCGTGCAACAAGCACCGAATCTGCGGCGTTATCGTGGCCTGCTGGAGGATTTCAACCAGGCGCTGATTCGCGGCAGCCTGCGCTCCAGCTGGTTTGCGCCATTCACTGCGCTGCTGAGTTCTGCCGGCATGGCGCTGTTGTTGCTGGTGGGGGGCTATGGCCTGGCGCAAGAGCAGGTGACGGTAGGCCAGGTCGCGGAGAGCCTGTTCTACGTGTTCCTGTTTCTCGGACCGCTGCAGGAACTCTCCGACCTGTTCGAGCGTTACGCCACCGGCTCGGCCTCGGCGCAACGGATCTTCCTGCTGCTCGACACGCAACCACAGATCAACGACACCTCCACCCCGCAACACCTGGGCAAGGCCCGCGGTGCAGTGAGCTTCGAGCAGGTGCGATTTGCCTACGATGCCAGCAGCACTACCCCGGTAATCAATGACCTCGACCTGCAGATTGCCGCCGGTGAAGTGGTGGCGATAGTCGGCCCCTCGGGTCATGGCAAAAGCACCCTGGTGCAGTTGCTCACGCGGTTCTACGAGGTGCAGTCGGGGGCGGTCAAGCTCGACGGCATTGATGTGCGCCACCTCACCCAGCACGAACTGCGGCGCAATGTCGGCGTGGTGCTGCAGGACAATGTGTTGTTCAGCGGCAGCATCCTCGACAACCTGCGCCTGGCCGCTCCGCAAGCCGACGACGCGCGGCTGATCGCAGCGGCGCGGGAGCTGGGAGCGGACGAGGTACTGGAGCGCCTGCCGCGCCAGTACCAGACCGAAGTCGGGCCACTGGGCGGGCACTTGAGCCATGGCCAGCGCCAGTTGGTGTGCCTGGTGCGCGCCTACCTCGCCGACCCGGCTGTGCTGGTGCTGGACGAAGCCACCTCGGCTGTCGACATCCACACCGAACGGCGCATCCAGCGAGCCTTTCGCCGGCTGTGCGAGGGCCGCACCGCGATCATCATCGCCCACCGCCTGGCAACCATTCGAGATGCCGATCGCATTGCGGTCATTCGCCATGGTCGCCTGGTCGAACAGGGACCACACCGCCAGTTGATCGCCCAGGGTGGAGCGTACGCGGCGTTGTACCAGACCTACCTGCGCAGCGCCGAAGCAGGTGCATCAATCGACGACATCGTCGCCACCGCACCGGCCTGATCAGCACCGCCATCGCCAGCAACCCGGCTCCTGCAGGCCACGCCCAACCCGCAGGAGCCTGCTTGCTGGCGATGGCGATCTGCAAATCGCTACACCCTCCCTGCTGCACCCCGAACAACCACTGCTGACCCACTGCTGCTACAGCAGCACCCCCTGCGGCCCAGCCCTGCCCACCGCCGACCAAACACCCGCGCCCGCTGTCCGCAACCCACGTCACCGAGCATGGCATGTCCGTTGCAACCACCCCTGCCAAGGCGTCCTCGCATCAGCGCGGCGCAACGCGTACTTGAATCAGGAGCATCCCATGAGCACTGAATTTTTCTGGCGTCTGCCGCTGGGCACCGACGGTCCGCAGCTGACCACCGACAACCATAACCGCGGCAACCCGCAGTATCGCCCCGGCAACATCGCCCCTGGGCGCTTGCCTAACGGCGAGCCGGACGATTTCACCTACATCGACTACATCGCCCAGGTCGCCAAGGCCGCCGAACTCGCCGGTTTCGAAGGCGCCTTGCTGCCCACCGGCCCGGAGCCGTGGATCGCTGCCGCCGCCCTGGCGCGGGAAACCCGGCGGATCAAGTTCCTGATCGCGTTCCAGGCCACCTGGACCCTGCCCGCCTACGCGGCGCAACAGGCCGCCATTCTGCAAAACCTCAGTCGCGGACGCCTGGAGTGGAACATCATCACCGGCGGTAACCCCGCCAGCCAGCGCGCCAATGGCGATTTCCTCGAACATGACCTGCGCTACAAGCGCACCGGCGAGTTCCTCGACATCATCCAGGGCCTGTGGCAGAACGAACGCTTCTCCTACGATGGCGATATCTATCAACTGGAGAACGGCGCCCTGCCCCCTGGCCTGCAAAACGAGCGCAAACCCGGCGTGTACTTCTCCGGATTTTCCGATGCCGCGCTGGGTGTCGCCGCCAAACATGCCGACGTTTACCTGAACTGGGCCGAGCCGATCGACAAGCTCAAGCCGCACATCGAGCGAGTCCGTGAACTGGCAGACAAGCAAGGACGCAGCGTGCGATTCGGCTTGCGCGTCGACCTGTTCGCCCGCGAGACCGAAGAGCAGGCCTGGAAAGATCTGCGGCGCCAGTTCGATAAGCTCGAAGGCAAGAGCAGCGTGGTTGCCAAGGGCTTCACCAGCGGCTCCGACTCGGTCGGTGGTGCGAGGCAGACGGCCTACCACCAGAACGTCGACCGCTTCGATGACCTGATCATTGGCCCCAACCTGTGGGCCGGTTTCGCCAAGGCCAAACCCGGACCGACCGTGGGCCTGGTCGGCAGCCACCAGAACATCGCCGAACGCCTCTGCGAGTACCGCGATGCAGGCTTCTCGACGTTCATCCTCGCCGGCAATCCGCACCTTGAGGAAGCCCTGCGCATCGGCCAGGAAGTGCTGCCGCTGGTGCACCAACGCGCGCTCGCCACTCCTCAACCTCACCTGAAGGCCAGCGCCTGAGCGCTGCCGGAGAACTGCTCATGAGCCACCCACTCGACACCCTCTGGTACACCCGCTGCCCCGTTCCCACCGGGCTCGGCATCGCCGTGCAAAAAGGCTGGCTGCAAGACACTCTCGGCGCCCTTGGCACCGAAGTGAAATCACTGCGCGAGTCCAGCGACAAGGCCGTGCGCGAATCGCACTTCGACCATACCTTGCGCAACTCGGTGCGCCATGGCGGCAATATTCCGGCGATCTGGGCCCGCGCACAGGGCCGGGAAACCCGAGTCATCGGCCTGTCCTGGGCCGATGAGGTGCAGTTGATCCTGACCCGCGCCGACAGCGGCATCAAGACCGTCAAGGACCTCAAGGGCCGGCGTTTCGGGCTGCCGGACTGGGCCGGCGCGCAGATCGATTTCACCCGCGCCCAGGCCCTGCGCGGCCTGGAAAACGCGTTGAAACTGGAGGCCCTGCAAGTCGGCGACGTGCAACTGGTGAACTTCCGCTACGACGGCACCTTCAGTGACCCTCAGGTGCAGACAGTCAACGGCACTCCGGTGAGTGCCCAGAGGGTCGAGGGGCGCAACCTGGAACTGCTGGGGCTGCTGCGCGGCGAAGTCGATGCGATCTTTCTCAAAGGCGCGAGTGCCGCCCGCCAGGCCCATGAGTTCGGCCTGCACACGGTGATCGATACCGGCTCGCACCCGGAACCCTTGATTCGCAGCAACAACGGCACCCCGCGCACGCTGGCCGTGGATCTCAATCTGCTGGATCAGCATTTCGATGTCGCCACCGGCATCCTGGATTCGGTGCTGCGCGCCGAACAGTGGGCTCACGCTCACCCGGACGAAGCCCGTCGCTATCTTGCCCGGGAAACCAACAGCAGCGAGTACTGGGTGGGGGCTGCCTACGGCGACGACGCGCACTTGCGCCTGCGCACCGAACTCGACGAGCAGGCCATCGTCGCCTTGCAGGACTTCACCCACTTCCTGCATCGCTGGCGCTTCATCCCGACCAGTTTCGACGTGCGCCAATGGATTGATCCACGGCCGCTGCAAGCACTGATGGAAACCCCCACCGCACTGGCAGGCTAACCCGCCAGCTTTCATGGATTGGAACTGAAGATCACTATGACCAAACCACTTGATACGCTCTGGTACACCCACAGCCCGGTGCCTACCGGGCTTGGCATCGCTGTGCAGTCCGGGCGGCTGGCGCAAGCCTTTGCGCCGTTCGGCACCAACATCCAGTCGTTGCGCGAGTCCAGTGAACGCGAAGTTCGCGAAGCCCATTACGACCATCACCTGAAAAACTCGGTACGCCACGGCGGCAACATCCCGGCCATCTGGGCCTACGCCAGTGGCGTGCAAACCCGGGTGCTGGGATTGTCCTGGAGCGATGAGGTGCAGTTGATCCTGACCACTGCCGAAAGCGGTGTGAAGAGCATTCGCGACTTGAAGAACCGCCGCTTCGGCCTGCCGAAATGGGCCAATGTGCAAATCGATTTCACCCGCGCCCAGGCCCTGCGCGGGCTGGAAAACGCACTCAAACTCGAAGGCCTGGAAGTGGCCGATGTCGAGCTGGTGGACTACCCCTACGGCGGTACCTACAGCGACGATCAGAAGCAACACGTATTCGGCTCCGAGGTCAGCCTGGGCGTCACCCGGTTCAGCAAGCGCAACAACGAGCTGATCGGTCTGCTGCGCGGCGACATCGATGCGATTTTCCTCAAGGGTGCGCACGCGGTGCACCTGGCCAATGAATTCGGTTTGCAGGTGGTGGTCGATACCGGCTCGCACCCTGACCCGCTGATTCGCTCCAACAACGGCACCCCGCGCACGCTGACTGTCGACACGCACCTGCTGCACGAGCATTTCGATGCCAGCGTGAAAATCGTCGATACCGTGCTGCGTACCGAGCAATGGGCCTGGGCCAACCCGGAGGAAACACGACGCTTCCTGGCGCGAGAACTCAATACCAGCGAGTACTGGGTTGCAGCGGCGTATGGAGAAGATGCGCATCGACGTTTGCGCACTACGCTGGATGCGCGCTCGATCGAGGCACTGCAGGATTTCACCGACTTCCTGCACCGCTGGGATTTCATTCCGCGCCGGTTCGATGTGCGTGAGTGGATCGAGTTCAGCGTGCTGGAAGAGGTGATTGGTTCGACTTCGCGCCTGGCGGTTTGATGCATCAGCGTGCCCTTGTAGGAGCGAGCTCGCTCCTACATGAAAAACTACCCCCTGCTGCTCCAGCAACACCTCTCAAGCAACTAACTGCTGAATTATCGACAGGCTGTGGATCCAACTAACGCCGCGCTTAAGGATCACAGTTAAATAGAACTTATAAACAGCACAATACCTTTGTTTATCAATGTCTTAATAAAACTAACAAAACCAAAAATCCACTTGGCACGATCTCTGCTCTATCCCTCTTAGTGAAACTTTATCGGGGGAGATTCAAATGCATAAACTTAATCCAATCACCAAAGGTATCTGGTTATCCTTGCTGTTGGCCGGGGGTGGGGCAAGCCAGGGATTGCTGGCCGCAGAAGCAGTGCCAGTCGACAGCAACCAGAGCGCCACGGAGCCGTCGTTGAAGACCGTGACCGTGACGGCGCAACACCGGGAAGAAACCCTGCAAGAGGTTCCGGTAGCGGTGTCGGCGGTACAGGGCACCAACCTCGTCGTCGATGGCGTGCGCAACATGGGCGACATCACCACATTCGTGCCGAACGCGTCGGCAAAAAATCCCGATGGCGATGGCCGCCCGCGCTGGTACATCCGCGGCCTGGGCACCGGTGACACGGGCGCCGCGACGGTGTTCCCGGTGGGCATCTACGCCGACGACGTCTACCTCAACGCTCCAATCGCCGGTGGCGGACCGCTGTTTGACCTGGAGCGCATTGAAATTCTGCGCGGCCCGCAAGGCACGCTGTACGGCAAGAACACCACCGCCGGCGCGGTCAACGTGATCTCCAAGAAGCCGACGTTCGATACCGATGGTTATGGCACGCTCGGCGTCGGCACCAAGAACGAACGGATCGTCAGTGGCGCTTTGGGCGGTGCCCTGGTCGACGAGAAACTCGCGGCACGGGTGGCGCTGTATTCCGAGGAACGTGACGGCTTCCAGAAGAATCTGGTCGATGATCACACCTACGGCGACGTCAACAAAAAAGCCGTGCGCCTGCAGTTCCTCGCCCAGTTGAACCCGGACCTGGAGGCCCTGCTCAAGGTGCACAGCCGCGAGTACAAAGGCGATGGCAGCAACGGTTCGCTGGCGGTCGGGCGTTATTACAACGTCGGTTATCAGCGGCCCAACGGACGTGACACTGCACTCAACGTCGACGAAGATGCCAAGCTCAATCACGACGGCACCTCGCTGACGTTCAACTGGAACCTGGGCGACTACACCCTGACCTCGATCAGCGCCTACGACTACATCCGCGGGCAATCCACCAGTGACGCCGACTACACGCCTTACGAGGTCAACGGCGCAGCAATTTCCGACAACAAATACTCGCAGTACTCCCAGGAATTCCGCCTGGCCTCGCCCCAGCAGGAAACCTTGCGCTGGCTGGCAGGCGCGCACTATTTCCATGAGGACCTCGACAGTTCCGCCCAGCGCATCATCACCCCCGGCCCGACACCCAATGGCACCGGTTCGAACCAGATCGGCGGGGTGACCGATTTCCGCGACCTGAACTTCGATCACACCACCGACAGTTATGCGCTGTTTGGCAACCTGACCTACGATTTCACCGACAACTTCACCGTCACCGGTGGCTTGCGCTGGACCCAGGAAAAGAAAGACATCGATCTCGACCTGACCCAACTGACGCGCATCACCGCCAACGGTCCGCTGGTGCCGCTGGGCGGTGCGGGCACCAATGGCAATCGCCAGGAAGACAAGACCTGGGAAGCCTGGACCTACGACCTGACGCCGGAGTACCGGATCAATGACAACGTGCGGGTGTTCTTTCGGTATGCCCATGGCTTCCGCTCCGGCGGTTTCAACACCGGGCTTTCCACCAGCCTGGCGCAGTTGACCACGGTCGATCCGGAACAGCTCGACGCCTACGAGATCGGGCTCAAGTCCGAGTGGTTCGATCATCGCCTGACGGCCAACGCGAACATTTTCTACTACGACTATTCGGACATTCAGGTGAACCTGCTGACGGTCAACAACGGCGTCCTGACCACGGCGTTGACCAACGGTGCCAAGGGCACGGTCAAGGGCGCGGAACTCGAGCTCGAAGCCCAGCCGACTGACTACCTGCACTTGCGGGCGGCGGTGTCGTTCCTCGACACCGAATACACCGACTTCAAGAACACCAACCCCAATACCGGGGCGGTAACCGGTGACTACAGTGGCAACAGCTTTGTGCGCTCACCGCGCAACGTGGTGTCCCTGGGCGCCGACTACACCTTCCCGCTGGAGATCGGCGGCAAGCTGGTGGCCGGGGGCGACGTGAGTTATCGCGACAAGGAATATTTCCTCGCCGATCGCCAGAGCAGCGCCGACAAGACCCTCAGCCAGCCGCACTACACCCTGGCGAACACTCGCCTGACGTGGTTCAGCCCGGATGAAAAACTCAGCGTCACCGGCTTCGTCAACAACCTGACCGATCGCCGCTATCAGGTGCATGGCCGCCCGAACGGCACCCTGGGCCAGTACGTCATCACCTACGGCGACCCGCGCACGGTCGGATTGAGCGTCACGAGCCGGTTCTGACCTCACGGCATACAACACCCCCTGCAGGAGCCTGCTTGCTGGCGATCGGTCTTGAACCATGCACCGCCTTGAAGACCGCCATCGCCGGCAAGCCGGGCTCCTACGAGGGCCGCGTTTTTTCAGAAGGAATTCCTGCATGTTCCAACGAACCCTGTTGGCCGCGGCTATCGCCCTGGCCAGTGGCAGCTTTGCCGTGCCCGTGATGGCTGCCGAATCCAGGCCCACCGCCGCCGATGAACACCTGGATACGGTGGTGGTGCTCGGCACCCGTCGCAGTGATGTGACGGCGCTCGAAAGTGCCGCGCCGATCGACGTACTGTCTGGCGAGCAGCTGCAACAGACCGGCGCCAGCGATCTGTCCGGCGCCTTGACCGCACTGTCGCCGTCATTCTCCTACCCGCAAGCGCCCCAGGGCGCGTTCGCCGGGTCCATCGCCCAAGGCGCATCCTTGCGCGGCCTGGCGTCGGACCAGGTACTGGTGCTGGTCAACGGCAAGCGTCGTCACACCAGCGCCAACGTCACCCGGCAAAGCCTGGTCAATGGCCGTGGCGCCGCCGCTGTCGACCTCAGCCTGATCCCCCTGAGCGCGATCCAGCGAGTCGAGATTCTGCGCGACGGCGCGGCGGCCCAATATGGCTCCGACGCCATCGCCGGGGTGATCAACATCGTGCTCAAGGAACAGGACACAGGCGGCAATCTAGGTTATCGCTTCGGCGGCTACGACAAGGGCGATGGGCTGCAGCGCAAGCTCAGCGGCTGGAAAGGTTTCACCCTGCCCAACGACGGCTTCCTCACCTTGAGTTTCGACGCCGGCAGCCAGGACCCGGCCAGCGACACCAACCCGGATAACCGGATTTTCTATCCCGGCTCCACCAGCATCAATACCCCACGCGAGCAGGACAACCGCTACCGTACCTGGCGCTGGGGCTCGGGTAATGTCTCGGACCAGTACAACTTTGCCGCCAACAGTGAAATCGGCATCGGCGAAGGACTCACGGCCTACGGTTTTGCCACCTACTCCCACAAGAACACTGACGCCGAGGGCTTTTTCGATCCGCCCACGACGCTGCGCAACAACTACAGCAGCACCGCGTTGCAACGCTTTCCGGACGGACGCCTGCCGGTCACTCGCTACTCCCTGGAAGACTATGCCCTGACCGGCGGCCTGCGCTACGAAGACGAGCAACTGGGCAAGTTCGATTTCGCCGTCAACCATGGCAACAACACCCTGGAGTCTGACGACCGCAACGCCATCAACCCGAGCTGGGGCTTCAACAGCCCGCAGAACATCTACACCGGCAAGCGCGAGGCCGACCAGACCAACGTCACCCTCGATTGGGTCCGGGATCTCCCCACCGACCTGCTGTACAAACCCCTGACCCTCTCCGCCGGCCTGGCCTGGCGGCGGGAAAACTACCAACTGAGCGCCGGCGAAGCCGCTGGCTGGCAGAACGGGCCATTGTTCAACACAGTCGACCCGTTCACCGGGCGGCGTATTCCCGGGTACTACTCGGGCATCACCCAGGTCGATGCGGCATCGCTGGACCGCAACGTACTGGGCGCCTATGTCGACGTCGAAGGCCAGGTCACCGAGAAGTTCCAGGCCGGCGTCGCGGTGCGCACCGAGCACTACTCCGACTTTGGCGACACCACCAACGGCAAGCTGTCCCTGCGCTATGATTTCACCCCGCAGATCGCTGCCCGGGCCACCGCCAGCACCGGCTACCGCGCGCCATCGCTGGTCCAGAGCGGTTTGTCTTCGTTCAGCGTGCAGGTGGTCGAGCAGCCTCCGGGCAGTGGCAATTACGTCGAAGTGCAGCAACGCACCCTGCGCGCCGACAGCCCGGAAGCGGCACTGCTGGGCGGCACCTCGCTGAAACCGGAAGAATCCACCAGCTATTCCCTCGGCCTGGTCTGGCGCCCACTGCCCAATGCCTCGGTGACCCTGGATGCCTACCGGATCGACATCGACAACCGCATCACCCTGTCCGACCAACTGCCGGCCGCGGTGGTCTCGCCGATCTTCGCCGGCACCCCCTACGCGAATATCCAGAGCGCCGCGTTCTACACCAACGTCGCCGACACCCGCACCGACGGGATCGAACTGACCGGCAACTACCAGCTCGACCTGCAGCAATGGGGACGCCTGAACCTGAGCAGCGGGCTGAGCCAGAACAATACGAAAATCACCGGGTTGCGCGATGTCGGCAGCATCAGGGGCGCACAGATAGTCGGGCGCACCACCCAGGGCTTGATCGAGGACGGCACGCCCGAAACCAAGCTGGTGCTGAGTGCCAACTGGTTGTTTGAGGAGTGGGGAGTGACCGTGGCCCAGCGTCGTTACGGTGAATGGAAAAGCCTCAACGCCAGCAACCCGAACCTGGACCAGATCTACAGCCCGCAGTGGGTGACCGACCTGGATGTGTCGTACACCTTCGACAAGACGCTGAAGCTGTCGGTAGGCGCGATCAATCTGTTCGATACCCACCCGGACAAGGCCGAAGGCGCGCAGTTGTATGGCGTGCCGAAGTATTCGATCACCAGTCCGGAAGGCGCGCAGGGAGCGTTCTACTACACCAGCGTCAGCTACGAGTTCTGAGGGACTGCTGCTGGAGTGTTGCTGGGGCAGCAATGGGGTGTTGATGGGGCACCAATGGCCGCGGCCTTGGCTGACGCAATCGCTGGCAAGCCAGCCCCCACAGGGATCGCGCAAAACCTGTAGGAGCCTGGCTTGCCGGCGATGGCGTCAAACGCAACAGCGCAATCCCACGACACTGGCACACCTCTTGCGATACCCCCCAGGTACTTCGCCGAAATAAGAACCGCCATGCGCACCCAACGCCTGCTGTACTGCCTGACCTGGCTCATCTCCCCCGCTGCCCTGTTATTGCTCTGGGCGGCGGTGGCCGAGGCCGGGATTTTCCCACGCAACTTGCTAGTCCCACCTGCCCAGGTGTGGCAGGCGTTCGAAGAGCTGTCCGCCAGCGGCGAACTGCTTGATCACCTGCTTAACAGCCTGTCCCGGCTGGGGTTGGGATTTGGCATCGGATCGCTGGCAGGCCTCGCCTTCGGCGTGCTGATGGCGCTGTCGAAGACCGTCGAGGTCTACTGCGCACCGCTGTTCCACACCCTGCGCCAGATCCCCAGCATCGCCCTGATTCCGATGTTTGTGCTGCTGTTTGGCATCGACGAAACCTTCAAGATCATCATCGTTGCCAAGACCGCCTTCTTCCCCGTGGCCCTGGCCGCCAGCGAAGGTGTCAAGGCGATTCCCCGCAGCTACTTCGAAGTGGCCGACGTCTATCGCCTGCGCTGGCCGACTTTCGTTCGCGAGATCGCCCTGCCCGCCGCCGCGCCGCCGATCATCACCGGGTTCCGCATCAGCCTGACTCGTGCCTGGGTAGTGCTGGTGGCGACTGAATTGCTCGCCGCCGACAGTGGCCTGGGACAGATGATCGAAATGAGCCGGCAGATGCTGCGCATCGATGTGGTGATGGTCGGCATCGTGGTCACCGGCATCATCGGTTTCGCCCTGGACTTCACCTTTCGCCAACTTGAACAGCGGCTGTTTCGCTGGCAGACCCGCTAGGAGCCACTGATGTCTCGATTACCTGGCAAAGCCCGTGGCCTGTTGTTGCCACTCCTGTTGCTCGGCGCCTGGGAGTACCTGTCGCGCCAGGGTGCGGCTGGCGCCTACGCCTTCGTGCCATTGGCGCAAATCGGCTCGGCGCTCGTCGAAATGCTGGCCAACGGCGAACTGCTGGTGAACCTCTGGGCCAGCCTCGCGCGCACCAGCACTGGCTTGGCCCTGGGCATGTTCTTCGGTGTGCTGCTGGGCGTGTTGATGGCCCAGTCGGCGCTGGCCAATCGCTTGATTGGCCCGCTGTTTCATTCCATACGCCAGGTGCCGATGCTCGGCTGGATTCCGCTGATCGCGATGTGGTTCGGCAACGGTGAATTTTCCAAGGTGCTGATCGTCAGTCTCGCGGCGTTTTATCCGATGGTGCTCAACACGTACCAGGGCTTCAGCCATGTCGAGCAACGCTATCGCGAGGTCGGCCAGGTGCTGGTGCTGACTCGCTGGCAACGCTTGCGCCATGTGCTGCTGCCGGCGGCACTGCCGAGCATTGCCACCGGCGTGTTGCATGCCCTGGCATTTGCCTGGGTCACGGCAGTGGGCAGCGAATTGTTCCTGTCTTCCGGCGCAGGCCTGGGCAACCTGATGATGAACGCCGAGGCCGGTTCACGCATGGAAGTCATCGTCCTCAGCGTGCTGTGCATCGGCCTCTGCGGCTACTTGATGACCCTGCTATTCACTCTCCTGAGCCGCCATTTGCTGCGCTGGCGCAACACTCGCTGAAGGCCGATACCCATGAATGCATTCGCCCAACACGCTGTTCCCCACAGCACCCCACTGCACACCGGGGCCCTGCAGATCCGCGGTCTGAGCAAGGCCTACCGGATTGAAGGGCACCCCCTGCCGGTGTTGCAGCAGATCAATCTCGACGTGCGTCCCGGCGAATTCGTCAGCATCGTCGGCGCCAGCGGTTGCGGGAAATCGACATTGCTGCGGCTGATTGTCGGGCTGGAGGCTGACTATCAAGGCGAGATCCTGCTGGATGGCAAACGCGTGGTCGGCACCAGCCTGGAACGCGGGATCGTGTTCCAGGACCACCGACTGTTCCCCTGGATGACCCTGAGCCAGAACATTGCCCTGGCGCTGAAGAACCATCCCCTGTCGCCGGCGGAAAAACACCGGCTGGTGGCCGAGCACATTGCCTTGGTCAACCTCGAAGGCTTTGAAAATGCCTACCCGCACCAGCTGTCCGGCGGCATGGCGCAACGCGCAGCAATCGCCCGGGCACTGATCAACAAACCCAAGGTGCTGTTGCTCGACGAACCCCTCGGCGCCCTGGATGCCCTGACGCGGGTGCGCCTGCAGCACGAGTTGCAGCGCATCTGGGTGCAACAGCGGTGCACGGTCATCATGGTCACCCACGACATCGAGGAAGCGCTGTACCTGGGCGACCGGGTGATTGTCATGGACGCTCATCCTGGGCGGATCAAGCATGAGATCAAAGTCGACCTGGCACATCCCCGGGACCGGGCTTCAAGGGTATTGCAGGGGTATAAGGAACAGTTGCTGGAAGAGCTGGTGGGGCATTGATCAGTAGGAGCCCGCTTGCTGGCGATCGGGCCGCTGCGGTGTAACTGATACGCCGCCAATCGCCTGTATTTCAAATCCGCTGACCGGACGGATTAAATCCCGGGCAAAAAAAAATCCCAGGCAGCTGATGGACGCCTGGGACTTAAAAATGCATAAACCGTGGTGGTGAACGCGGGACGAATATTACTTAATATTTCC
The DNA here is from genome assembly GCF_026241895.1 of Pseudomonas sp. RIT-562. Taxonomy (GTDB): domain Bacteria; phylum Pseudomonadota; class Gammaproteobacteria; order Pseudomonadales; family Pseudomonadaceae; genus Aquipseudomonas; species Aquipseudomonas mandelii_F. Next base: position 3,665 of record NZ_JAPJIV010000021.1, on the reverse strand, counting down.
CACTGTAACAAGATGTTTTAATTAACCATAAAGTTACTAAGGTTTCTAAGCCCTTATATATCCACATGTTTTTTAAGGATGCCCTACATGAACCAGCGATATTCCCGCGCGCTGATTTCGTTCATGAATGCCAAATGATCCTGGCGCTTGTTCTCACAGTAAACATCCACAAACTCCGCTCCCAAGCCTTCGCGCAAGGTTGCGTGACCTTGCATGGCCTGCACGGCTTCGAGCATTTGCGTGGGGAAATCGATGCCACTGCTGCGATCTTCGTTCAGCGGCGCGATCGGTTCACGGCCAGCCTCCAGGCCCTGCTCCATCCCCACCAGAATCGCCGCCAGCACCAGGTACGGATTGGCATCGGCGCCGGCCAGGCGATGTTCAACCCGCAAGTTCCTGGCATCCGAATCCGGCACGCGCAGGCACGCGTCGCGGTCTTCATAACCCCAGCTGGCGTGGGTGGCCGTGTTGACCGTGCCACTGAGGCGGCGCATGGCGTTGTGGTTCGGGGCGAAGATCGGCATGCAGTGCGGCAAGACTTCCAGGCAGCCGGCGACTGCATGGCGCAAGGGTTGCTGGTCATGGGCTGCGAGCAGGTTGTTGCCGGCCTCATCGTAAAGGCTGACGTGCACATGCATGCCGCTGCCGGGATGCTGCACATAGGGTTTGGCCATGAAGCTGGCGCGGTAGTTGTGCTTGAGCGCTACACCCCGGGTGCTGCGACAGAACAGGGCAGCCCAGTCGGCAGCGCGCAGGCCGTCATCGAGATGACCGAAGTTGATCTCGAACTGGCCAGGTCCCAACTCGGCCGTGATCACGGTGGTTTCGATACCTTGTTCCCGTGCAGTCTCGACCATGTCGTCCAGCACCGTGGAAAACCGCGACAGGCGCTCGATGTGCATGTTCGGCTGATCATCGGCATCGTCGCTGAGCGGGTCGCGGGCAAACTGCGGCAGGCCGTCGCGCAGTTGGCGATCGAACAGATAGAACTCCAGTTCGAAGGCCACTACCGGAAAAATGCCTTTGCCCTTGAGCCGTTGCAGCACTTGCGCCAGGACCTCACGCGGCTCGAATTCGATGGGCTTGGCGGTGCCGTCCGAGGTGATCAGCATCTGCCCCAGCGGTTGTTTTTCCCAGTTCACCAGCTTCAGCGTTCCAGGCACCAGCCGGCGAGCGGCATCCGGATCACCGTCGTTGAAGCAGTAGTCGCCGATCTTGAACAGGCCCCCCTGGGTGCCCAACAGCACGCAGTTCTGCGGCAGCTTAAGGACGCTTCCGGCCGCGACCTTTTCGAGCATCTCGATCGGGTAGCGCTTGCCATAGAAGTGCCCGGGGATATCCAGGGCGATCAAGTCGACATAACGCACGTCGGGAAAACGCTGCCGAAACGCACGGACTTCAGCAAGCAGATCAGAGCACACAGCATCCATCATTGTGTTCCTTGTTGTTTTATCAGGTGTAGACCCAGAGCACGCGGGTAAGCACGTCGCCCAGATTGCCGTAGCGGCAGTGGGTGTGACTGGCCAGTTGAAAGCTGTCGCCGGTGCGCAACGTCACGGGCTGGGCGTCATCGAGCCATAACGTCAGCTCGCCTTCGAGCACATAACCGCCCTGCTCCGAGCTGTCGTTCATGTGCCGGTCGCCGCTGCTCGCCCCCGGCTCCAGCCGGCTTTCGAGCATCGAGAACGAAGCGCGCATTTTTGGCGAGACCAGGATGTCGGTAATGCCATCGGCGTAGTACAGGGTGCGGCGCTCGTCCGGGCGAGTGACCCAAGGCAGCGCCATGGGTTTGGGCAGGCTGTAGAAATAGGTGGTGGGCACGCCGAGGGTTTCGCTGATGGCTGTCAGGTCTGCCACCGTTGGCCGGGACAAACCGCGCTCGACCTGGGAGAGGAAACCCACCGAGCGGCCGATTTTGTCCGCCAGCTCCTTGAGCGTGTATTTTTTGTGTTTGCGCAGGTCCTGGATCAGGATTGCCAGCGCCGATATCTCTTCTTGCATGTCCATCAGCAAACTCCGGAAATGGTGCGGTTCACAGGCTGTCGCGCAGGCGATACCAGGCCTTGCCCACGGCTTCCAGCGGTGCGGCCAGGTATTTGCCGCCGGGGAAACGCTCGTTGATCAGGCCCTGGTACAGCGCCAGGTCGTCGGGCTGGCCGAGTATCGCGTCGGCAACCGCGCGGGCGCCCGCCAGTGTCGGCAGCACCCCGTGGCCGGAGTAGCCCTGCAGCCAGTAGAGATCGCCACGGCGACCGATGTCGGGCGTGCGCTTGAGGGTCAGATCGATGTGCCCGCCCCAGGCAAACTCCAGTTCGACTCCCCTGAGCTGGGGAAAGACTCGCTCCAGGAACGGTCGGGTCGCGGCGGCAATATCCTTGGGCATGCCGCCCAGGTACGTGCAGCCGCCGCCAAACAGCAGGCGGTGGTCGGGCGTGCGGCGAAAGTAATCGAGGACGAATTGATTGTCGGTCACGCACACATTGCGCGGCAGCAGTGCGATGGCCTGCTGCTCTGCCAGCGGCGCGGTTGCCACCTGATAGGTGCCGACCGGCAGCACGCAACTCGACAGCTGCGGATCCAGCTGATCAAGGTAGGCATTGCACGCCAGCACCAGTACATCGGCACGAATGCGTCCGCGCTCGGTGGTGACCACATACCCGTCGCGCTCCTGGCGATAATTGAGCGCCTTGCTCTGTTCATGGATACGTCCGCCAGCCCGCTCGATGGCAGCGGCCAGGCCAAGTGCGAGTTTCAACGGGTTGAGGTGCCCACCTTCGGGGTCGAACAGCCCGGCCTGATAACGATCACTCGCCACCCAGCTGGGTAACTCCGCCCGGGGAATAAACTGCAAGGCGTCGTGGCCCCATTTATGGCTGGCCTCGTGCTGCCACTCCGTGAGCAGGCTGACCCGTCGCGGCATCACTGAGGTCCAGAGGTGACCGGGGCGGTAATCGCAGTCGAAGTAATGCCGACCGGGCAGATCACGCAGCTCCCTTGCCGCCCAGCGCATGCTGTCCCACAGCCGCCGCGCACGCTCATGACCCAGCGCGGCCTCCAGCGGCGGCATGTCGCAAGACCAGCCAAGAATGGCCTGCCCGCCATTGCGCCCGGACGCCGCCCACGCCACCCGACTGGCTTCCAGCAAGGTTACGCGCTTGCCGGCGAGCGCCAGGCGCAGGGCCGTGTGCAACCCGCTGAACCCCGCCCCGATGATCAGCACCTCGGTGTCCTGCTCGCCCACAAGCGGGTCGCGGTCCACCAACCGGTCAGCGCAGGTGTGGGCGTAATAACTGGGGATGTGCTGGGGGGACTGGTGAAACATGCGGGCCTCATGAAATTTTATTATTTAAATTTCATGAAAATTTACACAAGTTATTTCATACAGGCAAGCACGGGATGGTTTGGCGCAGCTCGGGCCCGTAGGAGCCCGGCTTGCTGGCGATGGCGATCTGGTGGACGTCATCGCTGGCAAGCCAGGCTCCTACAGGGGCCGGGGTGTATGCGGGATTTGGGATTGGCTCGAATCCGTAGGAGTCCGGCTTGCCGGCGATGGCGATCTGGTGGACGCCATCGCTGGCAAGCCAGGCTCCTACAGGGGCCGGGGGGTACGCGGGATTTGGGTTCGGCGCAAGTCCGTAGGAGCCCGGCTTGCCGGCGATGGCGAT
>NZ_JAPJIV010000020.1 GCF_026241895.1 Pseudomonas sp. RIT-562 | reverse complement strand
AAAGCCGCGGATGACTTATCGAACTCGGGTCCCGGACGCTGGGTGACAATTGATCATGATTATCAAGCATTAAAAAATACAGCATCGATGTTTCTAAACCGACTGATGTCCATGGGCGATGAGGGAAGACTGTTCGGGTCGCAAGGTAAGGACTATGCCAACACCAGACGTGAAAAGATTCAGGAGTGGCAACCCTTTCTCGAGGACACCGATGAAAACATTGTGGCGCAATCCGCCACACATCCTTACGGCAGTAGACGACAGATTGCTCAAACATTTCTGGAAGGTGATGACACCTGGGCGAAAGGTGGCAAGTCGTGGTACTGGCAGCCTGCGATTGCGGACAGCGTCAATGAACTGAAGGGAGTCAATTAAATGAAAGCCAGGTATGTCTATCTGTTTTGGGGTGGGATGGATTTGATCTTCATCGCATGGGTGTGCGTCTCGAACTTTCTGGATGGCAAAATTCCGCTGTATAGCGATATACAGTCGTATGTTCGGCTGAGTGCGGAACAAGAATGGGTGGGCGGTGTACTTTTGTCTCTGTCGATTGTCTTGAATATTTCAATCGTGATTTCGATGGTTGTATTTTTTCGTTGTATGAAGCAAGCGCGATATCTGGTGTGCGTGCAAACACCGTTCAGGCTGTTGCTGGTTGTTCCTTCACTGCCATTTATCCCGATGCTGGTGAAATACGGCGAAGTCACCTCGGTGACAATACTGCTGGGTCTTTTGGTGTTCTCGGAAGCCACAAAGCTTGTGTCGATTTTTATGGTGCACAAATCACAGCCTTGTTGATGGCGATTAAATTTTTCAGGTGTTCGAATTTTTCGTGCTTGTCGATTGTTCAATCTTGAATGACCGGCTGCGCTGCGGTGTCAATTCAATTAATTTCAAAAGGACAGGTATGAACGACTCATTGCATCGGACAGATACGCTTAATCCGCGTAAAGATTTCCAGGTCGGAGTTACTGAAACATATTGGGTTGAGTTTCAGCTATTGGACGAACAAGGCGAGGCGCTTGCCGACATGCCCTATCGGGCAACCAATGAAGCCACCCGCGAAGGTATGGTGCCTGAGTACATAGGGCGTAGTAATGCTCAAGGTCTCATTCGGATTGAAGGCCTTGACCCGCTAGCCGTTACCCTGCAGTTGGAAGCCGAACCATTCGCTGCGGAACTGCAAAATCGTCGATTACGTGCGACCAGACCCGAACCGCGCCGCCCCGGTCCGGGCAACCCCACACCGCTCTACGGTCCTCAGCGTCCGGGATTCTCACCGATCGAATTACAGGCGCGGGCTGCGGGTAAGGGGTATTACTATTTGCGGATAGGGCAGTTGTGCGATCGCGAACCCAGTTTCACTCCTTCGCTCGATGATTCAAACCAAGCATACATTTTTCATTTCCCTGATCCGGATTTCCAAGGCTTCACCTTGGGTGACGGAGAATTGAATCGCCATCATGTTCTTGAAGTCTGTCCGTTCCGGGCCTGGTCGCTGGTTTTGCATCATCAATCTGAGTACAGCCTGGTTAATGCCTATAACTTGGGGCTGATGAGTATATTGGCGTACAGCAATCGGCTTGAATCGGAGCTCGGTGGGGTCGAAGAATTTTTTTATCAGCAATGTCTTGATCTGTCGCGTACCCCGCGTGTTTGGGATAATGGACAAATTTGGCCTTGTGTAGTGAGCGATGTTCCTTTTAATGACCGCTACTCGATAGCCAAATCGCTAGACACTGCCAAGGCAGATGAGCCAGAGGGGCATACTCAGTTTTGCTACGCGATTAGCGCATCGCAGATTCTGGTAGCATGGCGGGGGACTGAAATAGATGGATTTGCTGATTTACGCACAGATTTGACTTTTCGACCAGTAGAGTCTGATATTTTAGTAGGTTGTGCAAATAAGATTTCGTGTGGGGATCTCGCCTCGAAAGGTAGTGTCCATCTGGGCTTTCGCAATGCCTTCAAAGTCGCTCGGCGGATATATGCATATCATTTTGAAGAAATTATTTTTGATAATATTGAAGGAAGAAAGATATTTATTTGTGGTCATAGTCTCGGAGGTGCTCTAGGACTAATTCATGCGGCATCGCTAAAAAACAATAATCCTTTGCTTTACACTTTCGGAATGCCAAGAACCTTCACTCTAGCGGCTATGACGTCTTTTGAGAAAATAGTTCACTTTCGACATGTTAATGATACCGATCTTATTCCTAGCGTTCCTCCTGAAGCTGCTTTGGATAACTATTTATATGACCTATATGGGCCGTTAGGTACGACAATGGGTTTTGCATGGTCGATGCTGCAGCTCGCGACTAATTCCCTAATTAAGCGCGGAGATCCCTATTGTCATCATGGTGAAATAGCCATGTTTTTCAAGGCCGAGCAGCACTTGCAAACTCGTGGCTCTGATTATCCAGCTTATCGCAACAAAGATGGTCTGGGAGCTCCATACCACAACAAAATTGCCCGTCGCCTCCCCGAAAAGGCCAAGTTATATCTGGTGCCCAGTCTCGGGCCAGACGAGGACCAGCAGGCCGAGCAGGCGCAAGGACACTTGATAAGTTCGCTGGACATGGTCAGTCGAGCAAAATACTTCCCGCCTCTGGGTAATCCTAAGTCCGGACGGTTGCTAGGCATTGGAAACCACTTCATGTCGGAGTACCAGCCCTACATCCATAACCAACTGTTGGAGTCGATCAATCCTGAACGCGAGCCGTTGCTGGAGCGACAGGGGCAACGTCAGAAGTTTGAGCTACAGATGAAAGAGCATGCCGTGCACATTCCCGAAGATGAGCATTCGCGCAATCGAGTTTTTCTCCACTTGCAGACTTTGATGGGGCAGGCCTTGCGTTCGACACAGCAGTTGGACGGAGGCGCCGAGGCGCTACTGCGTTTCGATGGAGTGGCTGACCCTTTGGCCTATTACGAGAAAGTTTGGGGTTAAGCCTAAGCAGCAGAGGAAACAGCCATGACTCTAAAAATTCAAATCACGTTCCTTTGTATTTTTTTCAGCTTGATCGGTTGTGCCAGCCCGAGGGACCGAAGCCTTGCGCCCCCTCCAGATAGCGAAACAATCAATATCACTGTAAAAGTGCCTAAAGAGTTAGGAGTAGAGACACTCGAGGTCATGTATCGCTCGACTACTTGCAAGCGCATCACGCATGGAGCTAGTGGGCAGCGAGTTGAAATAGATGGTCGTCATGGCATCGATATGCAACTGCAACGTCAAGGAAACACTGACCTGTTTACGGCTGATGTACCTAAGGACGGCGGTGGAGCTTGCAAATGGCACCTGGCAAATGTGACTTTTGGTTTGGCCTATAAAAATCCGTCTCAATTTGGCGAGTCTGTAATATTCGGCGGCGGTGGCGGAGTAGTGGTGATCTTCGATCACAATAGATCGCCCCAAGGAGGAGCAGATTTTCAAGTTGACGGAGATGTGGTGATCAAAAAGGAGTACTTTCCGTGGTTGCACGAGCGCTACCTAGGTGGTTACAGAAAACGTATCAGTCTCGCCGGCGCGGGGCACATTTATTTGATGTACCGAGCGTTAAACGCGCGCAAGGTTTACTTTGAGCCCGTACTGCATTCCGATTTTTTGGTTACGTCGCAAGGGACGAAAGTACACAAAATCGGAGATTTTATAAAGTTCACATACCCCGACGGTAGCGTAGTAGCGGAGAGTCAAGCGCGCCCGGACTACTATAAGCTCCAAACTATTCGGACGGGCCGAGTTTCGTATTGTTTTTCCCCGAGGTATTACTCTCGCTGCCCAGACCGACGTCCGCAGTTACTTCCCGAACTACTGCCTGATAAGGAGATGCCTGGTTATGGGCGCTATGTCGTGGCAGATGAGTGGGGAAACGCTGTGGTTTCCTTTGCTTATCGACTTTTTGGCAAAAACGGCGAGAAGTTCGAAGGTAAAAGTGGAATTAACGGACTTACACGCCCGATACCAGACAGTGCCCATCCGCTAAGCAAAGTCGAATTTCCCGAGCGGTTATGGTGAGGTCGGCCGTTGTTGCTTCGCACAACCTAAGGTGTCTTTCCAATACAGATGTGCGTGTCATAAAAATGGTAATTCGGTCGGTGGTGGCTGGCGAATGTTTATCAAGTCAGGAGGGTTCGAAGTGATGAAGCGCCTTAGCAATATCTGGTTCCTGTTCATAATCATTCTGCTGAGTGGTTGCACAAAGGACTACCGCTTAGCTCCGCCTGCAGATAGCGAGAAAATAAATATCACTGTGAAAGTGCCTGTCGAATTAGAGGTAGAAACACTCGAGGTAATGTATCGCTCGAGTACTTGCAAACGCATAACGCATGGAGCTAGTGGGCAGCGTGTTGAAATAGATGGTGGTAATGGCATCGATATGCAATTGCAACGTCAAGGAAGCACTGACCTGTTTACGGCTGATGTACCTAAGGATGGTGGGGGTGCTTGCAAATGGCACTTGGCCAATGTGACCTTTGGTGTCGCGTATGCGAACCCAACGAACTTTGGTGAGTCTGTTAAATATGGAGCAGGTGGGGGTGTTGTAGTGATGTTCGATCACAATAATTCGCCACAAGGGGGAGCGGACATAAAAGTTGATGGGGATGTGATAATCAAAAGAGATTATTTTCCTTGGGTGCATGAGAGATTTATAGGGGGATACAGGAAACGCGTTAGCCTCGCTGGCAGGGGGCCAATTTACTTAATGTACCGAGCGTTAAACGCGCGCAAGGTTTACTTTGAACCCATACTGCATTCCGATTTTTTGGTAACGTCGCAAGGTACCAAAATACACAAAATCGGAGATTTTATAAAATTTACATATCCCGACGGTAGTGTAGTAGCCGAGAGTCAAGCGCGGCCGGACTACTATAAGCTCCAAACTATTCGAACGGGCCGTGCTTCGTATTGTTTTTCCCCGAGATATTACTCTCGCTGCCCAGACCGACGTCCGCAGTTACTTCCCGAACTACTGCCTGATAAGGAGATGCCTGGTTATGGGCGCTATGTCGTGGCAGATGAGTGGGGAAACGCTGTGGTTTCCTTTGCTTACCGACTGTTTGGCAAAAACGGCGAGAAATTCGAAGGCAAAAGTGGGATTAAAGGACTTACACGCCCGATACCAGACAGTGCCCATCCGCTAAGCAAAGTCGAATTTCCCGAGCGGTTATGGTGAGGTCGGCCGTTTTTGCTTCGCACAACCTAAGGTGTCTTTCCAATACAGATGTGCGTGTCATAAAAATGGTAATTCGGTCGGTGGTGGCTGGCGGATATTTATCAAGTCAGGAGGGTTCGAAGTGATGAAGCGCGTTAGCAGTATCTGGCTACTGTTCATAATGATTCTGTTGAGTGGTTGCACAAAGGACTACAGCTTAGCTCCGCCTGCAGATAGCGAAAAAATCAATATCACTGTGAAAGTGCCTGTCGAATTAGAGGTAGAAACACTCGAGGTAATGTATCGCTCGAGTATTTGCAAGCGCATAACGCATGGAGCTAGTGGGCAGCGTGTTGAGTTGGACGGTTACCATGCCATCGATATGCCACTGCAACGTCAGGGAAGCACTGACTTATATTCGGCAGATTTACCTATTGATGGCGGTGGCGCTTGTAAATGGCATCTGGGTAACGTGACCTTTGGTGTTGCCTATGAGAATCCCTCCCGATTTGGTGAGACAGTGACGTACGCAGGAGGTGGCGGGGTAGTGGTTATGTTTGATCATAACAATTCGCCACGCGGAGGGGCGGATTTTCAGGTTGATGGCGATGTTTTGATCAGGAAAGAGTATTTTCCGTGGTTGCACGAGCGTTATATTGGTGGTTACAGAAAGAGCATCAGCCTTGCTGGCGCGGGGCATATCTATTTACAGTACCGAGCTTTAAACGCGCGCAAGGTTTATTTTGAGCCAGTACTGCATTCCGATTTTTTGGTAACGTCGAAAGGGACGAAAGTACACAAAATCGGAGATTTTATAAAGTTCACATACCCCGACGGTAGTGTAGTAGCGGAGAGTCAAGCGCGCCCGGACTACTATAAGCTCCAAACTATTCGGACGGGCCGAGCTTCGTATTGTTTTTCCCCGAGGTATTACTCTCGCTACCGAGACCGACGTCCGCAGTTACTTCCCGAACTACTGCCTGATAAGGAGATGCCTGGTTATGGGCGCTATGTAGTGGCAGATGAGTGGGGAAACGCTGTGGTTTCCTTTGCTTACCGACTGTTTGGCAAAAACGGCGAGAAGTTCGAAGGCAAAAGTGGGATTAAAGGACTTACACGCCCGATACCAAACAGTGCCCACCCTCTAAGCAAGGTGGAGTTTCCCGAGCGTTTGTAGTGACGCATTTCGAAGATCACTAAACATCAACCTGATACGCGCACGCGGTGCGGAATAATGGAGTTAATTATTAATGTGTAAACACAACTTTCAATTAGTCGATGGTTTGTCCAGCGCTTGCGCTTGTGTGGTGGGTTGACCCATGGCCTGGGATCGGCATTGCGCCGAAGAAGTGCAGGCTCCAGCACCCCTTTTCATAGGACGTTGGGCTTTTGCGGCAGGGGTGGCGATAACCGTCGGTGTATTGCTGTTCTTTCTTTCTGCCTCCAACCTGGTGCCACAGATGCAGGCGGCGAATATCTGGGTTTTGGCTGCGGCGCCGCTGCTTGCCTGGGTATTGGTATTCAGCGCTCGCGCTTACGCCTTTGGCAATGCGTTAGAGCGTCATGAGTTCCTCAAGGCAGAAGCTGATAACGCGCAGGAGTCCTGGCAAGTATGGGCGCAACGTTATCTGGCGGTGCATGCCAGTTGTGTGGTGTTACCGGATCACTTATCCGCATTAACACTGACTCAGGCCGCCCTCAACTTGCCGCCGCGTGACGGCCAGGCTCGACGCATTGCGGCATTACCCGCGCAAGGGGACCGCGCACAAACCGGGCTGCAGTTGCTGGTGCAGGCAATGGCGACAGTTTTGTTGGCGTTGCCGAAAGAGCAGCCGTTGCGGGTCACTTTGCTCAGTGATGTCCCTGTCGATCAACGCGGACAACTACAGGATGCCTGGGAGGAGTCGTGGACCACTGCAATCGGTCAGCCTTCGCCGGCCAATGTCAACGTGGCCTCTGAACTGCCCTGTCAATGGGTCAACGAAAAGCTCAAGACCGCCAGCGCAGATTTCGAGTTGGTTGTTGTGCTGCAAGTCAGTGGCGAGGGTGCCTATTCCGATGGACTCGCGGCGTTGCTTCTATGCCCGGACAAATTGGCCGACGCATGGGATCTGCCAGTGCTAGGGAAGCTGCTGCGCCCAATGCCGGTGGATATCACGGCGTTGAAGAGTGAACTGCCGCTATTCCTGCAATCCCAAACCTGCGCCGGTCAGGCGACAGCCGTGCTCGCAGACAGTCTGGACTGGCAACCGGCGCTGGCTCAGATCGCCATGGCCGGTAGCGCTCGTGGCACTGCTCTGAACATAGAACAACAGTGGATTCAAGAGCGCTTCAGCGGCCAGCCCGGCCCCCTGGGTCACTGGTTGGTTGCGGCATTGGGTGTGGAGGCAGCGCGGCATCAACAGGCACCTCTGCTGTTGTTGGCACACGATCAATCGCAACACTGGATCAGCACCGTAACCAGCAGGGATTTCAAATGAGACGTTCGAATAATATGTGGCGCAAAGGCGGCGCGGCGGTGTGGATCATTGCTGTGTTGGCGGTACTGAGTTGGGGAATGGGCGCCTACGGTGATCGTGTAGGGTTGGTCGAGGCCCATCACAAACTACTAGCATCGTTGCTGGTCATGACCCTCATTGCGGTGATTGCTTTTGCGCCTCGCCTGCTGATTTATCTCAAGCAACTCAGTCACCGTGAGCAGGAAAAAGCGAACAAGGTCTACCCGGAAACAGACAAAGAGTTGCGCCCGCGCGCGAATCCGGAATTTGATCGCAACGCACTGCGCATAGAGCTGGAAAACCGCCACGGCCGCCGCTGGCGCCGCAAAATCCGCCTGCTGCTCATCGTCGGCGAACCCGACGAAATCAAAGCCATCGCCCCCGGCCTCACCCCCGACTACTGGCTGGAAGGCCAGGACACCGTGCTCATCTGGGGCGGCAGCCTCCAGGCCAAACCCGAAGCATCCCAGCTCGAACAATACCGCCGCCTGAGCCGCTGGCGTGCACTCGACGGAGTGGTCTGGGCCGTCAACCCGCTACAGACCACCGACGCCGCCGCCATGGGCGCGGGTGCGCGCCATTTGCAAGAGCTGGCCCGGCAGTTGAAGTGGCAGCTGCCGTTGTACCTGTGGCAAGTCTGCGACAGCCAGTGGCCGCAGCCACAACGACCGTCGCAACCGGTCGGCTGCCTTCTGCCCGCGAACGCCTCGGCGATCGAACTCGAAACCCGGCTCGAGCAACTGATCAAACCCCTGCACGACGCTGGCTGGCTGCAGCTGCAGACGGACACGACATACGATTTCATGCTGCGCCTGTCCCGCGACCTGCAGGTGGAGGGCATTGCCCGTTGGCGCCAGGCGCTGCTGCCGCTGTTCGGCGAGTTGGGTCGGGGCGTGCCGTTGCGCGGGTTGTGGTTCAGCCTGCCGTTGCCCGTGCACAAAGATTATAAAAATCACCATTGGCCGGTCGATCCCGCCTGGCAGGGCGTGCTCGATGACAAGGCGCTACAGACTCACCGCCTTGATCGGCACCCCATCCAACTGGGCGCCAAAATCGCCGTCTGTGTGGCACTGGTGTGGACCGCCGGTCTGCTGCTGTCCTACCTCAGCAATCGCACCCAAATCGCCCAGGTGCAAAGCTCCCTGACCACACTCAATCAAGCCGACCAAGGCGATGCCCAACTGCAGGCCCTCAATGAGCTGGTGCGTGAATTATCGCGCCTGGATTACCGCGCCACACACGGCACACCCTGGCATCAACGCTTCGGCCTGAACCAGAATCAGCCACTCGCCGACGCGGTCTGGCCGATCTACGTCGAGGCCAACCATCGCCTGCTGCGAGACCCGGCGGCGGCCAACCTTCAGGCCAAACTCAACGCCCTGATCAAGCTGCCCCCCGACAGCCCCGAGCGCGGCAAACGCGCTGGTGAGGCCTACGATCACCTCAAGGCCTACCTGATGATGGCCCGCCCGGACAAAGTCGACGCGGCCTTCCTGAGCAAGACCCTGATCAACGCCCAGCCCGAGCGCCAGGGCATGTCCCCGGGATTGTGGTTCGCGCTGTCGCCGAGCTTGTGGAAATTTTACACCGAGCAACTGCCCGCCCACCCAGATTGGCGCATCGAAGCCGATCCGACCCTGGTCGCCCAGGCCCGCCGGGTGCTGCTTGGCCAAATGGGCCAGCGCAACGCCGAGACCGCGCTGTACCAAAAAGTCCTCGACGGCGTCGCCAACCATTACCCTGACCTGACCTTAAAGCAGATGGTCAACGACACCGATGCCCAGGCGCTGTTCAGCACCGGCAAAACCATCCCCGGCGTGTTCACCCGCCAGGCCTGGGAAGGCCAGGTGCGCCAGGCCATCGACGCAGTCGCCGAAGCCCGTCGCGAGGAAATCGACTGGGTGCTCAGCGATCACCCTAAAGACCTCGCCGCCGAACTGACCCCGGACGTGCTCAAGCAGCGCCTGACCGAGCGTTATTTCCAGGACTACGCCAGCGCCTGGCTGGATTTTCTCAACAGCCTGCGCTGGCAGAACGTCGCCAGTCTGGGCGCGGTGATCGATCAACTGACGTTGATGAGCGATGTGCGTCAGTCGCCGTTGATTGCGCTGATGAACACGCTGTCCTACCAAGGCCAAGCGGGGGTAAGGGGCCAGGCCTTGGCCGAGTCACTGGTGAAATCCGCGCAGAAATTGATCAATCAGGAACAACTCCCCAGCACCGACTTGAGCACCAGCCCACTCGACGCCACCTTCGGCCCGCTGCTGGCACTGCTCGGCAAAGAAGAAAACCAGGGCGAGCGCCTCAACCTGCACGCCTTCCTCAACCGCGTCACCCGCGTGCGCCTGAAACTGCAGCAAGTCAGCACCGCGACCGATCCGCAAGCCATGACCCAGGCCCTCGCGCAAACCGTATTCCAGGGCCAGAACGTCGACCTCACCGACACCCAATCCTACGGCAGCCTGGTCGCCGCCAGCCTCGGTGCGGAGTGGGGCAGGGTTGGCGAAACGCTGTTCGTGCAGCCGCTGGAACAAGCCTGGCAGCGAGTGCTGCAACCGTCCGCCGCCAGCCTCAACCAGCAATGGCAGCGCGCAATCGTTAGCGACTGGCATGCCGCGTTTGCCGGGCGTTATCCCTTTGCGGCCACCGCCAGCGACTCCTCCTTGCCGATGCTGGGGCAGATGATCCGCGCTGATTCGGGGCGCATCGAGCAGTTCCTGCAACGGCAACTCGGTGGCGTGTTGCGCAAGGAAGGCAGCCGCTGGGTGGCCGATCCCCGGCACAGCCAGGGCCTGCGTTTCAACCCGCAGTTTCTCGCCTCGATCAATCAACTCAGCCACCTGGCAGACGTGCTCTACACCGACGGCGGCATGGGCATCAGCTTCGAGCTGCGGGGCAAACCGGTGCGCGATATTGTGCAGACGATCTTCGTGCTCAACGGCGAAAAACACGACTACTTCAACCAGAAAGAAAGCTGGCAGCGCTTCAGCTGGCCAGGCTTTACCAGCCATCCGGGGACTCGCTTGAGCTGGGTCAGCGTGGAAGCGAATGAACGGTTGTTTGGCGATTACGAAGGCACGTGGGGCTTGATCCGACTGCTGGAACAGGCGCGGGTTACGCCGCTGAGTGACAGCGACAGTTTGCACCGGCTGCAGGTCAGGGCGCCGGACGGGTTGGACCTCACGTGGAACCTGCGCACCGAGCTGGGAATGGGGCCGTTGGCGATGTTGAAGCTGAGGGATTTCACCTTGCCTATGCAGATATTTTTGAGTGCAAACGATCACGAGAAACCCGTTGTTCAAGCGAGGAAAAGCAAATGAGCCTGAAAGCATTGATCGCCCGCTGCCTCGGGGAAGGCGATGCCGTTGCCCTCGGCAGCCTGCAGGCCGACCGCTGGGAACCGTGGTTGCACGCCATCACTAAAGACTCACCGGCAGGCGAAGACCCGAGTTACGACGACGACTTCCAGCGCATGCGTGAAGAGGTCAACAAGCTCTCCGGCGCGGATGTCGACCAGGTCGCGCAGCTGGCGGAAAAGCTGACTAACCAGCGCTGCAAGGACTTGCGAGTCGGCACCTATTACCTGTGGGCGCGCTTGCACAAGGACGGCGAACGCGGGCTGGCTGACGGCCTCGGTCTGCTGGCTGCTCTGGTGCAACGTTTCGCCGGCGAGATCCTGCCCGCACGGCCCAACAGCCGCAAGTTGGCGCTTGAGTGGCTGACCAGCTCCAAGGTCCTGGATTGTCTGACCCAGTATCCGGAAGTGGTGAAGGAGGAGTCCGAACGCACGGTCGCGGCGCTGGCCTGGCTGGAGCGCGGGATGGAAGCATGGCCGCAGGATCAGCGCGCGGATTTGAGCAGTCTGTATAGCGCCTTGTCTGCACGGATGGCGCAGTCGGGCGGGGTGGATGCGCTGGTGCCGCAGAACACTAACCGGCGCGAGGCCGACGCATCAGCGGCTACACCTGCCGGGCTGGCCATCAAGTCCGGACGTGACCTGCTCGACAGCGGTCGGATCCTGGCGGGTTATCTGCGCGAGCAGCCGCTCGGACGTCTGGCGGCCCAGCGTCTGCTGCGCAGTTTGCGCTGGGACACCCTGCATCACACACCCCCCCAGGACGCTGGCGGAGTGACCCGCCTGGCACCGCCTCGTGGCGAGTATCGCGCGCAACTCAAAAGGCTGCACCTGCAACAGGACTGGAGCGAATTGCTCAATGAGGCGGAGCGAATGTATGCCGAAGGCGTCAACCATTTCTGGCTGGACCTGCAGTGGTACGCCTGCCAGGCGCTGAGCAAGTTACCTGCGCCGCATGATGAATGGGCCGGCATTATCCGGCGCGACCTGGGCATGTTTCTCGAGCGCCTGCCAGGTCTTGAACTGTTGTGCTGGAGCGACGGAACGCCCTTCGCCGATGAGACCACCCGGGAGTGGATCGTCCAGCATGTCAGCGGTAATCGCTCACAGCAGTGGTTACCGGCAGCCACTCCGGTCCCCACGGGTACAGACAACGACATCTGGTCATTGGAGGTCGAGGCGCTGGCGCAGGCTGACTCGGGGGGTGTCGAACAGGCGATCGCCTGGCTGGCCGAACGCCCCGACATAGAAACCGCGCGCCAGCGCTGGCTGTTGCGCTTGCTGATGGCGCGCGTGGCTGAGCAATACGGCAAGAGCGACCTGGCGGTGCACCTGCTGGGTGAGCTGGACGCCACGGCGCAGCGCCACGGCCTGGATACGTGGGAGCCAGCGCTGCATTTCGAAGTCAAGGCGCGCCTGCTCAAGCTGCTGCGTCTCAGGGCTCAACGCAGCGGCGCCGACAAAATCACCCTGGGGACTCGGATGGAGTCGCTGCTGGCGGCGCTGGTCGCCCTGGACCCGGTACGCGCTGCGGTGCTCTGCGGCTGAACCTCATTTATCAGGATTCTAATTTTGAGCAAGGACAACCTGACACTGCATTACTACGACGCCGAGATGCGCTATCTGCGTGAAGCCGGCAAGGAGTTTGCGCAAGCCTTTCCCGAGCGTGCCGCGCAGTTGAATCTGGACAAGCCGGGCGCTCGCGATCCCTATGTGGAGCGTCTGTTCGAGGGCTTCGCGTTTCTGATGGGACGCTTGCGCGAGAAGCTCGACGATGATTTGCCGGAGCTGACCGAGGGCTTGGTCAGCTTGCTGTGGCCGCATTACCTGCGCACCATCCCATCGCTGTCGATTGTCGAGCTGGCGCCGGAGCTTGCCAAGCTCAAAAAAGACAAGTTGATCGCCGCTGGCTTCGAAGTGCTGTCGCAGCCTGTGGGGCCACAACGGACTCGTTGCCGCTATACCACCACTCAGGACCTGAGATTGCGCCCAATCGCTCTGGAGTCTGTGCGACTGGCTCACGAACCGGACGGCCGCTCGGTGTTGCGACTGCGCTTTATCCGCGGAGATCTAAGCCCATGGAGCGCGATGGATCTGAGCCGTTTGCCGCTGTATCTGTGCGCCGATGGACCCATGGCCAGCGCCCTGCATCAAGCGCTGACGCTCAACGCTCAAGCGATGTACATACGCCAGGCAGGCGAAGAGCGCCGGCTGTTCGAGGGCTTTTTTTCGCCCAAGGGATTCGGCGACGAGGATCGCCTGTGGCCTAAAGGCGACAGTGCATTCAGTGGTTATCAGTTGCTGCTGGAATACTTCAGCTTCCGTGAGAAATTCATGTTCGTGAACCTGTGTGGTCTCGAGCATGCCAGCTTCACACCCGAGGCGACCTGGTTCGAGCTCGAAGTGGTTTTGCGCGAGGCGTGGCCACAGACATTCAATCTGAACGCTGAACACATACGCCTGCATGCGGTACCGGTCATCAATCTGTTCACGTTGGAGGCCGACCCCCTGGTCCTGGCGCCCCTGCAGACCGACTACTTGCTGCGCCCGATGCGTTTGCAGGACGGTCACATCGAAATCTATTCGGTGGATCAGGTCAGTAGTTCCAGTGATGCAGGGAAATTGCAGTACGTCCCCTTCAGCAGCTTCCGCCACAAGGGCGGCATGCTGCGCGACGAGGCGCCTGAGCGCTACTTTCATACACGGCTCAAGCGTGCGGCCAACGGTTTGCATGACACCTGGTTGATCCTTGGTGGTGAGGGTTTTGACGAGGACGCGCTGAACAAGAGCCGAAGTCTCTCGCTCAAATTGACCGGCACCCACGGCCAACTCCCTCGCAAAGCCCTGCAAAGCACCTTGCTCGACACTCCCGCTCAAGCCTCCACCCTAGGCCTGCGCGTGCGCAATCTGTGCGCGCCGACCCTGCCGTGCTACCCACCCAACCGCGATCGTTTTCACTGGCGGGTCCTCAGCCACCTCGGCTCGAATTTCCTGCCAATGCTCGATAACGCCGAAGTCCTGCGCGGCACCCTGGCCCTGTATGACTGGACCGGCAGCGAACTGAACAGACGCCGTCTGGAAGCCATAGTCGAAGTCAAACACCACCTGGTCCAGCGCTTCGAAAAAGGCTTTCTGCTGCGCGGGGTGGACATCGAAGTGACCCTGGACGCCAACGGTTTCAGCGGTGAAGGCGACATCAGCCTGTTCGGCGAAATGCTCCATCGGTTCTTCGGTTTGTACGCCGACATCCACCTATTCAACCAGCTCACGCTGATCCTTCAACCTACAGGGAAATGCCTGCGATGGAACGAGAAACACAGTCAGCGTATTCCCGGCTGAAAGCCAGTGGAGTGCTTGAAGCGCTGCAGGGGCGGGTGGCGGAGGCCAATCTGTATCGCTTTTGCCAGCTGCTGGAACAGGCTTTGCCGGATCATCCGCTACTGGGCAGCACCACAAATCCGGCGGATGACCCTGTGCGCTTTCGGCCTGACCCCGGCATGGGTTTTCCCGCGGGCGAACTGAAGTCGATCGAGCATGATGAGCACGACTCTCTGCGCCCGGCTACGGTGCGCACGCGCCTGCTGGGGTTATACGGCGTGGACTCACCGATGCCCACGGCGTTCATCGATGACATCGCCCAACGTCGCGAAGGGCATGAGGCACTCGAAGCGTTTCTGGACATTTTCAACCACCGGATCTTCACCCAGTTCTACCGGATCTGGCGCAAGTATTCTTATCCGGCCACGTTCGAGGCGGGGGGGACCGATGCGACCTCGCAATGCCTGCTGGGTTTGATCGGCCTGGGGATTGAAGGTACAGCCAGGCAGATCGAGACGCCGGTGTCGCGCTTTCTCGCGCTGCTTGGGGTGATGCGTTTGCCGACGCGCAATGCCGAGGGGGTGTGCGCGCTGGTGAAGCTATTGGCGCCCAACACACGAGCTCGGGTGACGCCGCACTGGCCGCAGAAAATCGCCCTGGCCCAGCCTGCCAGTTTGTCTGCAGCGCAACCGGTGCGCCTGTCCCAAGGCACTCCGCTGGGCAGTGTCGGGTATGACGCCAACAGCCAACTGCACCTGGCGCTGTTCACTGAAGACCCGGACGAGGCGCGTGGCTGGTTGCCCGGCGGCCAGTTGCACAAGGATCTGCTGGTGTTGCTGCGGGTGTACCTGGGCTGGCGTTGTACCGCCAGGCTGCAGTTGTCGCTGCCGGTGCGCAGCCTGCCCCAACCGTTGCTCGGTGGCGCACCGGTCTTGCTGGGCATGACGGCGGTGCTGGGCCTTGAGAGCGCGCAGGACAACATTACGATCAACCTGGGCCGCTATCAGGGCCTCAAACCTAACCCTCAGGAAAGAGAGATTCAGCATGTCGCGTACCGTTTCTAAAGCGCTGGGGGTCGTCGCATTCGGCGCACTGCTCGCCGGCTGTGGCGTGACCCAGTCAGTCTCCGACGCCACTTCGGCGACGGCCCGGTCGATCTTCTACAAGCAGGTAAAAACCCTGCACCTGGACCTGAACGCCCGCACCGCAATGAACACTGACGGCGCCGACATGAATGCGCTGTCGGTGCCGACGCTGGTGCGGGTATATCAACTGCGTGACCGCAAGGCGCTGGACAAGGCTGCCTACGACGGGTTGCTCAACCACGATGACAGGTTGCTGGGCGACGCTTTGCTGGGGCACAAAACCCTGGTGGTGAAGCCGGGGGAGGGGGCGCTATTGGGCATGCCACTGGACAAGGATGCGCAAGTCGTTGCGGTGGTCGCCTTGCTGCGCGAGCCCGACAACCAGCAGAACACCTGGCGGCTGATCCTCGGTCGCGATGAGCTTGATCCGGACCGGGCCCGGGTCATTCATTTAGGCGATAACCGCTTGACCTTGCAGCCGCTCGCCGAGGATTGACCGATGCCTGATCTTAATCCGTCACTCTACGAAACGTTGCTGCAGAATTTCACCGGCGACCTCGAGCTGCATCAGGTCGCCGAGGAGGATCAGTACACCCTGTCGGTGCTGGACAACGTGCAGCGCATCCTCAATAGCCGCGCCGGCACCCTCGCACACCTGGCGGATTACGGGCTGCCGGACATGGGCTCGACCCTCCAGGGCTTGCCTGCGTCATCGCATAACCTGATGAAAACCATCGCGCGCACGTTGACACTTTACGAGCCGCGCCTGTTGTCGGTGCACATCGAATTGTTGCCGCAGTCGCTGCCCGGGCATCTGGAATATGGCCTCGATCTGCGACTTGAAAGTGGCCGGCAAGTGAGTTTCGGCACGACCCTGGCGCCCGAGGGCAATGTTCTCGTGCGCCATCTGAAACGCCAGAGCTGGTTGGCTAAAACGTACCCATAACGGAGGGAAGCTCGATGACAGCGTTGTTTGAAATGCGCGTGCGGGTCGGTGGAGATCCAAGGGACTTCGCTGAGTTTGCCGCGATCCGCGATGAGCTGGCCAAGCTCAGCCACCCGGCCTGCCCGGATGTGGACTGGGGGCGGGTGGAGCAATTGTGCCTGACGCTGTTCCAGCAGCATGGGGCAGATTTGCAGACGGCCGCTGCCCTGGCCCTGGCCCGCGGACACCGCTACGGCCTGGACGGAGTGGCCCAAGGCATCGAGTTGATCGAGGGATTGGTGTGCGAATGGCCAACCTTATGGCCGCCGGTGCCGTCGGTACGCCTGGATATCCTCGGGTGGCTGTTCACGCAGCTGCAATGGTTGCTGCGCAGCCAGGAGCTGGAGAGTCGCAGCCTGCCGGCGCTGGTTTACCTGGCGAACGAGCTTGAGCATCTGCACCAGCGTTTGAGTCTGCAGGTGCAGGCTCCGCTGGTGACTTTGCAGGCGCTGCGACAGCAGATCGATAACCTGCTGCCGCGTTTACAGGGTGATACTTTTTCCGGTGCCGTGCTGCCGTTGGAGCCGCGTCGGGTGCGGCCGGCACTGGCGATGCCGGTGGTTATCCTGCCGGCCAGTCCCATGCCGCAGTTAAAGTCATCGAAGCGCAGCATCGCTTTCGGCGTGGCTAGCCTGACCGTACTGATCGGCTTGATCGGTGCGGTGTGGTGGCAAAAATCCAGCGAAACCAGCGAGTCGTTCAGCCAGTTCTTCGAGCCGCAGCAGGTCACTCCAGCGCCGGTGCGCTTGGACAGCATGTCACTGTTCGATGCCGGCAGTTCGACGCTCAAACCAGGCTCGACCAAAGTCCTGATCAACACCCTGGCCAACATCAGGGCGCAACCGGGATGGCTGATCGTGATCGCCGGACACACCGATGCCAGCGGCAACCCTGAGCACAACCTGCAGCTGTCCCATGCCCGCGCCACTGCGGTGCGCAGCTGGATGCAACAGATGGGCGATATCCACGACAGCTGCTTCGCCGTGCAGGGGCTGGCGTCCAGCCAACCGATTGCCAGCAACGATACCGAGAGCGGTCGGGCGGCCAATCGGCGGGTCGATATCAGCCTGGTGCCGCAAGCGGGGGCCTGCGGTTAGTTGTCAGGTTGGTGTTTATCGTGCTGTCGAGTGGATAACTGCGCGAAGCTGATTATGCTTAGGAAACCTTGCAGCGATGCGAGGCCGTCAGCCTGTTCGCATGCTTTACGCAGACCGTAATCCGAAGACATCAGCCCCAGGGCCTGGGTGCGGCGTTTGGTAGTGAGGTACTCCGGCCTACAACAAGAGAAACACGGAGAACACTCATGGCCGCAATCGACAACACCACCACGGGCAGCTCGCCCAACCAGGGGATCACCAGGGAGGAGCGCAAGGTCATCTTCGCTTCCTCCCTGGGCACGGTATTCGAGTGGTACGACTTTTACCTGTACGGCTCACTCGCCGCGATCATCGCCAAGCATTTTTTTGCCGGGGTCAACGAGACCACCGCCTTCATCTTCGCGCTGCTCGCGTTCGCCGCAGGGTTTGCCGTACGGCCCTTTGGTGCCATCGTGTTCGGCCGTCTGGGGGACATGATCGGGCGCAAGCACACCTTCCTGATCACGATTGTGATCATGGGCATCTCCACGGCCGTGGTGGGTTTCCTGCCCGGTTACGCGACCATCGGCGTGGCAGCCCCGATCATCCTGATCACCTTGCGCCTGTTGCAAGGTCTGGCGCTGGGCGGTGAGTACGGGGGCGCGGCGACCTACGTGGCTGAACATGCACCTAAAGGTCGGCGGGGTTTCTTCACCTCGTGGATTCAAACCACGGCGACCCTCGGGCTGTTCCTGTCGTTGCTGGTGATCCTGGCCTGCCGCACCATCCTCGGCACTGAAGCTTTCGAGGCCTGGGGCTGGCGCATTCCGTTCCTGCTGTCGCTCCTGCTGCTGGTCATCTCGGTGTACATCCGCCTGCAACTGAGCGAATCGCCGGCGTTCCTGAAAATGAAGTCGGAAGGCAAATCGTCGAAAGCGCCGCTGACTGAATCCTTCGCCCGCTGGGACAACCTCAAGATCGTCATCATGGCGTTGCTTGGCGGTACGGCGGGGCAGGCGGTGGTCTGGTACACCGGACAGTTCTATGCGCTGTTCTTCCTCCTGCAAACGCTGAAGATCGACCCGCAGACCGCCAACTTGCTGATCGCCGGTTCGCTGCTGATCGGTACGCCGTTCTTCGTAATATTCGGCAGTCTGTCCGACCGCATCGGGCGCAAGGGCATCATTATGGCGGGCTGCATTCTTGCGGCACTGACGTACTTTCCAATCTTCCACGCGCTGACCCAGTACGGTAACCCCGACGTGTTCACCGCCCAGGAGAGAAATCCGGTCACGGTGGTGGCCGATCCGCAACAGTGTTCGTTCCAGTTCGACCCGGTGGGCAAGGCTAAATTTACCAGCTCCTGTGACCTGGCCAAGACCCTGCTGGCGAAGCGGGCCATCCCCTACAAGAACGAGAAGGCCGAGCCTGGGACCGTGGCGCAGGTGCGCATCGGCGACAAGGTAATCACCAGCTTCGAAGGCACCGGCATGCCGGCTGCCGAGTTCAAGACCCGCAACGAGGCCTTCACGGCAACGCTGGGCGCTTCGCTCAAGGAAGCCGGCTACCCCGAGAAGGCTGACCCGGCGAAGACGAACTACCCGATGGTGCTGCTGCTCCTGACCATCCTGGTGATCTACGTGACCATGGTTTACGGCCCGATTGCCGCGTGGCTGGTGGAACTGTTCCCGACGCGTATCCGCTACACTTCGATGTCGCTGCCGTACCACATCGGCAACGGCTGGTTCGGTGGCTTCCTGCCGACGGTGGCGTTTGCCATGGTGGCCGCCACGGGGGATATCTACTACGGCCTGTGGTACCCAATCGTCATCGCGGTGATGACGGCGGTATTGGGTACGTTCTTCCTGCCGGAAACCAAGGATCGAGACATCCTCAACGACTGATCGCAACGAGCCCTCTCTCGCCAGGGAGAGGGCTGCTTCTGAACGAATGCGCCACAGCATGCTCCAACCTGTTCCCACCCTGGGAAGCATTACCCCATCGACGCCGCGTTTATCGGCGAAGCCAGCCTGGATAGCGGCGCGTCTCTCTTACAAGGAAGCAAGAACCTCATGCACCCTTCCATATCCTCATCTGCGCCGGTTACCGGCGAACTGGTTGCATCCTTCCGGCACGGCAAGGGCTTTCCGTTGTTCATGCTGATCCTGGCTCTGATCATGTTGGGCATGGCGTGTTTCGTCCTGTACCTGGGCACGATCCTGCCCGTGGGCAGTTCCGGACCGGTCAGCGTGAATACCAGTCGTGGCACCAATCTCAACTTTTCCAGCCCGCAAATGCTGATCTATTGCACCAGCGCTTTCCTGGCCGTTATCGCGGCGGGGTTGTTTGGGCTCTACGTGTGGCAGAAGCGCTTGCGCCAGGCCAGTTACGAAGTCTATGAACATGGCATTGCCTGCACCATGGGGTCGAGCAAGGACTACGTGCCGTTCGCTGAAATTGAAGACCTGTACCTGTTCAGCTCGGGCCAGGTCGCCATCAGCGGGCTGATCACCAACCTGGCCTACCGCCGCAATGCCAGTGAGCCGTTCCACCGGGTGATTGAATCGCTCAGGGGTTTCCACGACTTCCAGCAGCTGGTGCGCGAGTTGCACGTGCGCGAGCGCCTGCCTTCGGTGCTGGAAAACCTTGCAGGCGGTGCTGTCGTTACCTTCAACTATGTGCCGGGCAAAGCGGTATGGGGCAAGCGCTTGAAAGGCAACTTCCTTGATGTGACGACGCAGCCGATCCTGGTGACTCGCGAGTTCCTTGAAGTGCAGGGGCGCAAGGTGCCGATGTCGAGCTTGCGCACTCTGGACTTGAGTGTGTGGAGCGAAAAGGTGGTGATTAGGGACGAGTCAGGGAAAGAAGTGCTGTCGACCATCGCCACCGGGATCATGAGCCATGACCTGTTCCTCAACACCATGGGCGTCATTCTGGATAATGAAGCGGTCGATCGCGGTGAGATTGTCACCGAGGTGCAGGATTGACAGCCTGGTCTGTCGGCAACATTGCCGGCCGATGAACCAAAACCAGCTTCCATGACTGCCTCTGGCGGACCGTAAAGTCATGCGTGCCTGGATTTGGCGCAGCACCTCAGATTGGTGCCGAACGCAAATGCCGCATACACCCGAACAAATGTAGGAGCCTGGCTTGCCAGCGATGACGTCCGCAAGACCGCCACCGCCGGCAAGCCGGGCTCCTACGGATGTGTGCCGCGATGCAGCGCAAATCCCGGTCAGTTCTTGATCACATAACCAAACGCCCGAATACGCCCCTCAACTTCCTTCAAATACACCCCCTGAAGTTCCGGGGTGAAGCCTGGCAGGGAGTTGATGCCTTCTTCCAGCGCCAGGAAGTACTTAAGTACCGCGCCGCCCCAGATCTCCCCGGGCACCACGCACAGCACGCCAGGCGGGTAGGGCAGCGCTCCTTCGGCGGCGATGCGTCCATCGGCGTCGGCCAGGGCCACCAGCTCGACGTTGCCGCGAATGAATTCGAACTGCGCTGCTTGCGGGTTCATCGCCTTTACGGGGAAGTGTTCCTTGCGGAACATCGCTTTCTGCAGTTGCTGCACGTTGTGGCTGCGGTACAGGTCGTGCATTTCCTGGCACAGCTGGCGGATCGTGTAGTTGCGATAACGCTCCTCGTATCGTCCGTAGATCGCCGGCAATACTCGGCTCATCGGCGCGTTGTCGTTGACGAAGCGCTCGAATCGCGCGATCTGCGCGGCCAGATGAGTCATCTTCGCCCAGTCTTCAGCGGGGGTCAGCAGGAACAGAATCGAGTTGAGGTCGCACTTCTCCGGAACGATGCCATTTTCGCGCAGGAAGTTGGCGAGAATCCCGGCATGGATACCGAAGTCGGTGTAGCTGCCGTCCACCGGGTCGATGCCCGGGGTAGTGAACAGCAGTTTGCACGGGTCGATGAAGTACTGCTTCTCGCCGTAGCCCTGGAAGGCATGCCAGCGATCCTTGGGATGAAACTCGAAGAAGCGCAGGTCATTGGCAATTTCTTCAGTGGGGTAGTCTTCCCAGGCGCGTCCTTCAATGGTCGCGGGTACGAAAGGGCGGACCATGGTGCAGGCTTCGAGAATCAACTTGCGCGCGTCGATGCCAAATTTCACGCAATCATCCCACAGCTTCAGGCCACTGCGGCCAGCGTGGATGCGCGCGTTCACATCGAGCGAGGCGAACAGCGGATAGAACGGACTGGTGGAGGCCTGGGCCATGAATGCGTTATTCAGCTGCGCATGGTTGCAGTAGCGGGCCTGGCCCTTGATGTGACGATCTTTCTTGTGCACCTGCGAGGCCATGGAGAACCCGGCCTGCTGTTTGTGCACCGACTGGGTGACGAAGATGCCCGGATCGTCCGCGTGCAGGTCCAGCAGCAAGGGCGAACAGTCCTTCATCATCGGGATGAACTGCTCGTAGCCGACCCAGGCCGAGTCGAACAGGATGTAGTCACACAGTTTGCCGATGCGGTCGACTACCTGGCGGGCGTTGTAGACGGTGCCGTCATAAGTGCCGAGCTGAATGATCGCCAGGCGGAACGGGCGGGCGGCCTGGGCCTTGTCCGGTGCTACTTCGGCGATTAACTCGCGCAGGTAACTCTCTTCGAAACAGTGGGCGTCGATGCCACCGATAAAACCGTAAGGGTTGCGCGCGGTCTCCAGATAAATCGGCGTGGCACCAGCCTGGATCAGTGCACCCTGGTGATTGGACTTGTGGTTGTTGCGGTCGAACAGCACCAGGTCGCCGGGCGTCAGCAGGGCATTGGTCACCACTTTGTTGGAGGCGGAGGTACCGTTGAGCACGAAGTAGGTTTTGTCGGCGTTGAACACCTTGGCCGCGTGTTTTTGCGCCAGCAGCGCCGGGCCCTCGTGGATCAGCAGGTCACCCAGCTTGACGTCGGCGTTGCACATGTCGGCGCGAAACAGCGTCTCGCCAAAGAAATCGAAGAACTGCCGGCCGGCGGGGTGCTTGCGGAAGAACTGGCCGCCCTGGTGGCCCGGGCAGGCGAAGGTGACGTTGGCCGATTCGGTATAGCGTTTAAGTGAATCGAAGAACGGTGGCAGCAGGCTTTCTTCATAGGCCTTGGCCGCTGTCTCCAACTGGTGACCATGGTATTCGGCATTGTTGCGCGAACGGTCGAAGATGCCGTTGACCTGCAGCAGGACGTCCTCGAGGTGCTTATAGACATCACGCGCGCGGTTGCCGGTGCCGGGGGAGGTGGCGAGGAAAATCGGAATATCGAAACCGGTGCGCTGGAGTGACTCCAGGGCGCCGGCCATCACGTCTTCCACCGAGAACACGGCGACGGCGATGTCGGTGTAGTCGGTCTGACTGAGCGGGACTACTTGCCGATAGGTCTGGAAGCAGTCAATCGCGGAATCACTGGCAGCAATCTTTAAAATTTTCATGCGGGGAAATCTCCTGGCGGACACTCACTTGTCCACCGTTTGCAAGAGATCAATGTACCGAGGGATCCATCAAGGTTCCCTGACCTGAATCATGCCAACACTGGTTATAGACGTGTTTGGCCAGATTGGTAGTGACGGGCGAACCGCAGTCGACTCCTGGCAAACCCTGTGCATCCCCGACGCTGACACGCCAGTACTTCGGCGCGCATCCCCGCGAACACTAGGTTGCGGGCACAGCGGATCTGGCCAACTACAGGTCGGATTCGCGCAAAAAACCTCGGGATGCATCTGTTCGAATGATCTCCAGCGGCCCACCAGAGTGGCGCCCTCTGTCGCTCAATCACTGACAAGGATCAAAGACATGCAAATGCCCAAAACCATCCAGATCAAGAACGGCGAGAAAGTGAGCCCGACCTTCTCGGCTCAGGAGTACGCCAACCGCCAGGGCAAACTGCGCGCTTATCTGGCACAAAACAACATCGACGCGGCAGTCTTCACTTCCTATCACAACATCAATTACTACAGCGATTTCCTCTACTGCTCGTTTGGCCGCCCATACGCCCTGGTCGTGACCCAGGACAGCGCCGTCACCATCAGCGCCAACATCGATGGCGGCCAGCCTTGGCGTCGGACCGTGGGCACGGAAAACATCGTCTACACCGACTGGCAGCGCGACAACTACTTCGTCGCGATCCAGCAGGCTTTGCCCAAGGCCGGGCGCATTGGTATCGAATTCGATCACCTGAACCTGCTCAACCGCGACAAGCTCGCCAGCCGCTATCCCCAAGCCGAACTGGTGGACATCGCCGCGCCCTGCATGCGCATGCGCATGATCAAGTCGGCCGAAGAGCACGCGATCATCCGGCACGGTGCACGGGTGGCGGACATTGGCGGCGCCGCGATCGTCGAAGCGCTGCGTGACCAGGTACCGGAGTATGAGGTGGCGCTGCATGCGACCCAGGCCATGGTGCGCGAGATCGCCCGAACCTTCCCGGACTCGGAGCTGATGGACACCTGGACGTGGTTCCAGTCCGGTATCAACACCGATGGCGCGCACAACCCGGTGACCTCGCGCAAGGTCAACAAGGGCGACATCCTCAGCCTCAACTGCTTCCCGATGATCGCCGGCTACTACACGGCGCTTGAGCGTACGTTGTTCCTCGACCACTGCTCCGATGAGCATCTGCGCTTGTGGGAAGTCAACGTCAAGGTCCACGAGGCCGGGCTGAAACTGATCAAGCCGGGCATGCGCTGCTGCGATATCGCCGCGCAACTGAACGAGATATTCCTGGAACACGATTTGCTGCAATACCGCACCTTCGGCTACGGGCACTCCTTTGGCACCCTGAGCCATTACTACGGTCGCGAAGCCGGGCTGGAATTGCGTGAAGACATCGACACGGTGCTGGAGCCGGGGATGGTAGTGTCCATCGAACCGATGATCATGCTGCCCGAAGGGCGGCCAGGTGCGGGCGGTTACCGCGAGCACGACATCCTGATCGTCAACGAGCAGGGTGGGGAGAACATCACCAAATTCCCGTACGGGCCGGAGCACAACATCATTCGCAAGTAACCGAACAACAGTTGGATGTGGGAGCTTCGCCGCTCCCACTTCCGGTCGTAGACCATCGCTGAACACTACGATGCATGAGCGCCCAAGAACGCCCAGCATTCATTGACCTTAACCCTGCCAAATAAAACAATAGAGGGTGTTTGTCATGTCATATGTATCGACTGTTTTTCCCGATTTTTGCGCCTCGACCCGGGGAGGTGCGCAATGAGCACTGCAAGCCTCACGCTGGAACAGACCCATGAAAAAAACTCCGAGCGCAAGGCCCTGCGGCGCGCGGCCAGCGCCAGCTTCATGGGTAACTTTGTCGAATGGTTCGACTACGCGGCCTACGGTTACCTGGCCACCGTTATCGCGCTGACATTCTTCCCGCAAACCGACAAGGCCAGCGCCTTGCTGGCGACCTTCGCGGTATTTGCCCTGTCGTTTATCGTCCGCCCCCTGGGTGGCCTGGTGTGGGGCCACTTTGGTGACAAGTATGGCCGGCGCAGCGCGTTGTCCTGGTCGATCCTGATCATGTCGGTCTCGACTTTCTGCATTGGCATCCTGCCTACATACAACCACATCGGCCTGTGGGCGCCGGCGTTGCTGCTGGTGATTCGCCTGTTCCAGGGCTTCTCTGCGTCCGGTGAATACGCGGGGGCGTCGGCGTTCCTCGCCGAGTACGCACCTGAAGGCAAACGTGGCCTGTACACCAGTATTGTCCCGGCCAGTACCGCAGCGGGTTTGCTGTTTGGCGCGGTATTCGTCGCCGGCCTGCATGCCTGGCTCAGCGTCGAGGACTTGCACAGTTGGGGCTGGCGCCTGCCATTCCTGCTGGCCGCGCCGTTTGGCCTGGTGGGGCGCTATATCCGCATGAGCCTGCAGGACACGCCCAAATTCCTGGAGATGGAAAAGCGCCTCGAAGCCAAGGAATGTGCGACCCACGCCCCGGTTCGCGAGTTGCTCACTGTGCATCGGCGCAGCGTGATCATCGGCATCGGCGTGACCTGCCTCAACGCCGTGGCTTTCTACCTGCTGCTGAGCTACATGCCGACCTATTTGTCGACCGAGATGGGCATGAGCGAAAGTGATTCGTTCCTGGCGTCCACGGTGTCCCTGGCCACCTATATCGGCCTGATCTTCCTGATGGGCAGGCTGTCGGACCGCTTCGGGCGCAAGACCATGCTATTGACCGCCTCGGTGCTGTTCCTGTTGTTGACCTTTCCGCTGTTCGGGATGCTCGATCATCAGCCGTTGCTGGTGGTGCTGATGATCCAGATTGCCTTCGGCGCGATCCTGGCGATGAACGACGGCACCCTGCCGTGTTTTCTCGCCGAGATATTTCCCACCCGGGTGCGCTTCAGCGGGTTTGCCTTCAGCTTCAACATCGCCAATGCGGTATTTGGCGGGACGGCGCCATTCATTGCGACCTGGCTGATCCAGATGACTGGCAACAAGATGGCCCCGGCCTGGTACCTGCTGGCCGCCGCAGCGGTAGCGCTGGTGGCAATGCTGGCCAGCCGTGAGACCGCGCACAAGGCTTTGCAGGATTGATGCTGGGTGCGGTGGGGTTCGCCCGGACCCCATCGCGGGCAAGCCTTGCTCCCACAGGACACCGGCAAGCCTTGCTCCCACAAAACACTGGCAAGTCTTGCATTAATGCACGGCCACCTGCTTGCGCTCACCAAGCGGTGATACCCCAAAAAACCGGCTATAGCATTTGGAGAAATGTGCCGGGGACACAAAGCCGCAGGCGAGCGCGATGTCGCGGACCTGCGACTCGCTGCGCAACAGCAGTTGCCGCGCCCGCGCCAGGCGCAGTTCCAGGTAATACTGGCTGGGGGTGCGCTGCAGGTGTTTGTGAAACAGGCGCTCGAGCTGGCGCACCGACACTTCGTTCAAGCGCGCCAGTTCTTCCAGGCTCACCGGCTCTTCAAGATTGGCCTCCATGATCGCCACCATCTGGCTGAGCTTGGGTTGCGAGGTGCCCAGCTTCTGCCGCAACGGCACGCGCTGCTGCTCCTGGGCGCCGCGGACCCGGTCGCACAACAGCAACTCGGCGGCATGGGCGGCAATGTCGCGGCCACCGGGTTCGCGAGCGATCAGTTGCAAGGTCATGTCCATCGACGCCACGCCGCCGGAGCAGGTGTAGCGGTCGCGATCGAGCTCGAACAGCTGGTTGGAGATGATGATCCCGGGAAACCGCTCTTTCAGTGCCTCGATGTCTTCCCAGTGAATGGTACAGCGATAACCCTTGAGCAAATCCGCCCGGGCCAGCAGGTGGCTGCCGGTGCAGATGCCCCCCAGCGTCACCTGTTGGTGGGCAAGTTTGCGCAGCCAGTTGAGCAGGGGGCGGCTGCTGTGATTGGAGACAATGGGGTTGGAGCCGACCACGAACAGAATATCCAGCTCGGGGGCGTCGGCGATGGAGTAATCGGGCAGGATGCGCATGCCATTGCTGGCGGTGACCGGGTCCAGCGTGGCGCCGATCACCACCGTGCGAAACATCGACCGGCGCGCCGCCATATTGGCCATGCGCAGAGTTTCCACGGAGGAGGCGAAGCCGATGGTGGTGAAGTTGGGGATGACCAGGAAGCCCACGGTTTTCACCGACCGTTGTGCACTGGCTGGACTGTCCACGGGCGGTGTGTTCGCCTTCATCAATACTCTCCGCTGTACCAGTGACGCGTTGTGCGCACGCACCGACCTGGCGCAGCGTCAGCGCGTTTTCACGAGGGTGATGTGCAAGTGCCGGATGGTTGAATCTTACACCCAGTGCTCGCTCAACAGGCGCACCGCCTCGGCCTCCACGGCGCCTTCATCGGCGCCATCGGAGAACACCGCGCAGGTAGTGATTTCGGCTGCGCAGACACTGTGGTAAACCGCCACCACACTGCCAGGGCCGCAGCCGGTATGACCGCTGAGGATACGTCCTCCTGC
This sequence comes from Pseudomonas sp. RIT-562, assembly GCF_026241895.1. Classification (GTDB taxonomy): domain Bacteria; phylum Pseudomonadota; class Gammaproteobacteria; order Pseudomonadales; family Pseudomonadaceae; genus Aquipseudomonas; species Aquipseudomonas mandelii_F. The sequence continues at coordinate 109,327 of NZ_JAPJIV010000020.1, read as the reverse complement.
AACCGGCCCGTGCATCAGGCCCAGGCCATAAGCGGGCGCGACCCATGGCCGTCCGGGGATCGGCCCGCCGAGCGCGCGCACCGTCTGCATTTGCTCAAGCAAGGAGTGCGCCAGCAGGTCGCCGGCGAACAGACGGTCCAGGCACAGTGCCGCTTCCACCAGCGGGCCGATCAGCAAGCCGTGGTAGACCCAGCATGGGTCATAGGTGCTCGCTGTGCCCATGTTCACTCCTTGCAAGTCGGCCTTGCAGGTCGCCAGGCGCACCCGCGTCAGGCCAAGCGGTGCGAACACCCGTTCCGCCAGCGCCTCGCCCAGGCCCTGGCGCGTCACGCGCTCGATCAGCCGCGCCACATACAGATAACCCACATTCGAGTAGCGCCAGCCATCTCCTGGTGCATAGCGCAGGCGGGATGCATCAAGGCGCTGCAGCATTTCCTCCGCCGCCCAGGGAGTGTCGCCGCGGGCAACCGCCCCATGGTAGTCGGCCAGTTCGCTGTAGTCCGCCAGGCCAGCTTCGTGGCGCAACAGCTGGCGCAGGGTGAAGGTGCCCTCGGGCAGTGGCTGATCCAGCGCGACCAGGCCGTCTCGCACCAGGGACAGGGCGGCAGCAGCCAGCACGGTCTTGGTGAAGCTCCACCAGGGGATCGTCGCATCAGGCCGATCCGGGGTCAGGGGGGTACCGTTGGAAACAAGAGAGAAAAGCATCGCTGGCTGCTCTGAAAGGGGGGGCGCGGCGTGAGTTTGCCAGAATGCAAAAGCCGATGACCAATTGATTGCTATCTGCTCATGACCGCATGCGATTCATCGCAGCCAATGCACCAGCACTCCCGCCACTGCGCATGAAATCAGCACTTCGATAACACCCCGCTTGAAATGCAGCAGCGCAATCGCGGCAATCAGCGCGAGCAGCAGCGCTACCCAATCGAACACGCCACTGAATCCGGCAGGCCACAGCACGTGATAACCGAAGAACAGCGCCAGGTTGACAATTACCCCGACCACGGCTGCGGTGATGGCGGTCAGCGGCGCAGTGAATTTCAGTTCGTTGTGAGTCGACTCCACCAGCGGCCCGCCCGCGAGGATGAACAGAAACGACGGCAGGAAGGTGAACCAGGTGACCAAAGCAGCGGCGAGCGCTCCGGCGAGGAAAGCCTGGTCGGGTCCAAACAGCTGCTGCACGTAAGCACCAACGAAGCCGACGAACGCCACCACCATGATCAGCGGCCCGGGGGTGGTTTCGCCCAGCGCCAGGCCGTCGATCATCTGGGTCGGTGTCAGCCATCCATAATGGCTGACGGCGCCCTGATAGACATAAGGCAGCACCGCATAGGCGCCGCCAAAGGTAAGCAGCGCGGCCTTGGTGAAGAACCAGCTCATCTGGGTGAACGCCCCGTGCCAGCCGAACAGCAGGGTGAGCGCCGCCATCGGCAGCAGCCAGAGGATTGCCCCGACAATTCCCAGGCGCAGCAATTTCAGGCTGCTGAATCGGGCATGCTCGGGCGGTGGGGTATCGTCATCGATCACCGCGGGACCGAAGGATTTACTGCCAGGTAATGCTGCGCCGCGCGTGAATTTGCCGGGTGCAAGACGTCCGCCGCCGTAACCGATCAGGGCCGCCGCCAGCACGATCAACGGAAAGGGCACGTTGAACAACAGGATGGCCGCAAACGACCCGCCGGCAATGCCCCACAGCCAGTTGTTCTGCAAGACCCGGGAACCCATGCGGTGAGCGGCTTGCAGCACGATGGCCGTGACCGCCGGCTTGATCCCGTAGAATACGCCGGCCACCACCGGCACCTCGCCGAAGGCGATGTAGACCCAGGATAATGCGATCAGGATGAACAACGACGGCAGCACGAACAGCGCACCGGCAATCACGCCACCCCAGGTGCGATGCATCAGCCAACCGAGATAAGTCGCCAACTGCTGTGCCTCCGGGCCGGGGAGCAACATGCAGTAGTTGAGGGCATGCAGGAAACGGCGCTCGGAGATCCAGCGCCGGCGCTCCACGAGCTCCTGGTGCATGATCGAGATCTGCCCGGCCGGGCCACCAAAACTGATAAAACCCAGCTTCAGCCAGAACCATAAGGCTTCCCGCAGGGAAACCGTGCGGGGTTGTGCCTGAGCCCGTTCACCTTGAGTCATTACTGGGCGCCAAACATTGCCGTCCAATAGATGCCAGCATTGCTTTTCGGATCCGTCGCGTAGGCCGCCCCCAGTTCCGTGTATTCGGGATTCATCAGGTTGGCGCAGTGGCCAGGGCTGGCGACCCAGCCGTCGACGACCTTGCCCACGGTGTCTTGCCCTGCGGCGATGTTTTCGCCGACGCGCTGGCCAGCGTAGCCCGCCAGTTCCGCGCGGTCACCCGGCATGCGGCCATCGCGATCCTTGTGGTCGAAGAAGTTGTTGTTGGCCATGGAACGCGAATGCGTTTCGGCGGCGCTCGCCAGTGTCGCGTTCCAGGTCAGTGGGGCGGCAGCGGCAAAGGATTGCGTGCCGCATTGGCGAGCCTGGCTGCGGGCGTTGTTGAGCAGGGTCAGGACTTTCTGCCCTTCGGCCTGCGAGTCGCCCAGGCGTGCGGCCATCAGCGGCCGCGCGAGCACGATGCGCCAGTCGCGCTCGTCACGACTGACGCCAATGTCGACGAATTGCGGGTCGAGCACCACGTGGCAGAAGCTTTCCCGAATGGCTTGCATGGCCGATTGCGCGTCCCGCGGGCCGGACAGGGTGATCGCCTGCACATTGACCATCGGGTAGCCGGCACTGGCCATGGCTTGCTGCAGGTTCCGGACGTTGGTGGCGGACAGTGCCAGGCGCGGATCACCCGCCAGTGGCGGCAGTTCCTGCGGTAGCTGGTCGGCGCAACGCTGGGGCTGGCTGCGGTAGAGGTTGATGGCATCGATCAGTTGTTTCTCATCGACCGCCAGCGCCTGGGCAGTGAATGACAGGCCCAGCGACAAGGCGGCGAGGCGCATAACGGATGGAATGAAGCGCATGGAAATCCCCTTGGGCAGATTGCGCCCATGATGCGCGATTTTACCCCTGCTTGCGCAATGCCTTTTTGTGCATCGAAACAGTTTTATTGGCCGCCGGATGAAATGAATGGCGCCTACTACAATCAAGCCAGGCCGCCGATATGACGTGTAACAGCGTCGATAATGCGCTGCCCCATCCGGTTCCTTGAGAAGGGTCGATCATGCGCTTGATGTGGACTGCAACCTGCCTGGCACTATCCCTGATTGGCGGCCTGGTAGTGGCCACTGAACTTGAACAGCAAAAAGCCGAGGACAAGGCTGAGGTCCTGGAGCACAAAGCGGCGGAGAAAGGCGCCGACGTCCCGGTGCCCAAGGCCGAAGCGATCACCACCTCGGAAGTCCAGGCAGTCGATCCCGCCGGCTCGGCGCCGCTGGATGACGCCATTACCTGTCTTGCGCGCTCCATCTACTGGGAGGCCAAGGGGCGTGAAACCAGGGAAATGGAAGCCGTCGCCAGCGTGGTGATGAATCGCCTGGGGCACGAAGGTTTCCCCGATACGGTTTGTGCCGTGGTCAAGGAGGGCTCGGAAAGCCGCAACTGCCAGTTTTCCTGGTGGTGCGACGGGCGCCCGGATCAGGTCAAGGAAGACGCCGAGTATGCGGTGGCCAAGGAGATCGCGCGCAAGGCGTTGAACCGAACCCTCAATGACCGCACGGCGGGCGCGATGTATTTCCATGACAAGACCGTGCGGCCGGATTGGGCGAGCAAGTACATCAAGACGGCGGATATCGGCAGGTTCAGGTTTTATAAGCCGCGGGGTGGGGACGCGAAGTAGGCTTGGTTAGTCTGAGGGGAATGAGTTGTCTGAGGCCCATCTGATTTCAAACGGTGATATGTCATGAACAGACTCTTTGCGTTATTGCTGCTCATATTTTCGGTAGGCACATCGTCGGCTTCGGACGATTTCCCCTATTTTATTGACGGTATCAACAGAATCAACGCAGTGCTGGGGAAGTCTCCATCACCCAGTCGAACTGACTTGATTGAGGTCAGCACCATCGGTTGCAACATTTTCACTCAGCTACTACACGATCCAAAGTTCGATGAGGGTCTTGTCCGGGTTTCGCGCTCGTCGCCCCAAGCCCGAAAACAGCTTCAGGAACTGGCCCGTAACTACGATCTGTTTCTGATGTCATTTGTGCCTGTTGAGGAAAAAGAGCTGCTAAAGGCAGGTCTCGACAAAGAAGTGGTCGCGGATCTGATTCAACTTATTAAAAAGTACCAGCATGCGGTCGCGACGCCTGTTGATCCCGGCGCGATCAAGGAGCAATTTGGCACTTTGCGCAAAGAATTTTGCGCCAGGTCGAAAGACCTGCAAGGCATCGAAGATGCTGCACTGGCCGACGCCACCGCCTCCCAGACTAAGCGTGGGTGGTATTGGCAGTTAGGTGGCGCTGCAGTCGTCGTGGTCGACATGGGAGCTTCCGCAGTCGCCATTGCCGGTGGAACAGTCGCTCTCCCTGGAATAGGTACGATTGCCGGTGCAGAATTTGCTGCAATCGTCATGGGCGGTTCGACTGTACTGGGTTCGGCAATCGCCTCCGATGCTAAATGACGCAAGCGTGGCTAGCGCTTATGTTCGCCGGTTTCGGTCGACAAAGCTGGTCAGTAATGAAATAGGCCAGAAGCATATTTGCGCGACGTTGGAGCCGTCTTGAGCAGTGGCGTCACCGTTCCATAGGGTTATATGGTCTCCGGTCAGTGCATCATTTGGACCTCGTCGCCAGTAATTCTTGAAGGCGATGATTCCCCGCGTGTGTGCTATGCGAGGGCTTTGGAGGTAGTTGCGAGCTTCACTTTTACTCAACTCGAGGGGTTTGCCCAACCGATCTTCAAGCAATTCCATAAGGTTTTCCGCCGAGGCAATCAACTTGCGACCATTGCGGTCATGGACGATGTATTTACTCCAGCCATCGAACAGCATGCCTGCGCCGGCGTCGTGCAGCGCCAGCGAAAGCCGAGTCGCGCACATGTTCATATGCGGTTTGCCCGCTCGCTGCTGTTTGAGAAATTTCTGGTCTGAGTAAACATCGGCATCGGTTCGGGCGATGCCTAGCGACTGCCACATCCTCTCGAACACATCGGGTTCTGCGGTCCGCGGACCAGGGCTCTGTGGCCTTGCTTCGGCCACCGATGGTTGCAAGAGACGAAACGGCCATGGCCAACGCGATTGTCCTGCCGACGGAACCTGGCTTGAGCGCTCACCGACGTCGACCTTGGTGTCACCCTTGGACACACTGAACGGAGCTCCGCGTTCCGCTGCTGCGCCGATAGCGGAGGTGATCTCAGGTTTGTCCAACGGTGACATTGGCTTGTCTCCTGTCAGGCTCGCGATCATCGCGTCATTCACTTTACCGATGGCTGACTTCGCATCGTCGCTGGAAATATTTCCCGATGCGGCATCTCGATTGATCGATTCTTTGACTTTGTTTCCCGAGCTCGATGAACCGCTTGAACCGGGAGGGATTGGAACGCCGGTGTAATAACTCACTACGGCCTTGACGATGTCGCCAGCAATCTCTTGTTGTTTCATATTAAGACTAGTGGCCATTTCTCCAAATTTTGTGGTGGTGGCATAGCTTTGGGATAGTGCCTCGCGGGCATTCTGCTGTGTGCCCTGCAGTCCTCGTGCGTCGGGGAATGGACTACCGGAGGCAATCGCGACGATGGCTTTGGCAAGGTCAAATGGCGAGGGGGCGTCGCCAACATTCGTGCGCTCCTGAACGACCACTGGCGGCGCCATGTTCGGCGTCATATTGGTCGGCGCCTGTGCGCGCGAAGTGGTCGAGAGAGGGTCGATTTGAGTTGGCTCGTCTGGCAGCGGATGCTCCCAATAACGCCAGTTACGAGCGTCATCGATCGCTTCGCAGCTGTTGCAACTGCCCATCACTGACTCGGCGAATACGCCACGCGTCGGTACTGCAATGCGCATGCTCGGATTGGGGATGCTCGGTTTGTACAGTTGTAAAAGGAGTTCATCACTGCTGCTGTTTGGATCAATCTCCATGTCGAGCTTTCCGGCGACATCATTGAAATAATCAAGTCGCAGCCCGGGGGAGAGCGGCATGACCAAGCTATTACCCACAATAGCGACCAGGCGGTTGTCGACTACTGATGCGACACTACGCCCGCCAGCATTAGGTGCGATGTAACCGTCGAGCAGGCTGAATCTGCGCTCGCTGTCCATCAGCGACCAGATTGCCTTGTGGTAATACTCCAGATGTTCGTTCAAATGCTGAAGAAGGTCTGTCCGGGCCATCAGGTCTTCTGTTTCAGGGACTTTCAAGTCTTCATTAAGCACGGGTGTGGGCATCCGTATGGGCGTGCCCAGCCCGGATGAGTTAACCCAGGCCGGTGATCCAATATTGGTCCTGTTGACTAAAAGGGAGCGCCTGAATTTTGTCGTGACATAGATAAGCAGATCGGCCAGTTCGATGCGTACATAACTGGGCAATGCAACGCTCAGCCCAACCCACACTGCATCGACCTCGTTTCTCTTGAAAGCTCTGATATCCGCGTCTTCCGTCAGCACAATTCGCAGCGGCATATCTGCCCGATAGCCAGATACGATGAGCCGCTTGAAATTGATCTGGGCATTGACAGGAACCGGTTGCGCAGGTGTTTTGTGCTCGATGGAAAAAGATAAGAAGCTAATCATTTTGCCAGCTAGAACCGGCACGATCTGACCGGTGTAATAAGACAGGCGCTCAGCTTCTGTTTTTGCCTTAAGTGCAATGAACAGCTGCTCAAGTTCATCCGGTGCGTTTATTGGGAGCTCAAAGAACCCTCGCCAATCCAGCGCATTGATATCTCCTTTTGGATAGGCGAACACCAGGGTCAGAGCCATTTCGCCATCAGTGCCGAGCAGATTTTCATCGGCATAGCTTTTACTCGGACCCGGATAGGTTGGCATGGCCAAGCGCTGGCATGCATCAAGCGCATCCAGCAGACGCCTGGAAGGGAGAAAACGCTCCAGCGTGCTCCGCCAACGCAGGGCCTTGGGGGCGTCGAACGGTTCAATCGGCATAGGAATATAGAGGCACTCGCGTACTGCGGCGAGTTCATAATCGACCCTGAAATGCCGTAATACTTCGAAGTACTGCACAGTAATCGCATGACAGGCATTACGGTTCGCGACGGTTTCCGTGACGGCCCGGACATTCTCCAACTGACTGACCTGCTGCACGGTGGTTACACGTTGTGACCGGTAGGCATTTGCAGACTGGATAGTCTTGTCGCGCAATTGATTAACGAAGCTGGCCGCCAGTGACTTGGTGGAGTCCTGGCTCGAACTGGACCAGGCGCTCGAGGAACCGCCACTTGAGCCCAGCGACAAACCTCCTATGGAAAAACCAAAGCCGCTGCTGCCTCCGCCGCCGCCCGAATCCGATCGGCCACGAAGTGTTTCATTCATCGCAGTGTTGACGATCTCGGATATTCCACGCTCCCGGCTGGCCATGTTGGACAGCGAGTCAATATTTTCCTGGCTGGAATCCAGGGACAGATTGTCGTCGCGTCCCCAGTCCAGCACCGCGATGTTCTTTTTTTGCAAGGGGGCCAGGGGCAGTGAATAGCGCAAGTCGCCGAGTGAATAGCCATCAGCTCGCCAGACCTGCTTTACCGTCAACACCCGACCATGGGAGATGGTCGCGGCTTGAGTAATAAGCGGTGTTTTATCCCAGACAATCGGGTCGCGCCTTGTCAGGGGTACCCGAAATAACCCATCGATTGGATTGCTCGGCGCAATTGAATCGGCCGAACCGGGCGCGATTTCCAGGTAACTGCGAGTCACCATGGGGTCGGTGGTGCGCACAACAATGTCAAAATTGAACTCGTCTACTGCACGGTCGCGATCACCAAACCCGAGGTCATTGCAGCCACAATCGGTGGTGAGTTTGCTGGTGATCTCGTCAAGATTGCCGTTTCGTAGTTGACTGTCGACTTCAAGCAGGATGGGTTCAGGGAATCGGTACGGGCCGGCCTGAGCTTCGCCTTGGAGCTTGAGTCCCAGTGGCAAAAGGAGGCCACTGACCCGCAGTAATGCATGCTGTGTGCTAATTGTGGTGTGTTTTGGGTAGTCGAATTCAAAGTACCCAGACTCGTCTGTTCTGGCTACCGCTAACGCCTGCGGCGCCAGCAGCACGGGAGGAATGTCATCCTCGTCGTCACAACAGCCATCGTCAGTGTGGATCTGAAATTCTTTTGGCGGACAGCATTCGTCGGCCAGATGAGAAAATCCTGGAGGCGAAAAAATAGCTAACGTACGAACGCCGAATGGCTGGCCGTCGGAAAACCAAAGTCGTCCTTTGACAGTTTCCCGCGCTTCGACAGCTTTCGGTCTGGACTCTCGCAAGAACGCTGCGCGCAACTCCTGAGTCGGTTCGATAACAACCTCGACGCCTGTTTTTTCTTCAGCCGCCAGCCAGCCTTCGAATTCATTGTGTTCTATGTAGTGGGTCAGTAACTGGGCACCGTCGGGTCCGATCACATCAAATCTGGCCCATGCGCCATAGTCGGTCCCGTCGTCAGGAAAGCGCACAACTCCACCGAGAATGAATCCGTACCTAATGTAATTGTCAGTTGCGCTGCTATGAGTATCAGTACTGGTGACGGTTTCTTTTGTAAGCCATCCAAGCAACTGAGTGGTCTCGAAAGGGATCACGCTTTCCACCGGATTTGGCAATGCCGGATCTTCAGGCGGTGTCACTGGTTTATCTGCCGAGGCAGCTCCACCGCCTGGTTCCTGCCCAGTCGGTGGCATAGTTTTTTTATTGCCCGATTGCCCATCCACCTCGGCAGTCGGGTCTGTGAATCCGAGCATTTCCATGAGGCGCCACAGCTCGTCTTTTTTTAGACCCAGCTCGTTTTCAAGCAACAACGCGCCTCGCTGATTGGTGGCTAAGGTCCTGATGTCGGAGTTTGTGCGCTCCGATAGAGCGCGCAAACCTGATTTAAGCCTCACTGCGTTGTTGGCCAGGCTGCTAGCGCCGTCTTTAAGGTTTTTTTCGATAAAACTGCGCAGTGAGTCGAGCAGGGCCGCACCCGTTCCAAGTGATCCAGGTAGTTTCTTAGCCAGGGCGAGGACTTCATCGAATACATCACCGAACAATCTCATCACTTCAATCGAGAGCGGTTCGCCAGGCCGCTCCTGAAAAGTCAGTACTACCGGGAACGGTAGTGCATGGTCCTCTTTTGAAAGGTTGGGAGAACCAGGCGCAGCAGAGGAATGATTCATTGGTGCCTTGAAGCGATCGTGCAATATGTCGAAGATTTTTTCGAACTGGGCTGCAATATCTACGCTGTCCGCTGACGAATCTTCGAACCGGAGTGTTCCGCTGATTTTTTTGCGCCCGTTCATTTTTCACCTTTGTCGGTAGAGGAATGATCGTCGGCCCGGGAGGGCGCCTTCTGAGTATGTTCGAAAGTGATAAGGACATGACGCATTGGCGCCAGGCACGCAGTTAGCTCACGGAAGTATTCTGCGCGTAATGCGTAGCTTCTTACTTCTGCGCGTGGAACTCTCACGGTGCTGTCGTCGCTATGTTTTTTTGGAATCATCAATCTCCTGCAAGCCGGAAAGTGTTGTCCAGGTGCGATATTGCCTACGGATTGCAGGCAAAGTGGACGATTGTTCGGGTTGCGATCGGCAGGCAGGTCTTCAAGGGGTTTTTCATTGACGTCGAGCTGGAATTTCTTGAAGCAGGTATTCCAAAGTTGATAATCAGCCGCGCTGGGGATGCTTTCATTGATGATGGAATTAGAGACCGTACTGTCGACAAAAAGACCTTTGTCGTCCTCTTTCACAATGTCCACCAGCAACTTGCGAACAAATTCGGCTCTTTTGTCTGCGAGCGGCCTATTGGAAATCTCACTGCCGATAGGGTCCGTCTGGGCTGAAATTCCTTTAAATTTTATGTCGTTGTATTGATTGAGCAAACGCGTTAACGCCGTTTTTGCTCTGTTGGTATGTTCGTCACTGATGGGGGTTTTGTGATTGAAATCGAAAACGAGATCAGTATCAAACGAAATGCTTGTTACCCCCGTCACCCCCTCGGTGCAGGGGATTGATCCGGGATTGGTGCACCAGTCGGGATGTTTGGCGATCACTGTGGCGCTGATGAACGCCAGGAGCAACAAAATGATGGTCATCAGCAGTGCTAGCAGGTCGCCAAAGACATACTTGGTGGGTCGCTTGGGATTCGACGGAGTTTCTTCGCCGGCGTCCCTGATGAGATTTTCCTGTAGTGATTTGAGATCGGAGTAGTTGCCCGAGTGCAGAAGTTCTGCTTGAGTTGGCCAGCTAGAGTATTGGGCAACGTCCGGTTTGTGTTCAGTTGCAGGGAAATCAAATCGGTTCAGCCGCTTCGCAATGTGTTCAGTGCTCATTCTGCGCAGATGGCCAGGGGCAGCACACTCGCCCAGCGCCTCGGCGCAAGTGGGTGTGAGCCACAAAATAACCGCATGAGAGCTGTTATTCAGAGCCCCGACTTTTCTCCAGTGTTGAACCAGCCACCAGAATACCGGGCCGGCCATGGCTGCCCCGAGCAGAAAGTAAGGGAGCACGCAATACAATGTTTCCATACGAGAAATGCTCCTGTCAGGACTTGCATACTTAAATGGGTATGCCTGTTTAGGCGGGTTGTCGTTGGAGAAACTTCGTGAGTTGTTCGGATAAACAATTACGACGTGTACTCGTGTGTGGGCTGTATAGTTATGAGTTAATTCTGGTTGTCCAGTGTGAGCTCAATAGTTACGTAAGGTTTAGTGTCATGTCGGTGTGTCGTCAAGGTCTACAAAAGTTAAACTATGAACTAAATCGCAATATGAGGTGGTCGGGTTGTGCTGTTTAACGCTATATCGGAGTCGACGTACTATGTTTCAATAATGAGATGGGTAGGTTGCTATTAAGTGAAGTGGAGCGTTGTATGTTTAAGTGATAGCAGTGCTCTGACGCTTAACGTTAACAGTTTACCCCTGTGATTTTCGGCACGGTATACGCTCTTTTTCAGGGTTTACTTCTGTGGATCGGCTCCATTTTGGTGCCAGGTACAGCTAACAGCGAAATACTTAATGGCGTCACCATTCTGCGAATCAATAACTTACTGATGTTTTTTTGTGCATAGCGTTGACCTGGCACACTCATTGCTCTTTCCAGTTTGCATCCTAGCGATGCACCCATTCCGGGACGACCCGGAGGCCCCCGGGCTTTGCGATATCTGGACGACCAGGTGACATTTTGACTAATCATCAGGAGGTTACTTATGGCGCCCACGCCTCGTATCACGCCGCATTCAGCATTCAAGACATTACCCCTCGTGGACATTCGCGGATTGTTTTGCCCACGCCTTGCAGATCGCATCGAAGCGGCCAGCGCACTCGGCGCGGCTGCTTCACAGGCAGGCTTCCTCTACGTCACCGGACATGGTGTCGACCCGCAGGTGATCAGTCGGCTGAAGCAGCGCACGGTCGAGTACTTTGCCCAGCCGCTCGAACACAAGATGCAGGACTACATTGGCCTGTCGAGCAATCACAGTGGCTACGTGCCTGAAGGTGAGGAGCAGTTCGTCGAGGGCAGTATCGATCACAAAGAAGCTTTCGATGTCGGCTTCGACTACCTGTCGCTGCAAGGGCTGCGGCCGATGCTCGGGGCAAATCGCTGGCCCGGATTGCCGGGATTCCAGGAGGACGTCAAGGCCTACTACGAGGCGGTGTTCAGTCTCAGCCTCACGCTGTTCCGCGGTTTCGCCCTGGCGCTTGGGCTGCCGGAAGACGCCATCAGCCAGCACGTGACCCATCCCCCCAGCCAATTGCGGTTGATCCACTATCCCTACTCGGCGCAGGCGCCAGTGGATCGTCCGGGGATCGGCGCACACACTGACTATGAGTGCTTCACCATCCTGCTTCCCACCGCGCCGGGCCTTGAGGTGTTGAACGGGGCAGGGCAGTGGATTGATGTGCCGCTGGTGGAGGGCGCGTTTGTCATCAATATCGGCGACATGATGGAAGTGCTGAGTAACGGCACCTATGTGGCCACGGCGCATCGGGTACGCAAGGTGGCCCAGGAGCGTTACTCGTTCCCGATGTTTTGCGCCTGTGATTACGACACCGTCATCGCCCCCATCCCGCAGCTGCTCGATCCCGCCGTCCCGAGTCGTTACGACCCGGTTTCCTGTGGTGACCATCTGTACGCTCAAACCCTGCAGACCTTTCGGTACCTCAAGCAGCGAGTGGCCAGTGGTGAGCTGAAATTGCCCGAGGACGCCAAGGCGCTTTCCTCATTCGGGCGTGCGGCGATGGTCGGAGAGTCCTGACATGCACCTGACTGAATTGCTCACCCGCTACCCACAGCAGCCGGTCCAGGGAGTGCCAGACTGGATGCTCGGGTTCTTCAAGCGCCAATCGATCAGCTTTGCCGACGGCCTGACAGATGTGCAGACCAACGTGTGCTGGTTTCAGAGTCGTAACTTCACCATCGATTTGCGCCTGCCCCAGGCCAAGTACCAGGTGCCGGCCAAGCCGCTGTCGGCCTGCAGCAGCGAAGAGCTGCAAGTGCTGGCCAACTACGAAGGCTGGGAAGCCTTGTGTCGCTGGGAGGACGAGTTGCTGAGCTGGCACACCGATACCTCCTTTCAGCTGCACAACCGCTGGCCGGAGCCTGCAGTGTTGAAGCGCATCGGCAACTGCATGATCGAGTTCGCACCCAGTGGTGCCTACGTCGAGGACTGGCGTTTGCAGTGTTCCAGGCCTGGGGCGCTGATCGGCCTGCGATTGCTGGAGGAAAGGGACCGCGATAGTGGTGAGGTGCATCACCGCGGCGGCGGTTTGATCGTGTGTGGTGAGCATGCGGCACTGGTGCTGGGCCGGTCCCAGGCGCTGGAAGGCGAGACGCCGTTGCCTGATCAGCTCAGGCAACACGCAGATGACCCGCAATGGCTGAGCCGTGCATTCAATTTCGAAACCTCGGTGGCGCAAGGCTCGTTGCAGGATGGCTTCACCGTCACCCTTTCAACCCGCGCCGAGCGGCTGGGCCAGGCGCTGATCCCGCTGCACGGGTTTGAACGTGAGGCCGACGGTAAGCATCTGGTGCAGACCCTGGTGATCGGGGGCAAAGCCCGGGAGCGTCGGTTCGTCATCGACACCCTCGAGCCGCAGGTGAGTTTTGCCCAAGGCACCGGCTTCACCCCCGATGCCGCGCAGTGGTACGAGCGTGAATCGCCGACCTTGAGTCGTTACCTGCAGTCGCTGGTTTGAAATCATCCCATTTATAAGCCGTGAGGTTTTCATGAAGGCATTCTCCTGTGTGTCCATTCGTTTTGCAGTCTTGCTGCTGGCGTTGTCCTGCGTAGCGTTCGGGGTGTCCGCCGGCGAGAAAAAACAGCACTTCAAGGTCGCCTGGTCGATCTATTCCGGCTGGATGCCCTGGGGTTATGCCAGTGAGCAGGGGATCATCGACAAGTGGGCGAACAAGTACGGGATCAAGATTGAACTGGTGCAGCTCAACGACTACATCGAGTCGATCAATCAATACTCAGCCGGGGCATTCGACGCCTGCGGCATGACCAACATGGACGCCCTGACCATACCGGGTGCCAACGGCGTCGACACCACCGGCCTGATTCTCGGCGACTACTCCAACGGCAACGATGCAATCGTGCTGAAGAACGGCAAGACCTTCGCCGACATCAAGGGCCAGCAGGTCAACCTGGTGGAGCTGTCGGTCTCCGACTACCTGATGTCACGCGCTTTGGATATCCACGGCATGTCCCAGCGTGACATCAAGATCATGAACACTTCCGACGCTGACGCAGTGGCTTCTTTCGGCACCGCGGGCGTGACCGCCGCAGCGCTGTGGAACCCGCAACTGAGCATGGTGATGAAGCAATCTCCCGGCGCGGTTCAGGTGTTCACTTCAAGGGAAATCCCTGGCGAGATCATCGACATGATGGCGGTGAATACCGCGACGTTGGCGGCCAATCCTGAGCTGGGCAAAGCCCTGGTCGGCGCCTGGTTCGAGACTCTGCAGCTGATGTCCGGCGAGAATGCCCAGGCCATTGCGGCACGTACTTCCATGGCCGAGCGCTCGGGTACCGATTTGCAGGGTTACGAAGAGCAATTGACCCAGACCATGCTGTTCTATACGCCCAGCAGCGCGTTCGACTTCGCCAATTCCGCTGCCATTCGCCACACCATGGACAAGGTTCGGACTTTCTCCTTCGCCAAGGGCCTGCTCGGTCAGGCCGCCACCAGCGCCGACGCCGTGGGCATGCAGTTTGCCGACGGCAGCACCCTGGGTGATCCACACAACATCAAGCTTCGATTCGACAGTCGCTTCGTCAACATGGCCGTGAACAACCAGTTGTAGGCGCACGCCAGCGGCATGGCGCGCTGCCGACAAAAAAGGCACCTTCGCAGGTGCCTTTTTGGTTTACCGCCGTATTACAGTTCCTGACCCAGGAAGATCAGCGTATTGCCATGGGCTTCAGCCGCAGCGCGCTGGTTGTAGCTGTCGCGATGGGAGCAGTTGAACCCGTGTTCGGCCTGCGGGTAGACGACGATTTCCACGAAGTCGTTGTTCTCGAAGCGCTCGGCGATCTTCTCCACGGCTTCCAGGGGAATGTGGCTGTCTTCTTCGCCGAAGTGCATCAACAACGGCACGGTGATTTCGTCGGCGCGGTCCAGTTGGTCCTGGATACCGCCACCGTAGTAGGTGATCGCCACATCCACCAGGCCATTGGCGGCAGTCAGGTAGGACAGCAAGCCACCGAAGCAGTAGCCGATGGAGGCCACGCCGCCATCCAGGCCGGGCTGGTCCTTGAGTGCGGCAATGGCCAGCTTGATGTCGTCCTGGGCTTTGCCGATGTCCGTGGCGTTCATCAGTTCTACCGCTCGTTTCCAGCCGGCTTCATCGTAAGTCAGCTCGATGCGCGGGCCGTTGCGCCAGAACAGATCCGGAACGACCACCAGGTAGCCGTCAGCCGCGTATTGTTCGGCGACCGAGCGAATGTGTTCGTTGACGCCGAAGATCTCCTGGATCAATACGATCCCCGGGCCTTTTTGCGTGTGTGGAATCGCCAGGTAGGCGCCGAATTTACCGTCGGCGCTGTCGATCTCGATCCATTGGGTGGTTACGCTCATGGTGGCTCCTGTCTGTGCGATTGGGGAATGTGCAGCTTGCCACGGTAACATTTCAATGCGTGTTACGGCGCCAGAAAATGCGTGCCAACAGCGTGTCGAGGCTGAGCTTGCCGGCGCCGCTGAATACCAGTGGGAGCAGGGCGACGAGGTAGATCAGCGGCAGCTTGAAATTGCCATGGCCTTTGTTGCTGATGGCGTAGCCCTGGGCAAGCTCACTTAATGTAGACCAGTCCGCCGGCCAGTGGACCGCCGCAGTGGCAACGATGGTCACCACCATCAGGATGATTGCCGAAACCCGCGTGCCCAGGCCCACCAGCAGGGCGAGGGCGCAGATCAGCTCGGCCCACATCGACAGCTCCCAGTTGAAGGAGGCGGGGACATGGTTGAACGGAAACGGGAACCGCCCCTGGATGTCGGCAAACCAGTTCTGGCCATTCCATTTTTCCAGGCCCGACTCGAAGAACTCCCAGGCGAGAAAAACCCGCAGGCTCAGCGGCGCGAGCCAGCTACCAGCGCGGTCGAGGTTGAGGTGCAGGCCTTTGACGGCCAAAGAGAGTGAGGTGCTCATGGGCTGGATCTCCGTTGCGCATTTTGATCGGCTAGGCCAATCGACAGTGGGATTTCAGCAGCAGGATGTATCGGTGTTGTGTCGCCGGGGCGGGGGGATTGGCGGGTAGTGTGTCGGTCATGGGGGTGGATACAGAGTGATACGTATCGGTGGGAGCAAAGCGTGCTCTCACAGGATGGATTGAAATGCCGGGAATGACGCTCCCTGGATTTTCCGGTACCTTTTCTGCCCGCCCATTGCATGGTGATACCGCTTCATGTCTCTTGCGCTCGATCGTCTAGTCGCTGGCACGCCCATTCCTTTTGCCGGCAATCGTGTCACTGTCGTCAGCCCTGAACTGGCTGAGCGTTTCCAGCCCGGTGACCACCTTCTGGTGGAGCAGGTCAGTGGTGAATTGCTGTTGATTCCGGTGGCGGACCAGCAAGCTGCGGCGGTGGCGATCGAGCGCGCCGAGACGGCGTTCGAGGCGATGGCAGCAGTGTCGGATGAGGCGATCAGCGAGTTTTTTGACCACTTCGCGCAGCGCCTGGAAAGCCCCGATGCCTGGGCGTTGATCGAGGCGGCAAACCTCGCCGATATCGAGCGAGCCAAGGCCCGGGGACGTTCCACTACGCGCCTGCTGGCCAATGAATCGATGCGCCGCGATATGATCACCGGGCTCAAGGCCTGGCGCGACGCGTCGGCGACTCGCGGCAAAGTCATCAGCTGTGTCGAGCATGATGGCTGGAAAGTCGAGCAGGTGGTCTCACCGCTGGGGATTGTGGCATTTGTCTTCGAGGGGCGACCCAATGTCTTTGCCGACGCTGCAGGCGTGCTGCGAACCGGCAACACCGCCGTGTTGCGCATTGGCAGTGATGCGTTGGGCACCGCCCAGGCCATCGTTACCCATGCGTTGAATCCTGCGTTGGCCGATGCCGGATTGCCCGCCGGCGCCGTGTCGCTGGTCGAGAGCGTCAATCACGCAGCGGGTTGGGCGATGTTCGCCGACCGGCGCCTGTCGCTGGCCGTCGCCCGAGGTTCGGGGCGCGCGGTCAGTCAATTGGGCAGTATCGCTCAACAGGCCGGCACTGCGGTCAGCCTGCACGGCACGGGTGGCGCCTGGCTGATCGCCGACAAGGATGCCGACGCCCGGCGTTTTGCCGCCGTGGTGCGCAACTCCCTCGACCGCAAAGTCTGCAACACTCTCAACGTCTGCCTGATACACCGCGAGCGGGCTGCCGAGTTGGTACCGTTGTTTCTCCAGGCCCTGCAGCAAGCCGGCATCGCTCGCGGTCAGGGCTGCAAATTGCACTTCGTTCAGGGCAGCGAGCAGAGCTTGCCAGCAGATTGGCTCACTGCGAATGTCGAGGTGTATCGCGCCGAGGGTTATCGAACTGAAGCGCTGGCCGAGTTGTTGCCTGAAGATCAACTGGGACGTGAGTGGGAGTGGGAAGAAACTCCGGAAGTCAGTCTGAAAATCGTTGATGGTCTGGACCAGGCCATTGCTTTGTTCAACTGCTATAGCCCGCAGTTTACTGTGTCGTTGATTAGTGAGGATGCTGGTACTCAACAGCGCTTTTACAACGCGGTCAACGCGCCTTTCGTGGGTAACGGGATCACTCGTTGGGTCGATGGTCAGTACGCATTGAATAAGCCGGAGTTGGGATTGTCGAACTGGGAGAGTGGACGCTTGTTTGCCCGCAGTGCGATTTTATCGGGAGATGGGGTGTTTACCATCCGCAGTCGCATGACCCAGGTTGATCTGGGGGTGAAACGCTAAGGCTGAGAAGGGGACTGATCTGTTTTTTGGTGTTTTTGGTGTTTTTGGTGTTTTAGGTGTACATATCCGTTGCTGCGGTCACGGCTGCTTATGGTTCCGCTCTTACAGCGGGTTACTTGGAGAAGCGCCAAGTAACCAAGCGCTTTTTGCCCCACCACTTGGCACCTCGCCTAGGCTCGGTGTGCCCTCACTCCGGCATTGCTCCGCGGGTCGCCGCGATGGGCCCTCCCTGGCCCAGCGCGGCTAAACCGGCATCCTTGCCGGTTTACCCGCTGCGCAATACCTGCGTTCGGCCAGCGTGGTTAATGGGGCGTCCGTGATCAAAAACCGGGCCGTGGCGGCCTTCGGGCCGACCAAGGCATCAAGCCGGCGCGCTGCGCTTCTTTGGTGCGCACAGATAAAATCGACATGCGGCCTTTTTTCTTTTTTTGAGCAATCAAGAGTGCGTCCCAGATTGGTCGGGGCGTTAGACGCTAAGGTATTTGCGTTATAAAAAAAGGCCTGCTCTTTTGCGAGAGCAGGCCCTTTTTGTTTTAGGGGTGTGAGGTGTCAGTAGAACCGGTCAATCACCCGAACTTCATTCTGATTTTGCATCGAAGCCCACGCCTGTTTCAGCGTTTGCAGAACATTGCCGATGAAGTCTTTATCGGCGGCGGCTTTCTTGCCGACGTAGCCCTGGCCGCGACGGTACATTTTCAGTCGGGCAAGCAGGTTCTGGTTGTTCTTGTCGAACTCCGACTCGTCGGCGTGGGTTGCCAGGCAGTCGATATGCACCTGGCCCGACTTGCTGATCCACAGAATATGGCTGTCGTGGCTGTCTTTTTGCGCAGCGAACATGCGAGCCAGTTCTTCGATAGTTGGTTGATTGTTCAGATTCATAATTTGCCCCTTGACCATTTGGTGATCTTTCAAAGTTGGTTCGCTAATACAGGTAGCCCATCGGTTAGTTGATCCCTGGCACCGAAACCAGGACGTCAGCGTTCATTCGCCGAATGGCGAGGTCCCGCGTCTGTTGCATGTAGTCGTGTTGAATAACTGCTACGCAATAGCGTCACAACGAAGAGAAGCAGCGAAAACCTGGAGGCCACTGCCGACTTTTCAGGGTCGGCCACAAGCTTCATGAGGATTGATCGCCAGCGCTTCTCGTCCTTGTACTGGACGTTCGGGCCAGGTCACCTTCTTCAATCTGCCTTGTGGGCAGCGTGTATCCGGGAATAACAGCTCGGCGGTCAGACGAGCTTGCTTAAACATGTTGCTGTACTCCCGATCGGGGAGATGTCTGCATCATGCAAGGGCAAACCGGAGGCGTCAATGGTTATGTAGTGATTATTTTCAGTCACTACATATTGTCGGACAAAGCCGATTGGAATTAGCAGGGAGAGGCGGTGTGCCCAGGTGCGGCGGGCTGTAACGGGGTTTCAAAGCGGTAAAGCGTGCATGGGTAGCCGTCGATTGGACGCTGGTGCACGCTGTACAAGTCGCTGGTAAGAAGCGGTATGAGTCCGGCCCAGAACCGTCGTGCAGGCTGGTTGGCGTCGATATGGAAAATTTGCCATTGCCCCGGGTTGCGACTCAATAGGGCAGAGACGACAAACTTCGCGACGCCTTGGCCACGAAAGCGTCGACTGACAAACAGATAACCCAGGTTGAACTGAGCGCCACTGAGGTGGGTCTGGTCGTCGACGGTCACAAAACCGGCCAGTTCGTTGTCGACCGTGATCAGAAAAGGCTTGGTTGCCGGCTTCCTCCAGTAGTCCAGTTGCGTCTGGATACTGAAGAAACCGTGTTCCGCGAGCTTCAGCGGGAGCCATTCACTGAAATCGTACAGGTAGAACTGCATCAGGTTTTCAATGGTGTCCAGATCGTCGCGCCGGGCGACATGCAGTTCTATCAAGGACATTGCGCGTGGCTCCCGACAGGTTCAATCAGTGGGGCGCGAAATCGTATTGTCCACCGGTCTTGAGTGCTGCGGCATAGGCCGGGCGTTTCTGGAAGCGTTCGACCCAGGCCGCCACATGCGGGTACTGAGCAAGTTTGCCCTGCGCCCTGGCGATCTCGCCGATAAAGCTCATCTGGATATCCGCAGCGCTGAATTCGTTGCCCAGCAGGTAGTCAGACTGGCTTAGCGCCGAGTCGAGGTAACCCAGATAGTTGGCCACTTCCGAGTTGATCCGCGGCTGTAATGGAGCGCCGGCCTCACCCAGGCGACCGACGTACAGGTTGAGCATCAGCGGCAGCATCGCCGAGCCTTCGGCGAAATGTAGCCACTGTACGTATTGATCATAGGCGGCGGTTGCAGGATCAGGTTGCAGGCGACCCTGACCATGGCGGCGGATCAGGTAGTCGATGATTGCCGCTGATTCGATCAGCGTCTGTTGACCATCTTCGATGACCGGGGATTTCCCCAAGGCATTTACAGCCTTCAACTCCGGCGGTGCCAGGTTGGTCTTCGGGTCGCGCTGGTAGCGTTTGAGCTCATACGGGATGGCCAACTCTTCCAACAGCCAGAGGATCCGCTGCGAGCGAGAGTTGTTCAGGTGATGGACGATAATCATATTCGAGGCCTTTTAAAGGGGAGGGCTGGCGCCGGGCTTGAACAACACTAGACCACCAGGGGCGGTGCGAAGTGCCCTCATGCTTTGCCGGCTGGTTTGGCTGTGCGCCGGGTGCCGCTCGCGGGCTTGCGCTTGGTCGGTTTGCGTTGCTTTTTCCATGGAGTGGCGCCGCGCCCGGCGGGGCTTGCAGGCCCGCTGATGGTCAGGCTCAGCCCGGCACAGCGAGCCACCTGTTTGCTCATCCACGCAGCCTGTTTGGTGACGAACTCTTCAAGGCTCATCTCGCCGCTCTGCACCATGTCCAGGGCCTGTTCCCAGATGGCCGTGGTGCCTGGATCGGCGATGGCCCGGGGCACGGCGTCGATCAGGCTGAACGCCGCTGGCGTCGCGGCCAGCGCCTTGCCGTGCTTGATCAGGTAACCACGGTCGAGCAGCCCTTGAATGATCGAAGCGCGAGTCGCTTCGGTACCGATGCCGGTGGTGTCCTTGAGTTTTTGCTTGAGCAGCGGATCTTCCACCAGCTTGGCGACGTTTTTCATCGCCTTGATCAGGTCGCCCTCGGTGAAAGGTTTTGGTGGTTGGGTCCAGAGGTCCTTGAGCTTGACGTCAGCAACCTGGCAGTCACGACCTTCGGCCAGTATCGGCAGGGTCTGCGGAGCCGGTGCTTCTCGGCCCTTGGCAGGCGCGAGGGCCTCGGGCAAGGCGCGTTTCCAGCCAGGTTCGACGATTTGCTTGCCCACTGCGCGTAACGCTTCGCCGGCGCAATCAAAGTCGGCCTGGGTGCGGTCGTACTCGTGGTTGGGCAGGAACTGCGCCAGGTAACGCGCCCGAATCAGGGTGTACACCGCACGTTGCTTGCCAACCAGGCGCTCAAGGTTTTTGGCTGCCGCCGTGGGAATGATCCCGTGGTGAGCACTGACCTTGGCATCGTTCCAGGCCCGGGAGCGTCGATGCGGCTCAAGGAAATCATTCAAGGCATTCAGGCTGGGATCGGCCTGCCTCAGCGCAGCCAGGATCCCGGGGGCCTCGCTGTGCTGGCTGACGGGCAGGTAACCGCAGTCACTGCGCGGATAGGTGATGACTTTGTGGGTTTCGTAGAGCGCCTGGGCGATGTCGAGGGTTTCCTGGGCTCCCAGCCCGAGTTTCTTCGAGCAGACTTCCTGCAAAGTGCCCAGGTCAAAGGGCAGGGGCGCTACTTCGCGCAATCGTTCCGTGCGCACTTTCACTACCCGTGCGCTGGCCGCATTGCCGATGGCTGCTGCAGCCTGTCGAGCCAGCTGCGGGTTCAGGCAGCGGTCCTGGTCGTCGCAGACCTCGGAGGCTGCGCGCCAATGCGCGGTAAAGGTGGTGCCGTCGTGCAGCAGTTGCACGTCGATGGCCCAATAGGCCACCGGGACAAAGTCGGCGATGCTGCGATCTCGGTCCACCACCAGGCGCAAGGTCGGCGTTTGCACCCGACCGACCGGCAATACCCCTTGATAACCGGACTGCCGCCCCAGCAGGGTGAACAACCGACTCATGTTCATGCCGATCAGCCAGTCGGCCCGGGAGCGGCCCAGGGCGGAGTGATACAGGCTGAAGGTCTCGGCGCCCGGCTTGAGTGCCGCCAGTGCCTTGCGAATTGACGCGTCGTCCAGCGCCGATAACCAGAGGCGCCGGATCGGCCCGCGATAACGACAATGCTCGACCAGCTCCCGGGCGATCATCTCGCCCTCGCGGTCGGCGTCCGTGGCGATCACCAGCTCATCGGCCTCGCCCAGCAACCGTTTGACTGCCTTGTACTGGCTGGCGGTGCGCGGTTTGACGGTCATTTTCCATTTGTCCGGGATGATCGGCAGGTCTGCCAGCACCCAGCGCTTGTAGCGCGCGTCGTAGGCATCCGGTGGCGCGGTCTCCAGCAGGTGACCGATGCACCAGGTCACCGTGACGTCGGTTCCCAGCCAGCAGCCGTCACCGCGACGCCGGGCGCCGAGCACGGCCGCAATATCCTTGGCCTGGGAAGGTTTTTCACAGAGGTACAGCCGCATGACCA
Organism: Pseudomonas sp. RIT-562; assembly: GCF_026241895.1. Taxonomy (GTDB): domain Bacteria; phylum Pseudomonadota; class Gammaproteobacteria; order Pseudomonadales; family Pseudomonadaceae; genus Aquipseudomonas; species Aquipseudomonas mandelii_F. The sequence goes on along the minus strand of NZ_JAPJIV010000020.1, from coordinate 87,242 downwards.
CCATCGTTGTTCAGTGTACGGGAGGTGCACAGAATGGCGGTTGCCGGACAATGGATCAACCATTATCTGTATGGATGTACAGGTAGTGCGTTTCCAGTGATTGCCATGGTGCACTGCCCCCAGGCCGATCCGCCTGCATGGTCCGTTCGGCTGTGAACTACTCGCGCACGCGTATCTTGGGTTATACCTGATAGCAGATGATGCGTCTTCGAAGAGGAACACTTCATGTCAACTCCCCCTGCTGTCATTACCATTGCAGAGCAACCGGGCTGCCTGCTGGTGAAGTTTCACGGAATCCAGGTTGCGGCGTCCGCACGCGCACTGGTGTTGCTGGAGGCCAATTACCCGCCGGTGTATTACATCCCGCGCGAAGACATCGACGAGAAATACTTCGCCCGCACCGACCACACCAGTTACTGCCCGTACAAGGGTGATGCGAGCTATTTCAGCCTGCAGATTCCCGGGCATGAAGGCGCGAACGCGGTGTGGAGCTATGAGAATCCCAAGGTTTCTGTCGAACAGATCAAGAACTACGTCGCGTTTTATCCGGATCAGGTGAAGTTCGAGTTGCTGGAGGCCGAAGTTTGATGACAGTTGCGGGGTGATGGCTATTGCCAACTACCTGTTGCAAACATGACAATGCGAGTCATTATCAGTCGCGAATAATTCCATTGTCATGTCCACCCACGAATTGTCCCTGCGCAGTGCCGTCAATGAGCTGTATTGCGAACACCATGGCTGGCTGAACAGCTGGTTGCGCAAGCGGCTGGGCAATACGTTCGATGCGGCGGACCTGGCGCAAGACACGTTCGTGCGGGTCATCAAGGCGCGCAATGCGCTGGAGATCCGCGAGCCGCGCCCCTACCTCTCGATGATCGCCAAAGGCCTGTTGGTGGACCTGTTCCGCAGGCGCTCGCTGGAACAGTCCTATCTGGAAGCACTGGCGGCCATGCCGCAAGCGCAGCAACCGTCGCTGGAGGAGCAGGCGATACTGTTGCAGGCATTGCTGGAGATCGATCGGCTGTTGCAGGGCCTGGGCTCGAAGGTCAAACAGACGTTCATACTGTCTCAGTTCGACGGCTTGACCTACCCGCAAATCGCCGAACGCCTGGGTATCAGCACACGAACGGTGAACAATTACATGGCCAAGGCCATGGAGCACTGCTGCCTGATGCAGCTTCAGTTGCAGCTGGCATGAGCCTTTCTGCAGAAGAGTTGAAGGCGATCAGCGCAGCTGCGCGCTGGTACGCCAGGCTCCAGTCGGGCGTCGCCACTGACGCCGAGCGAGCGGGGTGGCGCGCCTGGTTGAACGCTGATCCGGCCCACCATTTGGCCTGGCAACGGATTACCGCCGTAGGCGAGCACATGACCAGCGTCCCGGGCGCCCTGGCGTCGCCGGCCCTGCGCGCAGCCGAGCGATCGCGGCGACAGGTCCTGCGCAGTGTGCTGGTGTTGGCGTCGGCCGGCTCGCTGGGCTGGCTGGGTTGGCGCAGTGAAACCACGCAAACGCTGTTTGCCGACGTGCGCACTGCGGTAGGCGAGCGCCGTGAGTTGCGGCTGGCCGATGGCAGTTCGTTGCTGCTCAATACCGATACTTCGGTGAACATCCGCTTCGACGGTCGGCAGCGCAGGCTGGAATTGCTGCGCGGCGAAGTCATGGTGACGACGGCTGTCGATCCTTCCCGGCGTCCTCTCAAAGTCGTCACCGAACACGGCGAAGTCCTGGCGCTGGGCACACGGTTCAACGTCAGGTCCGAGGCCGCAGGCGGGGAGGTCGCTGTGCTGGAAAAAGCGGTTGAAGTCAGTGCGTACAACAGCGCTTCGACGGTGCGCCTGGAGGCGGGCCAGCGGATCAATTTCACGACCTCAGCGCTGGGCCAGATTCGCCGCAACGATGCCTCGGTAGGTGCCTGGCAACAGGGCAGCATCATCGCCATCGATCGCCCGTTGGCGGATTTGCTCGAAGACCTTTCGCGGTATCGCCCGGGGGTGTTGCGCTGTGATTCTAAAATCGCCGATCTAAAAGTGTCAGGGGCATTCCCAGTGGATAACACGGACCTGGCATTGGCTGCGCTGGAGAGTGGATTTGCCTTGCGCGTCAACAGGTACAGCCGGTACTGGGTGACAGTTTCGCGGTAAAAAACTGCAGCAAAAAAAATTCTCAATTCATTGCACTTTTCGCCTGCATCGTTCGGCTCATCCCTCAGTGATCTTTTATTGATGGGTTCTGGGGATGGGAAATATGTCTCGGGTGTACGCGCCAGGTCGTCTGGCAACAGCGGTAAAAATCGGCTTGCTCGCAGCAACTACTATCGGCGCCTGGCCAGCCGCCGTCATAGCCGCGCCGGCACAGCAGCAAAGCGCGGTGCAAACCTTTGACATCGCCGCCGGCAGCCTGACTGAAGTGCTCAGCCGTTTTGCCAGTGCCGCAGGCGCCGCCATCTCCTTCGATGCCCGCCAGACCGAGGGCTTGAGCTCACCGGGCATCAAGGGCGCGTTCGGCACCAGTGAAGGCTTTGCGCGAATCCTCCACGGCAGCGGCCTGCAGGCTGAACCCCAGGGCAACGGCACCTACGTACTGCGAGTTGCACCGCCAGCCGGTTCTGCACTTGAGCTGGGTGCCACCAACATCAATGGCCAGTTGCTCGGGGCAACCACCGAAGACAGCGGCTCTTACACCACGGGCGCGGTGACTATCGGCAAGGGCGAACACTCGCTCAAGGAAACGCCGCAATCGGTCACGGTAATGACCCGAAAAATGCTCGATGACCAGAACCTCAACACCATCGACCAGGTGATGGAAAAGACCCCGGGCATCACCGTCTATGACTCGACCATGGGCGGCAAGTATTTCTACTCCCGCGGCTTTCGCATGTCGGGCCAGTATCAGTACGACGGTGTGCCGCTGGACATGGGCAATCTGTACGTGCAGGCCGACAGTTTCAGCGGGGACATGGCCTATTACGATCGGGTCGAAATTCTGCGCGGCGCTGCGGGGATGATGAAGGGTTCGGGTGGCACGGCGGGCGGCGTCAATTTCGTGCGTAAGCGCGGGACCGGCGCAGCACACACAGACATCACGCTGTCCGGTGGCAGCTGGGACAATTATCGCGGCCAGGTCGACACTGGCGGGCCGTTGAACGAAGCGGGCACTCTGCGGGGGCGGGCGGTGGTGGCTGAGCAGAGCCGGCACTACTCGGTCGACGACGCCAGTCGCAAGGACCAGGTCTACTACGGCGCGCTGGACTTCGATTTGAGCGCCGACACGACCCTCGGCCTGGGCGTGGCCTACGAAGATGTCGACGCCAATCCATGCTGGGGTGGCCTGCCGCGTTACCGCGACGGCAGTGACTTGAAACTCGGGCGCTCCACCTGCCTCGACCCGTCCTGGAATACTTGGCGCAGCCAGCGCACCACGGTGTTCGCTGATGTGAAACACCAGATCAACGAGGACTGGGCGCTGAAGGTCGCCAGCGTCTACACAAAAAACACCCAGGACATCAAATACGCCTTCGCTTCCGGCGCGGTCACCCCGGGTGTTGGTACCACCGGCATGCTGGGCAGCCTGTATGACTATGACCAGGTCGACTACGGTCTCGATGCCTACGTCGATGGCAAGTTCGCCGCGTTCGGCCAGCAACATGAACTGGTGGCGGGCTTCAACGCCAGTCGTGCGAAAAAGGATGACTTCTACAGCGTGGCCTTCCTACCCCAGCGGCAGAATGTGTTTAATCCCGATAAACATATCCCGGAACCGGATGACAGTTACTTCATCGATAATTCTTCCCGCGGAGGCCCAGTCAATTCCGTGACTAAACAGCAGGGCCTGTACTCGACCCTGCGCCTGAAGCTGGCCGACCCCCTGACGCTGGTCGTGGGCGGACGGGTGAGCTGGTACGACTCGGACACCGATTCGGTGTTTATCAATTCGGGCACCTCCGAGCACTCCAGTACCACCGAGACCGGCCAGGTCACGCCATTCGCCGGAGTGTTGCTGGACCTCAACGAGAACCTCACGGCCTACGCCAGTTACTCGGATATCTTCACCCCGCAGGGCAATTACCGCTCCGAAGACGGTTCGGCGCTCAAGCCCCTGGTGGGCCAGAGCTATGAATTGGGGATCAAGGGCGCCTGGTTCGACGGCCGCCTGAACAGCTCGTTCAACCTGTTCCGGACCCTGCAGAAAGACCAGGCGCAGACCGACTTCAACTCCTCCTGCCCGTCATCGGATGGCTACTGCTACGTCAACGCGGGCAAGGTTCGCGCCCAGGGGTTCGAGGCGGAAATCAGCGGGGAAGTGATCGAACGCCTGCAGTTGCTCGCTGGCTACACCTACACCCAGACCAAGACGCTCGATGACATCGACACCAGCCTCAATGGCGCGGCATTCAACAGTTACGTGCCGCGCCACGTGTTGCGCATGTGGGGCGACTACGCCCTGAGCGGGTCTCTGGAGCGGTTTTCCCTTGGCGCGGGGGTGAATGCGCAGAGCGATAACTTCCGGGTGTCGCCGTCCTCGGGGAATAAAATCAGCCAATCCGGTTACGCGATCTGGAACGGACGCATCGGCTATCGCATCGATGACACCTGGTCGGTGGCGCTCAATGGCAATAACCTGTTCGACAAGCGCTACTACGCAACCATTGGCACCGAGACGTTTGGCAACTACTACGGCGACCCGCGTAATTTCATGTTGTCGGTGAAAGCGAGTTTCTAAGTGGCACCAACGTGGTTTCGTCGATCTGATCGATCGACGTCACCCCGGTCAGCGTCATTGCCACGCGCATCTCCCGGGCAAAGATATCCAGCATGTTTTCCACCCCGCGCTGACCGTCGGCGGCCAGTGCGTAGGCCATCGAGCGTCCCAGCAAGACGCCTTTGGCACCCAGTGCGAGCATGCGCACCACGTCCAGGCCCGAGCGGATTCCCGAGTCGACCAAGACGGTCAGGTCGTTACCCACGGCCTGCACGATGGGGGGTAACGCGCGGACGGTCGAGAGCACACCGTCCAACTGGCGGCCGCCGTGGTTTGACACCACTATGCCGTCGGCACCGAAGCTGACGGCGTCCCTGGCATCCTGCGGATCGAGGATGCCCTTGATAATCATCGGCCCTTGCCAGAACTCGCGAATCCACTCCAGGTCACTCCAGCTGATCGACGGGTCGAAGTTGTTGGCCAGCCAGCCCATGTAGTCCTCAAGGGTCACCGCCTTGCCGAGGTAGCGCGAGATATTGCCCAGGTCATGGGGGCGACCCATGAGCCCGACGTTGAACGCCCAGTCGGGCCGAGTCATGGCCTGCAGCATGCGCCGTGTCGAAGCATACGGGCCGGACATCCCCGAGTGGGCATCGCGATAGCGCGCGCCGGGAGTCGGCATGTCGACGGTGAACACCAGGTTCTTCACGCCGGCAGCCTTGGCCCGCTCAAGCGCGTTTTTCATGAAGCCGCGATCCTTGAGCACATACAGCTGAAACCAGATCGGTTGCTCGCTCTGGGCCACGACTTCTTCGATAGAACACACCGAAACCGTCGAAAGGCACAAGGGAATGCCCTTGTTTTGCGCGGCCCTGACAGCCTGGACTTCGCCTCGACGGGCAAACATCCCCGTCAGGCCAACCGGCGCCAGGACGATCGGCATCGCAAGTTTCTGCTCGAACAGGGTGGTTTCCAGGCTCAGGCTTTCGACGTTTTTCAGAATCCGCTGGCGCAGGCTGATGTCGCTCAGGTCGGCGCTGTTGGCCCGCAACGTGTGCTCTGCATAGGCGCCGCCGTCGATGTAGTCGAACAAAAAGCGCGGGAGTTTGCGGCGCGCGGCCTCGCGATAGTCGGATGCAGATGAAATGATCATGAAGACAGGTGCCTCGATCTGGTGAATGCAGTGACCCATGTGCACAGGTTAACCAAAACGCCCCGCGAGTGCGGGGCGTTATTTGGTCTGCTGTCAGTTGGTGTCCAGGTCGACGTTTTTCGTCTCACGCAAACAGATCAGCCCCACGACCAAACTCACCCCGGTGATCAACACCGGGTACCACAGCCCGTAGAAAATATCCCCGGTGTACACCACCAGCGCAAAGGATACGGTGGGCAGGAAACCGCCGAACCAGCCATTGCCGATGTGGTAGGGCAGGGACATCGAAGTGTAGCGGATGCGTGTCGGGAACAGCTCGACCATCAGCGCGGCCAGCGGGCCGTAGCACATGGCGGAGATAATGATCAGCCCCACCATCAGTGCCACGATCATGCTCTTGTTGACTTGTTGCGTATCGGCTTGCGACGGATAACCCGCCAGGGTCACCGCACCGCGCAAGGCCGCTTCGTCGAAGCCATCCAGTTTCACGTCACCGACGCTGACCTGCACGGCGCTGCCGGCTGGAGCTGCTTCGCTGCTGTAGGGCAGGCCCTGTTTGACCAGGAAGGTTTTGACCTTGTCGCAAGGGCTGTCGAATTTCGCCTTGCCGACCGGGTCGAACTGGAAGGTGCAGGTGGCCGGGTCAGCCAGCACGACGATGGGTGCCTGACGGCTGGCCTGGTCAATGGCCGGGTTGGCGTAGTGGGCGATGGATTTGAAGATCGGGAAGTACAGCGCTGTGGCCAGCAGCAGACCGAGCATCAGCACCGGCTTGCGCCCGACCTTGTCCGACAGCCAGCCAAAGAAGATGAAGAACGGCGCGCCGATGATCACGCTGATGATCAACAGGCTGTTGGCCAGGGCCGGGTCCATCTTGAGGAACTGGGTGAGAAAGAACAGCACGTAGAACTGCGCAGCATAAAAGGTCACCGCTTGGCCGGCGTTGATGCTGAACAGGGCGATCAGCACCACCTTGAGGTTTTCCCATTTACCGAAGGAGTCGCGAATCGGTGCCTTGGAGAGCTTGCCTTCCTCTTTCATTTTCACGAATGCGGGGGATTCATGCAGGCTCAAGCGAATCCAGGTCGAGATGCCCAGCAGCACGATGGAAAACAGGAACGGCAGCCGCCAGCCCCAGACTTCGAACTGGTCGCCGGTGAAATAGCGGCAACCCAGCACCACCAGCAGCGAAAGCAGCAGGCCGAGGGTCGCGGTAGATTGAATCCAGCTGGTCTGGAAACCGCGCTTGCCGATCGGCGCGTGTTCCGCCACGTAGGTTGCCGCGCCGCCGTACTCGCCACCCAGGGCCAGGCCCTGAAGCATGCGCAGCACCACCAGGATGATGGGCGCCGCGATGCCGATACTGGCGTAGGTGGGCAGCAGGCCGACGCAGAAGGTTGCCACGCCCATCAGCACGATAGTCGCCAGGAAGGTGTACTTGCGCCCGATCATGTCCCCCAGGCGCCCGAAAACCAGGGCGCCGAACGGCCGCACGATGAAGCCTGCGGCGAAGGCCATCAGGGCAAAGATGAATGCCGTGGTGTCATTGACCCCGGCAAAAAACTGCTTGCTGATCACCGCCGCGAGGGCGCCGTAGAGGAAAAAATCGTACCACTCGAAGACCGTCCCGAGTGACGAGGCGAAGATGACCTTGCGGGTGTCCTGGCCGATCTCGGCGCGGCCCACAGACTCCAGCGGCTGAACATGTTCTGACATATCGGTATCCCTTACAGTGATTGTTTTTGTTGTTCCACTGTCGGCGCCTGCCTTGTGGGCGGGTGCCGGTACTTCGATGTAGCGCGTGCTTCCTACGGGGGGCGATTCAGCGGGTGGTTACCAGTTCCTTTGGCGTGGTGATACTCCTTGTGGCTGGGTTGAGGATCAACTCTGCTGCCTTTTCCGCAATCATCAGCGTAGGCGAACAGGTGTTGCCCGAGGTAATTCTCGGCATGATCGAAGCGTCGGCAATGCGCAGCCCGGGAATGCCGTGCACCTTGAGCTGCGAGTCGACCACGGCGTCCTGATCATTGCCCATGCGGCAGGTGCCTACCGGGTGGAAAATCGTCGTGCCAATCCGCGCAGCCGCTTCATACAGTTCTGCTTCGCTCTGCAAACTCTCCCCGGGCAGATATTCCACCGGTTTGAAGCGCCCAAGGGCGGGTGCCGAGACGATTCGGCGAGTCAGGCGAATGGCGTCCGCCGCCACTCGCAAATCTTCCGGGTGGCTCAGGTAATTGGGCTGGATCAGCGGCGCGTCCTGGGCATTGGCGCTGCGGATTTGCACGCGGCCACGGCTTTTCGGTCGCAGGTCGCACACCGACGCGGTGAAGGCAGGAAAGGCGTGCAACGGCTCGCCGAAGCGTTCCAGCGACAATGGCTGCACGTGATATTCGAGGTTGGCCGAAGTCTGCTCGGGCCCGGACCGGGCAAACGCGCCCAACTGGCTCGGCGCCATCGACAGCGGTCCGCTGCGGTTGTAAAGGTAGCGCAGGCCCATGCCCATCTTGCCCCACACGCTGCCGGCGATCTGGTTCAGGGTGCGGGCGTTTTCCAGCTTGTAGATCAGTCGCAGTTGCAGGTGATCCTGCAGGTTGCCGCCAACCCCCGGCAGCTCATGGACCACGCCGATACCGAGTGATTGCAGGAGCGGGCGAGGGCCGATGCCCGAGCGTTGCAGGATGCTCGGCGAGCCCACAGCACCGGCACACAGGATGATCTCCTGGCGCGCCTTGAAGGTTCTTGGTTGGCCCTGGCAACGGCTGATGACTGCCGAAGCGCGACCATTGTCCAGTTGCACGCGATCGACCTCGACCTCGGTCAGCACCGTGAGATTGGGCCTTTGCCGCACCGGCTTGAGAAATGCCTTGGCCGCATTCCAGCGGATTCCAGCCTTTTGATTGACCTGGAAATAGCCGCAGCCTTCGTTATCGCCCTGGTTGAAATCATCGATGCTGGCAATTCCGCTCTGTTCGGCGGCGCTGCGGAACGCGTCCAGTATCGGCCAGGACAGGCGCTGGCGTTCGATTCGCCATTCACCGGCAGCGCCATGAAACTGCGAGTCGCCGGCAAAGTGGTCTTCACTCTTCTTGAACAGCGGCAGCACCTCTTCCCAGCTCCAGCCGGCATTGCCCTCTGCCGCCCAGCTGTCGTAATCGCCGGCCTGGCCACGCATATAGATCATGCCGTTGATCGAGGAGCACCCGCCCAGCACCTTGCCCCGCGGATAACTCAAGGCGCGACCTTGCAGGCCAGGTTGCGCCTCGGTCTTGAAGCACCAGTCGGTGCGCGGGTTGCCGATGCAGAACAGGTAGCCTACCGGGATGTGAATCCACGCGTAGTTATCGCGGCCACCGGCTTCCAGCAGCAACACCCGCTGCTGCGGGTTGGCCGAGAGTCGATTGGCCAGCAAACAACCGGCCGGACCGGCCCCGACCACGATGTAGTCGAATTCATCAAGGGAAGTCTGCATCCATGACCTCTTATTGTTGTTCTTGTCGTCAGTCATCCTAGTTGTTAGCTTTCGTTAAAAGAATGTTAATTTTTGCGCAGCCGCTGTGCGTTTTTAGACAGCGCGGCCTTGGGGCGAGCAATGTTCGACTGGAATGACTTGCGCTTTTTTCTCGAACTCCAGCGTAGCGGGCGATTGCTCACTGCGGCGCGGCGTTTGAACACCACTCACGCCACCGTTGCTCGGCACATCGAAGCCATTGAAAAAAGCCTGGGCACTGCCTTGTTTGTGCAGCACGCCCAGGGTTACCAGCTGACACCCGCCGGCGAAGCGCTGCGCAAACACGCCGAGGCCATGGAAAACGTCGCATTGCTAGCCCAGGAAGAAATCACCCAGTCGACCGCGCCCCTCGGCAAGATTCGCGTCGGGGTGACCGAAGGTCTGGGCATCATGTTCCTCGCCAGCCGCATGAATAGCCTGTTCGAGCGTTATCCCGGGCTGGAGGTGGAGCTGGTGGCGGTACCCCGGTTTGTCAGCATCCTCAACCGCGAGGTCGAAATCAGCATCCACCTCGAACGGCCAGCGGCGGACATGCTGGTCACCCGCAAGCTCACCGACTACCGCCTGGCGCTCTACGCCAGCCAGGACTACCTCGACCGCGCACCGCCGTTGCGCAGCCGCGAAGATCTCGGCCGGCATGCCTGGATCGGTTATGTCGATGACCTGCTGTTCAGCCAGGAACTGATGTTTCTCAACAGCTTTTGCCGCAACCCTCAGGTGGTCTTCCACAGCACCAGCGTCATTGCCCAGCAGCAGGCGGCTCGTTCAGGCCTGGGGATCGCGGTGCTGCCGTGTTACATGGCCAGTGCAGATTCGGCGCTGGTGCCGTTGCTGCCGGATGAAAACATCCTGCGCAGCTACTGGATCAGCACCCGCCGCGAGCTGCACAAATCGGTGCGCCTGCGGGTGTTGTGGGATCACGTGGTGGCGTTGTGCGAGAGTGAACAGGGGTTGTTGCTGGGCAACCGGCCTTGATTTGGGATCTGAAAATGCGTCGGCATTTGTAGCCGCAGGACTATTGGATTTCTGACTTGGAAACCCTGGGGCCGCTTCGCGACCCAACGCAGGCTGCGCCAGCTGCTACAAAAAACCGCGTCGACCTTGTAGCAGCTGCCGAAGGCTGCGTCCGCTTGCGCAGCAGGCGCTATTCCGGACGATTGGATTTCTGCCTTGGATACCTTGGGGCCGCTGCGCGCCCTAACGCAGGCTTCGCCAGCTGCTACAAAAATCCGCGCCGACCTTGTAGCAGCTGCCGAAGGCTGCGTCCGCCTGCGCAGCAGGCGCTATTACACACGACTGTATTTCGGCATTGAAACCCTGGGGCCGCTTCGCACCCCAACGCAGGCTTCGCCAGCTGCTACAAGGATTGGGTGCGGCAGGGATTTTGTGGGTTTACGGGAGGATTTCGAAGGCCGTTGTGGCCATCCGTTCGCCGTTCACCATCACGTGCACCGCATGCTTGCCCGCGTAATGCCGGCGGGTGGTGAGTTCCTTGATCTGCTGGCTACGCGCAATTCGTTCGCAGGCCTTGCCGGGCAGGGTCAGCGCCTTGAGCTTGAACACCTTCGCCGAAGTGCTGCCATTGGCCTTGACGTAGTCGATCGCGTAATCGATCACCAGTCGCTGGCTGTGTTCGACCGTTGACTGCACGGCAAACGACAGGGTGATCTTCTCGCCGAGCCCGATCACTGCCGGCTCGACCCGAACCTGAGTGATCTCGACCTCGGCCTTGCCCCCCGCGCCGATGATTGCCAGTGCCCGCCGATTGCCTTGCTTGATCAGGCTGCGCAGGGCGTGCCTGGCGATCCATGCGGTATGGCGGTTGTCCAGCGACCAGGTTTCGATCAGGTCCAGCACCCACTCGGGCTGTTCCTTGGTGATGTCGTTCAGATGGTTGGCCACGGACTTGCGCACGTAAAGGCTGTCGTCGGCCTTGAGGTTGTCGAGAATCGTCGCGGCCAGGCTCGGGTCTGCCTGCATCCGTTCCAGGCGGAACGACCACGGCAACCGCGGCCGGCTGCCTTCGCTCGCCAGGCGCCTTACGTGTTCGTTTTCATCCAGTGACCACTGGTGCATCACCGCCAGGGTGCGCTCGAAATCGCTGCGCAGGAAATGCCGGATCGCAAACTCCGACGATCCAAAGGCGGTGAAGTACTTGAGCGCGGCCATCGACTCTTCGAACGCGTGGCCGCCATAGCTCGCAACATAATGCGGCAGGGAAATGCTGACGAAACCACTGTTCAGGCGAGGCGCCAGCGCGCGCAGGACAACCAGGGATTCCTCGTAGCCCAGTGGCAGCACCGCATGCAGGCATTCACTGACTCGGGCCATGCGCTGCATGATGGACAATCCGTCGAGGCCTTCGTTGGCCATTTTCAGGAAAGCCTTGGCCCTGAACTCGGGGTACACCGCGCGCATCTCGTCAGCGATATGCTGGAGGCGCTCGGCGTTGAAGATTTCCTTGAGGGCAGGGGCGGGTTGATCAGCAGCCATGGTGGATTCCTTTGAGTTCGTCATTGACCAAACAGCTCAAACCTTACCCAGCTTCTCCTCTTCCAACTGATCCGATTCGAACAACTTGGCCAGTTCCGCCCGAGCTTCCTGCGCCGTCTGCAGCACCTTGGCGGCATCGTCATAGATCGCATGCTGGGCTTCCAGGACCTGCTCGTCGTGATGCTTGAAGCGCTTGATCCGCGCATCGGCCTGGGCTTGGGTCAGGCCCAACCCTACCAGCGTACGACGGCTCATTTCCAGGCTCGAATAGTAGGTCTCACGAATCGCCTCGGCGCCCAGGTCGACCAACCGATGCACGTGCTGGCGGTTACGAGCGCGGGCGATGATCTTGATGTGTGGGTAAAGCTTGTGCACCAACTCGGCCGTCTTGATGTTGGCGTCCGGGTCATCGGTGGCAATCACAAAGTATTCCGCCTGTTCCACCTTGGCGGCGCTGAGGATTTCCGGACGCATCGGATCGCCGTAGAACACCGGCACTCCGCCAAAGCTGCGGGACAATTCGATGGTTTCCACTGAAGTATCCAGAGCAACGAACTTGATGTTCTGCGCGCGCAGGATCCGCGCGACGATCTGCCCCATGCGGCCCATGCCGGCGATCACCACTCGCGGGGTGTCGGTGTCGATTTCCCGAAACTGCTCCGGTACCACCACCGGCTGCACTTTCGGGCTCACCAGGCGTGCGCACACCAGCAACAGCAGGGGAGTCACGGCCATGGACAGGGTGATGGTCAATACCAGCAGGTCGTACAGGCGCGGCTCGAACAGGCCCTGGTCGCGACCAATCTTGAACACGACAAAGGCGAACTCACCGCCGGCCGCCAGCACGATCCCCAGGCGAATCGCACTGACCTTGCCCAGGCCACCCGCCAACTGTCCGACCACAAACAGCAGGGGCAACTTGATGGCGATCAGCAGCAGGGTCAGGCCCAGTACCGTGATCGGCGCACTGAGTAGCAGGCTGAGGTTGGCGCCCATGCCCACGCTGATGAAAAACAGGCCCAATAGCAAACCCTTGAACGGCTCGATTTGCGCTTCCAGTTCGTGGCGATACTCGGAGTCTGCCAACAGCAGGCCGGCGAGGAATGCTCCAAGGGCCATGGACACTCCCACCAGGTCCATCAGCCACGCAGTGCCGATCACCACCAGCAACGCGGTGGCGGTGGACACTTCAGGCAGACCGGTCCGGGCCACTGCGCGGAATACCGGACGCAACAGGTAGCGCCCGCCGATCACCACCACGGCGATACTGCCCAGCACCTGCAACCCGTGATTGATATCCTCGCTGGCAGTGGAGGTGTGATCACCGCCCGCCAGCAGTGGCACCATGGCGATCAGCGGGATCGCCGCGATGTCCTGGAACAGCAGGATCGCAAAGGCCAGTCGGCCATGGGGGCTGGTCAGCTCCTTGCGCTCGGCGAGGCTCTGCAGGCCAAACGCGGTGGAGGAGAGGGCAAGGCCGAGGCCCAGCACGATGGCACTGTTCAGCGGCTGACCGAACATGAACCAGGCTGTCACGCCAATCACCGAGCCGGTCAGCAGCACCTGTGCCAGGCCCACGCCAAATACCGATTTGCGCATCACCCACAGCCGTCGTGGTGACAACTCCAGGCCAATGATGAACAGCAGCAACACCACCCCGAGTTCGGAAATATGGCTGACGCTCTGCGGATTGTCGATCAGGCCGAGCACCGACGGACCGATGATCACCCCGGCAAACAGATAACCCAGCACCGCCCCCAGTTGCAGGCGCTTGGCCAGCGGCACGGTGAGCACCGCCGCTAACAGAAAGACGACGGCGGCTTGCAACAGGTTGCCTTCATGGGGCATGGCTTACTCCAGGACTCGGTACGGCGGGGGGCGACAAGGATAAAGCCTGTAACGGGATGCGTCAGCCACGGGCGGGCATGATTGTATGAATGGAGCATCTTTGCCCACGCCAAGGAATCATCGCGCCCTGAATGAATGATTTTCTCTGCGCGCAGTCGGAGTTCAGGTATTACGACATTTCTGGAGAATCAACCATGAACAGCAAATCCCTCATCGCCGCCCTGGCCATTGCCGCTGGCGTTGCCGGTATCAGTCCCATCGTTCAAGCGGCTGACTCACCTGAAAAAACCGTGCAGCCAAGTGCCACCAATACTCGCGAGCTGAACGTCAATGACCGCGCCCCGGATATCTATCAGCGTCCTGAAAAAGCCCTGAAAAACTGGAAAGCTAAAGGTCTGAAAGCCCCGGTGGAGCAAGCCCAGTGGGTGCAGGTGCATGACAAGTACATGATGGTGATGATTACCAACGGCACGATCGTGGATATTACCCCGGTGGAAAAGTAGGCCAGCGCGCTTGCGCGACACCCTGGTTGCTGTGGGAGCCGGCGCTCCTGCAGTAGATTTTCATAGCGTTCACAGAACTTCACCCTTGTCCCACAAATGCACCAGATCACCTGGCGCCTGGTCCTCTGGCACCTTCATCACCATCCGATCATCCTGCTCGCCGGTGCGATAGTGCACTTCGATTTCATAAAAGCGCTGATCGCCCCGGCCGCTCGGCTGTTCGGCGTAGGGCAGGCAGCCTTGCAGCACGTCGCAGATGCGCGAACGCTGTTCGATATCGCACTGCGCGAATTCGATACTGCGCGGGCGCGTCAGGGCGTGGATGGCCGCGACGCCGCCCTGGCGGGACAGATGGATGACTGCATCGGCACCCAGGGTTGGCAGGGTTTTCATGATGGCTCCCGATTCGTTTCCACACCGACGTCAGACCAGGCCTGCATCACTGCGAGCTGTTCATCCGCGCCAAAGCGCTTCAGCGCCTGCTCAATGGTCAGCGCAGCAAATTCGCTGAACGACGCCTGCGTGCCCAGGCGCGGGTCGCACAACGTGTCGTACCAGATATGGCCGGCTTTCTGCCAGGCGAACCCGCCCAATGCCTTGGCCGCGAGATAAAACGCCCGGTTGGGAATGCCGGAATTGATATGCACGCCGCCATTGTCTTGCTCGGTGACGACAAAATCACGCATGTGGTCCGGTTGTGGGTCCTTACCCAGCAGCGGGTCATCGTACGCGGTGCCGGGGTGGGCCATGGAGCGCAAACCATCACCTTTGATCTGCGGCGCCAGCAGGTCGGCGCCGATCAGCCAGTCGGCTTCCTCGGCAGTCTGGTTCAGTACCCGTTGCTTGATCAGCACGCCGAATACGTCCGATATCGACTCATTCAGCGCCCCGGATTGATTGGCGTAAATCAGCCCGGCCTCACTTTCGATCACGCCATGGGTCAGTTCGTGGCCGATGACATCCAGGGAGCGGGTGAAGCGCTCGAATATTTCGCCATCGCCGTCGCCGAACACCATCTGCGCACCGTTCCAGAACGCATTTTCGTAATCCTGCCCGTAATGCACACTGCCAATCAGGGCAAATCCCTGATTGTCGATCGAATCGCGAGCGTGGACTTTCCAGAAGAAATCATAGCTGGCGCCCAAGGCATCATAGGCTTCGTCGACCGCCGGATCACCCGTCGCCGCCTGACCTTCGACGCGCACCGGCATTCCTGGCAGGAGCATTTTGCCCTGGGCGTCATGAACGCTGCGCTGGACCACGCCGGGCTGAGTGGACGGTGGCAGCAGGGTGGTCGCAGGAGGCCGATTTGGTGGGAGGGGCGTATGGCGCAATGTCCGAACGTGAGTCAGCGTCGCCTGGGCACTCGAACGCTGGCGCTCGGAGCCGTGGGCAATGATGCGGTTGAGGATGTAGGGCGGAATGAAACTGCGCGGTGAGTCGGTCATCAGAGCGTCCTTTCCTGAGTACGAAGTCGATACTCATGTGAACGGGCGGGGCTGTTTCGGTTCCATGGATTGCCAACAGCGGCGAATTCTGCGAAAACGCCCTGATTAACAGCCAACCGAGCAAGATTCATGAACGACGAATTACAGATCATCGACCTGCAGCCGGGGGAGGGCAAGGCTGCCGTCAAGGGCGCCCTGATCACCACTCAATACCGTGGCTGGCTGGAAGACGGTAGCGAATTCGACTCTTCCTACAACCGCGGTAAGCCGTTCCAGTGTGTGATCGGCACTGGGCGCGTCATCAAAGGCTGGGACCAAGGCATCATCGGGATGCGGGTTGGCGGCAAGCGCAAATTGCTGGTGCCGGCGCATCTGGGTTACGGCGAGCGGACCATGGGTGCAATTACGCCGAATTCGAATCTGATTTTCGAGATTGAGTTGTTGGAAGTGTTGACCAGGGACGATTAAAACGCACTCAGCAGTGAATCGCCGATCGAGGCCCGCCTAACCCGGCGCGGCCCCGCCTTCCTGTAGGAGCTGCCAAGAGAAACGAGGCTGCGATCTTTTGATTCTGTTCTTCAAAAACTGAATGCCGGAACCCGCCCATTCAACGACCGCCGGTACACCCACTTCAATCCCCCCACCTCAATTCCCGTGGCAAGCAGTGCCTGCAAGGTGGCTGTGCAAATATCCAACGCCAACCCCTGCCCAGGACAGTGATGCCTACCCGCACCAAACCTGAAACTCTGACGGTTCGCACGATCAAGCAAGAACTGCTCAGGCTCGTTATTTAACATCGGATCCCGATTCGCTGCAGCCAACACCACCAAAATCACATCCCCCGCCGCAAGCCGCACGCCCTCGATCTCGCAGGCCGCTGCGACAAACCGGCGAGTGTTCTGCACGGGTGGATCGAAGCGCAGGGTTTCGGCAATCCAATCGTTGATGTTCGCTGCATCCCGTGGCAGCGCCGGGTGTCTATGCAGCGCAATCAGGGTATTGCCGATGAGGCCAGCGGTTGCCTCGTGGGTCTGAGAGAGCAGCCCAACCAGGTTGGCAATCAACACCGTCTGGTCCGTCGACATTGCAGCGAAGCGCCGGCGGATGTTGGCCAGCAAGGGGCTGCTGTTGTCCGGATCATTCAATAGCTCAACCATGTAGCCGCTGAGTTGTTCGGCTGCCAGTTGCGCCGCCGCCACTTGAGCGTGATCGCTCAAAGGCGAAAGACACGCCACGAACTCTGCCGTCAGCTCGCTGATGATCCGAGCGTGGGCGGGAGAGAATCCCAGCAGCGCTGCGACCACGCACACCGGCCCGCGGAACATGGCATTGTGCAGGCCTTCAGCGTCAGGAGTGATCAGGCGTGCAGTCACCAACGCCTTCACTTCACTGCAATCAAGTGCTGCCAGCTCGGGCTCGATCGCGGACCTGGGGCAGCGCTGCCTTGGCCCTTCGTTCATCCGCATCAGGCGCCCGAACACGCTGCCCGCCATCCCGCCGGCAATGGCCTTGGGCACCGGCTCATCGGTTGGCCGGACGTGACAATCGGGGTGTTCCAGTACCGCCGCAACGGCGCGGGCGCTGCTGGCGACCCACAGGTTGAGCCCCTGGTGAAATGCCAGTCCGCCTGCGGCGCGCAGCTGTGCGTAGTAGGGATAGGGATCGGCGTGGGTTGCAGCGATGATCGGGTCCATGGGTCGCGGCCTTGCTTGATAGGGTGGAAGTGTTGCTACTATCTTCAGTTCAATACAGCCTCGATTCGTCCGGGAGCGAAATATGCACGTACAACAGCACGACGTCGGCGTCTCTCAAGTGGCGGCGGCGATCGCAGAGCCGGCCCGGACGAAAATGCTCTGTTCGTTGATGGATGGCCACGCCCGGACCAGCACCGAGCTGGCGGCAATTGCCGACGTCAGCGCGTCCACCGCCAGCGCGCACCTGGCAAAATTGAAGGAGCTGGCCCTGGTGCGCTTGCACATACAGGGTCGTCATCGTTATTACAGCCTCGCGGACCCACGCGTGGCCCGGGCGTTGGAAGCGTTGATGGTGATCGGCCAGAGTGCGCCGCCGACCTTCAGCTCGCGGACGCCGGATCGCCTGCAATTTGCCCGCACCTGTTACGACCACATGGCCGGCACTCTGGCGGTCCTGATGCATGACCGGATGCTCGAGGCAGGGTGGTTGCTGCTGACCGCTGATCAGGGTTATCAGTTGAGCGCGCGAGGGGAGGAAGCTTTCGAAGGCTTGGGCATCGAAGTCGCAGAGTTGGCCAGCCTGCGCCGGCGCTTTGCCTGTCCATGCCTGGACTGGAGCATGCGTCGGCCACATCTTGGCGGGGCATTGGGCGCAGCTTTGCTGAAAGTGGCCATGGCCCGGCGCTGGGTCACTCAGGACATGGATAGTCGGGCGCTGGCGCTCACGGCAGTGGGGCGCAAGGAGATAAGTCGGCGGTTTGCTGTTGAGCTGCCTCTCGAACCCACAGCACCTTCACAAGCCAAGCGTTCGTCGGCTAACGCACCAAACGCCGTTTAACGACTTGAACCCCGGGCATCGACTCTATACTGTATATCCAAACAGCTAGTGGCGTGCCCCATGGAACTCATCGACAAGCTCAGCATCCTCGCCGACGCCGCCAAGTACGACGCGTCCTGCGCCAGCAGTGGTGCGCCCAAGCGCAGCTCGGAGGGCAAAAGTGGCCTGGGTGCGAGCAATGGCATGGGCATCTGTCACAGCTATACCCCTGACGGGCGCTGCGTCTCGCTGCTGAAGATTTTGCTGACCAACTTCTGTCTCTATGACTGCCAGTACTGCGTCAATCGTCGCTCCAGCGACGTGCCCAGGGCACGGTTCACGCCGGAAGAAGTGGTCACGTTGACCATGGATTTCTATCGCCGCAACTGCGTCAGCGGATTGTTTCTGAGCTCCGGGATCATCCGCTCGGCGGATTACACCATGGAGCAGCTGATTCAGGTGGCGCGGCTGTTGCGTGAAGAACATGAATTTCGCGGCTACATCCACCTCAAGACCATTCCCGAGGCCGACCCGGCGCTGATCGAGCAAGCGGGGCGGTATGCCGACCGCTTGAGCGTCAACATCGAGCTACCCACTGACGCCAGCTTGCAAACCCTGGCGCCGGAGAAACACATCGGCTCGATCAAGGGGGCGATGCAGACCATCTACACCGGCGTGCAGACCGTACTGAACGAGCCGCGAGCGCCAAAATTCGCCCCGGCCGGGCAGAGCACGCAGATGATCGTGGGCGCCGACGACACCGATGACAGCACCATTTTGCATAGTGCCCAGTCGCTGTACGGCAATTTCAAATTGCGCCGAGTCTATTATTCGGCGTTCAGCCCGATACCTGACAGCCCAAAAAGCGTGCCCCTGGCTGCGCCGCCGTTGATGCGCGAGCATCGGTTGTACCAGGCCGACTTTCTGTTGCGCAGTTATGGCTACACCGCTGGCGAACTGTTCAAGGGCCCAGGTCACCTGGCGTTGGACATCGACCCGAAACTCGCCTGGGCCTTGGAAAATCGCGACATCTTTCCACTGGACCTCAATCGCGCCGAAGCCTCGCTGATTTCGCGCATTCCCGGGATCGGCCTGCGCACGACCGAGCGGCTGGTCGAACTGCGCCGCCAGCGCCGCATTCGGTATGAAGACCTGGCGCGCATGCGCTGTGTGCTGGCGAAGGCCAAGCCGTTTTTCATCACCAGCGATTACCACCCACAACAGGCCGAAGTCACCAGTCATCTGCTCTATCAACAATTGCGCGACCGCCCGCAACCCCAGCAAATGGGCTTGTGGGGATGATTAACCTCGATTGCGACGACCTGTTCGACACCTGGCGCCAGCAAGCGCGCTGGCTGCTCAGTCATGAGGTTGATCCGAGCCTGGTGGGTTGGGCCAGCGAGGGCGTGCAGGATCTGTTCGCCAGCGATCACACGTTGCCAGAATCCCAGGGGCCATTTCTGGCGCGCATTCCGCGCACGCTGCTCGACACCCTGGAACAAGCGGCCCGATATCGCGGCGACCAGCGCTGGAGTCTGTTGTATGAGGTGCTGTGGCGAGTCAGCCATGGTGATCGTACTGCGATGATGGCCGGGGACAAGCTTGGCAGTGAATTACAGAGGAGAATCAAGCAAGTACAGCGTGAATCTCATCATCTACACGCATTTGTGCGGTTCGTTGAATTGCCCGGATGCGTAGGCCCCGAATACGTTGCCTGGCATGAGCCCGCCCACGACATACTGCACAGTGCCAGCGTACATTTCATAGGCCGCATGGGGCGACATCGCTGGCTGATTGCGACGCCTCGGGATGGCGTTTACTACGACGGCGAGCAATTGAACTACCTGCGTCAATGCCCGGTGGAATGGCAGCAAATGGCACAGAATGTCGAAGATCCTCACGGTGACATGTGGCTCACCTACTACAGCCATATTTTCAACCCGGCGCGTTTAAATCCCAAGGTGATGGAAGGGCATCTCCCGGCCAGGTTCTGGAAGAATTTGCCGGAAGGGGCGTTGATTCCAGGGCTGATTACCCAGGCACGTACTGGCAAACAGCAGGATGGCCAGGCCAGCGGGATCAAGGGGCGGCAGGGCAAGCGGATACCCCAGCCAACAAAAAGCCCCCCATTGCGTTAACAATGGAGGGCCTGGGTGTCGCAGTGTCAGGTCAAACCTTGACGATCCAGCCAGCAGGCGCTTCGACGTCTCCGGTCTGTACCCCGGTCAGCTCTTTGTAGAGCTTCTGGGTCACCGGGCCAACTTCGGTTTCGCTGTGGAACACGTGCAGATGGTCGTTGTAGCTGATGCCGCCGATCGGGGTGATCACGGCCGCAGTACCGCAGGCACCGGCTTCCTTGAAGTCCGACAGCTTGTCGATGAACACGTCACCTTCAACCACTTCCAGGCCCAGGCGCGATTTGGCCAGCTCGATCAGCGACAGACGGGTGATGCCCGGCAATACCGAAGGCGAGTTCGGCGTGACGAACTTGTTGTCGTGGGTGATCCCGAAGAAGTTGGCCGAACCGACTTCCTCGATCTTGGTGTGGGTCATCGGGTCCAGGTAGATGCAGTCGGCGAAGTGGGCTTTCTTGGCCTGGGAGCCTGGCATCAGGCTCGCGGCGTAGTTGCCACCGACCTTGGCCGCACCGGTGCCTTGTGGGGCAGCGCGGTCGTAGCTGGAGATCAGGAAGTTGTGCGGGGTCAGGCCGCCCTTGAAGTAGGCGCCGACCGGAATGGCGAAGATCGAGAAGATGAACTCGGGTGCGGTACGCACGCCGATGTTGTCACCCACGCCGATCACGAACGGACGCAGGTACAGCGCGCCGCCGGTGCCGTACGGCGGAATGAAACGCTCGTTGGCACGAACCACTTCCTTGCAGGCTTCGACGAACTGTTCTGTGGACACCTGCGGCATCAGCAGGCGAGCGCAGCTGCGTTGCATGCGAGCGGCGTTCTGGTCCGGGCGGAACAGGTTGATCGAGCCATCTTTGCAACGATAGGCCTTCAGGCCCTCGAAGCATTGCTGGCCATAGTGAAGGGCAGTGGAGCCTTCGCTGATGTGCAGCACGTTGTCTTCGGTCAGGGTGCCTGTGTCCCACTCGCCATTACGCCAGTGCGACAGATAGCGCTTGTCTGTCTTGATGTAGTCAAAACCCAACTTGTCCCAATTGATGCTTTCGTTACCCATGACACCCTCTATCACTGAACAACCGCCAAAGCGGTTCAAGGCTTCTGACGTTTTTTTGGATGGGGACAACAATACTTCATTCCGGGACCAATTCGCAGCCCGGACTATCGGATCATTGGCAGATAAATGATGTCGCCCTGAGAATTCGCGAGCAAGCCCGCTCCCACAGTGGATTTGTGTACGACACAGATCAAATGTGGGAGCGGGCTTGCTCGCGAAGAGGCCTTCACCTACACCATCAATTTCCTTGAATCACAGGTGCAACGCGTGCCCCAAAGCGCGCGACGCGGCTTCTTGCACTGCCTCGCCCAAGGTCGGATGCGCGTGGATGGTGCCGGCGATGTCTTCCAGCCGGGCGCCCATTTCCAGGCTCTGGCCGAAGGCCGTCGACAATTCCGACACGCCAACACCCACGGCTTGCCAGCCGACAATCAGGTGATTGTCCCGACGAGCGACCACCCGCACGAAGCCGCTTTTCGATTCCAGGGTCATCGCCCGGCCGTTCGCCGCGAACGGGAAACTGGAAACGATGCAGTCCAGCCCAGCCGCCTTCGCGTCGTCCGGAGTCTTGCCGACGACCACCAGTTCCGGGTCGGTGAAGCATACGGCAGCGATGGCGGTCGGGTTGAACTCACGGGATTTGCCGCTGATCAGCTCGGCAACCATCTCGCCCTGGGCCATCGCTCGGTGTGCAAGCATAGGTTCGCCACTGAGGTCGCCGATGGCGTACACGTTGCGCATGCTGGTCTGGCAGCGGTTGTCGATCTTGATCGACGAACCGTTCATGTCCAGATTCAACGCTTCAAGGTTCCAGCCCTGGGTGTTCGGCTTGCGACCGACGGCCACCAGTACCTGATCTGTTTCCAAGTTCAGGGTATCGCCGCCCGGTTCTATAACTTGCAGCGTATTGCTTGCAGAATCAAAGCCTTGCACGCTGTGCTTCAAGTAAAGGTTCACACCGAGCTTTTTCAGTTCTTCGTGTACAGGTTGGGTCAGTTCGGCGTCGTAGGCGGGCAGAATGCGCTCCTGCGCCTCGACCACGCTCACCTCAGCGCCGAGCTTGCGATAGGCAATCCCCAGCTCCAGGCCGATATAACCGCCACCCACCACAATCAGGCGTTTGGGCACTGAAGTCGGTGCCAAGGCTTCGGTGGAAGAGATGATCGGCCCGCCGATCGGCAGCATCGGCAGGTTGACGCTTTTCGAACCGGTGGCCAGTACCAGGTGCTCGCACTGAATCCGCGTGTCGCCCACGTCAACGGTTTTGCCGTCGATCACTTTCGCCCAGCCTTGAATGACCTGGACCTTGTTCTTCTTCAGCAGTGCGGCAACACCGGTGGTCAGGCGATCAACGATGCCGTCCTTCCACTCGACGCTTTTGCTGATGTCGAGGGTCGGTGCCGACACGCTGATGCCCAGGGCCGAATGCTGGCTGTGATGCTGCGTCTGGTGGAACTGTTCAGCGACGTGAATCAGCGCCTTTGACGGAATGCAGCCGATGTTCAGGCAGGTACCGCCCAGTGACTGGCCTTCCACCAGAATGGTCGGGATGCCCAGCTGGCCAGCACGGATTGCCGTCACATAACCGCCAGGACCGCCGCCGATAATCAGCAGCGTGGTATTCAAAGTGTCCATCTCTTACTCCACAAACAGGGTGGCGGGTTGTTCGAGCAAGCCGCGAACGGCCTGGATGAATTGCGCCGCGTCCATGCCGTCGACCACGCGGTGATCGAAGGAGCTGGAGAGGTTCATCATCTTGCGAATCACGATCTGGCCTTTGACCACCATCGGGCGTTCGACGATTTTGTTCACGCCGACGATCGCCACCTCCGGCAGGTTCAGCACCGGGGTGCTGACAATGCCGCCCAACGCGCCGAGGCTGGTCAGGGTGATGCTCGAGCCGGACAGTTCATCGCGGGCGGCCTTGCCATTACGCGCGGCGGTGGCCAAACGGGAGATTTCGGCTGCGTTGCCCCACAGGCTACGGGCTTCGGCGTGGCGCACCACCGGCACCATCAAGCCGATGTCGGCTTGTGTGGCGATGCCCACATGGACGGCGCCGAGGCGGGTGATGACCTGGGCTTCATCATCGTAACGGGCGTTGATCTGCGGGAAGTCGCGCAGGGCGACGACCAGGGCGCGGACCAGGAACGGCAGCAAAGTCAGCTTGCCACGGGTTGCGCCGTGTTTTTCGTTGAGGTGCGCGCGCAGCTCCTCCACGGCGGTGACGTCGATTTCCTCGACGTAACTGAAGTGAGCGGCGCGTTGCGTGGCGTCCTGCATGCGCTGGGCGATCTTGCGGCGCATGCCGATCACCTGGATTTGCTCTTCGTCGTTACGCTGGGCGTAAGCGGTATTCGCGGTGGAAGCATTCGACTGACCTTGGGCCAGATAGGCGTCGAGGTCTTCGTGCAGCACGCGACCCGCAGGACCGCTGCCACGCACCAGGCGCAACTGGATGCCGAGGTCGAGTGCATGCTTGCGCACGGCCGGGGAGGCCAGCGGGCGTTCGTCGGCTTCGCGAGCCACCATCGGGCCTTGGCAAACGGCTGCCCGTGGCGCTGCAGCTGCGACCGGTTGGCTTGCCACCACAGGTTCAGGTTTCGCAGCGGCAACCGGCGCTTCTTTAACAGGTGCCGGCTGGGCCGACTCTTTAACGTTGCCCGCGCCTTCTACTTCAATGCTGATCAGGATGCTGCCAACCGCCATCACTTCGCCAGGCTGTCCGCCCAGCGCAATCACCTTGCCATGGACTGGCGATGGAATATCGACCATCGCCTTGTCGGTCATGACATCAGCGAGCACCTGATCTTCGACGACCATGTCGCCGACTTTGACGTGCCACACCGACAATTCAACTTCAGCAATGCCTTCGCCAATGTCCGGCATTTTAATAACGTGCGTGCCCATTCAGACCTCCATGACCCGTTTCAAAGCCGCGCCCACTCGGGACGGACCAGGGAAATACGCCCACTCTTGCGCGTGCGGGTAGGGAGTGTCCCAGCCGGTGACGCGTTCGATCGGCGCTTCCAGGTGGTGGAAGCAATGCTCTTGCACCAGGGCGACCAGTTCGGCGCCGAACCCACAAGTGCGGGTCGCTTCGTGAACGATCACGCAGCGGCCGGTCTTCTTCACGGACTTGACGATGGTGTCCAGGTCCAGCGGCCACAGGCTGCGCAAATCGATGACTTCAGCGTCGATCCCGGTTTCCTCTGCAGCCACTTGGGAGACATAGACCGTGGTGCCGTACGTCAGGATGGTCACGGCCTTGCCCGGACGGGTGATGGCGGCGACGTCCAGCGGTACGGTGTAGTAGCCGTCCGGCACTTGCGCCGACGGGTGTTTCGACCATGGGGTTACCGGGCGGTCGTGATGGCCGTCGAACGGGCCGTTGTACAAGCGTTTTGGCTCAAGGAAGATCACCGGGTCATCGTTTTCGATGGAGGCGATCAGCAGGCCCTTGGCGTCGTAGGGGTTGGACGGCATCACCGTACGCAGGCCACAGACCTGGGTGAACATCGCTTCGATACTTTGGCTGTGGGTCTGGCCACCGTAGATGCCGCCGCCGCAGGGCATGCGCAGGGTCATCGGCGCGGTGAACTCGCCGGCCGAGCGATACCGCAGGCGCGCGGCTTCGGAAATGATCTGGTCCGACGCCGGGTAAACGTAATCGGCGAACTGGATCTCGGCCACCGGACGCAGACCGTAGGCACCCATGCCGACTGCAACGCCGACGATGCCGCTTTCGGAAATCGGCGCATCGAACACCCGGGAGGTGCCGTACTTGTTCTGCAGGCCTTCGGTGCAACGGAACACGCCGCCGAAGTAGCCCACGTCCTGGCCGAAGACCACGACGTTGTCATCGCGTTCAAGCATCACATCCATGGCCGAGCGCAGGGCCTGGATCATGGTCATGGTGGTCGTGGTCATGGCGGTTTCCAGCTCGATATTGTTGTTGTGATCGTTCATGTCAGATCCCCAACTCTTGACGCTGGCGCTTCAAGTGCTCCGGCATCTCTTTATAGACGTCCTCGAACATGGTCGCGGCGCTCGGAATCTGGCCACCGGCGAGGGTGCCGTATTTTTCGGCTTCCTTCTGCGCGGCAATTACTTCGGCTTCCAGTTCGGCGCTGACGGCGTCGTGCTCCTCTTCGGACCACTGGCCGATTTTGATCAGGTGCTGCTTCAAGCGCGCAATCGGATCACCCAGCGGGAAACAGCTCCAGTCGTCGGCAGGACGGTATTTGGACGGATCATCGGAGGTCGAGTGTGGACCGGCGCGGTAGGTGACCCATTCGATCATGGTCGGGCCGAGGTTGCGGCGGGCGCGCTCGGCGGCCCAGGCAGAGGCGGCGTAAACCGCGACGAAATCGTTGCCATCGACTCGCAGGGAAGCAATACCGCACCCAACGCCACGACCGGCGAACGTGGTGGCTTCACCACCGGCAATCGCCTGGAAGGTCGAGATTGCCCACTGGTTGTTGACCACATTGAGGATCACTGGCGCCCGGTAAACGTGGGCGAAGGTGAGGGCGGTGTGGAAGTCGGATTCAGCGGTGGCGCCGTCGCCGATCCAGGCCGAGGCAATTTTGGTGTCGCCCTTGATCGCCGAGGCCATGCCCCAGCCCACACCCTGTACGAACTGGGTGGCGAGGTTGCCGGAGATGGTAAAGAAGCCGAAGTCCTTGACCGAGTACATGATGGGCAGCTGACGGCCCTTGAGCGGATCGCGCTCGTTGGACAGCAGTTGGCAGATCAGGTCCACCAGCGGCACGTCTCGCGCCATCAGAATGCTTTGCTGGCGGTATGTCGGGAAGCACATGTCATCAACGTTCAGCGCCAGGGCCTGGCCGCTGCCGATGGCTTCTTCGCCAAGGCTCTGCATGTAGAACGACATTTTCTTCTGACGCTGGGCGACCACCATGCGGTTGTCGTAGATCCGCGTCTTGAGCATGGCGCGCATGCCTCGGCGCAGGATTGCAGACGGCACGCCTTCAGCCCATGGACCCAGGGCATTGCCCTGGTCGTCGAGCACGCGGATCAAGCCCTTGGCCAGGTCTGCCGTGTCGGCCGGTTCAACGTCGATAGGGGGTTTGCGCACCGTGCCGGCATCGGTCAGACGCAGGTAGGAGAAGTCGGTTTTGCAGCCTGGGCGGCCCGATGGTTCGGGTACGTGCAGGCGCAGCGGTTCGTACGCTTGATTCATGGCTTCTACGCTCGATCTTGTGAATTTCTTGTAGTGAGCTGACGGTCTTTCTTCTGTGGAAGAAATCTTGTCCTACAACAATCATAGGCCGGCTCAAGAAGAATATTTCTCTCTGTTTCGTTGCGCCCAAGATCATTTGAGGATAAAAAACCTGCATAAACATAAAAAACAGGTGATTTTGTCTCATGCGCAAACTGGACCGTACCGACATCGGCATTCTCAACAGCCTTCAGGAGAACGCGCGCATCACCAACGCCGACCTTGCACGCTCGGTCAACCTGTCGCCGACACCGTGCTTCAATCGGGTCAAGGCGATGGAAGAGTTGGGCCTGATTCGCGAGCAGGTCACGTTGCTGGATGCCGATCTGCTGGGGTTGCACGTCAATGTGTTCATCCACGTCAGCCTGGAAAAGCAGGTGGAGGAGGCGTTGCAGCATTTCGAGGAGGCGATTTCCGATCGCCCGGAAGTGATGGAGTGTTATCTGATGGCCGGGGATCCGGATTATCTGATCCGCGTGCTGGTGCCGACTATCCAGTCGCTGGAGCGCTTCATGATGGACTTTCTGACCAAGGTGCCGGGGGTGGCGAACATCCGCTCGAGCTTTGCGCTCAAGCAGGTGCGTTACAAAACGGCGCTGCCGTTACCGGCAAATGGGTTGACCCTGGCGACGTGATGTTCAACCTGTAGGAGCCCGGCTTGCCGGCGATGGCAATCTCGCGGACGCTATCGCCGGCAAGCCGGGCTCCTACCAGGGCCGTAGTTTATGTGAGATCGTCTTCGCAGGCCGGCCCCACAAGGGGTCAGAATTTATTCAGGGGGATCTTCAGGTACCTCACACCATTGTCTTCCTCCGGCGGCAAATTCCCGGCGCGCACATTCACCTGAACCGCCGGCAACAACAGCGTCGGCATGCCCAGCCCGGCATCACGCTGGGTGCGCATGGCGACGAATTGCGCTTCATCAATGCCGTCATGAACGTGAATATTGCTTTTGCGCTGCTCACCCACCGTGGTCATGCACCGGGATTCGCGACCTTCGGGCGGGTAATCGTGGCAGACGTACAAATTCACGCTGGCCGGGAACGCCAGCAGCTTGTGGATCGAGGCGAACATCTGGCAGGCATCGCCTCCGGGAAAGTCGCAGCGGGCAGTGCCCACGTCCGGCATGAACAGGGTATCGCCCACCAGGATCAGCGAGCTGTCGATCAGGTAGGCCATGTCTGCTGGTGTATGGCCGGGCACATGCAAGGCTTTGGCCTTGAGGTTGCCGATCATGAATGACTCGTCTGGCGCGAACAGATGGTCGAACTGCGAGCCGTCGACGGCAAACCCGGGCTCCAGGTTGAACAGGCTCTTGAATACGTCCTGGACCTTGCTGATCGACTGGCCGATGGCGATCTTGCCCCCCAGTTCCTGTCGCAGGTAGGGCGCCGCCGACAGGTGATCGGCGTGGGCGTGGGTCTCCAATAACCATTGCACCTGCAACTGGTGGGCGCGGACAAAAGCACTGATGCGATCAGCCTGGACAGTGTCGGTGCGGCCCGCCGCCGCGTCGTAATCCAGGACCGGGTCAACGATCGCGCAGGCACTGCCATCGCCCTCGTAAATCACATAGCTCCAGGTCGATGAGGCGGGGTCAAGAAAAGCTTCAATCAGGGCAGGCATGTTGGCCGGTTCTTCGTGGGACAAGCGTTGAGCGTAGATTCATTTGCCCCTGATTAGCCACCCCTGAACAATTGGTGCAAGGAAAAATCCCTTCGTACCTCTATCCTGTACACCATCGATACCGGGCGTTCCCGGCTTTTCATGGATCACGATTTTTTATGTTGCTGGCAATTTTTTTTGGTGTGGTGATGGGCCTGGTCCTCGGATTGACCGGGGCCGGTGGCGGCATCCTGGCGGTTCCGGCGCTGGTGCTGGGACTCGGCTGGAGCATGACGCAAGCGGCGCCTGTTGCATTGTTTGCGGTCGGCAGTGCCGCCGCGGTCGGGGCAATCGACGGCCTGCGCCACGGGCTGGTGCGTTATCGCGCTGCACTGCTGATTGCCTTGATGGGAGCAATCTTTTCCCCGGTGGGGATTTTTTTCGCCCATCAGCTTTCGGAAAAGGTCCTGATGCTGCTGTTCAGCCTGCTGATGATCATGGTTGCCTGGCGCATGTTGCGCCGGGAACGGCATGAGGCCGGGCCGAGCGACCACGGTCATGCCAACTGGGGCCAGAAAAACTGCATGCTGGACCAGCAGACCGGGCGCTTTTCCTGGACCGCCAAATGCACTGCAACATTGGCGGCGCTGGGCGCGGTAACCGGCGTGGTGTCGGGATTGCTTGGGGTGGGCGGCGGCTTCCTGATCGTCCCGGCGTTCAAGCAGCTGACGGATGTGCAAATGCGCGGCATCGTCGCCACCTCGCTGATGGTCATCAGCCTGATCTCGGCCATCGGCGTGATCGGCGCATTCCACGCAGGCGTGCGGATCGACAACCTGGGCGTGAGCTTCATTGTCGCCAGCATCGTCGGCATGATCATTGGCCGGCGGTTCTGTGCGCGGGTCCCGGCCCGGGCGCTGCAGGTCGGTTTCGCCAGCCTGTGCATCCTCATTGCGGCCTATATGCTGCTGCGCGCAGGCGCCTGAGCGTCTTACACCCTAAGTGGCGGGCCCTGACGCGGCCCGGTCTTACGCCAAATTTGCCGCATCGCACCGGCGGCTCCAAAGCATCTCATAACCGCCTCCAAGGCAGTGTATGAGGCCGCCGGTCGACTTTCGATAATCGCCTCCGACATCCAGTCCCCGCTGCGGAGCGCGTCATGCACAACAACAAGAATTTCAAGCATCGTTACTTGCCTGCCCTTATCGCCAGTCTGTCGGCACTGGGCCTGAGCCCAATGGCCGAAGCCGAGATCGTGCTGTACGACAAGGACCAGACGACCTTTTCCACCGACGGTTACATCAACGCTTTCTACGTCAACAGCGATGTCGACCGTGAGGGCGAGCAGTACGACCGGCGGCAGTCGCGGGTCAAGATGGGCTTCCTGCCCAACTACCTGGGCTTCAACATGGGCAAGCAGATCGATGACCTGAAACTCGGTGCGCGCGCCTCGTTCTGGGTGACCATCAACGACAGTGAAACCAACGGCACCGACACCGCGATCGATGTCCGGCAGTTCTACGGCACGGTCGCCAACCCGGAGTGGGGCGAGGTGCTGATCGGCAAGGATTTCGGCCTGTTTGCCCGGTCCAACATCCTGCTCGACGAACTGCTCGCCGGTTACGGCCAGGTCAGCGATACGCTCGGCCTGGTGGATGGCGGCGGCGTGTCGTTCGGCAATATCGGCAGCGGATATCCGTACCCGTTTCCGACCTCGCAGATTACCTACCGCACGCCAGTGATGGACGGATTGCGGGTGGCGGTGGGGATCATGGACCCGGTCGATACCAACGACAGCAGTCCGACCGGCAAGGCCTACCAGGAAAACCCGCGGACCGAGAGCGAGATCACCTACCAGTTCGACCTTGCTGGCGCGCAGTTCTACAGCTGGGTCAACGGCAGCTACCAGACCTCGGACAACACCGATTCCAGCGTCGAATCCGTCACCTCCAAGGGCGTCGGTTATGGCGTGCAGGCGAAGATGGGCGGGTTGTCGCTGACCGGTTCCGGCTTCCAGGCCAAGGGCATCAATCCGTTTTTCACCAACAACGCGGGTGAGCCGACCTTGCGCAACGTCGACAGCGACGGGTACCTGCTGCAAGGTTCGTACAAACTTGGCAAGAACCGCCTGGCGCTGTCCTACGGCAAGACCAAGGACGACGGCAACGGAGTGGTTGGCAGCGGAGCAGACTACGAGACTCGCGGCATTGCCCTGTTCCACGACGTCAACAGCAACCTCAAGCTGGTGGCCGAGTACAACCAGTTTGAAATCAACGGCCACGACACCAGTACGCAAAACGAAGATACCGACACGTTCGCGGTGGGGGCGGTGTTGACCTGGTAAACCCGTAATAACTGGGCTTGCGCAGAACCCTGTAGCAGCTGCCGAAGCCTACGTCGGGTCGGGCAGGGGCCCCTTTGTAGCAGCTGCCGAGGCACGAAGGCTGCGTCGCGTGTCCGCAGGACCGCCCTAGGGGGCTGCTTCGCAGCCCAACGCAGCCTCGTGCCTCGGCAGCTGCTACGAAAAGCCCATACGCCCCTGGTAGATTCGAGGGATCTCTAATCCCATCGAAGCGCCTACCCGCTACCCAAGTAGCATAGGTTGCCACCTGCCGCGTTCGTACACTCGTCGCTCATACACGCGCACCTGCGGGAGGCGACAATGCAGCAGGTTCAGAGTGACGGAGTGGTCAGTGCAATGTCCCAGGCCACGGACGCCCAGCAGGTGGCCCAGGAACTGGCGCGGCAGTTGTTGCATCCGCACCTGGGCTTCGTGCTGTTCTTCTGTTCCGCCGAGTACGATTTGCAAGCGCTGGGCCAGGCGTTGCAGCAGAGCTTCGGCGGGATTCGCCTGGTGGGTTGTACCAGCGCCGGGGAAATCACCCCGCTGGGCTACGGGCGCAACTGCGTGACGGCGGTGGGCTTTGATCATCGACATTTCTCCATCGATGCTGAGCTCATTGATGAGATGGAGCGCTTCAGCCTGATCGACGCCCAGCAGATGGTCGAGCGTCTGGTGAGTGGTTGCCGCAGCAATACCCTGGCGCCGATCAAGGGCAACAGCTTCGCCCTGACCTTGCTCGATGGTTTGTCCAGCCGCGAAGAAATGGTCCTGGCAGCCCTCAGCGCGGCGTTGGGCGATATCCCGCACTTCGGCGGCTCGGCCGGCGACGACAACTACCTGACCCATACCCACGTGTATTTCGGCGGCGAGTTCCACAGCGGAGCGGCGGTGGTGGTGCTGATCAACACCTGGCTGGACTTCGAAGTCTTCACCACCCATCACATCCAGCCGCGGGCCGAGAAGCTGGTGGTCACCGGCGCCGACAGCGCGTCGCGGCGGGTCTTCGAGCTCAACGCCGAACCTGCCGCCGAGGAATACGCCCGCCACATCGGCGTGCCGGTGGCCGAACTCGATCACCGGATTTTTGCCGCGCACCCACTGGCCGTGCGCATCAACGACCAGTACTACGTGCGGGCGATCCAGCAGGTTCACCCGGACCTGAGCCTGAGTTTCTATTGCGCGGTGGAAAACGGCATCGTCCTCACGGCCATGACGCCGGGGCCGATGCTGCCCAACCTGGAAGATTTGTTCGACGGCTTGCACGAGCGCCTCGGCGAGTTGCTGCTGACCCTTGGCTGCGATTGTTTCCTGCGGCGCATGGAGCTGGAAAACAGCGGCAACCTGGAGCAGGTCGGCGCGTTTTTGCGCGATCAGCGGGTGATGGGATTCAACACCTACGGAGAACAGTTCAATGGCATGCATATCAACCAGACCTTCACTGGCGTTGCCATTGCCCGGGGCCGCAACCCTGGACAGCGCTGAACTCCTGGCCCAAATCGCCAGCCTGCAGCACGACAATCACAAACTGCAGCGGATCAACAGTGCGTTGATCGAGCGCATCGAGTCGGGGGTTACTCGCGGCAATGACCCGTACGCGGCGTTCCAGCACTCGGTGGTGCTGGCCGAGCAGGTGCGTGAGCGCACCGATGCATTGAACCAGGCCATGGCCGAACTCAAGTCCGGCAACCATTTGCTCAGCGAAGCGCGCCTGCGTGCAGAAACAGCGCACCAGCATTTGATCGATGCCATCGAGAGTATTTCCGATGCCTTTGTGCTGTTCGATGCCGAGCAGCGCATCGTCCTGTTCAACAGCCGCTTCAAGGCGTTCTGGGCCAATAGCCGGGTGCGCATCAATGCAGGCATGCGCCTGGGCGAGGTCAAGCGACTGATGAGTGCCACCGGCCTGTTCACCGAAGAGCCTCGCGGACATGCCGACGAAAGCCTGCTGTACCGACTGCAGGACGGGCGCTGGCTGCAAGTCAGCGAGCGGCCGACCCAGGAAGGCGGGCGAGTGATCCTGTTCACCGACATCACCGACGTCAAACTCAGCGAGACCATGCGCCGCGAGCAGGCGGTGGCGCAGAAGTCGCACCTGTTGCAGCGTGCGGTCGACAACCTGTCCCAGGGCGTGGCGATGGTCAATGCTGACGGTGTGCTGGAACTGTGGAACCGGCGCTTTCTCGAATTGAGTGGCCTGGCGCCCGTAGCCGCCCATCGGCCGTTTGCCGAAGTCATCGCCGACAGCGAATTGCAGCTGCTGACCCCCGCCAGTCGCGACGTCAACGGGCGGTCGGTGCTGGAATGCGAACAGCGCCTGTACGATGGCCGGGTCCTGGAAATTCGCACCCACCCGTTGCCCACCGGCGGCTTCGTCAATACCTTCACCGACATCACCGAACGCTACCAGCACGCGCAAGCCCTGAGCGAGAGCGAGCGCTGGATTCGCCTGATCACCGATCACGTCCCGGCGCTGATCGCCTACCTGAATGCCGACCTGGTCTATGAGTTCACCAACAAGGTCTACGAGGAATGGTATTGCTGGCCGCGGGGGGTGATGCTCGGCCAAAGTTTGCGCGAAGTGCACAGCGAGCAGCACTACCAGCGCCTGGAAGCCTACGTGGCGCGGGCCCTGGCCGGCGAGAGCGTGACGTTCGAGTTCGCCGAGATCAACATCAACAACCAGGAGCGCTACATGTTGCGTTCCTACGTGCCTAATCGCCTGGCCACCGGTGAGGTGGTGGGGATCTTCGTGCTGATCCGCGACATCACCGAGCGTCGCCGCACCGCCGAGGCACTGCACCAGGCCTATCAAAACCTGGAATTGCGGGTGCGCGAACGGACGGCGGAACTGACCACGCTCAACGACCAGTTGCTGCGCGAGATCGATGAGCGCCGGCGAGTCGAGTCACGTCTGCGTGAGGCCAAGCTCGAGGCCGAACAGGCCAATCTGTCGAAAACCAAATTTCTCGCCGCGGTCAGCCACGACCTGCTGCAACCGCTGAATGCCGCGCGCCTGTTCACCAGTGCGTTGCTCGAGCGGCGCGAGCCGATGGCCAACGAGATCCTGGTGCGCAACGTCAGTAATTCCCTGGAGGACGTGGAAAACCTGCTAGGCACCCTGGTGGACATTTCCAAGCTCGATGCCGGGGTGATCAAGGCCGACATTGCGCCATTTGCCCTCAGCGAACTGCTGGAAAATCTCGCCGCCGAGTACACCCAGGTGGCCCGTAGCGAAGGGCTGGAGCTGCATTTCATCGGCTGTTCGGCGCTGGTGCGCAGCGACATCCAGTTGCTTGCCCGAATCCTGCGCAACCTGCTCAGCAATGCCATTCGCTACACCTGCAGCGGCCGGGTGGTGCTGGGCTGTCGTCGGCATCACCAGCGCTTGTCGATCGAGGTCTGGGACAGCGGCATGGGCATCGCGGAAAACCGTCTGGAGGAAATATTCCAGGAGTTCAAGCGCGGCGACGTGCAACGTCCGGATCAGGACCGTGGCCTGGGTTTGGGCCTGGCTATCGTGGAGAAAATTGCCGGGATACTCGGCCATCGGATTCTTGTGCGTTCGTGGCCGGGCCGGGGTTCGATGTTTGCCGTGGAGGTGCCGATCAGTGCCACTGCACCGAAGGCGCTGGCCAATCCGCTGATGAGTGAGCCGATGCTCGAGCGCCTGCGCGGCGCGCGGGTGTGGGTGCTGGATAATGACGCGGCCATTTGCGCAGGGATGCGCACTCTGCTGGAAACCTGGGGGTGTGTGGTGGTGACGGCTCTGTCGGAGCAGGACCTGGCGCGGCAGGTGGATAATTACCACCAGGACGCGGACCTGTTGATCGCCGATTATCACCTGGATGACGAGCAGAACGGTGTAGACGCCGTCGCCCGCATCAATGCCCGCCGGGCCTGCAGCATCCCGGCCATGATGATCACTGCCAACTACAGCAACGAGCTGAAACTGCAGATCCGCGAACTGGGCCACACCCTGATGCACAAGCCTGTGCGGCCGATGAAGCTCAAGACCGCGATGAGTCATTTGCTCGGCAAGCTGTAGCAGCTGCCGAGGCACGAGGCTGCGTCGGGCCGCGCAGCGGCCCCCGAGGGCGGTCCTGCAAACACAATCCATGTAGCAGCTGCCGAGGCACGAAGGCTGCGTCGGGTTGCGCAGCGACCCCCAAGGGCGGTCCTGCGGACACGCAACGCAGCCTTCGTGCCTCGGCAGCTGCTACAAAAAGGGCGGCTTCAAGGCTGGAGGCTGCGTTGGACTGCGCAGCGGCCTCAAGGGCGGCTCAGCGCCGCAGGTATGAACCGAAATCGATGTCGCCCGCACTCAAAATTGCCTGCACCCGGTTGTGCACGTTGAGCTTGCGCAAAATCGCCGACACGTGCGCCTTCACCGTGGTTTCGGCGATTTCCAGGGTGTAGGCGATCTGCTTATTCGATTCGCCCTTGGTCATGCGCTCCAGCACCAGCAGTTGTTTGCGGGTCAGCGCCTGCAGCAGTTCCGGAGGAAAGCTGGGCGTATCGTTCATCCGCCGGTGGGTCCCGCTCTTCTGTGTGCGGATGATGTCCGGCGGCAGGTACACATTGCCGTTGAGGATCTGCTGGATGGCCTCGGTCATCTGCAGCCTTGGCGAGGATTTGGTGATGAAACCCACCGCGCCATAGGTGATGGCTTGCAACACGATCTGTTTGTCCTGCTCGGCCGAGACGATCACCACCGGAATGGTCGGCGCCTCGTTGCGCAGGTTGATCAGGCCATTGAGGCCGTGCATGCCAGGCATGTTCAGGTCGAGCAGGATCAAGTCGAGGTCGTCGTGGTCCTGGGTCAACAGCAGGGCGCTGTCCAGGTCGGCGGTCTCCATCACTTCACTGCCCGGGAATCCGTCGCTGATGACGTTGTGAATGGCTTCGCGAAACAGCGGGTGATCGTCGGCAATCAGGATTTTGTACATAGCCTTTCACCTCATTATTTTGATTATGGTGGGGCAACAACACGCAAGCGTAAAGGTCAGGGAAAGGGTTCGGGCTGGGCGGGCGTCACGGGCAGGCTGGCTGCCTGCCAGGCGTCCAGGCCGTCGCGGTACCAATACAGTGTCTTATAGCCCAAGGCGGCAGCGCGCTTGACCGCGTTCCAGCTCAACCAGCAGTCGGAACGGCAGTAGAACACCAACGGTTGCGCCCGATCACCCTGGGTCAGTGCCTTGAGGTTACGCGCAAAATATTCATTCCAGGCCGGGGTCAGGTCACCGTCGCCGGTATTGGCCAGCCAGTGGCTGCCGGGCAGGTTTTCGTGAGGCTGGTCTTCGATGAACTTTCCCTGCAGCCATTGGCGGCGGTAGACGTCGATCAACACCGGCCGCGGGGTCTGGGTAAGCAGGGCTTGCAGGGCCACGGTGTCGATGATCGTGGCACCCTGGGCTTGAGCCGGGGTGGGGCTGCGGTACAGGCTGATGCGATAACCGTCGGCGGAGAACAGCGCGGTTTCAGCCTGCGCGGTACTCAGCAGCAGGGCCAGGGACAGCGCAGCGAGTGTGGGACGCAGAAGGCGACGTCGGGCACGGGGCATGGGTGCAATCCTTATAGTTATGCACCCATTACATGCCAGTCCTGGTGCATTGGGAATGCGACGATAGACAGGGAAAGCAGTACTAAAGTAGTAATTTGAACTCGCTCACCTGAATGGCCGGCCATGAATGAATATCCATTGTAGGAGTGAGCCTGCTCGCGATGGCGGATTCATATTCAACATCGACGTCGGCTGAATTAACGCTATCGCGAGCAGGCTCACTCCTACAGGGGTTAGTCTGCGGATTTCCAGTCAAGTTGATTTGCGCAGGGCCGCGTGTTGCGGGTTGAAGGTGAGGACGGCGAGCAGTGCGAATAGCAACGTCAGGCCAATGCACACCGCCAGCGCCAGCGGATTGAACTGCTCGTAAAGCGCAAACCGCACCAGCTCCACCGCGTGGGTGAAGGGATTGATCGCGCACAGCCAATACAGCCACTCACTCGACTCGCGCATTTTCCACAGCGGGTACAGCGCCGATGACAGGAAAAACAGCGGAAAAATCACGAAATTCATCACCCCGGCGAAGTTCTCCAGCTGGCGGATGGCGTTGGACAGCAACAACCCCAGGGCGCTGAGCATCAACGCCACCAGCAGCAACGCCGGCAGGGCGATCAGCAGGCCCATGGCCGGCGGCTGCACGCCGTAAACCCAGGCAATCGCGAGGAAGGCATACACCTGCAATAGCGAAATCAGCGAAGTCGCCAGCAGCTTGCTGCACAGCAGGAAGGTCCGCGGCAGAGGGCTGGTCAGCAGCACGCGCATGCTGCCCATCTCGCGGTCATAGACCATCGACAGCGAACCCTGCATGCCGTTGAACAGCAGGATCATGCAGGCCAGGCCCGGGATGATGTACACCTCGTAAGGGATGTAGGTGTCATAAGGCTCGATGATCGCGATCCCCAGCGCCGCGCGAAAGCCGGCGGCAAACACCAGCAGCCACAGCAGTGGGCGCACCAGCGCGCTGAGAAAACGCGTGCGTTGCAGCACAAAGCGCAGCCATTCGCGCAGCACGATACCGCTGAAGCATTGCCAATACGCATTCATCGTGAAGCTCCCGAACTGGTCAGGCGGGTGAAGGCCGAACCGAGATCGCCGCCGTGCTCAAGGCTCAGCGCATCGGCCTGGCCGCTGGCAACCAGGCGCCCTTGGTGGAGGATCAACAGGTCGTCGCCAGCGTGCACTTCGTCGAGCAGGTGGGTGGTCCAGAGCACGCTGATCTGCTGCTCGCGGCACAGGCTGCGGATGTGCTGGTTGAGGGCCAGGCGGCTGGCTGGATCGAGTCCCGCACTGGCTTCGTCGAGCAGCAACAGGCGCGGCTCGTGCAGCAGCGCCCGGGCAATTTCCACTCGGCGACGGTGGCCGCCATTAAGCTCGCGCACCCGTTCGCCACGCCGCGCGGTCAGACCCTGGCGCGCCAGTTCCGCCTCGATCCGCAGCCCGGTCTGACGGCGCCCCAGGCCATGCAGTGCAGCGTGATAGCGCAGGTTTTGTTCGACGCTGAGGTCCAGGTCCAGAGTGCTCTGCTGGAACACCACGCCCAGCTGCCTGAGTGCCGGGCGCGGGGCAGTGCGCAACGAATGCTCACCCACGATAATGTCGCCGCGCTGCAAGTCGTAAAGCCGGGTGAGCAACGCGATCAAGGTGGATTTGCCGGCGCCGTTGGGCCCCAGCAACGCGGCAAAACGACCCGGCGCCAGGCTGAAACTCACCTGGCGCAGTGCTTCCCGCGCGCCGTAGGCAAAGCTCAGGTCATGGACCTCTAGCGCGTTCATGGCGTAACCACCACGCCCCACGGATAACGCCCGACCTTGACCGACTTGCTGACCTTGAGGCTGTCGATGTCGATCACCGATACATCCCCGCTGACGCCATTGGTGGCGAGCAATTGCTTCTGATCCGGGGTAAACGCCATCTGCCAGACTCGCCGGCCTACCAGCAGGTAATCGAGGATCTCGAAGGTCTTCGCGTCAATCACCGCCACATGATTGGCAGGCCCTAGCGCGACGAAGCCGTACTTGCCGTCGGCGCTGAGCTTGATGCCCACCGGTTGCACTTTGTCCGGGTGCACGCCCTTGATCTGGAAGGTCAGGGTCTTGAGCACCTGGCGGGTCGCTACGTCGAGAATGGTCACCGTGCCACCGATTTCCGCCGAGGCCCACAGCTGCGCGCCGTCCGGGGCAAACTCGACGAAACGCGGGCGCTGGTCGACCAGCGTACTGTCCGCCAGCGTCTGAGTGCTGGTGTCGATCCAGTGCAGCATGTTGGTGGTCTCGCTGGTGTTGACCGCCCATTTGCCATCTGGACTGACGGCCATGCCTTCGGGCTCGACCCCGACGTTGATCTGGCCCAGCACCTTGGAGGTTTCGGTGTCGATCACCGTCACCAGCGCATCGTCCTCGTTGGAAACGTACAGCCAGCGATTGTTGGGGTGCAGGGCGAATTGCTCGGGGTCCTTGCCGGAGGGCAGTTCCTTGATGATCTTGCGCGTGGCCACGTCCATCACCTGCACGCGATCCGAGTCGCTGGCGCAGATGTACAGCAGCTTGTTGTCATGGGACAGCAGCAGGCCCCGGGGACGCTGGCCGACGGGCAGGGTGTCGATGACTTGCAGGGTCTGCATGTCGATCAGGCTCAGGCTGTTGTCCTTCTCGTTGGAGACCCAGGCAGTGCTGGCCGCGGCATGCCCGGCGGCGAGCAGCAGGGCGCATGAGAGCAGGGTGCGGCGCATGGCGGATTCCTTTTTGTTGTTGTAGTGGTTGAACGTCACGGGTCAGGGAAAACGACAGCTGACCTCGGCCTTGTCGTAGCCCAGGCTGTCCATCTCATTTGAGGGGTGCAGGAAACCGTCCTGGGGCGAAGTGCTGACCAGCGCCCGAGGTTGCACGATGGGAATGGGCTGGCGCAGTTGACCGTTCCACGCGCGATAACTGAGCTTGCGGCCCTTGAACCCGTCCAGGGGCAATTGATCACTGATTTGCAGCTGACGGATCGCCATGGGGTCGGCTTCGCGCAGTTTGCTCACGGCGCTGGCGATGCTGCGCACGGCGATCCAGGCGGCGAAGTCACGGTCGTTCATCCAGCGCCCGGCCATGGCTTCGAAGCGCTTTTGCAATTGCGCAGCGCCGTAGGTTTCCACGGTTTTGTGCCAGCCCACCGGGGTCAAGCCCTGTGTCCCGGCCACCGGGCGCGGGTACCAGGTCTGGTAGGGCACGTATTCACCAAAGTCGCCGCGCTCATCGGCCACCAGCACCACGTCGTACTCGGCGGTCTGGGTGAACAGCGGCATGTCGGCCTGGGCGCTGCGGCGTTGATCGTTGTCGAAACTCCAGGCTTTCTCCGCCACCAGTTTCAGCCCGAAGCGCTTGGTGGCGCGCCGCAGGGCTGCGGCATAGGCTTGATCGTCGGCGGTCGGGCCAACGATCAGCAAGGCCCGCTGCCATTTGCGCACCACCAGAAATTGCGCCAGTGCGTCCGCCAACATCGCCCGGCTGGGCAGACTGTGCAGCACGTTCGCCAGGCAGTCGGTAGTGCGCAAGCTGTCATCGGCACTGCCGGCATTGAACAACAGACTGTCGGGCAGGGCCGCACTGAGTTGGCGCAGGCTGTCCACCGGAGCGTTCACTACAAACAACCGCAGGCCTTGCTGGTGTTGCGCCTTGGCCGCGTCGAGCAAGGCTTGCGGGCTGTCGGCACTGGCGTCGACCAGGGTGTAGCCCTGGTTCAGAAAGCGCCCGGTGCTGTTGCTGTCGGTGAT
Source organism: Pseudomonas sp. RIT-562 (assembly GCF_026241895.1). Taxonomy (GTDB): domain Bacteria; phylum Pseudomonadota; class Gammaproteobacteria; order Pseudomonadales; family Pseudomonadaceae; genus Aquipseudomonas; species Aquipseudomonas mandelii_F. The sequence continues at coordinate 47,385 of NZ_JAPJIV010000020.1, read as the reverse complement.
CGCCAGTTCAGCGCCACGCAGGCCGGTATCGACCGGCTCGGGAATGATGTTCGACAGCAGTGGACCCGGGTCGGGGCGGTAGCCCAAATAGCCGATACGCACCTGCAATGGCGCCTCGGCGGCCCGGCTCTGGGCGCACGGCAGCGCGCTGCAGGCGATCGCCAGCAGGCAGGTCAGGGCGTAGGGGGCTAGCTGGCGCATGGTGCACTCCGTTCCAGGTAGCGCCAGCATAGGAACCCGACGGGGGATAAGAAATATGCAGAAAGTACCAGTCAGCCAGTACCAAGGTAGTAACTCCACCTGCGCGGCGCGGTTTTAGCATGGGTTACACCCGCCACGACCTCTGGAGGCGCTCGGCGATGCGGATTTTCAAGGCGTTACTGTTGCCGTTTCTTCTGATCCTGAGCCTGATCGGCGTGGATAAACTGCATGCCCCGCGCCCTGCGCCGCTGGCCGCTTTCCCCTCGATGCAGGGACGCTAGGCATGTCGGCGCTCTGGCGAATCAACCTGTGGGTCTGCGGATTTTTCAGCCTGGTGACGCTGGCATGCGCAGGCTTGCTGCTGCATCAGGCGCTGGCGGATGTGGAGCGTGAACTGCAATCGGCCCAGGCCGTGGTCGAGTATCTGGCTGAAAGCGCCGAGCGCGACCCGGCCAGCCTGCAGCCTAGGCTCACCAGCAGCTTGCGGCATGTACGGGTGCACTGGCTGGAGCGCGGCGCAGCTCCACACCAGGGGCCTGAACACGGCCTGGATGCCTGGCTTGGCCGCCTGCTGTTCGCCCAGGCGCGGCACCCCGAGCGGGTGGTGGATTTGCAGGATGGTCGACGGGCGCAGATTGCCGTCGACCCGCGGGACGAGATCGAGGAGGTCTGGGATTCCCTGCAGCAACTCCTGGTTCTATGTGGCCTCGCGCTGGGCCTGAGCCTGTTGACTATTCGCTGGGCGGTGGGGCGGGGCATGGGCGTGCTTGATCAGTTGCTGCTGGCACTGCGACAAGTCTCGGCTGGCCAGCTCAGGGTGCGCCTGGTCGCCGAGGGTAGTGCCGAAGCGCGGCAACTGGCGACGCATTTCAACCAGATGGCCCAGGCGCTGGAGCAGGCTTGCGCCGAGAATACCGAACTGACCCGGACCTTGCTCGCGGTGCAGGAACAGGAACGCACGCATCTGGCGCAGACCCTGCACGACGACCTCGGCCAGTACCTGGCGGGAATCCGCGCCCAGGCCTGTCTGCTGCGCTGGGTAGCGGACCAGCCGCAGGCGGTGGAGCGCACCGTGCGCGAGCTGGAACACAACTGCGAGCACCTGCAGCAAGGCTTTCGCGCCTTGGTGCAGGACCTTTACCCAGTGGTGCTGCAGCACTTGCCCCTTGAGCAGGCCCTGGCGTTGCTGGTGGAGCAGTGGCAGGCGCGCCAGGGCATCGAATGCCAGCTGCGGGTCAGCCAGCAGATGCCAGCGTTGTCCGCGGCGAGTAAGACCCATCTGTATCGACTGTTGCAGGAAGCGCTCACCAACATCGTGCGCCATGCCGACGCCAGCCGGGTGCGGATCCGCCTGCAGCACCAGGGCGCACGTTTGCGTCTGCTGGTGCGCGACAACGGGCGTGGGGCCATGCAGCCGCAGCAACCGGGTGTCGGCTTGTACTCGATGTTCGAACGCGCCCGCAGCCTGGGCGGCGAGCTGCGCATCATCAGCCATCCCGGTGCCGGTTGGGCGCTGGCCTTAAACATGCCATTGGAGGTGTGATGAATATTCTGCTGGTCGATGACCATGCCGTGGTCCGCCAGGGTTACGCCAGTCTGCTGCGGGCGCTGTTACCAGCGCTGCAGGTGCGGGAAGCGGCCACTGGCGAGGAGGCCTTGGTTCGTGTGCAGGAAGCGGTGCCGAACCTGGTCATCATGGATTTCGGTCTGCCGGGCATCAGCGGCCTGGAGACCACCCGCCGCCTGCGCCAGCGCCTGCCGCAATTGCGCGTGCTGTTTTTCAGCATGCACGATGAATTGCCGCTGGTGCGCCAGGCGCTCGACGCGGGCGCATCGGGTTACCTGACCAAAAGCTCGGCACCCGAGGTGTTGATCGAGGCCGTACGGCGCATCCTTGCCGGGCACGCCTACATCGAGCAACCCTTGGCCACGCAACTGGCCTGCCATCCGCAACACGACGCCAGCGACCCGCGCCTGCAGAGCATGACCCAGCGCGAGCTGGAGATTTTTGTGATGCTTGCCAAGGGCACTCCGGCCCGGGTGATTGCCGAGCAGTTGAGCATCAGCGCCAAGACCGTGTCCAATCACCTGACCTTGCTCAAGAGCAAACTGCAGGTCAGTTCCCATGCCGAGCTGGTGCACTTGGGCATTGATATGGGGGTGGTGCGCAAGGCGGGGTAACAGAACACGCCCATTCCACACCCTGGGAGCCGGTTTGTGGGAGCAAGGCTTGCCCGCGATGACGGTGGAACATCCGCAATTGATGTGACTGAAACACCGCCATCGCGGGCAAGCCTTGCTCCCACAGGGGAGTGTGATCAATTCATTTATTCCACGTCGTTGGACACCCCGAACACCCCTCCATATTCGCATCCTGGAAATTGGCATAGTGCTGCCGCGATCCGCTGAGGTTGGCCTGCTCAAGATTGCTTTCACCGAATTTCGCCTCCTGCAGGTTGGCATCGGCCAGGTTCGCGCCCTTGAGGTCGGCCTTGCTCAGCCAGGTCATCTCCAGGTCTGCGGCGCGCAGGTTGGCATTGTGCAGCCTGGCCCCGGAAAGGCGGGCGAATTGCAGGTAAGCGCCGCCGAGGTCGGCATCCTTGAATTGCGCACCCTGGGCAAACATGCCCCAGCCCTGGATCGCCACCAGCGTAGCGCCAGTCAAATCCGCCAGGCGCAGGTTGCTCTGTTGCAAGCTGGCACGGGTCAGGTTGGCGCCTTGCAGCTGGGCTTTTTCCAGGTTGGCGAGGTCCAGGCGCGCGTGACGCAGGTCGGCTCCGCGCAGGTCGGCGCCGCTGAGGTTCATGTTGCGCAGGTCCTGATTGCTCAGGTTCGCACCCTGGAGATTGGCACCAGGGCACTGGCTGTGATCGGCGATGGTGCAGCCGTTGATGATGAGTGGGGAGTCGTCGTCGGCGAAAGCCGGGGTAGCGCTTAGCAGTAACAACAGGGGCAGGTACTTCATGGCGGGATCCTCTTCAAATGGGAGGGTGCTATCGCCAGCAAGCAGGCTCCTACAGAGGCAGCGGTGTCGCGGAAATTGAAAACAACGCGCTCTTTGTAGGAGCCGGCTTGCCGGCGATAGGGGTATCAGCGTTTCGCGGTCTGGTTATCCCAACTCGGAATCTTGAACACCCAGAATGAGCCGCCCTGAGCCACCGGCTTGGTCAGCTCGGCCATGTCGCCGCCCCACAACGGCACCGCGCCGCCGTAACCCACGGTCACGCCGATGTACTGCTCGCCATCCTGCTCCCAGGTGATCGGCGGCGAGACGATGCCGCTGCCGGTCTGGAACTTCCACAGTTCCTTGCCGGTTTTGGCATCGAACGCCTTGAAGAAACCGTCACCGGTACCGGTAAACACCAGGTTGCCCTTGGTCGCCAGCACGCCGGCCCACAATGGCAAGGCTTCCTTGTGTTCCCACACCACCTTGCCGGTGGTCGGGTTCATGGCGCGCAGGCTGCCGACGTGATCGTCGTACATGCGCTTGATCCGGAACCCCATCCCCAGATACGCCGAGCCTTTCTTGTAGCTGACCTCCTCGGTCCAGTACTCCTCTTTCCACTGATTGCCCGGGATATAAAACAGCCCGGTGTCCTGGCTGTAGGCCATGGGGTTCCAGTTCTTGCCGCCAAGGAATGGCGGCGAGACTTCCACCGGTTTGCCCTTGGTCTCACCCGGCAGCGGTTTGGCCGGTCGCTGACCTGCGTTTTCCACCGGTCGCCCGGTCTTGAGGTCGATGTGACTGGCCCAGGTGATGTTGTCGACGAAGGGGAAGGCGTTCTGCAATTTGCCGTTGTTGCGATCGACCACATAGAAGAAGCCGTTGCGGTCGGCGTGGCCGGTGGCCTTGACCGTCTTGCCGTCCTTGTCCTTGTAGTCGAACAGCACCAGCTCGTTGTTGCCGGAAAAATCCCAGGCGTCGTTCGGGGTGTGCTGGTAGAACCATTTCACTTCCCCGGTGCTCGGGTCGACGCCGACCTGGCCAGAGGTATAGAGGCTGTCGTAATCGTGGGGGTTGCCGTCCTTGGGCGTCCGCGCCCAGGTGTTCCAGGGGCCCGGGTTACCGGCGCCGACGATGATGGTGTTGGTTTCCGGGTCAAAGCTCGCACTCTGCCACGGCGCGCCGCCACCATGGCTCCACGCCTCGACCTTACCGGTTTCAGTGGTCGGGTCATTGGGCCAGGAGGGTGCCTTGACGTCGCCGGTGGGCGTGCTGTCCTTGCCATTCAGGCGACCCATGTGGCCTTCGACGAAAGGCCGCATCCAGACTTCTTCACCGGTGTCCGGGTCGCGGGCGAACAGTTGCCCGACCACGCCAAATTCGTCGCCGGAGCTGCCGTGGATCAGCAGCACCTTGCCGCTGGCCTTGTCCTTGATCAGCACTGGCGCGCCAGTCATGGTGTAACCAGCGGCATGGTCGCCGAATTTCTTGTTCCAGATGACTTTGCCGGTGTTCTTGTCCAGGGCGATCAGCCGCGCATCGAGGGTGCCAAAGTAGATCTTGTCGCCGAAGATCGCAGCACCGCGATTGACCACGTCACAGCACGGACGAATGTTGTCCGGCAGGCGATGGTTATAAGTCCACAGGCGTTTGCCGGTCTTGGCATCCAGGGCGAAGACCCGTGAATAGGAACCGGTGACATAGACCACGCCGTCACTGACGATGGCCTGGGATTCCTGGCCGCGCTGCTTCTCGTCCCCGAATGAATAGGACCACGCCGGCGTCAGCTTGAACACGTTCTGGTCGTTGACCTGGGCCAGTGGGCTCCAGCGCTGGGCGTTGGTGCCCATGCCGTACTGCAGCACGTCCTTGGTGGTCAGGTGATCGTTGGCAATGTCCTCCCACGAAACGTTGCGGGTCGGCGCGGCAGGCGCGGTGGCGGCATGGCTGGCAGCGCTCAACGACAGGCTGCTCACCAGCACGAAGGCCTGCACGGCAAGGGTCAGGGGGGAAAGGGCGGGTAGCGATCTTATTGTCATGGTTGCAGTTCCCAGTGGAGGTTTTGGCCTGCACAGGGTGCTGCGCACGGTGGGGCGGCGGATACGGAAAAAGTCCCGCTGAGGCCGGGAAAACTTCCCAAACGGCAGCTGATTTGGGAGTGCGCCACAAGCCCTACTACCAAGGGACTAGAAGGCGGCCACCAAAGCAGCATGGGGCTCTCGCCGGGTGCTTCCTAAGATGGTTGCCATAGCCTCTGTGAAGAGGTCTTGCGTGCAATCCTGAGGGCATAACAATGACAACAAAACGCAACGCCTTGCTTGTTGCCGGACTGCTGGCCGGTTTTATCAGCGCGGGTTCCGCCTGGGCCCACGGCAACGTCGTCCCCCAAGCCGTCGAAACCCAGGGGCTGACCCCGATCAAGGACGCTGGCGTGCCGCTTGATGCCGATGGCTGGGCTGCCGTGAACCCCTATCGATCCTCGCCGCAGCACGACAAGGCGGTGGAAATCGGCTCGTCGGCCTACAACCAGAACTGCGCCGCCTGTCATGGCCTGGAGGCCAAGTCTGGAGGGATTGCCCCGGATTTGCGCATGCTCGACGTCGGTGATGCCGGTGATGAATGGTTCGTCGAGCGGGTCCGCCACGGTGCCGTGCGTGACGGGCGGGTGTACATGCCGAAGATGGCCGATTACCTGAGCCAGGAAGCCTTGTGGGCGGTGCGCACTTACCTGGATTCGGTACACGTCGAGGAGTAATGCATGCGCCTGTTCACGCTGTTGATCAGTGCGCTGCTGCTGTGCTGCCAGACTGTCCAGGCGCAGGTGCGCACCTATGACGAAATGATCGCTGCCGGGGAGCTGAAAGTGGCGGTCTACAAGGATTTCGCCCCCTACAGTTTCCAGGAGGCCGGTCAGCCCAGGGGGGTCGATGTCGACCTCGCCACGGCGCTGGCCAAGGCACTTGGAGTGCAGCTGACCCTGATCTGGGCGCCGGCGGGAGAAAAGCTCGACGATGACTTGCGCGACTACATCTGGCGCGCCAGCCAGTTGCACGACCTGCAACTGGCTGACCTGATGATGCGCGTGCCCTACGACCAGGATTACGCGCGCAAGCGCAACGAGCTGGGCGAACTGGAAAACAGCCATGTGGTGATGTTCGGACCCTACCAGAATGAGCAATGGCAGGTCGCCTACGACCGCCGGCGCCTGGACAAGGTCGCCAGTGTCGCGGTGTTCGAGCATCACCCGATCGGCGTTGAGGTGGACAGCGTGCCGTCGTTCTACCTGACCTCGGTGTTCAACGGCATGCTCGCCGGCAAGACCCACCACTATCCCGGCGTGCCCCAGGCCTTTGCCGCAATGAAGGCGGGCGAAGTCGACGCGGTGATGGCCATGCGCGGCGAGATCGACTGGCAAGTCCACGAAGCCGCCGATCCCCAGGTCGCGCTGGCGGAAAATGCCTACCCCAACATGGGCAAGCAACTCTGGGAGATCGGCATGGCCGTGCACGAGAGCAATCGACAGCTTGCCTACGCGGTCGAAGAGGCGCTGGAAGGGTTGATTCGCGATGGCTCGGTCAAGGCGCTGTATGCCCGGTACGGCCTGCGTTATGACGTGCCAGAGATGTATCAGCAGTGAACTGGCGAGCGAACTGTCTCCTGGCCTGCTGGTTGCCCATTGCCGCCCACGCTGCGGCCATTGAGCCGGGTAAAGACCCGGTGCCGTCGGTGATGTGGGCTTTTTACCACAAGCAAATGCTCGGCGATGCGCCGTTCGTATTCGATGACCGGGTAAAACTGCTGGCGCCGCCGTTCGCCGAAGACGCCCGCCAGGTGCCGGTGGAAATCGACGCCCGGGCCTTCAAGGGTGAGGTGGTGAAAATCCTCGCCTGGGCCGAACTGAATCCGCTGCCGAAGATCGTCGACTTCCAGCCGGTGAGTGGGGTATTGCCCTGGCTGTCGCTGCGGATCCGCGTCGAACAGGCCACCCCGTTGCGCGCGGCAGTGCTGACCCGTGACGGCCTGTGGCATGTCGGCTCGACCCTGATCGACGCGGCGGGTGGCGGCTGTACCGCGCCCAGCGTGGTGCGTACACAGCCCGGTTGGGAGGAGCACATCGGCGAAGTACTCGGCGGTCGCTACCCGCGCGGCGAATTCAGTCGCCTGCGTCTGCAGGTGGCGCACCCGATGGACAACGGCATGGTCAGTGGCATCCCGGTGTTTTTCATCAATCATGCCGAGTTGCGTGATCGCAATGACCAGGTAATGGCTCGCCTGGAACTGTTTCCTGCGGTCAGCGAGAACCCCAACCTGACCTTCGACATCGAAGCGCCAGGACCGACCCGCCTGTTATTGCGCGACAACAGCGGCAATGAATTTGCTGCGGCCATTCCCTGACCCCAAGGAGCGCCTGATGCGCTGGATGTTGTTGCTGTTGCTCGGCATGAGCCTGCCGGCCCTGGCCGACCTTGAATACTCGCTCAAGCCCAGGCTCATCGCCGAAGACACCTGGCTGCTGGAAGGCAGCACCGACAACTTCGCCAAGGCCAACGGCGGCAACATCGTCAACACCGCGTTCATCGTCACCGAACGCGGCGTGGTGGTGATCGATACCGGGCCCTCCAGGCGTTATGGCGAAGCGCTGCGCAAGGCAATCGCCGCGACCACCGACAAACCAGTGATAGCGGTGCTGCTGACGCATCACCATCCCGACCACGTACTCGGCAACCAGGCATTCACCGACGTGCCGATTGCCGCACTGGCGGGCACCACCGAGTTGCTGCGCGAGCAAGGCGATGCCATGGCCGAGAACATGTATCGGCTGGTGGGCGACTGGATGCGCGGCACCGAAGTGATACTGCCGACCCGGACACTGGAATCGGGCGAGCACAGTTTTGGGAATCACGATTTACGCGTGCTGAGCCTGGGTGGGCACACCGGCGCGGATCTGGCTATTCTCGACCAGAAAACCGGCCTGCTGTTTGCCGGGGACCTGGTGTTTTATCAACGGGCACTGACCACGCCCAACAGCCCTGGGCTGGCGGTGTGGCTGGCCGACATCGCCACGCTTGAAGGCCTGCCCTGGACGCTGATCGTGCCCGGCCATGGTCCGGTGGCGACTGACGCCAGGCCCTTCGAACAGATGCGTGACTACCTGGGCTGGCTCGACCAGCTGATGCGCGACGGGGCGGCCAATGGCAGTGATATGGCGGAGATGATCCGCAGCCCGATTCCCGAGCGGTTTGCTGCAATCAGTCTGAGCCGGTACGAGCTGATTCGCAGCGTCAGTCATTTGTATCCGCGGTATGAGCGGGCGCAGATGACCCGAGTCGATTCCACCGCAGATAACTGACTCACACCGATCCCCTGTAGGAGCGAGCCTGCTCGCGATGAACCCGAGAACACCCAGGGGCGTCAGGTTTCCAGCGTTATCGTTGACCACCATCGCGAGCAGGCTCGCTCCTACAGGGGATCGCTGGTGGTCGGCATCCGACCCTGTACCAAGGAACTAGAAAACTCCACATTGCGAGCAATTGTTGTCCGGGCGCTGGCGACCAAGAATCTGCACCACATCGGGAAATATTCCCGGGTATAACAAAAACCGCAGAGGCAGCCGTCATGACCCAACCCGCACGTCGCCAACCCTTCGTCTTGAGCCTGTTGCTCAGCGCCATGCTGCTGTCCGGCCAGGCGCTGGCGGCCGTCACCGACCAGGAAATTCTCCAGGATCCCAAGAACCCGGAGCAGATCGTCACCAATGGTTTGGGCGTCCAGGGTCAACGCTACAGTCCGCTCGACACGCTCAACGTCGGTAACATCAAGGACCTGCGGCCAGTCTGGGCATTTTCCTTTGGCGGCGAGAAGCAGCGGGGCCAGCAAGCGCAGCCGATGATCAAGGACGGTGTGATGTACATGACCGGCTCCTACTCGCGAGTGTTCGCGGTGGACGCGCGCACCGGCAAGAAACTCTGGCAATACGACGCGCGCCTGCCCGATGACATCCGGCCTTGCTGCGACGTAATCAACCGCGGCGTTGCCCTGTACGGCGACCTCGTGTTCTTCGGCACCCTCGACGCCAAGCTGGTGGCCCTGAACAAGGACACCGGCAAAGTGGTCTGGAGCAAGAAAGTCGCCGACCACAAGGAAGGCTACTCGATCAGCGCCGCACCCATGGTGATCAACGGCAAATTGATCACCGGGGTGGCCGGTGGCGAGTTCGGCGTGGTCGGCAAGATTGAAGCCTACGACCCGAAAAACGGTGATCTGCTGTGGACGCGTCCCACGGTCGAAGGCCACATGGGCTATGTGTACAAGGACGGCAAGGCCGTTGAAAACGGCATCTCCGGTGGCGAGGCGGGCAAGACCTGGCCAGGCGACCTGTGGAAGACCGGCGGCGCGGCGCCCTGGCTCGGCGGCTATTACGACCCGGAAACCAACCTGCTACTGTTCGGCACCGGCAACCCGGCGCCATGGAACTCGCACCTGCGCCCTGGCGATAACCTGTACTCGTCCTCGCGCCTGGCGCTGAACCCGGATGACGGCACCATCAAATGGCACTTCCAGAGCACGCCCCACGATGGCTGGGACTACGATGGCGTGAACGAGTTGATCTCGTTCAACTACACCGAGGGCGGCAAGGAAATCAAAGCCGCCGCCACCGCGGATCGCAATGGTTTCTTTTACGTGCTGGACCGCACCAACGGCAAATTCATCCGCGGCTTCCCGTTCGTCGACAAGATCACCTGGGCCACCGGCCTGGATAAGGACGGTCGGCCGATCTACAACGAAGCCAGCCGCCCGGGTGCTCCTGGTTCCGAGGCCAAGGGCAGCTCGGTGTTTGTCGCGCCGGCGTTCCTCGGGGCGAAGAACTGGATGCCGATGGCCTACAGCAAGGACACCGGGCTGTTCTACGTGCCGTCCAACGAGTGGGGGATGGACATCTGGAACGAGGGTATTGCCTACAAGAAAGGCGCAGCCTTCCTCGGTGCCGGGTTCACCATCAAACCATTGAACGAAGACTACATCGGCGTGCTGCGTGCGATCGACCCGAAGACTGGCAAGGAAGTCTGGCGCCACAAGAACTTCGCGCCACTGTGGGGCGGGGTGCTGACCACCAAGGGCAACCTGGTTTTCACCGGCACACCGGAAGGTTTCCTGCAGGCGTTTAATGCCAGGACCGGTGAGAAAGTCTGGGAATTCCAGACCGGCTCCGGCGTACTCGGCTCACCTGTGACCTGGGAAATGGACGGCGAGCAATACGTCTCGGTGCTGTCCGGCTGGGGTGGCGCGGTGCCGCTGTGGGGCGGCGAAGTGGCCAAGCGCGTGAAGGATTTCAACCAGGGCGGGATGCTGTGGACGTTCAAGCTGCCTAAAGACCTGGTCGTGGCTAAACACTAATCCAGGTTCACCACATACCCCCTGTGGGAGCGGGCTTGCTCGCGAAAGCGGTTTGTCAGTCGCCATTAATATCGACTGACCCTCCGCCTTCGCGAGCAAGCCCGCTCCCACAGAGATTTTCACCACATTGGGATTTGTGGGCAAACCTACTACCAAATAACGAGAGCCCCCCTGCCAACGGCGCATTCGTCTAGTGGCCGGGGCTCTCTACTATCGGTTCATCGCCTGTTTGCCCGACAGGCATCGACCCAGACAGAGGCCCACCATGATCTACGCACAACCTGGCACACCCGGCGCCGTCGTTTCCTTCAAGCCGCGCTACGGCAACTTCATCGGCGGCGAGTTCGTCGCCCCGGTCAATGGCGAGTACTTCACCAACAGCTCGCCCGTCACCGGCGAAGTGATCGGCGAATTCCCGCGCTCCAGCGCCGCTGACATCGAAAAAGCGCTCGACGCGGCACACGCTGCAGCGGATGCCTGGGGCAAGACCTCGGCGCAGGATCGCTCGCTGGTGCTGTTGAAAATCGCCGATCGTATTGAACAGAACCTGGAAATCCTCGCCGTTACCGAAACCTGGGACAACGGCAAGGCCGTGCGTGAAACGCTCAACGCTGACGTGCCGCTGGCCGCCGACCACTTTCGCTATTTTGCCGGCTGCATCCGCGCCCAGGAAGGCGGTGCCGCCGAGATCAACGAGCTGACCACCGCCTATCATTTTCACGAGCCACTCGGGGTGGTCGGGCAGATCATTCCGTGGAACTTCCCGCTGCTGATGGCCGCCTGGAAACTCGCCCCGGCCCTGGCTGCCGGCAACTGCGTGGTACTCAAGCCGGCCGAGCAGACCCCGCTGTCGATCATGGTGTTCGCCGAACTGATCGCCGACCTGTTGCCGCCTGGCGTGCTGAACATCGTCCAGGGTTTCGGCCGCGAAGCGGGTGAGGCCCTCGCTACCAGCAAGCGCATCGCCAAGATTGCGTTCACCGGCTCCACCCCGGTGGGCGCGCACATCATGCATTGCGCTGCCGAGAACATCATTCCCAGTACCGTTGAGCTGGGCGGCAAGTCGCCGAACATCTTCTTCGAAGACATCATGAATGCCGAGCCGCAGTTCATTGAAAAAGCCGCCGAAGGCCTGGTGCTGGCGTTCTTCAATCAGGGCGAAGTATGCACCTGTCCTTCCCGGGCGCTGGTGCAGGAATCGATCTACGACGACTTCATGAAAGTGGTGATGCAGAAGATCGTCAAGATCAAGCGCGGCAATCCGCTGGACACCGAGACCATGGTCGGCGCCCAGGCTTCCGAGCAGCAGTACGACAAGATTCTCTCCTATCTGAAAATCGCCCAGGAGGAGGGCGCGCAGCTGCTCACTGGCGGCGCGGCCGAGCGTCTTGAAGGTGACCTGTCGACGGGTTACTACATCCAGCCGACCCTGCTCAAGGGGCATAACAAGATGCGCGTGTTCCAGGAAGAAATCTTCGGCCCGGTGGTGGGAATCACCACCTTCAAGGACGAAGCTGAAGCCCTGGCCATCGCCAACGACAGCGAATTCGGCCTCGGTGCCGGCCTGTGGACCCGCGACATCAATCGTGCCTATCGAATGGGCCGGGCGATCAAGGCCGGACGCGTGTGGACCAACTGCTACCACCTGTACCCGGCGCATGCGGCTTTTGGCGGTTACAAGAAGTCCGGAGTAGGGCGCGAGAATCACAAAATGATGCTCGACCATTACCAGCAGACCAAGAACCTGCTGGTGAGCTACGACATCAACCCGCTGGGGTTCTTCTAACCACGACCTCACCGACTATCCCTGTGGGAGCGGGCTTGCTCGCGAAGGCGCCGGTTCAGTCGACAACAATGTTGACTGACATGCCCCATTCGCGAGCAAGCCCGCTCCCACATTGGTTTCTGCGCAACACCCCCGACCAACGCACCCCGCCATCTCCTTCGAAAGTAGCATTCGGTCACCTCTCACCCCGTGCATTAATGGCTTTACCGGAATTGCCCGGCACAAGAAGAGGATTGATCCATGTGGCATAAACCCGCGTTTACCGATCTGCGCATTGGCTTCGAAGTGACGATGTATTTCGCCAACCGTTGATTGTTCACCCGGCCAGCCGTCGTGTTGGCCGGGTTTATCGCGAGAAGGCTCACTCCTACAGTTCTGTAGGAGTGAGCCTGCTCGCGATCGGGCCCGGCCAGACACTACAGAGCCCCAGGATGACCCCAATGACTGACACCCCGATGACCCCCGCCGAATTCGAAGCCGCGCTGCACGCCAAAGGCGCCTACTACCACATCCACCATCCCTTCCACCAAGCCATGTATGCCGGCCGTGCCAGCCGCGAACAGATTCAGGGCTGGGTCGCCAATCGGTTTTACTATCAGGTGAACATCCCCCTCAAGGATGCGGCGATTCTCGCCAACTGCCCCGATCGTGAAGTGCGGCGTGAGTGGCTGCAACGCATCCTCGACCACGACGGCGTGCCCGGCAGCGAAGGTGGCATAGAAGCCTGGCTGCGTCTTGGCGAAGCTGTCGGGCTCGATCGCCAGCAGATGCTCTCCCAGGAACTGGTGCTCCCTGGCGTGCGGTTCGCCGTGGACGCCTACGTCAACTTCGCCCGGCGCGCCTGCTGGCAGGAAGCGGCCAGCAGCTCCCTGACCGAGTTGTTCGCACCACAGATCCACCAATCCCGCCTCGACGCCTGGCCCAGTCATTACCCCTGGATCGACAGTGCCGGCTACGACTACTTCCGCACCCGCCTGGGCCAGGCGCGCCGGGATGTCGAGCATGGCCTGCGCATCACCCTGGCGTTCTACGACACCCTGGAGGGCCAGCAGCGCATGCTGGAAATCCTCCAGTTCAAGCTGGACGTACTGTGGAGCATGCTCGACGCCATGAGCATGGCCTATGAACTGCAGCGCCCGCCGTACCACACAGTCACCGCGCAGAAGGTCTGGCACCGGGGAATTGCCTTGTGAGCACCATCAAGCCGCAACCCGGCCCCCCCCTGTGGCTGCTGGCAGAGCTGACCTATCGCTGCCCATTGCAGTGCCCTTACTGCTCCAATCCGCTGGATTTTGCCCAACAGGGTGCGGAGCTGAGTACCGAGGAGTGGATTCGCGTGTTCCGCGAAGCGCGGGAGATGGGCGCGGCGCAGTTGGGGTTTTCCGGGGGCGAGCCACTGGTGAGGCAGGACCTGGCCGAGTTGATCAAGGCCGCTCGCGACATGGGTTATTACACCAATCTGATCACTTCGGGCATTGGCCTGACCGAGCAGAAGGTACGTGATTTCAAAGTGGCCGGGCTGGACCACATCCAGATCAGTTTTCAGGCGGCCGACGAGGCGGTCAACAATATGCTCGCCGGCTCGCGCAAGGCCTTCGCGCAGAAGTTGGCCATGGCCCGGGCGGTGAAAGCCCAGGGTTACCCGATGGTGCTGAATTTTGTCACCCATCGGCACAACATCGACCGCATCGACCGGATCATCGAATTGTGCCTGGAGCTGGAAGCGGACTTCGTCGAGTTGGCCACCTGCCAATTCTACGGTTGGGCCGAGCTTAACCGAGTCGGCCTGTTACCCACTCGCGAACAGCTGCAGCGCGCCGAGCGCATCACCAACCAGTACCGCGAGCGTCTGGAGGCCGAAGGTTATCCCTGCAAGCTGATCTTCGTCACCCCTGACTACTATGAAGAACGCCCCAAGACCTGCATGAACGGCTGGGCCAACCTGTTTCTCGACATCACCCCGGACGGCACCGCGCTGCCGTGTCACAGCGCCAGGCAATTGCCCGTGGCGTTCCCCAATGTGCGCGAACACAGCATCGAGCATATCTGGACCGACTCGTTTGGCTTCAACCGCTTTCGTGGCGACGACTGGATGAAAGAGCCGTGCCGCTCCTGTGATGAAAAGCACAAGGACCTGGGCGGGTGTCGATGCCAGGCGTTCATGCTCACCGGCGATGCCGAGAATGCCGACCCGGTGTGCAGCAAGTCGGCGCACCACGGCGTCATCCTCAAGGCGCGCGAAGAAGCGCACGCGCCGGGGCGTGGCATGGAGCACCTGACGCTGCGCAACGAAAAAGCGTCGCGCCTGATCTACCGCGGATAACCGCCATGCACACATCCCTTGTAGGAGCCCGGCTTGCCGGCGATGGCGGCCGCAATGGCAACGTACGACTCGCGGACCTCATCGCTGGCAAGCCAGCTCCTACAAGAGATCGTCGGCGGATGTGAAATCCGGGCGGCCTACCCATTGGTCTGATTGCATTCACCGCCGGATGGGTTAGTGTGGCTTTACCTTTCAAAACAATAAAAAACAGGCTTTCCAATGAGCCAGAGTCTCAGCCAGCTGCGTAAATTCGTTTCGCCTGAAATCATCTTCGGCGCCGGTTGCCGGCACAACGTCGGCAACTATGCCAAGACCTTTGGTGCGCGCAAGGTTCTGGTGGTCAGCGACCCCGGAGTGATCGCCGCCGGGTGGGTGGCCGACGTCGAGGCCAGCCTGCAGGCCCAGGGCATCGATTACTTTCTCTACAGTGATGTGTCGCCCAACCCGCGGGTTGAGGAAGTCATGCTCGGTGCCGAGCTGTACCGGGAGAACCACTGCGATGTGATCGTCGCCGTAGGCGGCGGCAGCCCGATGGATTGCGGCAAGGGCATCGGCATCGTCGTCGCCCATGGCCGCAGCATCCTCGAGTTCGAAGGGGTAGACACCATTCGCGTGCCGAGCCCGCCGCTGATCCTGATTCCGACCACCGCCGGCACCTCGGCGGATGTCTCGCAATTCGTGATTATTTCCAATCAGCAGGAGCGCATGAAGTTCTCCATCGTCAGCAAGGCGGTGGTGCCGGACGTGTCGCTGATCGACCCGGAAACCACCCTGAGCATGGACCCGTTCCTGTCGGCCTGTACCGGCATCGATGCCCTGGTGCACGCGATCGAGGCCTTCGTATCGACCGGTCACGGACCCTTGACCGATCCCCATGCGCTGGAAGCCATGCGCCTGATCAACGGCAACCTGGTGCAGATGATCGCCAACCCGACGGACATTGCCCTGCGCGAGAAGATCATGCTTGGCAGCATGCAGGCCGGGCTGGCGTTTTCCAACGCGATCCTCGGCGCGGTGCACGCGATGTCCCACAGCCTTGGCGGCTTCCTTGACCTGCCCCATGGCCTGTGCAATGCGGTGCTGGTGGAACACGTGGTGGCGTTCAACTACAGCTCGGCACCCGAGCGCTTCAAGGTCATCGCCGAGACCTTTGGCATCGACTGCCGCGGGCTCAATCACCGGCAGATTTGCGGGCGTCTGGTGGAACACCTGATTGCACTGAAACACGCCATCGGCTTCCACGAAACCCTCGGCCTGCACGGCGTGCGCACCGCTGACATTCCGTTTCTCTCGCAGCACGCCATGGACGACCCGTGCATCCTGACCAACCCGCGTGAGTCCAGTCAGCGGGATGTCGAGGTCGTCTATGGCGAAGCCCTCTGACGAGCAGCAACGGGCGCTGGCCGGCCTGCTGGGATTAGGCAGCCACTCGGCGCGCAAGAGTCATTATCCGGAACTGGCGGCGCGCCTCGACGAGTTGGAGGCTGAACGCAATCGCTACAAATGGCTGTTTGAAAATGCCGTGCACGGGATCTTCCAGGCCAGCCTGCTCGAAGGCATGCGCGCGGCCAATCCGGCACTGGCGCGCATGCTCGGTTACCAGGACCCGCAGGAGGTGTTGTTCTCGCTGGCGGACCTGGCGAGCAACCTGTTCGTCGGCGGTGCGCAGGAGCTGGCCAACATCGGCGAGATGCTCAGGCACCAGGGCAGCCTGCACGGCTATGAAACTCAGCTACGGCGCAAGGACGGCAGCAGCCTCGACGTGCTGATGAACCTGTTGCTCAAGCCTGATCAGGAAGGTTTGGTGGAAGGTTTCGTCGCCGACATCACCGAGCGCAAATTGGCCCAGGAGCACCTGCAACAGCTCAACGACCAACTGGAACAACGGGTCAAGGCGCGCACCGACGAATTGCTTGTAGCCCGGGACGCCGCCGAGGCCGCCAATCGCAGCAAGGACAAGTACCTCGCCGCCGCCAGCCATGACCTGCTGCAACCGCTCAATGCTGCGCGCCTGCTGATCTCGACCCTGCGCGAGCGCAAGTTGCCCGAGATCGAACAGGTGCTGGTGGAACGCACCCACCAGGCACTGGAAGGGGCGGAAGACCTGCTCACGGACTTGCTGGATATCTCGCGGCTGGACCAGGCCGCAGTCAAGCCGGACGTTGCGCTGTATCGGCTGGACGAGCTGCTCGGGCCGCTGGTGTCGGAGTTCCAGTCCGTGGCCGAGGCAGACGGCCTGCACCTGCGCGTACACATGGGTGACTACGCGATCCGCACCGACTTGCGCCTGATGACGCGCATCTTGCGTAACTTCCTCAGCAACGCCTGCCGCTATACCGACCGGGGCAGCATCCTCCTGGCGGCGCGGCGCCGGGGCGAAATGTTGAGCCTGGAAGTGTGGGACACCGGGCGCGGGATTGCGCCGGACCGCCTGGATTCGATTTTCCTCGAGTTCAACCAGCTGGACGTCGGCCGCGCAGCCGACCGCAAGGGCGTCGGGTTGGGGCTGGCGATCGTCGAGCGCATTGCGAAGATTCTCGAGTACCGCGTGCAGGTTCATTCGCTGCCGGGGCGCGGTTCCAGATTCAGCATCGAGGTGCCAATGTCCCGGGAGGTGCCGCTGCCCATCAGTCTGGCGGCGCCGCAACCGGGCACCGGTAATCCGCTGCCGGGACGGCGTTTGCTGGTGCTGGACAATGAGGTCAGCATCCTCGAAAGCATGCGCGCGTTGCTCGGCCAGTGGGGCTGCGAAGTGGTGACGGCCACCGACCAGGCCTCGGCGTTGAACGCATTGGCCGGGCAGGCGCCCGAGCTGATCCTGGCGGATTATCATTTGGACCATGGGGTGGTGGGCTGTGAAGTGGTCAGGCACTTGCGCGAGCATTTTGCCCAGGCGATCCCTGCCGTGATCATCACAGCCGATCGCACCGATCAGTGCCGGCGCTCACTGCAACGCCTCGGCGCGCCGCTGCTGAATAAACCGGTCAAACCTGGCAAGTTGCGCGCGGTGCTCAGTCAGTTGCTGGGCTAGGGCAGCGGGCGATACTGCAGGCTCAATCCCAGCTCGGCGGATTGCCCTTGCTCCAGCAGGCGTAAGCCAGGTCGTCCAGGTAGGTGATGGGCGTTGACCGGATGGCTCACCGGTTCAATACAGAAAAATCCCAGGCCAACCGGGCAGTACAGCAGGTAATAATCGCTGCCGCTGGCTTCACACTGCAGTTCGTAGCCGAGGTCCGGTTGCTGGATCAGGCACTGGCCGTCCCATTGGCAGAAACCGTTGTCGACCAGGGTGTCTGGCAGGGATTTGAGATGCCGGAAATCCCATTCGGATGGAATCGAGTCGAGTCGGGTCGGCAGTTTCGCGGCGTTGCACAGCCAGACCTGACTGGCTGCTGCCTGCAGACGGGTGTTGGCGCTACGTGGCAGATAGGGGTGCAGTCCCAGGCCGTGCCAGGCGGAATTTTTGTCCAGGTGAGTGACCTGCAGCTCGATGCTCAATCGGCCTTCGCTCAGGTGCAAGCGTTGTCGGGCGCGATAGGTGAAGGGGGTGCTGCAGTCGAGTTGCAGAACCACTTCGTTATCTGTCCGGGAAACTACCTGCCATGCCTGTTGCCAGGCGCTGCCGTGGATGGGCAGTGGGTCGGTGAGGCTGTTGGGCGTCAGTGCGAGCCAGCCGTCGGGGCAGTCGAAACCGCCTTCGGCGATGCGGTTGGACCAGGGCACCAGCGGGAAACAACCGAGCTTGCCCGGCAGGCCGGTGTGCAGTGCTTGCGCGTCGCTGTGGCGCAGCAGCGGCTGGCCGGTGCTGCGCACGCTCCAGTTGACGATGCTGCCGCCGAGTTCGGGGGCGAGGGTGAGGTGGGTGAGTTGGTCTTTGAGTTCGAGCAGTGTTGGTGTCATGTTCGCCCGCTATGTAGATCATTGATTGGAATGCGGTGGGCCACTGTGTAGGAGCCTGCTTGCTGGCGATGGCGGCACCGAAATCGCCATCGCCGGCAAGCCGGCTCCTACATGGGCTGGGGCGGCCTTGAGGTCGCCATCGCCGGCAAGGGCAGCATTTGCGGTTTACAACACCAAATGCGGCAACCAAAGCGACAATGCAGGAACGTAAGTCACCAACATCAACACCAGGAACAGCACGCCGTAGAACGGCAGCAGTGCCTTCACGGTTTTCTCGATACTGACTTTACCCACCGCAGACCCCACAAACAGTACCGCGCCCACCGGCGGTGTGATCAATCCGATCCCCAGGTTCACCAGCATGATCATGCCGAACTGCACCGGGTCCACGCCGATGCCCAGGATCACCGGCATCAGGATCGGCGTCAGGATCAGGATCAGCGGCGCCATGTCCATCACGGTGCCCAGCAGCAGCAACATCACGTTGATGCACATCAGGATCACGTAGCGATTATCCGACAGGGTCAGGAACATCGTGGTGATCTTCGCCGGGATCTGCATCAGGGTCATGATGTAGCCGAAGCTGGCGGCGAAGCCAATCAGGATCATCACGATCGAAATGGTCCGTACCGTGCGATGCATCAGCTTGGGCAGCTCGCTCCACTTGTAGTCGCGGTAGATGAACATGGTCACGAAGAACGACCACAGCACCGCAATCGCCGCCGACTCGGTGGCCGTGAAGATGCCCGACAGGATACCGCCGAGAATGATCACCATGGCCATCAGGCCCCACATCGCTTCGCCGCAGATCTTCAGCGCCTGGCGCAGCGGGATGACTTCGCCCTTGGGGTAGTTGCGCTTTTTCGCGAAAATCAGGCACAGCACCATCAGGCACGCGCTCATCAACAGGCCCGGCACCACGCCGGCCATGAACAGCGAGGCGATCGAAACCGTGCCGCCGGCTGCCAGCGAGTAGAGCACCGAGTTATGGCTGGGCGGGGTCAGCAGCGCCTGCACCGAACCGCTGACGGTCACGGCAGTGGCAAATTCCCGCGGATAACCACGGCGTTCCATTTCCGGGATCAGCACCGAACCGACCGATGCGGTGTCCGCTACCGAAGAGCCGGAGATGGCGCCGAAGAAGGTCGAGGCCATGATGTTGACCAGCGACAGGCCGCCGCGCACGAACCCCACCAGCACCCCGGCAAACGCTACCAACCGGCGGGACATGCCACCTTCGGCCATGATCGCGCCGGCGAGGACGAAGAACGGAATCGCCAGCAGGGAAAATTTGTTCACCCCACCGGCGACCTGGATCATCAGGGCCTGGAACGGGATGTCGATCCACCATGCACCGATCAGGGCTGACAGACCCAGGGCATACGCGACCGGCATGCCGATCAGGATCAGTGCGATAAAGCTGCCAAGCAGAATCAGAGCGTCCATTTATGCGGCACCTTCACTTTCTTCAACCAGGTCGAAACGCACGACCCGACGGTTGCTCTGGTCACCGAGCAAGAGTTTTTCCAGGACAAAAATCAGCGTCAGCAAACCGCCCACGGGGATTGGCATGTACGTGATGCCCACGCGCAAGGTGGGCATGGCGCTCATGAACTGGTTCCAGGTGGACATGCACAGCTTGGTGCCCCAGATGGTCATGAACAGGCAGATGGTCGCCATCAGCAGTTGCGAGAAAATACTCATGGCCCTGCGCACTTCAGGTGTCATGCGGTCGGTGAGCATCGCCACCGCCATGTGTGCGCCGGCGCGGTAGCTGGCGGCGGCGCCGATGAAGGTGAAGACCATCATCAGCAGAATTGCCGTAGGCTCGGGCCAGCTGGAGCCGGTGCCAAGGATGTAGCGGGCGAACACGCCCCAGGGAATGATCAGTGAGATGGCCAGGACCGACAGTCCAGCGACCCAGATGCAGGTCATGTAGATCTTGTCGTTGATGCGCAGCAGTAGATTCTTCATCGGGTTTCACCGTAACCGGGCGGGCGCTGACGTACACAGACGTCAGCGGCGCCGGCCTTTCATGGGTGCCAGGGTGGGGTTATTGAACCGCTTCGATTCGCTTTATCAGGTCGGCGTAGGGCGCGCCGTATTTTTCGCGGACCGAGGCGGTGGCCTCGTAGAAAGGTTTCTTGTCGACGGTGATGAACTCGACGCCAGCGGCCTTGAGTTTTTCTTCACTGCTGGCGGACTTCGCATCCCACAGGGTGCGTTCCTGGGCCTGGGCGGCCTTGGCGGTTTTCTTCACCAGCACTTGCTGCTCGGGGGTGAGCTTGTCCCAGGTGATTTTCGACATCACGATAGGTTCTGGCAGGATCAGGTGGCCGGTGAGGCTGTAGAACTTGGCGTTCTGGTAGTGGTTGTGTTCGAGCAGGGTCGGCGGATTGTTCTCCGCGCCATCGATCACCCCGGTCTGCAGGGCGCTGAAGATTTCCCCGGTATCCATCGCAATGCCGTTGCCGCCCATGGCGTTGATGGTTTCGATGAACATCGGATTGCCTTGCACGCGAATCTTCATGCCTTTGAGGTCTGCAAGGCTGCGCACCGGTTTCTTGGTGTAGATATTGCGCGTGCCGCCGTCCATCCATGCGAGGGCAACCAGACCGAACTCGGAGTCGGTGATCTTGGCGAGGATCTCATCGCCCACCTCACCGTCGATAACTTTACGCATGTGCGCCTGGTCGCGGAACACGAAGGGCATGTTGAACACGTTCACGTCAGGCACCACCGGGCCGACGATGCCGAGGCTGACCCGGGCCATCTGGATCGCGCCAACCTGGGCCTGTTCGACCACTTCCTTTTCCGAGCCGAGTACACCACCGGCAAACATCTTGAAGGTCAGCTTGCCGTCACTGTCGGCCACCAGGGTTTTGCCCAGCTGTTCTTCTGCGACGACGGTGGGGTAACCGGCCGGGTGGATGTCGGCAAACTTGATTTCCAGTGCCTGGGCGGCACTGCTGAGGGTGAAAGCCAGCGGGAGTGCAGCGGCGAGCAAGGTGCGTTTGAAGTCCATGGGGCGATTCTCCAGTCTTGTTGTTTTTTTTATTCAAGGCACAGCAGAGGTGGTTACAGCGAGTGATTGAATTGCGTTTCCGGCAAGCCCTGGACGCCCGGTCTGAGCGCGAACACTCCGCCGGCCAGGGACTGTGGGTCCTGATCGTCCCCGGGGCGGATCGAGGTCACGAACAGCGTGTCCAGTCGACTGCCGCCGAAGGCGCACATGCTCGGTTTTTTCACCGGCACCGCCAGGGAGCGATCCAGGCGGCCATCGGGGGTGAAACGATGAATCAGCCCGGCGTCATTGGCGCAGATCCAGTAGCAGCCCTCGGCATCTACCGCCGCACCATCCGGACGTCCCTCGTACTGGTTCATGTCGACGAACAACCGGCGGTTGGATGGGGTGCCGCTGTCGATGTCGTAGTCGAAGGCCCAGATTTGCTGGACCAGCGGGTGTGAATCGGAAAGGTACAGGGTGCGGCCGTCCGGGCTGAAACCCAGGCCATTGGGCACGATGAGGCCGTCCAGCGTGGCCTCGATAGGGCCCGTTTGCTCGGCGCTGTAGCGATAAAGGCTGCCGTTGGCGGCATTGGCGCCCATGTTCAGCACCATGCTGCCGGCCCAGAACCGGCCCTGGCGATCGCAGCGCCCGTCATTAAGGCGCATGTCCGCACGGGCATGCTCGACGTTGGCCAGCAGCTCGCTGTCCAGGCTGCCATCGCTGTGCGCTCGCAGCTGGTAGAAACCGTCTTCCATTCCGGCAACCCAGCTGCCGTCGCCTTGACGAGCGATGCAGGCGAGCATCTGCGGGGTTTTCCAGGCGTGCACGTGGCCGGTTTCAGCGCTCCAGCGTTGCAGGCCGCCGTTGGGGATATCCACCCAGTACAGGGCATTTTCCCCTGCGACCCATACCGGGCTTTCTCCAACGGCATTGCGGGCATCGACAATCAGTTCTGCGTGCATGGCCACTCATTCCCTTGGTTTTTGTTGTGGGGACTGTTGCAGGTCTCAGTCGCCGAACGGGCCAGCGGCGCAGAACGCCCCACCCTGGTAGATACGTGCCGGATCATCGGCGGCTGGTAGCGGTTGGGCTTCGACCTGGTCGCGGAATACTTCGGAGGTATCCTGCGCGACATAGCCAAGGCCCGCGGCGAGGCGGTTGTCCCACCACACCTCCTTGTTGTCGGACATGCCGTACACCACGGTGTGACCGACGTTGGGCGCAGTCAGCGCGCGTTCGAGCAGTTGGGTCAGGTCGCCGAAGCTCAGCCAGGTGCTCATCATCCGGCGGTTTTGCGGTACCGGGAACGAAGAGCCGATGCGGATGCTGACAGTCTCGATACCGTAGCGATCGAAGTAGAAAGTCGCCATGTCCTCGCCATAGGATTTGGACAGGCCGTAGTAGCTGTCGGGACGGCGCGGCGAGTGGGCGTCAAGGATCTCGCCCTGGCGGTAGAAGCCGATCACGTGGTTGGAGCTGGCGAAGATCACGCGCTTGACGCCATGCTTGCGTGCGGCTTCGTAGATGTGAAACACGCCGCAGATGTTGGCGCCGAGGATCTCCTCGAACGGACGCTCAACCGAGACCCCGCCGAAGTGCAGGATGGCATCCACGCCTTCGACCAGGCGGTCCACGGCTTGCTTGTCCGAAAGGTCACAGATGACGACTTCTTCGCGCTCATCCAGCGCCGGGGTGATATCGGCGATATCGGAAAGACGAATGACGTTGGCATAGGGCCGCATGCTTTCGCGCAGCACTTTGCCGAGGCCGCCCGCAGCGCCGGTGAGCAGCAGGCGGTTGAAAGGGGCTGTAGGGTGAGTAGTCATGGGAATCCCTGGACAAGCAGTCGTTATTGAATTTGTTGTAGGTTGTCGTACGACGCGCTGAAGTATCGGTAGAGTATTCCGGTATTGTCAACGCGACTTAAGTCAAAAAAGGACAGGGGGTCGTGTCTTTACAACAACGAGAGTGGGTAGCTGATGAAGATCCGGTTCTCATCGAACTCGTTGGTGCTGAAATCCTTGCGAATCGACGCATTGCGCCACTTCACGTTGAGGTTTTTCAGCGCACCGCTCTGCACGGTGTAGGCCAGCTCCGACTCGCGTCCCCATTCCTTGCCGTCGGTGATGGCGCCGGTGTGCACGTTATCGCCGCTGATGTAGCGGTTCATCATGGTCAGGCCAGGAATGCCCAGGGCAACGAAGTTGTAGTCGTGACGCAGCTGCCAGGATTTTTCCTTGGCGTTGTCATAGCTGGAGTTGTAGCTGTCGTTGGCCAGGGTGCCGCCGCTGGTGCCGTTGACACGCATCCAGGCGCTGTCGCCCGTCAGTTTTTGCAGGCCGACGTAAAAGGTGTTGCCGCCATATTTGGCCGAGAGCATGGCAAAGGTGGTCTTGTTTTCCATGTCGCCGGCCAGGGCGCTGCCATCTTCCTTGCCGTTGAAGAAGCCCAGGTTGGCCCCCAGGGTCCAGTCGCCCATTGGCTGGCTGTGGCTCAGGTTGAAGTACTGCTGCTGGTAGATGTCGCTGAGTTCCGAATACCAGACGCCGACCAGGGTGCGCTTGTCATTGAAGGTGTATTCACCGCCGCCGAAGTTGAAGCGGTCCGAGGTGAACGCGGCCCTGCCATTCATGGACATGTCTTCCATGCTTGCATCGTTGCGCGGGCTGTTCTGGCGGAACTGGCCGCCATAGAGGGTCAGGCCGCTGATCTCGGTGGAGGTGACCTGGCCACCGCGGAAAGTCTGCGGCAGTGAGCGGCCATCATCCGAACGCAACACCGGCAATACCGGCATCCATTCGCCGACCTTCACTTCGGTCTTGGAGATCTTGCCTTTGACTGCCACGCCCAGACGGCCGAAATTGTCGGCCGGGCGGCCGTCGTCGTGGATCGGCAGCAGTTGCGTACCACCGGTGCCTTTGCCGCCGTCGAGTTTTTGCGAGTACATGCCCAGCACGTCCACTCCGAAGCCGACCAGGCCCTGGGTGAACCCGGATTTTGCGTCGAGGATGAAGCTCTGCGTCCACTCTTCAGCCTTACCCTGTGGGTAGGCGGGGTTGGTGTAGTTGCGATTGAAGTAGGCGTTGCGCAGGTTTAGCGTCGCCTTGCTGTCATCGACAAAGCCTTCGGCCTGGCTGGTCAGCGGCAGGGCCAGGACAAGGCCGCCGAGGCTGATGATGCTGAGGGTGTTGCGGCGTGCGAAGGTCGGGCGTGGGGTGCAGGCGACGGAATGGCGGACGAATTGGCTCACAGTGACGCTCCCTTTGTTTTTTTGTTTTTATTGTCGTTATACGTCGTCGTACAACATGGTGGCGATTATTTGCGAGGTTTCCGGGGGTTGTCAATCGGAAGTTATACGATGACCTGATTGCCATCCGTGAGAAATAACCTGTGGGAGCAAAGCTTGCTCGCGATGGCGGCCTGCCAGTTAACGAGCTTGTGTCGGGTCCGGCGCCATCGCGAGCAAGCTTTGCTCCCACAGGGTTAAACCCAGAGCTCGGAACAGGGGCAGGCCTTAGGGTGATCGGCTATAGGCGCAATGGGTGTTGGCTAAGAGGGTTTTGCGGCAAACTGGCACCACCCCTCACACAAGGCCACTGAATGGATCACTACGCCCCGCGCGACTGGCAGCCCCACGAACGGCCCAGCTTGCCCGGTTCGCCTTCCACGCCGCTGCACTCCACGCCCAAGCGCCTGGCTTACGCGCTGGTCGGCTTGCTGGTGGCATTGACCGGTGGGTTGGGCAACTCGTTGGTAATCGCCAACCTGCCTTATCTGCAGGGTGCGCTGGGCGCGACCACGGCCGAGATGGCTTGGCTGCCGGCCGCGTACGTGATGACCAATGTGTCGATGAACCTGCTGCTGGTGAAGTTCCGTCAGCAGTTCGGCTTGCGCGCGTTCACCGAAGTGTTCCTGGTGCTCTACGCGCTGGTAACCTTCGGCCACTTGTTCGTCAACGACCTCAACTCGGCGATCGCGGTAAGGGCGGCGCACGGCATGGTAGGGGCGGCGCTCAGTTCATTGGGTTTGTACTACATGATCCAGGCGTTCCCGGCGAAGTGGCGGATGAAGGCGCTGGTGCTCGGCCTGGGAACATCGCAACTGGCGCTGCCGCTGGCTCGGCTGTTTTCCGAAGACTTGCTGCAGATCGCCGAATGGCGCGGGCTCTATCTGTTCGAGCTGGGCATGGCGCTGTTGTCCCTGGGCTGCGTATTCCTGCTCAAGTTGCCGCCCGGGGATCGCTTCAAGACCTTTGAAAAACTCGATTTCCTGACCTTCGCCATTCTTGCCAGCGGCGTTGCACTGCTCTGCGCGGTGCTGTCGTTGGGACGCATCGACTGGTGGTTGGAGGCGCGGTGGATAGGCGTGGCGTCGGCCGGATCCATCGCGCTGATATGCGCGGGCCTGGCCATTGAACACAACCGCAGCAACCCGATGCTGATGACTCGCTGGCTGGGCAGCGGGGTGATGATTCGCCTGGCCCTGGCGGTGGTGCTGATTCGCATGGTGACCTCGGAGCAGTCCACCGGCGCAGTCGGTTTCATGCAGACCCTGAACATGAGCAGCCAGCAACTGCACAGCCTGTATGTGGTGATGATGATCGGCAGCATCGCCGGACTGGTCACCAGCGCTCTGACCATCAACCCCAAACACCTGTTCAGCCCCTTGATCGTGTCACTGGCACTGATGGCCGTAGGCTCGGTGATCGACAGTCATTCGAACAACCTGACGCGTCCGGAGAACCTGTATTTCAGCCAGTTTTTGCTGGCATTCGGCAGTACGTTTTTTCTCGGCCCGACCATGGTGCTCGGCACGCGCAACGTCTTGACCAACCCGCGCAACCTGGTGAGTTTTTCGGTGCTGTTCGGGATCTGCCAAAACCTCGGCGGCCTGATTGGCGCCGCGCTGCTGGGCACTTTTCAGATCGTTCGCGAGAAATTTCATTCCAGCAATATTGTCGAACACCTGGTGTTGACCGATCCCCTGGTGGCCGCCCGGGTCCAGAGTGGCGGCAATGCCCTGGGCTCGGTAATCGCCGATCCGGCCCTGCGTAATCTTCAGGGTATCCGGAGCCTGGCGACGGCCGCCACGCGCGAGGCCAACGTGCTGGCTTACAACGACGTGTTCATGCTGATCGCCGTGATCGCGGTGCTGACCATGATCTGGATTTCGATCCGCGCCCTGTGGCTGATGAGCACTAGCAAAAACGTCAATCCAACGCCTTCCGACTCCACCAGCGGTGCCACTTCTTCATGACCGAACCGACCACGACGACCACCAACGCCATTGCCGCTACCCCCGAGGGTGTCGCGCCACCGTCCACGCCGGCCACCGAGCCGCGCTCGCTGCGGGTGCGGGTGCTTTCATCGATGGGCTTTGCCGCCATCGCCCTGGTGGGTGTGCTGATCGTGTTGTATGCCTGGCAGTTGCCGCCGTTCAGCAGTGCGATCGAGACCACGGAAAATGCCTTGGTGCGCGGCCAGGTGACCATCATCGGCCCGCAGCTCAGCGGTTATGTCTACGAAGTGCCGGTCTCGGACTTCCAGTTCGTCAAGACCGGCGACTTGCTGGTGCGCCTGGATGACCGGATCTACCAACAGCGCCTGGATCAATCCCTGGCGCAACTGGCGGTGCAAAAAGCTGCCCTGGCCAACGTGGTGCAGCAGCGCAACAGCGCGCAAGCGACGATCAAGCTGCGCCAGGCGGCAGTCGCCGACAGCCAGGCCCAGGCACGCAAAAGCGCCGCCGACCTGCGCCGCAACAACGAGCTGGTGCGCGATGGCTCGGTGTCCAAGCGCGAGCTGGACGTGAGCCTCGCGGCGAACGCACAGACCATTGCCGCCGTCGCCCAGGCCCAGGCCAATCTGGAAATCGCCCGCCAGGATTTGCAGTCGGTGATCGTCAATCGCGGCTCGCTGGAAGCGGCAGTGGCGAGTGCCGATGCGGCAGTGCAGCTGGCGCGTATCGATCTGTCCAATACCCGTATCCTCGCGCCCCGGGACGGCCAGCTGGGCCAGATCGGCGTGCGCCTGGGCGCCTATGTAAACTCCGGCGCGCAGCTGATGGCCCTGGTGCCGCATCACCTGTGGGTGATTGCCAACATGAAGGAAACCCAGATGAACAACGTGCGGGTCGGCCAGCCGGTGACGTTCACTGTGGACGCACTGGACCATCGCCAATTCAAGGGCCGGGTGCAGCGAATTTCACCGGGTACCGGCTCTGAATTTGCCCTGCTGCAAGCGGATAACGCCACCGGCAACTTCGTCAAGATCGCCCAGCGGGTGCCGGTGCGGATTGCCGTGGATGAGGATCAGGCAGAGAGCGAGCGGCTGCGCCCGGGGATGTCGGTGGTGGTGAGTATCGATACGGCGGCCCCAGGCGATCCCGAGCCGCATTGATCAACTGTAGGATGTACGCGGGGATTGGGCTGGGCGCAAATCCGTAGGAGCCCGGCTTGCCGGCGATGGCGATCTTGCGGACGCTATCGCTGGCAAGCCAGGCTCCTACCGAGGGGGAGTGTCAGGAAGCTACCATCGGCGGCATGGTCCCCAGTAACGACACTGCCGCCACCGCGCCAATGCCCAACAACCACTCCAGGATCACGCTGGTTTTCAACGCGCCCATCCGCTGCTCGCAATCCTTGATCCGCAACCGGTTGAACAATGCCAGCCCCAGCATTACCAGCACCAGCGCGACCTTGATCAACAGAATCAGGGCAAATCCCGACCATAATGGCGTCGGCCAGAGCTGTCCGGTCAGCACTCGTACGTTGATCAGCCCCGTCAACACCAACCCCGCTACCAGCGCATAACCCACTGCGCTGAATCGCTGGAGAATGGCGCCGATTGGATGTGCCGGCGGCTGGCGCAAAACCATCACCAGCAGCATCAACCCTCCCAGCCAGATCCCGACGCACACCAGGTGCACGATCTGATTGAGGATCAGCAGCTGGCCGCTCAAGCCATCGAGCATGGCTCCATGGCCAACGGGTGCGAGAGTCGCCAGCAGCAAGCCACCCAGCACCAGTCGCGGCAACAGGCGGGCATGCCAGGGGCTTAGCAGCAACACCAACAGCAGCCCGTTGAGCAGCAGGTGCCAGCGCCACACCTGGCCAAAAAACGTATTACCCATGACCAGTCGCAGAGTCGGCCCATCAAACGCTGCGGCCCAGTCACCGGCCATGCTGGCGGTAATCAACAGCAACCAGCAGACGCCGCTGACCAATGCCAGCGCCGCCAGCCAACGGCTGATCGGCGTCAACGGCTGATCCAGCGTAGTGGCCGCGCGTCCCAGTAACAGGGGCCTGAACACCCAGGCCCCGACCAGCATCAGCACCACGGTGAAATGCAGAAAGCGGCACAGCACCATCGCGCTCGTCATGAATTACTGGCCAACCTTGAAGCTGTAGGCGCCTTCACTTTTATGGGTGTCGACGGACACGGCGTGCCATTCAACCTTGTACGCGCCGGCGGTCAAAGGTGCTGCGGGGGTGACCACCAGGATCTTCTTGTCGCTGCCTTCAGTGGCCAGGTTTTTCACCGGCACGTTGGCGCCGTCCTTGCTCAGGGTCACTTTGGTGAAGCTCGCTTCGACGCCCTCGGAGAACACCAGGCGCAGCTCCGCGGGTGCGCTGACCGTGCTGTCGGCAGCCGGGGTCTGGCTTTTCAGGTGGGCGTGAGCGAACACCGACGAGGCGGCAAACAGCGAGCCGAGGAGGGCGACGGTGGTCAGGGTTTTCTTCAGTGTCATGATGGAATACCTCTGGGGCAGGATCGAAAGAGGTTGGCAGTTTACCTTCCATGGCGAGCCGCGACTAAGTTTCGTTTTCCCCTGTCGCCGCGAGGTAGAGCGGATGCTAGTCTTGGACAACGCTGTCGCCAGGGAGCCCTCATGGGCAATCACAAGATCGAGATTCGTCGCAGTAACGTCGAGAAGATTCTGCTGGGCGCTGAAAAGGTCTTTGCCGAAAAAGGCTTCGGCAGCACCGCCATGGCCGACATCGCCGCTGAAGTGCAACTGCCGCGCTCCAACCTGCATTACTACTTCAGCACCAAGAGCGAACTCTACAGTGCGGTGCTGTTCGACCTGCTGGAGGTCTGGAAACAGGACGCCCTGTGCTTCGAGATGTTCGACGACCCGCGCGTGGTCCTCAGCAGCTACATCCGCGCCAAGATGCAGCACTCACGCAGCCGACCCTATGGCTCTAAGGTGTGGGCCAACGAAATCATCCACGGCGCGCCGACCCTGGGCGAAGCGCTGGACGCCAGTCTGTATGACTGGGCAAAAATGAAAGAAGCGAAAATCCGCCAGTGGGTGGAGGACAAACGCATACTGCCGGTGGAGCCTTCCAGTTTGCTGTACATGATCTGGGCTTCGACCCAGCATTACGCTGACTTTGATCATCAGGTGAATATCTTGAATGATCATCAGCCGTTGTCGGATATGCAGTTCGAGCGGGCGGTGCAGACGGTGACTAGTGTGATTCTGCGGGGGATTGGGTTGGAGCCGTAGATATCTCATATGAGGCTATGCGTTGCTGTCAAAGCCTGATCGGGGCTGTATGCGCTTATTAATCACGTATTGTCGCGTTCTGCGTTTCAATCGCCTTCATAATGTCAGCCTTGAAATTACGCTGACGTTTGAGAATTGCCTCTTTAACCTTGATGATTTCTTCTTTGGGTCGTTTATTTATTATTTGTTGATTTGAATATTCGACTAACTGCACGTGTTCTCTGTAGGCCGGATAGTCGACGTCCGCCTCGAAAGGTTCGCCTGCCATATCCCGGTCAAACTTTATGACGTAGTCGCGAACGAGGTCATGGTTACGTTGTTTACGAACGCTTGACACTCGATCAGGTTTTGGTGGTCGTGGCTTGCGTTGCGCTGGAGGCAAATGGAGCGCAAGTGGTTTCGCGGCCGTTTCAACAGAAGTGCTTGCGGTCGAGGAGAGTCTACCGACGGAAGGATTGGTTGGGTCCATGATTTTCTTTGGGCGAAAATTGCGCGTACGTTGTCCGAGAGCGCTAAGCGAAGGGGAGGTGTGTACTAGGACTTTGATATTTGCCGTAGGATCTTTGAAATTCAGCGGGTCATTTGCGCAATAAGCATATGAATTAACACCCCCTTCACCAAAAGGGCTTAGTTCGTCCGGAGAGTTGAAACGCATCAAAATCGGGTTGAAAGCTCTTTTTCCGAGCCCGAGTAGATAGTGCCCCGTTATTGCGTCGGGGCACTCGCCATTAAATCCCACCAGTCTGCCCAAACCGCTTTCCAGCGGGTGGTGGCCGTAGGCTGTGTAGGCGAATTTTTCCGAGTTGGTTTGCGTCGATGTTTGTAACAACGAATGGGCTTCGTCCGTCGCGAACAGTGTGGTTTCGTTCGAGCCAACTCCGGCTTCGTGCTGTGCCAGTGGCTGAGCTTCATGGCGAACAATCGTCCGCTGGGAATGCTCGCCCAGTTCGGTCACCAGGTGGTCGCGCTGGTAGAAGCGCTGGGTGCTGGCGAGAGTTGAAAGGCCAGTGGCTGACAGACGATCTATCGCATCGTAGACGTACCTTTGGAGGATTTTCAAGGAGGAAGGCATGTGGTGTAGTCCCTGGAGATGACGAGCTCTCAGAATCTGATTTTAGTTGCTCCTCGTCTACTAGCAGAACTGATAGTCCTTACATCGGTGTTGCGCTGGAAAGATCGCAGCCTCGTTGCACTCGGCAGCTCCTACGCGAACCCAGGGGCGCCCTGTAGGAGCTGTCGAGTGCAACGAGGCTGCGATCTGTTGATCTTACAAATCAAACCGCAACGTGGTACGGATTGCGCGGATCGTGGTTCCAGTCGAGGAACGGCTTGCCGCTGTCGATCGGCACCATCTCGATGCAATCCTGCACCGGGCAGGTGATCTGGCACAGGTTGCAGCCGACGCATTCGTCGTCGATCACTTGATACTTGTGGGTGCCGTCCGCCTGCTTGAGGCTGGCCACCGCCTGGTGCGAGGTGTCTTCGCAGGCGATGTGGCAACGACCGCAACCGATGCAGGCCTCCTGGTCGATTTTGGCGATGACTTGATAGTTGATGTCGAGGTACTTCCAGTCGGTGGTATTGCCCACCGCACGCCCCGAGAAATCGGCGATGCTCGTGTAGCCCTGGCTGTCCATCCAGCGCGACAGGCCGTCTTTCATTTCCTCGACGATGCGGAAGCCATGCAGCATCGCGGCAGTGCACACTTGAACCGAGCCGCTACCCAAGGCGATGAACTCTGCAGCGTCGCGCCATGTACCAATGCCACCGATGCCGGAAATGGGCAGCCGTTGGGTCTGTGGGTCGCGGGCGATTTCGGCAACCATGTTCAAGGCAATCGGCTTGACCGCTGAACCGCAGTAACCACCGTGGGTGCTCTGGCTGCCGACCACGGGGTTGGCGACCATGCGCTCCAGGTTGACGCTGGTGATGGAGTTGATGGTGTTGATCAGCGACACCGCATCGGCGCCACCGCGGTGTGCGGCGCGGGCTGCGACGCGGATGTCGGTGATATTCGGCGTGAGCTTGACGATCACCGGCAGCGAGCAATAGGTCTTGCACCAGCGCGTGACCTGTTCCACATACTCCGGCACCTGGCCCACGGCCGCGCCCATGCCGCGTTCGGGCATGCCGTGGGGGCAGCCGAAGTTGAGTTCGATGCCATCGGCACCGGTGGCTTCCACCAGCGGCAGGATGAACTTCCACGACTCTTCGACGCAGGGCACCATCAGCGAGACGATCAGTGCGCGGTCCGGCCAGTCCTTTTTGACCTGGGTGATTTCCCGCAGATTGATTTCCAGGGAGCGGTCGGTAATCAGCTCGATATTGTTGAAGCCCATGACCTCCCTGTTAGCCCCGAAGTGCGCTGAATACCGCGACGACACGTTAACCGCCGCCGGGTCTTCACCCAGGGTTTTCCAGACCACGCCACCCCAGCCGGCCTCGAACGCGCGGACCACGTTATAGGCTTTGTCAGTCGGCGGGGCGGAGGCCAGCCAGAACGGATTGGGAGCTTTGATGCCGGCGAAGTTGATCGAGAGATCGGCCATTTACGCAGCCTCCACATTGAGCATGAGTTGGGTATGGATAGCCTCGGCAGCCAGTTTGCCGTGTTGCACTGCTTGCACCGTGAGGTCCTGGTCGAGGCTGGTGCAATCGCCGCCCGCGTACACGCCCGGGATACTGGTGCGCAACTGTTCGTCGACCTGAATCCGATCGCCCTGGCGTTTCAATTCCCGCGCCAGTGGGTCGGCGAGGGCGCTGGCGTCAAAGGCCTGGCCGATGGCTTTGAAGATGGCGTCGGCCGCCAGCTCGAAGGTTTCACCCGTGGTTTGCAGGCGTCCTTCCACCAGTACCGTGCGAGCGAAACGCATGCCGCGGACGTTGCCCTGGTCATCGAGCAACACTTGCTCCGGTTGTGCCCAGGTCAACAGGCGCACCTGATTGGCCTTGGCGATATCCTGTTCGTGGCCGGTGGCGCCCATGTCTTCCACGCCACGGCGGTACACCAGGTTGACGTCGCGGGCTCCAAGGCGGGCCATTTGCACGGCCATGTCGATGGCGGTGTTGCCGGCGCCGAGGACGATGCAGCGATCAGCCAGGGGCAATAGGCTCAAGTCGTCGGCCTGGCGCAATTCACGGATGTAGTCGGTGGCGGCGAGCAGTCCCGGGGCGTCTTCGTGCGCCAGGCCCAGCTGCTTGCTGGCGTTGAGGCCGATGCCGAGGAACACCGCGTCGAATTGCTGGTGCAGCTCGCTGAGGGTCAGGTTCTCGCCGAGTTTTTGCCCGTGACGAATTTCGATGCCGCCGATTTGCAGGAGGAAATCCAGCTCCTGCTGGGCGTAGTCGTCCACCAGTTTGTACTTGGCGATGCCATATTCGTTGAGACCGCCGGCTTTCTCCCGGGCCTCGAAGATCACCACGTCATGGCCGTGCATGGCACTGCGGTGGGCGCAGGACAGCCCGGCGGGACCGGCACCCACCACCGCGATGCGTTTGCCCGTAGCCGCCGCGCGGGCGAACGGATGCTCACTGAAGTGTGCGTTGTCCACTGCGTAACGCTGCAGCAGACCGATCAGCACGGGTGCGCACTCGTGAGCGTTGTTGCGCACGCAGGCTTGCTGGCAAAGAATTTCCGTGGGGCAGACCCGCGCACAGCTACCACCGAGAATGTTCGCGGAGAGAATTTTCTGGGCGGCGCCTTGCACGTTGTCCGCGTGGATATTGCGGATGAACGAGGGGATGTCGATTTCGCTTGGGCAGGCATTCACGCAGGGCGCGTCGTAGCAATACAGGCAGCGTGAGGCCTCCAGGTGCGCCTGGCGGTCGCTGAGAGGGGGCGCCAGGTCGGTGAAATGACCGGCGAGGGTGGCTGCATTCTCATGGGGGTGCGGGAGGTGGTTCAGGCTCTTGATCACGGTTTTGGCCTCACGGTTATTGAGGTGCTGCCTCTGGTGGGCAGTGGATTTTGTTGTGTCTGGGCGGGCCTCATCGCGGGCAAGCCTTGCTCCCACAGGGACTTTGTGGGTTCACAATCTGTGGGAGCAAGGCTTGCCCGCGATGGCCGAATGCCTGGATTTCAGCGCTTCACTGCAGCCGGCCTGGTCATCTCCGCGCGCTTGCTCAACAGATCAAACACCGCCGGATACGCCGGCCGTTCGACATACCGCCCGGCACCGCGCTCAGCTCGCAGGTCGCCATCGGCCCAGACCACCCGGCCCTGGCTGATGGTATGGCTGGGCACGCCACGCACGGTCTTGCCTTCGAAAATATTGAAGTCGACCTGCTGGTGGTGAGTTGCTGCCGAAATGGTCCGGGTACCGTGCGGATCCCACAGCACCAGGTCGGCATCGGCACCCACGCGAATTGCGCCTTTGCGCGGGTAGAGGTTGAAGATCTTCGCGGTGTTGGTTGAGGTAAGGGCCACGAACTGCTGCATCGAGAAGCGCCCCGTGTTGACCCCTTCATCCCACAGGACGGCCATGCGGTCTTCGATACCGGCGGTGCCGTTGGGGATCTTGCTGAAGTCATCACGACCGGCGGCTTTCTGCTCGGCGCAGAAGCAGCAATGATCGGTGGCGGTGGTGTGCAGGTTGCCCGATTGCAGCCCGTGCCACAGTGCCTCCTGATGCCCGCGTGGACGGAAGGGCGGGCTCATTACGTAGCCGGCGGCGGTCTGCCAGTCCGGGTGCTGGTAGACGCTGTCATCCAGCAGCAAGTGCCCGGCCAGGACCTCGCCGTAGACCTGCTGACCTTTGCTGCGGGCATAGGTGATTTCGTCCAGGGCTTCCTTGGTCGAGACATGCACCAGGTACAGCGGGGTGCCGAGGGTTTCGGCAATCCGGATCGCCCGGCTGGCTGCTTCGCCTTCCACTTGGGAAGGCCGCGACAGTGGATGCGCTTCCGGGCCGGTGATGCCCTGGGCCATCAGCTTGCGTTGCAGGTGGTACACCAGCTCGCCATTTTCAGCATGCACGGTCGGCACGGCACCCAGTTCCAGGCAGCGTTCGAAACTCGCCACCAGCGTATCGTCGGCCGCCATGATCGCGTTTTTATAAGCCATGAAGTGCTTGAAGCTGTTGACCCCGTGCTGGCTGACCAGCTCGGCCATTTCTTCGCGAACCTGCTCGCTCCACCAGGTGATGGCGACATGGAAGCCGTAGTCCGAGGCCGATTTTTCCGCCCAGCCGCGCCACTGGTGGAAGGCTTCCATCAGCGATTGCTGGGGGTTGGGAATC
This sequence comes from Pseudomonas sp. RIT-562, assembly GCF_026241895.1. GTDB lineage: Bacteria > Pseudomonadota > Gammaproteobacteria > Pseudomonadales > Pseudomonadaceae > Aquipseudomonas > Aquipseudomonas mandelii_F. The sequence goes on along the minus strand of NZ_JAPJIV010000020.1, from coordinate 12,078 downwards.
ACGAAGTCGATGATTGAGGTAGTGCCCCCGGCGAGACCCGCCGCAGTGCCGCTGAAAAAATCTTCGCTGGCCACCGTGCCCATGAAGGGCAGCTGCATGTGAGTGTGCGGATCGATACCACCCGGCATCAGGTATTGGCCACTGCCGTCGAGCACTTCGGCACCCGCCGGGATATCCAGTTTTTCACCGATGGCTTTGATCACGCCGTCGGCGCAATAGACGTCGGCGCGATAACTTTCATCATGGGTAACAACGGTGGCGCCACGGATCAACAGAGACATTCCGAGTTCCTCGCAGGCAATGACCGACTTGTGCCGGTTCTAAATGTTTTATATGAACCAGACGCAAACAGGTGTATTCCTGTCAACGCTGTCAGGAATAGAAGCTAGTCCGAGTTAAAGGAATGAGCAAGATTATTTTTTATAAGCTTATAGCGTTACTAACGCATTGATAAACATAATAAAAATAGAGCATTCACCAATTTGGTTCAGCCTTTCACCATTTTGACGCACTTGACAGGTTGCCAAAATAGACGAGATTTCCTATGTGAAATCAGCTGCTTGAGAAGCGTCTATGGTTAACGCGCAAAGCTGCAAAAAAGTTTGATGCACCAGATTGAGTCCTGACTGTTTGGACAACTTGCCTTGCATTCGGCCTGAGCGCTGGGCAGGAGTACCGGGGACTTGTCGTTGATATAAATAAAAATGATCAGTTTCAGACAGTTAAAGCTTTTTATGGATCTGCCCGATGCGCAAGCGGGGCAACCGGCATGTTTATTGATGTCGCCAGCCCCTGATGAGCAATAAATCAAAAATAACAGTGGAGCGGCCATGCAACAGATCAGATCGCACGTGACCGAGCGCAACGGCTTGTATGAGCTGGAAGCCGGCAGCGACGTCCTCGACAGTCCCCGTTACAACCACGACATGGCACCGACCAAGGTGCGCGAACGAACCTGGAACAAGTGGCACATCACGGCATTGTGGGTCGGCATGTCGATCTGCGTACCAACCTACACGCTCGGGGGTGTGCTCACTGCCTACTTCGGTTTGAGCGTTGGCGAGGCGCTGCTGGCCATTCTGTTTGCCAACATCATCGTGCTGATTCCATTGACGCTCAATGCATTCCCCGGCACCAAGTACGGCATCCCGTTTCCAGTGTTGCTGCGCTCCTCATTCGGCATCCTCGGCTCTAACATTCCGTGCCTGATCCGCGCCCTGGTGGCCTGCGGCTGGTTTGGCATCCAGACCATGTTCGGCGGCCTGGCAATTCACCTGTTCCTGGGCTCGGTATTCGAGGGCTGGAAGTCGCTCGGTGGTACCGGTGAAGTGATCGGCTTCATGGTGTTCTGGGCGCTCAACCTGTGGGTGGTGATTCGCGGTGCCGAGTCGATCAAGTGGCTGGAAACGCTGTCGGCGCCCTTGCTGGTGCTGGTGGGTGTGGGGCTGCTGGTCTGGGCGATGCCCAACGTGTCGATGACCGAGCTGATGTCAATTGCGCCCAAGCGTCCGGAAGGCGCAAGCGTCGTCAGCTACTTCGCCGCCGGGCTGACCGCCATGGTCGGCTTCTGGGCAACCTTGTCCCTGAATATCCCTGACTTCAGTCGTTATGCCAGGAGCCAGAAGGACCAGATAGTCGGGCAAATTATCGGCCTGCCACTGACCATGTTCCTGTTCGCCGCGCTGGGTGTGGTGATGACCGCAGCCTCGGTGAAACTGGTGGGAGTGACCGTGTCCGATCCGGTGACTTTGATCGGTCACATCCAGAGTCCGGTCTGGGTGGCGCTGGCCATGGCGCTGATCATTATCGCGACTCTGTCGACTAACACTGCGGCAAATATCGTGTCGCCGACCAACGATTTCCAGAACATTGCGCCCAAGGTGATCAACCGCACCAAAGCGGTGTTGCTGACCGGTGTGGTTGGGCTGGTGCTGATGGCCCACGAGTTGTTGAAGAAGCTCGGGTTGATCGTCTCCGACGTCAGCCTGGAGACCGTATATTCCAACTGGCTGCTAGGTTATTCGAGCTTGCTGGGGCCGATTGCCGGGATCATGGTGGTGGACTATTTCCTGATCAGGAAACAGCAACTGGACCTAGCGGGACTGTACCGCGATGACGTGTATCCGGCGTGGAACTGGTTTGGCTTTATCGCGTTTGGCGTGCCCGTGGCGCTGACCTTGCTGTCGTTGGGCAGTGACGCGTTCAGCTGGTTCTACAGTTATGGCTGGTTCACCGGTTCGGCATTGGGTGGGGTTATTTATTACGGGTTGTGCGTGATGCGGCCTAGCCAGGCTGCCGTGAAATCTGCGGTGTGAGTGCCGGCCTCATCGCGAGCAGGCTCACTCCTACAGGGGGTGAGCCTGCTCGCGATGAGGCCCCCAGCACACTTGAGAGTTATCTGAAAAAACCTATAACAACTGCCTGAGGAGATCATCATGAACGCTGCTGTAGACGTTCTGCAGTCCACCCATCAGCACATCAACCGCGACCGCCTGTGGCAGTCGCTCATGGAACTGGCCAGGCTCGGTGCCACGGTCAAGGGCGGCGTCTGCCGCCTGGCCCTGACTGACCTCGATCGTCAGGCCCGGGACATCTTCGTCAAGTGGTGCGAGGAGGCGGGCTGCACCGTCAGCATCGACGCCGTCGGCAATATCTTTGCCCGTCGCCCCGGGCGTAATCCGGACCTGCCACCCGTGATGACCGGTAGCCACATCGACACCCAACCCACCGGTGGCAAGTTCGATGGATGCTTTGGTGTACTGGCCGGCGTCGAAGTGCTGCGCACGCTCAATGATCTCGGCGTGGAAACCGAGGCGCCGCTGGAAGTGGTGGTCTGGACCAACGAAGAAGGCTCGCGCTTCGCCCCGTGCATGATGGGCTCCGGGGTGTTTGCCGAAAAATTCACCCTGGAAGAAACCCTGGCCAAGGTCGATGCCGAGGGTGTCACCGTCGGCGAAGCACTGAATGCCATTGGCTATGCGGGCCCACGCAAAGTCAGCGGCCATGCGGTGGGGGCGTACTTTGAAGCGCACATCGAGCAGGGCCCGATTCTCGAGGACGAGCGGAAAACCATCGGCGTGGTCATGGGCGCCTTGGGGCAAAAGTGGTTCGACTTGAAGTTACGCGGAGTCGAGGCCCACGCCGGTCCGACGCCGATGCACCTGCGCAAGGATGCCCTCGTTGGCGCGTCCATCATCGTCGGCGCGGTCAACAGTGCGGCCCTGGGTCATCAACCGCATGCCTGCGGCACGGTCGGTTGCCTGCAGGCTTATCCTGGCTCGCGCAATGTCATTCCCGGCGAAGTGCGCATGACCCTGGATTTCCGGCATCTGGAACCGGCGCGCCTCGATTCGATGATTGCCGAAGTTCGCCAGGTGATCGAAACCACATGCCAGAAGCATGGCCTGAGCTATGAGCTGACGCCCACCGCCGATTTCCCACCCCTGTATTTCGAGCAGGGCTGTGTCGAAGCAGTGCGCAATGCGGCGCAAGGCCTGGGCCTGTCGCACATGGATATTGTCAGTGGCGCCGGGCATGACGCGATCTTTCTGGCGGAACTGGGGCCGGCGGGGATGATTTTTGTGCCATGCGAAGGCGGGATCAGCCACAACGAAATCGAAAACGCTGCACCGGATGATTTGGCGGCGGGGTGTGCGGTGTTGTTGCGGGCGATGTTGGCGGCTTCGGCGGCAATTGCTCGCGGGCAACTGGCGGCTTGAAGTTGACCCCTTGTAGGAGCCTGGCTTGCCAGCGATGACGGCATTCAATTGACCACCGCAATCGCCAGCAAGCAGGCTCCTACGGATTTGTGGGGTCGCGCAATTCTGCGAACACCCGCGCAATCTGTAGGAGCTGGCGAAGCCTGCGATCTTTTGGCAGCCTTGAAGATTGCCAAAATCAGGAGCAAAAGATCGCAGCCTGCGGCAGCTCCTACGGGGTTGGTGGTCAGTCGTCGATGTGCATCAATTGCTGCACGCCTTCCCAGGCTTCGGCCCGCATGCGCTCCAGGTCCAGCCCCGGGATCACTCCGTCGTCGACCACCACCCGGCCACCCACCAGGCTGTAGCGCACGGCAATCGGTTCGCCCGCGACTACCGGCGCCACTGCAAGGTCGTGGAAACCGAAGAAGCGCGGGTGATCGAGGCCGTAGATCACCAGGTCTGCGGCCTGTCCAACCTCCAGCGTGCCGACTGCGCCGAGCCCCAGCACCTGAGCGCCGCCCGCAGTACCCCAGTGGATCACATCTTCGGCGGTGGTAGCCGATGCGCCTTGTTCGGCCCGGTGAATCAGCCACGCGGTATTCGCTTCACCGACCATGCTCCCGGACTCGTTCGACGCCACTCCATCCACGCCGAGCGAAATCGGTACGCCGGCCTCGACCATCTGTGGCACTGGCGCAATACCGCTGCCCAGGCGCGCGTTGCTCACCGGGCAATGGGAAATGCCGGTGCCGGTCTGCGCGAGCATGCGAATTTCGCCAGGTTGCAGGTGGACCGCATGGGCGAACCACACATCCGGGCCGAGCCACTCGTGTTCGGCGACGAATTCCACCGGCAGGCAATTGTATTTCTCGCGGCAGAAATTCACGTAGTTCTGCGTCTCCGACAGGTGCGTGTGCAGGCGCAGGCCAAGGCCACGAGCCGTGTGCGCCAGCTCACGCAACAGGGTCGGCGGCAGGGAAAACGTCGGCGTGGTCGGCGCTACCACGACCCGGCGCATGGCGTCCGGAATGTCCTGGTGATAACGCGATTTCAAGCGCTCGATATCACCGACCATTTGCTCCAGCGACTCTGGCTGCAGTGCGGTTTTCGAGAACCCCGGGTGCGCACTTGCCGACTCCAGGGCTCCCCCTCGGCAGAGCACGAAGCGCAGGCCGAATTCGTCGGCCATGTCGAACAGCAGGTCGCCGGTCTCGGTGCTGCCATGGGCGTGATACAGGTAGTGGTGGTCGGCGCAGGTCGTCACCCCCGACAGTAGCAACTCAGCCATGCCCAGCCGCGCGGCGATGCGTGACAGTTGCGGGGTGAAACGGTTGAGACGCGGGTAGGGCACGCTGGCGAGCCAGCCTTGCAAGTCCTGGTTCAAGCCCTCGGGGACGGCTTTCAGCAGGTTCTGGAACAGGTGGTGGTGAGTGTTGATCCAGCCTGGGTACACCAGGCTGTTGCGGGCATCGATCACCCGTTCTCCAGGCTGCGCCTGCAGGCCCGCGGCCATTTCGGCGATGCGCCCGTTGACCACGCGGATGTCGACGCTGCCAGCCCGGGCGCGTGCGCCGCGCAGGCCGGTCATCACCGCCAGCGGGTTCTTGATCAGGATGTTTTGAAGTTGAGTCATGGACTTCTCCGGTCAGAGGCTGTGGGAGGCTGATTTGCTGGCGGCGCTGTCAGGCGCGCTGACGCCGTTGAGTGCTGCGTTGAGCAGCACCGACACCAGGCAGGCGATCACGACGCTGCTGTGCAGGAACGGCTGGCTCCACTCGGGCAATTGCTTGAACAGCGCCGGGGCCAGCACCGGCACCAGGGCGGCGGCGATGGTGAAACCGACGATCAGCACGTTGTAGCGATTGCGCTCGTAGTCGACCTTGGCCAGGGTCTGAATGCCGGCCGCCGCGACCACGCCGAACATCGCGATGCCGGCACCACCCAGGGCTGCAGTCGGCATCGAGGCGATGATCGCGCCGGCTTTGGGCACCAGGGCGACGCTGCACATGAGCAGCCCACTGACCGCCACCACCCAGCGACTGCGCACGCCAGTGAGGATCACCAGGCCGACGTTTTCCATGAAGGCAATGAACGGAAAGGCGGCGAACATGCCGGCGATGGTGCTCGCCAGGCCGTTGGCGCGCAGGCCGTTGATCACCTGTTTGTCTTCCACGGGTTTGTCGACGATGTCGCCAATCGCGACAAACAGCCCCATGGACTCGACCATCTGCACGATCATCACCACCACCATGGTCGCAATCGGGATCAGGCTGAAGGTCGGCAGGCCAAAGTAGAACGGGTAGGGCACGGTGAGCCAGGGCGACTCACCGACGCTGCTGAAACTGCCCATGCCGAGGCCGTAGGCCAGGCCCGCGCCCACCAGCATGCCCACCAGCACCGCCATGTTGCGCAGCATCGGGCTGCCGTAGCGGTTGACCAGCAGGATGGTCAGCAACACCACGGCAGCCACCGCCAGGTACGCCGGCGCGCCGAAGTCGCTGGCATGCCGCCCGCCACCGACCCACTCGTAGGCAATCGGGAACAATTGCAGGCCAATCACGGTGACGATGCAGCCGGTAACCACCGGGGGAAAGTAGCGCCGCAATCGGCCGACGAAGGGCGCGACCAGCATAGTGAAAATTCCCGCGCCGATCACCGCTCCACAGACTCCGGCAAACGCCACTTGCGGGTTGCTGCCAATAGCGATCACCGGGCCGACGCTGCTGAAAGCCACGCCTTGCAAAATCGGCAGGCGTACGCCGAACTTCCAGAAGCCCACGGTTTGCAACAGCGTGGCGATGCCTGAGCAGAACAAGGTGGTGCTGATCAGCACCACGGTGTCGGCCTGGGACATTTTCAGGGCGCTGGCGACAATCAACGGCACGGCGATGGCGCCGATGTACGAGACGGCCATGTGTTGCAGGCCGAGGGTGAGCATTTGCCGGACTGGCAGAACCTGGTCGACCGGGTGGATGGTTGAATGGGGAGTGGCTGACGACATGGGAATCACCTCTTGCTGTTTTTATGCTGTAGAGAGGGGTATTCGTGTTGATGCCAGATACAGGGAACTCGCCCTGGCTGGCATCTATGTGCCCGGAGCCGCCATCCACCGGCTCCGATGCCGTTGTTTCAGCCTGCCAGGCAGGCGGCAAAGCCCTGGTTCAGCGCCGCGCGGTCCAGGTCGCGGCCGATGAACACGATCTTGCTGGAGCGCGGTTCGGTGCCCCACAAGGTCGATGCGCGAAATTCCACCAGGCTGTGTACGCCCTGCAGCACGTAGCGCTGATCCTGGTCCTGCACCGCCAGCACACCCTTCATGCGGTACAGGTTGTCTGCCTGTGCGCTGCGCAGTTCGCTGATCCAGCGGTGGAATGCGCCGAGGTTCACCGCGCCGTCCACGGCTATGCCCACCGACGAGACACTGGGGTCGTGGGCGTGATCCAGGTCGTGATCATGGTCATCGGCGTGATGGTCATGTTCGGCACCGATTTCCATGAGCTTTTGCGTGGACTCGAAAGCGCCGATGCCGAGGATTTTTGTCAGGTCGATTTCGGCGTAGCTGGAGGTCACCAGATCCGCTGTCGCGTTCAAGCCACGGATCTTTTCGCTCAATGCGGCCACTTCGGCGCTGCTCACCAGGTCCACCTTGTTGATCACGATCCGGTCGGCGCAGACGATTTGGTCCACCGCCTGGTTGTCGACTCCGTCGAGTTGCAGGTCTTCCAGATGCTGGGCGATGTGCTTGGCGTCGACCATGGTCACGATGGCATCGAGTTCCACTTCATTGGCGATCGGATCGTTGATGAAAAAGCTCTGCGCCACCGGGTACGGATCGGCCAGGCCACTGGTCTCGATCAGGATGTGGTCCAGCCGCACCGGGCGCGCCACCAGTTCGCGAACGATGCGCACCAGGTCCTCGCGGACCTCGGCCGTGCAGCACACACAACCGTTGACCATCTCGTAGATCTCCTCGGTTTCGGAACTGAGGACCAGGTCACCGTCGATCCCGACCTCACCGAATTCGTTCTCGATCACGGCGATTTTGCGCCCGTGGTTTTCCTTGAGGATGTAGTTCAGCAGAGTGGTTTTGCCTGCGCCGAGGAAGCCGGTAAGGATGGTCACCGGAATTTTGGTGTTGGGGGTTGGGGCGTTGAATGGGCTGTTCATGTGATGCTCCTTTGGAACCAATGGGTCGGATACTTTCCCCTGTAGGAGTGAGCCTGCTCGCGATGGCGGTTGATCAGCCGACACCTATGCTGGCGGTGATGGCCTCATCGCGAGCAGGCTCGCTCCTACAGGGGTCAGGTTTGGGTGAGGTCTCGCCCCAGCGCAACGCAGTCCCGGCGTCCAGGCCGAACAGGTCGAGGACTCGGCCGAGGCTGTGATCGACCATTTGCGCGAGGTTTTGCGGGCGGGCGTAAAACGCCGGGACGGGCGGGGCGATGATCCCGCCCATCTCGGTGACGGCAGTCATGTTGCGCAGGTGCGCCAGGGTCAGGGGCGTTTCCCGGGCCATCAGCACCAGGGTGCGGCGCTCCTTCAAGGTCACATCGGCGGCGCGGCCGATCAGCCCTGCCGAAGTGCCTGTGGCGATCTCTGCCAGGGTGCGCATGGAACAGGGCGCCACCACCATGCCCAGGCAACGGAACGAGCCACTGGCGATGCCCGCCGCGACGTCGTCGGCGCGGTGGTAGTGACTGGCCAGGGCAGTGACGTCTGCCAGTTTGTAGTCGGTTTCATGGGCCATCGTCAGCAAGGCCGCCCGGCTGATGATCAGGTGCGTTTCGATGTCGAGCCTGGCCAGCAACTCCAGGAGGCGCACGCCGTAGATAAACCCCGACGCGCCACTGATACCGACCACCAGGCGCCGGCGGTTCATGACCGGTAGCCCTGCAACAGGTTGCGCGCGCGCTCCAGGACAGCCTGGTCGAGTTGCGCCTTGATGCCGTCGAACCCCGCGCCGCGAGTGGCATCCAGGCCCATGCGCGAAGTGGTGCCGTTGACCGAGGACGAAGGGTCCAGGGGACTGCCGGGCAGGCCGTCGATCACGAAGATGTCCTGATGCGGCTGGAAGTGCGTGGCCAATGCCCAGAGCACCTGGCTGTCATCACTGATGTCGATGTCACTGTCCACCGCGATCACCGATTTCAGGTAAGGGTCCCAGCCCAGCAGCGCCAGCATGATTTGCCGGGCCTCGCCGTCACGGCTCTGGTCCAGGGCCACGTAGCAATGAAAATGCGTGCCGGAGTTGGGGTAGTGCACGGCGGTCACAGCGGGAAAACGCGCCTTGAGCTTTTCACTCATTTCCGCTTCCCGCGGCAGGCGTGCCAAGGTCAGGTGCTCGGCATAACGTCCACCGACCACATCCACCAGCCAGGCGTCTTTGCGGCGCATCAGGGTGTCGACGCGCAGCACGTTGTTGGTCGAACGATCCGAGGAATAGCCGCTGAACTCGCCGAACGGACCTTCTTCGGCATACGCCGCTGGGTCGATTGCGCCTTCAAGCACAAATTCGGCGAAAGCCGGCACGCCGATGCCGTAGCGCGGTGTCTTGACCAGTTCCAGGGGTGCGCCGAACAAGCCGCCTGCAACTGCACGCTCGTCACTGCCAAAGGGTAATCGCGCGGCAGCGGCGAGCATGAACAGCGGATGGGCGCCGACGACCATGGCCACGCGCAATTCTTCCCCGCGCTCCCTGGCGGTTTGCAGCATGCGCCACAGGTGACCACGCGAATGCAGGCTGGTGGCGAGGGTCTGGCGAGCATGGCGCATGGAGCGGTGATAGCTCATGTTGGCGATGCCGGTCACCGGGTCCTCGGCAATGATGATCGCGTTGGTAATGTAGGGGCCGCGGTCGCTGTCGAAGTGCTTGAGCATTGGCAGCAACGCCAGGTCCACGGCTTCGCCTTCGAAGATTTCGTCCAGTATCGGACCGGTTTCGACATAGCGCGGGGCGATGGGCTGGTTGGCGCGCTTTTGGAAAGTCTCGTGCAGTTGCGCCGGGGTGACGCCGAAGATCCGGGCGATGCGGGTGCGGGAAGCGAACAGATTGGTGGCTACCGGTACGCCGAGGTGGCCGACCTGTTCGCAGATCAACAAGGGGTCGCGACCTTGGGCAGCGAGGGTGTCGACCAGGGCGGTGACGTCCTGGTCAGCGCTGAGGGAATCGCCAATGGTCAGCACATCGTCCGGATACTGCCGGCGATAGGCGTCGATGAATACGTGAAAGTCCTGGGTATCGCCAAGCGTCGAAACGGTCATGGTTTCACCTCGTAAAAAGCAGGCGCGCAGTGTTGAAGGCGGCGGGTGATCAATTGGCTGTTGGCCTGCCGATCGATCAAGTGCCGGTCATCTTCGCGCCTGTAAAGTCGCTGTGTTGCGTCTTGACACTGTCCCCTGTGGGAGCGGGCGCGTGTCTGCTTACAGGTAGGTAGTGGTCAGGCGAATGTCCGCCTCGATAAGGTCCTTGGGTGGCGGCGTCGGTTCGATCCCGCACAGCCGGGCGATGTTGTTGCCCAGATAATCCTCGAGGTGATCCTCATCGATGCCCAGGCCTTGCGGCGCAGGCGAGCACAGCACTTCCAGTTCGCGCAGCCACATACCCGGCTCGTTCGGCGGTGAGTCGGTGCCGAAGACGATCTTGTTGCGTGGCAGGTCCTTGGCAAATTCGACGATCCGCGACTGGAAGCACCAGCCGGATTCGCAATACACGTTCGGCGTATCCATCGCCATCCAGAAGGCTTCGAACGAATAGTTGCCGCCGGTCTGGATGCCGAAGTGACCGATGATGAAGTTGACCATCGGGAACTCACGGATGATTGGGTAGAACATCGTCGGAATGGTGTACGGGCCGTCCCCGGTGTGGATCAGCACCACGATGTTGTACTTGGCGCAGACCTTCATCGCCGGGCGCAACCAGTCCAGCGCGCGGTCGGGGCGATACCCGTGCATGTTGGCGTGCAGCTTGAGCATCTTGAAACCGTATTCCTTGATGTGGAATTCCAGCTCCGCCGCGCCGTTTTCCGGTCCCCAGCGCGGGTTGAAGTTGAAGTTGCCGATGAAGCGATCCGGATACTTCACACACAGTTCGGCAACGTACGACATGTAGTCGCGCACGCCTTCGCGGCCCCGGCGGTTACCGTCGCGATAGCCGGTGTTGCCCGGTGGCGGCTGGATGAAACCCATGTCGATCCGGCGCGGTTTGCCGTTGATCATGTAGGGGCCGTCCATCAGCTTGAGCATGCGCTCGCCGGTGAACGGTTCGCCGGTGTGGCGCCAGGCCTCGTCGACCAGGTTGGTGGGGTGCAGATGGGTGTCGATGATCATCGATTCAGCTCCTGGCCAGTTGGGTGGTGACTGGGCGCTTGAGTTGCGCCTGCGCTTCGGACACGGAACGCGGCGGCGGGCTAGGCTCAAGGCCGATCATCCGCGCGGTGTTGTTGCCCAGGTAGTCTTCGAGGGTGTCCTCGTCGAGGTTCAGGCCCTGCGGCGGCTCATGGCACAGCACCTCCAGCAGGCGCAGCCACATGCCCGGCTCGTTGGGGGGCGTATCGGTGCCGAAGAGGATCTTGTGGGTCGGCAAAACCTTGGCGAATTCGACGATCCGCGATTGCAGGCACCAGCCCGATTCGCAATAGACGTTGGGCAGTTCCATCGCCCATTGCATCGGTTCGAATACGTAGACGCCGCCGGTCTGCACACCAAAGTGCGCCATGATGAAATCGACGTTGGGGAACTCCTTGATCATCGGCACCCATTCCGACGGGATGCTGTAGGGGCCGTCGCCGGTGTGCAGCTTGACCGGGATGCCGAGCTCGGCGCACTTCTCGAAGCATGGGCGCACCCAATCCAGGGCGCGATCAGGACGGTAGGCGTGCATGTTGGCCTGCATCTGCACCATCTTGAACCCGTGTTCCTTGACGTAGCGCTCGATTGCCTCGACGCCGTTCTGCACGCCGCAGCGCGGGTTGTAGACGAAGCAACCGATGAAGCGGTCGGGGTAGGTCTGCACCATTTTCAGGGTGTAGGCCATATAGGCGTCGATGGACTCGCGGCCCGTCAGGTCGCCGTCGGTCCAGGTGTAGATGGTGTTGCCCTGCGGTGGCTGGATGAAGGCTTTGTCGATGCGGCGAGGTTTGCCGTTGACCATGTACGGGCCATCCATCATCTCCAGCAGACGCTCGCCGGTGAACGGGTCACCGTCATGCCTCCAGGCGAGGTCCACCAGGTCGGTGGGATAGCAACTGATATCGATGATCATTGAAGTCGATCTCCTGATAGCGGAAAGGGAACCTTGCGGTTCGCTAGCAGCCACGTCCGGGCAATCGGCCATTTCTATGCGCAGACAACTGCGCATTCCCTCGCCTGGTCGCATCCG